>CBDIPU010000016.1:0-161325 GCA_965283765.1 Caulobacteraceae bacterium
GGCGGCTGGGTCGGTGTCGGTCAGGCCCATGGCGGTCAGCTCGCCGCCGATGCGGCGGCCGACGGCCAGCAGAGGGCGGCTGGTGACCTGGGCCTGGGCCAGACCCTCGATGGCCCCTGCGTAGCGGGCGGCGTTGAGGTTGGCCAGCGCCCAGGCGCGGGCGGCCTTGCCGGTCTCGCGGCGCAGGGCCTCATCGGCGACCAGACGCTCGAGCACGTCGCGCAACTCCTCGACCACGATCTCGCCGTCGATCTTGAAGACCAGGTCGTCGGGCAGCTCGCCGTAGAAGCCGGCGCGGGCCACCACGGTCGGGCGGCCGCTGAGCATGCCCTCGCAGGCCGAGCCCGAGGCGCCTTCCAGCACCGGCTTGCGCAGGGCGACCATGATGTCGGCCTCGTCGAGGCGGCGGTCCAGGGTGTCGTCGTCGACCGCGCCGTCGATGACCAGATTGTCGAACCCGACCTCGGCGGCGGCGGCCTCCAGCTTGGCGCGCTCCGCGTCAGAGATCGGTCCCACCAGGCGATAGACGCACGCCTTCAAGGCGTCGGAGCCCCCGATGGCGCGGATCACATCGTCGACGCGCTTGTTGGGGTTCATCACGCCGACCGTGGTGATCGTCAGCTGGCTCTTGGCCTTCGGCGGCCCCGGCGGGGTGGCGCGATCGGGGCAGCACAGCGGCGTCACGGCGACCGGGCCTTGGACGACGGCCTCCAGCTTGGGGGCGTAGAACTGGGCGTGAGCCAGGGCGGCCTCGCAGCGGCCGGCCAGCCATTCGGTCATCGGCAGATGCCGGGCGATCTCGCCCATGTCCAGCATCTGGCCCGAGCGGACGGCCACGGCGTGCGGCAGGGCCGCCTCGCCATAGGTCGCGACGATCTCGGCGTCGTGCCGGCGATAGTCCAGGCCGTTGTAGTGCAGCCAGCCCGAGAACAGGTTGTAGATATAGAAGTCGTGGAAGATCCCCAGGCACGGCGCGGAGTCCAGGATCGCGAACACGCCGGCATGAAAGGGATAGTTGTCGCCGATATTGACCACCACCACGTCGAACTCTGTCCGCAGACGCGAGAGGTCGTAGGACCGCCAGTGATGCACGCGCAGGGCGGTCGGGTGCAGCGGCTCGGCCGGGTCGTCCTTGTCCTCGCAGCGCAGGATTTCGACCTGGTGGCCTCGCAGGGCCAGAGCCTTGGACACCTCGGCGCCGACGCGACCGATCGACGAGCGCAGGACGAAGGGCGTCACCCAGCAGATCTTCATGGGCGAGGTCCTTAGCGCCGCAGCAGACGCTTCTCGGCGTCGCGGCCGGCGCGCACGAAGGCGATGTTGGCCGAGACCACCTTGGCGGCGGCCTTGGCGTTGGTCGGCTCGGCCGCGCCCGTCGTCTCGTCGATGATGTAGGCCTTGAAGCCGGCGTCGGCGAAGGCCTTGAACCATTGGGCCGGGGTCTGGCCGACGCGCTTGAGGTGCTCGGGGCCGAACTCGGCGACGATGGCCAGGTCCTTGTTCTCGGCGATCAGGCCCGACATGCCGGCCAGCACGTCCAGCTCGGCGCCCTCGACGTCGATCTTGACCACGTCCATGCGCTGGCTCGGCGCCACCGCGTCCAGGCGCACGACATCGACCTGGATCTCGCGCGAGCCCTCGGTTTCGGGCAAGGCGTAGAGCGAGCTGTGGCCGATGATGTCGCTGACGTGGAAGGTCAGCTGGCCCGCCTTGGCGCCCACGGCCTGGTCGCGGACGTCGACCCAGGACAGGCCATTGAGGTGGCGCATCTTTTCGAGGTTCGCGCGCGGGATCGCTTCCGGCTCGAAGGCGATGACCTTGCCGGTTGGGCCAGCGGCCCACGCCATGATCAGAGTAAGCAGGCCGATATTGGCGCCGACATCGGCGACGACCATGCCCGGCTGGACCAGGCGACGCAGGACGTCGCCGGTGCCGGGCTCCAGGCCACGGCTGGTGGCGTTGGCCAGCATCGTCACGAAGGTGGGCAGGGCGGTGGGGGCCAGGATGTAGCCGTCGCGCATGCGGATGGCGGTCGACTCGGCGTCGTAGTGGATCAGCGGTCGGGCCTTGATCTCCAGCTCGTCGAAGCGCGGGCCGAACAGGCCGGGCAGACGGGCCAGCTCCGACCCGAACTGGTCGCCGCGCATTTCCAGGCGCGCCAGCGGCGGCTCCAGCCGTGAAAGATGGGCCGACAGCGCCCGGGTGGCTTCATCGCTCTGCTTGAGCGCGATGTGCAACAGGGCGTGCGTCTGGTCCAGTCGCAGGTTGACCGCCCGCAAATCGGCCGACAGCGTGTCGAGGTGGCCGCGCGTCGCGTCCAGATCGGCCGACAGCGCGTTCAGGTGGCCGCGCGCCTCGCGCAGCTCATGCTCGACGCTGGCCTGAAGATAGCGACGCGCATAATTGGCGACAGGCGACAGCACCGGCCCCAGCAGCCGCCGGGCGAAGCCGAAGCGGCGGCGCGGCGGCGGGCCCACGGGTGGGGACGGCGAAGTCTCCGGCGTTTCCATTGCGGGAGCGCGCATGGCGGAACTAATCGCCAGGTCCAGGCGTGCGGGCCTCAAGGCAGTCCTTCCCGAACGCGACCCGCGAAAGGCCGTCGTTCCTCTGATCTCGCGACATCCGGAGCGGACGCTCCAGGCGTTTCGTCTAGACCAGAATCCCGCCGTGCAGGAAGGACGAATGATCGCCCACGAGGCTGATCGAGCTGCCATCGTCGAAGTGGAAGGTCATGCTGTCCAGGTGGACGACCGAACCGACGTCGTGCAGCACCCGCGCGTCGAACATGACAATATCCGCGCCCTTCACCATCACCTCGACATTGCTCGTGTGCGCGATGAAGTAGTCGATGAACTCCTTCACCAGGCTGGGCGTGGCGTAGGTGGGCGCGGGCGGCGTCGGATTGCCGGGCGTCAGAGGGGCCTCGGGCTGGCTTGAGTCCGGCGTCGACGTCGACACGTCGCCGACCGGCGGCGAATCCGGATCGTCGATCGGGGGCGGCTGCGGCGTGGGCTGCGGCGTGGGCGGCGGCGAGACGATGTGATGATCGCCCTTGGCGACGAGATCGGCCAGGATGCCGGGCAGCTTGCTGACCTCGACGACCGAAATCTTCTGCCCGCCGGTGTCGCCGATGATGCCGCGGACCAGCTGAACCGCCTCGACGGAAGGCAGGCCGTTCAGGCCCAGGCCCAGACGTACGTCCAGGGCCCAGTTGCCGTCATCGTTCGACGGCAGCGGCGCGGCCAGAACCAGGTCGCGATGAACCGCGTCGGTGGTCACGGTCAGCAGGGCGTTGGCCGCGGCCGAGCCTTCCGCGAGTTGGGGCAGGGTCGAGAGCAGCGCCACCAGCGACAGCACCGAGGACACGGTCTGGGCCGGCGTGTTGTCGACCATCATGGTGGCGTGGCTGGCCGCCGTGGGGGTGAAGCCGCCTTCTACGCCGTGGGACGGAGTTCGGGACGGGCCCGAAGTCCAGCGCCGCGGCGGCCGCCGAGATCGCGCCGCGCGCGGCCGGGTCCAGGCTGGTCGTGTCGAGGCCATAGTCCGAAGCCAGCAGCGCGGCCGCCAGGATCAGCACGGCCTGATTGGCCGGCAGTTGGGCCGTGTCGTAGGTCGGCGTCGACGTCGACATGGGCGCGACGCCGCTGGTGAGGCCAGCGTTCGAACTGGACGACAGCAGGGCGGGGCGGCTGTGATTGGGCTGGGCGTTGCCGGATCCTGCCTCGGCCGCGCGGGCCTCGCCCGTCTTGAAGAAGGCGGTGCCGACCACGGCCACCAGCAGGGCGGCGGGGTGGACCGAGATGTTGCTGCCGCTGTCCGCGCGCCGGATCAGCGGGTGGCGCGCCACCATGTTGCGCACCAGGCTCGAGAAGTCGAAGCCGCGGGCGATCTCTTCATAGGCGGGGCCGGCGATGATGTACTCGCCATCGATGCGCGCGAAGTGGATCACCACCTCGCCGTCGTCAGAGCGATAGAAGCAGAACCACGGCTCGTTCTCGTCGCTCATGCCGCGATCGGTGCCGACGCGGATGCCGGCGCGGATCAGGGCGCTCTCGACGCGGTAGAACTCGGCCAACTCCTGCTGGCTCCAGTCAGCCGGTCTCGGCGCGTGACGCGGCGAGCGCTGGAAGAACGAAAGGACCTGTGCGGCCATGCGGTGGACGTTTCCCCACGCCTAAGGCGAGCGCCGGCTCCCATGCCGACGGCCTACATTAATCGAACTAGGCTTCGCTGAACAGGATTTCGTAGGTGATCGGATCGTAGAAGCGGAGCAGCTCTCGAACGAAAGTCTTCTCCGGAACCCCCAGAGCCATCGCCCAGTCCCTGTAGCGGTCCGGCGGAATCCGTCCGCGACCTGTCTCCAGCTGGGAGATGAAAGTATAGTAGTCGGCGCCCACCTTGGCGGCGAGCTGACGCTGCGAGAGGCCAGCGGTCTCGCGCTGCTCCTTCAGCCAGCGACCGCCTTCGCGGCGAAGGTCCTGGACCTCCGTGGCGCTGCGTCGTTGCGGATTGCCATACATTAAACGCCTCACGGGTCGTTCGGGGCAGTCCGCGCGAGTGCGCGCTCGCCTCCCCGACGAATAAATCACGCTCCCATATACCGCGTTCGGGCGGGGGGTACAAGGAACGCTATATAGGAATTCGCTGTACCGGTTAGGAAAATGCTGTACGGCCGAATTTCGGCTATTGTCGACGTATGACGTTTGCTCTATAGCCTTCGCTGCTCTCATGCGCGCCAATCGGTCGCAGGGGGTGTGGGATCTTTTTGGGAGACTATCCTCATGGCCTATACGACGGCCCAACTGGTCACGGCGTACACCAACGCCAACCTCGGCAAGGCGCCTGACGCCGCCACCACGCTGACGCTCGACGCGTACGCGACTCAATCGCAAACCGGTGGCATCTCGGACGCTGCCGCCCTGTCCAGCACCCTGAAGCTGGTCAACAGCACGACGGCCGTCGCCGTCGAGACCTACCAGTTCTTCACCGGCCACGCTCCGTCGGCTGCCGGCCTGGCCTATCTGGTCAACTCGACCACCAACGCCAACGACCTGAACGACGCCTACTTCTCGAAGTTCGCTCAGGAAAACCGCTTCATCAACTTCTCGATCAACCTGGCCACCGGCGCCGGTGAAGGCGCCGCCGCCTTCAACACCGCTTACGGGTCGGTGTCGTTCGCCCAGACGGTTGCTTCGGCCTATGACAAGATCATTGGCAACACGGTCGCCGCCGCCGCTGGCGTCGACGTCGCAGGCGCGGTGGCTTTCCTGAGCCGTCAAGCCAACATCGACTACCTGACCGCTTTCGTGAAGGCCAACACTGGCTACACCAGCGACGCCGACGTTAGCCTGGCCGTCAAGGCCGCGCTGATCGGTGAAATTCTGAACGTCGCCACGGTCTCGGGTCTGGGCGCCTACGCCACGGCCACGACCGCTCTGATCGCCGACCTGTCGGACGGCACGCTGTCGACCGACAACGCCGCCGGCGTTAACCTGTTCACGGCCTATCCTTCGGCTCCGGCCGCGGGCAAGACGATTGTTCTGACGACGGGCGTCGACACCGGCGCTGCCTTCATCGGCACGAGCGCTGACGACACCTTCATCGCCGCGACCACCACGGGCAACACCTTCACCGTGGGTGACTCGATCGATGGCGGCGCCGGCAACGACACGCTGCAGATCACGCAGACGGGCGCTGTCACTCTGCCGGTCGGCGTGACCGTGAAGAACATCGAAACCGTTTCGATCCTGACGGACAACACCGTCAATCTGGACACCACGACCTTCTCGGGCGTCACCTCGGTGAAGTCGACGGGCGTTGGTGGTTCGAACATCACGGCTGGCGCTGTGACCGACGTGACCGTGATCGACACGAGCGTGTCGACCACGACCGACGGCGGCGTCACGATCACCGGCGGCAAGGCCGTTTCGGCCACCCTGACCGCAGCCAACGCCACGACTGACGCTGACATCAACGCCGAAATCGTCGTCAACGGCGCTAGCGCCACCGTGGATCTGACGCTGACCGGCAAGTACGCCAGCGGCGCCGACAATACGATGTCGAACATCGCCGTCACCGGCGGTTCGATCGTCAATGTCACCGTGAAGTCGGGCGTCACCACCGCTCAAAGCACCGCCGCCGTCACCAGCGGGGCGAACAACACGATCACGCAAAGCGCGGTGTCCGTGACCGGTTCGTCGGCGACGACCGCTGTGACCGTCACCCAAGACGCCGCTGTGACTAAATCCAACTCGGGCACCGCCGGTAAGATCGGCGTTGTCAACGGCGCCGTGACCATCGCCGACGCCAACGCCTCCAGCACCTCGAAGGCCGGCACGATCACGACCGTGTCGCTGACGAACTATGGCGCCAGCACCATCAACTCGGGCGCTTTGACCACAGTCAACCTGTCGGGTACGGGCGGCACGCTCGGCATCACGACGGGCAGCCTGACGACGGCCCTGGTTTCGACCCTGGGCCTGAACGTCAACGCCGCCAGCGTTGGTGCGATCACCGTCGACGCCGACATCACCACGCTGAACATCACGGGCTCGACCAAGAGCTCGACGCTGGCCAACGTGACGGGCACGGGTGTCACCACCCTGAACGTCGCTGGTGACGCCGCCGTGACCCTGACGGCCGACACTTTCGCCGCTCTGACGAGCGTCGCCGTGACCAACACGGCTGGCGTGACCCTGGGCACGGCGCTGGCCACCGGCACCAGCTTCACCGGTGGTGCGGGCGCTGACACGATCACCCTGACGAACGCCTTCACCAAGGCGATCACGATGGGTGACGGCAACGATACCGTGACCTACGCTGGCGCTGCTGGCACGGGTGGTTCGGTCGTGGCCGGCAACGGCACCGACACGATCGTCATGACGGCGGTTCAAGCGGCTGCCGCTGACGATGACTCGACCTTCAACACCAAGTTCTCTGGCTTTGAAGTCCTGCAACTGGGTGCTTCGGGCGGCGCCACCTACAATCTGGCCGGCATCAATGGCGTGCAGACGGTTTCGACCGGCGGCGCGACCGGCGCTGCCGTGTTTGAGGGCTATGCTTCGGCTGGCACTCTGAAGCTGACCTCGGACATCAACGGTGGCAGCTACGAAGCCAAAGTCACCAACGCCCTGCTGAGCACCTCCGATACGTTCAACATCGCGCTGAGCAAGTCGGGCGTCCTGGCGGCCGGTTCGATCACCGTTGGCGGCGTTGAGACCATCAATGTCAACACCGCCGATGCTTCGTCGTCGGGCAACGATGCGGCCATCCACACCGCTACGCTGGTCGCCACCGAAGCCACGACCGTCACGGTCACCGGCAACAACGGCCTGAACCTGACCAACACCGGCAACACCAAGATCACCTCGTTCGACGCGTCGGGCGTGGTGGCCAACGGTACGGCCGACAGCGCCGCCAACCTGGCCGTGACGTTCGCCTCGGCGAACACCACGGGCTCGGCGACCGTGTCGATCAAGGGCGGCGCTGGTAATGACGTCCTGACCGGCAATGCCTCTAAGGACACCATCATCGGCGGCGCTGGCGGCGACATCATGTCGGGCGGCACCGGCCAGGACAACATCACGGCCGGCGTCGGCCATGACGTTATCAAGGTCGCGTCGAACCTCGACACCACCGTTGGTGTGTTCTCGGACTCGACGACGGCCGCGGCCGACGCCGTGACCGGCTTCACCCTGACGAGCGCGATCACCGCGGCCGCTAACTTCAGCACTGCGGCGAACTTCGTCGGTTCGACGGTCGGTGGCGCCAACGCCAGCCTGCTGAGCATCGACTTCACGGACGACGATGGCGCTGGCACCAACGGCACCAACCTCGCCGTGGCGATCGAGGCCAACGGCACCGGCGCGGGTCAAGCCGCCGGCGTGACCTACACCGTGACCAACGGCGTTCTGACCCTGTCGGGCACGGGCGCCAGCTCGGTGGACACCCTGGGCGAATGGCTGACGGAAGCCGCCGCTGTCTCCGCCACCAACGGCGAAGTCGTGGCCTTCCAGTTCGGTGCGGACACCTATGTGTTCGGCCAACACGGCGCTCAAGACGTCCTGGTCCAACTGGTCGGCGTCGCCGCCACCGGTCTGGTCCTGGCCGGCGCCGCAACCACCGCTGCTGCCGGTTCGGTCCTGATCGGCGACAGCCTGTAATCGACCGACGACGCGCCGAGACCCGCTTTCGAGCGGGTTTCGGTTAGACTTAGGAACCCCCGGCCCGCTAGGGCCGGGGGTTTTCTTTTAGAGTGACCTTCTGGGACGTGGCTTCGACGCGACA
The DNA here is from genome assembly GCA_965283765.1 of Caulobacteraceae bacterium. GTDB lineage: Bacteria > Pseudomonadota > Alphaproteobacteria > Caulobacterales > Caulobacteraceae > Caulobacter. Next base: position 8,287 of record CBDIPU010000016.1, read on the forward strand.
CGGCGCAGCCGACTTGTCTTCACGCGTTCCTTCATCTAGGCGAAACGCCGGGCGCTTATTTTCGGCCACAATTTCGTGGTCGAGAGCCAACCTCAGTTGTTACTGTATACGGCCCGCCTTTCTGGCGCGGCGTCTTGAAGGCTCGACATGATCTTCACCCGCTCACCAGGCGCGAAGCCCACTATTCTCGATCGTGCGGTCGAGGTCGCGAAGCCGGCGGTGATCACCGCCATGGTCTTCAGCTTCTTCATCAACATCCTGGCCCTGGTCAGTCCGCTCTACATGCTGCAGGTCTATGATCGCGTGCTGTCCAGCCGCAACGTCGCCACCCTGGTGGTCCTGACGCTGATCTGTATCTTCCTGTTCATCGTCTATGGCCTGCTCGAGGCCCTGCGCACCCAGGTGCTGGTGCGGGGCGGCCTGAAGTTCGACGGCGTGGCCCGCGATCCGATCTTCCGCTCGGTGCTGGACTCGACGCTGACCCGCCGCGGCGGCGGCGGCCAGGCGTTCCGCGACATGGACCAGGTGCGGGAATTCATGACGGGCGGCTTGATCGCCTTCTGCGACGCCCCGTGGACGCCGGTGTTCGTCATCGTCTCGTTCATGCTGCACTGGTATTTCGGCGTGCTGGCGATCATCAGCTGCTTCATCATCTTCGGCCTGGCCGTGATGAACGACCGCGCCACCAAGAACCCGGTGCAGATGGCCACCATGGCCTCGATCGCCGCCCAGAACGACGCGGGCTCGACGCTTCGCAATGCCGAGGTCATGAAGGCCATGGGCATGTGGGGCGGCCTGCAGGCGCGCTGGCGCGTGCGTCGCGACGAGCAGGTGGCCTGGCAGGCCGCCGCCAGCGACGCCGGCGGCGCGGTGATGTCGGGCATCAAGGTGTTCCGCCAGGTGGTCCAGACCCTGATCCTGGGCGGCGGCGCCTATCTGGCCATCGAGGGCAAGATCTCGGCCGGTTCGATGATCGCCGGCTCGATCCTGGTCGGTCGCGCCCTGGCCCCGATCGAAGGCGCGGTGGGTCAGTGGAAGAGCCTGCTGGGCGCCCGCAGTTCGTGGGATCGCCTGCAGACCATGCTGCGCGACGAGAAGAGCGCCGAAGACCACATGCAACTGCCCGAGCCGCGCGGCGTGCTCTCGGCCGAAGCCGCTTCGATCGTGCCGCCCGGGCGCAACAGCCGACCATGCGCCAGGCCAGCTTCCGCGTCGACGCGGGGACCGCGGTCGCGCTCGTCGGTCCCAGCGCCGCCGGCAAGTCGTCGCTGCTGCGGGGCTTGGTCGGCGTCTGGCCGTGCGCGGCCGGCGTCATCCGCCTGGACGGCTACGACATCAAGCAATGGGATCCCGAGAAGTTGGGGCGGCACATCGGTTATCTGCCGCAGGACATCGAGCTGTTTTCCGGAACCGTGGCCCAGAATATCGCCCGCTTCACCGAGTACGAATTCAAGAGGTGATCGACGCCGCGATGCTCGCCGGCGTCCACGAGATGATCCAGACTCTGCCGATGGGCTACGACACGCCGATTGGCGAAGGCGGAGCCTCGCTTTCGGGGGGGCAACGCCAGCGTCTCGCCATGGCCCGCGCCGTCTTCCGCATGCCGGCCTTGCTCGTGCTCGACGAACCGAATGCAAGCCTGGACCAGGCAGGTGAAATCGCGCTCATGCAGGCGATGAACGCTCTGAAGGCGGCCAAGCGCACGGTGATCTTCGCCACTCACAAGGTGAACCTGCTGGGCCAGGCCGACTACATCATGGTTATCAACCAGGGTGTCATCGCCGACTTCGGCGAACGTGACGTCATGCTGGCCAAGCTGACCGGAGCCGCGCCGCCGCAGGCTCCGACGCCGACACCGCTCCGCGCCAACTAATCCGTCCGTACGTTCCTTATCCAGAGGCCGTCCCCAGGGCGCGCCCATAGGCTGAAAACCAGATGAAGCCCCCCAAGATCCAGCGTCCGACGGACAACTACAAAACCGTGGCCCGCATCGGCTACGGGATTATCGCGCTCACCTTCGTCGGTGTGCTGGGCTGGGCGGCGTTCGCCCCGCTGGACAGCGCCGTGATCGCCAATGGCGTGATCTCCGCCGAGGGCAACCGCAAGACCATCCAGCACCTGGAAGGCGGCATGCTCCGCAAGATCCTCGTGCGCGAGGGCGAGAAGGTGAGGGCCGGTCAGGTCCTGTTCGAACTCGACCCGACCCAGGCCAACGCCGCCGCGGGCATCACCAAGAACCAGTTCGTGGCCCTGAAGGCCATGGAGGCCCGCCTGCTGGCCGAACGCGATCAGCGTCCGTCGATCAGTTTCCCGGCCGACCTGCTCAGCCAGCGCGCCGATCCGATGGTCGCCCGCGCCATAGCCGACGAACAGGCTCAGTTCATCGAGCGCCGTCAGACGATCTCGGGTCAGGTCGACCTGATGAACGCCCAGCGCGACCAGTACCAGAGCGAGATCGACGGCATCGATCGCCAGACCCAAGGCCTGAAAGATCAACTGGGCTTCATCAAGGATGAGCTGGGCGACCTGCGCAAGATCTATGACAAGGGTCTGGTGCCGCGGCCGCGCCTCTTGGCGCTTGAGCGTGAGGAAGCCTCGCTGTCGGGGTCGATCGGTCGCTTGACCGCCGACCGCTCCAAGGCCGTACAGGGCGCGGGCGAGACCCAGCTGAAGATCCGCCAGATCAAGCAGCAGTTCTACCAGGAGGTGAGCCAGAGCATCAGCGAAACGCGCGTGAAGCTGGCGGAAGTGACGGAACGCGAAGTCGTGGCTTCGGACGCCCAGCGCCGGATCACCGTCGTCTCGCCCGTAAACGGCACCGCTCAGAATTGCGCTTCTTCACCGAAGGCGCCGTGGTCCGTCCCGCCGAGCCGTTGGTCGATATCGCGCCCGACGACGAGGCCTTCGTGATCCAGGCGCACTTCGCGCCGACCGACGTCGATAATGTCCACGCGGGCATGGTCACCGAGGTGCGCCTGCCGGCGTTCCACTCGCGCGAGATTCCGATCCTGAACGGCAAGATCGAGTCGATCTCCAGCGACCGGCTCTCCGATCCGGAAGGCAAGACGGTCTATTTCCTCGGGATCGTGCGCGTCGACGTCAAGCAACTGCCGCCGAAGTTCCGCAACAGGGTGACCGCCGGCATGCCGGCCCAGGTGGTGGTGCCGACGGGCGAGCGCACCGTGTTGCAGTACCTGTTCTCGCCGCTGCGCGACACCCTGCGCACCACCATGCGCGAGGAATAGAGGCGGGATTTCAACAGCCTGATTTCCCATGCTTTTTGGAAAGCGGCGTAAGGCCGCTTTCCAATCGCCTCCAATAGTGTAGTCAGACACCTTCATTCTTACTGGAGTTGATAGTGGCGAAGACGGCTTTGATCACCGGCGTGACCGGTCAGGACGGGGCGTATCTCGCCAAGCTTCTTCTGGAGAAGGGCTACACCGTTCACGGCATGCTGCGCCGCTCGGCCTCGGCCGACGTGATAGGCGACCGCCTGCGCTGGATCGGCGTCTATGATGACGTTCGCCTGGAACTGGGCGACCTGCTGGACGCCGGCGGTCTGTCGCGCCTGATGCGCCGCCTGCAGCCGGACGAGGTCTACAACCTGGCGGCCCAGAGCTTCGTCGGCGCCTCGTGGGACCAGCCGCACCTGACCGGTTCGGTCACCGGGCTGGGGACCACCAACATGCTGGAAGCCGTGCGGCTGGAATGCCCCCAGGCCCGCTTCTACCAGGCCTCGTCGTCGGAGATGTACGGCCTGGTGCAGCATCCGGTGCAGTCGGAGAAGACGCCGTTCTATCCGCGCTCGCCGTACGCCGTGGCCAAGATGTACGCCCACTGGATGACGGTGAACTATCGCGAGAGCTTCGGCCTGCACGCCTCGGCCGGAATTCTGTTCAACCACGAAAGCCCGCTGCGCGGCATCGAGTTCGTGACCCGCAAGGTCACCGACGCCGTGGCGGCCATCAAGCTGGGCCAGCAGAAGACCGTCGAGCTGGGCAACCTGGACGCCAAGCGCGACTGGGGCCACGCCCAGGACTATGTCGAGGCCATGTGGCTGATGCTGCAGCAGGAGACGCCGGACGACTATGTGGTCGCCACCGGCAAGACCTGGACCGTGCGCGAGATGTGCGAGGTGGCCTTCGGCGTCGCCGGCCTGAACTATCAGGATCACGTCACCATCAATCCGAAGTTCCTGCGACCCGCCGAGGTCGAGCTGCTGCTGGGCGATCCGGCCAAGGCCAAGGAAAAGCTGGGCTGGGAGCCCAAGATCACCATGCAGGCGCTGATCGCCGAAATGGTCGAGGCCGACATCGCCCGTCGGTCCAGGAACTGATGAGCGCCGGCGTCGTCCTCATCGGCGGCGGCGGCCACGCCAAGGTGGTCATCGAGAGCCTGCGCGCCTCCGGCAAGACCGTGGCGGTGATCGTTGACGCCGATCCGACACCGCGCGAGGTGCTGGGCGTTCCGGTGGTCGGCGACGACCTCGCACTGCCAGGCCTGAAGGCGCAGGGCTTTTCCGAGTTGTTCGTGGCGCTGGGCTCCAACCGCCTGCGCCAGAAGCTTGGCGTCAAAGTGCGTGAGCTCGGCTTCACCTTGGTCAACGCCATCCACCCCTCGGCCGTGATCTCGCCGTCGGCGCGGATCGGCGAAGGCGTGGCGGTGATGGCGGGCGTGGCGATCAACGCCGACAGCCGGATCGGCGACCTGGCCATCGTCAATACGGGCGCGGTCGTCGACCATGACTGCGACCTTGGTGCGGCCTGCCACGTGGGTCCCGCCTCGGCCCTGGCCGGCGGCGTCACCATCGGCGAGCGGGCCTTCCTTGGCGTGGGCGCGCGGGTGATCCCGGGCGTGCGCATCGGCGCCGACACGATCCTAGGCGCCGGCGGCGTCGTGGTGCGTGACCTTCCGGACGCGGTCGTGGCGATCGGCGTGCCGGCCCAGATCAAAGGAGAGCGTTCTTGACCAGCCTGCCGCGGATTTCCGTCGCCGCCCCCAGCCTCGACGGCAACGAGCGCGACTACGTCATGGAGTGCATGGACTCGACGTGGATCTCGTCGGCCGGCCGCTTCATCACCGACTTCGAGAAGGCCTTCGCCGACTATTGCGGCGTCAAGCACGCGATCACCTGCAACAACGGCACGACGGCGCTGCACCTGGCCCTGGTGGCCATGGGCATCGGCCCGGGCGACGAGGTGATCATTCCCAGCCTGACCTACATCGCCTCCTGCAACGCCGTGACCTATTGCGGCGGCACGGTGGTGCTGGTCGACAACGACCCGCGCACCTTCAACGTCGATCCGGCCCTGATCGAGGCCAAGATCACGCCGCGCACCAAGGCGATCATGCCGGTCCACCTGTACGGCCAGGTAGCCGACATGGATCCGATCCTGGAGATCGCCCGCAAGCACAACCTGATGGTCATCGAGGACGCGGCCGAGGCGGTCGGCGCGACCTACAAAGGCAAGATGTCCGGCTCGCTGGGCGATTGCGCGACCTTCAGCTTCTTCGGCAACAAGATCATCACCACCGGCGAAGGCGGGATGATCACGACGAACGACGATGAGCTGGCCAAGACCATGCGCCTCTATCGCAGCCAGGGCATGGATCCGAACCGTCGCTACTGGTTCCCGGTCGTTGGCTTCAACTACCGCATGACCAACATCCAGGCCGCGATCGGCCTGGCCCAGCTGGAGCGCGTCGAGCATCACCTGGCCGCCCGCGAGCGTGTCGTGGCCTGGTACGAGAAAAAGCTGGCCCGCCTGGGCAATCGGGTGATCAAGCCGCACGTCGCCGACACCGGCCGCCATGTGTTCTGGATGTACACCGTACGCCTGGGCGAGGGCCTCTCGACCTCGCGCGACCAGGTGATCAAGGACCTGGACGCCCTGGGCGTCGAGAGCCGGCCGGTGTTTCACCCGATGCACATCATGCCGCCGTATGCCCATCTGGCGACCGGCGACCTGACCCAGGCCGAGGCTTGCGGCGCCGACGGCCTGAACCTGCCGACCCACGCGGGCCTCTCCGAAGCGGATATCGACCGCGTCGTGGCCGCCCTGGATCAGGTGCTGGTCTAGGCCATGCGCATCGTCCTGCTGTCCTCGATCGTGCCGTTCATCAACGGCGGGGCGCGCTTCATCGTCGAATGGCTGGAGGAGAAGCTCCTCGAGGCCGGCCATGAGGTCGAGCGGTTCTATCTGCCGTTCGTCGATGATCCGAACGAGATCCTGCACCAGATCGCCGCCTGGCGGATGATGGACCTGACGCAATGGTGCGACCGGGTGATCTGCTTCCGGCCGCCCGCCTATGTGGTCGATCACCCCAACAAGGTGCTGTGGTTCATCCACCACATCCGCACCTTCTACGACCTGTGGGACACGCCCTATCGCGGCATGCCCGACGACGCTCATCACCGCGCCATCCGCGACAATCTGCGGGCGCTCGATACGCGGGCGATCTCGGAAGCGCGGGCGGTGTTCACCAACTCCCAGGTGGTGGCCGACCGCCTGAAGACGTTCAACGGCCTGGACGCCACGCCGCTGTATCCGCCGATCTACCAGCCCGAGCGCTTCACCCACACGGGCTATGGCGACGAGATCGTCGCCATCTCGCGCCTGGAGCCGCACAAGCGCCAGGCGTTGATGATCGAGGCCATGCAGCACGTGAAGACCGGCGTGAAGCTGCGCCTGGCCGGCACGGCCTCGAGCGCGGAATACGGCCGCCAGCTCGTTCAGATGACCAAGGACCTCGGCGTCCAGGATCGCGTCATCCTCGAGGATCGCTGGATCAGCGAGGACGAGAAGGCGGAGATGCTGAAGGAAGCGCTGGCCATCGCCTACCTGCCCAAGGACGAGGACAGCTACGGCTACCCGTCGCTGGAAGGCGCCCACGCCCGCAAGCCGATCATCACGACGACCGATTCCGGCGGCGTGCTGGAACTGGTCGAGCACGGCCGCAACGGCCTGATCAGCGCGCCCGATCCCCGGGCCCTGGCCGAGCAGTTCGACCGCTTGCACGCGGATAAGCAGGGCGTCGCCAAGATGGGGACCGCTTCGCTGAACCGCCTGGCCGAGATGAAGATCGACTGGAGCACCGTCGTGGATCGGCTGACCGCATGAAGGTGCTCGCATGAAGGTCTTGGTCGTCAACAACGCCGCTCCCTTCCAGCGCGGGGGCGCAGAAGAGCTGGCCGACCATCTGGTTCGCCGCCTGAACGCCACGCCCGGCGTGCAGTCCGAGCTGGTGCGCGTGCCGTTCACCTGGGAACCCGCCGAACGCCTGATCGAGGAGATGCTGATCTCCAAGGGCATGCGGCTCTACAATGTCGACCGGGTGATCGGCCTGAAGTTTCCGGCCTATCTGATCCCGCACCAGGACAAGGTGCTGTGGCTGCTGCACCAGTTCCGCCAGGCCTATGACCTGTCCGAAGCCGGCCAGAGCCACCTCGACTTCGACGACACGGGCAGGGCGGTGAAGGCGGCGATCCGCCAGGCCGACAACGCCTGTTTTGCTGAGTGCAAGAAGATCTACTGCAACTCGCCGGTCACCCAGAACCGCCTGATGAAGTTCAACGGCGTGTCCAGCGAGGTTCTGTACCCGCCGCTGAACGACGGTGAGCTGTTCACCGGCGGCGACTATGGCGACTACATCTTCGCCGGCGGCCGGGTGGCGGCGGGCAAGCGTCAACATCTGCTGATCGAGGCCCTGGCCCTGCTGCCGAATGGTCCGCGCCTGATCATCGCCGGTCCGCCGGAGAACCAGGCCTATGCCGACCGCCTGACCAAGCTGGTCGAGGACCTGGACCTGAAGGACCGCGTCGACCTGCGCTTCGGCTTCCATCCGCGCGCCGACATCGCCCGTTGGGCCAACGACGCCCTGGCCTGCGCCTACCTGCCCTTCGACGAGGACAGCGTCGGCTACGTCACGATGGAGGCCTTCGCTTCGGGCAAGGCCGTTCTGACCGTCACCGACTCCGGCGGCCTGCTGGAGATCGTCAGCGACGCCACCGGCGCGGTGGCCGAGCCTACGCCCCAGGCCTTGGCGCAGGCGCTTGATCGCATGACGTCGGACAAGGTTCGGGCTAAGTCACTGGGGAGCGCCGCGCGCGATCTCTGGCGCGATAAGAATGTCACATGGGAGGAGACGGTCCGCCGTCTTCTTGATTAAGCCACAAATTTTGGGTTGAAGGCCGGGTTACGGTGAGTTCCGCCCAAGTCTAGGAAACGCGAGTGCTGTCGAAAGTCCTGTCCGTTCGTTCGTCCGTCATTGCCCTGGCCATCGCCATGGCCGTGAGCGGTCGCGCCGAACTCGCCCACGCCGAGACCTTGGCCGACGCGATCACCGCCGCCTACCAGAGCAATCCGAACATCCAGGCCCAGCGCGCCGCCATGCGCGCCCTGGACGAGAACTACACCCAGGCGCGCGCGGCCTACGGTCTGCAGGCCAGCGCCTCGTTCTCCGATACCTACAGCTGGGCCAAGAACGTCACGCGAGACAGCGGCTTCCAGGCCACTACCCCGTCCAGCCAGCTGACCCTAAGTCAGGCGCTGTACACCAACGGCCGCTACGCCGCCCGCCTGGCGGGGGTCGAGGCTCAGATCCGGGCGGCTCGCGAGAACCTGCGCCGCATCGAGATGGATCTGCTGGTCCGGGTGACCAACGCCTACGTCTCCGTCCGTCGCGACCGCGAGGTGCTGCGCATCGCCCAGGGCGGTGAAGCCTGGCTGCGCAAGCAGCTGCAGGACACCGAGGACAAGTACAGCGTTCGCCAGGTCACCCTGACCGACGTCCAGCAGGCCAGGGCGCGCCTGGCCGGGGCCTCCACCCAGGTCGCCAATGCTCAGGCCCAGCTGAATGTCAGCGTGGCCTACTACGCCTCGCTGATCGGCCACATGCCCGAGACTCTCGAGCCCGAGCCGGACATCGACGGCCTGCCGGCCAGCCTAGACGAGGCGTTCAACCAGGCCGAACAGTCCAACCCGACCCTGCTGGCGGCCGCCTATACCGAGAAGGCCTCGCGCGAAGGCGTCGCCGAGGCCCGCGCCCAGCGCCTGTTTACGGTCAGCGCGCGAGCCGACTACCGCAACGCGGCGATCACGTCCTACAACGGCGCGTCGGCCAACCGTGAGGACACGCTCACCGCCGGCGTCACCATCAGCCAGCCGCTGTTCTCCGCCGGCCAGCTGAATTCCTCGGTCCGTCAGACGATCGAGGAAAACAACCGCGACAAGCTGCTGATCGACGACGCCCGCCGCAACGCGGTGTTCAGCGTCTCGCAGTACTGGGACAACCTAGTCGCCGCCCGCAAGGCGCTGGTCTCGCAAGAAGCGGAAATGAAGGCCGACACGATCGCCTTCTATGGCGTGCGTGAAGAAGAGCGGTTCGCCCTGCGCAGCACCATCGAGGTGCTGAACGCTCAGGCCGAACTCCAGAACGCCCAGATGAACTTCGTCCGCGGCCGGGCCAACGAATATGTCGGTCGCGTGCAGCTGCTGGCCCAGGTGGGCACGCTGGAGGTCGGCAACTTGGCGCGGGCGTCCAGCCCTACGATCCCGAGCGGCACTTCAAGAAGGTCCGCTACAAGGGCATGCTGCCGACGGACCTGATCGTCCAGACCTTTGACCACATCGCCCTGCCGATGGAGTCGAAGAAGCCGAAGGCCGGCGACACCACGCCGATCCGGCCCCCGTCGTCGGATCTGCCGGCCGCCCCCGTATCCGCCGACAAGGTCGAGCCGCCGCAGTCGATCAACGACCTGCCCGCGCTGAGCGACGAGTTGCCGGTCAAGACCGCGCCGAAGAGCTAGGTCAGCGGTAGCAGCCCGCGCGTCATCGCCAGCCAAGCATCGCGATCGAACGAGACGTGAGGGTTGCGCGCCGTGGCCGTCGCGAGTTCGGCGCGCCAGGCGCCGTCCTTGATCATGCGCGCCAGCTTGGCGGCGGCGTCTTCGACATCCGCGTCCGCCCAGCGCCCCGCGCGGTAGATCGCGCCGTCGCCCTCGACCGGGATCAGGGTGTAGTCGACGAGCTGGCTCGAGGCCGGGTCCATGAACTCGACATTCGACGACCAGCCGGTCGCCAGGGTAGGCTTGCCCAGCCAGATGGCTTCGGCCAGCAACAGGCCGTAGCCCTCCGATCGATGCAGCGACAGCACGATGTCGCTGCTGGCGGTCAGGCGCGCCATGTCCACCGCCGACAGGTTCTCGGTCATCAGCCGGATCGCCGGATCGGCGGCGACATCGTCCCGCAAGGCCTGGAAGGTCTCCGGATAAAGGTCCGCGCCCACGACCTTGCAAACGAGCAGAGCCTTTCCGGCCTTCGCCTTCTGGAACGCCCGCAACGCGGCGTAGGGGTTCTTGCGCTGGGCCGTTGAGCGCAGGTCGAAGGCCATCAGGACCACGACCTTGTCGTCCGGAAGGTCGAAGCGGGCGCGGTCGGGCGTCGGGCGCGGGTTCAGATAGAGTGGGTAGGGGGCCGGCGAGACCTTCACCCGCGCGGGGGCGATCTTGCGGATGGCGTCGGCGGCGAAGGCCGAGGGCGTCCAGACCTCGTCCACCAGATCGAAGGCCGGCGCCCAATCGGCGGGAACATCTTCCAACTCCCAGGCCCAGTAGCCGACGTGGCGGCGACCCTCGAGCGGGCGGCCGCCGGTGTCACGGGCCCAGCGCAGCAGTTCCGGCGGGTTGATGTGCGAGATCACCACCCCGCGCTCCTCGGCCGTCGGCGCGGGGAACGCCGCGGGCAGATCGATCGGGAAGCCGACCTCGGCCGACAGATCGATGGCGCGGACCGGCATGCCCGCGTCGGCGAAGCCGCGCGCCAGCATCCGCGCGCCCTCGCCCAGACCGTGCACGGCGCCGTGGAAGCCGACGATGGTCACCGGCAGGGTGGCGGACAGGTTTCGTCGTCGGGCCCGCCGTCGCGCGCGCGCCTGCGCGCTGTGCTCGACCCAGGCTTCGGTGGCGTCGCCGATGGCTTTGCTCGCCGACAGATACAGCGCCCGCGGCGCTCCGGCCGTCAGGTGCGCCGCACGACGCAGAGGCGCGGGCAGACGTCGCCAGGCAGAAAGGAGATCGGATTTCATCGACAAGGGTGCTGCAACGTCCGGCGCGAATGGGAACCTATAGCGAGCTCCGGCGTTCGTCGACCATGGGGAAAGGCTGCGCCGAGCGGCCAGGGCGTCAAAAGCAGCATTTAATCAAACCATCCAGCAGCGCGGGGGACTTGTGTCGACTGAATGGAATGCCGGCTACGTCACGGACGTTAACTACACCTTCGGCTATTACGGCGAACTGAACCCGCTGCGTTGCCGTCTTCCGCTGCTGATGATCGGTCGCCATGCGCCGAAGATCGAAAACGCCTGCGAACTGGGTTTCGGCCAAGGACTTTCGGTGTCGATCCATGCGGCCGCCCAGCCGAACGTCAACTGGTATGGCACGGACTTCAACCCGTCCCAGGCCGCCTTCGCGTCGGAAATGGTCCGCCTCTCGGGCGCCGAGGCCAAGCTTTACGATGAGGCCTTCTCCGAGTTCTGCGGTCGCCAGGACCTGCCGGATTTCGATTTCATCGGCCTGCACGGCATCTGGACCTGGATCTCGGACAGCAACCGCGGCGTGCTGGTCGATTTCATCCGCCGCAAGCTGCGTCCGGGTGGCGTGCTCTATATCTCGTACAATACGCTTCCGGGCTGGTCGGCCTCCGCGCCGCTGCGCCACCTGATGAAGCGCCATGCCGACGTCATGGGCTCGCCAGGGCAGGGGATCATCGCCCAGACCGACGCGGCCCTCGGCTTCATCGACCAGTTCCTGGCGCTGGAGCCTGGCTACGCCAAGGCCAATCCCGGCGCTGTCGAGCGGCTTAAGCAGATCAAGGGGCAGGACAGGAAGTATCTGGCGCACGAGTACATGAACCGGGACTGGAACCCGATGTACTTCGCCGATATCGAGAACTGGCTCACCGAGGCGAAGGTCGGTTTCGCCAGCTCCGCCCACACGCTGGACAATCTCTACGAACTGAACATGACGCCCGCGCAGACGGAGTTCATGCGCGGCGTTCCGGACGTCTCGCTGCGCGAGACGGTGCGCGACTACTGTGTGAACCAGCAGTTCCGTCGCGACTATTGGATCCGCGGGGTGCGCGCGCTGGTCGGTCACGAGCAGATAGCGGCGCTGCGCGAGGAGCGGGTTGTTCTGACGACCGGCAAGGCCGATCTGCCCACCAAGGTGCGCGGCGTCCTCGGCGAGGCCGGATTGCTCGATAACATCTACCAACCGATCTATGAGCTGCTACTGGACCACAAGCCGCACACGGTTCTCGAGCTGGAGACCCATCTCGCCGCCAAGGCCGTTCCGTTCGCTCAGCTGAGTTCGGCCCTGAACATCCTGTTCGGCCTGGGTGTCGTGCAGCCTGCGGCCCCGGCCCAGGACTACAGCAAGGCCAAGACCCGCTGCCTGGCGTTGAACAAGGCCATCGCCCGTCGCTCGCTGTCGGTGGGCGACATCGTCTATTTCGCTTCGCCCGTCACGGGGGGCGGAATCCAGGCGCAGCGCTTCAGCCAGCTCTTCTGGCTCAGCAAGCAGAGCGGCGGCAGGACCGCGGCGGATTGGGCCAATTTCGCCTGGTCGGTGCTCAAGGGTCAGAACCAGAACATCATCAAGGACGGCGTGACCCTTCAGGGCGACGACAACCTGACGGAGCTGACATCCCAGGCGCAGGCGTGGGGTGAAAGGACCCTGCCGATCTGGTCGGCGCTGGGGATCTGAGTCGAACACTTTTGACGATAGCTGGCGTGGATGGGGTCGACTTCCTGTCCAGAGATCGCGTCGCGCTTCGCCTCTCTGGAGAATGATCGCCAAATCCACAGGTCAATTTGGGCGTAATGAGGCGTTCTGGAAATGTAGTTTGCTTGCCCGATGAAGTGACTTCGAAAGGACAATGTCCTAGGGCTCACTTCTGGACTAGAGCGGGCATGAACAATCCTTCTTTGGAGAACTCTGTGAATTGAAGATCGGTCGACGCCTTCAGCTTTTGGCTGGGCTTTGCGTCCGATATTTGCGCTGTGTCGCGGGAATCTGAGGGAAGCTCTGCAATAGCGGAAGTTGCAACCCGAAATCACGACGAAATGTCGGATTCCCGGAGCAGGCCGGTTGCGAAGCGCGGCCGGTTAAGGTATGTAATAGGGGTCTACCCACAAGACTTCCCATTAGCCCCGCCGGAGACTTAGTCACCGGCGGGGCTTATTGCGTTCTGGGACTGGTTCTTGGGCCTCGGGGGCGGGAGGAGAACGCTGTGGCTGACCGCGCGTTCCTCTGGTCAAGCTTCTAAATTCGATCTTCCGGCGGCGCGTCGTCGAGATGGGCCAGATGCGGGCCGTGGACGACCGGCTGGCGCTCCAGAATCTGGCGAACCTTGTGCACGGCGATCGAGGCGCGGCTGCGGCGTTGGCGCCAGAGCAGCAGGCTCATGGCTCCGACGGTGGCGACCAGGAAGGGCGCGGGCCCCAGCAGCCACACGGCCGCCGCCAGGGCGAAGTAGTAGGCGCGAACGCCGGCGTTGAAGGCCGACAGGGCGGGGTTGAGGATGCCGCCGGCGGCTTCGGCGTATTCGGCCAGCACGGCGGCCGGCGCCCACATCGGCGCGGCGCCGATGGCGGCCAGGCAGTAGTTCATCTGCCGGATCGCCCAGATGAAGTCGAGCAGGCCGCGCGCCAGGGCCACCAGCACCAGGCCCAGCTTGATCTGAAACATCATCGGCGAGGTCTTGGCCAGCACGGCCAGGCCCTCGACGCTCTTCCAGGCGCTGTCGCCGCCGAATAGCACCCCGGCGGCGGCGGCGATCAGGATAAGGTTCGACGAGGCGAAGAAGCTGGCCGAATTAATCGCGTGGCCCAACAGCTGTCCGTCCAGCAGGGCCACCTCGCGCACCGCCATCTCCTGCATCCACCGGCGGCGGATGACGGTCATGTCGGTGTTGAGCACGCCGCCACCCTCGCCCAGCCGCTTGAGCAGAGGCTCGTACAGCAGCCAGCAGGCGGCGAAGACGGTCAGGACGATGATGTCGAGCAACGGCATGACGCCAACCTAACTGGACGCGGAGAGTTGGAAAACGCCGATCAATCCTCGTGGATCAGACTATGGCGCATCGTGTCCTTGAGGAGGAGCGAGCAGACGAGGCCGACGGTCATCACCGCCGCGACATAGAGATAGAAGGTGCTCTCCATCTTCTCGTGCTTGAAGGCCAGGGCGACCATTTCGGCCGTGCCGCCGAACAGGACGTTGGCCAGGGCGTAGGGCAGGGCCACGCCCAGGGCGCGGATCTCGGCCGGGAACATCTCGGCCTTCACCACGGCGCTGATCGAGGTGTAGCAGGACTGAAAGGCCATGCCGGCCAGGATCAGAATCAGGGCGCTCGACACCGAGGTCGCGTGGCTGATGCCGGTCATGATCGGCCAGATGGTCAGGGCGCCGCCGCCGAAGGCCAGGATCAACATCGGCTTGCGGCCCAAACGGTCCGACAGCCAGCCGGCCAGGGGCTGGGCCAGCATGAAGCCGATCATGCTGAGCGCGCTGATCTCCGAGGCCTGCCCCTTGCTGAAGCCGGCCGTGTTGACCAGGAACTTCTGCATGTAGGTGGTGTAGACATAGAAGGTCAGCGAACCGCCCGCCGTCAGGCCCATGATCAGCAGGCTCTCGCGCGGATGGCGACGCACGAGCGGTACGATCAGCGACACGAAGAACAGCACCAGGAACAGCGCGCCCAGATACTGGCCGGGCTTGGCCAAGGGGCCCGTGGTGACGCCCAACACGCCGGCGATCACCGTCAGCACCAGGAAGACCGCGGCGCTGGCTGCCTGGCCGCGCGAAAGGGCCTCGCGCTGGGCGGGGCGCTTGAAGGCGATGCTCTCCTCCAGGCCTCGACGGATCCAGAACACCACCACGGCCAGGATCGCGCCGATGATGAACGGGATGCGCCAGCCCCAGGCCTTCAGCTCGGCCTCGCCCAGGGTCCGTTGCAGCACGATCAGCACGCCCAGCGCGATCAGCTGCCCGGCGATCAGGGTCACGTAGTGGAAGCTGGACCAGAAACCGCGGCGGGTCTTGCCGGCCATCTCGCTCATATAGGTGGCGCTGGCGCCATACTCGCCGCCGACCGACAGGCCCTGTAGCACGCGCGCGAACAGAAGGATGGCCGGGGCCCACAGGCCGATGGTCCCGAAGTCGGGGGTGACGGCGATGATCAGCGCCCCGCCGCACATCAGGGCCACGGACGCCGACAGCGCGGCGCGACGGCCAGAATGGTCGGCGTACATCCCCATCAGCCAGGCGCCGATGGGCCGGGCCACGAAACCCAGGAAGAAGACCGCCGCCGCCTGCAGCAGCTGCACGGTCTGGTCGCCCTTGGGAAAGAAGGCGGGCGCGAAATAGAGGGTGAAGGCGGCGTAGGCGAACCAATCGTACCATTCGACCAGATTGCCGGCCGAGCCGCCCAGGATGGCCTTGGCGCGGGCCACGGGCGACAGGCGCGCTCCGGATGTCGCGTCGGCGGTCGCCGTCATGTGAACTCCCCTCCCATTTGGGAGGGGAGCTTAGGCGAACGACGTTCCGGAGCAACCACCGGGTCATCAGAATGGATGACCCGGCTCTCCGAAAGAGGCGCTAGATGCGGCCGAGCAGAACCAGGATGATGAGAATGATCAGGATCAGGCCCAGACCGCCCGAGGGGAAATAGCCCCACGAACGACTATGCCCCCAGGTCGGCAGCGCGCCGATCAGGGCCAGGATCAGGATGATGATGAGGATCGTGCCGAGCATGGTCCGAAAGTCCTTGAAGCCTGCGTCCGCCACCACGGCGACGCTAGGGTCTTGCTTTCGGGAATTCGCGGCGGCGCTTGTCGGTTCCGCGCCGTCTGGTTCCGCCTAGGCTGGGGTGTCCTCGGCCTTGCGCAGGCGGATGGCCCACAGCGCCCCGATCACCGCGCCCTTGACGCGCGGCAGCAGCAGCAGGGTCAGGGTGGCCAGCGTCGTCAGGCAGACGGGCACGACGATCAGCGGCGGCCCCTCCCAGATCACCGGAAACAACAGCAGTGGGGCCACGACAAGATGGCCGACCAGCAGGATGGTGAAATAGGCTGGGCCGTCGTCGGCCGGATAGCTGCCCAGTTCGTGGCCGCAGGCCTCGCACACCGGCTCGACCTTCAGATAGCCACGATACAGACGGCCCTCGCCGCAGTTGGGGCAGCGATGCCGCACGCCGCGCGTAAGGCCGACGAGCATGGGCGGTGCGGAGGACTGGAACTCTGACATGCCGCTCATATGCGCTTTCGGATCCGACGGGAAAAGGGCGACCAGCCGTCGCACGGCGACGTTATGTCCAAACTTGCTGTAAGATCTTGTAGATTTTTGCCGCCGGTAAAACGTGGCGCCCGTGAAATCTGTCTCGATCAAACGATGCAAACGATATCCGGACGGCTCGTACACTGGTTCTGGTCAACGCCCGTTATTTCAGAAGCTGCGTTCCGAGACCGTGAGTCCTTGATCGGACGTCTCTGGAACAGTTGTCGGGAGACGGCGTTGATCGTCTGGATTGCAGACGAGACGCGCCATGACGCCAGAACGCCCAACCGAACCCGATCCCGGCCCGGAAACGCCGCCACGCGAAGGCGTTGGCGCTTCCAAGGCCGAACACGCCGTCCGTCACGCGCCGGACAGCGCCGTCGCGCCGCATGAGAAGCAGGCGATCGGCGCGGAGACCTCGCGCGAGGAAGACGCTTAGCGGCTAGTGCTTGGCGTCGCGAGCGGCGCCGGCGACGGCCTTGCCGGCCGACGAGACGTCGCGACCGGCGCCTTCGATGGTGTTGCAGGCCGAGACCAGCAGAGCGGCCGCGGCGGCGGCGAGGACGACGAACTTACGCATGGATCAGAGCTCCGGCTTGGAAGGCGGCGGACCTTAACCGTGGGCCGCGCCGAGCTTCAAGAGCCCAACGCGGCTTAAGGATCAGCGCACCCGGCGGACCGAGCTGTAACGGTCGTTCTGCTTCCTGGGCAGGCTGGCCATATCGTAGTCGTATCGCCAGCACTTGCCCTGATAGTAGGCGTGCTCGCAGAACTCCCACGGTCCGCGCCGGATGCGCATGGACGAGACGCGGTCGTTGAAACCGAGGCGCGACAGGTCCGGTACGTCGCCGCGCAGCGGGCGGGCCTCGCCGCGGAAGCCGTCATGCTCGAACAGCACCACCTCGCCGCCAGGACCCCAGCGGCCGTCACGGCGATCATCACGCCGATCATCACGACGGTCGTCTCGGCGATCATAGCGCTCGTCGCGGCCTTGGTAGCGATCTTGCGCCACGGCGACCGTGGTGGTGGCCAGTGCGACCGCGCCGCAGACGATCAGGAAAGCGATCTTGCCCATGACGGCGACCTCCTAGCGGACGCGACGGATCGAGCTGATCGCGTCGTTCCATTCGCGGGGCAGGATGGCCTGGTCGGCGTCCAGGCGGCTGCAGCGGCCCTGATAGTTGGCGTGTTCGCAGATCTCCCAGCGACCGCCGGCGCGGCCGATCTGGATCGACGAGGCCTTGTCGTTGAACTTGACGGCGCCGAGGTCGGGCATGTCGCCGTTTACCTCGAAGGCGCGCCCCTGGTAGTTCGGGTCCTCGAACAGCACGACGCCGTCGCGCGAGCCGCCGGGGCGACCGCCACCGCCGTTGTTCCAGCCGCCGCCATTATTCCAGCCGCCGCCGTTGTTGCCGCCCCAGCCGCCGCCGCCTTGCCCCGGACCGTTGAAGCCCGCGCATTCCAGGCGACCGTCGCGGTTCTCCAGACCCTGGCCGCCGCAGTCGCGCGCGCGGGCGCTGGTCCACTCCCAGCCGCCGCGGCTGGTTTGGCAACGGGCCCAGACCTGGCCGTTGAAGGCCGTGATCTCGCGGCAGGACTGGGTGTAGGAGCCGCGCGGCGGATCGTCGTAGCGGCCGTTCCAATTCGGCGCCTGGGCCGAGGCCGCGCTCGCGAACGCGACAACGGAAAGGGCCATCAGGCCAAGGGTCTTGCGCATGTCTCTGTTTCCCCACCAAGGAAGGCTTCGTCGTGTGAAGCCTAGCTAGCCGTTTCCCAACTGAACGGCGCCTGAACGGTCTAGCTCTGAAAGTTAACGGTCGATCGGGCGATAGTCGACCTTAACGTGTCCTTTCAGCTGCTCCTCGGTGAACCAGACCGGCTTGGTCTTCATGGCCACGAACAGCGGCGTCTGGTCGGCGTAGTGCGGCGAGGCGGCGTCGAGAGTGGCCGAGCCGAACTGGTGGATGCTCTCCGAGCGCAGCATCCCGGCTTTGTCCCAGGTGACGAACATGATGAAGGTGTCGCCGCCGTCGGCCGTGGTCGTACCGTCCGTCTCGGGCTTGCCCCAGACCGAGCGATAGGTGTCGGCCGCCCCGTCGATCGGCAGGTCCACGCTTCCGCGCCGGATACGATTGACCTGGCCCCATTCGGGATCGAGGCGGCCGAAGTGGGTCTTCAGCTGCTTGATCGCCGCCTGGAGGCTGGCCAGCGGCGTCGGGGCTGGATCACCGTTCGAGCGGGCGAACAGGATCGGCTGGGTCATCAGCGCCGCCAGGGCCGCGCCGCGATCATGGACGTCGGCCCTCTTGTCCCAGGCGCGCAGGATGGCCTGGGCCTTGGCGAGATCGGCGTCGCCCTTGGGGTCGATCGCGGTGACCTCGCGGACCATCTCCATCACCGACGAGCGGTCGCTGAACGCCACGTCGAACTTGTGGGCGCGGAAGCTGGCGTCGGTGATCGCGTGGTCGGTCCCGAAGGTCTCCAGCGCCCGCCAGGCGCGGTTGGTCATGTTGGTCTGCAGGCCCATCGACGCCGGGAAGGCCTCGGGCTTGAGGTTGTCGGGCGCCTCGCTGGCCTGGAACGGGCTGTTGTTGGAGTTGAACACCAGGCCCGACTTCGGATTCCACAGCTGTGGGATCTGCTCAGGCGGACGGTAGCCCCGCCAGATCAGGTCCGAGCGGTCGCCGGGAAGGATCCCCTTCCAGTCGGCGTCGACGGTGCGGTTGGGGTATTGGCCGTTGTGGACGAAGCCGATGTTCCCGGCCTTGTCGGCATAGACGTAGTTCAGGCTGGGGATGGCGTGGGTGGCGATGGCCGCGCGCCATTCCTCGACGGTGCGGGCGCGGTTCAGCCGCCAGTACTGCAACGGCTGGCGCCACTCGCCCATGCCGGCGTAGCGGATGGCGAAGACGCCGTGATCCGTCTCCAGCACCGGTCCGTGCGCCGAGCGCAGGACGGCCCTCCTCACCGGCAGCACGATGGGGCCTAGCAGCTTCACGCGCAGGGTGACGTAGCGCTTGTCGAAGTCCTTCCACTGGCCGTCCAGCCTGTACTGGTTCTTGTTCGCCGGGTTGAGGGTCAGGCGGTAGATGTCCACCAGGTCGGGCTTGGAGACGGTATTGGCCCAGCCCAGATTGGCGTTGTGGCCGTGCAGCATGAACGGCGCGCCGGGGAAGAAGCCGCCGGCCACGTGCCAGCCTTCGCCGCTCTCGACCACGGCCTCGTACCAGGCGACCGGGCCGGTATAGGGCTGGTGCGAATTGACCAGCAGCCGCGTGGCCCCATCGGCGCTGCGCGAAGGCGCGGTCGCCAGGCCGTTCGATCCCTTGGCCGGCGGCGGCGGGGCGTCCGGCGCCGTGAGGCGCTTCAGCTCGCCGTCCAGGCCGTAGAAGAACGGCTGCTTGAAGACGAAGCCGGCTTCGATGTCGTGGCCGGTCAGAGGCAGCAGGCCCGCCTTGACCTTCTCCGGGTGCTTGGCGGCATAGACGCTGACCCCGTCGGCATAGGCCTCCATGATCTTGCGCAGCTCGGCCGGCAGCTCGCCATAGTGAGCGTTGGTGGTCGGCCAGACGTCGAGCAGGGCGGTGACATAGTCGGTCGGCGCGGCGGCCTTGCCCTTGTCGCGGGCCAGCACGCCCCGGGTGGCCAGCACCACGTCCTGCAGGGTGGCGAAGTCGTCCTCGCTCTGGGCGTAGCCGAGACCGAAGGCGGCGTCGGCGTCGGTCTTGCCCAGCACGTGCGGCACGCCCCAGTCGTCGCGACGGATGCGGACGTCGTAGGCCTTGGCCTTGTCGAGCAAGGCCTGGCGGGCAGGGGCCTTGGGCAGGCTGGCCTGGTCGATGACGATCAAGCCCGCCGCCGCCAGCACCACGAGCGCCAGCAAGGCGCCGATCCCGCGCAGGATCCACTTCATCCGAGCCTCCCCAGCCCATTATTTGTTACCGACGATCATGCGGGGCGCGCTTGGTCGTGCCTAGAGCCGCTTTCGACGAAAGCTGTCTGAAACGTCGCGAGAACGTCGTTCGCCATCCCTGACTGGGCTGCTAGGTTCGATTTAAGCAAAGAGGGAGGCGGCCCATGGCTCGCAAGCACTTGGTTTCGGCACTCGCCGGCGTTCTGGCTTTCGGGGCGTTCAGCGCCGGCGGCGGCGGCGCTTTGGCCCAGGTCCCCGCCAATGTCGAGAAGGCCCTGGCCGACCCGTCGCGCCCGGCCGCCGACACCGCCCGCGACGCCGCCCGCCATCCGGGCGAGGTGCTGGCCCTGGCCGAGGTCAAGCCGGGCGACACGGTCATCGACTACATCATGGGCGGCGGCTATTTCACCCGCATTCTGTCGGCCGCCGTCGGCCCCAAGGGCGGTGTCTATGCCTACCAGCCCGCCGAGTTCATCAAGTTCAAGGCTCAGTACGGCGAAGACCAGAAGACGGTCGCGGCGGCCCTCTCGAACGTCAAGCCGCTGAACGGTCCGATGACCGCGCTGGACCTGCCGGACGGCGCCGACGTGGCGATCACGGTCCAGAACTATCACGACCAGCACCTGAAACCGTTCCCGGTCGACACCGCGGCCAAGGCCAATGCCGAGATCTTCAAGTCGCTGAAGCCGGGCGGCGTCTTCCTGGTCATCGACCACGCCGCCCTGCCTGGCGCGACCACGGCGCCCGACGCCCTGCACCGCATCGACATCGCCCAGGTGAAGAGCGAGGTCGAGGCCGCCGGGTTCAAGCTGGAGGCCGAGAGCCCGCTGCTGGCGAGCAAGGACGACCCGCATACGGCGAGCGTGTTCGACCCGAGCATTCGCGGGAAGACGGATCAGTTCATCCTGAAGTTCCGCAAGCCGAAATAAAGCTAACCACTGGGGAGCCGTCCTCGCCCTTCGACGGGCTCAGGGTGAGGACTACTCTGTCGCCGCGTGTCAGTAGAAACCTCACCCTGAGCTTGTCGAAGGGCGGGGTTTCGGGTCCTAGCTCGCCCTCGCCTCCGCGCCCATGAACACCACCTTGGCGCCCTTGTTCACGGCCGAGCCCAGCTCGGCCGCGTCCCAGTTGGTCAGGCGCACGCAGCCGTGCGAGGCGCGCTTGTTGACCAGCTTGGGATCGGGCGTGCCGTGGATGCCGTAGGTGTCCTTGGTCAGGTCGATCCAGGTCGAGCCGACAGGGTTGTTCGGCCCCGCCTTGATGGTCAGCTTGCCCTTGGGCTTGCCGAACGTCAGGCGCGACGGGTCGTAGGTGTAGGTCGGCCTGGGCGCCAGGGTGCGCACGGCCCATTCGCCGGTCGGCGCGGGACGCTCGGTGCTGCCGACCGTCGCCGGATAGGTCGCCAGCAGGGCGCCGTCCTTGTCGAAGGCGCGGACCTGGCCCAGGGCCTTGTCGATCTCGATGCGGTCGACCTTGCGATCCAGAGTATCGGCGCCAGCCGCCGTCACCACGATCGTCGTCCCCGCGACGCCGAAGTCGACGCCGGGATTCAGCGCCTGCAGCAGCGCCTCGTCCATGTGGAAGCGTTCGGCCAGCATTTCGAGCGGGGTCATGTAGTCGAGGGCCGGCAGCTTGGCCATCGCCTCGTAGTCGTCCTTGGGGATCGGCGGCGAGAACGGGCCGGCCTCGTCCTGGGCGGTGATGGTGTAGTCGACCAGCACCGGCCCGGCGTCTCCGGCGGTCAGGGTGTCGATCAGTCGTTGCGTGATCTGACCGTCGGCCGTCTGGCTGCGCGAGGTCTGGAAGGCCTTGATCGCCAGGGTCAGGTTCGTACCGTCGCGACCGTCGATGACGCCCGGCGAGAAATGGGCGCGGTCCAGCAGGGTCTGGACGCGGACCAGCAGGTTACGGCGCGCCTCGGGATCGGTGGCGGCGGGATCGAAGGTCGCGGCGTTGATCGTCTGGGCCAGCGGCGAGCTGGCCGCGACAGCCGCCGGCGCGGCGACGACCGGTGGCTGAGGGGGCGCGGACTTCTGGACCGTCTTGGCCGGCGCGGGCTTGGCCGGTGGCTTGTCGTCGCAGGCCGACAGGGCCAGCACGGCGATCAGGGCGAAACGGGAAACCAGGACGGTCATAAGAACTCCAGACGGAACGACTGCCCCGTCTCAAGGCTTGAGCCATGGCGAAGTTCCGTGGGATCGCGAGGCCAAATGCGGGGATCGACTTGAGGGCGCTGCGACGATGGCTTTGGGGCCTTGGCCTTCTGTTGCTGGCGGGCGGCGGGTTCTGGCTATGGGTGACGTGGCCCAGCGGCGGAGCCCCTTCAAGACCCGCTCAGCCGCGCGACGAGACCGCCTACGCGACGCCGGCGGAGCAGCACTTCACCTCCATCGACCCGCCGTCGGCCCCAACGCCGCTGGCTGGCGCGGCGGAGACCTGCGACGGGCGTGACGCTCCCGAGGGCGCCGCCGCCGTCAACGCCGCCTCGCTGTCGACCCTGGCCTGGTCCCCGTTCGGCAAGCCAGAGACCGGATGGGAGATCTACGCCCCACGGATCGCCGCCGAGATCGGCACGACCTGTGGCCCAGGCTCGAACGGCTTCGCCTCGGCCCTGGCGCGCTGGCAGGGCGCGCATGGCCTGCGGCAGACCGGTGTCGTCGACCCCGCGGTGTTCGGCGTCATGCTGGTCCGCTGGCATCTGGCGCGACCGTTCGTGCGCGTGAACCGCGAGGGCATGTGCCCCGGCGCGCCGCCCGAGGCCAGTCTCGCCCAGGCCGGTCCCAAGGAGAGCTATGGCGGCAAGGCCATCCGCCTGACGCCCGGCGCGTTGGAGGCCTATCGGAGGATGGTCGCCGAGGCGCGGTCGGCGGGCGTCTTGCCTCGGCCGGAGTCGCTGACGATCTTCTCGGGCTTCCGCGCCCCGGACGCCGACGCCCAGCGGTGCGCGCGAGACAACAACTGCCAGGGCTTGAGGCGCACCATCTGCTCGGCCCACCGCACCGGCCTGGCCGTGGACGTGGTCATCGACGCCGCGCCGGGCTCGAGACCCGACAGTTCAGCCGACGCCAACCGGCTCGTCATGGCGCGCTCGTCGGTCTATCGCTGGATGGTCGTGAACGCGCCGCGGTTCGGCTTCGTCAACTACGCCTACGAGCCTTGGCACTGGGAGTGGACGGGCGAGCCGCTGCTGCCGGGCGTGCCGATCTCGAGCCTGCCCCAGGAAGGCTCCGAGCCGATCATGGAACCCGCGGATCAGCCCACGTCCGGAACACCGGCCTCTGGCTCAGCCGCTCGTAATAGGCGGTGAGCGTCGGCCAGTCCTCGCGCTCGATCGGGCTGAACAGCCAGCGATGGACCGACAGGCCCAGCACGATATCGGCCAGGGTGAACGTGTCGCCCGCGACATAGGCCCCGGTGTCCACCAGCCGCGCGCCGAGCAGGCCCATGGCCGTGTTCCACGCCGCGACGCTGGTCGCGATCTGCTTGGGATCGTCGAAGCCGGGCGTCTTGCGGACCAGGCCGGCGAAGGCGTAGCGCCAGGCGGTGTTCAGCTCGGTGCACTGCCAGTCCATCCACTGGTCGACCAGCGCCCGTTGGCGGCGGTCGGCCGGGAACAGCGGTGTGTCGGCCGCCACGTAGCGGCAGATCGCGTTGCTTTCCCAGACCGGGCCGTGCTCATCGATCAGAACCGGCACCAGGGCGTTGGGGTTCAGCGCGACGAACTTCGGGTCGCTGGTGGGCGCGAAGCCCTGGCCCCAGTCCTCGCGCTCATAGGCCACGCCCAGCTCGTCCAGGGTCCAGAGGACCTTGCGGACGTTGATGGACGAGACGCGGCCGAGGACCTTGGGGATCGTCACCGGGTCATCCAGGGTCTGGACTTGCCGGTCGGGGCCGCGACGCTGGAGCGCTCGATCTTGCCGGTCGAGGCCTTGGCCCCGTGGCCGTGCTTGCCCTGGGCGGCCTTCTTCAGGCGCAGGGCGCGCTGCATCGGCGTTTCATCGGCCGGAACTTCGGGTTTGTCGGTCATGAAGGCGATGTAGGCCTGTAAAGACGCCTTGAGAAGGCCGCGCTTGAGGGTCACTTTGGAAAGATGTCGCGCCGCCGTTCGGTTCCCGTCCTGATCGCTTTCGCCGTGCTGGCCGCCGCGGGCGCGCACGCCCAGACGAAGCCGGCTCCGGAAGGCCCCAACACCGTCTCGCCCGTCCTGATCCTGCCGCCGACCTCGCCGCCGAACCTGGTCTCGACCTATCCGGCCCAGGACCAGACCGTGCCGCCGGGGGTGCTGATCCTCAAGGCCGCCTTCGACCAGCAGATGTCGCCGAGCGCCTGGAACTACGCCGCCGCGCCGGGCGCCGAGCCGATGGACTGCGTGAAGACGCCCCGGCTGCTGGGCGACCAGAAGACCTTCGTCCTGCTGTGCCGGGTGCTGGCCAACCGCACCTACGGCGTGACCTTCAACGCCGAGCGGACCGGGGGCTTCGCCAATCTCGGCGAGAACCCGGCCCATACCGCGGTGCTGACCTTCAAGGTCGACGCCGACGCGCCGGTGACCACCGTGCGCCGCGCCATGGAGGCCGCCAAGCTGCAGGCCGACCAGATGCCGGTGCAGGACGCGCCCATGGCCGTGGCGGGCGCGATGAAACAGCCAAGTTTACCCTAGCTTGTGGCGTAACACTCCGTCGTGACGCATCATCGTCCGATGACGGGGGAATCGGGGCGCGAGTGGACGGGGGCTGATCTGGCCGTGGTGGTGGGCGATTATGTCGCCCAGCTGGAGAAGACGCTCGCCGGCAAGCCCGTCGATCGCAGCGCCCACGACCGCGCCGTCCGCTTCGTCACCGGCAAGTCCGACATGCCGATTACCTGGAAACAGGGCGAGATCTCGGCGGTGCTATCGCTGATCGGCCTGCCGATTCTGCGCGACCAGCCGCCGCGCTGGTCGTACGACACCGCGTTGCTGGAAGCGGTCGAGGAGCAGCTGGCCGCCAAGCCGGCCTTGCTCAGCGCCGCCGTCCGCCCGGCCTCGCTGTTCACCGCCCCGCCGGCCGTGCCCCTGATCGAGGCCGCGCCGCCCCGGCCGATGCCGATGGACGAGCGCCTGATCCGGGTGATCCAGCGCTTCGACATGGGCGGGCGCGAGGCCGACGATCGCTTCCTCAAGGGCCTGGGCGTCTCCAGCATCATCGCCTTCGAGGCCCGCCGCCTGTCCGATCGCGGTCGCCCCGACCTGGCGGCGAAGATCCGTCCCTCCCGCGACGGCGACCCGGACGGCTGCGACGTGATCGGCTTCGGCCTGGACGAGACCCCGCGCCTGATCGTGGTCAAGACCACCCTCTCGGGCGAGGTCTCCCCGTTCGGCCTCAGCCAGGCCGAGTTCGACCTCGCCGAGGCCCGCCCCGAGGCCTTCCGCATCCGCCGCGTCTACGACCTGCTGGGCGAGGCGCGCTTCTACAGGATGAAGCCGCCGTTCGGGTGAGGCCTTCCGGACTCCGGAACGGCTAGGACGCGGCCAGGCGCCGCCGGCTCGGATAGGGGGGACGCGGGGGCGGCCAGGTGCGCGCCGGGACCTTGCGCGCCGGGCGCGGCTCGGGCCCGTTGAAGTCCATGATCGTGACGTCCAGCTCCTTCAACGCGTAGGCGGTCGTGCGTTCGGCCGCCTCCAGGGCGTCGGCGTCGTCCTCGCCCAGATAGTCGCGGCGAAAGCGCATCACCCGCCGCTTGAACAGCGCCGGCACGCTTTCGGGCTTCAGCAGCATGGCCAGGGCCAGCAGGTAGATGCTGCGGAACATCAGGTCGGTCTCGTGCTCGACCGCCGCCTTGGTCGGCCGCCAGTCGACGAAGCCCGTCATCAGCAGCTTGGCGCGCTCGCCGTCGAAGCCGTCGGCCGTCGCTCCGGCCAGGGCGGCCTCCGAAGGCGGCTGCGGCGCGGTCAGCCGCGCCAGCCGATCGGCCAGGGTGGTCAGCCGCAGCGCCTCGTGGTCGCGCCCGTCCTGGATCGCCGCCGCCAGCCGGGCCATCGCGGCGTTGCGCAGGGCGGACGGGTCGGTCGACAGCGGCGCGGCGCTGAAGGCCTCCACCGCGTCGTCATCCGTCAGCCAGACCTCGCCCGGCAGGGGCGTCGGCCGCCGGAGGCGCGCGGCCGTCTCCGCCTCGGTCTGGGCGTCGGCGTGGGCGCGCGCGACGGCGTCGCTGTTGGCCTTCTTGGTCCAGCCCTTGGCGCCGGCGCGATTATAGATGCTGCGCGTCGAGACTTTCCATTTGGCGGACAGCTCGGCGGCGGTCGCGCCGTTCTTGTACTCCGCGGCGATCTTGGCCCAGGAGTCCTCCGAGAGGCGGAACCAGGTCGGGCGGGCGTCGGGATGTGTCTTTGTCATGCCCGTAGAATACGGCCGCTCCGGACACCGGGGACGCGGCGGGGCGCAGAGTGGATTCGGAGTGAGGAAAATCAGGGGGTTAGGCGTGGGACGAGGTGGGGGGAGAGCGCCATCCACGCAAAATTGCGAGCCTGGATTGCGTTCTGCTTTCGGCTCGCCTTATGGTGAAGTTGATGGCGTTTTCGGACTACATTGTGTTCGCGGACGAGAGCGGCTCGCCGGTTCTGGAGAAGCCCGACCCGACATTTCCGGTGTTCGTGCTGAACACGGTCCTGGCCCGCAAAGCGGCCTATGCCACCGACATCGTGCCCCGGCTTCAACTGTTGAAGTTCGCGGCTGTCGGCCACGACCAGCTTATCCTGCACGAACGCGATATCCGTCGCCAACAGAACGACTTCGCGTTTCTTCAGGTGGGAGAGGGAACGCGCGAGGCGTTCATCGCCGGCGTTAACGCCATCGTCGCCGAGGCTGAGTTCGAGATCATCGCCGCGGTAATCGACAAGCCCCGTCTGGTCGCCCGCTACGCCGCGCCTTGGAGCCCCTACGAATTGGCGCTGCATTTCTGTCTGGAGAAGCTGTTGGGGCGTCTTCTGGCGCTCGGTCAGGCGGGGCGGACCGTCCACGTGATCTTTGAAAGTCGCGGCAAGCGCGAGGATCGGGAGCTTGAACTGCACTTCCGCCGGGTCGCCGCCAACGAGGTTCAGTGGGGAAATCAGCGATCGGACTTCACGCGCCTGTTGTGGGAGCCGATCTTCGTCGACAAGAAGAGCAATTCGTCCGGCCTGCAACTGGCCGACTTGATGGCGCGCCCCATCGGGTTGAAGGTCCTGCGTCCGGCCCAGGAGAACCGAGCCTTCGACATCCTGAGGCCCAAGTTGGCCGCGAACGGCCTGAAGATATTCCCCTAGATAGCAGAAGGGCCCCCGAGAAACCCCAGGAGCCCTACGCCGACCGAGAAACCCCAGTCCATTTGTTGGGAAGATAAGGGATAGGTGAGGCGGGCGCAATTGGCGAGGGACGACGGTCGCGTCGCGTAATTCCCGTTGAGCTTAGGGATGCAGAATTCGCGCCGTGATTTAGGCAGCCGCGCCAGCTTGCAGTCCGGGTCGGGATGGCGACGCCAGAAACACCCGTGGACGAAGATCACCTTCTTGCGGCTGGGGAACACCAAGTCCGGCCGCCCGGGCAGCTTCGCGCCTTGCAGGCGGTAGCGGTAGCCCAGGCGGTGGACCAGCCGCCGGACGAGCATCTCGGCGCTAGACCCCTTGCCCTTGACGCGGGCCATGCGGGCGCTGCGTTCGGCGGGGGAGAGGGTGTCCATGGGGTTCAGATGGAGAGGCGTGACTTCCGAAACAGGCAATCTCGCGCGTTGCAAAATTGAGTGAATTGTTCTCTATTTGTTCAGATCAATCAGCGCGTGCGACGCTGGCACAGTTAATGCAGGAGTGGACCATCGATATGCCACGCTTGAAGGGGCACGCTAGGCGCATGGCTGAAACATCCATTGAATGGACGGACGCCACTTGGAACCCTGTAGCGGGGTGTCTAGTGATCTCACCGGGCTGCACCAACTGCTATGCAATGAGAATGGCGGCTCGGCTCGATGCCATGGGCGTGGAAAAGTATGCTGGGCTAACGCGTAAGAGCGGCGATCGCTACGTGTGGACCGGCAAAATCCGCCTAGACGAGGCGTCGCTCGAGCTACCGCTCTCTTGGCGCAAGCCGCGCAAGATCTTTGTTAACTCGATGTCGGACTTATTTCACACTGACGTGCCCGCTGACTTTGTTGGGCGTGTTTGGTCGGTGATGGAACGCACACCTCAGCACACGTATCAAATCCTCACCAAACGCCCCGATCGAATGAGCCAAGTCCTGACGGATCTCAATCTACCCATTCTATCGAATGCGTGGTTGGGAACGAGTGTCGAGGATTCGGCAGTGCTTTGGCGCCTAGATCATCTACGGACTACGCCGGCCGCCGTCCGCTTCGTGTCATTTGAGCCGCTAATCGGCTCGGTGGCGCTTGCCGATCTGAGCAATATTCATTGGGCAATCGTTGGTGGTAAGTCGGGACCGCGGGCCCGCCCAATGATGAGTGAGTGGGTCGAAGAAGTTCACGATCTTTGCGAGGAGAGCGGTGCCGCATTTTTCTTCAAACAATGGGGCGGCAAAAACAAGAAAGCTACCGGGAGAACGTTCCGAGGGAGGACCTTCGACGCTCTGCCTATCCATATTTCTTGAGTACGTGAGCGACGCCTTTGGCAACTAGCGCCCGCGCAGCGGGACTCTCATTTGCTGACGCGCAAAAGAGAGAGAATAGCTGAGCGCCGCGGGAAGTGAGCAGCGGCAACGGGTCGGACACGTAACCAAAAAGCGTTCCCAACCGGCGCTTGGCGTAGGCCTCTATCTGGCGCTGCGTTGCTGAACGACGTGTCGTCGTACTTGGGGCATCAAACAGGCTCTCTTGAACCCGTTCTTCGTACAAGTCGCTGCGCCACGAAGAAGTGCCGAAAATCTCGTCCAACGACGCTTGCTTCGAGTGATCGACAGCCGAAAAATCGTTGGCGAGTTGTCTAACAACCGCATTCAGCGGGAAGAGATACCAGACGTCTACCGCTCCAGTTTTTGCCAATAATTCCAAAGTTCTCCAACGAACCGACATGTCGTAAGGATCTAGAAAAACTACGGCCCGATGAGGTCCGCGACCATTGTGCTGAGTAACCCAGGGCGGAGCTGTGAATAGTCCTCGAAGCACTTGATTGCCATCGCCATCGCGAGCGCTAATTCCCCGCCCGGGATATTCAATCTCTAGATTTTTGAGGGCAGCAAACCGCTTGGGGTGTTGTTCAATGAAAATGAAGTGCTTGAATGGCGGATCGGTAGCGAGTGCCCTTTTGGCAGATCCATCGAGTTGAATTTTTTCAACTTCCGATGGGCGCCCCTCAAAAAGACCTCCAACCTCGCGACTAACTGTACGCTCGCCCGTCCCGGCGAATGCGTCGACATACCAGAGCTGGAACGGAGATTCTGGCTTAGGTTTGTTCTTCAGGGCTACCGTGAAAAATGACAGGTAGTCGGAAATGGCGTCGAGTTTGAGTTCTGTCCACGCTCCGCCAAACTCGTGCTCAGCATCGCTCATTTCGCCCGCCCCAATGCAATCCGCTTGGGTCAAGATAAGTCGAGTTCGGCGGGAAACACAAACTATAGATAGAGATGTTCGCTATATACTCGCTAAAAAGGCACTATGGGACGATCAATCCTCGTCCATCTTCAGCGCCGCGATGAAGGCTTCCTGCGGGATCTCGACCTTGCCGAACTGGCGCATGCGCTTCTTGCCGGCCTTCTGCTTGTCCAGCAGCTTGCGCTTGCGCGAGGCGTCGCCGCCGTAGCACTTGGCGGTCACGTCCTTGCGCAGGGCGCGGACGGTTTCGCGGGCGATGATGCGGCCGCCGATGGCCGCCTGGATCGGGATGACGAACATGTGCTGCGGGATGAGCTCCTTCATCTTCTCGCACATGCCCCGGCCGCGGCTCTCGGCGCGGTCGCGGTGGACCAGCATGGAGAGGGCGTCGACCGGCTCGGCGTTGACCAGGATCGACATCTTCACCAGGTCGCCGACGCGGTAGTCCTCGACCTGATAGTCGAAGCTGGCATAGCCCTTCGAGATCGACTTCAGGCGATCGTAGAAGTCGAACACCACCTCGTTCAGCGGCAGGTCGTAGACGACCATGGCGCGGTTGCCGACATAGCTGAGCTCGCGCTGCATGCCGCGACGGTCCTGGCACAGCTTGATCACGCCGCCGAGATATTCGTCAGGGGTGAAGATGGTGGCCTTGATCCAGGGCTCGCTGATGCTCTCGATCTGCATCACGTCGGGCAGGTCGGCGGGGTTGTGGAGTTCCCGCTCCGTGCCATCGCGCATGTGGATCTTGTAGACGACCGAGGGCGCCGTCGCGATCAGGTCGAGGTCGAACTCGCGGGACAGGCGCTCCTGGATGATCTCCAGGTGCAGCAGGCCGAGGAAGCCGCAGCGGAAGCCGAAGCCCAGGGCGGCGCTGGATTCCATCTCGTAGGTGAAGCTGCCGTCGTTCAGGCGCAGCTTGCCGACGGCGGCGCGCAGGTCCTCGAAGTCGGCGGCGTCGACCGGGAAGAGGCCGCAGAACACGACCGGCTGGACCTCCTTGAAGCCCGGCAGGGCCTGGGCGGTCTGCTTCTTCTCGTCGGTGATGGTGTCGCCGACGGCGGCGTCGGCCACTTCCTTGATCGAGGCGGTGAAGAAGCCGACCTCGCCTGGGCCCAGTTCCTGCACGTCGGTGGCCTTGGGCGTGAACACGCCGACCTTGTCGATGCGGTGGGTGGCGCCGGTCTGCATCATGCGGACCTGCTGGCCGGCCTTCAGCGTACCGTCGAAGATGCGCACCAGCACGACCACGCCGAGATAGGCGTCGTACCAGGCGTCGACCAGCAGGGCCTTCAGCGGCGCGTCGCGCTCGCCCTTGGGGGGCGGCAGGCGCTTGACGATGGCTTCCAGCACCTCGTGGATGCCCAGGCCCGACTTGGCGCTGGCCAGCACGGCGTCGCTGGCGTCCAGGCCGATCAGGTCCTCGATCTGGGCGCGCACGCGCTCGGGCTCGGCGGCCGGCAGGTCGATCTTGTTGAGGACCGGGACGATCTCGTGATTGTTGTCGATGGCCGAATAGACGTTGGCCAGGGTCTGGGCTTCCACGCCCTGGCTGGCGTCGACGACCAGGATCGAGCCCTCGCAGGCGGCCAAGCTGCGGCTGACCTCGTAGGCGAAGTCGACGTGCCCGGGGGTGTCCATCAGGTTGAGGATGTAGTCCTCGCCGTCGTCGGCGTGGTACTTCAGGCGCACGGTCTGCGCCTTGATGGTGATGCCGCGCTCCTTCTCGATGTCCATGTTGTCGAGAACCTGGGCGCTCATCTCGCGCGCGGTCAGGCCCCCGGTCTCCTGGATCAGACGGTCGGAGAGGGTGCTCTTCCCATGGTCGATGTGGGCGACGATTGAAAAGTTGCGGATCTTGTCGAGAGGCGTCGAAGTCATGGCCGTGCGCATATCACATTTGGCCCGCTTCGCGAGGGCCTGAACATGTCCCGTCCGCGGCGACGCTTTGGGCATGCTTAACCGCTCGTTAAGTTTGGAGCCGCAAACCGGTCTCAATGGCTTGCAACAGTGTTGCAATGAAACTGATCCAGAGGGCCTGACATGGACCGTCGCAAGCTGATCCTCTCGGGCGCCGCCGTCGGTCTGAGCACCGTGGCGACCGAGGCCCTGGCCCGCCAAAGCCGCTACAGCGAACAACTGCCGCCGCCGCAGCCGATCGGTCCGGCGAGCCCCGCTCCGGCCGACCCCTACGCGTCTTCGTCGCCGCGGCCCGTCGCGCGGGACGCCTATGCCTCCCCGCCGCCGTCTCCGGCGCCGGCCTCGAACGGCAATACGCCGGCCTACGACACCGGCCGCGCCCAGACCTACTCGGCCGACGAGATGATCCGCGCCACGTCCGACTTCCTCGGCGTGACGGCCGAGAGCGCCGGCGCGGCGATCGAGAAGGTCTTCAAGGAAAAGGGCCAGCCCACCGCCTATATCGCCGGCGAGGAGGGTTCGGGCGCCTTCGTGGCCGGTCTGCGCTACGGCCGCGGCCTGCTCTACATGAAGGGACGTCCGACCCTCGAGACCTTCTGGCAGGGCCCATCGATCGGTTGGGACTGGGGCGGCAACGCCAGCCGGGTCTTCACCCTCTGCTATAATCTGCAGTACCCCGACGCCATCTTCCGCCGTTTCCCCGGCGTGGAGGGCAGCGCCTATCTGATCGGCGGCCTGGGCGTGAACTACCAGAAGGCCGACGACATCACCCTGGCCCCGATCCGCGCCGGCGTCGGCCTGCGCCTGGGGGCCAATGTCGGTTACCTCGGCTACAGCCGCAAACGCCGCTGGATGCCGCTTTAGCCGTCGTACTCGATCGCGTAGCGGAAGCCGAGCGACTGGTTCGGATCCAGCGTCACGCGCCAGGCGACCATGCCCTGGCGGATGTCGTGCTTCCGCGGTTCGCTGGTCACCCGGAAGGCCGGCAGGTTCGGGTTCTGCCGCACCTCGACGGTCACCGGGATGGTCTTGGCGTTCGAGAGATCGACTTCGTAAGTCCGGCGTACGCGACCCTTCTTCAGTTTCTGTTCGGCGACAAGGCGCGGTCGGGCCAGGATGTCGACGGCCTGGCCGATGACCAGATCCAGCGGCTCGCCGACGGCGACATCGCGCACGGCCTGTTCGCCGGCGAAGGTCGGGCGGCCATCAATCGTCTCCATGGCCGAGAGCGCGCCGGAGGGCAGGGGCTTGCCCAGGCCGTTTCGTACCGTGTTGTCCAGGCGCAGGGTCACGGCCGGCGCGCGGAAACCTTCATCCTCACGACCGCTGTCCCACGGATTGATCGTCACGACATAGAGTCGCTGGAAGGCGACGTCCTTCTGGTCGAGGAAGGCCACCTGCTTGGTCTGGCGCGGGTTCAGGGTGACCGGCGCGGGCAGGGTATAGAGCTTGTAGTCGCCCAGGTTCGACTGCTCGGCCAGCTTGGCGCGCGCGCCGGTGACGGTCGGAACCGGCGGCGCGGCGGAGATGACCGGCGGAATGGGCAGGGGCGGCGGCCCAAAGTCCGCGCGCGCCTGGACCTGGGCGCCCGCGTCACTCTCGATCCTGTGCGTGGTGTCCATCGGCCAGCAGTTGCGGCTGATCGACAGGGGCCGGCCCCTGTCGACGCGCACATACTGCCGCGACAACCGCCCGGCCACGGCCTGCGTTTTGGCGTTGGCGAACTGGCTGCCGCCGCTGTTGACCAGGGTCAGCCAGCCGGTCAGGTCCAGCCGCTTGCCGTCCGGATGGATGCGCGCGACGTAGTCGGCCTGCCAGTTCACGCCCAGCGCCAGGTAAGACAGCGTCAGCTTCACGCGGGCGGGCGCGGGGACATCGACGATGGTCGACAGGCTGGGCTTGTCGGTCAGGCCGTCGGGAACAGCCGACAGCACCAGGCGCTCGGGCCCGCCGGAGCAGCCCAAGGCCTCGACGCCTTCGGCCGTTTGGATCATCAGACCGTTGGGGCCCTGCAGCAGCATAGCGTCGACCGTCCGTTGGCGGCCGGTCTTGCGGTTGGTGCGGACCACCTGGATCGGCTGGCCCAGCGACCGTTCGACCAGGGTCCCGGGGCTGAGCAGGGCGTAGTCGTAGTTGCGCTCGACAGCCTTGCCCGGCAGCCCCTCGACCGCCGCGCTCTGCGGGATCAGGCCCTCGGCCACGCCGTCGAAGCGGATCGTGTGGCGGCCGGCGGGCAGGTCGACCGTGCGCGTTTCGGTGACCAGGATCAGGCCCTTTTCAGCGGCCTGGGCGCGCTGCCAGGCGTTCAGCGCCTGGAACGGTCCGTCGCCGTCGCGATAGAGCGTGACGGCCACCGTCTCGGGCGCGCGGGAGTCGATGGTGTCTGCATGGGCTGGGAGCGCGGCGGCGAAAGCGAGCGCGCCCGCCAGGGCGCGCATACTCACCACCCCGTCTCCACGGTGAAGGTCAGGGTCGTCTCGCCGTTGGCCGGGACCGGCACACTCCAGCCCAGGGTGCGGGCGTCGATGACGCGGCTCTTCAGGCTCTCGGCCTTGACCTCGCCATCGCGCCACAGGCCGCCCTGGCGCAGCTCGACGGTCACCGGCTGGTCCTTGGCGTTGCGCAGCAGGTACTTCATCTCGTAGCGGGTGCGGGTCTTGGAGACCCGCGTTTCGGCCACAAGGGTCGCCTGGCTGGAGACGTCGAACGCCTCGCCGGTCTTGATCGACAGCTCCGAGCCGGCCGGCGTGTGGCCGATGGCGTTCTCGCCGACGAACTTCGGATCGCCCGCCGCGTCGCGCATATAGACCCGCATGACCCCGGCCGGCAGCTGGCTGCCCAGGCCCGCTAGCCTGCCGTTGCTGAACTGGATGGCGACCACGGCCTTGACCGGCTCGGCCTGGGTGGAGAACCAGCCTTCGCGCACCTCGTAGACCTTCTTGGCCGCGACGCCCTGGGCCGACAGGAAGCCGACCTGCTTGTTCTGGTTGGAGGCGATCGTGGTCCGCTCGGGCAGGGGGTAGACATAGTAGTCCGCGATCCGCTCGCCGGTCCCGCTCTCCGCACCGGCGCGCACCACGCCGGGAACGCCGCCGGGGGTGGCGCGGCGGATCGGGCGATAGGTGTTGGTCGAGGTCAGCTGGCTGACCTCGCCGGCCACCAGCTGGGTCTTGGCGTTCTCGAACGGCGTGCCGGAGGTGTTGGACAGGGTGATCCAGCCTTGCAGGTCCAGCGCGTTCCTGGCCTCGTCGAACAGGGCGACATAGTCGGCCTTCCACGACAGGCCCGAGGTCAGGTAGCTCAGCTTGGCCTGGCGCGGGCCGGCGTTGGCGGCCTCGATGCTGACCGACAGGGTCGGGCGGGCGCGCAGGGTTTCGGGCACCTTGTCGAAGATCACCCGCGTGGGAACGCCGTCGTCGCGCAGCACCTCGATGCGGTCGCCGATCTTCAGCACCACGCCCTGGTTGGCGGCCAGCACGGTGGCGACCTCGGTGGTCTCCTTGCCATCGCCCGGATTGGTGCGGACGATCTTCACCTGCTGGCCGACCGCCTTCTCCATCAGCTTGTCGGGGGTCAGCAGGTCGTAGTCGAAGTTCTGCTCCAGGATGCTGACGCCCGGGGCCGACAGGCTGACGGTCTCGGGACGGATCTGGGCCGAGACGTCCTTGAACTCCAGCTTCTGACGGCCGGCCTTCAGGTCCAGCGGGCGGGCGTCCTCGACCAGCGCCAGGTCGGAGTTGTAGATGGTGATCGAGACTTCTCGCGCCTGAGCGCGGGCCGCGTCGAGAGGAACCAGCAGCAGGCCGGCCGAAGCCAGCAGAGCGCGACGATGCATCGACGTCTTCCCGTGTGTTTACAAAAGTAAAACAGCACGGGATTGCGGCGGAGTCTAGGCCAGGTTGAGCTTAAACCTAACCGCCCCACACCTGCTTCAGACGTGCGTCGCGGCCACAGCCCGTGCGATAGAGGTTGTAGTCCAGCGCGTGCCGCTTGGCGTAGTCGCGGTGATATTCCTCGGCGGGATAGAAGACCTGCAGAGGCAGGATCTGGGCCTTCATCGTGCCCGACTTCAGGCGCTTGGCGGCCTCGCCTTGCGACTTCTCGGCGATAGGACGCTGGGCGGGGGTGACGAAGACGGCGGGGCGGTAGGACGGGCCGCGATCGCAGAACTGGCCGCCGTCGTCGGTCGGGTCGACCAGCTTCCAGTAGCGATACAGCAGGAAGCCGTAGTCCAGCTTGGCCGGGTCATAGGTGACGCGCACCAACTCGTAGTGGCCGCTGCGTTCGCTGGTGACATCGCGATAGGTCGGATTCTTGACGTGGCCGCCGGTATAGCCGCTCTCGACCTTCAAGACGCCGGGGATGCCGCCCATGTCGTGCTCCATGCACCAGAAGCAGCCGCCGGCGAACACGGCGGTCTCGGTCTTAAGCGTCGCGGCGGCGGATGCGCTGACGCCGGTGAGGGCGAAGAGGGTGGCGAGGAGGGCGAGCAGGCGGCGCATCGAAGTCTCTCCAGAAGCGGACTTGATCCTAGATACGCAGGGAAACGCCGAAAGGTTACGCCCGCCAGCCGAAACCGACGCCGCGCACGCTGGGACAGGCCGCCAGGCGCGAGGCCAGCACCTCGGCCCGGTCGTCGCCCTGGTCGTCGATCTCGAGGCGAATGGCCATGTGCTGACCTTCGGGAGCGGCGGACAGGGCGCGCAGACGGGTCTGCTGCACCGAGGCCACGCCCAGCACCCGCATCAGGGCGTCGGGCGTGTCGTCGGTGGTGACGAGGAAGAGGCGGCGTTTCTCTTCGTCCGGTTTGGGAGGGTCTACGAGGTCGCTCACGGTCGGAACCACTGGTGCTCTACCGAGGCCGAGTTGACGCCGGGCCAGGCGGCCAGGTCGCGGGCCAGCAGGCGGGCGGCCTGGTCGCCCAGATGGCGGACGCGCAGGCTGGCTTCGACGATCTGGCCAACCGGCTTCATCGTCAGGCCGCACAGCTCGGCGCCGCTGTCGCTCAGGCCCTGGCGCACGGCCTCGAGGGCGCTGGGCGCGTCCTGGGCGGCCAGCAGCAGTTGGTGGACGGTGACGCCTTCCTGGTCGCTATGGAAGGATGGTGGGGAGGGCAGGTAGCTCATTGGAGTTGGTCCTGTGCATGAGAGACTTGGAGGACCGAGGAACCGCGCAACAAAAAACCCCGCTCGTGGGAGCGGGGCTTTTGGAGATCTTGCGATCCTTCGGCTGTGTGGAGGGTAGGTTTCCTACCGCTTGCGCCGATTTTGCCCCGTTCGAATTCGCACGGTTTTAATCTGGTTGTTAATCATGCTCCACATCGCCACGCACGACATCGCACCCACGGCGGCGAGGCCGGTGGTCACGAAGGCGGCGAAGGCGAAGGTCGATTGCATGTGGAAGCTATCAGTCCAGTTAGCGCTTGTTACAGGTAGCGTGACGTTGGCCATCGCGCAAGGTCTTGCCTGTGAGATGGGCGATCGGTCGCGGGAGGGGCGCGTTTTGCCCTGCTCGAGGCGACGTGCCCGGAAACTCAGCACAGGCCCCCACCTGACCTGCTGGCGCAGGTCTGTCCGCCCCCAAGCGGGGCGGAGAAGGGCAGGGCGCATCTCCTCCCCCCATTGGGGAGGGGGACCGCCGAACGGCGGTGGAGGGGGCCAGCGCCGAGCCGGCCCCCAAAGCACTACGACCGCAGCTTGCCGCCGGCCTTCTCGGCCGCCGTCACGATCTTGGCCGACAGGGCCTCGATCTCGACTTCGGTCAGGGTCGCTTCACGCGGTTGCACGACGACCTCGATCGCGATCGACTTGAAGCCCTCCGGCACGCCGGGGCCTTCATAGACGTCGAACACCCGCGCGGCGGTGATCAGCGCCTTGTCGGCGCCGGCCGCGGCCTTGACCAGATCGCCCGCCGCCTTGGTCTTCTCGACCAGGAAGGCGAAGTCGCGGGTCAACGGCATCAGGGCCGAGGGCGAGAAGGCCGGCCGGGACTTGATCGACTTCTTCTTCGGTTCGGGGATCGCTTCCAGGGTGATCTCGAAGCCATAGACCGGGCCGGCGACGTCCAGGGCCTTCAGCACCGCCGGGTGGATCTCGCCGAACTCGGCCATCACCGCCTTGGGACCCAGCTGCAGGCGCGCCGAGCGGCCCGGGTGCCACCAGGACGAGGCCGAGCCCTGCGCCGTTTGGAGCGAGGCCACAGGCGCGCCCAGCTCTTCCAGCAGGGCCAGCAGGTCGGCCTTCACCGTGAACACGTCGTCTTGCGCCGCCTTGTCCCAGCCGCGCGGAGCCTTGGGGACCAGGATGGCCGAGATCACGGTGCGCTGGTCGCTGGGACGCTCGCCGTGGAAGGTCGGGCCGATCTCGAACAGGGCCGCGTCGGGGAAGCCCTGGCGCGCGTTGCGGCCGGCCGCATCGATCAGGTTGGGCAGCAGCGACGGACGCATGCAGTCCAGTTCCGAGGCGATCGGATTGGCCAGCAGCATCTCCGGCTGGCCGCCGCCGAACAGCCGCGCGGTCTCGTGGCTGGTGAAGCTGAAGGTCACGGCTTCCGAATAGCCGGCCGCCGCCAGGGCGCGACGGGCGGTGCGGGCGCGGGCCTGCTTGGCGGTCAGGATGCCGCCGACGGCGCGCGGAACTTCCGGCAGCGGCGTCGAGGGCAGGGCGCCGTAGCCGGCGATGCGGGCGACCTCTTCCACCAGATCGGCCTTGCCTTCCACGTCGCGGCGGAAGGTCGGCGGGGTCACGCAGACCACGCTCTCGGCGTGCATCGCGAACTCGGTCGTCGAGACGTCCTTGGGCGCTTCGATCTTGAAACCGAGGTCGGCCAGGATCTTCAGGCTACGCTCGGGCTCGATCTCAAGGCCCGACAGCTGGCCGACATAGGCCGGGTCGAACAGGACGGGCTTGGGCGCGGCCGGGGCCTCGCCGACCAGCAGCACTTCCGACGGCTCGCCGCCGCACAGCTCCAGGATCAGCTTGGTGGCCAGCTCGATGCCCGGGACCAGCGAGCCGGTGTCGACCGTGCGGGCGAAGCGGTACTGGGCGTCGCTGGCGATGCCGGTGGCGCGGCCGGTCTGGGCCGTGCGGATCGGGTCGAACCAGGCGCTCTCGACGAAGACGTCCGTGGTCTCTTCCGAGCAGCCAGTGCTCTCGCCGCCCATCACGCCGCCCAGGCCGATCGGGCGCTCGCCGGACGCATCGGCGATCACCGCCATCTCGGGCGTCAGCTCGTAGGTCTTGCCGTCCAGGGCGATCAGATGCTCGTCGCCGTGGACGCCATGGCGGCCCAGGCGTGTCGAGATCTCGGTCCCCGACAGCTTGTGCGCGTCATAGACGTGCAGCGGGCGGGCGCGGTCGTAGGTGATCAGGTTGGTGACGTCCACGAGGGCGTTGATCGGACGCAGCCCGATAGCGGTCAGGCAATTCTGCA
This sequence comes from Caulobacteraceae bacterium, assembly GCA_965283765.1. Taxonomy (GTDB): domain Bacteria; phylum Pseudomonadota; class Alphaproteobacteria; order Caulobacterales; family Caulobacteraceae; genus Caulobacter. Next base: position 47,439 of record CBDIPU010000016.1, read on the forward strand.
GCCACTTGGGCGAGGGGCCGTTCTTGACGCCGCGGATGTAACGGCCGGCGAAGACCGGGCAGGCCTCGCCGTCGACCTTGACGGTGATCGGCGAGGGATAGGTCCCGGCGATCGGCGCGATCGACACGTCCTTCAGCTTGCCCACGCCGGCGGCGGCCAGGTCGCGGGCGATGCCCACGACGCCCAGCCAGTCGGGCCGGTTGGGGGTCACTTCGAAGTCGATGACGGCTTCCAGGCCCAGGGCGTCGACGGCCGGCGTGCCGACCGGCAAGGCGTCGGGCAGCTCCATGATGCCGGCGCTCTCGGTGGCGTATTCCAGCTCGGCGGCCGAGCAGAGCATGCCGTTGGAGACGACCCCGCGCACCGGCTTCTCGACCAGGGTCACGTCCAGGCCGGGCACATAGGCGCCGATCGGGGCGTAGATCGTGGTCAGACCCGCGCGGGCGTTCGGCGCGCCGCAGACGATCTCCTTACGGCCGTCGACGGTGTCGACCTGGCAGACCTGCAGGCGATCGGCGTTGGGGTGGCGCGCGGCCTCGACGATCTTGCAGACCGTGAACGGCTTAAGCTTGGTCGCCGGGTCGATGACGTGCTCGACCTCGAGCCCGGTCATGGTCATGGCCGCGACGATCTCGGGGACGGTGGCGGTGGTCTCAAGGTGATCCTTGAGCCAGGAGAGGGTGAATTTCATTTTCGGTCTCCAAGCCCCTCCCCCTTGCGGGGAGGGGTTGGGGTGGGGGTGCGTGCTCGGAGATGGCGGTGTTTCACCCCCACCCCCGGCCCCTCCCCGCAAGGGGGAGGGGAGGGTTCAGGTCTAGCTCAATCCCGACGCCGGGTTCGGCGCGGCGAACGCGCTAAAGCCGTAGTGCGACAGCCAGCGGACGTCCGACGACCACATGTCGCGCAGGTCCGGCATGCCGTACTTCAGCATCCCAAGACGGTCGACGCCCATGCCGAAGGCGAAGCCCTGGTACTCGTCCGGATCGATGCCGCAGGCGCGCAGCACGTTCGGGTGAACCATGCCGCAGCCCAGGATCTCGAGCCACGACGTGCCCTGGCCGATCTTGATCTCGCCGCCCGAGCGGTCGCACTGCACGTCCATCTCGGCCGACGGCTCGGTGAACGGGAAGTGGTGCGGCCGGAACTGGGTGGTGACCGCGTCGGTCTCGAAGAACCGGGCCAGGAAGGTCTCCAGGGTCCATTTCAGGTGGCCCATGTGGATGCCCTTGTCGATCACCAGGCCCTCGACCTGGTGGAACACCGGGGTGTGGGTGGCGTCGTTGTCCACGCGATAGGTGCGGCCCGGCGCGATGATGCGGATCGGAGGTTTCTGCAACACCATGGTCCGCACCTGCACCGGGCTGGTGTGGGTGCGCAGCAGCATGCGTTCGCCGTCTTCTTTCGTGTTGAAGAAGAAGGTGTCGTGCATCTCGCGGGCCGGGTGCTTCGGCGGGAAGTTCAGGGCCGTGAAGTTGTGGAAGTCGTCCTCGATGTCCGGACCTTCGGCCACGGCGAAGCCCATCTCGGCGAAGATGGCGATCATCTCGTCCATGGTCTGCATGGTCGGGTGGACGCTGCCCTTGCGGCGATAGGGGGCCGGCAGGGTGAGGTCCAGGGTCTCGCTGGCCAGGCGCGCGTCGAGTTCGGCGGCCTCGATGGCGGCCTTCTTTTCGGCGATGGCGGTGGCGGCGACGTCGCGCAGGGCGTTGATCGCGGCGCCTTGCGTCTTGCGCTCCTCGGGGCTCATCGCCCCCAGGGTTTTCAGCAGGCCGGAGATCGAGCCGGTCTTGCCGAGGGCGGCGACGCGCACCGCATCGAGGGCGGCGAGGTCCGTCGCGCCGGCCACCTGGGCCAGGACGTCGGATTCGAGGGTGTTGAGATCGGTCATGACGGGCATCCGTCTAGGCGGTTAAACTTCTATTGTCATCCCGGACGGCCTGAAAGGCAGATCCGGGACCGCAGGAAACGCCGAGCCTTTGGCGGTCCCGGCTCTGCGCGCTTCGCGCTTGGCCGGGATGACAGCTTTCAAGGCAGCAAAAAGCCCTCCGGTTCGCACCGGAGGGCTTTTCTAGATCGCAATCGGGACGGACCCGAGAAAGACCTTAGGCGGCCAGGGCGGTGCGGACCTTGTCAGCAATGGCCTTGAACGCAGCCGGGTCGTTGCCCGCGATGTCGGCGAGGACCTTACGGTCGATCACCACACCCGCCACGTCCAGGCCGTGGATAAATTGCGAGTAGGTGAAGCCCTCGATGCGAGCGCCGGCGTTGATGCGTTGGATCCACAGCGAGCGGAAGGCGCGCTTGCGCACCTTGCGGTCGCGGTACGCGTATTGACCGGCCTTATCGACGGCGGCCTTGGCGGTGCGGATGGTGTTCTTGCGGCGGCCGTAGAAGCCCTTCGCCTGTTCAAGAACCTTCTTGTGCTTGGCGTGGGCGGTGACGCCACGTTTGACGCGAGCCATGTGTCAGCGCTCCTCTTAAAGGCCGTAGGGCAGGTACGAACGGATGGTCTTGGCGTCAGCCTCGCTCATCACCTTCGTTCCGCGGTTTTGGCGGATGTACTTGCCGTTGTGGCCGATCAGACGGTGGCGCTTGCCGGCGACGCCGGCTTTCAGCTTACCCGTGGCCGTGATCTTGAAGCGCTTTTTGGCGCCCGACTTGGTCTTCAACTTAGGCATTTCGCGTCGGAGCTTTCGCCCCGTCCTCTGGGATAGCAAGACGAACCGCCATGGCATGCCAATTGGCCAGGCGGTTCCGGAAAGGGGGCGTTACTAAGGGAAAGACTCGCCGAAGGCAAGCACTTAGGCCTCAGGCCGCCGCTTTCGTGCGGTGGACGATCGTCACGGCGAAGAAGATGGCTGGAACCATCAGGGCCGCGCCGAACCAGTAGGGGCCGCCGATGGCGAGGCCAAACAGCGGACCGGCCAGCAGCGGACCGCCGATGCGGGCCAGCGAGCCGGCGGCCATGTTCAGACCCAGCATCTGGCCCTGGCGGTCCGCCGGGCTGGCGCGGGAGATCAGGGCCGCCACGCAGGGGAAGACCAGCGACTGGCCAAAAGCGGTGCAGCCGACGGCGACGATGGCCAGGACGGGATGGGTCACGAACGGCGAGACTAACAGGCTGGCGCAGATGATGACGAGGCCCACGGTCAGCACGCGGCCTTCGCCAAAGCGACGGGCCAGGCGTCCGGTCAGCAGGCCCTGGCCCAGCGAGGCGATGACGCCGATAACCGCGAAACACAGGCCGACCTCGCGCGGGCCCCAGTCGAAGCGGGCGTTGGCCCAGAGGCCGAAGATCAATTCCATGCCCGCGAAGGCGCCGGTCGAGACCAGGGTGACCAGCAGCACGCGCGACAGGATCGGGTGGGCCGAGGCCGCGCTCAAGGCCTCGCGCCGGCCGGGCTGCTTGACGCCCGGAGCGGAGGGCGCGCGGCTCTCGGCCACGAACAGCAGGACGCCGACCGTCGCCAGCGCCGCCATGCCGGCGGCCACGAACAGCGGGATCTGAAAGCCTAGCCTGCCGGCGCTGGGATGGGCCAGCAGGCCGCCCAGCGACGGGCCGATCACGAAGCCGGCCCCGAAGGCCGAGCCCAGCAGGCCCATGCGCCCGGCGCGCTTCTCGGGCGGCGTGACGTCGGCCATGTAGCCCTGGATGGTCGAGATGTTGCCGCTGCCAAAACCGCCGACCAGGCGGATGGCCATGGCGATCCAGATGTTCGGCGCGAAGGCCAGGGCCAGGTAGGCGATGGCGTTGGCGATGATGGTGACGATCAGCACCGGCCGCCGGCCGATGCGGTCGGACATCCGCCCCCAGAACGGCTCGCCGAAGAACTGGCCCAGGCTGTAGGCGGCGAACATGGTCGTCACCTGCCACGGGGCGGCGTGCATCGCCTTGGCGTAGAAGGGCAGCAGCGGAATGACCACGCCAAAGCCCACCAGGTTGATGAAGATAACCAGGAGCAGGACGGCCAGGGCGCGGGGACTGTTGGCGGGGTCGGACATCGGGACGCGCGGTTTACGCCTGAACCTCGGCCTTGTCAGTCGGGCGGGTTGTTCTTTTCGACGAAGGCGACGGCCTCGGTCAGCATCTTCACGCGCGCCTCGCCGCGCGAGAACCAGTGGTCCTCGCCCTCCAGAGGAACCAATGCGACCGGCTTGCCCGCCTTCTTCAGCGCGTCGGCCATGGCCTGACTCTGCTCGAAGCGGACGATGGTGTCGTCCGTGCCGTGGATCAGCAGCACTGGGACATCCACGCGGTCAGCCAGCTTGACCGGCGAAATGGCGTCGAGGTCGGCTTTCTTGTCCGATCCCATGAAGCGCAGCCAGTAGCGCGGCGAGGTCGAGGATCGGGCGCCATGATCCTCGAGGTTCGTCGACAGCATCCGGCCCGGATTGACGGGGCCGCCCGACTTGGGACAGGGAGTCCCCAATCCGGTCCAATAACAGACCTCCTTGGGCGCGATGACGTCCTTGCGCACGGCGTTGAGGTCGGACGGCCCGTTGACGGAGACGGCGCAGCGATAGACGCCCTTGTCCAGAGTGACGCCCGCCAGGGCCGCGTAGCCGCCGTAGGAGGCGCCCATGATGCAGACGCGCTTGGGATCGATGATTCCTTGTCGGGCCAGATCGCGGACGCCGTCCGACAGGTCGGTCTGCATCTTCTTGCCCCATTCGCCATAGCCGGCCTTCACGAAGTCCCGGCCAAAGCCGGCCGAGCCCCGGAAGTTGGCCTGCAGCACGGCGTAGCCGCGCGAGGCCAGGGCCTGGCTCCACCAGTCGAAGCCCGGGGCGTCGCGGCCTTCGGGGCCGCCATGCGCCAGGACGATCAGCGGCAGGTTCGTGGGCTGACGCTCGCGCGGCAGGGTCAGGTAGCCGCTGATCTCCAGGCCGTCGGCGGCCTTGTACTTGATCGAGCGGACCGGCGAGATCGCCTCGGGCTTCACCGCTTCGTAAACGCGGCTCTGGAACCAGCCTTTCCCGGTCTTGAGGTCGATCAGGTAGTAGGCCGGGCCTTCGGCGGGCGTATCCACCCGCACGACTACGCAACTCCAGTCCCGGGACCAGGACTTGAGGCTGACGCGCGCATCCTTGAACGGCTTGATGGCGGCGTACCAGGCGCTTTGGACGGCCGGATTGAAGAAGGTGTAGCGCAGCGCGTCGCCGTCCAGGGTGTAGCCGCCAAGCAGGCGGGCGCTGTACGGATCGTGGATCAGGCCGTCGAAATCCAGATCGCCCGGCAGCGCCTCGCGCCCGCCGCCTCTGCTGTATTCGCGCAGGACGTCGTCGTCGCCGCGACGCCAGACCAGCACCGACTTGCCGTCGCGGCCGAGGCCGGAAATGCCATACGTGCCCGTCGGAGAGTCGGCCTCGTCGACCTTCTCCCAGCCCCCGCCGGCCTTGATCAAAAGGGCGCCTCGACCGCTTTTGATATCATAGGTGGATTGGGCGACTGGCTTTCCGTCAATGTCGACCAGCCAGCCGTCTGTACTGTATCGCGGCGTATTCTCCGCGAGACGCAACGCCCCCGTCCGGAGGTTGATGGCGTATAGCGTGTCGGCCGCGGTCCCGCGCAGGTAGCGGACGCCTTCCAGAAACACCACCGGATCACCCTTGATCACGCGGACCTGGGGCGGACCGACGATGATGTTGAAGGTCTCCTCCACTCCAATTTTGGTGCCGACCTTCTTGGCGCCGTCCAGCAAAGGTCGCAGCTTGTTCGTGGCGATGTTGAAGTCGCTGGCCATGAAATATTCGCGTGGGGGTCCCTCCAGGGTCATGCCCTGGCTGGCCTGGGAGACGACCAGGACGACATGGTCCTCGCCCGCCCACATGACGTCGCGCAGCTTGGTGGCTTTCAGCGCGACGCCGGCGATGCCGCCGCCTTCGGTCTTGCGGACGGTCAGGTAGCGTCGATCACCGTCGGTGGTGACCACCGCCAGCTTCGTGCCGTCCGGCGAGATGACCACCTCTTCGATCTTGGGAAGGGCGCCGTAGAGGGTCAGGTCGGGCTTGTCCGTCGCGACGGCGGGGGCCGCCAGGCCCAGGACGGCGGCTACGCTCGCCGCCACGATGATCCTCAGCATCACAAACTCCTCGGCCTATGAACTCGAGTGAAGAGTGCCGCGAAATGGCTAGATCCGTAAATCTTAAGTTGATTTTGCCGGCCACGAGGTGAGCGCCTTGTCCGTGGTGATCAGTCGGGCGGGTTGTTCTTTTCGACGAAGGCGACGGTCTCGGTCAGCATCCTCAGGCGCGTGGCGCCGCGCGACAGCCAGTGGTCCTCGCCGTCCAGGGTGATGAAACTGACCGGCTTGCCGGCCTTCTTCAGGGCGGCGGCCATGGCCTGGCTCTGGTCGTAGCGCACCACGGTGTCGTCCTTGCCATGGATCAGCAGGACGGGGATGTCGACCTTGGCGGCCTGCTGGGCGGGAGAGATGGCGGCCAGGTCGGGATCCCTTATCCCGTCGGCCCCCATGAACCGTAGCCAGTAGCGCTGGGAGGGGCCGGTTTCGCCGTTGTTGGCGTCGCGAACGGACAGCAGCATCTTCCTCAGGTCCGACGGCCCGGCCACGGAGACAGCGCAGCGATAGACGCCGCGATCCAGCGTCGCCCCGGCCAGGGCCGCGTAGCCGCCGTAGCTGGCGCCGACGATGCAGACGCGTTTAGGATCCACGACGCCCTGTTTCGTCAGGTCGCGGACGCCATCGGACAGATCCGTCTGCATCTTCCTGCCCCACTCGCCGAAGCCCGCCTTGACGAAGTCCCAGCCAAAGCCTTCGGAGCCTCGGAAATTGGGCTGAAGCACGGCATAGCCACGCGAGGCCAAGGCCTGGCTCCACCAGTCGAAGCCGGGCGTGTCGCGGCCCTCCGGGCCGCCGTGCGGCAGCACGATGAGCGGCAGGTTCTTCGGATCGCGACCCTTGGGCAGGGTCAGATAGCCGGTAATCTCCAGGCCGTCGGCGGCCTTGTACTTGATCGCGCGGACCGGCGAGATCGCCGCCGGGGTAAGGCTCTCGTAGACGTCGCCCAGCCAAACGGCCCGCTTGGTGTTGAGATCGACCAGGGCGTAGGCCTGTCCGGCCTCGGACGAGTTGACCAGCACCACCACGTGCTTGCGGTCCTTTGACCAGGAGGCGAGCGAGACGCGGTCGCCCTTGAAGGCCTTGATCACCGCGTTCCAAGCCTTCTGGCTGGTCTCGTCGAAGAAGGTGTAGGTCAGGTCATCGCCCTTGAGGGTGACGCCGCCCAGCAGGACCAGGGTGGCCGGGTCGTGGATCAGGCTGCTCAGGTCGAGGTCGTTGGGCAGGTCGACATGCTTGTCGCCGCCGTATTCGCGCAGGAAGTCCTTGTTCTTGTCGTCGGTCCGCCAGACCAGCACCGATTTGCCGTCGCGGCCGAAGCCGGCGATGCCGTACGAGCCCATCGGCGTGTCGGCCTCGTCGACCGTGCGCCAGGCGTTGTTCAGCTTCATGCGCAGCGACCAGTGGCCGCGCTTGCTGTCGTATAGGGTTTGGGCCACAGGCTCGCCCTGCGTATCGACCAGCCAGCCGTCGGTGTCGATGCGCGCGCCTCGATCCAGCGCCCGTGTCACGTTTGTGCGCAGGTTGACGCGGTACAGCATGTCCACGCCCTGATTGTCGATGAACTGGATGCCCTCCAGGAAAACGAACGGCTCGTTGTCGATGATGCGCGGCATCGGCGGACCGATGATCACGTTCATGGCCGACGGCTGGCTGCGCAGCAGAGGTGTCTGCTTCTTGGTCTTCAGATTGAAGTCCGTGGCCATGTAGTACTCGCGCGCCGGACCCGAGAGACCCATCACGTCGGCGGTCTGGGAGGCCACCATCAGCAGATGGTCCTCACCGACCCAGGTGACCCCGCGCAACTTGGTGGGGCCGGCATTGATGCCGGCGAGGATGCCGCCGCCGACCTGGCGGACGACTAGGGAGCGCTGCTCGCCATTGGTCAGGATAACCGCCAGCTTCGTGCCGTCGGGCGAGATTTCGACCCCTTCGATGGTCGGCAGTTGGCCGTAGACAGCGAGGCTGGGTTTGTCGGCGGCGCGCGCCGGACCCGACAGCAGAACGAAACAGGCCGCACCGGCGGCCAGGATGGACTTCAACACGCGACAACTCCCCCAACTGCGCCAAACTCTACCAGAGGGTGCGGGCGTGTCGAGGCGCCCGAAGAGCGACAAGCGCCCAAAACAAAACGCCCCGGCCGCAGGGGCCGGGGCGTTTCGATGTCTACCCAGTGATCGGATCTTAGCGCGGCGCCAGGATCATGATCATCTGCCGGCCTTCCATGCGCGGCTCATACTCGACCTTGGCGACTTCGTCGAAGTCGGCCTTGACCTTGTGGAGCAGCTTCATGCCCAGCTCGGGGTGCGCCATTTCACGACCGCGGAAGCGCAGGGTGACCTTCACCTTGTCGCCTTCCTCGAAGAAGCGAGTCATGGCTTTCGCCTTCACTTCATAGTCGTGGATGTCGATGTTCGGCCGGAGCTTGATCTCCTTGAGCTCGACCACCTTCTGCCGCTTGCGCGCCTCGTTCTTCTTCTTCTGCTCCTGGAACTTGAACTTGCCGTAGTCCAGGATCTTGCAGACGGGCGGATTGGCGTTCGGAACGATTTCCACCAGGTCCAGGCCAGCTTCCTCGGCCGCTTCCATAGCGGACGCGGTCGGCATCTCGCCTTGCTTCTCGCCGTTTTGGTCGATCAGCAGGACGCGGGGGACGCGGATGTCTTCGTTGATACGCGGTCCGTCTTTAACGGGCGGCGTTTGCATAGGACGGCGAATAGGGGCGGCTCCGGGACTGTTGATGTGAAGCGTGAGTAGTAAGGGTATAGCTGAACGCGCGCGCACCGCGCTGGGCGCGCCGCGAGAAAGTGATATATGACGCGCCGGCCGCGCTCTATCAAGCGAAGGCGGTCAAAGAGACGTCGGGCGGGTCCAGTTTTTTCTGATCCCAGCGTGCGCAGGGGTGGAAACGGCGAGACGGGGACGTGTTTTCCCTCTCACAAGCCTGGCCGGTACGCGGGGTACTAGGAAATTTCCTTGTCATCCCGGCCGAAGCGAAGCGTAGAGCCGGGACCGTCGAACCCAGAAACGGCGGGAGGTTCGTACCAAGGGAGTTCGGCCTCACCTAACAAGGCCGGATAGAGATCTACCCAGTCTGGATTGCGAGTTTCCACGAGTTCGAACTTCCAAGCGCGCCGCCAGCGTTTGATGAGTTTCTCGCGGTAGATGGCGCCTTCGACATGCGTGTGGTTCTCGAACCAGACGAGGCGCGTGCAGCCGTAGCGGTTGCTGAATCCGGCCAGCAAGTGCTCGCGATGTTGCTGGGCGCGGTAGAGCAGGTTCGATGTCACGCCGACATAGAGCACGCCGCGTGGCGTGTTCGTCATCAGGTATACGGCATACGCATGCTCTCGCATTTTTAGAACATATAGTGAACATTATCGCTTTGCGATAGTGTTTTCCGGGGTCCCGGGTCTTCGCTTCGCTGCGCCCGGGATGACAGGTTTGGTCGGACGGTAAGGAGAGCTAGTGGGGCAGCAGCGCCATCGCCGCGCTGGCCACGGTGCTGACCGGCAGGGCCTTCAGGTCGGGCGAGCGGATCACCGCCACGTGGCCCCGCGGACCGCACAGCTCGGGATCCGAGGCGTCGGAGAACAGGGCGATGGTCGGGGCGCCGGCCGCGGCCAGCAGGTGGGTCGGGCCCGTGTCGTTGCCGACGGCGAGGGCGGCCTTGGCTCCCAGCACGGCCAACTGAGCGAAGTCGGTGCGGCCAGTCAGATCGCGGGCCCCGCCGACGGCCTTCTGGATGTGGCGGGCCATGGCGCTTTCCTGCGGGCCACCGATGATGACGATGTCCAGGCCCCGCGCCTTCAGCAGCGAGCCCAGTTGGGCGTAGTTCTCGACCGGCCAGCGTTTCTCCGGCCGGTGGGCGGAGCCGCCCGGCACGAACAGGACGTAGGGGCGCGGCGCGGCGGCGCCGGCGACGGGGCGCGGCTCCTTTTGCTTGCGCAGGATCCACGACAGGTCCGGCGGCGGGGCGCTGCCCGGCTCGGTTGGGGCGTCGGGCCAGATGCCGGCGGCGCGAAGTTGGTCGGCCTGGCGCTCCAGGGTGTGCATGCGCAGCCGCGCCGCCCCCTTCTGCGGCAGCGACGCGCCGAAGGCGACGCCGTTCCATTGCGGCGGGAAGGGACGCAGCAGCTGGAAGTACCAGTTGGTGCGGCTGTTGGTCTGCAGGTCGTAGATCCGGTCGTAGCGCGCCTTGCGGATACGACCGATCATGGCCAGGGTCTCGCCCAGGTCGCTGGGCCGGCCATCGGTGTCGACGGTGTTGAAGTACGGGCTGAGCTTGGCCAGGGCTTCGTAAGGCGGCGTGGTCAGGAGCGTGATCTTGGCCTTGGGGTGGGCCTCGCGGATCTTCTTCATCGCCGCGAGCGACAGGACGAAGTCGCCCAGGGCTCCCAGCTTGATCACCAGAACCTTCTTGATCTCCTTGCTCAAGACGAACGCTCCGAACTCAATATGCGTGCATAGACCTTGAGGGTCGCTTCGCACATAGCGTCCACCGAATACAACCGCCGCGCACGAAGACGTGCGGCCTGGCCCAGGGTCTGTCGTCCGGCCGCGCCGATCTCGCAGGCTTCGAGCAGGGCGTCGGCCCAGGCCTCGGCGTTGCCGGGCGCGACGAGCCAGCCGGTCTCGCCGGGGATGATGGTCTCGCGCGTCGCTCCGTGGTCCGAGGCCATGGCCGGGCGGCCCATGACTTGCGGCTCGACCGCGGTGCGGCCGAAGGCCTCCGGCTCCAGCGACGGGGCGATGGCGATGTCGGCCAGCAGGTAGGCGGCGGGCATGTCGTCGCAGTGTCCGACCAGCTTGACCGCGGCCTGCAGTCCGGCGGCGGCTATGGCGGCCTCAAGCTCGGCGCGATAGCCCTTGCGGCCCTGGTCGTCGCCGGCCAGCAGCAGTAGCACCCGATCCTCGCCGCGCGCCTTCAGCAGGGTCATGGCCTCGATCATCAGGGCCTGGCCCTTCCAGCGGGTCAGGCGACCGGCCAGCAGCACCTTCAGCCGGCGCTCGCCATCGGCCACGTTCCAGGCCTTGCGCAGGGCCGCGATGCGGTCGGCGCCGACCACGCCCGGCTCGAAGCGGGTGAGGTCGACGCCGCGCGGGATGGCCACGACCTTCTCGGGCGCGATGTTGTGTTCTCGAATGATGTGGTCGCGCGTGAACTCGGAATTGGCGATGACCAGGTCGCCCTTGGTCATGACCGCGTTGTACCAGCGTTTCAGATTGGACCTGGCGTTGTAGACGCCATGATAGGTGGCCACGAACGGGACCTTGGTCGCGTGGGCGGCCCATAGGGCGCTGAAGGCCGGAGCGCGCGAGCGGGCGTGGACCAGACTGACTTTCTCGCGCCGGATCAGGTCGATCAGCCGCGCGGCGTTGCCCAGCATGATCAGCGGGTTCTTCGACTGGGCGGGCATCTGGGCCAGACGGCCGCCATCGGCCTCCAGGCGTGAGGCCATGCGCCCGCCCTTCGTCGCGACCAAGGCCTTGCCGCCTTGCGCCACGACGGCGTGGGCGACATCAATCGTCGTCTGCTCGGCCCCGCCTGTTTCCAGCTCAGGCGTGACTTGCAGCAGGGTGAAGCCGGCGGGTAGGTCGGGCACGCAACTCTCGATGAAACGAACGCGTTTTAGTTAACGAAAGGATCAAGGCGACGCCATGACCGAATCCCCAGGCGCTCTGACGCGCGAAGACGGTTCGAAGATCGCTTTCCGCCGTATCGAGGGGGAAGGGCCCACGGTCGTCTGGCTGGGCGGCTTCCATAGTGACATGAGCGGGACCAAGGCCGAGGTCCTGGCCGAGCACGCCAAGGCAACGGGCGGGTCCTATATCCGCTTCGACTATTTCGGCCACGGCCAGTCCGACGGCGCGTTCAAGGACGGCACGATCAGCCGCTGGCGCGAGGACGCCCTGGCGGTGATCGACCAGTTGACCGACGGGCCGCTGGTGCTGGTCGGCTCATCCATGGGCGGCTGGCTGTCGTGCCTGGCCGCCATCGCCCGGCCTGACCGGGTGAAGGCCATGGTGCTTATCGCGCCCGCGCCGGACTTCACCGAGAAGCTGATGGAGCCCGAGCTGTCGGCCGAGGCCAAGGCGGCCATCGCCCGCGACGGCTTCTGGATCCGGCCGTCGGAGTATGACGACGGCGGTTACGCCATCACCCGCGAACTTCTGGAAGATGGGGCGCGGTGGTCGATTCTGCCGGGACCGGTCCCGATCGACGTCCCGGTGCGGGTGCTGCAGGGCGGCGCCGACCCGGACGTGCCTTGGACCCACGCCCTGGAGCTGGCCAACGCCCTCAACAGCCAGGACGTCGTCTTCAGTCTGATCAAGGATGGCGATCACCGGCTCTCGCGTCCTCAGGATTTACAACGCCTCGTCGCCGCTGTCGCCGAAGCCAAGGGTTTGGCCGAACCGGAGGAGGGCGATCTCGTCTCTCGCCGCCTGGCGCGGGCCGCGCGGCTACGCAACGCGGCGGGTCTGGATGCGGTGGGGATCGCCCCGAGGCCGCCGGCTATCGACGACGAGTAGCTGGCATTTCTCCTCGGTCGGTGTATCTTGTTCGTGAATTGTTCTGGACTGAGCCAATGGCCAAGACCGCTTCTCTCAGCATAGAGCTCGACGGTGATTTGGATCGCCTGCTCTCTGAAGTCGCCGAAGTGATGGACCAACCCAAGGCGGCAGTGGTTGAGCAGGCGCTGCGAAATTTCCTCGAACTGCGCGATTGGCAGGACCGCGCCATCGATGAAGGTCTTCGAGCTGCCGAGGAGGGGCGTGTTTTCGAGCACGACGACGTCGCCAAGTGGGTGGAGTCGTGGGGGCAGCCGAACGAACTGCCCAGGCCCGGCCGCAATAGCCTGTGCGGGTTCGTTGGACCGATCCGGCGCTAGACGATCTTGAGTATGCTCAAGCGTGGATCGCGAATGATCGGCCGATGGCCGCGCTAGATCAGGTCAGTAAGATTCTACAGGCTTCGAAGGGGTTGCGGGACTTCCCCAATCTCGGTCGGCCGGGACGTCGCGGTGGAACTCGCGAGCTTGTCGTCCCTGGGGGGCCCTTCATCGTCGCTTACAAGGTGCGTGGAGAGGTGATCGAAATCCTTCGCGTGTTCCACGGCTCGCGGCGCTGGCCAGACAGCCTCTAACCGCCCGCTTTCAAAATCGCCGCGAGCCCCTCGCGGTAGGTCGGATAGGCCGGCCGCCAGCCCAGCTCCGCCTTGGCCAGAGCGTTCGAGACGCGCTTGTTCTCGGCGTAGAAGCGGCGGGTGGCGGGGGACATGCCCAGTGCGTTGAACGGCAGGTCCGGCGGGACCGGGACGCCCAACAGCTTGGCGGCGTGCTCCATGACGTCCTGCGGCGGGGCCGGCGCGTCGTCGACCAGGTTGTAGACGCCGCCCGCCCTAGGTCGGTCGAGCGAGGCCAGCAGGCCCGAGACGATGTCGTCGAGATGGATGCGGCTGAACACCTGGCCCGGCTTGACGATGCGACGGCCTTCGCCGGCGCGCAGGCGATCCAGGGCGCTTCTGCCCGGGCCATAGATGCCGGGCAGGCGGAAGGCGGTGACGGTCAGGCCCATGCCGCGTCCGACCTGGCGCCAGTCGCGTTCGGCCCCGACCCGGCGGGCGCCCTCGACCGACTGGGCCTTCAGCGGCGTGGTCTCGAACACCCAGCGGCCGTCGTAGTCGCCATAGACGCCGGTCGTTGACAGATAGCCGATCCAGTCGGGGAAGGCCTGAGCCTGGGCGAGCGCGGGAACCAGCGATTCAAGGGCCGGACAGCCGTCCGGGCCGGGGGGGCGGTGACGAGCACGGCGCTCACCCCCAGGAGCGCGGCGGCGATGGCCTCGCGGTCGTCCGGATGGGCGGGCGTGATCGCCTGGGCGCGCAGCCTGTCGGCCTGGTCCGCGTCCCGCGCCGTGGCGGCGATCTCCCACCCTCGGGCTCGCAAGGCGCGCGAAAAGGCCGCGCCGACATAGCCCATACCGAACACAAACAGACGCAACGCCTAGAACTCCGCCCCTGGAAAAACCCAGCCTAAACCCGTCCGGATCAAGCCTCCGAAAAAAGCCTGTCGGCAACCCCTCAAAGGGCGCTTGCCAAGCGCGAAGGCCTCTGCCATAAGCCGCCTCCTCGTCGCGGGGCGCTCTTTGAGCCTCGCCGATGCGGGCGTAGCTCAGTGGTAGAGCACAACCTTGCCAAGGTTGGGGTCGGAGTTCGAATCTCTTCGCCCGCTCCATTCTTTCGGAACTACCGGGAGAATGGAGCGACTATATATCTCGCGAATGGGCGGGCGTAGCTCAGTGGTAGAGCACAACCTTGCCAAGGTTGGGGTCGAGAGTTCGAATCTCTTCGCCCGCTCCATTCTCGATCATCTTCTGAAAATTCAGACGCCTCTGATCAGTCCTCGCCAAGGGACTGCCGTGAGCGATTCGCGTGTCGCCGGGCGATCCGCGTTCCCCTAAGCTGCGCCTCATGACTCGCATCGCACCCTGGCGCGCCGCCCTGGCCGGCGTCTGTCTCGCCGCCCTGGTCGTTTCGGCCGCGTTGGCCGCGCCCTCCGACACCCTGACCGGCTTGGTCGCCCGTTACGAGGCGCTCGGCGCCGCCGACGAGGATCCCGATTCCGGCGGTTCGAATGAAAGCCGCTGGCGGCTGCCCGATGTCTCGCCGGCCGCGGACGCCGAGCGCTTGGCCAAGCTGAACGCGATCTCGAGCGCCCTGTCGTCGATGGACACCAAGGGTCTCTCCGACGAGGAGACGTTGACCCGCGACCTGCTGGCGTGGACCGTCAAGGATCGCATCGAGGCCGCCGGCTACGACAAGTCGCGGATGCCGTTCAGCAGCGATGGCGGCTTCGACGTCATGATGCTGTACCGCGCCAGCGGCATGAAGCTGAAGAGCGAGGCCGAGGCCAAGCGCTGGATCGGCCTGCTGAACAGCATGCCCGGCTGGTACGCGGTCAATATCGACAATGCCCGTCGCGGCGTGAAGACCGGCTTCGTCCAGGCCATCCCGACCGCCCAGGCGGTGCAAGAGCGCGCCCAGCGCGCCGTCGCCACGCCGCTGGCCGACGATCCGCTGATGACGCCGCTGCGCGGCCTGCCGGCCACTATCCCGGAGGCGACGCGCGCGGCGCTGGTGGTCGAGGGCGAGAAGGCGATGACCGACAAGGTCGCCCCGGCCCGCGCCACCTTCCTCAAGTTCATGAACGACGAGTACGTCCCGCACGCGGCCAAGAGCCTGGCGGCCTCGGACCTGCCAGACGGCAAGCGCTACTACGCCTTCCTGGCCCGCCGGCACACCACCACCACCCTGACGCCGGACCAGATCCACGACATCGGCCAGTCCGAGGTGGCCCGCATCCGCGCCCGCATGCAGGAGGCCATGAAGGCCGCCGGCTTCCAGGGCGACTTGCCGGCCTTCCTGGCCATGCTGCGCAAGGATCCGCGCTTCTACGCCACCAGCCGCCAGCAGTTGCTGGAGAAATCCAGCGAGATCGCCAAGCGCGCCGACGATCAGCTGCCAGCCCACTTCGGGATCCTGCCGCGCCTGACCTACGGCGTGCGGCCGGTGCCGGCCAGCATCGAGAAGGGCTACACCACCGGCCGCTATTTCGGCGGCGACGCCAAGGTCGGTCGCGCCGGCGGGCTGATGATCAACACCTCGGAGCTGGGCCAGCGACCGCTGTACGAACTGCCGGCCCTGGTGCTGCATGAGGGCGCGCCCGGCCACCATATCCAGATCTCTCTGGCCGCCGAGCAGATCAATGTTCCGGAGTTCCGCCGCAACCTCTACTTCACCGCGTTCGGCGAGGGCTGGGGCCTCTATTCGGAATGGCTGGGCGAGGAGATGGGGATCTATCGCGACCCCTACGAGGTCTTCGGCCGCCTGTCCTACGAGATGTGGCGCGCCTGCCGCCTGGTGGCCGACACCGGCATGCACTGGAAGGGCTGGACCCTGGAGCAGGCCCGCGCCTGCTTCACCGACAATACGGCCCTGTCGCCGACCAATATCGAGGTCGAACTCAAGCGCTATGTCTCCTGGCCCGGCCAGGCCCTGGCTTACAAGATCGGCGAGCTGAGGCTTCTGGACCTGCGCAAGCGGGCCGAGGCCAGGCTGGGCGACAGGTTCGACGAACGCGGCTTCCACGATGCGGTGCTGCTGCACGGCTCGCTGCCGCTGGCGGTGCTGGAGACCCGGGTCGACGCCTGGATCGACCAGCAATCCCAGGCCCAACCGGCCAAGAAGAAGGACTGAGCGTGGCCAGGATCACAGTGCTGGGCGAGTGCATGGTCGAGCTCTCGCCAAAATCTTCACCGGGGAATGGGAGCGCCGACAGCCTCTATCGGATGGGTTTCGCCGGCGACACCTTCAACACGGCCATCTACATGGCGCGGCTGGGCGACGAGGTCGCCTACTGCACGGCGCTCGGGCAGGGCGATCCGTTCAGCGAGGGCGTGCTGTCGGCCATGCGCCGCGAGGGGATCGATACGCGGCTGGTCCGCCAGGTCGAGAACCGTCTGCCGGGCCTCTACGCCATCGTTCTGGACGAGCACGGCGAGCGGAAGTTCCACTACTGGCGCGAGCGGGCCCCGATCCGCGACCTGTTCTCGGCCCACACCGCCGACCAGCTGAACGAGGCGGCCAAGGCCAGCGGCCTCGTCTACCTGTCGGGCGTGACCCTGGCGGTGGTCGGTGACATCGGCCGGGCGCGGCTGAAGGACATTCTCGCCTATGTCCACTCGTTGGGCGTCGCCGTGGCCCTGGACTTCAACTACCGCCCGGCCCTGTGGCCCAGCCCCGAGGCCGCGCGCGCCGCCCTCGACGGCGTCGTGCCTTCGTGCCGCTACATCTCGCTGAGCAGCGAGGACAGCCGTCCGCTGTACGGCCGCGAGGCCGAGGACCTGGCCGCCGAATGGGCCGCCGCCGGCGCCGAGGTGGTGGCCCGCGACGAGAGCCACGCGGTCAATGTCCACCAGCCGGAAGGCCGCACGGCCACGCCGCCGCCGGGCCGGGTGAAGGCCGTCGACACCACGGGCGCCGGCGACAGCTTCAACGCCGCCTACCTGTCGTCGCGGCTGGAGGGGCTACCCATTCCGGAAGCGGTGGGACGCGCGCACGCGCTGGCTGCGCTGGTGGTCTCGCACCGAGGTGCTATCCTGCCATATGGTGTCGCCCTCGAAGGCGTCTAGTTATCCAGAAGTCCCATGCGTGAGTTCGATCTCAACGCCGACCGCCTGCAGTCGGCGCTGACCAAGCGCTTCCTGATCCCCGCGCTTCCCGCTCTTGAGGCGACGTTCCTGGCCCTGCGCGGCGAGACCGACCAAGCCTTGGCGCAGGCCTTGGCGGTTGAAGCGGGCGGCAAGCCCTATCCCTATGGCATGTGCCTGGAGATCACGATCGATGTCCTGTCGCGGCTGAACGCACGGTCCGCCAGGCCCCGATCGGCGGGCGAGCGAGCGCTGAAGGCATTCTCCGACAACGGCGGCCAAGGGCGGGTGGTCTGGGGGGCTCTGCGCGACCGGTATTTCCAGAACGCGATCCAGTTGGGCTCGCTGTATGTCGATGTGTCGAATGACACCGTCGACGTGCGGAAGGCCAAGGTCGAAATCCTGCCGATGAAGGAGTCGGGACTGGCCCTGGTGCGGGACGCCGCGCACTTCGTTCGGATCGCCAGCGGCTACTGGGATATGGCTTTCTACGCCAACACGGCCTTGCCGTCGCTGGCCCCGGCGTTCCCGATGATCGCGGTCGACCGGAAGGGCCGTATCCAGATCCAGACCAAGATTAACTACATGATGCGCCTGTTCGGCGCTGACGGCTTTCACCTGGCGGAGCGGTGGTTGCGGGAGGGGCCGCCCGCGCCGTTCACGGTGATCCAGGCGGTGCGAGACGCTTGTTCGCCGGACCTTCTGGCCGCCAACCCCAGGGTCGGGGCCGACGAGGCCATTCGCGCTTGCGAACGTCTGCGCCTTGCCGGGACGGTCGTGGACGACGCCTGGGTCACGGGCATGCAGGCGCTGTTCGACCAGGCGCCCGCGACGCGAATCGCTCTTCCAACACCCGTCGCCGAACGGGGAGTGATCGCGGACGAACGACGGACGAATGCCCGTCCGATTGTGGGTGTAGAGGCTATTGTGGTATAGGAAAATCAAAGCCTTAAGCGCGTAAAGCTTGAGTGAAATAGGAATATCTTCCTCATTGCAAGAAAATATACCTATAGTGGTCCTCGCCCGCCGCGCTCGCGGCAGGGAGGAGAGGACGCCATGTTGGTTGAAGCCCTTGAGGACATCTGGGCGATTACGCCCGATCCCCGTCGCGACCGCCTGACGGTCGGCTTTGTCACCCATCTCGTTTCCCTGGCCACCGGGGTGCCGGCGGTCGAGATCAGCGCGCCCCGGCGCGCCACCCACGCCGCCGTCCGCGCGCGGCAACTGGCCATCTACCTGACCCACATCACCTTTCACTGGTCGCTGGCGCGGGTGGCCTTCGCGTTCGGCCGCGACCGCACCACCTGCGGCCACGCCTGCCGCAAGATCGAGGACATGCGCGAGGACGTGACCTTCGATCGCCGGCTCTCGGACCTGGAAGCCTGCCTGCGGCAGGCGCCGGCCCATGCCGAGGAGATCCCGGCGTGAGCGCGGCCCCCGACGAGGTCTTCGATGCGGAGCTGGAAGCCCGTCGTCTGGCCGAACGCGCCATGCGGCTGTTGTCTCGTCCCGGCGCGGTGGTGGAGGCCCGGGCGCTCGGCTATGGCGTGCGCCTGGGCGCCAGCCGCCGGCGCTGCGTGATGCTGACCCTGGACGAGGCGGCGTTCCAGGCGTTGGCCCGCGAGGCCACGCTAAGGCCGCGCGCCCAAGGCGGCTGGACGATGACGGCGCGGCCGGAGCCCGTCGTGTCGCCGCCACCCGGACGGCCGGGCGTGATCGAGGCGGAGGTCGCCGGCCCCGGCGGCCCGGTGCGGCGCAATCTCGGCGAGTCGCCGATCGCCTGGCTGGCGCGCCGTCGCGACGGAGATGGGCAGCCTTGGCTGACGCCGATCGAGGCCGCCGCCGGCGAGCGGCTGCGCGAGGAATTCGAAAGCCTGGGGACCCAGGGCCGGATGACCATGCGCTGGGACGCGACGCCTCGCGTCGACGGCGGCCGCCCCGGCCTGGCGCCGGCTGAACGCGACATCGCGACCCGCGAGCGGGTCGCCAAGGCGCTGGCGGCGGTGGGCCCGGGGCTGCGGGAAATCCTTGAGCGGGTCTGCTTGCTCGGCTCGGCGCTGGAGACGGCCGAGCGGTCGCTGAAGCTGCCGCGCCGGGCGGGCAAGACGGTCCTGAAACTCGCCCTGCAGCGCCTGGCGCGGCATTATCGGATGGCGTGAAAGCCTTTGGTCGTTAGCGGTTGCCGCCGGCGACGGCGATGATCTCACCGGTGATCCAGAAGCTTTCCGGCGAGGCCAGGAAGGTCGCCACCGGCGCGATGTCCGACGGCTGGCCCAAGCGGCCGAGCGGGGTCTGGGCGATCATCTGGGTCTCCAGATCGCTGCCGATGATGCCCACGGTGTGGGTGCCTTCGGTCTCGACCGCGCCGGGCGAGATGGCGTTGACGCGGATCTTGCGCGGACCCAGCTCCTTGGCCAGGACGCGGGTGATGGAGTCCACCGAGGCCTTGGTGGCCGTGTAGACCGAGGCCGTCGGGATATCGACGGTGGTCGCCGCTGAGCTGATGTTGATCACGCTGCCGCCATCGGCGCCGAAGCGCTTGGCCACTTCCTGGGTGGCCAGCAGCAGGCCCAGGACGTTGATGTTGAACTGGCGATGGAAGTGTTCCTCGGTGACCTCTTCCAGGGCGGCGAATTCATAGACGCCGGCGTTGTTCACCAGGATGTCGACGCCGCCGAACGCCTTGTGGGTCTCGTCGAACAGCCGGGTGACATCGGCGCTCTTGGCGACGTCGCCGTGGACCGCGATGGCCTTGCCGCCCGCGGCAATGATCTCGGCCGCGACCTTGTCGGCGCCCTCGCGGCTGGAGGCGTAGTTGACGGCGACGGCCGCGCCTTCGGCGGCCAGGGCCTTGGCGATGGCCGCGCCGATGCCCTTCGAGGCTCCCGTGACGACGGCGGTCTTGCCAGCAAGCTTGCTCATGATCTCTCTCACTCTTCGGCGCCCTAACGGCGCATGCTTCGACATTTAGATAATCATCGAAGTGATTCAATGAGCGAGACCCGTGAAATTTCTCGAAGGTCCGTCGGTACAGGCTAGAAGTGTCCCGGAGACACGTTAGGGCTGAGCGCTAACGGGGCGGGGATCGAACCCGGAAACGCCTGGCGACTTACGCCTAGCCCGTGCTTTTAGGGAGCCGCAGTCACCATCCACTACGGCGCTATCGAATAGAACGAACTGAAAGGACGACGACATGGCTTTGCTCGACGAACTCAAGGCTGACCAACTCGCGGCGCGCAAGCTGAACGACCGCCTGAAGGCTGACGTTCTCACCACCTTGATCGGCGAGGCGACACAGATCACGACCGAGGAATTCAAGCGCGGCGTGACGGAAGTCACGGATGAAAAGGTTGTCGCGACCGTCGCGAAGTTCTTGAAGAACACGAAGCTGACGCTGGAAAACCTCGCGACCGAACGCGCGCGTCTGATCGAAGCCGGTGGCGATGCGTCGAAGGTGGACGCGCGGACCAAGGCGGCTGAAACCGAACTGACGATCCTATCCTCGTATGGCCCAAAGCAGATGACGGAATCAGAATTGCGCGAGGCGATCAACGACTTCCGGGCCAAGAACCCCGGCGCCAACGTCGGGATGATCATGGCCCACCTGAAGACCAGCTTCGGCGGTCAGTATGACGGCAAGGCGGCCAGCGCGTTGGCCAAGGCTTGAGCTGAGGGCGAGGGTTCAAGCCAACCCAGGTGGGCGCAACTTGGGCCGCCTAGGTTCCGGAAGGCCTAGCCTGTCTCAGCTTTCGTATCGCGCCGTCTTCAGATCTCCGCCAGCTGGGCGAGGTAGGCGTTCAGGACGTCGCGCTGCAGGATCAGGAACGCGAACTTGCCCTGGCGGCAAATGCGGATCAGGCCGGCGGTCTCGAGCTCCTTCATGTGATGCGAGAAGGTGGCGGCGCTGACCGCCACGTGCTGGGCGAGCGCCCCGCAGGCCGTTGGTTCGCTGTTCGCGCCGACCTCCTTGAGAATCTGGCGTCGACGCGGCTCGGCCAGGGCCTTGGCGATCAGATTAACCTGGCGTTCATCGAGAACGGGGCGCGACGCGTCTTCCATGGCCTTCATATGCGATCGGTCGGGCGCGGAGGCAAATCCCCATGCGAAAGGGCGGGACCGTTCGATCCCGCCCTTTGCCGTTCCGGCGCTGAACCTAGTGCTTCAGCGACAGCTTGAGATCGCGCATCTGGTCGTGGCCGGACTTCACCGAGGTCCAGGCCTTTTCGATGACCGTGCGGGTCTGGGCGTCGACGTCGGTGTCCTGCAGGGCCTTTTCGTACTTGGCCTTGATGTGGTCCTCGCCGGCCTCGACTTCGTTGACCACGGCCTCGTCGCCCTTGGTGATCGAGTCCTTCAGGTTCAGGAAGACGCGGTGGGCGGCCGCTAGGATGGTGCCGTCGTCCTTGGCCTCGCCGCCCAGGCGGCGAACCTCGTCCTGCAGTTCCGAGGCGACAGAGCGGCGTTCCTGGGCGCGGCGCTCGAACAGATCCTTGTAGCGCGAGGCGTCGGCGTCCTTGGCGGCTTCGGCATAGCCGTCGGCGCTGTCGATGGTGGTTTCGACCAGGCCATTGACGAGTTTGATGTGGTCTTCGTTCGTATGCATGGGGGCGGCTCCTAGAGAAGGGGAGCCGGGTCAACGCGGGGCGACGGCGAAGCGTTCAGCTTGGCCTTGAAGGAAAAGTGGCGCCGACGTGATCGATGCCCAGGGCCTCGCAATGCCGGGCCTGGCGATGGCGCTCGGCGGCGCGGGCCTTCTGTTCCTCGCTGCGCTGGTCGTGGCAGGCCGGACAGGCGACGCCTTCGACATACAGCGGTGAGGTCTGGGCCTCGACGCTGACCGGCATCCGGCAACCGCGGCACAGGACGTGAGTGCCTTGCGACAGGCCGTGACCGACCGCGACCCGCTCGTCGAACACGAAGCATTCGCCGCGCCACAGGCTTTCGGGTTCGGGCACCTGCTCCAGATAGTCGAGAATGCCGCCCTTGAGGTGGAACACCTGCTCGACCCCCTCGGCCTTCAGGAAGGCGGTCGACTTCTCGCAGCGGATGCCGCCGGTGCAGTACATGGCCACCTTCAGCGGCGGGGCGTCCGGGCCGCGCTTGGCCTCCAGGCCCTGGCGGAAGTCGCGGAACCAGGCGGGAAATTCCGAGAAGCTGGCCGTCTTGGGATCGATTGCGCGCGCGAACGACCCGACGGCGACCTCGTAGTCGTTGCGGGTGTCGATCACCACGACGTCGGGATCGGCGATCAGGGCGTTCCAGTCGGCGGGCTCGACATAGGTCCCGGCGTCGGTCGGATCCAGGTCCGGCTCGCCCAGGGTGACGATCTCTTTCTTGAGGCGGACCTTCATCCGGTAGAACGGCATGCGCTCGGCCCGGGCGGTCTTGGGCGTCAGATCGGCGCAGCCGGGCAGGGCGCGGATGTGCTCCAGCACCGCCTCGATGGCGGCGTCCCCGCCGGCGATCGTGCCGTTGAGACCCTCGCGGGCCAGCAGCAGGGTGCCCTTGACGCCGAGGCTACAGCACAAGGCCGCCAGGGGGCCCTGGATCGCCGCCGGATCCGCGAACCGCGTGAAGCGATAGAGCGCCGCGACGCGATACTCAGCCAAGGCGGGGCGTCCCAAGGGCTTCCTGGGCGTCGCGCCGGATGCGGGCGACCATCGACTTCAGGCCGTTCGAGCGTTGCGACGACAGGGCTTCGGACAGGCCCAGCTTGTCCATCGCGCCCTTGGCGTCGAAGGCGACGATATCGGCGGGCGTGCGGCCGGAATAGAGGCGCAGCATGATGGCGACCAAGCCGCTGACAATATGGGCGTCGCTGTCGCCCTTGAACGCCAGGGTCCCGTCGGCCTGGGGCAGGGTGACCAGCCACACCTGGCTGGCGCAGCCGCGCACCTTGTTGTCTTCCGAGCGCTCGGCGTCGGTCAGCGGCGCGAGTTCCTTGCCCAGCTCGATCACGTAACGATAGCGCTCTTCCCAGTCGCCCAGGAGCTCGAACTCGTCGGCGAGGTCGTTGAGGGCGGCGTCGATCGGACTGGTCATGGCGGCCAATTAGGGGGCGCGCCGGTTCAAGGCAAGCTCGCGCCTACGCGACGGGAAGGATGAGCCGCGCCAGGAACCCCGCGCCCAGGCTGGACGACAGCTTCAGTTGCCCGCCCATGGCTCGCGACAGAAGGTCGACGATCGGCAGGCCCAGGCCGACGCCTTCGTTGGAACGGGTCAGGGCCGAGCCGCCCTGTTCGAACGGTTGCAGCAGGCGCGGCAACTCGGCGCTCTCCACGCCGGGGCCCTGGTCGCGGATGGTGATCTCGATCTCGCCGCCGATCTTGCCGGCGGCGACATGCACGACTTCCCCGGCGGGCGAGTGCGTAACGGCGTTCTGCAAGAGGTTGGTGAGCATGGTCCGCAGGCCGCGACTATCGGCGATGACCGCCGGCAGGGCGCCTTGATTGACCACGTGGACGATGACGTCGCGGCGTCGGATCTCGGCCTTCAGGCCGTCGATAACGTCATCCAGCGCTTCGTCCAGAGGCTCGGGCGTCATCTCGATGTCGGTGACGTGACCCTCCAGGCGAGCGATCTCGACGATCTGGTTGACCAGCTTCAGGAGCTTCATGCCGCTTTCGTGCACGATACCCGCATATTCCTTGTACTGCGGGTTCCCGAGCGGTCCGTAGAGTTCGTGCGAGAGGATCTCGGAGAAACCGATCACGGCGTTGAGCGGGGTGCGCAGTTCGTGGCTGACCATGCGCAGGAACGACCGCTTGCGATCGTCGAGGGCCAGGCGGCGGCGCTCGTTCGCGGCCGCCCGGCGATCGGCCGAGTCGGGGTCCGCGAAGGTGCGGTCGGACAGCGTGTCCAGGGACACCGGTTCTGGCATGACGGACTCCCGGACCTTCTGTCCGTAATGACTTCAGACCCGGAGGATGCCGGCTCGCGCTTACGATTCCGTTTCCGTCCACAGCGCTTCCACGAGGAAAGATCGCTTAACGATTGTGCGGCCTTGGAGGGAAGGGCTCCCTCGCGTTAAGGTTTGACGACGGCGCCTCCCCGCCGCGCTTGCAAGTCGACCGGCCCTTGGAATTCGAAACGCTTCCAGACCCGATCCGACGCCCCGCCCCCCAGGCGGGGTTAGACCCCGCGCATGCATGGCGTCTGGGCTGGCTGGCGGCCATCTGCCTGGCCGCGGCCGCGACGTTGTTCGCCAACAGCGCCGGCGGCTGGCCCGTCTGGGCGGCCCTGGGCGCGGGCGCGGTTCCGGCCCTTGTGGCCTTGGTCTTCTCGCGCGACGACGAGCGCACCCAGTCGGTGCTGCTGGTGTTGTGGGCCGTGGGCGGCTCGCTGGCGGCGGTGCTGACGGGCGGAGTCTCCGGCGCCATGGCGGCCTGGTGCCTGGCGCCCGTCGCGGCGGCCTCGACCCTGGACCAGCCCAAGCGTCTGGCCGAGGGCGCGGCCCTGGCCCTGATCGGCGGCTGCGTCGCCGCCCTGACCCAGCTTTCGGGCCTGGCCCCGCCGGCCCCGACGGGCCCGGTGGCCTTCGTGCTGGGCTTTCTGGCCCTGGTCACCACCGGCCTCGGCCTTGCCGCGGGTCTCTTGATCGGCCGTCGCCGGCAGGGCGCGCGCGACGACCGCTATGCTTCCGAGATCATCGGGCTTGAGAGCCTGCTGGACGGCCTGCCGCAGCTGGCGATCGCGATCCGCGGGCAAGGCCAGGTGACCGCCGTGCGCGGCGCGCCGCCGCGCGGCGTCACGACTGTCGACCTCGTCAATCGCGGCCTGACAGGCGCGGCCGCCCCGGGTGATCGCCAGCGGCTGACCGCCGCCATCGCCGCCGCCCACCGCGAGGGCGTGGCCAGCTTGACCTTCAACCCGGCCCTGGGCGTCGAGCGCACTGTCGCCCTGGATCTGGCCCGCATCGCGCCCAATCAACTGGTGGGCTTGCTGCGCGACGTCACCGTCGAGCGAAACCGCGAGACCGCTCTGGATCAGGCCCGCGTCGACGCCGAGGCCCTGGCCGCCGGCCGCGCTCGCTTCCTGGCCAACATGTCCCACGAGCTGCGCACGCCGCTGAACGCCATCATGGGCTTCTCGGACATCATGCGCGCCAGGATGTTCGGCCCCCTGAGCGACCGCTACGCCGAATATGCCGAGTTGATCCACGAGAGCGGCGGACATCTGCTGGACCTGATCAACGACGTGCTGGACATGTCGAAGATCGAGGCCGAGCGCTTCGAGTTGCAGCGCGGCGTGTTCGACGCTCGCGAGGCGGTGCAGGCGGCCATGCGCCTTTTGCGCGTCCAGGCCGACGGCGCCGGCGTCCAGTTGCGCGGCGTGCTGCCGCCGGGCGAGCTGGAGGTCGACGCCGACCGCCGCGCCCTGAAGCAGATCGTGCTGAACCTCGTCTCCAACGCCCTGAAGTTCACCCCGCGCGGCGGCCAGGTGACGGTCACGGCCCACGGCTATGACGGCGTGCTGGAGATCATCGTCGCCGACACCGGCGTCGGCATCAGCCCCGAGGACCTGGAACGTCTGGGTCGTCCCTATGAGCAGGCCGGCGGCGTCGAACAGCGCGCCAGGGGCACGGGCCTGGGTCTGTCCCTGGTCCGCGCCTTCGCCAAGCTGCACGGCGGCGAGATGACGATCGAGAGCCGCCTGGGCGCGGGCACCAGCGTGGCGGTGCGCCTGCCGGTGCTGCTGGCGCCTCTGAAATCGGTGACGCTGGAAACCCTGACCGAGCCCGCGCCGCCGGCCGAAACCCCGATCGAGGGCGAGCCCAAGCCCGCGCCGACCGCCCTGGGCGACAACGTCATCGCCTTCGCGCCGCGCTGATCAGCGCAGGAACGCGCAGCCCGCCGCGAAATCGCCCACCTCGATATAGGCCTTGCGGGTGACCTCGTCGCCGCCGCGGCCCTGGAACACGAACTCCACCGTGACCGCCTCGCGCGGATCCAGCTTCAACATGGAGTTGATCGCCGTCGGCGGGAAGCGGAAGGCCAGGCCGGTCTTGGCGCTGGTCGGCAGCAGGGTGAGGGGCGATTCCTCGCGAGTCTGGGCGGCGAACACCAGGCTGGCGTTACGCGGCGCGACCTTGGCCGCCAGATTCCGGCCCGCGTTGGAGGCGATGTAGGGGCCCAGGGTCCGGCTCGTGTCCCGCATGATGATCCGCGCCGCATAGGGGCGTTGGCCGTTGTCGAAGGTCGCCACCGCCGTCAGCGCCAGGTTGCGGCCCACCAGGCCGAACATCAGACGGTCGCCACCGAAGGTCGCTGGCTGCGACAGCCGCCAGACGGGGATGGTCGCCGATACCGAGCGCTCGGCCTTCCAGGACGCGACATCGCCCGGATAGGTCATGGCCAGCATCTGGGTATAGCCTTCGAAGGCCTTTTTCACCCGCGAGGCGGCCAGGATCAGGTCCTTGGAATCGCAGGCCGCGCCAGCGGCCTTGGCGCGGGCGCGCTGCTCCAGGGCGGTGACCTGCAGTTCGCTGGCGCCGGAGCGCAGGGTCGCACCGCGCGCCTGGGCGCGCGAGGCGTCAAGGGCGACCGAGACGGTAGGCGTGAACAGCCTGCAGCGACCGTCGGCCGCAGTCATCAGCGTGCGTTCGTAGAGCTGGTCGGCGGCGTTAGCGTACAGTGCTGTCGGAACGGCCACGATCGTCAAGCCGATCAACACCCCGATCCATCGCGCCCAGCGACCTTTCTGGGGCGTCCCGAAGCGCGATAGCCGAAAGTGGAAGCCGGTTTCGGCGGCCATCGCGCGTCAACTCCTGGAAATTCCGCTCACTCATTTAAGGGAGCGGAGGGGCGAGGTTTTCTCGTATGCTTCGAGACTTAGAGGGCGACCTATGCGCCCCGTGGGGTTGCGGTTCGGTTAGCAATGCTTCTTTCGACGGATATCTGGGTCGGCGCGTTGATCCGCCGCGCCGAACTGGGCGGCGCCTTCGCCATGGTCGCCCGCAAGGGCGACGCGCGGGCCGGCGCGGTGCTGGTCAAGATCGTCGACCGCCGGGCTGGAACCGCGCGGCTCTACAGCGAAGCCACGCGCGGTGACGGCGAGCGCTTCTGGATGCAGCCGGTCCGTTCCGAGTTCGAGCCCGACCTCGACGCCTATGCGGAGCGCGCCGCCCGAATCGACCCGGACGTATGGGTGGTGGAGATCGAGGACCGTGACGGCCGTCACTTCCTGACCGAGCCGGTGGAGGCTTAGGCGCTTTCAATATCGGTGGAAGGATCGGGGAGAACTGACTTTAGGGAGCCGTTAACCCTGCTCCTAAACCGGACCTAAAGCTCATTTTGGGCATGCTGCGCGAGCTTTCGAACCCCCTCCCCAGAGTTCAGCAGCCAGTATCCGCCATGCTTTTTCTCATGAACGACGTCATTCTAAGCTTTGACGCGGCCGATCTCGCGCCGCCGATGGCGCGCGACCGTTTCGCCGCGCTGTCGCTCAACTATGTCGGCGAACTGGGCAAGGAACTGTTCGCGGAAGAGCCGCTGCTGCATCACAAGGACCGTGAGCGAGCCGAGCGCCTGGCGGCGCTGATCGTGGCCAAGGCGCCGGACGTCAATGCCGCGTTGTTCATCGCGCCGGGCCGCGGCTGCCGCAAGGAAGACGTTCAGGTTCGCTATGCGCAGCTGAGCATCGAAATCATGGCCGCGCTGCTGCAGCGCCAGAATTCCGGCGCGCTCACCAACCTGGAAGCCGATCGTCAGGTCTGGCGGCGCCTGGCCGCCTAGGGCCTCAGAATCGAACCAGGGTCATCAACCAGCCAAGCGTAACGGCCAGGACGACCAGTCCGGCCAGGGTGACGCCGAAGCAGAGCGCGCTGTTGGCCGGATGCTGTCGGCCGGGCGCGCGGTGATGGTCAAGCAGGGCCATAGTTCGATTTCCTCCATTCGCCCGACGATCTGACGCCGCCGGTGCCGAATAAGGAAAGCATGACTCCAAACCCATTCTTCGAATAGGGGCATTTTGACCCATTTCCGGGCGAATTGCGGCTTTCAGAAGAACGCGGGTGTGCGAGGCTTCATCAAACCGACGTCTTACCGTCGCCGACTCGACAAGACCCGCCGCTACGCCGCGCTGAAACTCTCCAGTGCAGGTTGACGATGAAGCTTATGTCCACGGTCGCTTGGGGCGCGCTCGCCCTGGCCCTTTCCAGCCAAGCCCACGCCCAGCAGGCGGCTCAGCAGGCGACCGCCACCGAGGTCGACACCGTCGTCGTCACCGGCACCCGCCGCGTCGATCGCACGGCCTTCGAGTCGGTCGCCCCCGTGGACGTCGTCAGCCAGGAAGCGCTGAAGAACACCGTCTCTGACGAGATCATGGACAAGCTGGCGGCGACGACGCCGTCGTTCAACGTCCAGCGTCTGCCGGCCGCCGACGGCCAGGCCTTCGTGCGCCCGGCCACCCTGCGCGGCCTTTCGCCCGACCAGACCCTGGTGCTGGTCAATGGCAAGCGCCGCCACCGCTCGGCGGTGCTGGGCGGACGCGGCCAGCAGGGCGTCGACCTGGCGTCCCTCGGGACCAGCGGCATCGAGCGCATCGAGGTGCTGCGCGACGGCGCCTCGGCCCAGTACGGCTCTGACGCCATCGCCGGGGTGATCAATATCATCCTCAGCGACAAGACCGGCTTCGACGGCTATGGCCAGTTCGGTCGCTACTACGCCGGCGACGGCGACAAGACCGAGATCGGCGCGCGCTACGGCCTGGCGATCGGCAAGGGCGGCAGCCTGGTCGGCGCGATCGACTACACCAACGCCGAGGCCACCTCGCGCACTCGCCAGCGTCCAGACGCCATCGCCTTCCAGGCCGCCAATCCCAGCATCAAGGTGCCGAACCCCGTACAGCGCTGGGGCCAGCCGGACCGCGAGGTGTGGCGCGGCTCGCTGAACCTGGTCCTGCCGATCAGCGACGCGGTCGAGGCCTACGGCTTCGCCACCTACAGCGACCTGCACGGCGTCACCGACTTCAACTGGCGCAACCCGTCGACCGACACCTCGTACAGGACCAGCCCCGTTTTCCCCGGCTGGTCGCTGAGCCAGATCTATCCGGCCGGCTTCTCGCCGAAATTCGGCCAGGACGAGACCAACGCCTCGGTCAATGGCGGCCTGCGCGGCGACGCCATGGGCTGGTCGTGGGATCTGTCGGCCGGCTGGGGCAAGGACAAGGTCGACTACTTCCTGAACAACAGCATCAACGCCTCGTTCGGTCCGCAGTCGCCGACCAGCTTCGACGCCGGTGCGCTGATCCAGGAAGAGAAGACGCTGAACTTCGACGCCTCGCGCCCCCTGGACTGGTCGGTCCTGGCCAAGCCGGCCAACCTGGCCCTGGGGTTGGAAGCCCGCAAGGAGACCTACAAGATCCAGGCGGGCGACCGCTATTCATGGGACGTCGGCCCTGGCGCGCCGGCCGGCCTGCCCAGCGGCTCGAACGGCTTCCCGGGCTACGCGCCCAGCCAGGCCGGAGCGTGGGACCAGACCAGCTACGCGGCCTATGTCGACCTTGACCTGCCGATCACCGACAAGCTCGACGCCGACATCGCCGTGCGCCACGAGGACTTCTCGGAGTTCGGCCAGACCACCGACGGCAAGATCGCCGCGCGCTATGAGTTCACGCCGAACTTCGCCCTTCGCGGCGCGGTCTCGACCGGCTTCCGCGCTCCGACGGCCGGTCAGATCAACAACACCCGCACCTCGCAGGGCCTGAACACCACGACCCTGCTGCTCTTCACCTCGGGCCGCCTGTCGCCGATCAACCCGATCTCCGTGGCCCTGGGCGGCAAGCCGCTGGAGCCCGAGGAATCGAAGAACCTGTCGTTCGGCGCGGTCTTCCGCCAGGGCGGCTTCACCGCCTCGGTCGACTACTACCGCATCGAGGTCGACAACCGCTTCGCCGTGTCGCCGAACTTCACCGTGACCCCGGCGCTGCGGGCCCAGTTGGTCGCGGCCGGCGTCCCGGGCGCCGACAGCCTGACGACGGTCAGCTACTTCACCAACTCGTTCGACACCCGCACCCAGGGCGTGGACGTCGTTGGCTCCTGGCGCGGCCAGGTCTGGGGCGGCCGCGCCGGCGTCACCGCCGCCTGGAACTGGAACGACACCAAGGTCACCCGCTCCAAGCTGACCGAGGTTTCGAACCTGGCCCGCGTCAACCTGGAAGACGGCCTGCCGCAGAACGCCGCCAACGTGTCGTTCGACTATGCGCGCGGCATCTTCAGCGGCATGGTCCGCGCCCGCTGGTCGGGCGAGTGGACCGACGCCCAGGCCAATGGTGCGACGGACCTGATCCAGAAGTTCGCGGGCAAGACCCTGGTGGACCTGTCGGTCAGCGCCCAGGTCACCGACGCGATCAAGCTGACGGTGGGCGCCGAGAACCTGTTCGACACCTATCCGGACGAGGCGACGTTCCAGGCCTCGCGCGGCCTGATCTATTCGCGCAACGCGCCTTACGACACCGACGGCGGCCTCTGGTACGCCCGCGTGTCGGCGAAGTTCTGACGGGCAAGTCCGCGCGGCGAGGTTGTGTCACGACGCGATCGCATGTCAGATCGCGTCGTGGCTTGAGTGACCGAGGAGTGGCGTGATGCGTCGAAGGATGTCGCGGCGGATATTCGTGACCAGCGTCGCCGCCGCGCCTCTTCTGCTCCGCGCTGGAAGGGCCGTGGCGCTCGGGAGCGCGGCTTGGCTGCACACGGAAACGCGATCCTTCTCCCTGTATGGGCGGGTGAGCGAGCGGGTGCTCACGCAAATGGCGCGGGACCTCGAGGACTTCGATGGGTTGCTCCGGGAGCTACACGGTGTCGACGCGCGGCAGGCCCGGCCGCTGCCGATCTATCTGGTTCCGCGTGACATCGATCTTCGCCGGGTAAGGCCGACCCTGTCGAAGGACATCAGCGGCCTCTACTCCGCATCCGTCGGCGATGTCTTCGCGGTCATGAGCGTGGACGACGGGGAGGAGCGTGGTCGCCGCGTGCTGTTCCACGAGTACACGCATCATTTCATGATGCAGCACGCGCCCGCCGCCTATCCGTCATGGCTGGTCGAGGGTTACGCTGAATACTTCTCGACCGCCCGCTTCAAACCCGACGCTGTCGAGCTGGGCGTCACCAGTCCCCGCATAGCTTGGCTGCGCGGCACGAGCTGGACGCCGTTCGAGGATATTCTGGGGCGGAGGGCCCTCTGGGGCAATCGATCCGACATCGCCGCCTTCTATGCTCAATCCTGGCTGCTCACGCACTACATGATGTCCGATCCCGAGCGGCTGGCGCGCCTGGCTCGCTATGCCGAGGCGGTCGCGGCGGGCGGCGATCCGGTGGCCCTGATGTCCGAAGCCGTCGACGCGCCGCTGGATAGGCTGCCGCTCGTGCTTCGTCGCTACATGGACGCCCTGCCCGGGCGCCGGATGTCGCGACCGCCCTCAACGACGACGCCGTCGCCGGTCACGCGTCTGCCCGACTCGGCGGACGATCTGCTGCTCGAGAACCAGCGCCTGAAGATGGGCGTGCCGCCGGACGAGCGTCCGCAGGTCCTGGCCATGATCCGGGATCGAGCCGCGCGCTACTCCGGCGATCGGCTGGCGGACATGACGCTCGCGCGCGCCGAGAACGACTTTGGGGATCGCGCGAAGGCCCAGGCGCTTCTGAAGCGGCGGATCGAGATCGACCCCCGCGACGTGGAGGCCCTGCAGACACTCGGCTGGTCCTGCATGCGGCAGGCGGCGGCGGAGCCGGCCCAGGCGCAGCGCCTGCTGAACGAGGCGCGCGACTGGTTCGGCAAGAGCTTCGCCGTGGATCGCGACAATCCGCTGCTGTTGTTCGACTACGGGATCAGCCGGCGTGGAGAGCCCGGCTATCCCAGCGACAATGTTGTAAACGTGCTGCTGCGCGCTCAGGAATTGGCGCCCAGGTGGCGCCGTTCCGTATGGCCGCGGCGGACGCCTTGATGCGGCGAGGACGCTTCGACGAGGCGGCCGCCATGGTGCAGCCGGTGTTCAATGATCCGCACGCCGGCCCCGAACGGCTCGAGGCCAAAAGGCGGTTTGACGAGGCCTTGGCGCGTCGGCGACCGACTGATACGCCGTCGGAAGGTGACAAAAAGGGCTGATGGGGCTAGTCCCCGCGCATGAGCTCTTCCCCCGCCGCTGAAGCCGCCCGCCGGCGCACCTTCGCCATCATCAGCCACCCCGACGCCGGCAAGACGACCCTGACGGAAAACCTGCTGCTGGCCGGCGGGGCGATCCGAGCCGCCGGCGCCGTGCGGGCGCGCGGTCAGACCCGCCGCACCCAGTCGGACTGGATGAAGATCGAGCGCGAGCGCGGCATCTCGGTCTCGGCGTCGGTGATGACGTTCGACCACGACGGCCTGATGTTCAACCTGCTGGACACGCCTGGCCACGAAGACTTCTCGGAAGACACCTACCGCACCCTGACGGCCGCCGACGCGGCGATCATGGTGCTGGACGCGGCCAAGGGCATCGAGCCCCAGACCCTGAAGCTGTTCGAGGTCTGCCGCCTGCGCGACATCCCGATCATCACCTTCATCAACAAGATGGACCGTGAGGCGCAGGACCCGTTCGAGCTGCTGGACGAGGTCTCGTCCAAGCTGGCCCTGGACCCGGCGCCGCTCTACTGGCCGGCCGGCTCGGGGGGGCGCTTCAAGGGCATGATGGACCTGCGCGGCAAGAAGTTCGTGCCCTATGCCAAGAAGAGCTCGACCGACGAGGAGGGCCACCCCGACCCCGTCGCCTTCAACTCCAACGCGGTGGTCCAGTACCTGACGCCCGAGGAGCAGGCCGAGGTCGAGGAGGGCGCCATGCTGGTGTCCGAGGCCAGCAAGCCGTTCGACGTGCAGTCGTTCCTGGAAGGCCACATGACGCCGGTGTTCTTCGGCTCGGCCCTGCGCCACTTCGGCGTCTCGGAACTGCTGGCCGGCATCGGCGCCTATGCTCCCGCGCCCAAGCCCGCCGCCGCCACGCGCAACGGCGTGGAGACCCACGTCGCCCCGGGCGACAGCGAGGTGTCGGGCTTCGTGTTCAAGGTCCAGGCGAACATGGACCCCAACCACCGCGACCGGATCGCCTTCCTGCGCCTGACCAGCGGCCGCTTCACGCGCGGCATGAAGCTGAAGGCCCAGAACACCGGCAAGGCCATGAGCGTCAACGCGCCGATCATGTTCTTCGCGTCGGACCGTGAACTGGCCGAGGACGCCTTCGCCGGCGACGTGATCGGCATTCCCAACCACGGTGTCTTGCGGGTGGGCGACAGCCTGTCCGAGAGCGGGACCCTGCGCTTCGCCGGCCTGCCCAACTTCGCTCCGGAAATCCTGCGTCGCGTGCGGGTCAAGGATCCGCTGAAGGCCAAGCACCTGAAGAAGGCGCTGGAAGGTCTGGCCGAGGAGGGCGTCACCCAGCTGTTCCGTCCGATGATCGGCAGCGATTTCATCGTCGGCGCCGTGGGCCAGCTGCAGTTCGAGGTCATGGCCGACCGCCTGGCCAACGAATACCAGCTGGAGTGCATCTTCGAAGCCAGCCCCTATGCCGAGGCCCGCTGGCTGGGCGGCGACCGCGCCGACGTCGAGGACTTCGTCAGCAAGCACAAGTCGGCCATGGGCCAGGACATCGACGAGCAGCCGGTCTTCCTGGGCAAGTCGTCCTGGGAAATCGGCTACGTCGCCGAGCGCTATCCGAAGGTGCGCTTCGAGCGGACGAAGGAACGGGCGTAACCGCTACGCCGCCCTAAAGGGTGGCGTAGTAGTCCAGTTCCGCGAGCTGGGCGTGGTCGCCCAACGCCATCGGCTTGGCGTCCATGACCTCCTTGAAGGCCGCCTTGAACTCGGCCATCTCCTCGGGCGTGCCGACCGAGACGCGGACGGCGTTGGGCCAGATGGGCCAGGTGCGGCCGATCAGGACGTTCCTGGCCTTCATCGCCGCGAACACCGCCTTGCCGTTGCGGCCGGTGTCGATCATGAAGCAGTTGGTCTGCGGATCGCCGATGACCTTGTAGTTGTTGGCCTTTAGCCAGGCGATCGTGTCGCGGCGGGTGTCGCCAATGATCTTGCGGCGGGCCGGGACCAGGTCCGAGTCTTCCAGCGAGGCCCGCGCGGCCGCCGAGCCGGTGATCGGCATGGCGTTCTGGCCGAACGGGGTCAGCTTGGCCAGCAGGTCGGGCCGGGCGACGGCGAAGCCGCAGCGGATGCCCGCCATGCCGTAGATTTTCGAGAAGGTCCGCAGGACGATCAGATCCTTGCCGGCGGCCACCAGGTCCAGGGTGTCCTGGGCGTCGGTCAGGTGGATATAGGCCTCGTCGACCAGCAGGATCGAACCGGCCGGCTTGTTCTCCAGCGCCCAGACGATGTCCTGCTTGGTGGTCAGCGTGCCGGTCGGGTTGTTCGGGTTGCAGATATAGATGACGCCGGCCTGGGCGTCGGCCTTGACCATGGCCTTGACGTCGTGGGCGCAGTCGGCGGTCAGGGGCACCTTCACCACCTTGGCCTGGCTGGTCTTGGCCGCGTACATGCCCGCCTCGTAAGACGGATCGGCGGTGACGAAGCTCCTCGTGGGCGAGGTGAAGGCCAGCACGCTGTAGTGCAGGGGCTCGGACGAGCCGGCATAGACGGCGACGTTCTCGAGCTTGAGGCCGTTCTGGGCGGCGAAGGTTCGCGCCAGCAGGTCGGTCTCGCCGTTCAGGTCGTAGCGCCCGCCCAAGGGGGCGACCCGGGCGATCGCGTCGCACGCCGCCTTGCTGGGACCCAGCGGGTTTTCGTTGGCGTTGATCAGCGTCATGCTCGGCGGCGGCGCATTGGGACTCTGGCCGTGCAGAGTCATGCCGGATGGCGGCGCGCTGGTCTGGGCGGCGGCCATGGCCAACTGAGCCTCGGTCAGGATTGGCGCCGCGGCCGCCAGGAAGGCCGCGCTCCGCAGAAAGGATCGGCGCCCCAGCGCCGGCTCGCCAGTCATCCGCTTGGTCATGATCGTTCTCCCCATCGCCCGACAGGCTCAGGACGAACCTCTCCGGGGGCGGGCGCAAGAGGCGGCCGGCGCAAAAGCGCGCCGTGCTCAAGCCGCGAGCACAGCGATGCTTGCCATCGGCGCCGGGGCGCGAAATGAGTGCGGCCCTAGCCGTTCCGGAATCGCGCCATGCCCGCTCCCCTCGCTATCGGTCTCGTGGCCCACGACGACAAGAAGGCCGCGCTGGTCGCGTGGGCCGTGGCGCACGAAGGCTATCTCAAGGACAAGGCGCTGTTCGCCACCGGCACGACCGGCGGCCGGATCCTGGAGGCGCTGCCGCGTCTTGATCTGGTGCGGCTGAAGAGCGGTCCCTTGGGCGGCGACCAGCAGCTCGGGGCGATGATCGCCGAGGGGCGGTTGGACGTGCTGATCTTCTTCGTCGATCCGCTGTCGCCGCAACCCCACGACGTCGACGTCAAGGCGTTGATCCGCATGGCGACCCTGGCGAACATCCCGTTCGCCTGCAATCCGGCGACGGCGGACCTGATCGTGGGCGCCTAGCCTGGGAACTTGAGCAGGTTCGGTCTCGGGATCGCGGCCTTGAAGCTGCCGCGCGACTTGGCCGTGTCCAGCCCGAAATCGGCCCAGGCGTTCAGGAAGCCGTTCGCCGGGGCGGAGGGCGGCGTGGGGACCAGTTCCAGAACGGGACGGCCCGCGAGCGCGGCGCGCGCGGCGGCCCAGGCTTCCGGCTCGGCCTTAGCGTAGGCCCCGTCGGACGCCACTAGTTCCGCGGCCAGATCAGGATCGGCGAAGCGCAGGATCACCGGCGTGTCCTTGGGCAGGTCCGAGAGGCAGTCCAGCGCCTCGGCAAGGGCCGTCAGGCTCATCTTCGCGGCGCTGGTGCGCCGCTCGCCGCCGGCCGCGCCCTTGATCGCCGCCGCGCCGGTCTCGCCGTCCAGCCGCCGCACATAGGACCAGCCGCCATAGCCCGGATCGGGACGGCAGAAGCTGGCGATCCACAGGGTGACGGCGGCCATGGGTGGGCTCCGGAAAAGGCGTTCCTGGCCTCGTTCTAGCCTGCTTCGCCACGAGAAGGGGAGGCTGTCCGTGAACGAAAGGTAAACCAAGGTTTAAATCTTATGGTTAACGTCATTTTCAGTTCAATGAACGAAGTTCTAATAGCGCGCGTCAATCCACGGCTCCGCTTGTATTCGGCAAAGCAAGAAGTGTGCCAATTCACTACATGATCAACCAAATTGGCTGAAATTTGAAACAAGGTGTAAAAATATGGAAAATATTTATGGTTAACGCGCTGTAAACACCTGTTAACCACTTGTTAAAGCCGCTGGCTCCGGTTTTGCTGATTGTGCGTTGAACCTCCGTCGGGCTGTCCCGACGTGGGACGATCCGTAGGCGGAGTGCGCAAGGCGATGTTCGAGTTCGGACGGGATCTAAAGCGGTTGTTTGGTGTGGACGCCGACTCCAAGGGAGCCTGGCGTGAAGGTTTGACCGGCGGGGACACCTCGCTGCTCGAACTGCTCGACCTGCGCCTGCTGAACAATGAGGCCCGCTCGGCCGACGTGGTCGCCGGCCGGATCGGCGCCAAGGATCGCGGCGCGCGTCTGCTGGAGGCCGCCGTCGTCTGGCGCGAGCTGGCCCGCCGAGGCGGCGACGCCGCCGCGCTGCGCAAGGGCGCGGCCCAGGCCGAGGCCGGCGTGAAGATCCTCGAGGCCGAGCGCCGCCACGACGCGCTGGCCGGCGCGCGCTGCGAGCAGGCCATTCTGGCCATTCTGGGCGCGGACCTGTTCGGCGACGAGGGCCTGATCGCCGCGGCGTCCGCCACCCTGGCCCGCACGCCGGTCAGCCAGCGCACGCCGCTTTGCAACGCCTTGGCCGCCGGCCTCGAAGGCCGAGCCGCCCTCTCCGAGAACAATGTCGACCGCGCCCTGGCCGCGGTGCAGGCCTATGAGGCGCCGCTGCGCGCTCTGGCGGCCGTCAAGCGGGTGAAGGGCGGTCCGGCCCGCCTGTTGCTGGCCGACCAGCGCGCCGCCCGTATCGAACTGATCCTGGCCTGCGCCGAGCGCCTGAAGGATCGCGCCCTGGCCGAACTGGCCGCGGTCGAAGCCAAGACGGCCGCCAGCGCGCTCGACTCCGACTTCGAACCCCTGGGCTGGGCCCGCCTGGAAGGCCTGCGTGGTCAGGCCCTGGTCCTGCTGGGCGAGCTGGACGGCGAGTTGACCCACATCACCAACGGCGTCGAGGCCCACTTCGCGGCCGTCGACGTGCTGGCGATCGAGCACAGCCCGATGGACTGGGCCCGCGCCGGCGCGTCGCTGGGCGCGGGGCTGCAGGCCCTGGGCGAAGCCTCGACCAGCGAGCGCGCCTTCGAGCAGGCCGTCTCGGCCTATGACCGCGCCACCCAGGTGCTGAAGGCCCAGCCGGCTCTGGCCCTGCGCGCCGTGGTCGCCAACAACCGCGCCCTGTGTCTCGCGCGTTGCGCCGAGCTGACCGCCGATCTCGCGGTGCTGGACGCCGCCGAGATGGCCTTCAAGGCCGAGCTGGCCGCCGCGCCCGGCGGTCGCGATCCGGCCAGCTGGGCCGTGGCCCAGATGAACCTGGCCCGCCTCTACGAGGCCCGGGTCGAGATCACCGGCCGCGACGATGGTCGCCTGGCGCGCGCCGGCGCGGCTCTGGCCAGCGCGTTCGACGTCTTTTCCGAGCTGGGTTTGCGCTCGCTCACGGACTTGGCGGCACAGGGCCTGCAACGCCTGAAGCAGGCTCAGGCCGCCTGATCCGAAACGGAACACTCCCAAAGCGGGAGAAGGGGCGGCGGAAGGCCGGCCAACAAAGATAAGTAAGGGATGAACTCGTGATCGCTTCGCTCGCTCTCGCCGCCGCCGTCGTCGCCACCCCGGCTCAAGCCAAGGCTCCGTCGGACCTGCTGACCCCCGTGTCCGAGCCGCGCGTCGCTGTCGCCCTGCTGAACTGCATGGTCAAGCAGGACGGTCGCCTGACCGCCTGCACCGTGCAGGAAGAGAGCCCGAACGACCTCGGCGTCGGCCAGGCCGCCCTGTCGATGATCTCGCAGACCCAGGTCGACTTGCTGGGTCCGGACGGCAAGAGCCGCGCCGGCTCCTACATCCAGGTCCCGGTGCGGATTCGCATCCGCTAGGCGCGCAGGCGGGGCGTCCCGGCGCCTTCGTCCTTCATGACGCGGAATAGACGCGACAGCCTGCCCCGAGCCCGGTCAGATTAGGCCGTGGCTTGGAGGGCGGCGATGGCGGCGGTTGATGCGAACCCGGGAACGACGGTCCCGTCGATCAAAGCCAAGGCGCGGATCCAGGCGCTGGACCTGATCCGGGGCCTGGCCATTCTGGGCATCCTGGCGGTCAACGCCGACGGTTTCGCCGCGCCGATGCTGGCGTCGCTGAATCCGGCGACCTGGCCGTTCCCGCACGAGGGCTGGACGGCGATCGCGTTCTGGATCGTCCAGGCCTTCTTCCACGAGAAGTTCGTCACCCTGTTCTCGATGCTGTTTGGCGTCTCGCTGTTCCTGGTGGGCGGCGAGCTGTCGGACAGGACGCGCGGCAAGTTCCTGGCGCGGCGCCTGGTGGTGCTGCTGGTCCTGGGCATGATCCATGGCTTTGGCATCTGGTGGGGCGACATCCTCACGCTCTACGCCTCGGCCGGCGCGATCATGTTCTTTTGCCGCTCGCTGTCGGCGCGGACGCTGATGATCGTCGGCGTGCTGCTCTACGGCGTCATGACGCTGCAGCACCTGCCGCCAGGCGCCTTGCCGCTTGCGCCGCCCGAGGCGCGGGCCAGGGCCGAAGCCCAGCTGACGCCGCCCCCCGCCGCCATCGCCAAGCGCAAGGCGAGGGCCGAGGCCGATCTGGCCGAGGCGAAAGGTTCTTGGGCCGGCGCCTATCGCGTCAACACCAAGGAATACCAGCGGCTGCTGTCGGGCTATCCGCGCCTGCTGCCCTCGACCCTGGGCCTGATGATGATCGGCCTGTCGCTGTTCAAGTCCGGCTTCCTGGCCGGCCGGTCCAGCGCGCGACGCTATGGGGCGATCGCCGCCGTCGGCGCCGTTGGGCTGGCGATCGTGTCGTGGCTGGCCTGGCGCGACGTCATGGTCGGCGCGCCGGTCCTGGGCGGGGAGGTTCTAGGCCGACTGCTGACGCCGTTCATCTCGCTGGCCTATGCCAGCGTGCTGATCCTGCTGCTGAAGGCCGGCGCGGCGGCGGTGCTGTCGCCCCTGGCGGCGGCCGGGCGGATGGCCTTCACCAACTACCTGACCCAGTCGCTGATCATGACCGGTATCTTCTACGGCGGTCGTGGCGCGCTGATGGGGCAGGTCGACCGGCCGGCGCTATGGGGCATCGTCCTGGCGATCTGGGCGCTGCAGCTGACCTGGTCGCCGCTGTGGCTCAAGCGGTTCGAAATGGGGCCTTTCGAGTGGATCTGGCGCTGCCTGACCATGGGCCGCCTGCTGCCAATCCGGAAAGGCGCGGCGGGCGGGGCGACGGCCTGAGCGCCACGCCCGCGACCCACCGTCGCGCCCTGGGCTTCATACCGCCCAGGCGACAACCCCTAACGCCCTGTTAACCATATTTCGCCCATCTTCGGGCCTCGAAACAACGCGGCCAGTACGGCCGATTCCCACGAGGCTTCGCATGACGGGCGCAGAGGTTCTTGATGTCGGCCGGGACGCGATCTGGCTGACGCTTCAGCTGTGCGCCCCGTGCCTGATCGTCGGCCTGGTGATCGGCGTCGCCATCGGCCTGTTCCAGGCCCTGACCCAGATCCAGGAACAGACCCTGGTCTACGCCCCCAAGATCGTCGCCATCTTCGTATCGCTGCTGATCTTCCTGCCGATGATGGGCGCGCTGATGAGCGGCTTCATGCGCCAGATCGCCGCCCGCATCGCCGGCATGTAGCGCAAGGGCAGAGGGCTTCAGGTGAACTCCTTCGCCACGGCGTT
Source organism: Caulobacteraceae bacterium (assembly GCA_965283765.1). GTDB lineage: Bacteria > Pseudomonadota > Alphaproteobacteria > Caulobacterales > Caulobacteraceae > Caulobacter. The sequence goes on from CBDIPU010000016.1 coordinate 87,657, forward strand.
CCAGGTCTATGTCGCCGGCCTCGTCTTCGCGCGGGTCGGGGCCATGGTCATGACCATGCCGGGCATCGGCGAGCAGTCGGTGCCGCCGCGCGTCCGCCTGGCCTTCGCCCTCTTGATGGCCCTGCTGCTGGGGCCGCTGGTGCAGAACACCGCGCCGCCGATCCCGACCACCCTGGGCGGCCTGGTCGGCGGGGTGATCCACGAGATCCTGATCGGCCTGATGATCGGCTCGGTGCTGCGCCTGTTCATGAGCTCGCTGACCACGGCCGGTGAAATCATCTCGATGCAGACCACCCTGTCCTTCGCCCAGAGCGTGAACCCCTCGATGCAGGGCTCGAGCACGGCGGTGGCCACCTTCCTGTCGATGATGGGCCTGACCCTGGTGATGGCCACGGGGATGCATCACCTGTTCATCGGCGCGATCGTCAAGTCGTACACGATCTTCCCGTTCACCCGCGCCGTGCCGATCAACGACGCCGTCACCCTGGCGGTGCGGACGGTGGCGCAGTCGTTTTCGCTGGGCATCCAGCTGGCCGCGCCGGTGATCGTGTTCTCGCTGGTCTTCAACCTCGCCACGGGGCTGGTCGGCCGGGTCATGCCCGCCTTCCAGATCTTCTTCGTGACCTCGCCGCTCAGCGTGATCCTGGGCCTGTCCTTGCTGGCGCTGTCGCTGGGCGGCATCGCCATGGTCTGGACCGATCGCTACCGCGAACTCCTGGCCGTGTTCAACTAGGGGCGCGGCATGGCGGAAGATTCAGATCCCGAGTCGAAAACAGAAGAGCCGTCAGCCAAGAAGCTGTCGGACGCTCGGGCCAAGGGCGACGTCGTCAAGTCGGCGGACATCCCGCAGCTGGCCTCGCTGACCGGCGCGGTCTCGGTGATCCTGCTGGCCGGCGGCTGGCTGACGCGCGACCTGATGAGCGCGCTCTATCCGTTCATCGCCCACGCCGGCACGATCGAGATCTCCAGCGGCGGCGCCGTGCTGATCATGAAGCAGGCGGTGATGGCCGCCCTGCCGCCGCTGCTGCTGGTGATGATCGTCACGGCCACCCTGGGCGTGATCGCCAACGTTTCGCAGACCGGCTTCATGCTGACGCCGGACAAGCTGAAGCCCGATTTCAGCAAGCTGAACGTGCTGAAGGGTCTCACCCGCATCTTCGGCATGGACGGGCTGGTTCAGTTCGCCAAGTCGGTCCTGAAGATCGGCGTCACGGCCTTCATCGCCTGGATGGTGCTGAAGCCCAATGTCGGCGAGGTGCGCAACCTGGTCGGCATGGACGTGTCGCTGTTGATCCCCGAGGCGCTCAAGCTGTCCAAGAAGCTGCTGATCATGGTGATCATCTTCCTGGTCGCCACCGCCGCCTTCGACTACTTCTGGCAGCGGATCCGGTTCATGAACCGCATGCGCATGACCCTCCAGGAGGTCAAGGACGAGTACAAGCAGTCGGACGGCGACCCGCACATCAAGGGCAAGCGCCGCCAGATCCAGATGCAGCGCTCGCGCCAGCGGATGATGCAGGCCGTGCCCAAGGCGACCGTCGTCGTCATGAACCCCACCCACTACGCCGTCGCGCTGAAGTACGAGGCCGGCGAGACCCCCGCGCCGATGTGCGTGGCCAAGGGCGTCGACGAGCTGGCCTTGAAGATCCGCGCCCTGGCCGAGGAGCACGGCGTGCCGGTGCTGGAAGATCCGCCCCTGGCCCGCGCCCTCTACGCCAGCGTCGAGGTCGACCAGGAGATCCCGGTCGAGCACTTCGAGGCTGTCGCCAAGGTCATCAGCTTCATCATGAACGGAAAGAAGCCCCAATCGCGGCCCGAGGGGCGCGCCGGGCAGCGCGCGCGTCCTCTATAAGACTCAATTTCCGGAAAACTGACCTAGCTGTCGGGAAAGGCTATTCTTTTCCGATTACAGGTGAGTCGCGGCTTCGCCGTAACAAAGGTAACAATCCCGCCCATGGCCGATTTCCAGCTCCAGGACAAAGCTACGACCGGCGCGCCCCGCCGGCGCTTCGATCCGTGGCTGGCGGGCGCGGCGGTATTCTTCGTGGCCGCGGCGGCGTTCGCCGTGGCGCCGGCGCTGAAGGCCGGGCCGGTGACCCTGGCCGGCCTGCTGTTGCTGCTCGGCGTGGCTGGCGTGGCGATCCTGGGCCTTGTGGCCATCCGGGGCTCGGCGGTGACGGGCGCCGACGTCGACCAGGCCGAGGGCTTCATCGACGCCCTCAGCGAGCCGGCGGCCCTGGCCGCGCCGGACGGTCGTCTGCTGGCCGCCAACCTGTCCTGGCGCGAGGTGATGGGCGACCAGCGCCGCCTGCCCAAGGGCGTGGCCGGCTCCAGCCTGTTCGCCGCCCTGGTCCAGGCCCGCAAGGGCGAGATGGCTCAGGGCGTGCTGCGGGCCAGTGGCGTCGACCACACGGCCAATGTCTCGCGCCTGGCGGGCGGTCGCCTGCTGATCCGTCTGACGCCGATCGTCGCGCTTGAACGCGTGGTCGAGACGCTGGCGGCCGCGCCGGTCGCCGAGCGCGTCGCCCCGCCGCCGACCACCCTGGACGCCTTCGCCGGCGCCTCGCCGTTCGGTGCGGCTCTGCTTGAGGGGCTGGACCCCTTCAAGTCGAGGGTGCTGGAGGTCAATCCGGCCCTGACGACCATGACTGGCGGCAAGGCCGGCATGGTGTTCGGAGACCTGATCGATCCGGCCTCGCGCGCCGAGGCCGAGACCCGCCTGAACGAGGGCAAGGCCGGCCCGTTCGAGGTGCGTCTGGCCCGCGATCAGACCCGCATCGCCCATCTCTATCTCTACCGCGCCGAGGGCCGCGTCGTGGCCTACATGATCGACGTGTCCGAGCAGAAGCAGATGGAGCTTCAGCTGGCCCAGTCGCAGAAGATGCAGGCCATCGGCCAGCTGGCCGGCGGCGTCGCCCACGACTTCAACAACCTGCTGACCGCCATCCAGCTGCGCCTGGACGAACTGCTGCACCGTCACCCGGTCGGCGACCCGTCGTACGAGGGCCTGAACGAGATCCGCCAGACGGGGGTGCGCGCCGCCGACCTGGTCCGCAAGCTGCTGGCCTTCTCGCGCAAGCAGACCGTCCAGCGCGAAGTGCTGGACCTGGGCGAGCTGATCTCGGAGTTCGAGGTCCTGCTGCGCCGCCTGCTGCGCGAGGACGTCAAGCTGATCACCGACTACGGCCGCGACCTGCCCAAGGTGCGAGCCGACAAGAGCCAGCTCGAGACGGCGGTCATGAACCTGGCCGTCAACGCCCGCGACGCCGTTCGCGCGGCCAAGGGCGGCGGCATCGTGCGCATCCGCACGGCGCGCCTGACCCGCGACGAAGCCATCGGTCTGGGCTTCCCGGCCGCCGAGAGCGACGTCGCCTTCATCGAGGTGTCGGACGACGGTCCGGGTATCCCGCCCGACGTGATGGGCAAGATCTTCGACCCGTTCTTCACCACCAAGCCGGTGGGCGAGGGCACCGGCCTGGGCCTGGCCACGGTCTATGGCATCGTCAAGCAGAGCGATGGCTGGATCCACGTCCACAGCCGTCCGGGCGAGGGCGCGGCCTTCCGCATCTTCCTGCCCATCTACGACGCCCCGGCGGGGGCCGCCGCCGTCCAGGTCGCCGCCGAGCCGGTGAAGCCGCGCGCCGCCCGCGACCTGTCGGGCGCCGGCCGCATCCTGTTCGTCGAGGACGAGGACGCCGTCCGCAGCGTAGCCGCCCGCCTGCTGCGCGCGCGCGGCTACGAGGTGCTGGAGGCCGCCGACGGCGAGGAGGCCCTGCTGATCGCCGAGGAGCACGCTGGCACGATCGACCTGCTGATCTCCGACGTGATCATGCCCGGCATCGACGGCCCGACCTTGCTGAAGAAGGCCCGCGGCTATCTGGGCAATGCGCCGGTGATGTTCATCTCCGGCTATGCCGAGGCCGAGTTCAGCGATCTGCTGGAAGGCGAGACCGGCGTGACCTTCCTGCCCAAGCCGATCGACATCAAGACCCTGGCCGAGCGGGTCAAGCAGCAGCTGCAGGCCGCGTGAGGCTCATCGGTCGCTCGCCTATCGCGGAGCGACCGAGGCCTTGGCCGGCAAGAACTTGGAATTGCGCACCAGGGCCGCGCTGACCAGGGCGACCAGCAGGCCGACGGGGAAGATCTCGGCCATGGTCATAGGTATGCGGAACAGCGGGTTGGCGTAGCTCGCCTTCATCTGCTCCATCTGGGCGACGGCCTTCGCATAGTCCGCGCCGCTGATCCCGGCTGCCTTCTTTTGGGCCAGCATGCTGGCCGTGTACTCGTCCATGAAGCGGTAGTGGGTGATCGCCAGATAGACCTCCCAGACGGTGGCGTAGGCGATGGTCGCCACGACCGCGACGCCGAGGCCGATCAGAAAGGCCGGCCAGAACCTGATGACCCCGCCCAACGCCTTGTCGCGGTGCGACTTCACGGCCAGCAGGATCGCCGACAGGCCGATCAGCATGATCAGGTAACCTAGCCAGACGCTGCCGTGCGAATGGCCGCCGGGGTTGAAGACGATCGTCGCCAGGATCCCCAGCAGGATGATGACGCCCGAGATCAGGCCGTAGGTCAGGATGGTGCGTGTCATGGGATTTTCTCCTCCGCGCCGCCCCTGCGACGCGTCCCGAAGCTGCCGTCGTCGCGCCCGCGACGGTATCGCCCGAAAGGGTGAGATCGACAGTTTCGCCCTACAGGGCGGCGGTCAAGCTAGGGGATCAGCGCCAGATCCCGGGCCTTGCCGATCGCCTGGGTGCGACGGCTGACCTCCAGCTTGGCGTAGAGGTTGGCGACGTGAGTCTTGACCGTGTTGGGCGAGAGGCCGAGGTCGCGGGCGATCTCCTTGTTGGAGCGACCGGCCGCCAGGCGCTCCAGCACCTTCATTTCCTGGCCGGTCAAGCCCAGGGCGGCGATGGCGGCGCCGTTACGCTGGAAGCTCTCAGGCCGCGCCCGCGCCGCCAGCTTCCAGCCGACCCAGACACCGCCGGCCGCGAAAGCCGCGCCGATCAGGCCGACATAGATTTGCCAGGAGAAGGCGCGGGCCACGAACCGGTACTCCAGCCACTGCAGCGCGAACGCGCCCAGCGCCAGGACCAGCGCCCACAGGAGGATCGTGCGGATCATCTCCCCCGCATGATCCGGTTCAGCCTAGACGCGCCTTGGCCTCGGGCGGGGCGACCTGGTCGAACAGGATCTTCAGATGCTGGTCCTTGGCGTGGTCGTTGTGCAGCTCCCACGCCAGCGAGACCGGCAGGCGCAGGCGGCCGCCGTCGGGCAGACGGGCGATCAGCACGCGCCAGGAGAAGCCCTCGCCAGGATCGCCCAGTGGGTCCTGGAACTCGACCAGGGCTGGATCGCGCAGGCGGAAGCGCCGTTCGGGATGAGCCTCGAACCAGGCGCGGTCGGCCTCCGCGGTCGGATCCTTGATGACTTTGGCGGTGACTTTGCGAACCATGGACGCGTTCTAGCACCGGATGCGGAAACTTCCCATCGTGCGTCCATGAGGACCGTGGTCGAACAGCTGGGCCTGGAGCCCGTCTAGGAGAGGACGGCGTTGGCCGCCGGACTTTGGGAGAAGTCCAGCGGCCCTCGCGCTAGAAGCCGAAGCGCGCGCCGATCCTCAGGCCGCCGCCGTGTCGACCGCCGCCATAGTCGCCGCCGGCTTCCGCGAAGGTGATCGCGCCGCTGGAGGCGCGGTAGCTGACGCCGACGGTGACCTGGCCAAAGGTGCGGCCGCCGTCCTTCGACAGGTGCTCGCTCTCACCGCCGCTGACCAGGGTGAGGCCGTTCTTGATCGTGAAGTCATGGACCACGAACGCCGCGCCATAGGTGGTCAAGGCGCCGCCCAGCAAGTCGTTCCGCGCCGCGCCGCGCAGGCCGGCCCTGGCGGTGAAGCCAGTGGCGTGATCGAAGTCCAGGCGCTGGCCCAGGGTCTCCATGTCGTCGAGGCGCGTGCTGACATAGTTGACGCCCAGCAGCGTCTCGTAGGCCAGATCGCCGTCGCCGAACCGATGGCCGGTCTCGACCTGGGCGCCGTAGGCGGTCCCGTCGAACTTGGCGTCGATGCCGTCGACATCGTTGCGCGCCTTGATCGACTGGCGGTCGGCCTTGGCCAGGGCGTTGAGGAAGAAGCCGCCCTGGGTCAGGGCGACATAGCCGCCGAAATTGACAACCCTAAGCTTGACCTCCTGGCCCGCGACGCCGCTGAACCGCATCTTCGCGTCGGCGTAGCCACCGGTCAGGCCCAAGGCGATGCGTCCGTCGTCCAGGCCGGCGTTGAGCAGGTCCAGACCCATCTGGCCGCCGTAGGTGGTCTGCTCGTAGTCGACGGCGACCTCGCGCTGGGCCGACGCGGCGACATCGTCATCGCGGTCCTGCCGTCCGCCATAGGTCTGGCCCCACAGGCCCGCGCCGTTGGCGGCGGAGCTGGCGTCGCGCAGGCTGGCCACATGCGCGCTCCAGGCGTCGGCCGACTGGCGCCAGACGGACCCGGCGCCCTCGGAGATCTTCAGCGCTTCATAGGTCCGCTGACCCGCCACGCCCTTCAGGCGGTAGGTGGCGGTCTTCGCGTCGAAGAGCAGGCCGTAGCGGATCAGGCCGATCTCGTAGTTCTCGATGCGGAAGGCGTCCGCCTTCGAGTCCGCGCCGGCCTGGATCAGGATGGGGCCCTTGTCGCCGGTGAGGACGGCGGTCTTCGCCGAAACGCCGCCCAGGAGAATCTGCGTGCTGCCGTTGGCGACATCGCCGACGACAAGCATGTCGGCGCCGTTCGGCCCGACATCGAGTCCCAGGCGCGCCTTGCCGGTGGCCCCGTTATAGTCGCCTGAAAGCGTCAGGACGTCGCCGACATGGCCGTTGCGCAGGTCGATCAGGCCCTGGTTCTTGAGGGCGTCGAGCGACAGCAGGGACACTTTCACGGGGGCCGTCGCGCCGGCGCCGACCGTGATGACGTCGTTGTTCACCAGCGTGTCGGAGCCGGCGAGGAAATCGACGTCCGCGGTAAGGTCGACGGGACCGTTGTTGGTGACCTCGTCGTCACCGTCCGTGAGCGGCTTGTCGCCGAAGATCGGGCTGGCCTTGGAAGGATCGTCGGCATGGGCGGCGACGGGCGACAGCAGCAGCATCGGGGCGAGGATGGCCGAGAGCGCGGTCGACGCGCGGAATCGGCCCGTGGCCGGCGTGAGCGCGCCAGCCCGGTGAGCAGAACTCAACACTTACTTGGACTCCGTAAGCGATCGCGCCCCCGCGACGCCGCGGAACCTATGGGGCGCGACGGCCCGGATCAAGCTGAAGTTTCGTAAAAACTGTACAAGCGTTACCGGCGCCGCTCCAGCACCATGATCGGCGAGCCCCTGAACGTCGTGTGGGTCTTCAGCGTGAAGCCGACCTTGGCGGCAAGGGCCAGGGAGGCGGCGTTTTCGGGGTCGATGATGCAAGGCACGACCGGCGGGGCAAGGGTCTCGTCGATCCAGGCCAGGCCCGCGCGGACCGCCTCCGCACCGAAGCCCTGACCGTGCGACCAGGCCGACAGCACCCAGCCCATCTCCGGCAGGCCGTACAGGCTGGGCTGGATATCGCGGCGCAGGTCGGCGAAGCCGACCTCGCCGACATAGCGGCCGGTCGAGGTCTCGCGCACCGCCCAGTAGCCGAAGCCCAGCACCTCCCACAGGCCCCGGGCCCGCATCAGCCGCGTCCAGGTCTCCTCGTCGGTGAACGGACGCGCGCCGACGTGGCGGACCACCACCGGATCGGCCCACATGTCGCGGCTGTCCTCGAAGTCGCTGAGTGTCGGGCGCCCAGGGTCAGGCGGGCGGTGGTCAGGGTCGGTGCGGGCATCGCGGCTCTGAGTTTGCGTCGAACAATGAGCAAGCTACACCGGCGCGCAGAGTAGGGAAGACCATGACCACGCCGGAAGACGCCATCGCCGCCCGCCGCAAGCTGACCAACAAGCTGATCGCCGCCAAGGACGCCGCGCGCCTGCGGCCGTTCTTCGATCCGCGCGTCACCCTGATCGCGGGCGACGGCTCGCTGCTGCTGGGGGCCGAGGACGTGCTGGCCGCCTTCGCCAGCCAGTTCGCCGAGAAGGGCTTCGGGGCCTACGTCCGCACGACGGAAGAGATCAGCCTGAACGCCGAGGGGACCCGCGCCGCCGAGCGCGGTCGCTGGGTCGGCCAATGGAAGGACGCTCCCGAGCAGTCGGGGACCTACCTGGCCACCTGGAAGAAGGTCACCGGCCAGTGGGTGATCGAGAACGAACTGTTCGTGACGCTGGTGTGAGCTTGGTGATTGTAATCGCCCGCATGACGCGGAATTAATTTCGCCAAAGCCGGGCGGGGGCTTACGCCTTCGCCCTCAATTAGGGGCCCGGGGAGGAAAAGCCTTGCTCAACCGTCGTCAAATGATGTTCGCCACCGCAGCGGCCGGCTTCGCCGCCACCGGCGGCGCGCCGTCCATGGCCTTCGCGCGCGAAGGCGAGGTCGCCAAGCTTAACGCCCTGTTCGACGAGATCATGGCCAAGCAGCTGCGCCAGTCGCCCGAGACGGCGACCGGCCTGGGCCTGGACAGCGGTGACCTGGCCTGGACGAAGGGTCTGCTCAGCGACCGCTCCTTCGCCGCCATCAAGGCTGGCGCGGCCCAGACCTCCCAGCAACTGGCCGCCCTGCGCGGCATCGACCGCCGCGCTCTGAAGGGCATGGACGCCGCCAACTACGACACCGTCGAGTTCGTGCTGGCGGTGCAGGACGAGGGCAACAAGAAGTTCACCTACGGCGGCGGCGGTTCGGGCGCGCCCTACGTCCTCAGCCAGCTGACCGGCAGCTACCAGCAGATGCCGGACTTCCTCGACACCCAGCACAGCATCGAGACCAAGGCCGACGCCGACGCCTATCTGTCGCGCATGGAGGGCTTCGCCCGCCTGATGGATCAGGAAAGCGCGATCGCGAAGCAGGACTTCGCCGACGGCGTGATCCCGCCGGACTTCATCATCGACAAGACCCTGGTCCAGATGAAGGCCTTCGCCGACACCCCGACGGCCGACGCGCCGCTGGTCAAGTCGATCGCGCGCCGGACGAAAGACAAGAAGATCGCGGGCGACTGGGCCGCCGAGGCCTCGCGGATCTACGAAGGCTCGGTCCTGCCGGCCCTGAAGCGTCAGATCGCCCTGCTGGAGAGCGTCCGTGGCAAGGCCACCCACGACGCCGGCGTGTGGCGCCTGAAGGACGGCGGCGACTACTACGCCGTGTCGCTGAAGAACTACACGACTTCGGACCTGAAGCCGGACGAGATCCACCAGCTGGGCCTGGACCTGGTGAAGTCGATCAACGCCGAGGCCGACAAGCTCTTCAAGAGCATCGGCATGACCAAGGGCACGGTCGGCGAGCGCCTGGCCAAGCTGGGCGAGGACATCTATCCGAACACCGACGCGGCCAAGGAACAGCTGATCAAGGACCTGAACGAAAAGGCCGCCTGGATCCAGAAGCAGCTGCCGGCCTATTTCGGCGCCCTGCCCAAGGCGCCGCTGGAGATCCGCCGCGTGCCCAAGGCCATCGAGGCCGGCGCGCCGGGCGGCTACTACAACTCGCCCTCGCTCGACGGCAAGCGTCCAGGCATCTACTGGATCAACCTGCGCGACACCAAGGAACAGGCCAAGTACACCCTGACCACCCTGACGGTGCACGAGGGCGTCCCGGGTCACCACCTGCAGCTGTCGATCTCGAACGAGGCCAAGGGCCTGCCCATGATCCGCAAGATCATCGGCTTCTCGGGCTACACCGAGGGCTGGGCGCTCTATTCCGAGCAGTTGGCCGTCGAGATGGGCATCTACAAAACCGATCCGCGCGGTCACATCGGCATGCTGCACGACGCCCTGTTCCGCGCCGTCCGCCTCGTGGTCGACACCGGCATGCACTACAAGAAGTGGAGCCGCGAGCAGGCCGTGAAGTACATGGCCGAGACCATGGGCGACGAGGAGAGCGGCGCGATCACCGAGATCGAACGCTACGTCGTGTGGCCGGGTCAGGCCTGCAGCTACATGATCGGCAAGATCGTCTGGCTGCGCGCCCGGGCCAAGGCCCAGAAGGCGCTCGGCAAGAAGTTCGACATCCGCGAGTTCCACGACGCGGGCCTGCTCTCGGGCATGACCCCGCTGACCACGCTGGAACGCGTGATCGACGACTACATCGTCAGCAAGGGCGGCAAGGCCTGAGCTAGCTGGAAATCTCCTCCCCCAGGCGGGGGAGGAGGGTTATGGTCTACCCCCAGCTCTCCGATGCTCCCGCCCGGCGGGCCACCGCGGCGACCGCGGGGGTGGGGCGCAAGGGCGGGCTCGGCTTGTCGGCTGGCTTGCCATAGAGCCAGCCCTGGGCGAAGTCGACGCCGGCCGCGCGGACGATATCGGCCACCTCCACCGTCTCGACCATCTCGGCCACGGTGCGGATCTTCAGATCCTGGCACAGCTCGACCAGACGACGCACCAGGGCGCCATCGCGCCCATTGTCGGCCAACTCGCGGACATAGCGGCCGTCGATCTTGACGATGTCGAGCGACAGCTGCTGCAGATAGGCGAACGACGACGAGCCCGCGCCGAAGTCGTCCAGGCAGACCATCGAGCCCAGGCTGCGCAGGCTTTGGATATGGCGGTTGGCGCGCGGCAGGTCGTCGATCGCGGCCGTCTCCGTGACCTCGAAGATCAGCCGGCCCTTGGCTTCGTCGTGCTTGGACAGCAGACGGCCGACGTGGTCGACGAAGGTCTCGTTGACGATCGTTCGTCCCGAGACGTTCACCGCCAGCTTCAGCTTCCGGTCCTGGTCGTTGGACAGCTTCTTCACCGCCTGTTCGACGATGGCATGGTCCAGCTCCTCGATCAGGTCGAATTCCTCGGCCATGCGGATCAGGGCGAACGGGCTGCCGCCGTCCTCGAAGCGCACCAGCACCTCGTGATGGTGCGCCTGACCGGTCATCAGCGACACGACCGGCTGGTAGGCGAGGTTGAAGCGGCGCTGGCTGACAGCCACGCCCAGGGCGCCGGCGCGGGCCAGGGTGCGCTTCACGGACCGGTTCATCGCCTCCGACAGCGTCATCGGCGGCATGTCCTTCAGGCCCTCGCGCAGGAAGTCGTCGAGGGCGTAGCGAAGCGCGCGAAGCGCGCGGGCCGAGCTGCCGCCGGCCTCCAGCGGCACGATGTGGGCGCGGGCCTCGGCGCTGACCATGCGGGTCAGGCGCTTGATCATGTTGTCCGGACGGTCGTCGCGGGTGCGCAGCAGGGCGAAACGATCGGGCGACAGCTGGGTGGCGGCCGAACCGCCGTGTGACTCGGCGCGCACGGCGCTGGCCACGCGCATGTCGAGGGCGACCGCCTCACCGGGCGGCAGGCCGTCACGCATCGTCTCCAGGCCGGCGAACTCGACCATGGCCAGTTCCAGCTCCAGGCCGGTGACGCGGGCGGCCTCGAACAGACCCTTGGCGATGTCGTCGAACAACTCGCGGGGATGCAGCGTACCGGCCGTCAGCGGCGGACCGGCCGACTGGGCGGCGGTGACGGCCAGCGAGACCCGGCCGTCGTTCTCGGGCAGGGCGCGCAGGATCACGCGGACGTGGCGGTTTCCGGGGCCACCGAGGCGCAGCACCACCGGACCACGGCGCACGCCGTCGTCGGCGCAGTTCAGCATGGCGTCCATCAACGGCTGGTCATCGGGGTGGAACAGGTGCGGCCACACCTTGCCGGTCAGCCCCGCCTCGCTTTGGCCCATGACCTTCTGCGCGGCGCCCAGCACCAGGCGCACGCGGCCGTTTTGCAGTTCGACGAGGAGATCGGCGCTGGCGAACGCCAGGCCCAGAAGGCGACGCGGATCGATAGACAAGTCGGTAGTCCCCCAGAAAACCGGGCCCCCAAGAAGCGGCGAAGCTGGCATGACGGGACTTAAAGAGCCGTTTCGGGCCGGGACGGGCGACCTCATATCCGGTTATCGCCGGTGCGACATTATGACCTACGACAGAAACGGTCGTTTCTATGGAGGGGAACATCTTGCGAACGTGGAACAAAGGGCGTACGACTTGATCATGTTCCACAGGTCGTTGGGACGCGGCGCGGGAAGCGCCGATCGGGCGACCGGAATCATGGGATAGAGGGCGGACAACAATGGCTAGTCAGGCGGCTTTGAAACTCGTGGGCAAAGAAGAAGGCGACAAGCAACGCGCGCTAGAGGCGGCTCTCGCCCAGATCGACCGCGCGTTCGGCAAGGGCTCGGTGATGAAGCTGGGCGAAAAGGGCAAGGTCGAGATGGAGTCGGTGTCGACGGGCTCGCTGGGCCTCGACATCGCGCTTGGCATCGGCGGCCTGCCCAAGGGGCGGATCATCGAGATCTATGGCCCTGAAAGCTCGGGTAAGACGACCCTGGCCCTGCACGTGGTGGCCGAGGTCCAGAAGGCCGGCGGCACCGCCGCCTTCGTCGACGCCGAGCACGCCCTGGATCCGGGCTATGCGTTCAAGCTGGGCGTCAATTTGGACAATCTGCTGGTCTCGCAGCCTGACAACGGCGAACAGGCCCTGGAGATCACCGACACCCTGGTGCGTTCGGGCGCCGTAGACATCGTCGTGATCGACTCGGTCGCGGCCCTGACGCCGAAGGCTGAAATCGAAGGCGAGATGGGCGACAGCCTGCCGGGCCTGCAGGCCCGTCTGATGAGCCAGGCGCTGCGCAAGCTGACCGCCTCGATCAACAAGGCCAACACCATCGTCATCTTCATCAACCAGATCCGTCACAAGATCGGCGTGATGTACGGCAGCCCGGAAACGACCACCGGCGGCAACGCGCTGAAGTTCTACGCCTCGGTGCGCCTGGATATCCGCCGCACCGGCTCGGTGAAGGTCCGTGATGAGATCATCGGCAACAACGTTCGTGTGAAGGTGGTCAAGAACAAGGTCGCCCCGCCGTTCCGCGAGGTCGAGTTCGACATCATGTACGGCGAGGGCATCTCCAAGTTGGGCGAAGTCATCGACCTGGGCGTCAAGGCCGGGATCATCGACAAGGCCGGCTCGTGGTTCTCGTACGGCAGCCAGCGCATCGGCCAGGGCCGCGACAATGTCCGCGAGTTCCTGAAGACCAATCCCGACGTCGCCGCCTCCATCGAGGCCGCGGTTCGCAAGTCGTCGCAGAAGATCGAGGAAGAGCTTCTGGTCGGCGGCCCGGAGGACGGCGAGGAGGAATAGTCTCCTCGCGAGGTTTCGCGGCCCTCGCCCGACCCCGGGCGTCCCCGCCTTCAACACGCCCGCGGCCGGACCGCCGCGAGGGCCGCGATCGCAGGCCGCCTGGACCCCATGCCAGGCGGCCTTTTTCGTTCGTCGGATGAAGATGCTCCCCCGCATCGCGGGGGAGCATCGGCGCGCCCAACCCGCCCTTTTCCGCTCCGTCCCGAGCCCCCATCTGCCGAGTCGGTTTCCCCTTCGCCAAAAACCGCGCTATGCAGCGCGCAACTCCCGGCCGCTCGCCGGACGCCCAGACTTGAGACGCTCATGCCCAGCCTGAACGAGATCCGCAGCACCTTCCTCGACTATTTCGGCAAGGCCGATCACGCCGTCGTTCCGTCGGCGCCGCTGGTGCCGCAGAACGATCCGACCCTGCTGTTCGTCAATGCCGGCATGGTGCCGTTCAAGAACGTGTTCACCGGCGCCGAGACCCCGGCCTATCCGCGCGCGGCCAGCTCGCAGAAGTGCGTCCGCGCCGGCGGCAAGCACAACGACCTGGACAATGTCGGCTATACCGCCCGCCACCACACCTTCTTCGAGATGCTGGGCAACTTCTCGTTCGGCGACTACTTTAAGGAACAGGCGATCCACCATGCCTGGACCCTGCTGACCCGCGAGTTCAAGCTGCCGAGGGAAAAGCTGCTGGTCACGGTCTACCACACCGACGACGAGGCGGCGGACCTGTGGAAGAAGATCGCCGGCCTGTCCGACGATCGCATCATCCGCATACCGACCAGCGACAACTTCTGGTCCATGGGCGACACCGGCCCCTGCGGCCCGTGTTCGGAAATCTTCTTCGACCATGGCGAAGGCATCCCTGGCGGCCCTCCGGGCAGCCCCGATGAGGACGGCGATCGCTTCATCGAGATCTGGAACCTGGTGTTCATGCAGTTCGAGCAGTTGGCCGGCGGCGAGCGCGTCGCGCTGCCCAAGCCCTCGATCGACACCGGCATGGGTCTGGAGCGCGTCGCGGCCGTGCTGCAGGGCGTGCACAACAACTACGATGTCGACCTGTTCAAGGCCCTGATCGCCGCCAGCGTCGAACTGACCGGCGTCAAGGCCGAAGGCGCGGAAGCGCCTTCGCATCGGGTCATCGCCGACCACCTGCGCTCGTCCTCGTTCCTGCTGGCCGACGGCGTCACCCCGTCGAACGAAGGCCGTGGCTACGTCCTGCGCCGCATCATGCGTCGCGCCATGCGTCACGCCTATCTGCTGGGCGCGCAGGAGCCCCTGATGCACCGTCTGGCCCCCACCCTGGTGGCCGAGATGGGCCAGGCCTATCCGGAGCTGCGCCGCGCCGAGGCCTCGATCGTCGAGACCCTGCGCCAGGAGGAAGAGCGCTTCCGCGTCACCCTGGGTCGCGGCATGGGCCTGCTGGACGAGGCGACCGCCAACCTGACCGCCGGCGGCGTGCTGGACGGCGAGACCGCCTTCAAGCTCTATGACACCTACGGTTTCCCGCTGGACCTGACCCAGGACGCCGTGCGCGCCAAGGGCCTGACCGTCGACACCGACGCGTTCGACGCGGCGATGCAGAAGCAGCGCGACATGGCGCGCGCTAACTGGGCCGGCTCGGGCCAGCAGGCCGGCGCGGCCGCCTGGTTCGCGATCAAGGAAAAGGCCGGCGCCACGAACTTCGTCGGCTACGAGACCACCGAGACCACGGGCGTCGTGAAGGCGATCGTCGTCGATGGGGTCGAGGTCGAAAGCGCCACGGGCGGGGCGACCGTCGAGGTGCTGCTGGATCGCACCAGCTTCTACGCCGAGAGCGGCGGTCAGGCCGGCGACACCGGCGTACTGGAAGCCAACGGTCGCGAGAACCTCGTGATCGACACCCAGAAGCAGGCCGGTGAGCTCTATGTGCATCGCGTCGAACTGTCGGGCGATCTGAAGGTCGGCGACCAGGTCGTGGCCTCGGTTAACGCCGAGCGCCGCCACACCACCCGTTCCAACCACTCGGCCGCCCACCTGGTGCACGCCGCCCTGCACCATGTGCTGGGTCCGCACGTCGCCCAGAAGGGCCAGATGGTCGACGGCGAGCGCATGCGCTTCGACTTCAGCCACGGCGGCCCGCTTACGGCCGAGGAACTGGACAAGATCGAGGCCGAGGTCAACGCGGTCATCCGCCAGAACGTCCCGGCCGAGACCAAGGAAATGGCCCCGCAGGAGGCCATCGAGGCCGGCGCCGTGGCCCTGTTCGGCGAAAAGTACGGCGACAGCGTCCGCGTGCTCACGCTCGGCAAGTCGCTGAGCGATGAGGCCAAGGCCTATTCGGTCGAGCTGTGCGGCGGCACCCACGTGGCCCGCACGGGCGATATCGCCCTGTTCAAGATCGTCTCGGAGCAGGGTGTCGCCGCCGGCGTGCGTCGCATCGAGGCCCTGACCGGCGAGGCGGCCCGCCGCTTCCTGCTGGACCAGGCGGGCGTGGCCAAGTCGCTGGCCGACCAGTTCAAGACTCCGGTGGCCGAGGTGACGCTGCGCGTCGACGCCCTGATCGCCGACCGCAAGCGTCTTGAGAAGGAACTGGCCGAAGCCAAGAAGCAGCTGGCCCTGGGCGGTGGCGGCGGCGCGGCGGCGGGTCCGGAAGACGTCAATGGCGTCGCTCTGATCGCCCGTGTCCTGGACGGCGTCGGCGGCAAGGAGCTGCGCGGCGTCGCCGAGGAGTTCAAGAAGCAGCTGACCTCGGGCGTCGTGGCCCTGGTTGGCACAAGCGACGGCAAGGCTGCGGTCACCGTGGCCGTGACCGCCGACCTGACGGCCAAGTTCAGCGCCGCCGACCTCGCCAAGGCCGCCGTGATCGCCATGGGCGGCCAGGGCGCGGGCGGCAAGGCCGACTTCGCCCAGGGCGGCGCGCCGGACGACAGCAAGGCCAGCGAAGGCCTTGCCGCCGTGAAGGCGATCCTGGCCGGCTGATCGGCCTGACAGTTCGAATGACGAAGGGGACGCTGTGAGGCGTCCCCTTTTTATGCCCGAAGCTTGACGGCGCGCTCGCTTCCATGTTGATTTACGCCTGTAGTCTTCTGGGGCGACGAGATGCGTAACTGGATCGGACTGGCGCTCCTGATGGGGCTCACCGCCTGCGACCAGACCCAGGCCCCGTCGACCGCCATCCCGCCGCCGTCGTTCTGGCGCGTCGAGATCATCGAGGACTCCGGCGGCCAGACCGGCGCGGTCGAGGTCTGCGCCAATCCGGAGATCTTCGCGGCCTTCTCCCGCGCCGAGCCCAGCATCGCCGGCCAACCTTGCAAGCCCTACGGCAAGCCCGCGACCGACACGCCGACCGACTATGCCGGACGCTGCGAGGCAAGCGGACAGCGCTATGGCCTCTACGTCTCGACCAAGGGCGACCGCGCCAGCGACTTCACCGTCCGCTTCGCGCTGCAACCCTTGCAGGCCGACATCGGCACGGTCGTGCAGGCCCGCCGCTACCGCCGCCTCGGCGACTGCCCCGCCGGCTGGAAGGCCGGCGACCAAGCCAAGGTCGGCGGCGGGCCGGCCTCGAACCTGCTCGCCCCCAACGGCCAGCCTACCCCTTGAGAAAGGCCGACACGCCCTAGCTGACGCGGGCTGTCAGCAGCAGCGCGACGATGGACAGGGTCACCGCCGAGGCGGCCGTGGTCAGGGCCACGATCCGCGCCGCGCCGCGTGGCCAGACGCCATAGGCGCGGGTCTGGATGAAGACGTTGACCGCCGTCGGCGCGGCCGCCAGCAGGGTCGCGCCGGCGCGGAAGAGGGGCGGGGCCGGGGTCAGGCCGACGGCCAGCCAGACCAGCAGCGGGAAGGCGGCCAGCTTGGCGAGCGTGGCCAGGACCACCGGCGCGGTCGCTGGGGCGGCCTCGTCCTCCGCCTCGCTCAGGCCTAGGGCCGCGCCCAGCGCCACCAGGCCGACCGGACTGCCCGAGGCGGCGGCCATGCCGACAGCGCGGTCCAGCGGCTCGGGCAGGGCGATGTCCAGCAGGGCCAGGGCGACGCCGCCCAGGGCCGCGGCCACGACCGGATTGCGGAACGCCTGCGCGGTCGAGCGCCAGACCGACCGACCGGCCGCCCAGCCCAGCAGGCCCACCCCGGCGGTCGCCAGCACCGCGAAGTCGATGGCCACCACGCCCGCGGCCAGCCGCGCGGCTTCGGCCCCGAGGACCGCGGCGGTGACGGGCAGGGCCAGGAAGGCGCTGTTGCCGACGCCGGACGCCATGCCAGCCCCGGCGCGCTCGGCCCGGTTCCAGCCCAGCATACGGCCCGCCGCCACGGTCGCGGCCATCAGCAGAAGGCCGATACAGGCATAGGCGACCAGGCCCAGGATCAGGTCATGGCTGGGCCGGCCCAGGCGCGACAGCGAGTGAATCAGCAGGGCGGGAAAGCCGACCCAATAGACATAGGCCGACAGACCCTGGGTCATCCGTCCGTCCAGCAGGCGCAGCCGGGCGAGGGCCACGCCGGCGCCGACCAGCAGGAAGAAAGGCCAGACCCGGGCCAGAACGTCGAGGACGAGAGGCGTCACGAGAGGCGGATCAACCTTGGCGCTCGTCGCCGGGCAGGCGGATGTGCACCAGCTTCCAGGTGAACAGCGCCCTGCGCTCGAAGGTGAAGATCGTGACCCTGCCGCTGCCGTCCGGTCGCTTGACCGCGATGCGCACGCGGTTGGGGTCCCAATAGGCGATGCCGGGATAGGGGCCCTTGATGGTGTCCTTGACCTGGTCGCCCAGCGAAGCATCGCGGGACATGGCGGGGGGGGCCTTGCCGGGCGCGTAGCCCCGGGTCAGGGCCGAGACGCCGGCCACGGTCAGGTAGCGGTCGACCTTGGGTTCGGGCGGGGCGAGCGGTTCGATGGCCTTCCTGAAGACGTTGAGCGGGTCGCGCCAGATCGACGGGGCTTCCGGCTGGGCGGCGGGGGCCTCGGCCACCAGCTGGCCGGTCAGGCTGCGGCGCACGGCGGGGAAGTCGACCAACTCGCCGATCGCCTGCACGTCCTCGTACTGGGCGGCGGCTTTCAGGGCGCGGAACGCGAACCATGGCGCGGTGGCGAAGGCGGCGGCGAAGACGAAGATCGCCAGCACGATCAGGTCCCAGATCCGCTTCTGCAGGGTCATGCCGCCTCCGAAAGGTTAACGCCGGATATCCCAGCTATCGCCGTTTCCCGCAAGACCGCTCGCGCGAGAGGCGCGGAGGGAGGGAGAGGGGGCTGGCGGAGTAACCCGCGGAAACGAAAAACGCCCCGGAGGCGATCCTCCGGGGCGTTCTCGTTCAGGCCGGAGCCCGGAGTGCCTAGGCCATGGCCTTCTTCAGGTTCTCGTCGATCTTGTCGAGGAAGCCTTCGGTGGTCAGCCAGCCTTGCTTGTCGCCGACCAGCAGCGCCAGGTCCTTGGTCATGAAGCCGCTTTCGACGGTGTCGATGCAGACCTTTTCCAGGGTCAGGGCGAAATTGGCCAGGTCCTGGTTGTTGTCCAGCTTGGCGCGGTGGGCCAGGCCACGCGTCCAGGCGAAGATCGAGGCGATCGAGTTGGTCGAGGTGCTCTCGCCCTTCTGATGCTGGCGGTAGTGCCGGGTGACGGTGCCGTGGGCGGCTTCGGCTTCCACCGTCTTGCCGTCCGGCGTCATCAGCACCGAGGTCATCAGGCCCAGCGAGCCGAAGCCCTGGGCGACGATGTCCGACTGCACGTCGCCGTCGTAGTTCTTGCAGGCCCAGACGTAGCCGCCCGACCACTTCAGCGCCGAGGCGACCATGTCGTCGATCAGGCGGTGTTCGTAGTGGATGCCCTTGGCCTTGAAGGCCTCGGCGTATTCGGCGTCGAAGATCTCCTGGAAGATGTCCTTGAAGCGACCGTCATAGGCCTTGAGGATCGTGTTCTTCGTGGAGAGGTACACCGGATAGCCGCGGCCCAGGCCGTAGGCGAACGAGGCGTGGGCGAAGTCGCGGATCGACTCGTCCAGATTATACATGCCCATGGCCACGCCGGCGCCGGGAGCCTTGTAGATCTCGTGCTCGATGACCGCGCCGTCCTCGCCGACGAATTTCATCGTCAGGGTGCCCTTGCCCGGGAACAGGAAGTCGGTGGCCTTGTACTGGTCGCCGAAGGCGTGGCGGCCGACGATGATCGGCTGGGTCCAGCCGGGCACCAGACGCGGCACGTTCTGGCAGATGATCGGTTCGCGGAAGATCACGCCGCCCAGGATGTTGCGGATCGTGCCGTTCGGCGACTTCCACATCTTCTTCAGATTGAATTCCTTCACGCGGGCCTCGTCCGGCGTGATGGTGGCGCACTTGACGGCGACGCCATGCTTCTTGGTCGCGTTGGCCGCGTCGATCGTCACCTGGTCGTCGGTGGCGTCGCGGTTCTCGACCGACAGGTCGTAGTAGTCCAGCTCGAGGTCGAGATACGGGAAGATCAGCTTGTCCTTGATGAGCTTCCAGATGATGCGGGTCATTTCATCGCCGTCCATGTCGACGACGGGATTGGCGACTTTGATCTTGGCCATTGCGGGGATGTTCCTCTGGCGGTGGCGCGACTGTGGCGATCTGGCGCACAGGGCCAGGAAGCGGCGCGGTCCGGGAGGCTATAGACTGTTGCGTCGCGGGGGAAAAGCGGGTCGGTTGGACCTCGTGATCAAGTTCGGTTTTCCAGCGTAGGGTTTCGAGGGCAACGGCCCCAGGGGCGCGGGCCAGGCCGTGTTTCTTGAAGCACGGCTCTTTCTTGAGGACGCGAGCCGGTCTGTCCCAGACGGGCTGGGGGAGCAATTTTGAATACGAGTTCCGGAGCAGTCACGAGCGTGACGACGCCGCTGGCGCGGCGGCTTCTGACCATGGTGGCGATCCTGTCGATCGCGGTGACAGGCGTCGCGACGGCGGCGGCCTTCGTCTTCGTGCGCAAGAGCGCGGCCGACACCCAGACGCGGCACCTGGCCGAATATGTCGGCGAGCGGGTCAAGACCGAGGATCGGCTGTTCTCCGACTTGGTCAAGGTCCACGACGCGGCGAGCGAGGCGCTGACGCGGCGTCTGAACATGGGCGACGATCCCGAGATTCTCGCCCAGTTCCAACGGCTGTTCCCGGAAAAGGGCGACGGCACCCGGCGCTCGGTCGACGGTCTGTTCGACGGGGCGCGGATCGGCAACCGCTACGTCTACGGCATCGGCGGCTACCTCCCCAACGCCGTAACGATGAGCCTGCCCGAGCGGCAGTTGTTCGTCGCGGCCACGGACGTGGTGGCCGCGACCGGCGAGGCCCAGATCCGCCACTACGACAACTTCTACTTCTTCACGCCCAAGACGCGGATGGTGATGTTCGGCCCGCACCGGCGGGACAAGCTGCTCTACTACCGCCGCGACGCACCGCCGACCCTTTCGATCGCCAGCGAGGAGATGACCCTCCTGACCCTGCCGGAGAACAATCCGGACCGGGTGATGAAGTGCACCAAGCTGCGGCGCCTGATCTCCGATCCCAGCGGCCGAGGACTGAACGCGGCCTGCATGACGCCCTTCTACTACAAGGGCCAGTTCATGGGGGCGTTCGGCACCAGCCTGTCGCTGGACAGCTACCTGCTGCGCGCCGTGGCCGACGCTCTGCCGGGCGGGCGTAACCTGATCGTCGCCGACGATGGCGAACTGATCGGCGCCCAGGGATTGGCTCGAGACGGCGTGGTCGACGTTGGCCTGCTGCGCAAGTTCGAGGCCGATAACGACCTGAAGAACCTGGTGGACACGATCCGCGCCCAGAAGCGCGACGTGGGCGCCGTCCTCACACCAAGGGGCGACCGATTGGTGGCCTATGGCCAACTCGTCGAGCCAGGCTGGTGGTTCCTGATGACCTTCCCGCCGGGCGACATCGTCCTGTCGTCGCTGAAGACCGCCTCCTGGGTGCTGCTGTTCGGCTTCTTCGGCGTGGCCCTGCAGGTGTTGCTGCTCTACCGCCTGACCAATCAGATGGTGGCCGCGCCGCTGGAGGCCCTGGCCGAGGCCCAACGCCGGGGCGATCCGACCGCCGCCGAGCCGATCGAGGCCCGCACCGATGAGATCGGCTCATTGGCTAGAGCGCTCCGCAGCCAGCGGGAGCGCAACGAGGAGCTGCGCCGCTCACTGGAGGACCGCGTGGCTGAGCGCACCGCCGAGCTTGAGCGCGCCAACCAGGCCAAGTCGGTGTTCCTGGCCAACATGTCTCACGAACTGCGCACGCCGCTGAACGGGGTGATCGCCATCGGCGACCGCCTCGGCGACGAGGAGGACCCGGTCGCCCGCCGGGAATTGGCGGCTCTGGTTTCATCGTCGGGACGCCTGCTGGAGCAGGTGCTGGGCGACATCCTGGACGTCTCCAAGATCGAGGCCGGCGAGTTCCAGCTGACCGTCGGGCCGTTCGACCTGACCCAGCTTGTGCGCGGCATGGCCGAGCTGCACGCCGCCGCCGCCGAAGCCAAGCACCTGATGTTCCGCTGGACGGTCTCGCCCGACGCGGAAGGGACCTACGAGGGCGACTTCGGGGCGGATCAGTCAGATCCTTTCGAACCTCCTGGCCAACGCCGTGAAGTTCACCGCTCGGGGCGAAGTGTCGCTCGAGGTCGATCGAGCGGACGACAAGGTCCGCTTCGTCGTGCGCGATACCGGGCTCGGCTTCGACGAGGGCGTGCGCGAGCGCCTGTTCAAGCGCTTCGTCCAGGCCGATGAGTTGATCACCCGCCAGTTCGGCGGCACGGGCCTGGGCCTTTCGATCTGTGCGGCCCTGGCCGAGATGATGGGCGGCGGCATCAGCGCCGACGCCTCGCCGGGCCACGGCGCGCGCTTCGAGGTGCTGCTGCCGCTGAAGCGCTGCGCGACCCTGGCCGAGACCGCCGTCGAGGAGGATCGCGAGATCTCGCTGGAGGGCATGCGGGTGCTGGTCGCTGAGGACCACCCCACCAACCGCAAGGTCGTCGAGATCGTTCTGGAGCCGTTCGGCGTCGACCTGACCATGGTTGGCGACGGCGAGGCGGCGCTGCGGGCGCTGGACGAGGCCAGCTTCGACGCGGTGCTGATGGACATGCAGATGCCGGTCATGGACGGGCTGACGGCCACCCGCGCGATCCGGGCTCGCGAGGCCGCCTCGGGCGCGCCGCCGATCCTGGTGGTCATGCTGACGGCCAACGCCATGGAAGAGCATATCGCCGCCGCCCAGGCCGCCGGCGCCAACCTGCACCTGGCCAAGCCGCTGCATCCAGCGCAGTTGCTGGAAGCCCTGGCGCGGGCCCGCCATCCATAGGGTTTCGGTTAGAACTCCTTCAAGACCGCTCGGCCGACGTCCGTGATGATCGCCTCACGCTGGGCCGCGTCGGCGGTCGAGGCGGTCAGGAAGACGACGAAGGCGATCCGGCGGCCGTCCTTGAGCTCGACGAACGCCACCGCGTGGTTGGTGGGATGAACGCCGAGGTCCGATTGCGCGGCGCCGGCCGACTGGATGATGCTAGCGCCGTCGGGCAGGGCGTCGGCCAGGTAGCCCGGATCGCGGCCCAGCAGGCGCGCGGGGTCGGGTTTGAACAACAGCTCACGATTGATGAAGGCTTCCAGCAGGCGGACCAGGCCGACCGGCGTGGCGGTGTCGCGCGGGTCGGTCGCGCGCTCCCGGGTCGCTCGGGCGCGCGCGTCGGCCGGCACGGCGTTGACCGCCTTGCGCCAGGCGGCTTCGCCCTTCCAGCCGGCGCGGAACGAGGCCAGGCCGCGGGCGTCGGTGGCGATCTGGCGGCGGTAGCGGTCGACGCTGACGTGCTCGATCCGCTTGACGTCCAGCCAGCCGTTGACGCCGCCCGGCCCGCCGACCCGCTTGATAAGCAGGTCCAGCGCCGTGTTGTCGCCTTCGCGAGCCAGGGTCTCCAGCTCGGCGACGCTCCAGGTCTGGCGGCCTGGCCAGGCGTCGGCCACGGCGCTGGGCGGGGGCGACAGGTCGACGTCCCGGACAGACAGGATCTCGCCTGGCGGCAGGTGTCCGGACTCGATCTCGGCCATCACCGCCGCCAGGATCGGGATGCGCGCGGCTCCGCCCAGCGGGAACCGCCGGTCGCCGTTGAACGCCCAGAGCTGGCGCGTGCCGAGATCCTCGACCGCCACGCCCAACACGGCCGGCGCGGCGCGGACGGCGATGGCGTCGATGCGCTTCTGGAGGTCCTTCGGCTTCATGGCCGGCTCTTCCTGCCCCAGCATCGGCTTCTCGCCGCAAGAGGCCAGCAAGGGCAGGGCGAGGAGGGCGGTCAGGAGGGCGCGGCGGGACATGCGGGCTAAACGCGGCCGTGGCGGTTCGGCTGCGCTGCCTCTTGCATACGGTGCGCGGTCGGCGGCAAAGGGTGCGGATGACCGAAGACTTCAAGCCCGTCCCGCCCAAAGTCACGCCCCCCTGCGTGATCCTCAACGA
Source organism: Caulobacteraceae bacterium (assembly GCA_965283765.1). Taxonomy (GTDB): domain Bacteria; phylum Pseudomonadota; class Alphaproteobacteria; order Caulobacterales; family Caulobacteraceae; genus Caulobacter. Next base: position 111,269 of record CBDIPU010000016.1, read on the forward strand.
GCCTCAGCTGGCCGAGAACATCGGCGCGGTGGCCCGGGTGATGGCCAATTTCGGGCTCTACGACCTGCGCCTGGTGCGGCCGCGTGACGGCTGGCCGCAGGAGCGAGCCTGGGCCAGCGCCTCTGGCGCCAACTGGCCGCTGGACGACGCCAGGGTGTTCGACACTCTGGAAGCGGCGATCGCCGATCTCAAGCTGGTCTACGCCACCACCGCCCGCCCGCGCGAGACGCGCCTGCCGGTCTACACCCCGCGCGAGAGCGCCGGCCACCTGGCCGAGGAGGTCGCCCTGGGCCGCGGCGTCGGCCTGCTGTTCGGCGGCGAGCGCGCGGGTCTGGAGACCCACGACATCGCCCTGTGCCAGGCCATCGTCTCGATCCCGATCGACGAGCGCTTCCGCTCGCTGAACCTGGCCCAGGCGGTGTCGATCAACGCCTACGAATGGAAGATGACCCAGGACGACCGCCCCTGGAAGAAGTTCGAGCAGAACGTCGAGGAGCCCGCCGATCAGGCGACCCTGATGGGCCTCTACGAGCACCTCGAGGGCGAGCTGGACAAGGCCGGCTTCTATCATCCGCCGGAGAAGAAGCCCTCGATGGTGCGCAACCTGCGCGTCCCCCTGGCCCGCGCCCGCCTGACCGACCAGGAGGTCCGCACCTTCCGGGGTGTGATCACCGCGCTCAGCAAGGGGCGCGGCCGCGTCCTGGCCAAGCTGGCCGCCAAGGCCGCCAAGAGCGAGGCTCCTTAAGGATCAAAGCTCGGCGCGAATTTGACTTTAATCATCCTTTTGCCGCTCCGGCGGGCGCACGTTCCAACCGTGGCAAAGTAAGGAACGTCCATGACCCCCGATGCAACAACCCTGATCGTCGTCGCCGATGGACGTCGCGCCCGGCTGCTGGAGCAGACGCGGATCGACGGACCGCTCCATGACCGGCCCGAATGGCTGGCTGACGTGAAGGAACATCACGACCACGCAGCGCCCAGCCATATCACCCACTCGGGCGACGCGCGCGATCGGGCCGAGAAGGCGTTCCTCGCCGATCTGGCCAAGCGCGTGGAAACCCTGGTGGCCAAGCATGGCCTGAACCAGGTGGTCCTCGTGGCGCCGCCCAGGGCCCTGGGACATCTGCGCGAGGCCCTGTCGTCGGCCGTCGCCAAGAAGGTCGTCGGCTCGGACGCTCACGACCGCGTCGACGCCACGCTGATCACCCTGGAAAGTGTCGTTCACGCCGCGCGTTTCGCAAGCGCGGACTGAACCGACTGACGGCGCGCGACGCTTGCGTCCCGCGCCGTTCCCGCGTTCACTCCCTTCAAACAACTGTTGGGGAGGGCGGAATGAACCGTCGTGAACTGCTGGCTCTGGCCGGATCCGTGGGGCTGACGCCGAGCTTGGCGAGCGCCGCTATCCGGGAAAAAATGGATGGTGACGCCACCGCCGCGCGCAACGCCTATCTCTATGCCCTGCCTCTGATCGAGACGGCCACCACTCGGGCGCGCGTCCTCAAGGCCTCCGGCGCGGCGATCAACTGGCTGAGCCATACCCGCACCCTGTCGGACCATACGGCCCGCTGGGTCACGACGCCCAACAACGACACCCTCTATTCGTCCGCCTTCCTGGATCTTTCCAAGGGGGCCGCGACCCTGACCATCCCGCCGATGGGCAAGCGCTACTATTCGGTGGCGGTGATGGACATGTTCACCAATAACAATGTGGTGCTGGGGACGCGCACGATCGGCGGCGAGGGCGGGACCTTCACCCTGATCGGACCGGGGCAGGCCTCGACGGGACCGAACCCCGTCCGCATCGCCACGCCGCATGCCTGGATGCTGATCCGTATCCTGACCGACGGTGGCGAGGATCTGGCCGCCACCCACAAGGCCCAGGACGGCTTCGTGCTGAAGGGGCCGGCTGGCGGCCCGCTCGCCGCCTACGCCGCCCGCGACGCCAAGCCGGCGGACTATTTCGCCGCCGCGCGGACCCTGCTGGCCAGCGACCCGGCCCCGCCGACCGACCTGAAGATCCTGCGTAGCACGGGCGCCTTCCTCGGTGCGGGACCCTTCAGCGAGACCGCGGCCGCCGACGGCGTCGACGAGGCCAAGATGATCACCGTCTTCGCCAAGGGGCGGCAGGTGTTCACCGGCGGCTGGGCGTATCCGCGTCCCACCCTCGGTGACTACGGCCAGGACTATCTCTACCGCGCCATCATCGCCCTGCAGGGCCTGGGCGCTTTGCCGGTGGCCGAGGCCATGTACCTGAAGGCGGCCGGAGACGATGGGGCGGGGACCTTCACGGGCGATGGCCCCTATCGCCTGAGCCTTCCGGCCCAACTGCCGCTGGACGGCTTCTGGTCGCTGTCGATGTACGAGGCCACCGCCGATGGCCAGTTCTTCTTCACCGACAATCCGCTCAAGCGCTACGCGATCGGCGATCGCACGCCGGGGCTGAAGCGCAACGCCGACGGGACCCTCGACCTCTGGATCGGCCGCGCCGACCCCGGCGGCGACAAGACCGCCAATTGGCTGCCCGCGCCCAAGTCCGGCCCGTTCGCGATGTACCTACGGGCCTACCTGCCCAAGGCGGAACTGCTGGACGGCCGCTTCCGGTTGCCGGCGGTGGTCAAGGTCTAGCCGGCCTCGGCCAGGCTGCGCTCCAGGTGCTCGACCAGCAGGCGGGCCTTGGCGGGCAGCAGGCGCAGGTGCGGATAGACCGCCCACACGCCCTCGTCGGCGGGGCGGTGGGCCTCCAGCAGCGGGACCAGACGGCCGTCGGCGATGGCGGCGTCGACATAGAAGTTCGGCAGCTGGCAGATCCCCAGCCCCTGCAGCGCCGCGTCCAGCACCGCCTGGCCGCTGTTGCAGCGCCACCGCCCTTGCGGCTTGAAGGCGATCTCGCGCTCGCCGTCGGGGCCATGCTCGCGGAACGGCCAGGTGTCGACCGCGCCCAGCACGCAGGCGTGGCGCGAGAGGTCGGCGATGGCCTGTGGGCGCCGGCGCGCGCCAGGTAGCCGGGCGCGGCGCAGAGCCGGCGGGTGCGCGAGGCCAGGCGCTTGGCGATCAGTCGGCTGTCGGTCAGGCGGCCGAAACGAATGGCCAGGTCGAAGCCCTCGCTGACGATGTCGCGCACCGCGTCGTCCAGCTCGATCAGGATCGACAGCCTGGGGTGGACCAGCATGAACGCGTTGACCGCCGGGGCCACGAACCGCTCGCCATAGGCCGTCGAACAGGTCATGCGCAGCAGGCCTTTCAGTTCGCCATCCTCCTCGCCGACGGCGGCCAGGGCCTCGTCGCGGTCGAGGATCAGCTGGCGGCAACGAGCCAGGAAGGCGCGGCCGGCGTCGGTCAGGCTGACGCGGCGGGTGGTGCGATAGAGCAGGCGGGTCTGCAGCCGCTCTTCCAGCCCGGCGACGGCGCGGCTGACTCCCGAGGTCGACAGGCCCAGGCGCAGGGCGGCCTTGGAGAAGCTCTCGGCCTCGGCCGTGGCCACGAATTCGTCGATCCCGTCCCAGCGGCTCATGCGCGAGAGTTGCGATAATTGTTCCGTGTGAGCAACAATGTTTTGCGCAGATCGGGATTATCGACGCGGCCCGCGCGGCGTACCAAGATCGCGCAAATCTCTAGGGAGTCTCTCCATGAAAACCCGCGCCGCCGTCGCCTTCGAGGCCAAGAAGCCGCTGGAGATCGTCGAGGTCGACCTGGAGGGGCCGAAGTTCGGCGAGGTGATGGTCGAGATCAAGGCGACCGGCGTCTGCCATACCGACGCCTACACGCTGGACGGCCTGGACAGCGAAGGCATCTTCCCGTCGATCCTGGGCCACGAGGGCGCGGGCGTGGTGGTCGAGGTCGGTCCGGGCGTCACGTCGGTGGCGGTCGGCGATCACGTGATCCCACTCTACACGCCCGAATGCCGTCAGTGCAAAAGCTGCCTTTCCGGCAAGACCAACCTCTGCACGGCCATCCGCGCCACCCAGGGCAAGGGGCTGATGCCGGACGGCACCAGCCGCTTCTCGTACAAGGGCCAGGCCATCGCCCACTATATGGGCTGCTCGACCTTCTCGAACTACACGGTGCTGCCCGAGATCGCGGTGGCCAAGATCCGCCGCGACGCGCCGTTCAAGACCGCCTGCTATTGCGGTTGCGGCGTGACCACGGGCGTCGGCGCGGTGACCAACACCGCCAAGGTCGAGCCGGGCGCCAACGCCATCGTCTTCGGCCTGGGTGGTATCGGCCTGAACGTCATCCAGGGCCTGAAGCTGGTCGGCGCCAACATGATCGTCGGCGTCGATCTCAACCCGGACCGCGAGGCCTGGGGCCGCAAGTTCGGCATGACCCACTTCGTCAACCCGAAGACCATCGACGGCGATCTGGTTCAGCATCTGGTGGCCCTGACCGACGGCGGCGCCGACTACACCTTCGACGCGACCGGCAACACCACGGTCATGCGTCAGGCGCTGGAGGCCTGCCATCGCGGTTGGGGCGAGAGCATCATCATCGGCGTGGCCGAGGCCGGCAAGGAGATCTCCACCCGCCCGTTCCAGCTGGTCACCGGCCGCGTCTGGCGCGGCACGGCCTTCGGCGGCGCACGCGGCCGCACCGACACGCCGAAGATCGTCGACTGGTACATGGACGGCAAGATTCAGATCGACCCGATGATCACCCACGTCCTGCCGCTGGAGGACATCAACAAGGCCTTCGACCTGATGCACGCCGGCGAGAGCATCCGGACCGTGGTGACGTTCTAAGGGAAGTTTCCCTCCCCCTTGGATGGGGGAGGGGCAGGGGTGGGGGTGACCCCGCTTCAGGATTAGGCGCGGCCTCAGTGACGTCCGCCACCGCTGTTCACCCCCATCCCCGACCCTTCCCCCATCAAGGGGGAAGGGGGAGAAGACGTCCATGACCGTTGAAACCCTCGCCACCCATCGCGTCCACGGCGGAACGCTGCGCTACTGCAAGCACGCCTCCACCAGCACCGGCACGCCGATGAAGTTCACGGTGTGGGTTCCGGACGGGAAGGGGCCGTTCCCCTATCTCGTCTGGCTGTCGGGCCTGACCTGCACCGAGGACAATTTCACGGTGAAGTCGGGCGTCTACGCCTATGCGGCCCAGCACGGCGTGGCGATCGTGGCGCCGGACACCTCGCCGCGCGGTGAGGGCGTGGCCGACGACCCGGCCTACGACCTGGGACAGGGGGCGGGCTTCTATGTCGACGCCACCCAGGCGCCGTGGGCGCCGCATTTCATGATGCATTCGTACGTCACCGGCGATCTGCTGGCGGCCGTCGATGGGGCGTTCCCGCTGGACCCGGCGCGCCGGGGGATCTTCGGCCACTCGATGGGCGGCCATGGCGCCCTGACCATCGCCTTGAAGCATCCGGAGCTCTTCAGGTCGGTCAGCGCCTTCGCCCCGATCGTCTCGCCGTTGAACTGCCCGTGGGGCGACAAGGCGATGACTGCTTATCTCGGCCCCGACCGCGCGGCCTGGCGCGCCCACGACGCCTGCGCGCTGATCGAGGACGGCAAGGGGGCCGCGTTCGACGACATTCTGATCGACCAGGGCCTGGCCGACAACTTCCTGGAAAGCCAGCTGAAGCCCGAACTGATCGAAGCCGCCGCCGCCAAGGCCGGCCGCAAGGTCACCGTCCGGCGTCAGGAGGGCTACGACCACAGCTACTTCTTCATCTCGACCTTCATCGGCGAGCACGTGGAATATCACGCGCAAAAATTGTAGTTCTCGCTGGCAAGCCGTTGAGGGCGCATGGCGATCTGCTATGCTGCCTCAATGGTCCCTGAACCCTCCATCTTCGAGATCGACGAGGAAGCCGAAGCGGCCGCCGACGCCGAAGGCATGGCCGACATCGCGGCTGGTCGCGTTGTTCCGCATGAAGAGGTGGCGGCTTGGCTCGACACCTGGGGCACGCCTGATGAGCAGCCTGCTCCAGCGACGTGGCGCAAGTAGTCTGGACCAAGCGTGCGCTGGCCGACCTGATGGCCATTCGCGAGTATATCGGGCGGTTCAGTCCCCTGGCCGCGCAACGCATCGCCGCGCGTCTGAGGTCGGCGGCCGAGAGTTTGGCTGAGCACCCCAAACGTGGGCGCTTGGCGACAGCCACGTTGCGGGAACTGGTCGTCGTGCCGCCCTACGTGATCCGCTAGTATTTCGGCGACGATGCCGTGCGCATCGTCCGTATCCGGCATGCCGCCCAGCTCTGAGGCGGCCGCATTGACTCGGATAGGCTCCTCCGGCATAAACCGCGCCTTCACGCCGCCGGCTCGCCGGACGGCGCGAAAAACGCATGACGGATTGACCCGAAGCCGCCGTTGAGATCGCACCTCGTTCGAGGGGCCGGCACGGATCGAATAAAAGAGTGACTTATGTCCAAGCGCCATAGCGCCAAGTACAAGATCGACCGCCGCATGGGTGAAAACCTGTGGGGCCGTCCCAAGTCCCCGGTCAACCAACGCTCGTACGGCCCCGGCCAGCACGGCCAACGCCGCAAGCAGAAGGTTTCGGACTTCGGCCTGCAGCTGCGCGCCAAGCAAAAGCTGAAGGGCTACTACGGCAACCTGACCGAGAAGCAATTCTCGCGCACCTACGAGGAAGCTGCTCGCCGCAAGGGCAACACCTCGGAGAACCTGATCTCGCTGCTCGAATCGCGCCTGGACGCCATCGTCTATCGCGCCAAGTTCGTGCCGACCGTGTTCGCCGCCCGCCAGTTCGTGAACCACGGCCACGTGACCGTGAACGGCAAGCGCGTGAACATCCCGTCGTACCGCTGCAAGGCCGGTGACGTGATCGCGGTCCGCGAAAAGTCACGCAACATGGCGCTCGTGCTCGAAGCCGTCGCCTCGAACGAGCGCGACTTCGCCGAGTACGTCTCGGTCGACGCCAAGGGCCTGTCGGCCACCTTCGTCCGCGCTCCGGAACTGTCGGAAGTTCCGTATCCGGTGAAGATGGAACCGAACCTGGTCGTCGAATTCTACGCTTCGTAAGCGTCGGATCCGAACAGATACGGAAAAGGCCCCGGAGCGATCCGGGGCCTTTTTTGTTGGACCCTCCGCGCATCGCGGGGGAGGGTCTTGTCCTTAAGGGCTTCGCGCCTCTTGAAACGGCTAGGGCGCTATCCCAGCTTTAGGAGGCGGGACCGGGCCCCTCTGGCGAGTGATGCAAGCACTCGTGATGTCGGACCGCATCGGGTGTTCTCGATGTCTGGGTCCGGCCGCCACCGCCCCTCCCCCAAAAGGCGCCGCCTGTCATCGAGGACACCCGATCCATTCCCCTGGACCGGAGGTTCCTTGATGCCCCTTCTGATGTGCCCCAACTGCGATGGCTCCATGCAGGCCGTGCAGCGCGCCAGCGTCGAGTTCGACATGTGCCCGCGCTGCCGAGGCGTCTGGCTGGACCGGGCGAACTTGAAAAGCTGATGTCCCTGGAGCGCGAGGAGACGCAGGCGATCTACAACGAGCCGCGCCCCTACACGCGTCCCGACCATCACCACGATCACCACAAGCGCGATCATGGGCGCCATGACCATGACGATGACCGTCGCCATTCGGGCTCGTACGGCCAAAAGAAAAAGCGCTTCGACCTGTTCGACATCTTCGACTGACAACCCTGATAGACCGATGAACCACCTCAAGACCTACATGCTGCTGGCGGGCCTGACCGCGCTGTTCATGGGCGCCGGCTATCTGATCGGCGGTCCCACGGGGATGCTGATCGCCTTGGCCTTCGCCGTGGCGCTGAACGCGTTCTCGTATTGGAACGCGGACAAGATCGTGCTGCGGACCTATGGCGCGCAGACGGTGGACGAGAGCCATCCCGAGTCGCTGATCCGTCACTATGTGACGGACGTCGTGGAGATGGCGCGGAAGGCCGGCCTGCCGCGTCCGCGCGTGACGGTGATCCAGAGCGACCAGCCCAACGCCTTCGCCACCGGCCGCGACCCGGCCCACGCCGCCGTCGCCGCGACCACGGGCCTGCTGTCCCTGCTGACCCGCGACGAGATCCGGGGCGTGATGGCCCACGAGCTGGCCCACGTGAAGAATCGCGACACCCTGACCATGACCGTGACGGCGACCATCGCCGGCGCGATCTCGGCCCTGGCCAATTTCGCGTTCTTCTTCGGCGGTTCGCGGGACGAGGAGCGGCCGGGCGGCGTGATCGGGGCGATCGCCATCGCCATCCTCGCGCCCATCGCCGCCATGCTGGTGCAGATGGCCATCAGCCGGACCCGCGAGTACGAGGCCGACCGCATCGGCGCGTCGATCGGCGGCGACCCGGCGGCCCTGGCCCGCGCGCTGGAGAAGATCGAGGCCTACGCCCGCGGCGGCTATGTGAACTACGAGGCCGAGCGTAATCCCGCCACGGCCCACATGTTCATCATCAACCCGCTGAACGGCAAGGGCGCGGACAACCTGTTCTCGACTCACCCGGCGACCCGCAACCGCGTCGAGGCGCTGATGCGGCTGGGCGTCTCGCGCCAGGCCGTTCGCCCCGTCCCGGCCATGGCGGCCGCGCCCTCGGTCCCACCCAGCCCCGGCCGCGAGCCCGGTCCCTGGGGGTAGCCAGCCGATCCTCGTTAGGGGATGCTCCGACTCCGGGCGGCTAGCGACATGTGGAGTGGATGGCGAGCGGAGGCTCACGCAGGTGTTTCATGCTCTCCGGCGCGGCGTTCGTGCTGGCCGGCTGCGCGACGACGCCGAGGCTTGTCTCCGGCGAAACCTGGCCGGAGCTGGAGTCTCTGCTCATGGTCTCGCTGGAGCGCCGCGCGGTGACGATCCGGATCGAGAGCCGAGGCTGCGCCAACCGGGCGGACATGGTCTTCCGGGTGGACCGCAAGGATGGCCGGGCGGTGGTCGCCTTCGCCCGTCGCCGACTGGAGACCTGCAAGGGTCCCAAGGTCTGGGCGGACATGACGTTCAGTTATGAAGAGCTTGGTCTGAAGCGCGGCGAGCGGGTCTTGATCGCCAATCCGACAGCGTCTGAAGGGCAGCGGCGAGGGGGCCTTTGATGTTCGACAAAATCCGGAAGGCCCTCGGCAACTTCGCCGAGGATGTGACCCGAGAGTCGAGCGCTTGGAAGATCCAGTGCACGAGCTGTGGTCGGCAGCGGTCGTTGGCCTCCACGGGCGGCATCCGCTACGGAGGCTTTGGAACGAGCTACACGCTCGGCACATGTTCGCGGTGCGGCGGCCTCCGGATGCTCCGGATCTACAAGCCTCAGAAGACGCTTCCCTAACCCTTCGGCGTAAAGCGCTCGATCATCCAGGGCAGGACGCGCGCGGGGCGTTTGGCGGCGATGTCGATCAGCACCCAGTCGGTGCGGCTCTGGGCGCACATCTCGCCGTCCGGGCCGTCGATGCGGACGAAGCGCTCGAAGCGCGGACCCTTCAGTTCGCCGACCCAGGTGTAGCCGGTGGCGATTTCGCCTGGCAGCAGCTCGCGGCGATAGTCGATCTCGTGGCGGCGCGCGATCCAGCTCCAGGGCGCGCGCTGTTCAGGGCTCGCCCAGGCTTCCCAGTGGGCGATGGCCAGATCCTGGGCCCAGCCCAGATAGACCACGTTGTTGACGTGGCCGTTAGCGTCGATGTCCGACGCCTTGGGCTCGAAGGTCAGGGAATAGGCGTCAGAGGGCGGGACGAACAGGCGGCTCACGCGCGGATCAGGCCGCGATGAGGCCCTGGTCGACGAAGAGGGTCTTCAGTTCGCCCGACTGGAACATCTCGCGGATGATGTCGCTGCCGCCCAGGAACTCGCCCTTCACATAGAGCTGCGGGATGGTCGGCCAGTCGGTGAAGGTCTTGACGCCCTGGCGCAGGTCGTCGTCCTGCAGGACGTCGACGCCGATGAACTCGACGCCCAGGTGGTCGAGGATCTGGACGACGACCGACGAGAAGCCGCAGCGCGGCTGGTCCGGCACGCCCTTCATGAACACCACGACCGGATTTTCGGCCACGGTCTTGGCGATGAAGTCGAGGGCGGGGAGGAGGCGACGTCGGTCATCGGGATTGTCCTGGAACTCAAGGCTTTCAGCTAGGCGCCCGGGCCGAAGGGTCAAGTGCGCCCTGTCTTTCAAGTACGATTGGCGGCCTTCTCGCGTTCCTGGGCCGAGAAGCGGGCCATCTCGATCTGGGCGCAGACGCCGTTGGGCAGGTCCCGCTCGACCACGGCGGCCAGGCGCTCGACATCCTGGCGGGTGTCTGCGGTGATGCGCACGGTCGACAGCGACGGCTCGGTCAGGGCGTAGCCCAGGCAGATGTCCTCGCCGCTCCAGCCCTGGGTGGCGTGCAGGAACTCATAACCGCCGATGTCGGCCAGAGGGTCGGACCGGCGCCGCCAAAGGGACGGCTTCGGAGCGGCCAGGCCGCCGCCCTCGCGCAGGACCTGGGGCCAGAAGTCCTCGCCGATCACGGCGAAGTCGTGCGTCGAGGCGTGGCGGATGCGGTGGCGCTCGGCCCAGCCGGACGACAGGTTGAACGGCGAGGAAATGGTCGTGACCATCCCGTTCTTCAGCAGATGCGGATCGATGTCACCGCGACTGGCGACACCCAGGCCATGGATCGCGTGGCTGTCGTACAGCGAGCGCAGGCCGGCCTCGAAGACGGGCGGCAGGGCCGGGGCCAGCGGGTCGTTGATCAGCACGAGGTCGAGATAGTCTAGGGAAAGACCCTCGAACGCCGACTTCAGCAGGTCGTCGACGGCCTCGTGGCCCAGGGCCGCCGCGTCGCCGCGCACCCGCCAGGTCAGGAACAGCAGCCGCCGCTCGACGCTGGCGAAGGCCTCGGCCGCACCCTTCAGCAGTTCGGGCGAGTCGCCCTCGACCTGGAAGCTGTTGATGCCGTTTTCCAGCGCCGTGAAGATCAGGGCGCGCCATTCGCTGGTCCGGAGGCGCGAGCTGTCGGCCAGGCGCAGCGTGAGCGCCGAGATCGCCATGCCCGAGGCGCCGAAGGGCCGGTAGCGCACGCCCTTCTCCTATTCCGCCGGAGCAGCGGTTTCGAGGGCCAGGGCGTGCAGGGTCCCGCCCAGCACGTCGGCCAGGGCCTTGTTGACCAGTTGGTGCTGGCGCACGCGCGGCAGACCCTTGAAGGCCGGCGAGACGATGCGGGCTTTCCAGTGGTCGTTGTCGCCGGCCAGGTCGGTCAGCACGATCTCGGAATCGGGGAAGGCCTTGGTGAGGCGGGCCTCAAGCTCGGCGTGGGACATGGGCACTGGGAAGGCTCCGGTCTCTGAAGGGCTTATGTGGCCGGGATTTCTTAACAACGAGCCTACGCTGACAGCGTTGGTCACGAGGGTCCACGGCGATATGAGCGAGATTTAATTGAATTCGCCACCTCGCGCACGGCATGTAGGCGCCATGATCCGTCTTTCTGCGCTGATCGCCGCGGCGATCCTCTCCGCCGCCGCGCCGGCTCTCGCCGCTCCCGGCGACAAGGCCATCGACGATGTCCGCACCCTGTCGGCCGACGACATGCAGGGCCGTGCGCCCGGCACGCCGGGTTCGGAAAAGGCGCGGACCTACATCCTGTCGCGCTTCGCGCAGATCGGCCTCTCGCCGATCAGCGACAGGTTCGAGCAGCCCTTCGAGTTCGCCAAGCGCGACGGGACCAAGCTGCAGGGCGTCAACCTGGTGGCCCGCATCAAGGGAACCAAGCCCGGCAAGGCGATGGTCGTCTCGGCCCACTACGATCATCTGGGCGTCCGTAACGGCGAGATCTACAACGGCGCCGATGACAACGCCTCGGGCGTGGCGGGTCTGCTGGCCGTGGCCGAGGCCTTCAAGGCCAAGCGGCCCAAGCACGACGTGATCTTCGCGGTGGTCGACGCCGAGGAGAGCGGCTTGCGCGGCGCCAAGGCCTTCGCCGCCGCCCCGCCGGTTCCGCTGGAGACCATCGCGCTCGATGTCAATTTCGACATGCTGAGCAAGAACGCCAGGAACGAGCTCTACGTCTCGGGCGCTTCGCCGTTCCCCTTCCTGAAGCCGATCCTGGTCAAGGTCGCCACGACCGCGAATGTGACGCTGAAGCTGGGCCACGACACCGACACCGACGGCAAGGAAAACAACTGGACCACCCAGTCCGACCATTACGCCTTCGGCGAGAAGGGCGTGCCGTGGGTCTATTTCGGGGTCGAGGACCATCCCGAATATCATAAGCCCACGGATGATTTCGCGACCGTGCCGCAGGACTTCTTCAAGCGTTCGGTGGCGACCGTCGTCCTGGCCAGCCTGGCGCTCGAAAAGGACCTTGACGTCGTGGCCAAGGCTTCGGGGCGCTAAGTCTCGGGTTTGATTTGAATTTCCGCGCGACGAAATGTCGCCGCGGCTGGCGGAGCCACGCAATCTTTCCTTATTCTGGCGAGGTGCAACGTGATTCAGTCGGCGGCGGGAGCGCACCATCAACCTGGGCGTCTTGAAAGATCGGATCTTTGGAACCGCGCCGACGGTGGCTCTCATCGTGGGCGCGGTCATGGCGACGGACTATCTGGTCAACATCGTCCTGTTGAATGCGCCGAACGCCTACACGCCCCTCTCGACCCTGCTGATCGCGCTGGTGGTGGCCGCGCCGCTGTCCTACTGGCTGACCTGCCAGCGCCAGCGACTGGAGCGGCTGCGCGACGACCTCTCCGCCACCCTCGACGCCAAGCAGGAGGCGATCGAGGAGGCCGACCGTCGACGGGTCGAGGCGGAGAAGGCCGAACGCCTCTATCGCCTGCTGAGCGACAACCTGACCGACCACGTGGCCCTGTGGTCGCCGAAGGGCGAGCGCGTCTATAGCTCGCCCAGCATCCAGCGGATCACCGGCTACACGCTGGACGAGTTCATGGCCTTGCCGCCCCAGGCCATGGTCGGCGAGGTCGATTTCGCGCGCGTCCAGAAGCTGATCCGCGGCCTGACGCCCGGTGGCGCGCCCGCCACCGCCGACTACGAGTGCACGCGCAAGGACGGAACATTGATCTGGCTGGAGAGCGCCTATTCTCTGCTGAGCGACGGCTCCGGGATCCTGCTGGTCACCTCGCGCGACATCACCGAGCGCAAGCAGCTGGAGTTGGACATCGCCAAGGCGCTGGAACTGGCCGAGACGGCGTCGGCGGCCAAGTCCGACTTCCTGGCCAACATGACCCACGAGCTGCGCACGCCGCTCACGGCCATCATCGGTTTCGCCGAGGTGCTGCGCCGCTCGCGCGGCCTGAGCCAGACCGCCGCCCGCCAGGTCGGCCACATCCTCGACGCCAGCAACACCCTGCTGAGCGTGGTCAACGACGTGCTGGACTTCTCGCGGCTGGAGGCCGGCGGGCTGGAGCTGGACCCGGCGCCGTTCGATCCCGCCGCCATGGCCTCGTCCTGCGCGGCGCTCGTCGAGGAGCGGGCCGTCGCCAAGGGCCTGGTCATCAAGGTCAAGACCAGCAAGGGCCTCAGGCCCATGAACCTGGACGGGCCGCGCCTGTCGCAAGTGCTGCTGAACTTCCTGTCCAACGCCGTGAAGTTCACGGCCCACGGCTCGATCACGGTGGCGCTTAGCCAGAAGGTCGAGGGCGACGCGGCGCTGTTGCGCGGCGCGGTGACCGACACCGGCATCGGCATCGCGCCGGAGCACCTGGACAACATCTTCGACCGTTTCTCGCAGGCCGACGCGGCTGTCTCGCGCCGCTTCGGGGGCACGGGCCTGGGCCTGGCCATCTCGCGCCGCATCGTCGAGCGTATGGAGGGCCAGATCGGCGTCGACAGCGTCGAAGGGCAGGGTTCGACCTTCTGGTTCGAGGTCCGGGGGCCGCTGGCCGAACTGGCCGCGCAGGAGGCGGAGGCCACGCCGCTGCTGGACGGCGAGGCGGGCGTGCGCCTGCTGCTGGTCGAGGACAACGCCGTCAACCGCGAGCTGATCAAGACCATGCTGGAGCCGTTCGGCGTGGACGTGGAGACCGCCAATGACGGCGTCGCCGGCGTCGAGGCCATGCGCCAGGGCCATTTCGACCTCGTGCTGATGGACGTGCAGATGCCGATCATGGACGGCCTGACCGCCACCCGCGAGATCCGGGCCATGGAGGGCGCGCGCGGCGCGGCCACCCCGATCGTGGCCATGACCGCCAACGTCCTGCCCGAACAGATCGCCACCTGCCTGGCGGCAGGCATGGACGACCACCTGGGAAAGCCGATCAACCCGACGAAGCTACTGGAGACGGTGGCGCGGTGGTCGGGCCGGACGCACGCCGCCTGATTCGACTTGGTTGTATATCGGCGTTATTCTAGTTTGGATTGCGATCCACGCTGGGAGGATAGCCATGCCCGCCGACACCGCTGAACCGCTTGCCGCCGCCTCGACGGAGGTGGCCGCGCCCGATTTCGTCAACGAGTCCAACGACCGTAACCAGGCCGACGTCACCGCTTTCGCTCAGGCGGGCGATGAGCAGGACGGCCATGCCGTCAAGCTGAACTTCGTCAATCAGTCGAACGATCTCAACAGCAGCGACATCGTGATCTTCGGCAGGAACGCCTCGACATCGTTCGACGAGCTGGCGGTGGCCTGGCGGGTCATCAAGAACTGCGGCCAGGGCTGGAACCACCCCTTCACCTATCCCATGAGCAACATGGTCTCGGCTTCCGACAGCTATGGCAATTATTCGCCGCAGATGTCGGCGGCGAATGGCCAGGCGTTCGCTCTGTCGCTAACGGCCTCGGGCGATACGTTGCAGGCCGTCGGTCCGGCGACCAGCGTGACCGAGATCGAAGTCCGCAACAACCTGGCCATGGGCGCGATTAACGCCAACATCTACAAGGCCGGAAAGCTCTTCGCGAGCAAGACCAGCATCGCGCCCGGCCAGAAGGCCGTCTTCTCGTTCAGGCCGACGATCTGGATCGGCGTGGTCTCTCAGGTCGTTGAGGGCGAGGTGATGAACGCGGCCATCCTGTCCCAGGTCAACACCGAGATCTCACTTCTGGGCTTGGCCAGCGCGGATATCGTGATGACCGGCGGCGGGCCGGGACGAACGTCCACGCCCTTCGCCTTCAGCCTGGAGAACGTGACCTACGCCTGACCCCGGGCGGGATCAGTCGACGCAGATCGCCCCGGTCGACTTGCCGTTCACGACCTTGGCGTAGCAGCCGAACTGGCGATTGGTCTTCTGGCACTGGCCGGTGACGTCGCTCGCGGGTTCCAGGTTGCCCTCGAGGATGCACGCGCCTTCGCACTGGCTCTTGTCGGTGCAGGCCTTGCCAGCGTCGGCATAGGGCACGACGCAGGTCGGGATCTGGGCCTTGCCGACCGGCTGGATCGAACCGCCCTTGGCCGAGCACTGGGCGGCCAGGGTCTGGGCGGCCAGGGTCTGGGCGGACGGAGCGGCCGGTTCGGCGGCCTGTTGGGCGCTGGGCGCCGCGCAGGCGCTCAGCATCAGGGCGGCGATGGCGGCGGTGAGGGCGGGGATACGCATCGTACTGGAGCCTTCCGGGCTTAGGCCTTGGGGGCGTTCATGTAGCCCGGCAGCCAGGCTTCGTGAGCCGTGCGCAGGGCGTCGAGCGAGACGCTGAAAAGGTCCTTCGACGCGAAGTCGTTCCCGCCCGCGACGCCGGCGACACTGGCGCGAACGTCAGCGTCCTTGGCCGCGTCCAGCACCGCGTCGGGATCCGGCGTGGCGATCAGGTAGCGGGCCTGGTCCTCGCCCAGCAGATAGTGGTGGGCGTGGGCGGTGCTGGTGGCGTTCAGGGTGACGCCGACCTTGCTGGCCAGGGCGATATCGGCCGCGGCGATCAGCAGGCCGCCGTCGGACAGGTCGTGGACACCCGCGACAAGGCCCGAGCTGATCAGGCCGCGCACGAAGTCGCCGTTCTTACGCTCCAGCGCCAGGTCGACCGGCGGGGGCGCGCCGTCCTCGCGGCCCAGGATCTCGCGCAGATAGATCGAGGCGCCCAGTTCGCCGCGCGTCTCGCCGATCAGCACCAGCGTATCGCCCTCGGCGACGCTGGAGAAGTCGGTGCGCAGGTCGTAGTCCTCAAGCAGGCCCACGGCGCCGACGGTCGGGGTCGGCGGAATGGCGACGCCGTTGGTCTCGTTGTAGAGGCTGACATTCCCGCTCACGACCGGGAAGTCCAGCGCGCGGCAGGCCTCGGCCATGCCGTCGGTGGCGCGGACGATCTGGCCCATGGTCTCGGGCTTTTCGGGGCTGCCGAAGTTGAGGTTGTCGGTGATGGCGATCGGCAGGGCGCCGGCGGCCGTCAGGTTGCGCCAGGCCTCGGCCACGGCCTGTTTGCCGCCCTCGTAGGGATCGGCCTGGACGTAGCGCGGGGTGCAGTCGCTGGTGACCGCGATGGCCTTGCCCGTGCCGTGGATGCGCACGATGCCGGCGTCGCAGCCTGTAGCGCTGTCTTCCAGGGTGTCGGCCATCACGTGGCGATCGTACTGCTCCCACAGCCAGCGCTTGGAGGCCATGTCCGGGCAGCCGACGATCTTCAGGACCGCTTCGTTCCAGTCGATCGGGGCGGGGATGGTCGCGGGATCGAGGCGCGGGTCGAGCTTGGGCTGGACCCACGGGCGGTCATACAGCGGCGCGTCGTCGAACAGCGGCGCCAGCGGCACGTCGCAGACCGTTTCGCCGTGGTGCTTCAGCACCAGGCGGCCGGTGTCGGTGGTGTAGCCGATGACGGCGGCGTCCAGGCCCCACTTCTCGAAGATGGCGTGGCCGTCCTGCTCGCGGCCAGGCTTCAGGACCGCCAGCATGCGCTCCTGGCTTTCCGACAGCATCATCTCGTAGGCGCTCATGCCGGTCTCGCGCTGCGGGACCATGTCCATGTTCAGCTCGATGCCGACGCCGCCCTTGCCGGCCATCTCGACCGACGAGGAGGTCAGGCCCGCCGCGCCCATGTCCTGGATGGCGGCGACAGCGCCGGTGGCCATCAGCTCCAGCGTGGCCTCGATCAGCAGCTTCTCGGCGAAGGGGTCGCCGACCTGCACCGTGGGACGCTTCTCCTCGGAGTCCTCGGTGAACTCGGTGGAGGACATGGTCGCGCCGTGGATGCCGTCACGGCCGGTCTTGGAGCCGAAATAGACGACCGCCAGGCCCGGGCCCGGGGCGGCCGAGTAGAAGATGCTGTCGGCCTTGGCCAGGCCCACGCACATGGCGTTGACCAGGATGTTGCCGTTGTAGCCCTTGTGGAAGTTGGTCTCGCCCGCGACCGTGGGCACGCCCACGCAGTTGCCGTAGCCGGCGATGCCGGCGACCACGCCGTCCACCAGGCGCTTGGTCTTCGGGTGCTCCGGATCGCCGAAGCGCAGGGCGTTCAACAGGGCGATCGGCCGCGCGCCCATCGTGAAGACGTCACGCATGATGCCGCCCACGCCCGTCGCCGCGCCCTGATAGGGTTCGATATAGGAGGGGTGGTTGTGGCTCTCCATCTTGAAGATGATCGCGTCGCCGTCGCCGATGTCGATGACGCCGGCGTTCTCGCCAGGCCCGCAGATCACGCGCGGTCCGTCGATCGGAAACTTCTTCAGCTGGTTCTTCGAGGACTTGTACGAGCAGTGCTCGGACCACATCACCGAGAACACGCCCAACTCCACCAGGTTGGGCTCTCGCCCCAGGCGCTTGAGGACAACGTCATATTCGGCGGGTTTCAGGCCGAACTCGGCGGCCAATTCGGCCATGGGCTTTTGGGGCGTGCTCATGGGCGCGCCTTCTAACCCGCTCGTTCAGATTCCGCCACAGTCTGTCGCTCTTCTTGCCGGCCGAACGGCGAGCTACATCGACCTGATGAGGCGCTCCATGTGGGCGCCGCCCTCGCCGAGCCAGTGATCGATCACTACGCCACCCTTCTCGACCGAGCCCATGCGCAGAGACACGCCGATGACCACGGCCCCGAACAGGGCCAGCAGGATCACGATCAGGTTCAGAAGGGGATGCACGCTGGAGCGCTTGCGGCGCTTGGCCCAGACGGGCACGCCGCTGACATAGGTCTCGGGGAACCGAACTTCGTGGTCGGCCATGGTGTTTTGACTCTTCGCGTCTTCGGAGGGCTCCGCCGACGCCTCCCCATTCAGTGTTCGGCTGACGTTGCGCGCTGCGAAACGAGGATTCCAGTTCTCTCCCCCGCAGAGTGCGGATTAACCTTGAATCTCACGCTGGAGGCGAAAGCTTTGCTTTAAGCGGCGCGATCAGCGGAATGAACGTTTCGGCTTCAGACAATCGCGGCGGCGGGGCGAGAATTTCCGGCAAAGCTGTGTAAATTCCAAAGCTTAGCCTGAATTAAGGCGGCTCGGCCGTAGGAACGCCGCGAGTCCCGACCCGTTCTATCTCCGTGCGTCACGAGCGCGCTGTGTAACAGGAGTAAGGCCCATGGCTGACAACAACCGCGATCCGCAGCAGCAGCAGAACGACCAGCAACGCCGAACGCCCGGCCAGCAACAGCAGCAAGGGCAACCCAGGCAGGATGGGGCCAAGCAGGACGGGCCCAGGCAGGACGAGCAGGGCCGCAACCCTGGGGGCGAGGCCAATCAGCAGGATGAAAACGTCAGGCGCGGCGACCGCTGACCTGTCGACACTCTCTCCGTAGAAGGAAGGCCGGCGGTGACCCCGCCGGCCTTTCTCGTTGTTACTTGGCGTCCACCACCGGCAGTTCGATGAAGCTGGCCGCGTCGCCCCTGTGGAACACGCGCTGTGTGGCCTTCACATAGTCGGCCGGCTTGGCGAAGAAGATGTTCGGCACGAAGGTCTGCGGGTTGCGGTCGTACAGCGGGAACCAGCTGGACTGCACCTGCACCATGATCCGGTGACCCGGCTTGAACACATGGTTCGTGATCGGCAGGCCGAAACGATAGGGCAGGGGCTTGTCCGGCGTGATGGCCTTGGGATCGCTGTAGCTTTCGCGATATCGGCCGCGGAAAATGTCCATCGACACCGCCAGTTGATAGCCGCCCATGTCCGGCTGGGCCGGAACCATGTCCGGATAGACGTCGATCAGCTTTACCACCCAGTCGCTGTCCGTTCCGCTGGTCGAGGCGATCAGATTGACCAGTGGCTCGCCGGAGATCTGAACCGGGGCTGTCAATACATCGGTGGTGAAGGTCAGGACGTCGGTGCGGCCCGAGCTCTCGCGCTGGTCGTCGACCAGCCACTGGGTCCAGGTGAACGGGGGATCGTATCCGACCGGCTGGCTGGGCCGCGCGCGGTTGGGCACGGGCTTGGCGGGGTCGGAGACGTATTCGTCATAGGCTGTCCCGTCTCCGGCGGGCGGTGAGAACGACAGCTTGCCGCCGGCCCGCAGGTACAGCGCCTTGGGCTTGGCCGCGCAGGTCTCGCAGGAGAGCGGCCACGAGGCCAGCTTGCGCCAGGTGTTGGTCCCGGTCTCGAAGGCGGTGACGGGGGCGATGTCGGCGGCCGGCGCCTCGTCCTTCAGGTAACGCGCCAGGAACGGAGCCAGGACCTCGTGGCGGAACTGCTTGGCGGTGTCGGCATCCCACTTGATCGCGCCCAGGGTCGAGCCGTCCTCGATCTGCTGACCATGGAACCAGGGACCCATGGCCAGGAAAACCTTGTCGCCGGCCGTGTCGAGCGGCTTCAGCGCCTTGTAGACCGCTGGGGCGCCATAGATGTCCTCCTGGTCCCACAGGCCGTGGACCAGCATGACCGGAACCTTCAGCGGCTGCTTGGCCAGGACCTTGTCCATGGCTTGCTCCTGCCAGAAGGCGTCGTAGGCGGGGTGCTCGATGATCTTGCGCCAGAAGCCGACCTGGTCGAGGCCGCGCTGGCGGGCCAGTTCGCCCGCCGACCCGGCGCGCAGATAGAGGTCGTAGTCGTCGTGGGTGTTGGACCACCACTTGGCGCTGTTGTCGCGCGTGGCCTGCTGTTCCCAGATGTAGGGCAGGTTCTGCTGACGGAAGGCGCCGTGGTGGAACCAGTCGTCGCCCATCCAGCCGTCGACCATCGGGTTCATCGGCACGGAGACCTTCAGGGCCGGGTGCGGATTGACCAGCGCCATCAGCGGCAGGAAGCCATCATACGAGATACCCAGGATCCCGACATTGCCGTTGGTCTCGGCGATGTTCTTCACCAGCCAGTCGATGGTGTCGTAGGTGTCGGTGGCGTGGTCGACCTTGGTCGGGTTCAGCGGCCCCTGCAGGGGCCGGTTCATCACGTAGTCGCCTTCCGAGCCGTACTTGCCGCGCACATCCTGGACGACGCGGATATAGCCGCCCTCGACGATGACGTCGGTGGCGTTGTCGTAACCTTGCAGGACGGCGGCCAGCGTGCCGCTGGCGGCGTGGCTGGTCAGCTCGGTGGCGTTGTAGGGCGTGCGGGTCAGCAGGATCGGCGCGCGCTTGGCGCCCTTGGGGACCAGGATGACGGTGTGCAGCTTCACACCGTCGCGCATTGGGATCATCACGTCCCTGCGCTCGAAGTCGAAGCCCTCGGTCGAACTCGACCAGCTTGGCGGGGGTCTCGTTATAGGCGCCCGGCTTGGGGGCTTTCTGCGCGTGAACGGCGCTCGTCATCAGCAACGCGGCGAGGCTCGCGGCGCCCAGTGTCTTTCCGATGGTCATGATTGGTCCCTCTCCCAGCCGGACGTTGGCGCGTCCGGCTGGGGTTGGCAACCAGCGCGACCCTACTTGGCGTCCACCACCGGCAGCTCGATGAAGCTGGCGTCGGCGCCGCTGTGGAACACCCGCTGCGTGGCCTTCACGTAGTCGGCCGGTTTGGCGAAGAAGATGTTCGGCACGAAGGTCTGCGGGTTGCGGTCGTAGAGCGGGAACCAGCTGGACTGCACCTGAACCATGATCCGGTGACCCGGCTGGAAGGTGTAGTTCGCGGTCGGCAGGATGAACTGGTACTTCAGCGGCGTGTTCGGCTTGATCGCCTTGGGATCGCTGAAGCTCTCGCGATAGCGACCGCGGAAGATGTCCATGCCCACGGCCAGCTGGTAGCCGCCCAGCTCGGGTTGGCTGGCGACCTCGTCGGGGAAGACGTCGATCAGCTTGACCACCCAGTCGCTGTCGGTGCCGCTGGTCGAGGCGACCAGATTGACCTTCGGCACGCCGGCGATCTTCAGCGGCTCCTTCAGCGGCTCGCTGACATAGCTCACGACGTCGGTGCGGCTCTCGGCGTGGCGCTGGTCGCTGACCAGCCAGGCTTTCCAGCGATCGCCGTCGGCGAACTGCACCGGCCGCTGCACGTAGGGCACGGGCTTGGCGGGGTCGGAGACGTATTCGTCATAGGCCGCCGCGCCCTTGGCCGGCGCCGGAGCCGAGAAGGAGAGGGCGCCCTGGGCGCTGAGATAGAGGTTCTTGCCGGCCTTCGCCTGCGTTCCCCCCTGCGGCCAGCTGGCATAGCGGTTCCACTTGTTCTGGCCCGGGTCGTAGATCAGCACCGGCGGGGTGTCGGCCTTGGGGCCGTCCTTCAGATACTGGTCGAAGAACGGCTTCATCACGTCGCGGCGGAACTGCAGGGCGGTGTCGCCGTCCCACTTGAACGGACCCAGGTTGTAGCCGTCGTAGTTCACCTGGCTGTGGCGCCAGGGGCCCAGCACCAGATAGTTCTTGTCGTTGTTGACGTCCTTGGACTCCAGCGCCGGATACGAGTGCACCGCGCCCCAGATGTCCTCCTGGTCCCACAGGCCCTGGATCCACATGGTCGGCACCTTCAGCGGCGTCTTCTCCATGGTCTTGTCCAGCGCCTGCTCGCTCCAGAAGCTGTCATAGGCCGTGTGCTGGGCCAGCTTCTTCCACCAGGTCAGCTGGTCCAGACCATGGTTCTTGGCGTAGTCGCCGGCCGAGCCCTCGCGCAGGAAGTTGGCGTAGTCGTCATAGCCCTGGCGCTGGACGCCCTCGCCGGCGCCCCGGACGGTGGTCTGGCGCGCGAAATAGTCGAAGTTGATCTGGCGGAACGCGCCGTACTGGAACCAGTCGTCGCCCATCCAGCCGTCGACCATCGGGCTCATCGGCGCGGCGACCTTCAGGGCCGGGTGCGGATTGACCAGGGCCATCACGACCGTGAAGCCCTCGTACGAACTGCCCAACATGCCGACCTTGCCGTTGGTCTCGGGCACGTTCTTCACCAGCCAGTCGATGGTGTCGTAGGCGTCGGTGGAGTGGTCGACCTCGGACGAATTCAGCGGCCCCTTCAGCGGCCGCGTCATCACGTACTCGCCTTCCGAGCCGTACTTGCCGCGAATGTCCTGGAAGACGCGGATATAGCCGCCGTCGGCGACGAACGGCTCGTCGCCCTGGGGCATGGCGGCGACCATGCGCGGGCTGTCGGCCCGGGCGGCGCGCCTGGCGGCGTTGTAGGGCGTGCGGGTCAGCATGATCGGCAGGTTCTTGCCGCCCTTGGGGACCACGATGACTGTGTAGAGCTTGGTCCCGTCGCGCATCGGCACCATGACCACGCGCTTTTCGTAGTCGTAGTTGATCTTGGCGGCGACGTACTTGCCGTCGATGTCCGGCGTCATCGGCGTGACCTGGGCGTGGGCGGCGACGCCGAAGACGGTCATGGCCGCGGCGGCCAGCAGGCCCGCGCGCAGGGTGGAGACGAGATTCATGGTTGGCCCTCCTACAGAGGGGCGCACCTTAGGACCGGGATTTTTCGGCTGCTACACAGTAACAGCGTCGCCGAGCCCATTTTTCGTCGGCGGACGGAGGGAGGTCGGCCTCAGGCGCTCTGGAAGATGCTGCGGAACAGCACCGCGCCGTCTTCCGAGCCCAGATCGGCGTCGAAGGCGCGGTCGGGGTGGGGCATCAGGCCCAGGACATTGCCGCCCTTGTTGACGATGCCGGCGATGTCGCGGGCCGAGCCGTTCGGGTTCTGCTTGTAGCGGAACACCACCTGGCCCTCGCCCTCGATCCGGTCGAGGGTCTCCTCGTCGGCGAAGTAGTTACCCTCGCCGTTGCCGACGGTCATGACCGCCTCGCGCTGCTCGCCGTAACCGGCGGTGAAGCGGGTCTGGCCGTTGACGATATCGAGGTCGACGGCCTTGCAGACGTACTTCAGGCCAGCGTTGCGCAACAGGGCGCCGGGCAGCAGGCCAACCTCGGTCAGGACCTGGAAGCCGTTGCAGATGCCGACGACGGCGACGCCCTTGTCGGCGGCCGCGACGACCTCCTTCATGACCGGGCTCTGGGCCGCCATGGCGCCGCAGCGCAGATAGTCGCCATACGAGAAGCCGCCGGGCAGGACGATCAGGTCCAGGTCGTCCGGCAGCGCCGTCTCCTGGTGCCAGACCATCTCGACGCGGGCGCCGGCGGAGCGCTCGATGGCGACCTTGCAGTCGCGGTCACAGTTCGAACCGGGGAATACGACGACGGCGGCTTTCATGGCGCGGGCCTGTAGCACCGTTTGGCCGGGATGTCAGTCCCGCGCGGTGGGAAAGTCAGGCGCACTCGTCCAGCTCGGGCTCGACCGCCTCGCCGGTAGGCGGGGGAAGGGCGACTTGAAGGTGAAGGCGGCCGGCGTCGGGCCGCGAGCCTCGAGCAGGGCGAGCTTCTCCAAGGCCTCTTCGACCGTCGGCGTGTGGCCGGCGGGGACCCACCAGAGGGCCATGTACAGGTCCATATGCTCGAACCACTCGCGGCGACGGTGCATGATCTCCACGTGACCGCTGCGATAGACGTAGGCGCCGAGAGAGGGGATGTTCTCCCAGACCGACAGGTTCGGGATGAACAGGGGATCACTGTCGATCGCCAGGTCGGTGGCGTTGTTGCCGTCGCCCTTCAGCCGCCAGACGAAGCCGGGCGAGGATTCGGCCAAGGCGTTGATGCGGTCGAGATTGTCAGCGAAGTCCTTGATCGTCGGATGGTCGATCGGCGCCCTCAGGCGTCCGACATTGACCTGCGCCAGATGGAACTTCGCGCTCATAGACGGTCTCCCCTTCGCATTCCGCCGAACATTGTGCGGCCAGGCGCGAAACGGAAGGGGCGCGGTCCGATTTCCTACAGCTCGATCATGTCGAAGTCGGACTTGGGCGTGCCGCACATCGGGCAGATCCAGCTGGCGGGGATATCGGCCCAGCGGGCGCCGGGCGCCAGGCCTTCGCCCGGATCGCCCTGCTCCTCGTCGTAGATGTAGCCGCAGGTGCGGCACTGCCAGACCTTGAAGGGTTCCGCGCTCATCGTCCCGCCCTCAGTGCATCTTGAAGCGGATCGGCACCGACTTCGGCCCGCAGACGAAGTTGGCGACCATGCGGGTGGGCTGGCCGTCCAGTTCGACGCTGTCGAGACGCGCGAACAGCTCTTCCCACAGCACCCGCATCTCCATCCGCGCCAGATGCTGGCCCAGGCAGATATGCGCGCCGTAGCCGAAGGCCACGTGCTTGTTGGGCGTGCGGTCGACGCGGAACTTGAACGGGTCCTCGAACACCGCCTCGTCGCGGTTGCCCGACGGGTAGGACAGCATCATCCAGTCGCCCTTGGCGATCTTGCGGCCCGCCAGCTCGGCGTCGGCGGTGGCCGTGCGCATGAAGTGCTTCACCGGCGTGACCCAGCGGATCGACTCCTCGATCAGGCCGGGGATCAGGGACGGGTCGGCCTTGACCTTGGCGAACTGCTCGGGGGTCTCGGCCAGGGCCCATAGCGCGCCGGCGGTGGTCGAGGAGGTAGTGTCGTGCCCGGCCGTGGCGGCGATGATGTAGTAGCTCATCGCCTCCAGGTGCCCCATCGGCTCGCCGTTGATCTTGCCGTTGGCGATGATGCTGGCCAGGTCCTCGCGTGGCTTGGCGCGACGGTCCTCGGTGATGGCGTTGAAGTACATCATGAAGTCCATGACGACCGACTGCAGGCTGTCGATGCCCTCGTTGACGTCGGTGACCGACTTGCCGGACCGGTTCAGGTCCGGGTCGGCGTTGCCGAACAACTCCTGGGTCAGCTTCAGCATCCGGGGTTCGTCGCTTTCCGGGACGCCCAGCACCTCCATGATCACGTGCAGGGGATAGAGGAAAGCCACATCGCGGGCGAAGTCGCAGCGGTCGCCGTGCTCGGCCATGCGGTCGACGAAGCCGCGGGCGATCTCGCGGATCCGCGCTTCCAGCGCCCGCAGGTTCTGCGGCAGCAGCGAACCCTGGGTGACCTTGCGGTAGGCGAAGTGGTCGGGGTTGTCCATCTGGACCAGCGAGCGGACCAGGTGGGGCGAGCCGCCCATCATCTCGCGGACCTTCTTGTCGGCCTCGATCGTGGTCACCACGGTGGCGCGGTCGCCGTTGTGGAACAGCTCGTTCTGGCGTTCGACCTCGAGAATGTCGGCGTGGCGGGTCACCACCCAGAACGGATCGAAGCCGTCGGGCTGGGCCACCTCCAGCGGCGCTTCGCGGCGCAGCTGGGCGAAAGCCTGGTCGACGCGATCGCCGTCGGCGTAGGCCTTCGGGTCGACGATGGTGTTGGCGATGTCGGTCGAGATCGTCATGGCGGCTCCTCGTTCCTCCCGGCGGCCTAAAGGCCGTCCTTCTTATTTGCTTGTTGTCCAACAAATAACTATGTTCCGCAAGATGACGACAACCCTTAAGGCGCCCGCCGCGCGCCGAACCCAGCTCGATCGCCGCCAGCAATCCGAGAGCGAGCTCCTTCGGGCGGCGGCCGAGCTGATCGCCGAGCGCGGCGTGGCGGCGGCCACCTTCGAGAGCATCGGCCAGCGCGCCGGCTACAGCCGGGGGCTGGTCACCCAGAGGTTCGGTTCGAAGCAGGGGCTGATCGAGGCGCTGATCGCGCGGCTGGGGGCGCGCGTCGAGGCGCTGCTGGACGCCCGCCAGCTGGACACCCTGGACGGTCTGGAGGCCGTGCTGGGCTTCGTCGACGTCTTCCTGCGCAACCTGACGCGCGACGGCGAGATGCGGGCCTATTTCACGCTGATGGCCGGGGCGGTGTCCGACGTTTCGGACCTGCGCGCGCCGTTCGCGGCCGCGCACAGGGACGTCGAGACCCGCCTGGAGGCGTTGGTCCTGCGGGGGCAGCGCGAGGGCGTGATCCGCGCCGGGCTGAACGCCGACGCGGTCGCGTTGATGGTGGGGGCTTTGCTGCTGGGGCTCTCGACCCAGCTATTGGTCGATCCCGGCATGGACCTGGAGCCCATCCGGGAGACCAGCCTGGCGGCGCTGAGGGCCAGCTTCAGCGCCTAGATCGCGCTCTAGAATCAGACATTTAGAGCCCTTTTGAACGCTTTGGATGACTCCATCTAAAGCTAAAGGGCTCTAGGCGATGTCGATGCGGTAGCTTTCGATGACCATGTTGGCCAACAGCTTCTCGCACATGGTCTTGACCTCGGCCTTGGCGGCTTCGGCGTCCGCGGCGTCGAGGTCAAACTCGATGACGCGACCGACGCGGGCGTCCTTCACCGACGGCCAGCCCAGGCCATGCAGGGCGTTCTCGACGGCCTTGCCCTGAACGTCGAGCACGCCGGGCTTCAGGAACACGTGGACGGTGGCTTTCACTGACAGATTCTCCCGCGCGGCGCTCCGGGCCGCGCTGCTTCCAGATGAAGGGTTTAGTGCACGCCGCCTTGGATGACGGTCGGCATTTCCTTCATGATCCCCAGGCGGCGGGCCACCTCGGTATAGCTCTCGATGACGTTGCCCAGGTCGCGACGGAAGCGGTCCTTGTCCAGCTTCTCGTTGGTGACGGTGTCCCACAGGCGGCAGCTGTCGGGGCTGATCTCGTCGGCCAGGATGATCCGCGAGAAGTCACCCTCGTAGATGCGGCCGAACTCGATCTTGAAGTCCACCAGCGTGATACCGACCGCGCTGAACAGGCCCGACAGGTAGTCGTTCACCCGCAGAGCGGTGGCCATCATGTCGTCGATCTCCTGGGTCGCGGCCCAGTTGAACGCGGTGATGTGCTCCTCGGAGACCATCGGGTCGCCCAGCTTGTCGTCCTTATAGTAGAATTCGATGATCGAGCGGGGCAGGGGCTGACCCTCGGTCAGGCCCAGGCGCGTGGCGATCGAGCCGGCGGCGATGTTGCGCACCACGACCTCGAGCGGAACGATCTCGACTTCCTTGATCAGCTGCTCGCGCAGGTTCAGGCGGCGGATGAAGTGGTTCTGGACGCCGATCGAATTCAGGCGAGTCATGATGTACTCGCTGATCCGGTTGTTGATGACGCCCTTGCCTTCCAGGATGGCCTTCTTTTGGGCGTTGAAGGCCGTCGCGTCGTCCTTGAAGTACTGGATCAGGGTGCCGGGCTCGGGGCCTTCGTAGAGGATCTTGGCCTTGCCTTCGTAGATCTTCTTGCGACGGGTCGTCATGGCTCTCGTCGAGGCCCTTCTGTAAGCGCGCGCCGCTCCTCAAGTCCGGAATCTTCCGGAGAAACGAAAAGCGCGCGCGGCGGATAGCTGCGCGCGGCGTTCGACTCAAGGCCGCTCACTGGAAAATGTCGCGCGGAACCTACCTGAATCAGCGCGGCCGCGCAAACGAAGGACAACTTTCGGACGGCGTTTGGGCTATGTTATGGTTGGAAACGTCATCCGCGGCCTATCCGCCGATTGCGGCGGAGACCGCCGCAGGATATGCAGCCGGCTTAAGAGCATGATAGTCGAAAGTGGACGCCGGTTTCGGCGACCATCATGCTCTAAACGTTTAGAATTAGAGCCTGTCGCGGCCAGATGACTTATCTTGCCGCGACAGGCTCTCGGCGACTTTGGGGCCTTCATGACCACCTTCGACGAACGCGAACAGGGTTTCGAACGCAAGTTCGCGCACGACCAGGAAATCGAGTTCAAGGCGGCCGCGCGCCGCAACCGCCTGCTGGGCGAATGGGCGGCCGGTCTCATGGGCCTGGCGACCGTCGAGGAATACGCGCGCGCCGTGGTGAAGTCCGACTTCGAACAGCCGGGCGACGAAGACGTGCTGCGCAAGGTCTTCGAGGACCTCAAGGGCTCGGGCGTCGCCGCCTCCGAGGGCGAGGTCCGCATGAAGATGGACGAACTGCTGGCCGTCGCGCGCGAGCAGATCAAGGCCGGCGAATAGGCCTCAAGCCTTGATGGTCTGAACGAGGCCGCCCCTTGGGGCGGCCTTTTTCATGGTCAGTGGCTCTCGTAGGCCGCCTTGCCGCCGTTGATGGCGAAAGCCTCCTCGGGGGACAGCACCAGCTTCTTGCGGCCGACGGCGGCGAAGTAGGCGATTCCCACCGCGAACCAGATCGCCACCCCGATGACTCCGGTCCGATAGACCGGGTCCTTGAGCTGGTAGAAGATCGTGACCAGCGAGATGATCACCGTCACGCCGGCCCCGGCCACGCCGAACACGCTCTTGTAGGGCCGTTCCAGGTTCGGGAGCTTGCGGCGCAGCAGGATGTAGGACGCGCCCTGGGCGACATAGGACAGCATGGCGCCGAAGACGGCCATGTTCAGCAGGGTTCCGCCGATCACCGCCGCGCCCTTCTCGGCGCCGAGGGCGAACCAGACGACCAGCATCACCGCCAGGCCGGCTAGCGAGCCGGTGATCAGGGCCACGTCCGGGGTCTTGCGCACGCCATGGGTCACCGACAGGGCGCGCGGGAAGTAGCCGGCCCGCGACAGTGAATAGATCTGCCGGCCATAGGCGAAGATGATCGCGTGGAAGCTGGCTACCAGGCCGGCCACGGCGATCGCCGAGAGGACCTTGGCTAGCGAGCCGCCGTAGATCGCCCGGAAGCCGTCCAGGATCGGTTCGCCCGACTTGGACAGGGCGAAGGTCCCGGCTGGGATCGAGCTGTTCAGCCACAACACCAGCAGGGCCGAGACGATCAGGGTCAGCATGCCCAGGATAATGCCCTTGGGCAGGTCGCGCTGGGGCGTGTGTGATTCCTCGGCGGCCAGGGGCAGTTGCTCGATGGCCAGGAACAGCCAGACCGCGAACGGCAGCTGGGCCAGGGCGCCGCCGATCCCGGCCGGCAGGAAGGGGCCGTGGCCGTCCTTCAGCTCGGTCCCGCCGGGGCCGACGTTCAGGGCGTACCTGCCGAAGTCGGCGTGCGGGAAGGCGCTGACCCAGAACACGACGAGACAGGCCAGGGCCAGCAGGGTGATGAACACCGTGAAGCGGAACGACATCGCCACCCCGCCGGCGTTGAGGCCGACGAACACGACATAGGCCCCGATCCAATAGAGCGGCTGGACCCAGGCCGGCGTCTCGAAGATCCCGCCCAGATAGCTGCCGATGAAGAAGCAGACCACGGCCGCGGTCAGCACATATTCCACGTTCTCGCACAGGCCGGTGATGAAGCCGCCCCAGGGCCCCATGGCCGAGCGCGCGAACGAATAGGCGCCGCCGGTATGGGGCTGGGCCGCCGCCATCTCGGCGATCGAGAAGGTCAGGCCCAGATACATGACGGTGATGATCAGGGTGGCGACCAGCATGCCGCCCCAGCCGCCGACGCCCATGCCCAGGTTCCAGCCGGAGAACTGGCCCGAGATCACCGCCCCGACGCCCAGCGCCCATAGCGAGAACACGCCCGCGTAGCGCTTCAGGCCACGCTTTTCGAAATAGCCGTCGTCGACAGTCTCATAGCTGACGCCGCCGCCCGGTCCTGGTTCGCTCATGACCCGTCCCTCCATGGTCTGGACGTCGAGGGTGCGCCCCGCGTTCGTCCGGGGACGAGTCCTGGAAGATGTGTCGGACGTCCGCCCCCCGATCGCCGTTTACTATTTCATCACGGCGAACGCGGTTCGTCCAAATCGCGGGCGATCGTCGGCTGCTCGGCGGCGTCGGACAGGCCCTTCATGTCGCTTTCGTCCTTCAGCGCCACGCCGGTGGCCGACAGGCGCAGCGCCTCGCGCATCAACCAGGCCAGCTTGAAGGCGGCCTGGTCGTAGGAGAGCCCCTCGGCGCGGATGTTGGAAACGCAGTTGCGTTCGGCGTCGGTGCGCCCGACGCGCGGCTGAAAGGTCAGGTAGGCCCCGAGGCTGTCGGGCGAGGACAGGCCCGGGCGTTCGCCGACCAGCAGCAACACGAGTTGCGCGCCGAGCAGCTCGCCCACCTCGTCCCCCAGGGCCACGCGGGCCTGGCTGGCGATGGTGACGGGCGCGAGGCTCCAGCCTTCGGTTCTGGCGTAGGGCAGCAGGGCGGCGACCAGCGGCGCGGCGTGGGCGTGGACGGCGGTGCTCGAGAGGCCGTCGGCCACGACGATCGCCAGGTCGGCCGGACCGCGCGCCGCGGCCAGGGCGATGCGGCTGGCGTCGGAAAGGCGGCGGCCCAGGTCCGGCCGGCGCAAATAGGTCGCACGGTCGGGCGCGGCGCTGTCGACGTGCAGCGTGGGGACGCCCAGCGCCTCGATCCCGGCGGCGACCTGCTCGGCCGCGAACGGCGTGCGCACCGCGTCGCGGGCCTGGGCGTGGGCCAGCGAGAAGGCCAGCACCTCGCGCGTCGGCAGGCTGGACCCGGAGCGGCCGATGGCGATGCGGGCCGGGGTGCGCGCGCACAAGGCGCTCCAGGGGTCGGGCGGAACCAGCCGGCTCATGCGCTGGCCAGCAGCGGATGGCCGGCGCGGGCGGGAGCCAGCCGGCCGTCGTCGCCGGTGATCCTCAGCCGGGCCAGCCAGGCCTCGAACTCGGGCGCGCGCTTCAGGCCCAGCAGTTCGCGGACATAGAGGGCGTCGTGGAACGAGGTGGACTGGTAGTTCAGCATCACGTCGTCCGCGCCCGGCACACCCATGACGAAGGTGACGCCCGCCGTGGCCAGCAGGGTCAAGAGGCTGTCCATGTCGTCCTGATCGGCCTCGGCATGGTTGGTGTAGCAGACGTCCACCCCCAGCGGCGCGCCCAGGAGCTTGCCGCAGAAGTGGTCTTCCAGCCCGGCGCGGATGATCTGCTTGCCGTCATACAGGTACTCGGGGCCGATGAAGCCGACGACGGAGTTGACCAGCAACGGCTCGAACGCGCGCGCCACGCCATAGGCCCTGGCTTCGAGCGTCTGCTGGTCGACGCCATGGTGCGCCCCCGCCGACAGGGCCGAGCCCTGGCCGGTCTCGAAGTACATGAGGTTGTCTCCGACGGTCCCGCGCTTCAAGGAGCGGCCGGCGTCCAGACCTTCCCTGAGCAGGGCCAGGGTGACGCCGAAGCTGGCGTTGGCCGCCTCGGTTCCGGCGATCGACTGGAAGACCAGATCCACCGGCGCGCCGCGCTCGACCAGTTCGACGGCGCTGGTCACGTGGGTCAGGACGCACGACTGGGTGGGGATCTCAAAGCGCTGGATCAGATCGTCCATCAGCCGCAACAGGTCGCTTAAGCCCGACAGATTGTCGCTGGCCGGGTTGATGCCGATCACCGCGTCGCCGCACCCGTACAGCAGCCCGTCCAGGATCGAGGCGGTGATCCCGGCCGGATCATCGGTCGGGTGGTTGGGCTGCAGCCGCACCGCCATGGTCCCGGGCAGGCCGATCGTATTGCGAAACTTCGTGGTGACCCTGCATTTGCTCGCGACCAGGATAAGGTCCTGGTTGCGCATGATCTTGCTGACGGCGGCGGCCATCTCGGGGATCAGGCCCGGCGCGAGGCGGGCGAGGGCGGCTTGTGTCGCGGCTTCCGAGAGCAGCCAGTCACGGAACTCGCCGACGGTCAGGGAGGCGACGGGCGCGAAGGCCGCCGGGTCATGGCCGTCCAGGATCAGACGGGTGACCTCGTCGGTCTCGTAGGGGACCACGGCCTCGGACAGAAAGGCCTTCAGCGGGACGTCCGCCAAGGCGTGCTTGGCGGCGACGTTCTGCTGCGCGCTGGTCGCGGCGATCCCGGCCAGGGCGTCGCCCGAGCGCGGCGGAGAAGCCTTGGCCAGCAGGTCGGCCAGGCCGTCGAACCGCCACGTTGTCGCGCCGATGGTTGAGGCGAAGGTCATGCTCTCTCCGAGGTCGCGGAGAGGGTGCCCCGAGAAGAGCGGAGCCGCAAACGCGAAGCGGGGCGCCGATGCGACGCCCCCGCCCATGCTTTTCGGTTGGTCAGTTCCGCGGCTACCAGATGCGCGAGCGCTTTTCCGGCGGCAGGTAGAACTTGTCGCCCGGCTTGACGCCGAAGGCCGCGTACCAGGCGTCGACATTGCGCGTCGGGCCGATGACCCGGAAGTTCGATGGCGCGTGCGGGTCGGAGGCCATCTGCTGCTTCAGCGAGTCGGGGCGCGACTTGTCCTGCCAGGCCTGCGCGAAGGCCAGGAAGAAGCGCTGGTCGCCGGTCATGCCGGCCACGACCGGGGCGGGCTTGCCCTTCAGCGAGGCGTGATAGGCGTCATAGGCCACCTGCAGGCCGGCCAGGTCGGCGATGTTCTCGCCCATGGTCAGCTGGCCGTTAATGCGCATGCCCGGCACCGGCTCGTAGGCGTCATATTGCGCGCCCAGCACCGCGGCCTGGCTGTCGAAGCGCTTGGCGTCCTCGGCCGTCCACCAGTCGCGCAGCTTGCCGGTCTCGTCGATCTTGCGGCCCTGGTCGTCGAAGCCGTGGCTGATCTCGTGGCCGATCACAGCGCCGATCGCGCCGTAGTTCACGGCCGGGTCGGCGGCCGGATCGAAATAGGCGCCTGCAGGATGCCGGCCGGGAACACGATCTTGTTTTCCAGGCCGCCATTGTAGGCGTTCACCGTCTGCGGGGTCATGCCCCACTTGGCGTGGTCGACGGGCTTGCCCAGGTCGCTCAGAGCGTAGGCCCACTCGAAGGCGCCGCTGCGGCGGACATTGCCGTAGAGATCGTTGGCGTCCAGCTTCAGGGCCGAATAGTCGCGCCATTTGTCGGGATAGCCGACCATCACCGTCATCTTCGACAGCTTGGTCAGCGCCGCCTGCTTGGTGGCCGGAGCCATCCACGGCGCCTTCTGGATCCGCTCGGCCATGGCGATCTTCAGATTGGCGATCAGCTCGACCATCTGGGCCTTGGACGAAGGCGGGAAGTACTTGGCGACATAGGTCTGGCCGACCACCTCGCCGAGGCTGCCGTCGACCAGCTGCACGCCGCGCTTCCAGCGGGGGCGCAGCTGGGTCTGGCCGCTCAGCACCTTCACATATTCGAAGCGGCTGTCGACGAAGCGCTTGGACAGGTAGGGCGACATCTCCTGGACGCCTTGCACGGTCTGCCAGGCCTTCAGGGTTTCCAGCGGCGTGGCGGCGAACAGCTTGGCGATGTCGCGGACGGCGGTCTTTTCCCCCAGCACCACTTGGTCGCGGCCGGTGACGCCCGCGGCGGCCAGATAGTCCGCCCACGGAATCTCGGGGGCATAGGCCTGCAGTTCGGTGAGGGAGACGGGGTTGTAGACCTTGTCGATGTCGCGGCGGTCGGCGACCGGCCAGCTCACCTTGGCGACGGCGGTCTCGAAGGCGACCACGTCGGCGGCGGCCTTGGCGGGATCCGAATAGCCCGCCATCTTCAGCGCCCGCTCGGCGAAGGCCCTGTAGGCCTCGAGCTGCGGCTTGAAGCCGTCGGTCAGGTAATAGTCGCGGTCCGGCAGGCCCAGGCCCGACTGGCCGATATAGAGCGTGTTGATCTCGGGCGTCTTGGCGTCGGCGAAGATGTCCAGCGAGAACAGGTCGGGGCCGAAGCCGCCGTGGGCGCGACCCATGGCCTTGGCCAGCTCGGCCTTGGACGTGATCGCCTGGATGGCGGCCAGGTCGACCTTGAGCGGCGCGTCGTCGATCTGCTCGACCTTGGCCTCGTCGACGAAGCTCTTGTAGAGCGCGCCGATCGGGGTCGAGGCGTCGGCCGTCTCGATCAGGGTGCGCAGCTGGTCCTGCGAGCGGTTGTAGACGTCGTAGCCGACGCCGGCCGAGGCCTGGTCGGCCGGGATGGTGGTGCGCTTTTCCCAGGCGCCATTGGCGAACTTGTTGAAGTCGTCGCCCGGCTTCACTGTCAGGTCGCGCGACGTCAGGTCGACGCCCCAGGTCCCATACATCGGCTTGTCGGCGGCGAAGGCCGCGCCGGAAATCGCAGCCGCGGAAACGGCGGCCAGCAGGAAGATGCGCATGTGTAGGATTCCCCTCTAGGCGGCGGATGCTGCCCTAAGCGCGGCCGGCGTGCAGATGAATTTCCCGTAATGTCGTCGCCGGCTCGCCCGGACCGGGACTAGGAGACGAGAAAAGTCTTGAGGCGGGCCCAGGCGTCCGCCTTCTCGCCGAAGCTCCGCGCCGCGTGGGCGGGGCTGGACGAGGGCAGGGCGATCGTCGGCGCCCGCTCGCCGATCAGCCGCGCGCCGAGCTTCGCCGCCGTGCCGCCGTTGAAGGCGACGCACCGCAGCGCCGGCAAGGTCTCGATCAGCTTCAAGAGGTCGTTGGCCGCCGGATCGCGAATGGCCGCGTCCAGACTGCCCTCGCGCTTGGCCTCGGCGATCACGTCCCATAGGCCGACGCCGTGCTCGAGCAGCGTCGCCAGCCGCGCCTCGTAGGCCAGCGGCGCAAGCGGCGCGTCGATCACGCCTTCCATCAGCCGCCAGAAGGCGTTCCTCGGATTGCCGTAGTATTGCCTGACCGCGAGCGAGGCCTCGCCGGGCAGGCTGCCCAGCACGAGAACACGGGTGTTCGCGTCGACGACCGGCGGGAAGCCGCGCTTAGCCGCCAATGGGGGCGCCGGCGCCATTCGGCGGATCGTTGCGCAGCCAGCCGGTGACCGTCAGGCGCGGGGCGCCGGCATAGGGCGCGACCGGGGCCACCGAATGTTGCTGGGGCACCTTGAACAGGGTCAGGACATTGAACGCCGGCGCGAAGCCGCGCGCGACGTCGCCATTGTCGTCATGGAACAGCAGCTGGCCGCCCCAGTCCGGTCGCCACTGGCGGGTCAGGCCCAGGGTATAGGCGGCCAGGCGCTCGCCGACGCCGGTGTCGTCGTGCTGGGTCAGAAAGTCGCCCGGGCGGTAGCAGGTCGCCTGGCCGTCGATCTTGGTGATCCCCGCCTCGCCGGTGACGGCGGCGCCGAAGGCGATGAACTCGGGACTGTTCAGGAACGCCGTCAGGGCGTGGATCGGATGGCCCGGGTCGCGGCCTTCGACATAGGCGTTGATCATCGGATAGCCGAGATAGACATAGGCGAAGCCGGCGCGGGCCCGCACCGTGGCCGCGTGCAGCTTGCCCGCCACGACCTGATCGCCCAGCTCGGCCCGGCGGGCGCGAGTGATGACCTCGGCCCCGCCGTGTTCATCCGAGCAGATGATGTCCCAGTCGATGGTCTGTTCGAGAATGCCGGCCAGGCGATCGACGACGGCCGGCTCGAACGCCTCGGGAATACGCACCAGGCCGTCGCGCGCATAGGCCTGCGCGAAGACCGCCGGATCCAGCGCCGGATTGAGGCGAAGAACCGGCGGTTCGCTCATGCTTAGGCCTGCTCGCCGAAGACGCGCTTGAAGATCACGTCGACGTTCTTGGTGTGGTAGCCGTAGTCGAACAGCTCCTCGAGCACGGTGTCCGACAGGGCCTTGGACACCACCGGGTCGGCCTTCAGGAAGTCGATGAAGCGGCCTTCGCCGCGCCAGACCTTCATGGCGTTGCCCTGCACGGCGGCGTAGGCGTCCTCGCGAGAGACGCCTTCCTGGGTCAGGGCCAGCATGACGCGCTGCGAGAACACCAGGCCGCCCAGCTTGTCCAGGTTCTTGGCCATGTTGTCGGGATAGATGTTGAAGCGCTCGATGACGCCGGCCAGGCGGCGCAGGGCGAAGTCGAGGTGGATGGTGGCGTCGGGGCCGATGCCGCGCTCGACCGACGAGTGGCTGATGTCGCGCTCATGCCAGAGGGCGACGTTCTCCATCGCCGGGACCACGGCCGAGCGGACCAGGCGGGCCAGGCCCGTCAGGTTCTCGGTCAGGATCGGGTTGCGCTTGTGCGGCATGGCCGACGAGCCCTTCTGGCCCGGATCGAACGGCTCTTCGGCTTCCAGGACCTCGGTGCGCTGCAGGTGGCGGATCTCGGTAGCCAGGCGCTCGACCGACGAGGCGACCACGCCCAGGGCCGCGAAATAGGCGGCGTGGCGGTCGCGCGGGATCACCTGGGTCGAGACGGGCTCGACCGCCAGGCCCATCTTGTCGGCGACGTGTTGCTCGACGCGCGGGTCGACATTGGCGAAGGTGCCGACGGCGCCGGAGATCGCGCAGGTGGCGATCTCGAACCTGGCCATCGCCAGGCGCTCCTTGGCGCGCTGGAACTCGGCGTAGTAACCGGCCAGCTTCAGGCCGAAGGTGATCGGTTCGGCGTGGATGCCGTGGCTGCGGCCGACGCAGACGGTCATCTTGTGCTCGAGCGCGCGGCGCTTCAGGGCGGCGAGGACCAGGTCGACGTCTTCCAGCAGCAGGTCGGTGGCCTTGGAAAGCTGAACGGCGAAGCAGGTGTCCAGCACGTCCGAGCTGGTCATGCCCTGGTGCAGGAAGCGGGCCTCGGGGCCGACGATCTCGGCCACGTGGGTCAGGAAGGCGATGACGTCGTGCTTGGTGACGCGCTCGATCTCGTCGATGCGGTCGCTGTCCCAGACCGCGTCGCGGCCCTTTTCCCAGATCGTCTCGGCGGCGAGCTTCGGGATGGTCCCGATCTCGGCCATGGCGTCGGCGGCGTGGGCCTCGATCTCGAACCAGATCTTGTACTTGGTCTGGCTGGACCAGATGGCGGCGGCTTCGGGGCGGGCGTAGCGGCTGATCATGGGCGGGCGTTTCGGCCCGCCCGCCCCGGAAGTCAAGGGAAGAGGCTTATTACTTACGCCGCTTCGCGGGACTTCATGTGCTTGACCATGCCGATGGCGGCCAGGGCGTAGTGCACGCCGGCCCAGGCGTAGAAGCACAGCGAGATGATGATGCCCTGCTGGCTGGACAGGGCCAGGGTCGAGCGGCACTGCGCCGCCAGCTCGGGCGCCGAGTCCTTGGGCGCGATGCCGCCGGGACAGGTCGCCGCGAAGCTCTGGCCGCTTTCGACGCCAAACGAGCCCAAAAGGCTGTGGACCACGCCGGCCGCGTCCGGGGTGTTGAAGTGGTACTGCGCCAGATGGTCGATCAGCCAGCCGGTGAAGACCGGACCGCCGCCCAGGGCGATCAGGTTCAGGAAGAAGAACAGCAGGGCCGTGGCCGTGGCCCGGCGGCGCGGCTCCACCGAGTTCTGGACCACGGCGAAGGTCGGGGCCAGGTAGACATAGTGGAAGATGCCGGGGATCAGCAGGATCATCGCCGTCGCCTGCCAGTCGCTCTGCAGATAGGCGAGGATGTAGATCGGCGTGCAGATGATCAGGCCGATGGCGGGGACCCAGGCGTACCACTTGACGCTGCGCTTGCCGGCCCAGTCGCTGAGGAAGCCCCCGACCAGGGTGCCGACGCCGGCCGAGAAGCCGCCGATCAGGCCGGTGATCAGGCCGACCTGCGCCAGGCCCAGGCCGAAGGCGCGTACGAAGTAGGATGGCACGAAGGCGCCCGAGCCGTACGAGCCGAACGAGGCGATGGTCACGCCCAGCACCATGTGCAGAACCGGCCATTTGAAGAACAGGATCTTGAAGACCGCCCACAGCTCGGCGAACTCGTTGGCCATGGAGAAGGCCGGCTTGGGCGCGGGCTCGACCACGAGGTTCTCGGGTTCGATCGGGCGCTCGACGATCTCCGAATGGCCGCGCGGCGGCTCCTTGATCACCAGCTTGACGATCAGGGCCAGGATCACGCCGGGCAGGCCGACGATGATGAAGGCCACGCGCCAGCTGAACTCCTGGGCCAGCCAGCCGCCGGCGACGGCGCCGAACATGGTGCCCAGCGGGATGCCGAACGAATAGATCGACAGGGCCGAGGCGCGCTTCTTGGGCTCGTAATAGTCGCTGATCAGCGAGTGGCTGGGCGGCGAGCAGCCGGCCTCGCCGACGCCGACGCCGAAGCGGAACAGGGCCAGCTGGGCGAAGCTCGTCGCCGCGCCGCACAGGGCCGTGAAGCCCGACCAGACGACCAGCGACAGCGAGATGATGGTCACGCGGTTCCAGCGCTCGGCCAGGCGCGCGATCGGGATGCCGAGCAGCGTGTAGAGCAGGGCGAAGTAGAGGCCCCCCAGCAAGCCCAGCTGGGTGTCGGTCAGTTTCAGGTCGACCTTGATGGCCTGGCCGATGGTGGCGATGATCGTCCGGTCGATGAAGTTGAAGGTGTAGGTGGCCAGCAGCAGCCCCAGCACCGTCGCCTTGTAGCCATTCGAATAAAGCGGCCGTTCGCCGCCGGACGCACGCGCGTCGGCCATACTGACTCTCTCCCTTCAAACATTTGTTCTAATTGTTGAGGGGACTGTGACGGAGCGGAAGCCAAAGCGCCAGAGGCTAAATTCCGGGCCCTTGGCGCTCTGGGAATCAGGCGACCATCTCCTCGCGGATGCTGTTGCGGGCGGCCCAGAACAGGCCGAAGGCGGCCAGGCCCAGCGTGGCGGAGACGATCAGCGCCCAGCGGACGCCCTGCGCCTCGCCCAGGCCCATCTGACCGGCCAGCACGTCGCTCAGGAGGCCGACGGCCACCGGCCCCAGGCCCAGGCCGATCAGGTTGATGATCAGCAGCAGCACCGCGGAGGCGGTGGCCCGCATGTGGGGTTCGACGATGCTCTGAGCCGTGGCGTAGACTGGGCCGTACCACAGGGTGGCCAGCAGGGCGTTGATCGATAGAAAGCCGATCGCGTGCATCGGCGCGTCCAGGCTGACGGCGGTGATGAAGATGGGAATGGTCACCAGCGACGCTATGGCCGGCACCATGACATAGGCCCGCAGGTCACGGGCCCCCAGGCGGTCGGCCAGGACGCCGCCCAGCCAGGCCCCGACCACGCCGGCGGTGCCGCCGATCAGGCCCAGCGCCAGGCCCAGGAAGCCGGCGGACTTCAGGCCAAAGCCGGCGGCCAACTGGGCGATCTCGGGTCCATGGTTTCGAAAGAAGAACGAGGCGATGAAGGGCGCGTAACCATAACCGATGAAAGCTTTGATCGAGGCGGCCAGGGCCACCAGCCAGAAGGTCTTCTTGGTCGCCAGCACCGCAATGGCGGCGGCGAAGCTGATCTGCGAGCTCGCGCGGGCGGCGATGTCGGCGGCCAACTGGCGGCGCGGCTCCACCAGGGTGAAGGCCGCGACCAGGGCGAAGATCACGCCCGGCGCGCCGGCCACCATGAAGGCCGCGCGCCAGCCATAGGCGTCAGCGACCAGGCCGCCCATGGCCATGCCGGCCAGGGTGCCCAGCGGCGTGCCGATCGAATAGAAGGCGATGGCGCTGGCCCGCTTCTCGCGCGGCACGTAGTCGGTGATCAGCGAGTGGGCGGGCGGCGTGCAACCGGCCTCGCCGACCCCGACGCCGATCCGCGCCAGGATCAGCTGCCAGAAGTTCTGGGTGAAGCCGCACAGCACGGTGAACGCGCTCCACGCGGCCACCGAGGCGCCAATGATGAAGGGCCGGTTCTTGGTCTCCGCCAGGCGAGCGATCGGGATGCCCAGCACGGTGTAGAAGATGGCGAAGGCCAGGCCCGTCATCATGCCCAGTTGCCAGTCGGCCAGGCCAAGGTCGCGCTTGATCGGCTCGGCCAGGATGTTGACCACCTGCCGGTCCAGGAAATTCAAGGTGTAGATGATCAGCAGCACCCACAGGGCGTATCGGCGATAACCCGACGAAACGGGATTGATGACCGGTGACGGCGTGGCTGCTTCCGCCATGAGCGCTCTCTCTCGAACGGTTGTTCTAATCGTTGAGGCCACCTTAGACGCAGGGTAAGCCGGACGGCAATCGCATCAGGGAGCGCGCGCCATGGAACTCGTGATCGGCACCAAGAAGTGGTCCAGTTGGTCGTTGCGGCCGTGGCTGGCGCTGAAGCGCACCGGCGCGCCGTTCCGGGAGATCGAGATCCAGCTGCGTCAGGGCGCGGCCAGCGACGCGGCCATCGCGGCGCACTCGCCCAGCAGGCAGGTGCCGGTATTGAAGGTCGGCGACCTGACCATCTGGGACTCGCTGGCCATCTGCGAATACCTGGCCGAGACCTATCCCGACGCCAAGCTGTGGCCGGCCGATACGGTTCTGCGTGCGTTGGCCCGCTCGGCGGCGGCCGAGATGCATGGCGGCTTCCAGGCCCTGCGCGGCGAATGCCCGATGGCGCTGGAGGAGGCGCCCCACGTGCTCGACATCTCCGAGGCCGCGCGGAAGAACGTCCGCACGATCGTCGAGCGCTGGAACCAGTTGCTGGCGAAGTCCGGCGGGCCGTTCCTGCTCGGCGACTGGTCGATCGCCGACGCCTTCTACGCGCCGGTGGCGACGCGCTTCCGCACCTACGGGATCAAGCCCGCGGACTACGGCGACACCGGAACGGCGCAAGCCTACGCCGAGCGCCTGCTGGCGACGCCGGAGTTCCTGGAGTGGGAGCGCGCGTCGCTAGGCTAGCCTTCGCGCCGGCGGGCCAGTTCCGCGTGGATCAGCGCCTGGATGTCCATGCCGAAAATGGTCAGCCCGTCGATCCTGGCGTCGTCGATCGTGACGCCGCTGAGATTGACATTGTTGAGGCTGGTCTTTGACAAATCGACATCCGTGAATGTCGCGCTGGCCAGGCGGCAGTTCGCGAAGGCGGCGCTCGACAGGTCAAGGTTCTCGAAGCGTGGGGCCTCTGCGCCCGCCTCGAGCGGCTGGCCGACGTCGATGCGGTTGCCGTCAGGGTCGGCGAAGACGAAGGCCCTGAGGCCGTAGTCCTTGTCCGCCAGCGACTTGATGATCCGCACGCCGGCCGCGACCAAGACCTGATGCAGGGCGTCGACATCGTCGACCATCAGGTGGGCGACATTGGCGGTCGAGGGCTTGTGGTTCCGGACCAAGCTGAGATGCAGCTCGGCGCCGCCCTTCTCCAGGATCATGAAGCCGACGGGATCGCCGTTTTCGAAGGTTTTCGTAAAGCCCAGGACGTCGCGATAGAAGGCATGGGCGGCCTGGATGTCGCGCGTGAAGGCGGATGCGGCCAGACGGCCGAACCGGATGTTCGAGTTCGATGAGGTCATCGCTCGCGGGTTCCCTGTGGAAAGGGCAGGGGCGGCGGTGCGCGTGCCCGATGTGGAGCGGTGTCCGGCTCCGACCCTGCCACAGGGAAAACGCCAGTTCTAGAGACCTGCCGGCACGCCGTTGGTGACCGGTGGCGGCTTGCAGCGGCCGGCGCGGGCCTGGACCACGTAGAACAGCGCGCGGCCCTGGGCGAAGCTGCTGTGCTCGGCCAGCGGGTTGGTGGGCTGGCCGGTGGTCAGGCTCAGGGCCTGCTCGCCAGTATTGCCGGTCTGGCCCAGCGAGGCCTGGTTCCAGCGGCTGAGCACCGGGGCGCAGGCGGCCACGACCGCTTCGGCAACGATCTCGGCGCCGTCCTGGAGCCGGCCAGGCTGTAGGCCCAGCGGCGGGCGCACTCGTCGACCGGCGTCGACGGGTCCGAGGCCGCCGTGGCGCCGGGACCGGCGTTGTTTCGGAAGTCGGCGCAGATCTTCGGGTTGGACATGGCCTCATGCCCTTTTTCGCAGGCGGCCAGGGCGAGGGTGGCGAGGGCCACGGCGGCCATCACGGGCTTGCGGATCATCTTTTTGATTTCCGTGTGTTTCTAGCGGGGGCAGATCTGGACCGGGCGCTGGGCCAGGCGGCCGCGCTCGTCGTAGTAGGAGATCGTCGCGTTGCGGCAGGTCCCGCCGGTCGGCGCGGTGGCCGAGACCTGCTGGAAGGTCCCGTTGCGGACTTCGCCGGTCGCGACCGGGTTGCCCATGTGGTCGTAATAGACCTGACGGACGGGCGCGGGCCGCGCTGGCGCCGCCGAGGCGGCGCGATAGCTGGAGCCGGAGCTGTAATAGGCCGTGCGGGTGCGGCAGCCGCTCTTGCCGATTTCGCGGCCGACCAGGGCGCCGCCGACGCCGCCGATCAGCAGACCGCCGCCGCCCTTGGAGACGGCGTTGCCGACCAGGGCCCCGCCCAGGCCGCCGATGACGGTTCCGGTGGCCTTGCGGCTGCGGCAGGTGGCGGCGTCGGCGTCCGTGGGCGCCAGCGTCGCGGGAAGGGCGATGGCGCCGATGGCCAGGCCGACGATAATGAGACGCGTCATGTGATCTTCGCCTTGGTGAAGGTCCCTCGGGCTTCACAACGCGTCTCGTCGGCAGAAGGATGCGCGAACGGCGGGATGTCGACTTAATCCCGCCATTCGCGCTTTGGGTCTTTAGGCCTTGCGCGCCTCGCGACCGGCCCGAACCGCCGCCGCCAACTGGTCGAGCAGGCGCACCGAGGTGTCCCAGTCGACGCAGGCGTCGGTGACCGACTGGCCGTAGGTCAGGGGCTGGCCGGGAACGATGTCCTGGCGGCCCGCGACGAGGTTGCTCTCGATCATCACCCCCATGATCGGCGAAGTCCCGGTCGCCACCTGAGCGCAGACTTCGGCGACCACGGCCGGCTGGTTCTCGTGGTTCTTGCCGCTGTTGGCGTGGCTGACGTCGACCATGATCCGGGCCGGCATGCCCGCCTTGGCCACGGCTTGCGCGGCGGCGGCCACGCTGGCGGCGTCGTAGTTGGGCGTCTTGCCGCCGCGCAGCACGACGTGACAGTCGCCGTTGCCGGTGGTGGTGGCGATGGCCGCGCGGCCCTCCTTGGTCACGGCCAGGAAATGGTGCGGCTGCGAGGCGGCGGTGACCGCGTCGACCGCGACCTTGACGTCGCCATTGGTGCCGTTCTTGAAGCCGACCGGGCAGGATAGGCCCGAGGCCATCTCGCGGTGGATCTGGCTTTCGGTCGTGCGCGCGCCGATCGCGCCCCAGGCCACCAGGTCGGCGATGTACTGCGGGGTGGTGACGTCCAGGAACTCGCAGGCCGTCGGCAGGCCCTGGGCGCTGACGTCCAGCAGCACCCGGCGCGCCAGGCGCAGGCCCTCGTTGATCCGGAAGCCGCCGTCCAGGTCCGGATCGTTGATCAGGCCCTTCCAGCCGACCGTGGTGCGGGGCTTCTCGAAATAGACCCGCATGATCACTTCCAGCTCGCCGGCGTGGCGCTCGCGCTCGGCGGCCAGGCGATGGGCGTAGTCGAGGGCGGCCTTTGGATCGTGGATCGAGCAGGGGCCGATCACCACCACCAGGCGGTCGTCGCGGCCGTGCAGGATCTCGTGGACCGCCGCGCGAGCCTCGCCGACGACCTCCGCGACCGACGAACTGGCCGGCGCCTCGCCGATCACCTGGGCGGGCGGGCTGAGCGTCTGAAGCTTTTCGATACGCAGGTCGTCGGTGGGGACGGGCAGCGAGACGAGATGGGCGGCGGTCGAGGAAGGCATGGCGTACTCCGGAAGATCTGGCGAGGTCCGGCGGCCATGAAAAAAGCCGCCCGGGGAACCCCTGGCGGCTGGTGAAGGTGTCCTTGGTGGCCTGATGTCAGGCCGAACGAAACCCTCCCGGCGCCAGAGGCGTCGGATAGCTAAAATACCAAAACAGCTGTTGGCTGGCGGCGAGGGTCATCACAGCGACCGTAGCGCCACCTTTTCCACATGTCACCCCCGATCGCGGCGTCCGCGACCGATCGTCCTGGATTCACGATTAATCGGGATTCACCAAGCCTCGCGACCCCGCCTTAACCATCCGCCTGCATCTTGTCTCGAAACGGGATAGGAGGCGGCCGCATGGGCCAGCACGTGGAGACCCTGGTGATCGGCGCCGGCCCGGCCGGCCTGACGACCGCCTACACCCTGGCCAAGGCCGGCCGCGCCGTGACCGTGCTGGAGATGGACCCGACCTATGTCGGCGGCATCAGCCGGACGGTCGACTACAAGGGCTTCAAGTTCGACATCGGCGGCCACCGCTTCTTCTCGAAGAGCAAGGAGATCGTCGACCTCTGGAACGAGATCCTGCCCGATGATTTCATCGACCGGCCGCGCCTGTCGCGCATCTATTACCGCGAGAAGTTCTACGCCTATCCGCTGAAGGCCTTCGAGGCGCTCGCGAACCTGGGCGTCTGGACGGCGACCAAGTGCATGGCCTCGTTCGGCTGGGCCAAGCTGAACCCGATCGCCGCGCCGACCACCTTCCACCAGTGGGTCCGCAACCAGTTCGGCGAAAAGCTGTTCTCGATCTTCTTCAAGACCTACACCGAGAAGGTGTGGGGCATGAGCTGCGACGAGATCTCGGCCGACTGGGCCAGCCAGCGCATCAAGGGGCTGGACCTGGCCTCGGCGATCATCGACGGCGTCAAGCGCTCGCTGGGCGTCAAGGCCAGGGCGGGCGAGGGGTACCAAGACCCTGATCGAGAGCTTCCGCTATCCCCGCAAGGGTCCCGGCATGATGTGGGAAGCCTGCGCCGAGAAGATCACCGCCCTTGGCGGGCAGGTCCGCATGGGCCGCAAGGTCGACGGCCTGCACTACGACAAGCTGGCCAAGATCTGGACCGTCAGCGTCTCCTGCGCCGACGGCAAGAAGGAAATCTACACGGCCGACGACGTCGTCTCGTCCGCCCCGATCCGCGAGCTGATGCAGTCGGTCAGCCCAACCCCGATCAGCATCTTCCACGCCGGCGAACTGATGTAC
This sequence comes from Caulobacteraceae bacterium, assembly GCA_965283765.1. Classification (GTDB taxonomy): domain Bacteria; phylum Pseudomonadota; class Alphaproteobacteria; order Caulobacterales; family Caulobacteraceae; genus Caulobacter. The sequence goes on from CBDIPU010000016.1 coordinate 155,620, forward strand.
CGCGACTTCCTGACCGTGGTGCTGATCGGCAAGCCGCAGAAGGAGCTGCCGGACAACTGGATCTATATCCACGATCCGTCGGTGAAGGTCGGCCGCGTGCAGAACTTCCGCTCGTGGTCGCCCGAGATGATCCCGGACGGCGTCTCGACCTGCCTGGGCCTCGAGTATTTCTGTTTCGAGGGCGATGGCCTGTGGACCACCTCGGACGAGGATCTCGTCATCCAGGCCAAGCGCGAGATCGCCAAGATCGGCCTGATGGACCCGGCGGACGTCTACGACGCCTGCGTGGTGCGCCAGCACAAGGCCTATCCGGTCTATGACGACGCCTATGCCGAGCACATCAAGATGATCCGCCTGGACCTGAAGATGCACTTCCCGGGCCTGCACCTCGTGGGCCGCAACGGCATGCACAAGTACAACAACCAGGACCACGCCATGATGACCGGCCTGCTGACGGCCGAGAACATCATCGCCGGCGAGACCCTGCACGACGTGTGGGAGGTCAACGAGGACGCCGAATACGGCGAGGCCGGCGTCTCCGGCGCCCGCGAGGCCCTGCGCAGCGAACGCCTGGTTCCGGCCAAGGTCGCGGCCTGATCATGGCCCCGGCTCCGCGGCTCTGGCGGCGTCTCCCCGAGGGGCTGCGGGAGCTGATGCTCTATGGCTTCGCCAGCGCCCTGGCCCTGGGGCTCGACTGGGGTCTGCTGCTGGCGCTGACGACGCTGGGTGTGAACTATTTGCTGGCCTCGGCGACGGGCTTCGTCAGCGGTATCGCCGTGACCTATCTGCTGTCGGTCTCGATGGTGTTCCGCCACCGCCCGGTCGCCGACCGCCGGCGCGAGTTCGTCGGCTTCGCCGGCGTGGGCCTGGCCGGCCTCATACTGACGCAGGGCCTGATGGCGCTTTGGGTCGAGGTCCTGCGCCTGCATCCGGGCGTGGCCAAGATCCCGACCGCCGGGATCGTCTTCATGTTCAACTTCACCGTCCGCCGGGCGCTGCTGTTCAAAGCCCCCAGAAGCCTCGGGGACGCCGACCCCGTCCAGTCGTGAGCCGCCTCGATAAGTTCGCCGATAGCCGCTGGCTTGGGTGGCTGGCCGCGTTTGGCCTGTTCCTGCTGAGCCGTCCCTATCTCGGCATCTATCACGACGGTCGCCTCTATGTGGCCGACGCCCTGGCCAAGCTGGACCCGGGCGGGGTCGGGCGCGACCTGATGTTCGTCCATGACGGGCAGTTTGGCTTCAGCCTCTACACGCCGATGCTGGCGCGATTGATCGCACTGCTGGGTCCGTCCGCCGCGACGATGGCGACCGTGGCCCTGACGCTGGCGCTGTGGTTCACGGCGGCGGTCCTGATGGTCGAGCGTCTTCTGGCCGATCGGTCGCCGGCGTTGCGCTGGGCGGCGTTGGTTTTCGTGGTCTCGTTGCCGTCTCTCTACGGGCCTCTTAACGTCATCGGCTTCGGCGAGCCCTACGCCACGCCGCGCGGCCTGGTCGAGGCGGCGGGCCTGGCCGGCATGGCCGCCTATCTGTCCGGACGACCTTGGCTGGGCCTTGGCCTCTGCATCGTCGGCATGCTGTTTCACCCGATCATGGGCCTGTGCTCGGCCGCCGCGATTGGCGTCGCCCTGTGCTTCGAGGACCGCCGCTGGCTGTGGGCCGGGCTGGTGGAGTTGCCGTCGTCGCCGTGGCGGGCCTGGCGCACCTGCCGGTCGCCGACCGCCTGGTGACCGTCATGGACCCGGCCTGGCGGGCGGTGGTCGAGACCCGCAGCCCCATTCTGTTCCCCTCGCTCTGGCCGGTGGAAGCCTGGAGCCGTCTGGCCGTGCAGGCCTGCACCGTCGCGGCGGCGGGCCTTCTGCTCCAGGGCGCGCCGCGCCGCCTGGTCCTGGGCGCCTTGATCGCCGGCCTCGTCGGCGTCGGCGTCGCCGCCATCCTCGGCGAGCGACTATCGCTGATCCTGTTCCTGCAGATCCAGAGCTGGCGCACCCTGCAACCCGTCGCCGTGCTGGCTCTGGCCTGCCTGGCGCTGCTGGTCGCCGAACTGCCCCGACGCGGGGCGGCGGGGCTGCTCGGCATGTCCCTGATCGGCGTGGCCTGGCTGTTCCGCGATGTCGGCGCGCTCAGCCTGCTCGCGGCGCCGGCGGGCCTGTTGCTTGTCGCCGTGGGCGGCAAGCTGCGCTTTACGCGTCCGAGACTTTGCATGGGCTTGGCGCTCGGCCTGCTGGCCGTGGCTATGATCGGCTATGCTGGATTGGCTGGCGAGGGACTGGCGGACAAACTGACGCGAGCGGGGCGCTATAGCGAAGGCATCGTCTGGTTCAGCGACTTGCCCGCCCTGGCGATCGCGCTGGCGCTCGGCGTCTGGTTGGCCCTAGGCCGACCGACGCCGCCGGTCATGGCGCGCATCGCGGGTGTGGGGGTGGTCTGTCTGCTGGCGATCCTGCTGTGGGACGATCGCTCCGGCTACATCCGCGCGCGTGACCGGGGGAGAGATCCGGGGCTGGTCGCCATGACCTCTGCGCGGCCCGGGCCGGTGCTGTGGCTGGTCGGCGACATGGAGCCTTGGTTGCTGCTGGGCCGACCCAGTTGGTCCGCTCGCGTGCAGGGCGCGGGCGTGGTGTTCTCGAAACCCATGGCCCTGGAAATCCGCGACCGTTCCGACCGCCTGACCAAGCTGGGTTTGGTGGGCGAGGACTTCATTCGGCCGCTGACGGCGCCGGAACGCCGCCTGCCGCCACCGAGTCTGGCGCAGGTCCGGGCTTTCTGCGCGGCGCCGGACGCGCCCGCCTGGATCCTCTGGCCACGCTGGGACGACGCCCCGCCGTTGGCCGCCGAATTGAATGCGCAAGACTGGACGCCCAAGGCGCCGTTCATCCGCGAACAAGTCGATCAGGGCGCGCTCCGCGCCCTGAAGGCCAGCCGCTACGCCGTGATTCCCTGCGCCGGCGACTGAGTCTCGGCGGGCTCGCGCGGCGCCTTGAGGCGCTCGATGGTCCAGCCCAAGAGGTGCACCAGCGCGTCGGCCAGGCCGACCATCGCCGCCAGCACGAACAGGCTGGACATCAGAAGAACCATCAGCGCCGACATGAGAAACTCCCGGTTCTCAGGATCAAGCCACGAAAGGCGTAGGCGTTCCCGTGGTAGCGCTATCAGGCGTCGAAAAAGCGCGCGCGTGGTTGACAACGTTGTCACGCTTCCTGTGAATGGCGCGTCCGCGCAAAGACGGATTCCACGAATAACGTCCCTAGGGAGTGGTGCAGTGATTGCGGTGAAATACAGCCTCGAGGGCGCCGTCCGATGACCGACGCCGCGATCGCGAAGACCACGACGAAAGACGTAGGCAAGGGCGGGGGCGTCAAGCTCGCCGTCGTCTATGTAACCTGCCTGTTCTTCATCTGGGCGCTGGTCACCAACCTGCTGGACCCGCTGCTGAAGACCTTCAAGACGGTCTTCACGCTGAGCCCCGTCGAGGCCAGCCTGACGGGCTTCGCCTTCTTTATCGCCTACGGGATCATGTCGCTACCGTCGGCGGCGTTCCTGTCCAAGCTTGGCTACGCCAGGTCGGTCATGGTCGGCCTGGGCGGCATCGTCGCCGGCTGTTTTATCGCCATCGCGGCGGCCAAGCTGCACACCTTCGGCGTCTTTCTGGTCGGCCTTTTCGTGATGGCCTCGGGCGTGACCCTGCTGCAGGTGGCGGCCAATCCGCTGATCGCGTCGATGGGCAAGCCCGAAGAGTCCTCGTTCCGTCTGAACCTGTCGCAAGCGTTCAACTCGCTGGGCGCGGCCTGCGGCCTGTGGTTCGGCGCCAACTTCCTGCTCAAGGGCGAGATCTTCACCAAGGGCGTGGTGATCACCCAGGCCATGCGCGAGCAGGCCCTGGGCTTCGTCTCGAACGTCTATCTCGCCATCGGCGTGGGCCTTGCCCTGTTCATCCTGCTGATCTTCCTGGTCCGCCAGAAGATCACCGACGCCGCGCCGAAGACCGGCCAACTGGTCAATCCGTTCACCGCCCTGACCTCGAAGTGGGCGAACCTGGGCGCGATCGGCATCTTCCTCTATGTCGGCGCCGAGGTGGCGATCTCGCTTCACCTGCTGCTGTTCCTGGAGCAGTCGCGCATTCTGGACATTCCGTCCGAGCAGGCCGGCAAGCTGACGACCTTCTACATGGTGTTCGCCATGATCGGCCGCTTCGCCGGCTCGGCCATGCTGAAGACGATCAAGGACTACGCCTTGCTGACCGCCGTGGCCGTCGGCGCCATCGCGCTGTGCCTGGTCGTCATCCTGACCAAGGACATGACTCCCACGGCTCACACCGGCGCGGTCAACCTGTTACTGGCCTCGGCCCCGCTGACCAGCGGCCTGATCCCCGCCTTCGCGGCCCTGCTGATCGGCCTGTTCAACTCGATCATGTTCCCGACGATCTTCACCCTGACCCTGCAACGGTCCTCGGCGCCGACCTCGGCGACCTCGGGCCTGCTGTGCATGGCCATCGTTGGCGGCGCCTTCCTGCCGCTGGCCTTCGCCAAGATCGAGGAGCTGACCGGTTCGATCTCGATGGGCTTCATCGCCCCGCTGGCCTGCTACGTCTATGTCCTGTGGTTCGCGCTGGTCGCCAAGAAGGCCCCGACCCACGAGATCCAGGAGGGCGTGGCTGGCGGCCACTAGGCCGCGCCGCGAGCCCTCCGATAGCCGAAGACCTGCAAGCGCACCCCGGGAGGCTCGTTCTCCCGGGGATTTTTTTGTCCTCGGGGCCGGGCCGGAACATGTTGGCGCCTCAGCCCGGTTTGCGGCCGCGCGGGCTGGCCCCGGTCCAGCGCTTGAAGGCGCGGGAGAAGGCGCTGGTTTCGGAGAAACCGACCAGATAGGCGGTCTCGTTGACAGACAGCTTCTCCAGATAAGTCTCGGCCATCCGCCGGCGCAGGTCGTCCAGCACCTGGTCGAAGCTGACGCCTTCGGCCTTCAGGCGGCGATAGAGGGTCTGGCGCGACAGGCCCAGGGCCGTGGCGACCGCGCCCATAGCCAGTTCACCGGTGTGCAGCAGCGGGATCAGCAGGGCCTCGACCCGACCGCGCGTGGTCTTGGACTCTTCCAGGCTGGCCAGCAGGGCGTCGGCGTGGCCGTTGAACATGCCGAAGGCGTAGCGGTTGGGCCGGTGGATCGCGAGGTTCAGCCACGAGGGCTCGATCCGCAGGGCGTTCCAGGCCGCGCCGAAGGTGACGGGCGCGCGCAGCACGCGCTCATACTCGGCGGCGTGGGCCGGGCGCGGGCGGGTCAGGTGGACGGCCAGGGCGAAGGTGAAGTCCGGATAGTGCCGGGTCATCTCGCAGGTGAAGCGGGCCAGGGCGGCCTCGATCAGTTCCGGGAAGTCCTCCGCGCAGCGGTCCTCCAGCCAGAGCTCGCCATTGCGCGGCGTCAGCTGGAAGCGCGGACCGTCCGAGACGCCGTCGACCTCGACCACCAGGCGCGAAAAGCGGTTCAGCTGCTTCAGGGCCCCTCCCATGGTGTCGGCCGCCTGGCAGATCAGGCCGACGATCGAGATCTGCTCGAAGCGGGTGACTTCCGGAAACTTCAGGGCCAGGGCCGGCTCGCCGGTCATCTCCTGGCCGGCGCGATAGAGCGCCTTGTAACGCTCCAGCGGGACGCGGGCGTCCTGATCGGCGAAGTCGGCCTCGGTCACGCCGGTTCGCTCCAGCAGCGCCGCGCGGTC
>CBDIPU010000017.1:0-149663 GCA_965283765.1 Caulobacteraceae bacterium
TCACCCTGGTTTTCCGGGGCCCCAAGTCGCCCTGGGCGCCGGAGAACATGTGGATGCTGAAGGGACCGGACGGCACGGCGCACGAACTATATCGCGCCGATCCACACCCCGGAGCCCGGCTGTCAGAACTATCAGGCCGTGTTCAACTGAGCCGTCTTCAGACGAGATCGTCCGCGCTCCTCCTTGGGAGGAAGAGCGCGGATCCCCTTGTTGTCGAGATCAGTTGCGTGACGGGAAGATGCCGTTGAGCGCGATACAGACGGTCAGCGCCAGGAAGGGCTGGCGGTTCTCGTGCGGTTGCGAGCCGCCTTGGAGACTTCAGCGTGCGCGGGTCCATGGGCGTCAGGCTCGCGGTGTTGGCGCTATAGGGCAGGAAGGGCGGGGTCGAACCGGAGCTGGCCTTGCCCGCGGCGTTGCCAAGGATCGTATTGTTCGTCGGCAGAGAGACGTTGCTCGTCCCGGCGACGCTGGTGTTGGCGTTGAGGACATGGAGATGCTGCGGCATCTCGTTGCTGATCAGCGTGTGCGAATACTCGCCGAGCACCGCGCCCAGAACCAGGTCCTGGCTCGTGTGCAGGGGGGTGCGGGCGCGCAGGTCGGGAAGGGCGAAGTTGTTGACGCCGTTGCCCCCGTAAGTCGTTCCCAGAAGCGAAAATAGCGCCTGGTTCTGCTGGATGGACAGTAGCTGACCGTTGCACAGCGCCCAGTTCTTGGGCGCGAAGTTGAAACTCATGATGCGAATTTCGCCCATGTAGTAGTCGCTCATGGCGATGCGCTCCGAAAGTTTGAGGGCGGCTAGTTGCGCGCCGGGAAGACGCCACGCAGCGCGATGCAGTAGTTCAGCACCAGCGAAGGCATCATGTTGTTGTGGGGCAGGTTTCCGCCGGCGACGCCGATCGACTGCGGCGGCATCTGCACGTCGGGCGCGCCGGTGCTGTACATCAGGCCCTGACTGTTGGTCTGGAAGTTGCCCGAAAAAGCGCGCGCCAGCTGGTTGTTGGTCGGCGTCAGCGTCGTGCCGTTGGTGCTGGAGACCGACAGGCCGTGCGTGTGCAGCGGCATTTCGCTCTGCAACAGGGTCACGTTTTCCGACCCGCCGGTCTGGCCAAGGTCGTAGATGCTGAGCCCCGGGCCCGGCTGGTTGCGACCGGTATGGAGCGCCGCCAGGCCCATCAGGTTGGGCAGCGCGAAGTTGCTGGTGCCGTTGCCGCCATAGGTCGTGCCCAGCAATGAGAAGAGCGCGGTATTCTGCTGGATCGGCAACAACTGGCCGTTGCAAAGCGCCCAGTTTGTCGGCGCGAAATTGAAGGCGAAGATGCGGATCTCCGCGACGAACTGATCGGACATGAAGATTTCCTCGAGCTGGCGCGGTCAGTTCTGCGACGGATAGATGCCGTACAGCGAGATGATGAAATTCACCGCCAGGTACGGTTGCATGTTCTCGTGCGGCTGGGAGCCGCCGCTGGAAAGCGTGCTGGCGCCGGAGGTGACGACCTGGGTCCCGCCGTAAGTCCCATAGGGATAAAGGGTGCTTCCGCCGGGGCCGCCCGCCGCGAGCATCGTGCTGGCCGTGGGCGCGCCCGTATCGCCCGTGGCCGTGGTGGCCGTGACCGGGTGCGTGTGTTGCGGAATCTGGCTGGTCGTCAGGGTGACGGTTTCCACGCCGCCCTGCTGGCCGATGACGTAGGTGTTGCCCTGCGACGCGCCCCAGTGGGTCACGACCCGTCCGCGCAGATCGGGAATGCCGAACGTGTTCTGGCCGTCGCCGCCGTACGTCGTGCCGATCAGGTTGTAGAGCGTGTCGTTCTCGGCGATCGACATCAGCTGCCCATCGCAGAAGGCCCAGCCGACCGGAGGAAAGTTGCCTCCGAACATGCGGATTTCGCCAATATAAGGCTGACTCAAGACGGGCCTCCTCCAGGATCCAGCGAACGCTGATTTTTTGTCAGGATAGGGGCTTCGCGCAGATAGTACAGAAAAAGAGATCGCCCTATGGGCGCATTTCCTTGGCGCGGCGGCGATCAGGGCGCGGCGGCTCCCGGAGACGCGGCCTCGCCGTGCAGAACCTGCCTGAGACGCTCCCGATCCAGGGCGCCCTCCCACCGCGCGACGACCAGGGTCGCCACCCCGTTGCCGACCAGATTGGTCAGGGCCCGGCACTCGCTCATGAAGCGGTCGACGCCGACCAGCACGGCCAGCGCCGCGATCGGGATGTCGGGCACGACCGCCAGGGTCGCGGCCAGGGTGATGAAGCCCGCGCCCGTGACGCCGCTGGCGCCCTTCGAGGTCAGCATGGCCACGCCCAGCAGGGCCAGCTCCTGGCCCAGGCCGATGTGGGTGTTGGTCGCCTGGGCCAGGAACAGGGTGGCCAGGGTCATGTAGATGTTGGTGCCGTCCAGATTGAAGCTGTAGCCCGTCGGGATCACCAGGCCGACCACCGAACGGCGCGCGCCGGCGTTCTCCAGCTTCATCATCATCTGCGGCAGCACAGACTCCGACGAGCTGGTGCCCAGCACGATCAGCAGCTCCTCGCGGATATAGGCCAGGAACCGCAGGATCGAGAAGCCGCAGGCCCAGGCGATCAGGCCCAGCACCACCAGCACGAACAGCAGCGAGGTGACGTAGAAGGTCGCCACCAGCGCCCCCAGCTGGATCAGTGCGCCGATCCCGTACTTGCCGATCGTGAAGCCCATGGCCCCGAACGCGCCCAGCGGCGCCAGGCGCACCACCACCTGGATAATGCCGAAGAACAGCTTGGCCGCGTCCTCCAGCACATTGGCCACCTTGTCGCCGAAGTCGCCCAGCCGCGTGCAGGCGAAGCCCGTCAGGATGGCGATCAGCAGCACCTGCAGCAGATTGCCCTCGGAGAAGGCCCCGAAGAAGGTGTCGGGGATCAGGTGCAGCAGATAGGCGACCAGGCCCTCGCCGTGCTTGGCCTTCTCAAGGTAGCCGGCGGCGATCGACGGATCGAGCGTCTTGGGATCGATGTTGAAGCCGGCGCCCGGCTTCAGGGTGCGCCCGACCAGCAGGCCCAACACCAGGGCCAAGGTCGAGACGACCTCGAAATAGAGCAGGGCTTTGACGCCCACCCGGCCGAACGCCTTGATGTCCCCCATCCGGGCTATGCCGCCGGCCACGGTGCAGAAGATCACCGGAGCGATGACCAGCTTGATCAGCTTGATGAAGCCGTCGCCCAGCGGTTTGACCGCTACCCCGATCTTCGGCCACAGCGCGCCGACCAGTATGCCCAAGGCGATGGCGATCAGGACCTGGACATAGATCGATTTCAGATGTCGCACCGCGTTCGTCCCCCGGGAGCTCCGCCCAAGCCATTCGGACGGGCTTCGCACGCCCGCCATCTTGCGCTATTGACCCTGCGCCTCGCACGCGAAGGCCCAGTAGCTCAGCAGGATAGAGCAGCGCTTTCCTAAAGCGAAGGTCGGGGGTTCGAGTCCCTCCTGGGCCGCCAGCGTTGTGTAGGGACAACCTAACACCGGCAACTTGACAACCTAACGCTGGCGTCAATGCGAGGCGTTTTCAGTTGTAGCGCCGCGCTCCCACCGCTCGACAGAATCCTGGCGCGACGCTGCCGGAAGCCGAACAAGCCAACGGTCCGGTGAGGGTGCAAAGCCGCCGGAAGCTAATTTCCAGAGACAACCAGTTCCGCCGCCAGGAAATCGACAAAGGCGCGGACCTTGGGCGCAAGCTGGCGGTTCGTGGGCCAGACCACCCGGAAGGCTCCCACGCTCCTGAGAAAGGGCTCCAGCACCGAGACCAACGCGCCAGCCTGGAGTTGTCGCCGCACGGAAAACAGCGGCACGCAGGTCACCCCTTGGCCTTGCTCGGCCAGATAGATCAACGGCTCAAGCGTGCTGGCCGTTACAGCGGCGGGAAGATCACCACCAACGAAAGCGGCGCCGCGATACAGCGGCCACCGCTCCAGCTTGCCCGTCGAGGGGTAGCGATGTTGCAGACAGGCATGTCCGGCCAGATCCTCGGGGGTTTGTGGCCAGCCCATCCGGTCGAAATAGTCACCGGTTCCCACCACGCGATGCTCGAAAGCTCCGAGCGTGCGGGTCATCAATCGAGAATCCGAGACCTCGCCCGTTCGGACCACGGCGTCGAAACCCTCTTCGATGACATCGACGACGCGATCGGTGAAATCCAGATCGAGCTCAACATCCGGATAAGCCCGCATGAATGCCGACAGCGTCGGCATCAGCAGCATGCCGACCAGCGGGAAACTCACACGCAACAGGCCACGCGGCGCGGCCTGGGAGGCCGAGAGTTCGCCGGTCAGAGCCTCAACTTCGGCCAGGATGCGACGGGCCCGATCCAGCAGCAGGCCGCCCTCGGCCGTCAAGGCGATACTGCGCGTGCTGCGATGAAACAGCCGCGCCCCCAACTGGATTTCCAGGCGCGCGATAGCTTTGCCAATCGCTGAAGGCGAGATCCCTAGCCGGCTGGCCGCGCCCGAAAAACTGCGGGCTTCGACGACCTGAACGAAGACGTTGAACGCGCCAAGGCTCTCCATGCGGCATCATCCATTGCGGACATAAATGTCCTGATTAAGTGGATCTATAGCGCATTTTTCGCCAGCGCCCGTACGTCTATTCGCTTCGGCGCGGCCATCGCCGGCCGCGCCTTTCCGGATCGCTTAGATGACTTCCCAACCCGTCGCCGCCTTCACGGCCGCACCCGCGCCTACCGTGTTCATCGTCAATGTCATCCACGCCCATCCGGGCGCCAGGACGAAGCGTTCGACATCATTCAGGATGTCGTGCGTCTGGCATCAGGCAAACCGGGCTTCCTGTGGAGCAACTTGGCCAAGAGCACCGATGGCCAGACGGTTGTGAACATCGAGGCGATCGCCGACGAGGGCAATGTCGGCGAGTTCTTCTCCGACCCTGTCTTCGTCGAGAAGTTCCGCCGCCTGGACGAGGTCTCCACCAGCGAGTTCCACACTTATCGCGTTACCGATCTGATCCTGCCGTCGACGGGGCGCTGACCGTGGACCTGGAAACCCGATCGCCGCAGCAAGGCCGCTTGCCGCTCGTGGGCCTCTCGGCCCTCGCCGTCGCCGGCTTCCTGACCATCCTGACCGAGGCTCTGCCCGCCGGGCTGCTGCCCAGGATGAGCTCGGTCTCGACGGCGGACTGGACATTGTAGCCGACGATGCCGCTGCCGCGTCCCGTGGTGGCCATCGAACGGGCATCGGGATCGGTCAGCGAGACCTAGCCATCCGGCGAGGCCGCGACCTTGGCCTCCATGGCCTGAAGCCAGCGCATCTGATCGCGCAGCCGCTCCGGGTTCTCCTCGGTCACGTCGTCGTCCAGACATTCGGAGAGCAGCGTCGGCTGCCGGCGGTCGCAACCCTCAACGAAGCGGCTCAAATCCACCTCCTGACCGCTACTCTGACGTCAGGATTTAGCCGATTTGGCGGTGTTTTCGCACAGCCTCGGTCGGGAACGGAGGGAAGCTCTCGGGCGGTATCAAGACGTTCGGGTACGACGGTCGAAGCTCGCGTTCCTGGATCAATCCCAATCGGATCGTGACGCCTGGGCCCTGAAAACGGGTGCTCCAGGCGCGACGATACTCTGCTGTCGAATCTGCGACCGTGGAGACGCCACGACACCCGATCCCGGCACCCACGGTCAAGTCGCAGGCCTCGTCATCGTCGACGGCGGCATCCGGCGCGATGCGACGGATGTTCTGCAAGAGGCCGTGAACTTCGAGCATACCAGGTCACGAGCGCAGGCGCGATGCTCTAGCCCCGGTTTGATCCACGCCACGCCTAGGGCGGCGCCGGGGGGGGCGGGCTTGACCCTGGTCAGGCGCGCCGCGTGCACGCAATCGGCATTGTACGGCCTGCGAGATGTTCAATCCCTAGGCGCTGAACCCCGTCAAAGGGTGACTCGCTTCCCCGGCCATTGATGGCGGATTTATGGCGTACCAGCGTTGGCATTGTAGAACTTATACGGGGAGTGGCGAGTTCATGTCTCAAGCGGGTGTGCTGAAGAGCCTCCGGTGGCGCCTTTCGCCGGCGTCGCCATCGCGGCGGGGTCCGCTGTCGCCAACCCGGCCGCCGCAGCCGGGCAGGCCGGGAGCCCGTCGCCGGAAGCGAGCCAAGTCGAAGAGGTGGTCGTTACCGGCTCGCGCATCGTGCGCAACGGCAACGAGGCTCCAACGCCGACAACCGTTCTGTCGGCGGCCGACATCCAGGAGCGCAACCCGACCAACATCGCCGACTACATCACCCAACTGCCCTCGATGGGCACGGGCAATACGCCACGCACGACGACGCTGTTCGCCAACGCCACCGGCGGCGCGAACCAATTGAGCGCCCGAGACTTGGGCGTCACGCGGACGCTGGTGCTGCTGGACGGCCGCCGCGTGGTGGGCTCGGGCATGTCTCCGGCCGTGGACGTCAATCTACTGCCGCAGAACCTGGTGCAGCGCGTTGATGTTGTGACGGGGGGAGCCTCGGCGGCCTACGGCTCCGACGCCGTCGCCGGCGTCGTCAACTTCATCCTCGACACCGGCTTCACCGGCCTCAAGGGCGGCGTCAATTTCAGCCAGACCGATCGCAGCGACGGCCGGATCGCCTCGGGCGACCTGGCCTATGGCCGCAAGTTCGCGGGCGGCCGCGGCCATCTGCTGCTGAGCGGAAACTACTATAAAGGCGATCGGATCGATTTCTACGACGACCCCCGCGACTGGTTCCAGCCGGGGCTTCGATTGATGAACAATCCCAACTGGACGGCGACGAACGGCCAGCCTGGACAGATCGTCCGCACCGACGCGGGCTACAACAGCACACCGGGCGGCGTGATCGCGTCAGGGCCGCTGATGGGCATGGCCTTCGGTCCCGGCAGGACCGTCGGTTCCTTCGCTTTCGGCCCCATCCAGCAGGGCCAGGTGCAGGCCGGGGGCACGGTTGAGTCCATGCCGATCCGCGGGGCCCTGCTGCCCGACGACGAGCACTGGAGCATCTACGGCCGCGGCAGCTACGAGCTGACCGACAAGATCATCGCCATCTTCGAGGCCAGCTACGCTGGCAACGACACCGTCAACTGGTCGGCGGTCTACAACCGCCAGGGCTCCACCGCGATCACGATCAACAGAAGCAACCCGTTCCTGCCGGTGGTGACGCAACAGGCCATGGATCAGGCGGGCGTCACCTCGTTCCAGATGAACCGGCTGTTCTACGACATGATCAACACGCCGGGCTCCCACATCGGCGAAGCCGGCTACAATCGTCGGCAGGATCGGGTTCTGGCGGCGCTGGAGGGCCGCTTCCTCGAGAGCGGCCGCTGGCGGGCCTACTATCAGCACGGTCACAGCAAGGTCTGGTACACCCGCGACAACAACATCATCCTTGGACGGTTCAACCAGGCGATCGACGTCATCGCCAATCCCGCGACGGGCGGCGTGTCCGGCGTCGCGGCGGGGGCTCCGATCTGCCGCTCGACTCTGACCAATCCCACCAACGGCTGCGTGCCGATGAACCTGTTCGGCGAGGGATCCCTGGGCGCCGCGTCGATCGCCTGGGTCACGGGCGCCGCCGAAGGCCTGCGCACCCGCCAGGATCTCGACTTCAACCAGGACGTCTGGTCGATCGACGGCCAGTACAGCCCCTTCTCGACCTGGGCCGGTCCGGTCTCGATCGCCACGGGCTTCGAGTACCGCAAGGAGACCTTCTCCTCTACGGCCGAACTCTACTCCCTGCAGTCGCTCTGGAACGTCGGCAACTACAAGGGCGGCGCCAACGGCTACAACGTCAAGGAAGCCTTCGGCGAAATCCTCGTCCCGCTGCTCAAGGACGCCGTCGTGGCCAAGAGCCTTGAGTTCAACGGCGCGATCCGTCGGACCGACTACTCGACCAGCGGAAAGGTCACCACCTGGAAGGCGGGTCTGACCTGGGACATCAATAGCGATCTGCGCCTGCGCGGCACCCGCTCGCGCGACATCCGCGCGCCCAACCTGAACGATCTGTTCGCTCCCAGCAGCCAGTTCGTGAACGCCTATCTGGACCGGACCCAGGCCGGGAGCCCTCAGGTCCCCAACATCACCTTGAGCGGCGGCAATCCGAACCTGAAGCCGGAAATCGCCGACACCTGGACCGGCGGCGGCGTCTACCAGCCCCATTGGGCGCCTGGCCTCAGCCTGTCGGTGGACTGGTACAAGATCGATATCGCCGACGCCATCACGGCCGTCGGCGCCCAGCAGATCATCGACATGTGCTACGGCTTCAACCGGCCGCAGAACCCGGCGGCCTGCAACTCGATCGTCAAGGCGCCGGGCGCGACCAACCTGGTCAACGCCACCATCTACACCAGCGGCATCAACGCCCAGACCGTCGCTGTCGAGGGCGTGGACTATGAAGTGGGCTATCGCACCACGCTCGACCGGTTCAGCAAGACGCTGCCCGGCGCGATCGGCTTCCGCCTGTTGGTCTCGCAGCGGCTGAAGGACGAGACTGTCCTGCCGGGCGACGTCGCGCCCCCGACCCTGGGCACCGTCGGGAGCCTCAAGTGGCGCGGCCTCCTGACGACGACCTATGTCGCCGGTCCGAGCCGCACGACCCTGACCACCCGCTATCTTGGCAAGGGCAGGATCACCAACCAGCCCGAAACCAGCCGCACCGGCATTCCGGAGGCCTATAACCACGTGGACGCGGTCTGGTACTTCGAGCTTGCCGAGAACTACGACATCACGGTCGCCGGCCGGAAGATCACGCTGTTCGCGGCGGTGGAAAACCTGTTCGACCGCGATCCGGAGCCTATCCCCAGCAGCGGCACCTCCTTTGGCACCAGCGCGCCCTACGATCTCCTGGGCCGCTCCTACCGCGCCGGGATGCGCTTCCGGTTCTAGGCGGCGCCATCAAGGCAAAAGAGAACCCGCGCAGGCTGGCCTGCGCGGGTTCGGTTTTGTCTGGAGGGACCTATCAGCGACGCGGGGCGCGGCCGCCGAAGGTGACGATGCTGTCGACGCCGTCGGACGACAGAGACGACACGCCGAAGAAGGTGTCGTCGACGTTCACGCCCTTGAGCACGGTCTCGGTCGCGTCGGCCGGCAGGTCCCGGTGATCGGTCCAGTCCTGCTTGTCGTTGCGGCGCCAGTGCACCCTGTAGCCCGACGCGCCGGGCACGGCGGTCCAGGACACGGTCGTGTCGCTGCCCAAGGCGCCTCGCAGCAACACCTGCTCGGGCGCCGCAGGCGCGGCGGCCAGTCGCGCGATGGTCGCCACGTTGATCGCCGTCACCTTGGCCAGGTACGGGAAGTCCATCTTGTCGACGGTGTCGCCGTATTCGACTCCGTTCGCGGTCCGCAGGTCCTGGTGCTGCTGATTGTAGTTCTCCACGCCCACCGAGAAGCGAACGGCGGGATAGCCCAGCTTGAGGAAGGGCTCGTGGTCGCCGCCACGGCCAAAGCGGTCGGGCCGCCGGTCCACGAACACGTCCAGGCCGCCCTTGATGCTCTCCCCGACATGGTCGATCGCCTTGGCGAGCGCGCGGCTGGGACCGTCGTCCTCGCCGCCGTTGCCCCGGCGCACCAGCTGCGCGGAAACATCCTCGCTGGCCCGGATCCCCTCGGAGAACACCCGCACGCGATCATCCACGCGCGCGCCGTTCTGGCCGATCGTGTTGCCGACGATGTCGTTGTTCAGCACGGCGGTGACCTTCCAGCCGCGTTCCTTCGCCGTATCGGCCAGCAGGGTCCCGCCCAGCAGTCCCTGTTCCTCGCCCGACAGCGCCGCATAGATGATCGTGGCGTCGAACTGCTTACCGGACAACAGCCGCGCGGCCTCCAGCACCAGCGCCACGCCCGACGCGTCGTCGTTCGCACCGGGCGCGTCGCTGGTGAAGTTCATGACATCCGTCACGCGGCTGTCGATGTGACCCTGCACGATCACCACCCGGTTCGGATCGCGGCCGGGTTGGACGGCCAGGACGTCCACCACGTTCACGCCGTTGGGCGCGCGGTCGTTGGTGAACACGCGCTCGATGGTTGAGACCTGGAGGCAGCCGCCGCAGCGGGCGCCGATCCGCTTCATCTCATCCGCATACCAGCGCTGCGCCGCGCCAATCCCGCGCGTCGGATGATCGGGGGCGGACAGCGTGTGCCGTGTCCCGAAACTCACCATCTTGGCGACGTCGGCCTTGAGCCGGGCCGGATCGGGCGCGGCCTGGGCGGAAGCGGCTGTGGGCAACAACAAAGCTGCCAGGACCATTGACGACAATCGCACGGTATTCCTTTCATTTTCCACTGAACCGGTCTGACCGTTCAAGGCAACACCGGCCAAGGCGTCGTGGTCACGCAACCAGCGGTGTCGATCACCGTGCATCTGTAACCGCGACCCATGCCGCTAGCGGGGTGAACCTAGATCCTGATCGGTGATCAGCGTAGGCGCGATACCGTGTTCGCGTCGGGAAGGCCGCGCCCCCAGTCAAGGCGCCCTGGATAACACCGACAACGCCCAAATTTCGCTCTGACGATGCGCCGCTCCGAAGGTGGCGATCTGTTCCCGATCGCGCACCGATCGCATCCGGCCGCTACGCCTCTAGTGCAGGGATTGCTGGCGCGCCTCGATCAATTGTCGACGTTCGGGTTGGTCCGCGCGCTCCGCCACCGCCAGTAGCTTTTGAAAAAAGGCTCGGGCCATAGCGCCATCGCCGGCACGCTCGGCGGCCTTTGCCGCGCCATAAAGTGACCAGAAGCGGTTGGGCTCTTGAACAGGCGAGGCTTCGAACGCGTTCAGCGCCTCGCCGGCGCGGCCCTGCCCAAGCAGCATCTCTCCGAGCATTTCTCGGGCGGTCACCAGTGGGCCGGGCGTGACCGAAGCAAGCTGGGTCTTGTCTTCGATGTCGGCGGCCGCTCGCATGCTCGCCAGCCCCTCGGCGATGCGCCCTTCCTCCAAGGCCAGGTTCGCGGCGACCTCCCGCCGCTGGATGTCAATCTGCCCCGCCCAATAGTCCTCGCCCTGTTTGGCCAGCTTGTCGTGGATCTGGTCCGGCGAGCCGATTGCCGCCAGCGCGCCGGCCCCCTCGTTAGGGTGCGCCGCGCCCAGGCCCCGGGCGAAAAGGTGATGGAGTCGGCATAGGGAAAGCGGCTGGCCACGGGCTCCAGCATTGCCGCGTTGGCCCAGTCCCGATGCTCCAGATCGTAACGCGCCGGAATCGCGGCGCGGGCGAAGAAGGCGGCCAAGGCCGGCGCCGCGCCATTGGCGGCGGCTGGGTCAAAGCGCCCGAAGACCTGGACGGCGGTTTCGGCCACCTGCCGCGCGGCCTTGTCCTGTCCGGTCTGCGGGTAGGCGTAGATCATGTAGTCGCTGGCGTGCAGTTCATCGGCCGGCTGGCCGGCTGGCCGGCAGCCCGCGCCGAAGCCGCCGAGGCCAGGTTGGTGTCGATCGAGGCCTGCCAATCGCCGATCCGCGTGAACGTGTGGGAAGGCATGTGCAAGGCGTGCGGCGTGGAGGGCGCGATCGCGCCGTACCGCTTGGCCGCGTCGGTGGCGCGCGACGCCAGGGCGGGCTCGTCATAGGCGTGAAGCTGACGCTCCCCCGATTGCGGTTGGCTCGCCAAGGCGAAAGAGGCCGCGCGGGGCGAGGCGGTGATGACCGCCAGCCGATATGATGCCTGGAGACGTTCCTCGAGATGCTCGACCGGCGCGCTTGCGGCGCCAATCATCGGCTGGTCGGAGCGCAAGCTTCGTGGAAGGGTCGCATCTAGCCTCGATCCAGACTGGAGCCGCCTCACAAGCACAGGCTTCCGACGTCCGTCCGGGGTCGTGAGCGGCCGAAGGCTTCGACGATGCAAGGTCCGGTATCTGGCGCCATCCAATGTCGGCAATGCGTAACCGGAGCTGCGGACGCCTGAATGTGGTAGGATGAGCCGAGGGGAGTAGCCAATTCGCAGGAGGCGGACATGGCTCAATTTGACCTCTTCCTTCCACCCAAGCGTCCTTGGAACACTGGCCGCATCATCGGGCCAAAGCCGCCGTTCAAGCCGCGGCACATCTGGGGTATCCGACAGCAGCTCAAAGCGAACGGGCGAGTCCGCGACCTCGCCATGTTCAATTGCGCCATAGACGCCAAGCTCAGGGGCTGCGACTTGGTGAAGCTACGTGTCAGCGACGTGGCGCCGGGCGGCGCGCTACGTCCACGCGCCACGATCATCCAGCAGAAGACTGGGCAGCCGGTCCCGTTCGAGATCACCGAGCCTACCAGAGACGCCTTGGCGGTTTGGCTGAAGGTGCGAGGACGGCGCAATGACGACTGGTTGTTTCCCAGCCGCAGTCGACCAGGCGATCATGTTAGTACGCGTCAGTACGCCCGGCTGGTCGACAAATGGGTATCGATGATTGAGCTTGAGCCCCGTGCATATGGGACGCACAGCCTCCGCCGAACGAAGGTGGCGCTGATCTACAAGAAGACGGGCAACTTGCGCGCATGCCAACTTCTACTCGGACACAGAAAGCTCGAGAGCACGGTCCGATACCTTGGCATTGAGGTCGACGACGCACTGGAGATGTCCGAGCAGATCGACCTCTAGCGCATCAACCTATGAGCTCTGACGCAGTTCGCGCCTCCACAGAAGGTCGCGTTCCTGGAGCCGCGCCAAGGTTAGGATTTGGCGCCCTGTCGCCGTTCGGGCAATCAAGAGCGCCCCAGAGAATGGACCAACCGGTCAGTCATTTCTCTTCGCCCATTCTTCTGGTGCGAAGATTTGCACGACCGGCGACCGCTCATCACCCCGTTCTAAAAGCATATCTCTTACAGCTTGTGAGAATCGGAGCCGCCTCTGGGTCCAATTGCTACGAACATTGCCGCGCTTGGCGGCGACCTGAATGATCAAGGCTCCGCTTTCGCCGGAGCCTGGATCTTCATACACATGGACACAGGCGGACGTGACGTCACGATCAAACTGCTGAGCGCGTTCAGCGACCCTGCGGCGGAAATCGACGATGTCTAGGCCACAGACCCATAAACGGGATTCCCAAAAAGTGGCGGGGCTGATTCAAACCTTCTGAGACGGGAGGTTTGAATGGCGCGATTTGATCTTACGGATTTCGAGTGGGCGGTGATCGAGCCGCTGCTGCCCAACAAGCCGCGCGGCGTACCGCGCGTGGACGATCGGCGGGTGCTCAACGGCATTTTCTGGCGACTGCGGACGGGGCGCCCTGGGCGGACATCCCCGGTCGCTACGGGCCTTACACGACCTGCGTCAACCGCTTCAACCGCTGGCGCAAGGCCGGCGTCTGGGACCGACTTCTTGAAGCAGTTTCAAAAGCTTATGACGGCGACATCCAGATGATCGACAGCTCGTCGATCCGCGTGCATCAGCACGCCGCCAACGCCCAAAAAAAGACGACCGATCCCGTTGCATGGGTCGCTCGCGGGGCGGCCTGACCACCAAAATCCACGCCCTGGTCGACGCCGAGGGGTTGCCCATCGCCCTCAAGCTCACCGAGGGTCAGGCCCATGATGGTCGCAGCGCTGCCGACATGCTCGCCTCGATCGGCAAAGGCCAGATCCTGCTGGCCGATCGCGCCTATGACAGCGACGCCTTGCGCAGAGATCTCGCAAGCAAAGGCGCCTGGGCCAACGTCAAGCCCATGCCCAATCGCAAAAACGTCCCCGCCTTCAGCGGCTTCCTCTACCGATACCGCAACCTCGTCGAGCGCTTCTTCAACAAGCTCAAGCACTTCCGAGGCGTCGCAACACGATACGACAAGCGCGCCGACAACTATCTCGCCGGCGTCAAACTCGCCTCAGTACGCATTTGGCTGCGATTTAATGAGTCCGTGGCCTAGGGACCCTTGGCTTGATCGCGCTGCCCACCATTGCGCCCATGTGGACCGCGATCGACCCTCGCTCGCCGGTTGCCTGCGCCCTTGTTTTTGCTGGCGGCGTCGCCACCATGCTCATTTCATTTCGACGTCAGACCGTCCAACAACGGATGGCGCTGGAGATCTATGGCTCGGCCGCGGCGGCCCAGCGGGCCACCTTGCTCTTTCAACTTGTTCCGACCCTGGCGATCTTCGCTGTGATGGTGGTTGCCGTAAAGGCGCGCCACGGCCTGCTGTAAACTCGGGATTTGTTGGCATGGCCAAGGCCTTCACGTCGGCTGCGACTCTGCTGGAAGGGCTCAAGGATAGCCGAGGCCAACGTCAAGGGCGGGCGTACCGATTGAAGCGCGCGTTCGTGTCGTCGCCACCGCAGCGCAGGCGCTGGCGTGGCGGTACGGCCCCTATGGTCTGGGCCACGACAAGGCGAAACGGGGCGCGAGGCCGGCCAAGCCAGGCGGCAATTCTGGCTCGGAACTGGTGAGGCCAAGATACGTCGCCGCCCGTGTTGCGCCGACGTAGAGGTACTTCTCAAAGAGCCCAGCCCGTTGTCGCATCAGCTCGTCGATCCCGACGAAGAAGACCGCTTCAAACTCCAGCCCCTTGATGTGCTGGACGTTGAAGACGCGAACGTCGCTCTCCTCGCCAACAACCTTCCCGTCCTTGCAGGCCACGGCCAGAATGTGCAGGTCCGCAAGAGCGGCCGTCAGCGCCACCGCCGTCGGCTCCACCTCTGCTTCGCTGTTAACCAGGACCGCGATCGATGGCAGCGTCTTGGTGAAGCGCTCGATCTCGATGATCCGCTGCGCAAGCCAGTCGGTGATCGCCGAACCGGTTAAACTCAAGGCCAACACAGGGTCGACGCCCTCGTTGTTAACGAACTCCGGCAACTGAGCCGGGGCTGCATCAGGTCCTTCCAGGGCCGCGACCGCGTGGGCCAACTCGTTGAGTTGCCGGCTGTGACGGTAGGTGACGAGGATGGAACGAACCTGCAGGTTCGGCACGGCCCACTGGATATCCTTGACCGTGCGGCTGCCGAAGCTGGTAAGTCGCTGGTTGAAGTCGCCGCACGCCACGAACGATCCGAGCACTGGGTCGCAGAGCGCCGCCATCGACGCCAATTGGATCGGCGCGAAGTCGGTGGCCTCGTCGACCACGATCTGATTGCGCAGAAGACTCCGTACGGCGCGGAGCGACGCGAACACCGGCTCCTCAAGACGGGCGGCCAGACCGCGATCCATCATCAGCCCATTGGCGACGCGCAAGGTGGCCAGAATGATCGCATCGACCTCGAGTTGCCCAAGCTCATGGGGGCCAAACCCCGTGGTCTGGTACCATGTCCCGGCTGCCTGACGTTCACGCCGGAAGCGGCGGTAGCGCGGTGCGACGCCGCCGATAAACTTGCGGATCGGGTTGGAAAACCGGCCAAGCGCCGCGACCGTCTGCAGCTTTTCGCCAAGGACCTGGCCGTCGGCTCGCGGGAGCGCGCGATCGCCGAGCCATTCAAGGATCTTGCCGTTAGCGGTGCGGCGGTTGACCGACCGCCTGGCAGCGACCGCCCGAGCATAGGCGCGCGCGGCCTTGCGATAAGCCTCGAAAGCCGCCTCCCGCCCGCCGGGCGAGACCTTGGCTTCTTCGTCGTCCTCCTCGGCCTCGGCGTCCGGATCATCGAGCTCTTCGGCGTCCGCGTTCTCGCCAAGGCTCGCCACGAACTTCAGCAGCTCTTTGAGGAGATCAGGATCGGCCTTCAACTCCGCTGAGAATACCGTACGAAGCGCGTCATCAACCGATTTTCGCAGGGCGCGCATTTGCGCGACGATCCCGCAACCCGGATCTCGTGCTCTTGGCCGACTTGGACTGAGGCCAGTTGCCCCAGTGGGGAGCGATAGCTAGCAAAGTCGGAGCCCTTGGCGCCGGGGCTCTGGGGCGTCGCGCGAGCAATGAAGATAATTCGCTCGCGCCCATCGTCATCGACGACGCTGACCCGCGCGATCGCGGGCTCGCGCGACAGGTGAGCGAGGTTCTTCCGGCGGTCGTCATTGATGTGGTCAAACGACTGCAGTGTCGCTGCCGAGGTCATTGTATTGAGGCTGGCCAGCGACGAGGCGCCGACGTCTCTGGGATTGGCCAGGCCGGCCCGCGCCGATTCCACAGTGACCTCGAAATGATCCAAGGCGCTTTGGGCGATGGCCTTCAACTCATCGCCGCTTAGCGGCCCAGAAGGGGTCGTGGATTGATCGCCAACGTCGCTTCCCAGCACTCGTCATCCCCCAAACGCCCGCGCTCGACGGACGACTTTCTTTCTCCCACCCTAGGTTCTACCAGCGTGACATTGCAACGGGGCGCTGTCAGCCGGCACCGGCCGACGGGGGCGTTTCGATCATCCCGGCGCCGTCAATGCTCAGCGTTCCTTCACGGTTCACTGCGCGTCATCGTCAGTTGCTTAGCGTCGGGCTCAAATTGTCGACCCAGCGAAATCCGGACGCAGGTCGGCCATTTGCTGTCATGATCGAAGCGCGGAGGGACCTAGCGTGGTCTGGCTTGCTCTACGCTGGAGGCCGAGCACCCAGATCATGGCGGCCGATCGGGGCGCGAAAGCTTTCTTCTGTAAGAGCGTTCAGCCCTGTATTTTCACACAGCCTCGGTCGTTCGTTGTCACCGGCATCGGCAGTTGAATGTCCGGAACCTGGATCGATCTCAAGTTCCGTTCCTGGCGCGCCTCAGCCAGTAAACGCAGGTCGGGGCCTCGCGCCGAGTCCTTCGACATTGGCGCGCCGACGGCCGTCCGCGCCTTAAGCTTCGGCGCCGGCTGCGCCCTTGCGGCTAGTCCCCAGCGTCGCCGCGGCTTGAAGGCGCTTGCTTCAAGCCGCAAGCCACTACGGTCAGAAGGTCTTGCTGATTGACAACAGGGCGGCCTGATCGACCAGGCCGTCGCCGTCGAAGCGCGGCGCATAGCTCGCGCCGAACTGGAAGCCGGTCTTGGTCACCGCCGTGAGGCCCAGATCGAAGGCGCCGTAGGTGACGCCGGTCTTGGGGCCGCGGACGGCGAACAGCACGTCGGGCTGGGCGGTGAACGCCGCGTTGAAGATGTCGCGCTTGTCGCCAAGCTCCTGCACCGCGCGGGCTTTGCCGTTCAGGACCAGCGCGCCCCAGGCGCGATCGATCCCGTAGCGAGCCTCGACGCCCAGGCCCAGGCGGGTGCTGTCGCGGGTGCGGCCTTGCAGGGTCGAGCCGAACGCCTCGGGATTGACCTCGGTGTAACCGTCGACCTTGACGCGGGTGGCCACCAGATCGGCGACAGGCCCGAAGGTGAAGGCTCCAGAGCCCAGGCGATAGCCGGCGGCGGCGGCGAAGGTATAGGCCTTGCCGTCGGGACTGGCGGTGGCCGCCAAGGCGCTGTCGCCGATTGGCAGGATGCGGCGCGAGTCGTAGTCGATGCTGGTGTAGGCGGCGTAGCCGTCCAGATGGAACGGGCCCGAACGCCAGCCGGCATAGAGCGCCGGCGAATAGCTCTTGGTCTTCAGCTTGCCGCCCAGCGACAGGTCGGTGTCGGTCTTGTCGGCCGAGAAGGCAGCCCCGACGACAAGGTCGGGCGTTATGGCGTAGTCGACGCCGCCGCTGGCGATCGTCGTCGTCTGATCGCCCGCCAGAGAGTCTCCCAGGCCGTGATCGCCGAACCGGGCCCCGGCCGCCAGGAAGCCGCTGAACCGCGCCTCGCTCTCGCGCCGCCCCGCCAATCGCGACTGGATCTGGTCGAAGCGGGCCGAGGCCCCGTCGATGACCACCTCGGTCTGGACCGAAGCTTCCTCAGGGGTGGGGAAGTCAAGCACCACACGGGCGTCGGCGTTGTCGGGCGCGAAGTCCGAGATGGTTTCGTTGCCGACCAGGCCGCTGCGCGGCCAGAGGTTGGCCAGGAACTGCGCGGTCTTCAGGCCCTGCGGGGTCAGCAGCGAGGCCGGCATCACGACGCTGAGCGTGTTGCCCGAGACGGTCACCGCTCCGGCCGGCAGGACGGTGGCCACGCCGGTGACCAAGTCGCGCACGGTGGTCACGCCCTTGGGATCGACGATGATCACCGAGTCGAAGAGGACGTTCGAGGCGATAGCCCCAAAGCGCGCCGTGCCCTTGCCGCGATTGAAGCCCCAGACATAGACGCCGCCGGTGGTCTGGCCGATCGCGCCATTGGTCGTGGCGTCGAGGCGAAAGGTCGCCCCGTTATAGGTCGCCTGCATGGCGACCACGTCCAGGTCCGCGCCCTTGGGGCCGGTGTAGCTGGGAATGAAGTCGCCGACCGCGTCGGCCACCGCCTGGGCTTGGGCGGCGGAGGCGAGCGCCAGACCGGCGCCGAACAGACTGGCGATCAGGGCCAGGCGGCGAGCTTGAGCAGGTTTCGGGACGAGAGGCATGGGGAAGACCCTTTTCTTGGATTGCGGACACGGACGGGCCCCGCCCGCGAGGCGTCGCGGGCGTCCGTTGGTGTAGGGACGAGAGGAACTCGCCGGAGCGAGCGTCAGGTGGTCAGGACGGAGCGGCGAAGGCTCCGCGCCCAGAGGCCCAGGGTCGCGCCGCCGCCCGGGAGGGCGACTGCGCCAAGCGTGTCGAAGTCATGGTTGTCATGCGCCTTGCCCGGTGGACCTCCTGGATGGACGTCGGCGCGAGGGCTTTATTCCTGAACCGCCGCGTTTTTTTTTAGGGTTTGGCGACGGCAAGATGCCAGCTGTTGGCCAGGAAGCCGTCGCCGCTGATGTCGCCGGGCTTCTGGTCCTTGATCCAGCGATAAAGGGGGCGCCCGTTGAACGCCCATTGCAGGGACCCGTCCTCGCGCGTCACCAAACCGTAGGCGCCGTCGGCCATGGCGTCGGCCTTGGCCAGCAGCGGCGGCCAGTTCTGGGCGCAAGCCTCGGCGCAGTTGGAGCGGCCAGAAGCGTCCTTGTCGAACACATAGAGGCTCATGCCGGCCGGGTCGGCCAGCGCGGCGCCCTTGGCGGTCTCGACGACGCGGATCGGGGCCCGATCTTGCGCCAGGGCGGGGCTGGCGGCCAGCAGCGCCAGGGCGACGAAAGCGGCGGATAGTTCAAGTTTAGGCATGAGATGTCTCCAAAGGTCACGACGACCCTCAAGCAGACGCCGCTGCGCCCCCCTTTATTCCCGTCCGCCGCCATGGCCGACGGGACCGAAAATGATTTCCGACCGGACGGAATAAACGCGGTCTGTCACTAACTCTTTAAGTCGCGACCGTCGGACTCAGTGATCCCAGCGTGAAGCCTGACTCCATAAGCCGCGACTGACTCCAAAAGCGCGCGATCAGACTCGAAAATGCGCGACTGCCTTTCGGTGATTTTTGACACATGGACGACTATAGGGGGGCTAACGTTTACGCCCCGGAGAGCTTCAACACGAACCTCAGGCGTCGAGCGGCAGGGGCGCGGCCGGGCTGACTAGGCCAGCCTGCCGCAGCTCGCACCAGAAGTCGGCGGGAATGACGGCGTCCAGGCCGGCGCGGTCTTCGGCGATGCGGCTGGGGCGGCTCGCGCCAGGAATGACGGCCGCGACGGCCGGGTTGGCCAGGGCGAACTGCAGGCCCGCGGCCTTCATGCTGACGCCGTGGTGACCGGCGATGGCCTTGATGCGGGCGACCTTGTCGAGGATCGCCGGAGTGGCCGGGGCGTATTCGAAGTGGGGGCCGCCGACCAGGGCGCCTGAGCTGTAGGGGCCGCCGACGACGATCCCCAGGCCGCGCTCGGCGACCATGGGCGTCACTCGCTGTAGCGCGCTGTCGTGGTCGAGCAGGGTGTAACGGCCCGCCAGCAGGAAGACGTTCGGGCGAGGCTCTTCCAGGCCCAGCAGCAGCTCGATCGGCTCAACCCGATTGACCCCCAGGCCCCAGCCCTCGATCACCCCTTCGTCGCGCAGGCGGTCGAGCGCCTTGAAGGCGCCCCGGCGTGCAGTCTCGAAAACGCCCAGCCATTCGTCGCCGTAAAAGTCCTGCGCCAGGTCGTGAACGAAGACGAGTTCGATCCGATCGGTGCGCAGCCGCTTCAGGCTGTCCTCGATCGATCGATAGGTCGCGTCCTCGGAATAGTCGTTCACGATCTTGTTGGGCCGGCCATGCTGAAAGACGCCGCTCTTCTCGCCGAAGTCGCGATCCTCGGCGGAACCGACGTCATCCAGAACGATCCGGCCGACCTTCGTGCTGATGACGTACTGGTCGCGGGGCTTGCCCGCCAGAGCCTCGCCCATGCGCAGTTCGGCCAGACCGGCCCCGTAGAAGGGCGCGTTGTCGAAATAGCGGATGCCGTCGGCCCAAGCGGCTTCGACCGTTCCCAAGGCCTCGTCGATGGGAATGTCGCGAAACATGTTGCCCAGCGGCGCCGCGCCAAATCCCAGCTTGCCGGGCAGAAGCTTGCTCAAGGTCATGGTGGAGCCTTTCGATCAAGGGGTCAGGCTGATCAGTCGCGCCGGCCGCGGATCGGGCCGCCGGTGCAAGGCGGCGTTTGCTCGACGCCAACGACAGGGCGTGTCGCCGACGAAGGCGTGGAACATACGGGACATATGGGCCTGATCAGAAAATCCGCTACTCAACGCGATTTCGCAGAGTGAAGCCTGGGTCTGCCGCATCAGAACCTTGGCGTGGTCGAGCCGGGTGCGGGTCAGATATTGGCGCGGCGCGAGGCCAAAACTGCTCTTGAAGCGCCGCGCGAACTGTCCAGGGCTCAGACCCGCCAGGCTCGCGAGCTCCTTCAGCCGGATCGCTCGGCACAGGTGTTCGTCGAGGTGATGCAACACCTTGCGCTCCTGCCACGGCGCAAGCTCCGGCGCTCTGGTTTTGGCCGTGTCGGAAACAGCTTCGGCGACGGTCATCGGCGCTCTCCCTGCGCATCTATCCTGGCGTCCTTCACCCGATCGAACGCATCGCGCTGGAATTTCCTCACCGCGCTTCAGCAATGTGATGAGGAGTTGCGGCCACGCTGCGTTCTGCCTTTCTGACGACGAAGTCCTTGGGCGCGTTGGACAGACGGCGGAGTCTCTGATGGGAATGGCGCGAGAGGGGCCCATGAGGGATGCTTCGGACGCCGCCGCGCGCGCGGACGCTTTCGCCCGGCAGGCGGCGGCGATGCGCGGGCCCTTGGCTTCCTATTTCCGTCGACGGATCCGCAATGCGGGCGAGGTGGAGGACTTGGTGCAGGAGGTTTTCCTGCGCCTGACCGTGCGGGGCACCCCCGACAACGCCGATCACGCCAGCGCCTACATCTTCCAGATCGCCGCCAGCGTCCTGGCCGACCGGTACCGTCGGCGCACTGTCAGACGCGCCGACGAGCACGTGGCGCTGGATCCAGAGCTTTGCGGCGAACAAGATTTTGACCCCGCGCGCATCTATGCCGGCAAACAAGCCTTGAACGCCGCCGCCGCCGCCCTGATGACCATGCCCGAACGTACGCGGACGATCTTCCTGCTTCGGCGGATCGACGGTCTCCGTCACCTAGCGATCGCCAAGCAGCTGGGCCTGTCGGTCAGCGCCGTGGAGAAGCACATGGTTCGCGCCATCGAGCACCTGACGGCCCATGTGGGAGGCGCCCGATGAGCCGCGACGCCTTCACGCCTGCTCAGGCCGCCGCGCAATGGCTTGCTTGCGAGGACCTCGACCGATCGCCTCAGCGCGAGCAGTTCGCCGCCTGGCTGGAGGAAAGCGAAGACAATCGCAAGGCCTGGGCCCAGGCGCACCGGGTTTGGGAGGTCTTCGGCGACGCCGAGAAGAACGATCTGATCGCCGCCTTGGCGCGCGCGGCGCGACGGGCCGGACCCGAGCCGGTGACCAAGCCCCTCCGGCCTTGGCTCATCGCCGCCTCCATAGCGGCTGCGATCGTCGCGGCGGGGCTGTTCGCCGGCGTTCGCCAGGAGTGGTTCGCGCCGGCCACCGCGCCGACCCAGTTCGCGACGGCTGGCGCGCCGTCGCTCGCCGCGTTCGGGCGCGCAGACTACGCGACGGGCCAGAACCAGAAATCCATCGTCGACCTGCCGGATGGGACGCGTCTCACCCTCGATGCGGACACCGCCGTGGACGTGGCGTTCACAAAGGACCGCCGCGATATCCGCCTCCTGAACGGCCATGCCTTTTTCGACGTCGCGCATGATCGCGAGCATCCTTTCGCCGTGGAGGCCGGGGAGCGGCTCATCACGGCGCTCGGCACCCAGTTCGACGTAAAACTGGAAGCGGAGGAACTGCGAGTGGTGCTGGCCGAAGGCAGCGTGTCGGTTGGCATGGCCCATGCGCGCTCGGCCGGTCCGCCGCCGGTCACGCTTAAGCCTAGCGAGGCCTTCTCCGCGCCGAAGAACGCCGCCGGCAGGGTGACGCGAACGGATTTGAACGAAGCGCTGGCCTGGAAGCAGGGTGTGGTCGAGTTTCGTGACCAGCCGTTGTCCGAAGCGGTCCAGCTGTTGAACCGCTACACACGGGCCCAGATCGTCATCCGAGATCCCAAGGTCGCGGCCTTGCGCATCACCGGAGTTTCAAGACAGGCGATATAAAGCGCTTCGGGCGCTCGGTCTCCGAGGTCCTGCCGGTGCGCATGATCGCCCGTGACGCGGACACCTACGAGCTGGTCTCCGCGCGGCGCTAGACCCTCTTTTCATTGAGGATTTTTGGAAAATTGACGTTCTCCCTCATAGAGCGGCGCGCGCTCGATAGGCTTGTGCCTGTCGACTGCTCCCGTCGCTCGAAACCCCAAGAGCGAGGACCGACATGACATCGCCCCAGATCATCCGCGACCCCGTGGCCGATCATCTGCTGACGCCGCAGAACGCCGCCCTGCTGATCATCGATTTCCAGCCCGTGCAGGTGTCGTCCATCGTCACGATGGAAAAGCGCCTGCTGATCGCCAACGTGGTCAACCTGGCCAGGACCGCGCGGCTCTACGAGCTTCCCGTCGTGCTCAGCACCGTGAACGTGGCCACCGGCCTCAATTCGCCGACGATCAGGCCGATCACCGACGTGCTGACGGAGGCCGAGCCGATCGATCGCACCGCCATCAACGCCTGGGAGGATGACGATTTCGTCGCCGCCGTGAAGGCGACCGGCCGCAAGAAGCTGATCATGGTCGCCCTGTGGACCGAGGTCTGCCTGGCCTTCCCGGCCCTCGACGCCCTGGCCAAAGGCTATGACGTTTTCGCGGTTGTGGACGCGGTGGGCGGCACCTCCGAGCTGGCGCACCGCGCTGGCATCGATCGCATCGTCCAGGCGGGCGGCAAGCCGGTCAGCTGGATCCAGGTGGCCTGCGAGCTGCAGCGCGACTGGAACCGCAAAGCAACCGCCGAGGACTTCGCGGACATCGTCCTGCGCGCCGTGGGTCACTAGCGATACGAAAAGGGGAGCAGGGCCGGTGGCCTTGCTCCCATTCTTCGGCGAGATCTTCGAAGAGGCTTAGGGCTTAGGGCTTAGGCGCGTCGGCCGCCTCGACATAGTCGGTGCTGGTGGGCCCGAAGCCGGAGATATAGACGCTGGCGCCTTCGGGGCCGGTCATGGCGAAGTGATCGACCCCCGCCGGCTCGCTGTAGAAGCTGCCGGGCGGGAGCGTCTTCACCAGCGCGCCCTTGGCCGTGCGGCCATAGCCGAAGCGCCACAGACCGCCGACGACGATGGCCGTGCGGTTGTCGCGATGGCTGTGGGCGGCGATGCGCATGTTGGGCGGCACGCGTAGCGCGATCGTGTAGGGGCCCGGCTTGGTGGGGTCGCCGTACAGGACCGTCGTGCGGATGCCGCTGACCCCGGAGGTGCCGGCCGTGGCGCCGCCTTGAGCGAGGGCCTGGATATCCGTGGGAGTGAGGCGAACCTGACGCTCCTGGGCCGATGCGGCGCGCCCCCGATGATCAGCGCGACAAGGGCTATCGCGAAGCGGCGGCTCATGGCTTGGCGTCCAGGAAATCGCGGACCATCGCCACGGTCGCCTTGGGGTTCTCTTCCATGATCCAGTGGCCGGAGTCGGGCACCACGCCCTCGGTGACGTTGCTGGCGGCGAAGCGCATCACTGTGGCCATCATCGGCCCGAACGATTTTTCGCCGCCCAGGGCCAGCACCGGCATGGTCAGCTTGCCCTGCGCCATGAAGGCCTTGTTATCGACGGCGTCTCGGTCGAAGGCGGCGAATTGCGAGAAGCCGCCGTGCATGGCGCCGGGCAGGGCGTAGAGCTTGGCGTAGTGCTCGCGCGAGGCCTCGGTAAAGCGGGACGGTGTGGCTGAGAACTCGTTCCAGAAGCGATCGAGATAGATACGCTCGCGCCCGGCGACCAAACGCTCCATGTCCGGTCCGCCGAACCGGAAGTGCCACAGCAGCGGGTTCTTCAGGACATCTTCCCACGGACCGACGCCGGGCAGGGGCGCGTCGATCAGCACGAAGCGGCGGACGCGGTCGCGGTGTTCCGCGGCGAAGGCGTAGCCGACCATGTTGCCGATATCGTGGGTGACCAGATCGACCTGGCCGACCTTCAGGGCGTCGAGGACGCCGGCCACGTCTTGGCCCTGGTTCTTCTTGTCGTAACCGCCCGAGGCCGGCTTGGACGACAGCCCAAGGCCCCGCAGATCGGGCACGATCACGGTGTGGGTCTTGGCCAGCTCGACGGCCATCGGCTCCCACATGTCGCCGGTCTCGCCATAGCCGTGCAGCAACACGACGGCCGGGCCCTTGCCGCCCACGCGGACGTGGATCGTCGCGCCATTGGTCGCAATGTCCTGGACCTTGAAATCCGCAGGGAAGGGTTTGACCTGGGCGTGGGCGGTCGCGCCCATGGCCGAGGCCGAAAGGATGAAGGCCGCCAAGGCGACCGGGGCGAGCTTGCGCACCTGCTGTCCTCCAGTACGGCGCGGAACCGACCGCGCCTAGGAGGGGGAACGCAGGCTTCGGGGGAACCCTCACGTGGTGGACAAGGCGAGACAGGCTTGCCAGGCCGCCGGTCAAAAACGGGCGGCGAGCAGGAGCCCGAAGCGGCGGCGTCGCGGATCGCCATGATAGTCATAGCCCATCTGAGTGACGTCGGCGATGATCGGGGGGCTGGTGTCAAACAGGTTCTGGACGCCCAATCGCACGTCGAACGCCTGGATGGGCGAGTTGGCGGGCGGAGTGAATCGACGGCGGGCCGTCAGGTCGATGTAAGTCTGGGATTTCAGACGGTTCGAGCCCTGGGCGAGCGCGACATCGCCGATGGCGGGATAGACGGGGGACCACAGGGTTCTGGCGCCGCCGACGTACTGGACGTTGAGGTCAACCGTGAGCTTGTCGCGCGTCCAGGTCAGGCCCGCATTTCCCTTCCACCGGGGAGGCGCGTCTCGCAGGCCAGCGCGTCCCAGCCAGGGCCCGTCCTTCTTGACCTTCGATTTCAGAACCGGCTGCCAGGTCGCCGCGCCATACAGCCGTCCCTGTCCGTGGGCCGTGGCGGGAAGCGTCCAGTCGAGGTCGTAGTCCACCGTCTGAGCGGTCGTGCGGCCGTCATTTCCATACCCCGTATAGAAGGCCGTGATCCGGCCGGCGGTGAAGCCGAGGACCGCGTCGGCGTCCGTGAGCGGTTCGCGGTCGACCCGCTCGGAATAGGGTGAGCCCTGTCCAAACAGATTGGATCCGGTGAACTTGACGATCTCGTCGCGGATCTCGATCCGGGAAACATCGATCGACAGGCGCGGCCCACCCCCTGTCGGATTGAGCACCAGGCCGCCGGATATCGTCCGGCCCTCTTCGGCGCGGATCCTGTGCGATCCCTCTCGAATCTCGATGACCGCGCCCTCGGAGATGGCGGGGCGGTTGCCCCGCTGCGGATCGAGCAGGTTGGAAAAGACCGGCACCGTCCGCTCTTGAAGATACTGCAGGGCGGGCGGCGTCTGGCCTGTCGCCAGGCTGGCGCGCAGCATCAGCCACGGCCTCGGCAAGACCCGGGCGCCGAC
This sequence comes from Caulobacteraceae bacterium, assembly GCA_965283765.1. Classification (GTDB taxonomy): domain Bacteria; phylum Pseudomonadota; class Alphaproteobacteria; order Caulobacterales; family Caulobacteraceae; genus Caulobacter. The sequence continues at coordinate 25,774 of CBDIPU010000017.1, forward strand.
GGTGTAGACGTCGGCGCGGCGGCGCGCGGTGAAAGGCCGCGTGGCCCGGGCGGCGACGGCCCGGTTGTCCGGCACGGTCATCCTGACGTCGTCGCGCCGCCCGGCGAGCTGCAACTCCAGGCCGCGGATGGGAATGAAGCGGGCGTCGGTCGGGACAAGCGGCGCACGTAGCTCGGCGTAGCCCGTGCGCACGTCCTGAGCGCGATCGTAGGTCAGCGTACTGGATTTGCCGAAGGTGCTCTGCGCCATGCTTTCGGCTTCGGGAATGTGTTCACGCCGAAACTCGCCCATCAGGGTGAGGGTCAGCGGTCCTCCAGGCAGCGAGAGAACCGGGCCGGCCGCACGCACGGTCGCGTCGTAGAGCCTGTTGGTCAGCCGCAGGCGGGACGAGGTGTTCACGAGATAGCTGCGAAGCCCCGCCTGCAGCGTCGCGTAGTCGCCAAAGGGCGTCAGCGCCGGTTGCCCGTTCCGCCCCACGACGCCCCATCCCAGGTAGTCGGAACCCACGTCGCGGCTTTGAGACTGGGTCTTCAGCGCGGCGCGGCCAACCGTGTAGTCGGCGGAGGCCTGCCAGTGGCCAGGGAGGCGCACAATCCCGCCCGCGGTGACACGATAGGCTGACGTCCTGCTGATCCGGTCCTGAACGAGATCGGGCAGGGGGACGAGGATGTTCAGCGCGTTGGTGAACGGGTTGAGGGGCGACGCGCCGAGCGTGCCCTGAAAATAGCGCGGCAGTCGCGCCTCGGCCCGGTTGTCCAGATAGAGCGCGTCGATGAAGGCCTCGACCCTGTCGGACGCGCGGTGCCTGGCGTTGAAGAGGATGGACCGCGTTCGCGGGGTCGAGACGAGCGAGGTGTCCTCGCCCCCCAGGCCCTCGGCGGGCGTGTCGAGTTGCCTGCCCGCGTTACCGGCCAGCGTTGTCGCGAGCGTGGCGCGGTCGCCTTGAAAATCGAGCGGCAGATGAGTGAAGACCGAGCCTAGCGACGCGCCGCCCAGGCTCGGTGTGAATTTCAGCGCGTCGCCAAAGATCGAGCCGATCAGGACGCCGCCGATCGGCTGACCGCCCAGATAGAAGCGTTTCGGGTCGTTGACGTTCCGATACTGTTTGGAACGCAGGGCGTAGTCGCGCTGCCCCACCGCGAAGCGCTCCGCGGCTGCGTATGAGCCGGCGATCAGCACATGGGTGCGACCGTCGTTGGGGGTGAACCCGGCGCGCCCCTCGACCCTGAAATGGCCCGCGTCGCCGCGGCTGGAGACGCCGGACTCGAGGGCCACCTCGGCGCCGCCGTAGTCGCGCTTCAACACAACATTGACCACGCCGCCGATCGCCGAAGGGCCGTGAACGCCGCCGATGGTGCCGGTCAGGCTCTCGATACGCTCGATCGCGCCCAGCGGGATCGCGTTGAGATCGGACTGACTGAAGCCGTAGCTCTGGGTCGGCAGGGCCGGCAGGCGACGGCCATCGACCAGGACGAGGGTTCGTTGCGATCCTAGGCCATGCAGATCCAGGCTCGAATTGTTCGAAGCCCCGGCGCGTACGTCCTGATAGGGCGATACCAACTGTCCATTCGCCGACAGCCGATCGCGGAAATACTGGCCCAGGTCGTCATGCGGCGCGACCGCCAGTTCGCGCGGGCCGATGACGTTGTAGGGCTGGATGTCATTCTCCGTGCGGCGGATGTCGGTGTTCTGGGTCCGCCGCCCGATGACCAGCACCTCCGATATCGCGCCGTCGCCGGAGTCCACGACGCGCGTCGGCGTCGCGAACAGGACGAAGACGCCGTCGGGTGTCAGCCGATAATCGATCCCCGACCCGGCCAGCAATCGAGCCAGAGCCTGCTCTCCGGAGAGACGCCCCTTGATCGCCTGGCTTTGATGTCCTCGGACGAGGTCCGCGGTGTAGAGGATGTCGATGCCATTCTCGCGAGCCAGCTCCGCGAGGGCGTCCCCCAAAGAGCCTCCACGCACATCAACAATCGCGGCCGCGCCTTGGGCGGTCGCTCCGCAGCTCAGCAATGAGATCAATATGCCCGCGGGAATCATCGCCATGCGTCCGCGTCCACGCGGTATGCGGCGCCGATCCTCCGCGGCGGGATGGATTGCGATCATATGGATCTCGCGCGTCTCTCGAGAACCTTGTTATCTCTGGCGGTGGCTAGGATGGCTAGCGCCAAGTCCGCGAACGGCGGCGACATCCTGATCGAGCGATTTCGCGGCTAGAATGTCCATGGTCTGGCCATTCACCCAACGTCAGCTATTGGCGCGGCGCTGCCGGAAATCGGACCCACCGTGGGCAAGGGCAACGTGGATGTGGGCGTTGTCGTGAGACTGTTGATCTTATCCGCCCGCCTTGGAATCAAGCGCGGTGATTACGGCCTTACCAGCAAAGACGAGGCCCAACGTCAGGGGCGCAAGCAGCCAAGCCATGAGGGCCTGTGAAAGCGGTGTCCAAAGACTGATCGGGACCAGCGCAACTCCGATCACCAGGCCGATCAAGGCTCCGAAACGGTTCAAGGCGAGCCGCTTTGGCGAGGCTGGCGCATCGCCGCGGCCCAGCACGATCAGCTTGGCGGCGCTGTTGGCGGCCATGGCCATCCAGATCGCGGCGGCGGCTAGGAGCAGGCGCGGCGCGGCTTCGCCCAGCGGGAACCAGCCGTAGATCACGCCGATTTCCATGGCCTCGAGCGCCGCGAACAGCCCCGCTATTCCGGCCAGCAGCGTGGCGCTCCAGCGTCGGCGCTGTACAGCGCTTTCAGAGTCGCCCGTCGGTTGGCGCAGCGCCACGAAGAGCAGGTTCAACAACAGGCCGGCGGGCGCGGCCAGCAGGGCCTCGATGGGCAGCGGCCGTCGTCCAGCGCCGAGATGACCGACCAGGGTCGGCAAGTGTTCCACCGGCCGATCCGCGATGACGATCGCGGCTCCCATGGTCATCAGGGCCGTCAAGCTCCCGATCATGATGGTCAGACGGCGGTCCATGGCGTCGCTCCCTGAAAATTTCAGATAGACGATTATTTGCTAATTAGCTAAAGATCAAACATGAACTCGATATTCAAGGCGCTTTCGGACCCCACCCGCCGCCGGGTGCTGCAGTTGCTGCGTGAGCGGCCGATGACGGCCGGCGAACTGGCGGGGCACTTCTCGATCGCCAAGCCGACGCTGTCGGCGCACTTCGCCGTGCTGCGCGAGGCCGACTTGGTCGAGCCGGTCAAACAGGCCAATACCATCACCTATCACCTGAAGCTTTCGGTGCTCGAGGACGCGCTGCTGTCGTTCGCCGAGTCGCTGAGCATCGGAACCGGGGCCAGGGACGAGGTCTCCGACCGCGCCGCCAAAGGGGCCAAATCCTGAACCGTCGAACGCCAGGAGGCGTCGAATGAACAGATCGCTGAAGCTCGTCGCGCTGCTGATCGTGCTCGCCTCTTTCGCCCTCTCCATCGCCGCCCTGGCTTGGCGATGGCGAGAGGCCGGAGACGTCGCCGCGGTCTTCGCCGGGCCTAAGCCGTTCAGGCCGATGATCATCCTGGCCCTCCCCGCTATCCTGGCGGGGCTGCTGGCCTTCACCGATCTCGGCCTCGCCCGTCAGGAGCCTCGCATCACCCGGGAGGGGCGATGGTTCGTGAGTTTCACCCTGCTCACCCACGTCGTGCTGCTGGTCGCGATCCAGGCATGGATGGTCGCGACCTATCTGGTCCTGTCGGTCCCGATCCCGTCTTCGTCACGCGCCTCCTGGCCGCGTTCATGGGCTTGGCCATGGTGGTTCGAGCCAATTTTTTCGCCAAGCTACGGGGGCAGACTCGGACTTGGCCGGCGGTTGGGCCCGAACGACCCGTCGATCGGCCATCCTCCTGACCCTGGCGGGACTGGCCTTGGCCGTCGGCGCGGTGACCCTGCCCATGTCGGGCCTGATCGCGGCCCTGGGCGGGGCCTTCGTCCTGGTGATGATCCGGGCCCGCGCCCAGCGCCGCGCGACGGTCGCCCGATGAGCGCGCTGTCCGATCGCTTGGGCGCCGGCGCGCGGCTCCTGCTGGCGCTGTTGACCCTGGGCTTCGCCGCGCCCGCCATCGCCGAGCCGGCCCTATGGGTGATCAAGGACGCCGACACCACCCTCTATGTCTTCGGCTCGCTCCATGCGCTGAAGCCCGGCGTCGAATGGCGCTCGGCCAAGTTCGACCAGGCTTTCGAGGCGAGTGCGGAGGTCGTCTTCGAGGCCGTCGTGCCGGACGATCCCAAGGCGCTCGCGCCGCTCATCCAGACGCTAGGCCTGGACCCCACCGGCGGACTTTCGGCCAAGCTGGCGCCGGACACGCGGGCGCGGCTCGCGGAAGCCGCCAGCGCTTATGGCCTTCCGCCAGCGGCGCTGGAGCGCATGCGTCCTTGGCTGGCCGCCACCACCCTGGGCTCGGCGCCGCTGTTGCGCTCCGGCTGGGATCCACGCCTTGGACCGGACCTGCTCTTGCAGGTCGAGGCCAAGGCCAAGGGCAAGGCGGTGCTGGGCCTGGAGACCGTCGAGCAGCAGGCCCGTTTCCTCGCCGACCTGCCCGAGCCGCGCCAGATCGAAGCGCTGACCGCGACCTTGGACGGCCTACCCGGGGTCGTCCCGCGCGTGGAAGAGGTCCAGGCCGCCTGGCTGGCCGGCGACCAGGCGCGACTGGCCGCGCTGGGGGCGCCGTCGCGCGCGATCCGCGACGCGGCCTTCGACGCGATCATCCGGACCGACCGCAATCGCGCCTGGGCTGGCTGGATCAAGGCCAGGCTCGAGCGGCCCGGAATGGCGATGATCGTCGTCGGGGCGGGCCATCTCTTCGGCCAGGACAGCCTCGGCGAGGTGCTCGCCCAGCAAGGCGTTCTCGTCCAACGCTACTGATATCCGCGCGGACTCTCCCTCAAGCCGATGATGGATCGCTTCGTCCTCGACATCTCCAGCTATCGCAACAGGGCCGGACACCTGCTTTCGACGGAAGTCCGGGTCGGTGGCGCCTGTGACCTGATAGGTGGCGAGGAAGGCTTCAAGGGCAGCTATGTCCGCTGCCAGGTCAAGCTGGATGGCCAGCCCTACAAGTTGGTCACCGGGCCCGACTTCGATCGGGCCGACGCCAAGGTCAAGCCTGTACGCGACGCACTGGCCGCGACCGTGGCGGCGCAGCAGGCCGAGTTCCTCGCCAAGATCGACAAGCCGCTGCGCTCGACGATCGCGGCCTACGACGCGATGTGCCGCAAGGCGAAATCCAGCTATGCCGCGCCCCGCGAGGCGGGGATCGCCGCCTAGCCCTAGGCTTGGCCGGCCAGGTATCGGGCGACCGCACCAAGACAGTCGGTACTGATCCGTCAGGCAACCACTACACGGGCGCCGAGATGTTGACCCTGATGGACAACATGGACTTCAAGATCGTCGCCCAGGCCTCAAATCCGAACAACACGGCGCAAGCCTCCACGACGTTTTCTTCAACATCCCTTTCCGAAAAGGGACATGTGGAAATCGTCGGCAGCATGCTGGTCGGCGCTGATCAGGCCAATATCGACTTCACCGTCGCCCACGAAATTGCGCATGCCTTGCCCGCGGGCCACCAGATGGCCGACTATACTTCACAGGCCTTCTTCGATAACGGCGGGCAGCAGTACACCGTGCTCAATCCGGCAACGGGTCAATATGAAGCGACGCCGCGGTATTACACTGCCTTCGACGCCTCGCAGTACAAAATCATGAACGAGTCTGGGCCAACACTGTCGGCAGGATGATCTCGTCCTTTGACGGCATGGGCTGGTATCACGACGGTGGGACCAACGTGCCCGCCTACGGTTATTGGCACTTTTAGAGAAGCCGATGCGCTCCATCGGCCATTTGGGATCTGAGTGCATGTCGAACCATCAGCTTTTCCGCCGCGCCGTGGCGCTGTCACTCGCCCTCACCGCCATCACTGGCGGTGGAACGGCTTGGTCGCGTGACCTGGGGCCCAGCGAGCGACAGGTCTACGTCTTCGCGAGCAGCAGCGCCGACGGCGGGGCGTTCTATCGGCTGGATGTCGCGGCCAAGCGGCAGGTCCTAGCGCCGACGATCGACGGGCGGGCCACGGCCTCATACCCCCTTGTGGATTGTGGGAGCGCCGATTGGTACTGCGTGACGAGCGACCGTCATGGCCTAGCCTTCATCGCGCCGCGCCTCTGCGCCGATCCTAGGGCGTCGCCGCAAGTTGGCGACGTTTGGCGTTACGCCGGGCAAAAGCTCGTCGTCCTGCAGCGCCGCGATCCCGAAAAAAGACCGTCGGGCGAGCGTGGCGGCGCGCCGCAGATCGCCGCGGACGCCGATATCTCCAGCATGCTCTTGCTCGGCAACCCGTCGCGCCCCGACACGGTCTACGAATATGCCTTATCGCGCGGGATCGTCGGCGTGTTCTTGCGTCGCAGTCCGCGCGGGCCGTCGCCTTATGAAGAAGCGCGCGCCGGACGCCTCAGTCGCACCGCAGAGCCGGAGCGAGCCGCCATCTACCGCTGGCTTCTACCGGTCGCTCCGTTGGTTCCAACCGATCTGGCTCGTTGTCGCGCCGCTCAGTAGCTCGGAGCGCGCCTCGCCACCGACGGCGCAGTAAACGCCACTAGCGCCCGTCTAGGAAAGGGCGCCGCAGGCGTTCCAGGCCGAGTGCCGAATGTCCAGTACGTGGAGTTGCGCCAATGTCTGCAGCTGGCGCCTTTCAGCCGCGACGAGGGCGAACCCGTAGCGGCGGCTTTCGCGTCAAAGGGGCACATCGCGTCGGCGTGGGGGCGTGAAGCCATAGGTTCTGAATTGGGTATTGAGACGACCGTTGGCGATGGTCACCTCCAGATAGCCCTCGGGCGTGCCCAAGAAGCGGCCGCGCCAGTCCGCGCCAGCGACCGCGCCGCTGGAGATATAGCGCACCCCGGCGACCTCGACGGTCTCGTATACGTGGCCATGGCCCTGCAGCACCCCCAGCACATTGCGGTTTTGGAACAGTCGCATCACCTCACGGCCGTTCATCACCCGCGTCCAGTCATAGGGCGAGGCCGCCCAGTCTTCGGGCTCGTAGCACTCCAGCGCGGTCACCAACGGGATGTGCGTCAGGACCACCACCGGATCCGAGGGCGAAAGGATCGCGAACTCGCCACGTAGCCATGTCAGCTGCTCGGCGTCGATACGGCCCTCGTAGTTGCGGCCCTTGAAGCCGATCGAGTCCAGGACAAGGAACCGCACGCCCTTGTGGTGGAAGCCGTAATAGGTCGGCCCGAACTGGTCGGTGAAGTAGCGCTTGCCGTAGCCGGGCGCGGACGGGTCCACCCCGCTCTTCTCGAACAGCCCGAAACAGTCGTGGTTGCCCAGGACGTGACGGACGGGCTTACCCAGCAGGCGCTCGGACTCGCGATAGAGCGCCATCTGGGCGTCGGCGCGGGCGCGTCCCACTTCCATGGCGTCGAACACATGGTCGCCGCCATGCACCACGAAATCGGCGTCGCTGGCCGCCACCTGGGCAAAGCAGCGACGCACGCCCTCGACCGCCCCGTCCTCGGGCTGGATGTGCGTGTCGCTGAGGAACACGAACTTGAAATCCCCTGTCTTGGCCTGGGCGGTCGCGGTAGCGGCGCAACTGGCGGAGACCAGCGCTCCGCAAAGCAGGGATCGACGGTTCATGGCGGTCTCGATCATTATCTCGCTCGAAAGGCGCCGCCGCCGAGGAGGACCTCGGCGGCGATCGGTCCAGACTAGAAGCTGACCCGCACGGTGGCGAACACCTGGCGCGGCGCGCCTTGCTGCAGCGTCGTGTACGAGCCCGTGGGGTCGGCATTGACGAAACCGCTGGTGCCGACCGACGAGTAGTAGCGCTTGTCGAACAGGTTGGTGACGTTCAGCAGCACCTCGACACGCGTCCGAGGGACGCGATAGCCGGCGGCCAGATCGAACACGGTCGAGCTCTTGACCGGCGAGTCGTTCAGGTAGGTGTAGAAGCGCTCGCCTTGATAGTGGGCCGTGATCTTCGACCAGACCGCGCCGTTGTCATAGGCCAGTTCGGCGCCGCCGACGGTCTTCGGGGCGGCCACGACGCGCTTGCCCTTCGTCGCGATCGCCGCGCCGCCGAGCGGCCTGACGTCGTCGTCATACTTGGCGTCGTTGTAGGCGAAGCTGCCGAACAGCGACCAGTCGGGCGCGAAGCGCCAGTTGATCGCCGTCTCCACGCCGCGCGAGGTCACGCCGCCGACATTCTGCAGGACGTTCTGGTTGCCGACGATCGTGGCGCTGATCGAGGTGGCCAGCAGGCGGTTCTGGAAGGCGACGTCATAGGCGGTCACGGAGGCTTGCAGCCCGTCCCTGGAATAGCGATAGCCGGCCTCCAGGGTGCGGGTCTTCTCGGGCTTCAGGTCCTTGCGGATGTAGTCGAAGCCAGCCTGGGTGGTCGAGAAGGGGCCGCTGGACGCGGAGGCCACGAAGGCGGCCATGTTGCGCGTGAAGCCGGCGAACACCTCGTTGCGCTCGTCGAGGCGGTAGAGGATCCCGGCCGAGGGCAAGAAGTAGTCCTTGGCCTCGATCGCGCCATTGATCGGCGTTTTGCTGGTGATCGTCTTGGCTTCGTTGGTGACCTTCAGCGCCTTGAAGCCGGCGTTGACCTTCAGGTCGTCGGTGACCGACCAGGTGTCACCGACATGGAACTGGTAGGTCTTGGTGGTGAAGCGATAGTCCCAGCGCGTGCGGAAGGGATTGTCGTAGAAGCGCTGGAAATTGGTCGGAGCAACGCCCTTGGTCAGGCCATAGAGATAGGCGGCTTGGTGAAAGTCGTTGTCCTCGTACCAGACGCCGGCATCCAACTTGTGATCGCCCAAGGTGTAGCTCAGGCGGCTGATCAGGCCGGCGCGGTCGATGTCGTAGCGCAGCGCTGAAACCGAGACCGACGATCCGCCATACGCCTGGGGTGTCGCATCGTAGGGGCTCGCATAGGTGCCGATGCCGTGATCGCGGTGATAGTAGGCGGTCGTCGAACCCGACAGCGACGGCGTCAGGTCGTAGTCGAGCCGTTCATAGACCAGGGTGTCCTGCCGCACGCCGCCGCCGTTGTAGTAGACGTCGTCAGCGTTGAGATACGGCTTAGGAACGGCGGCGCCAGTTGCAGGGCGGTGGCGAGCGTTTCGGCCAGGGCGAAGTTGTCGCTAATGGTGTCGACGTTCCAGCCCAGCCGATTGACCAGGGCAAAGGACACGTCCGCATAATCGTCCTCGCGGCGGTCGGCATAGTCGACGAAGGTGGTCGAATGCACGGCTTCGCCCAGCGGCTGGACGAACTTCACATTGATCTGCTTGATGTTTTGCTCGCCAGCGGCCTTCCACTTCTTGGTGTCCTGCCGTGCATAGCCCGCGTAGAGGCTGCCGCCTCCAGGCAATTTGCCCGTGTTAAGCCGGGCGAACCCACGCCAGGTGCCCCCGCTGCCGTAGGTGCCGGCCATATCGACGCCGAACGTACCGGTCGGGTCGATGGAGGTAAAATCGATCGTGCCGCCGATATTGCTGGTCGAGGCCGTGCCAAGGGCGCCGCCGCCCTGTGAAAGCGAGGTGGCGCCGTTGTTCTCTGTCAGCAGCGCGCGGCCGATGCTCAGGCCGTTGTTATTGCGGTACTGCATGTTGCCCAGTGGCAGACCGTCCAGGGTGTAGCCCATCTGGTCGGTGGTGAACGAGCGGATGGTCACCTGCTGGGCCCATTCATAGGCGCCGAACGGGTCGGATGATGTGAAGTTGACGCCCGGCAGCTTGTTCAGCGCCGCAAGAGGTGAAGTGCCCGGGGCCAGCTTGTTCAGTTCGGCCTTCGACAGCGTCTGCATCTGGCGCGTGCGTCCGCGGCCTAGCACGACCACGACCTCGTCGACCGCCGCGATCTCAGCCTGCGCGGGTTGGGCGGGAGCCTCGACGAGCAGATAGGAGCCGCCCGGCGTCGTTTGGACGTCCAGCCCCGACCCGACCAGCAGTCGGCGCAGTGCGGCGTCGGCGGTGAAGCGACCTTTGAGGGGCTCGGCGGCTTTGCCGCTGACCTGCTCGGGGCGGAAAATCACATTGACCTGGGTCTGACGGCCGACGGCAGTCAGCGAACGCTCGAGAGACTGGCCGGGCAGGTTGAAGGCGTACTGGGCCTGGGCTTGGGCCGCTCCGGCGGCCATCACTACCGAGACGGCCGCGCTTGCGAAAGCGGCGTGTTTGAAAGGCATCTGGATCCCCTGAAGACTGGCGAGGATCCTGCGGGACCCTCACAAGGGAAACGAAGCCTTCGCGCCGATCCGACATGAAGATTTCATGACGTGCCGGCGGCCGGGCCTATCGCCGCAGGTCCAGGCCATCCTCCCGGCGCACGACCCTGAGCCCGTGGAGCTGGGCCGCGGCGGCGGCGAACTCGGCGGCCTGGTTGGTCGCAAAGACGCCGGAAATCCTCAGGTCCGAGACATCGGCGTTGACCGTGACCTTGATGGGTCCATAGCGATTCATCTCGTTGGCGGCTTCGGCCAGGGTGGCGCTTTCGAAGATCACTTCGCCTTGCTCCCAGGCGGTCACCATCTCGATCGGGGGCGTGTCGAGCTGGGGTTGCGCCTGCGGCGCCACCTGCAGCCGCTGGCCTGGGGTCAGGATCGCCAACACCCGCTTGGCGCCACGCGGGTCCGCGCCCAGGCCAGAGATCTCCACCTTACCGCGCACAAGAGTCACCGAGACTCATCGCCCTGCCGTCGCACCACGAAGGCCGTGCCCAGAGCACGCACTTCCGTCGTCCCGGCCACGACGACGAACGGGTGGGCCGGATCGTGAGCGACGTCGAACGCCGCCTCCCCGCGATCCAGGCGGATCCGGCGCTCGGTCGCCGAATAGATCACCTTGGCGCGGCTGTCGGTGTTGAGTGTCAAGCGTGAGCCGTCCGCCAAGGTCATGGCGCGATGCTGCCCCTCGTCGGTGACATAGACCGGCCCGCCCTTGATCACGATGATCCCGACCGCCGCCAGCACGCAGGCCGCCAGCCCCAGTCCGATCAGCGCGGGTCGGATCGCCGAGCGGCGAGGGGCGGAACCTCGGCTCGAGCGCACGGGCGCTGAGCGCCGTGGCGACATCAGCGCCACCGCGCCGGGCAGGAACTCCCAGGTTTCGGTGACCTGCTGGAAGGCGACCCGGTGCTCGGGATCCAGCGCCAGCCAGTCCTGCAGGGCCTGGCGGCTCTCCTCCACGCCGGTCTCGCGCTGGATGCGCGTCAACCAGACGGCGGCTTCCGCCCGAACGCGGTCGCGGCGCGATGCATTCGGTGTCACCATTGGTCCATCCACTTCGTCAGCTCAAGGGTCGCGCGCGCGACGTGCTTTTCCACCGCCGCGACGCTCATGCCCTCCTTCTCCGCGATCCGGGCGTAGCTGAGTCCGTCTATCCGGCGCGCCAGCAGAAGTCTGCGCGTCCGTTCAGGCAAGCGTTCCAATCCCTTGGCCGCGTGACGAAGCTTGGAGCGCGCGCGGAGAATCTCATCCGGAGCCGGCGTTTCATCGGCGATCAGCTGCGCGGCGTCGTCGAGGTCGATGAAGGGCGCGGCCCGCCGGCGCCGCGCCGCGTCGATCGACAAGTTCACCGCGGCCACCACGACGCGGCCTTCGGTGACGGGGCCCCCCTCACGCCGCCCGAACGCCTCGACCCGCAAGAAGGCTTCTTGGACAAGATCCTCGGCGTCCTGCGCCAGGGCGCCGCGTCGGATGACCGCTCCGCGGGCCTTACGCAAAATTTGCTTCAACCCATTCATGGCCAGCCTTCGAACGCGCCCATCTCCGTAGACGAAGGGGGGTGTCAAATCCGACATTTCGGCCCCAGTTTTGTGACGCTGACGTCCGCAAGGGCGTGGCGGCCCTTGCCCTGCTCGACGCGGAGAGGTCGAACAGCACCTCAATTGTTTCCCGCGCAATGTCCGCGGGTTGCTCGGTCATGGCCAACTGCACCGAGACTATCCAGCTGAGCAAGTCGGTGTGTTGGGCCGAGAGCTGATTTCCTCGCGCGAGATTGCTTGTCGTTGGCGCGTGTCTCCGACTATGCGCGATCGCCTGCCTGCCACGTACGACCAGAAGCAAGCCAGGTTCCTCTCTCCAATCGGGACGGCGGCCTCCTGGACCGCCTGGATCAGGGCGCCGCCGACGCCCGCGCCGCGCGCCTTGCTCAGCAAGCACAGATCGATGGCTTTCCATTCGCGTTCGCTACGATCGAGATACACCGTCACCGGCGACGCGGGCACGCGCGGCTACCTGGAAGGCCACTCCTCGCTGAAGGGCCGCGTCGCGTTCCTGCGCGCCGAGCCGGGTGAGGACCATGCCGCGCGCTACTAGCGGTCTCAAGGTCACCCCAGATTCGGGACCTTTTCATCGGGGCCGGCCCGAGGCCCGGATCAAATCCCGTCAGGGGTGCTCCGCCGGTCGGGCTGGCTCGACCTCATCGGAGGAAGGCGGCTCAACGGTCGGTGGCGGATCGTCTGCTGGCCGATCCGGTGTCGCGGTGGCCGGCCGCTCAGCTTCGAGCGCCACTTTCAGCCCCGCCAGACGCTCGCGAAACGCCTCATAGGGCTGGACGAGCGCCAGGAGGTCGTCGTCTAGGCGGCGACGCTCACGCGGCCTCGGACCGCGCGGTGTCGAAGTTCGGCGGCGTTGCCTGTATCCGCCGCGCCAGTCGCGCCTGGATCCGCTCCCAGGTCTTGAGCTTGATCGGCTCACCCTTGCGCAGCTTGGTCCAGGTCGTCTCGCTGATTCCATAGACGTCGGTGAGATGTTCGCGCGTGATCGCCGGCAGGGCGGACTTGAGGGCTTCGAAGCGCTCGAGGCTGATGGTGATGGTCTGGATCACGTCGAACTCCAATGGACGTCGAAGGGGGCGCGGCCGGCGCCTGGGAGGTCGGCGCCGGCCGCTGACGATCGCTGGGGGGAGCGATCGTTATTCGCGTCCCGCCGAGGCGGGTTTGCGGTAGTCCAGCGCCGGCGGACGGTCGCCCAGCATGGCCTTGTAGGCGAAGTTGGGACCGCGACGCTGGTCCAGCTCGGCCTTGGCCTTCTTGACCACGTCGGGGTTGGAGAAGAGATCCGCGCCCGTCAGGGCCAGGGTCTTGGCGGCGTTGACGGCGCCCTTGACGCCGATCGACGAGCCGGCGGCGGCCACGTTCTGCCAGCTATGGCCAGCCGAGCCCGGAACGAAGGTGGCGGTGCCCAGGCCGACGGTCGGCGTCACCCAGCTGATGTCCGAAACGTCGGTCGAGCCGCCGCCGCCTTCCAGTTCGATCTTGTACGGCTCGATCGTCTTGACGGTGTCGATCGACGGCGCGCCCGGCAGGCTCTCCTGCATTTTCTTGGCGAAGGCCTGCTCCTCGGGCGTCCAGGTGATGCCGCCGACCTTGCGCAGGTTGGCGTCCATCACGCGACCCAGGGTGTCGTTGGGCAACAGGGCGTAGACGCCGCCGGTGATTTCCTTGTCGACCGTCGTGCCGGTGGCCAGGGCGGCGCCGTCGGCGGCCTTCTCGACCCGCGACCAGACGTCCTTGACGACGGCCGGATCGGGGTGACGGACGTAGTAATAGACCTCGGCGAAGTCCGGCACGACGTTGGGCGCGCTGCCGCCGGCGGTGATCACATAGTGGATGCGCGTCTTGTCGGGGGTGTGCTCGCGCAGGAAGTTGGTGGCGACATCCATGACCTCGACGCCGTCCAGCGCCGAACGGCCCTTCTCGGGCGCGCCGGCGGCGTGCGCCGAGATACCGTGGAAGCGGAACTTGCCGCTGATATTGGCCATCGACACGCCCTGGACGGCCGAGTTCGCATTGGCTGGGTGCCAGTGCAGCGTGGCGTCGACGTCGTTGAACAGGCCGTCGCGGACCAGATAGACCTTGCCCGAGCCGCCCTCTTCGGCGGGCGTGCCGAACACGCGCAGCTCGCCCTTGATGTTGTTCTTGACCATCCAGTCCTTGATGGCGACGGCGGCGCCGACCGAGGCGGCGCCGAACAGGTTATGGCCGCAGCCATGGCCGGCGATCTGGCCGGGAATGCCGGTCTTCACGGGAGTGGCCGTCTGGGCCAGGCCGGGCAGGGCGTCGAACTCGGCGAGGATGGCGATGACCGGACCGGCGCCGTTCTTGAAGCTGGCCACGAAGGCGGTCGGTTCGCCCGCGACGCCGGCCTTCACGTCGAAGCCGGCGGTCTTCAGCTGGCCTTGCAGCAGGGTCGAGCTCTTGACCTCCTGATAGCCGACCTCGGCGAAGCCCCAGATCTTCAGGGCCGCGTCCTGGATCTGCGGGGCGTCGGCGTCGACGGCCTTCAGAATCTGAGCGCGCGCGGCGTCGTTGAGCGGCGCGGCGTGGGCCTGGGTCGCGAGCACGCTCGTCGCCATGCTGGCGGACAGAAGGGCGAGCTTCAGAGCGGAAAGCTTCATGGAACGGTTTCCCCGGGTGGCGAAGGACGACGCCAGACGGGCGCCCATCTATACGACGTAGGGCGAAGCGCGCCCCTCACCTGGAGTGTGAAAAATTTGTCTCGCCGCGCGTCAGGCGCGGGGACGCACCAGTTCGACCCGGTCATCATCGGCGCGGCCGACGTCGGCCAGGCCGTAGGTCTTGAGCGCGGCCACGAACGCGTCGATCTGGCCGGTCTTGAAGACGCCGCTGACCGGGGTGGCGCCCAGGGCCGGATCGGCCAGCGCCAGCTTGCGCTCGGAGAAGCGGTTCATCTCGGCGACGACGGCCGACAGCGGCTCGCCATCGAACACCAGCCGCCCCTTCAGCCAGGCGGATTCCTTGGCGGTGTCGACCGCTGAGATCAGCCAGTCGGCGGGATCGGCGGCCACGAAGCGCGAGCCGGCCGACATCTCGACGCGGCGTTCGCCCCCATGTCCATTGGCGGGCGCGTCGGCGGCGATGCGCACCCGGCCCTCGACCAGCGTCACCGACAGCTTGCCCGGCTCCATGCGCACGTCGAAGGCCGTGCCGACGGCCGTCACGCGCTTGTCGCCGGCCGCGACCACGAAGGGGCGCGAGGGATCCTTGGCGACCTGGAAGAAGGCCTGGCCGCGCAGCAGCGTCAGCCGGCGCTCCTCGGCCCAATGGTTCACCCGCACGGCGGAGTCGGTGCTGAGCGTCACCACCGAGCTGTCGGCGAGACGGAAGGTCGAGCGCTCGCCCACCGCCGTGCTGAACACCGGTTCGTCGGCCGGCGGGACGCGTGCGGTCTCTCCGCTCAGCCAGCGCTTGCCGAAGATGCCGCCGCCGACAGCGGCGACCAGGCCGGCGGCCGCCAGGCCCAGGGCGCGGCGATCCAGATGCGGACGCTTGTCGCCGGCGTTCAGCGCATCGGCGCGCAGGGCCGCGAACGCCGGATCGCTCTCGAGAGCGGCGACGCCGTTCCAGGTCCGGTTGAGATCTTCCCACGCGACGGCGTTGCGGGCGTCGGCCTTCAGCCAACGCTCGAATTCCCGCCGGTCGCGCGGCGGCACGTCATCGCCTTGCAGTCGCGCGAACCAGAGGGCGGCCGCGCTATCCGGGTCGTCGTGTATCTCTTTGCCCGACGTGGTCGACGTCATCCTGGTCTCGCAGACGCTCGTGCAGGTGACGCAGCGCCTTCATCACATGTTTCTCGACAGCGCTGACGGAGACCCCCAGGCGCTGGGCGACGAGCTTGTAGCTCATCTCCTCGAAGCGCACGAGAATGAAAACCCGTCGCGTGCGTTCCGGCAGCTCGTTGAGGGCCGCCATGGCGCGCGCCATCTGCTCACGTCCCTGTAAGACGCGCTCGGGCGAGACTTCATCAACGGGATGATGAATTTCTTGCAGTTCGCAGTGATCGGACCGTCGGCGTGTGCGATCGCGACGTCCGCGATCGATCAGGACATTGGCGGCGACCTCGAAGAGATAGCCCTCGACATTGGTCACGACGGCGCCCGGCTGGCGTTTCTGGATGCGGAGAAGAACCTCCTGCACCAGATCCTCGACGTCGTTGGCGTTCGCGCGACGGGAGAAGAAGGCGCGGAGCGCTGGCGTGAAGCGCGCGCCGCTATCCGACAGGTCGCGGATCCGCTCGGGAGCCTTGGACGGCTCGCGGCCCCAGATCATTGTTTTCGCCCCGACATGACGGTCAGGTGAAATCGCGCTCTCGCCCGTGTCAAGAGAGGTTCCCCGCATGAGACCGCGAGGACGCAACCTTTGACTGGTTGCCTATTGGCTATGCAATACGCGATCTTACGCCGTCAGGATGCGCCGCGAAGTACGGCGCGCCGGCAAAGCAAGGCATGGTGCGCGCCCTCGACGGCGTGAGATTCCAGGCCGCCAGGGGAGGTCGGAATTCGTTGTTGCCCAGGGTCAGAGGCTCGGAAGCGTGCGCGAGGCGCGGCGCCGTCTTGGCCCTGCTGTGCGCTACGGCCCTGACAACCGCGCCGACCGCGGCGGCGGTCGCCGCGCCGCGACGCCCGGACGCCGCCCTCCGCTTCGACATCCCCGCGCAGCCCTTGAGCCAGGCGCTGAATCAGCTGGCGCTGAGGAGCGACCGCGAGATCCTGTTCTCGCCCGCCCTGACCCAGGGCAAGCGCAGCGAGAGCCTGAGCGGGGTGTTCACGGCCGAGGCGGCGCTGCATCGACTGCTGGCGGGGTCGGGGCTGAGCGTTCAGCTCGAGGGGCGCAGCTTCCTGGTCGTGCCGGCCGCCCGACCCGCCAGAGCCTCCACGACGAACGCGCCGCCGCCCGCGCCGCCACCGCCGCCGCCCGTGGCGATCGATTCGGTCGTCGTCACCGCCCTGAAGCGCTCCAGTCTGGCGCGGCAGACGCCGATCAGCATGACCGTGATCTCCGGCGAGCAGTTGTCGCGAGCGGGCATAGTCGACCTGGAGAAGGCCGCGCCGTTGCTGCCGGGACTGAAACTGATCTCCACCGCCTTTGGCCGGCGCCTGGTGCTGCGCGGCGTCTACGGGGCCGGCGAGGCGACGACGGGCCTCTACTACGACGAGACGCCGATGACCGGGCCGGTCGGCACCACGGCGGATCCCGGGGTGATGGCGCCGGAGCTGGCCCTGGTCGATGTCGACCGTGTCGAACTTCTGCGGGGACCGCAGGGCACGCTCTACGGCTCGGGCGCGATGGGCGGGGCGCTGCGGATCCTGTTCAAGCGTCCGGACCTCTCGGCGGACTCCGCCTCGGTCGGCGCTTCGCTGTCCTCCGCCGCCCACGGCGGGCAAGGCGGCGGGGCGAACGCGGCATTGAACCTCGTCGCGATCCCCGAGACCCTGGCCCTGCGTCTGACGGCCTACGACCAGCGCCAGCCTGGCGTGATCGACAACGTCCGGCTGGGCCTGAAGGACGTCGACGCTTCTCGCGTGCGGGGCGTGCGGCTGGCGGCGTTGTGGGCGCCGGGATCGCGGTTGTCGGCCCTGGTGTCGGCCACGCGCCAGGCCAGCCGCCGAGACGACATCTCGGCCTGGAACGACACGGCCGGCCCCTGGCGGACCGTCCATGCCGCCCGTGCGCCCTTCGACGGCGACATCGACCTGGCGGCCGCGACCGTGAAATGGCGCGGCGACGCGGTGGATCTCACGGCGGTGTCGTCCTGGTATCGCTGGCGACTGACGCGCCGCTCCGACTACAGCGGCGTGCTGCTGGGCGAGCGGACCAACGCGGCCGGCTGCGCGCGGATGTTCACCCTGGCCCAGGCTTGCGACGCCACGCAGATGGCCAGCTATTCGGCCTATGTCGACAGCGTCTATCCGGCGATCCTGAACCAGCCGGCGGAGCTGACCGCCCGGATCCACGAAATCCGGGCCTCGTCGGTCGGCGAGGGGCCGCTGACCTGGACGCTGGGCGCCTATCGCGAGGTGCGCGGCGACTCCATCGACAGCCAGGTCCGGCACGTGGATCCCGATACCGGCGCCCTGGCCGAGCCGCCGGTGCTGATCGGCCGCCGCGACATCGAGAACCATCTCGCCCAAAGCGCGGTCTTCGGCGAGATGTCCTACGCCGTCGCGCGCCAGACCCAGCTGACCCTGGGGGCGCGGCGGTTCGACTACCTCAAGCGCGACCGAGGGGCGGTGCAGGTCGCCAATGTCGTTTCCGGCACCTGGGCCGACTATGCGATCGACGCGCGGACCCAGGAGCAGGGCTGGAGCCTGAAGGCCCTGGCCAGCCGCCAGTTCGGACCGGGGCTGTTCGGCTACGCCCAGGTCTCGCAGGGCTTCCGCCCCGGCGGCGTCAATGTGGTGCCTGGACTGCCCGAGACCCTGGCGGTCTATCGCTCGGACCGCCTGAACAACTACGAGCTGGGCCTGAAGACGCAGAGCGCCGACCGGCGCTTCACCGGCAATGTGGCGCTGTATCGAATCGACTGGCGGGACATGCAGTACGCCGCCCAGACCCAGAACCGCGCCTTCAACTACGTCACCAATATCGGCGCGGCGCGCATCCAGGGGCTGGAGGTCGAGGCCGCCGCCGAGCGCGTGATGGGCTGGACCCTGGCCGGCGCCCTGACCGTGACCGACGCGCGCCTGACCGCCGACCAGCTGACCAACACCGCGATCGGCCTGGGGCTGGAGGGGGACCGCCTGCCGGTCGTGCCCCGGATGACGGCCTCGGCGTCGATGGAGCGCCGCTGGACCCTGCCCGGCGACCTTGTCGGCCGGCTTCGCCTCGACGGCTCCTATGCCGGGCTCGCGCGCTCAGCCTTCAACGCGGGCAATAGCGACTATCTGAAGATGGGCGGTTACGCCGTCTTCGGCGCCAGTTTCAGCCTGGAGGGACGCGCCTGGACCCTGGACCTGACGGTCGACAACCTGCTGGACCGGGCCGGTCGCGCTACCGCGACGCGCAACACCTCGGGCCCGATCGAGTATTTCGGCGTGGCGCCGCGCATGCTGCGCGTGAGCGTCGAGCGTCGCTTCTGAGCCGGACTGTCCTTTTTCCGGCGCGCCAAGGTGAGGGAGCCTCTCGCCCTTGCGTCTGATCCTACAGGCCGCCGTCGAGCGCGCCGACAACAGGGGATCAATAATGATACAGTTTCGAGGCCTTCGCGCCCTGGCCCTGGGCGCCAGCGCCCTGACGAGCCTGGTGGCCGGCCAGGCGTTCGCCCAGTCGAGCGAACCCAAGGACGCCGGCACGATCGAAGAAGTGATCGTCACCGCGCTGAAGCGCTCCACCACCGTCCAGACCACCCCGATCAGCGTCAGCGCGGTCACCGAGAAGTCGCTGCAGGCGCTGGGCGCGCAGGGCATCCAGGACTACTTCCGCACGGTTCCGAACCTGCAGGTCGACGGCAACTCGCCGACCAGCCGCCGCCTGACCTTGCGCGGCGTGCGCAGCGCCGGTGAAGCCACCGTCGGCCTCTATTACGACGAAACCCCGCTGACGGGCCCGGCCGGCACGACCGCCGACGCCAGCTCGACCAGCGCCGACGTCAACCTGTTCGACGCCGAGCGCGTCGAGGTCCTGCGCGGTCCGCAAGGCACGCTGTACGGCTCGGGCTCGATGGGCGGCACCCTGCGCGTGATCCTCAACAAGCCCGACACCAGCCGCTACGCTGGCGCCGTCGAGGCCCAGGGGACCAGCACCAAGGGCGGCAGCAACGGCTATTCGGTCAAGGGCATGATCAACGTGCCGCTGATCGAGGACAAGCTGGCCGCGCGCCTGGTGCTCTACAAGACCGAGGGCGGCGGCTATGTCGACGACGTCCTGCTGAACAAGAAGGACATCAACGACCAGCACTCCAGCGGCGGTCGCCTGATGCTGGGCTTCACGCCCACCGAAAACCTGACGATCAACGCCTCGGGCCTGTACCAGAAGACCACCCTGGACGGTCAGAACACCTGGTACCCGGCGCTGGGCAAGGAAGAGTACAAGACCAACGCCCGCGTCATCGCCCCGACCAGCGACAACCTGCGCATGTACAACGTCACGGGCAAGTGGGACCTGAGCTTCGCCACGGTCACGGCGACCTCGTCGTACTACAAGTGGACGCTGCTGCGGAATTCCGACTACAGCCCCACCCTGTCGGGCAGCCGCGCCAACGCCACCGCGTGCCGCAACTGGGTCGCCGGCGGTCCGGCCGCGACGGGCTCGACCAATCCGGCCTGTACGGCGACGCAGCTGACGGCCTTCACCGCCTATGCCGACAGCCGCACCCCGGGCGCGCTCTATCAGCCGATGGGCCTGACCTCGTGGAACCACGAGCTGCGCATGACCGGCTCGCTGTTCGACGATAAGGTCGACTGGACCGCCGGCGTCTATCTCGAAAAGCGCGAGGACTATATCGAGAGCAAGGTGGCCAAGGGCGACGCGACCACGGGCGTCATCAATCCCAACGACCTGACCGCCTGGCGCCACGTCGGCACCGACACCAAGCAGACCGCCTTCTTTGGTGAAGTGTCCTACAAGCCGATCGACAAGCTGACCCTGACCGGCGGCCTGCGCCGCTTCAAGTACGACAAGACCGTCTCCGGCCAGGTCCTGATCAGCAACTTCATCACTCAATCCTACGTCGGGCCGGCCGCCCAGGTCGACGCCAGCGCGGATGGCTGGGTCAGCAAGCTGAACGCGTCCTACCAGGTCACGTCCGACGTCATGCTCTACGCGGTGGCGGCCAAGGGCTTCCGTCCCGGCGGCGCCAACAACGTGCCGGGCCTGGCCAGCGCGCTTCTGGCCTATCAGCCTGACAGCCTGTGGAACTACGAAGGCGGCATCAAGAGCCAGTGGTTCGACCGTCGCCTGACGCTGAACGCGGCCGTCTACCAGATCGACTGGTCGAACATGCAGATCTCGGCGACCAGCGCGAACGGCGCCTTCAGCTATCTGACCAACGCCGGCAAGGCCAAGATCAAGGGCTTCGAGATCGAGGCCGTGGCCCGTCCGATCTCCGGCCTGACCATCAGCGGCACCGCCGCCATCGTCGACGCCAAGCTGACGGAAGACCAGGCCAACTCGACCATCCTGATCACCGGCTCGACCGGCCTGCGCGGCGACGAGTTCCCGAACGTGGCCAAGTACAGCGGTTCGGCCGCGGTCGAATACACCTGGCCGCTGAACGGCGACCTGAACGGCCTGGTCCGGGCCGACTACGCCTATGTCGGCGAGTCCGCCTCGCAGTTCCGTCCGACCTACGTCTACTACGAGAAGCAGGGCGACTACGGCTACGCCAACCTCCGCGCGGGCGTGGAAGGCGCCGACTGGGGCGCGTACCTCTTCGTCAACAACGTCACCGACGAAGTCGGGCTGATGAGTGTGACCTCGGCTGTGAACAACAAGCAGCAGGTGGTGAGCATCAATCCGCGCACGGCGGGCTTCCAGGTCCGGAAGCGCTTCTAGAGCACAGCGACGGGTGGGCTTCGCGCCCGCCCGTCGCCTCGCACGCCCGGCGCGGATACCCAGCTCGCCGACGCCCCTGGCCGGCGCGAGTTCGGCGAGCTCAGTGGAAAACGTTATACCCGCCGATGATCGCGATCATCAGCCATCCGCTGAGCAGGCTGCCCGCGAAGTTACGCGACAGCCAGTTCCTGGTTTTGTTCAACGCCGACATGGAACGCCCCCGACTAACTGAACCGTAGGCTGCCGAGTGATTCTATCCACAGGCAATCTTGTTCGATGGCGTTCGGCCAAGTTTGGCGGATTTTCTTCTCTTGCAATTGGCTTCGTCGGAAGAAGAGCGTCGCGCGCTTCCAGGAATTAAGAGATGGTTAACAAGATAATTTAAGTTCACAAGTCGACATTTCGACAAGCTTCAGTATGAAAAGTCCTTTCTAAACAGTATTTTTGACGCATAAATCAAAACCCTAATGCGATAACCTGCCGCATTACCCCGATTGAGTACTCCGGATACAAATTGGTTAGCCAAACCGATTTGTACTCGTCGAGTTAGGGGGCGTGCTTGAGCTTCGTTTTTGCCCGTCAGGCCGCGTTCTTGGCCATGGCGATGTTCATCAGCGGCCTGGTCGCTCAGCCCGCCAAAGCCCAGGTCCTTGAGATCGGCGCCGACGGCGCGGTGACGCGCTTCGAAGGGCCGGCCGTATTCACCGACGACGGCGCCAAGGCGCTGATCCAGGACGCGCCCCTGGCGGATCTCTCGATCGGCCCGGACGCCGTTCGTCAGCAGATCTCGACCGCCGCGAGCGCCTACGCCCTCGATCCGAAGCTGGTCGAGGCGGTGGCCTGGCGCGAAAGCCGTTTCCATGCCGGAGCCTTGTCGGCCAAGGGCGCGATCGGGGTCATGCAGCTGATGCCGGGCACCGCCCGCGACCTGGGCGTCGACCCGCACGACCCGGTTCAGAACATTCGCGGCGGCGCGCTCTATCTGCGCCGGATGATGTCGGCGTTCGGCGGCGACGTCCGCCTGGCGCTCGCCGCCTACAACGCCGGTCCCGCCGCGGTCCGCAAGCATGGCGGGGTGCCGCCCTATGCCGAGACCCAAGCCTATGTGACCTCGATCCTCGGCCGCATGGCCGCGACCGGGGCCGTTCTCGCCGTTCCTGCCCTCGGAGCCTCCCAGTGATGCGTGAAGTGATGCGTAAGTTCTTCCAGCCGAAAGCCGCCGCCCTGGCGACCGCTCTCACGGCCGCCGCCAGCCAGGCTCACGCCCAGGCCGCCCAGTCCGACCCGCAAGGCTCCAGCGCCCTGCTGGCCGGCGTCATGTGGCTGCAAGGCTCCCTGATGGGCAATGTCGCCACCGCCGCGGCGGTGATGGCCGTGGCCGCCGTCGGCTTCATGATGCTGACCGGCCGCCTGAACTGGCGCTACGGCGCGACGGTCATCCTGGGCTGTTTCATCCTGTTCGGCGCCACCACGATCGTCAGCGGCATCCGCGCCGCCTCGGGCGCGGCCTAGGCCATGGCCGCCCCGCTGGATCGCGACGTGGTGTTCGGCGCCCTGACGCGCCCGCAGATGTTCGCGGGCGTGACCTACAGCTACTTCGTGATCAACGGCGTGGTGACCGCCGAACTCTTCCTGATCACCAAGTCGTTCTGGGCCATCGCCGCCGCCCTGGTGATCCACGCGATCGGCTACGCGGCGTGCCTGCGTGAACCGCGCATCTTCGATCTCTGGCTGACCAAGGTCAGCCGCTGTCCCCGCGTACCCAATTTCCGAGCCTGGCGATGCAACAGCTACAGCGCTTGAACCCCCAATCGATCAAGGCGAGCAAGGAGATGACGGCTGGCAAGCGCCTGCCGTACGCCCGCCACCTCGACGACGTCACGCTGGAGACGCGCGACGGCCTGCTGATGCAGGTGATCCATCTGGCCGGCCTGCCGTTCGAGACGGCCGACAGCGAGACGCTGAACTACCGCAAGGCGGTGCGCGACGTGATGCTGCGCGGCCTGTCGAGCTCGCGGTTCGCCATCTACCACCACGTGGTCCGCCGCCAGGTCGACGCCAGCACGCAGGGGTCGTTCCCGGACGCTTTCAGCGCCGAGCTCGACGCTGCCTGGAGCGAGCGCCTGGCCGCGCGGAAGCTCTACGTCAACGACCTGTTCCTGACGATCGTCCGTCGTCCGTTGCAGGGCCATGGCGGGGTCATCGACGGCGTCCTGCGCGCGCTCAAAGGGACCGGCAAGGCCGAGGCCGCCGCCCTCCAGGCCGCCGACCGCCGCGAGCTGGACAGCGCCCGCGACAGCCTGATCTCGGCCCTGACGCCTTATGGCGCTCGCGTGCTGGGCGTGTATGACGGGGCCACGGGCCGCTGCTCCGAGCCGCTTGAATTCCTGTCCTGCCTCTACAACGGCGAGATGCGTCCGGTTCTGGTCCCGCAAGGCGACGCTGGCGAGTATCTGCCGTACCGCCGCGCCAGCTTCGGCCTGGAGACGCTGGAGCTGTCGCGCGCCGGCGCTCTGGCGCGTGGCTTCGGGGCCATGGTCTCGATCAAGGACTATCCGGCCCAGACCACGCCGGGAATGCTGGACGATCTGCTGCGTCTGCCGTGCGAGATGGTCATCACCCAGAGCTTCGGCTTCGTGGACCGCCAACCGACCCTGGAGCGGATGAACCTGGCCCTGCGCCGGATGAAAGCCGCCGACGATGATGGCCTATCCCTGCGCGCCGACCTGACCCGGGCCAAGGACGATGTCGTCTCGGGCCGCGCGGCCTTTGGCGAGCATCATCTGACCGTGCTGGTGCGCGGCGAGAGCCTGGAGGGCCTGGACCGCTCGGCCGCCGAGGTGATGTCGGCCTTCACCGAGATGGGCGCCATCGCCGTACGCGAGGACATCAATCTGGAGCCCGCCTTCTGGGCTCAGTTCCCTGGCAACTTCAAGGACATCGCCCGCAAGGCGCTGATCTCGACCGCCAATTTCGCCGGCTTCGCCAGCGGCCACAACTTCCCGGTCGGCCAGGCCGACGCCAACCACTGGGGTCCGGCCGTGACCTTGCTGGAGACGACTTCGGCGGGCCCGTACCACTTCAATTTCCACAAGGGCGATCTGGGCAACTTCACGGTCATCGGCCCGTCGGGCTCGGGCAAGACGGTGGTGCTGAACTTCCTGCTGGCCCAGGCCCGCAAGTACAGCCCGCGCATCGTGTTCTTCGACAAGGACCGGGGCGCGGAGATCTTCCTGCGCGCCATCGGCGGTCGCTACGAGACCCTGCGCCCGGGCCAGCCGACGGGCTTCAACCCGCTGGCCCTGCCGGACGGGGCGGGCGCCCGCCGCTTCCTGACCGAGTGGGTCGCCAAGCTGGTCGCCGCGCCGGGCGAGGCCCTGTCGGTCGACGACATCGCGCGGATCAAGGACGCCGTCGACGCCAGCTTCGACCAGGCCCCGGGCCTGCGCCGCCTGCGCTACTTCGCCGAGCTGTTCCGCGGCGCGCGCCGTCCCGACGCCGCTGATCTGGCTGCTCGTTTGGCTCCTTGGCACGGGACCGGCGAGCACGCCTGGCTGTTCGACAACGAGACCGACGGCCTGGATCTGGACGCCGCCACCCTGGGCTTCGACATGACCCAGCTGCTGGACGACCCGTCCTTGCGGACCCCCGCCATGATGTACCTGTTTCACCGGGTGGAGCAGCGTCTGGACGGCCACCCGACCCTGATCGTCATCGACGAGGGCTGGAAGGCCCTGGACGACGACGTGTTCGTGGCGCGCATCCGCGATTGGGAAAAGACCCTGCGCAAGCGCAACGGCGTGGTCGGCTTCGCGACCCAGAGCGCCCAGGACGCGCTGGAAAGCCGCATCGCCAGCGCCATCATCGAGCAGGCCGCGACCCAGATCTTCATGGCCAACCCCAAGGCCCAGGCCAAGGACTACTGCGAGGGCTTCGGCCTGACCCAGTACGAGTTCGAGCTGGTCAAGACCCTGCCGGACACCTCGCGCTGCTTCCTGATCAAGCACGGGACCGACAGCGTCGTCGCTCGCCTGAACCTGGCCGGCGCGCCCGAGCTTCTGACCGTGCTGTCGGGTCGCGAGACCAGCGTGCGCAAGCTGGACGCCCTGCGCGAACAGCTGGGCGATGATCCACAGGCCTGGATGGCCCAACTGGTGAAGGCCGCGTGATGGCGTCCTGCGCGCAATTGCCCGTCGACGCCCCGATGGTCCCGGGCCTGATCAGCTCGGTCGACTGCCGGGTTCACGACGTGGCCGAAAGCGGCTTCGCGGCCCTGGCTGGGCCGGGCTCGCCGGTCGGCCTGCTGTTGACGGGTCTCCTGACCCTCTATGTCGTGTTCATCGGCTATCGCCTGATCCTGGGGCGTGGGGGCTTGAGGGTCGGCGACGCCGCCCTGTCGATGCTGAAGATCGGTCTGATCGTGGCCCTGGCCACCAACTGGGGTCTGTTCCAGATCCTGGTCTACGACACCCTGACCAAGGCTCCGACCGAGCTAGGCGGTCTGCTGCTGGAGGGCCAGGCCCCGTTCGCCCGCCTGCAGGACGCCTTCGACGGCCTGCAGCAATCGGCGACCCTGATGGCCAGCCGCGCCAGCGTCGGCGCCGCCGCCACCCAAGGCGGACCAGGCTTCGGCGCCTTCGCGGTCAACACCGGCGGCATGACGCTTATCTTGTCCACCCTGGGCGTGCTGCTGGGCAGCAAGGTCGTACTGGCCATTCTGCTGGCGCTCGCGCCTCTGATCGTCGGCCTGGCCTTGTTCGAAGCCACGCGTGGCCTGGTCGAGGGCTGGCTGAAGGCGATGATCGCCCTGGCCCTGGCGCCGCTGATCGCCACCCTGACCCTGTCGCTCGAGTTGGCCATGCTGGCCCCGTCGCTGCGGGCCCTGGCCGAGGCTCGCGCGGCCCAGCAGTTCGCCGCCTTCGACATCAATCCCGCCGTGACGGTGCTGGTGCTGACCACGGTCTTCGCCCTGGTCATGCTGCTGGCGCTCATCGCGCTGGGCGTCATCGCCGCCGGTCTGCGTCTGCCGCGCGGCCTGGCTGGCGCCGCCTGGTCGGACCAGAACGCCGTTCCCGGCGCCTCGCGCTACGCCACCGCTCAGGTCGAGCCGATGAGCCGGGCGGCGACCATCGCCGCCGCCGCCGTGGCCATGGACCGCCGCCAGACCGCCGCCCCGTCCGCCGACCCGATCGGCCCTCGGATGCTGACCGTCGTCTCGGACCGCGTCTCGACCACGACCTCCGCCGCCCAGGCTGGTCCCGCCGCGCCGCTGGGCCAGACCTATCGCCGCACGCCCGCCCCCCGCCGCGCCGTCTCCAGCGCCCGGAGAGACCAGTGACCTTCGCCTGTCCTCGCCCGCTCCTCGCCGCGCTCGCGCTCGGCGTCGCCTTGGCCGGCTCCGCTCCTCATGGTGTTGCTTGGGCCACCCAGACGCCGCGCCCCGGCGCCATCGACCCGCGCATCCGCACCGTCGCCTACGACCCCGATCAGGTCGTTCGCCTGACCGGCTATTTCGGCATCCAGACCATGCTGGAGTTCGCCGCCGACGAGCGGATAGAGAACGTCTCGATCGGCGACGCCATGGGCTGGCAGGTGACGCCGAACAAGAAGGCCAACCTGCTGTTCCTCAAGCCCCTGGACCGCACCGCCGCCACCAACATGACCGTGGTGACCGACCGTCGCCGCTATGTGTTCGAGTTGGTCGTCGCCGGGCCCAAGGCCTCGGCGAAGGACCTGGCCTATGTCGTCCGGCTCCTGGTCCCGGCGCCCGCGCCGGTCACCGTCATCAAGTCGACGCCGGCGCCGCCGGCCGCGCCGGTCGTCCGCAACAGCGCCTACGCCGTGAAGGGCGACGCCGTGATCCAGCCGACCCGTATCTTCGACGACGGCGTGGCGACCTATTTCGGCTGGCCGGCCCGGGCCGATCTGCCGGCGGTGTTCGTGGTCGGCGTCGACGGCGTCGAGGGGCTGGCGAATGCGGTGGTCCGCGACGGCTACTTGGTGGTCGACCAGCTGGCCCCGCGCTTCGTCCTGCGCTCGGGCAAGTCCAGCCTGACCGTCACCAACGCCGCCTTCAATCAGCAGGCCGCCCGATGACCGACCCCCGCCAGTCCGACCAGGTCCAGCAGGATCTCGCCGCCGCCGACGCCCAGGCGCGTCCGGTCGTGGCCCGCGCTCATGCCGGCCTGCCGACGCCGGTGATCATGGCCGGCTTTGGTCTGGTCGGTGTTGGGGTCTTCCTGTGGATGGCCGGTCATCGCGCCGACGCGCAGCCGCGTCCGCCGCGCAAGGCCGAGGTCATCGCCGCCACGACCCAGGCCGCGCCCGCCGCGCCGCCGACGGTCATCCCCGGTCCGCAGTTCACCGAGAACAACAGCCTGCCGCCGACCCCGGCCCAGGTCGCCGTGATGAACGCCGAGCCGCTGCCGCCGACCCCGCCGGCCGATCTCGACCAGCGCCGCCGCGCCCCGACCCTGGTGGTCGACTTCAGCGGCGCCCCGGCCCTGATCAAGGCCAGCGCTCAAGTCGATCCGTCGTCGCCGATGGCTGGCAAGGCCGCCGACACCGGTCTGAACGCCGACGAAAAGTTCGCCGACCGCGTCGGGACCAGCGACGCCGAGCCGGCCAAGGCCACGGCCATGCGCAATCTCGACGCCGTCATCCCGCAGGGCGCGGTGATCCCGGCGGTGATGGAAACGGCGATCAATTCCGACCTGCCGGGCCTGGCCCGGGCCATGGTCACGCGCGACATCAAGAGCTTCGACGGCTCGACCGTGCTGATCCCGCGCGGCAGCCGGGTGATCGGTCAGTACAAGTCGGGCGTGGCCATGGGCGCCTCGCGCGTCTTCGTGGTCTGGACCCGGGTGATCCGGCCGGACGGCGTCTCGATCCAGATTGCTTCTCCGGCCGCCGACCCGCTGGGGCGCGGCGGGCTGGAAGGCAAGGTCGACCGCCACTTCTTCAGCCGCTTCGGCGGCTCGATCCTGATGTCGGTGCTGAACGCCGGCGTCGCGGCGATCGGCAATGCCCGCTCGACCTCGCAGATCTATATCGGCTCGGCGTCGGAGGCGGCCAACCTGGCCGGCGCGGTGATGAAGAGCGACCAGGTCGCCCCGACCATCCAGACGCGGCAGGGCGCGCCGGTGACGATCTTCGTCGCTCGCGACCTCGACTTCTCCGGCGTGCGCAAATGACCGCCCATTCGCCAAAGCTCCCCTCTTCAGGAATGGGCGTCTATCTGGAGGCCTACCTCGCCCCGCTCGCGCCCTGGCTGGCCGAGCCGGCGGTGACGGACCTCTACGTGAACCGTCCTGGCGAGCTGTGGGTCGAGCGCCTCGGTGGAACCGCTGAACGTGTCGAGGTTCCGGCCCTGGACGAGATCAACCTCTGGCGGCTGGCCCGCCAGGTCGCCAGCCTTTCCAGCCAAGGCGTCAGTCGCGAGCATCCGCTGCTCTCGGCGGTGCTGCCCGACGGCGCGCGGGTGCAGGTCGTGGCCCCGCCGGCGACGCGCGAAGGCCTGGCCCTGGCGATCCGCAAGCACGTGGTCAGCGATCTGTCCCTGACCGACTACGCCGCGTCCGGCGCCTTCGATCAGGTCCTGGCCCCGAAGGCCAATGCGGACGCCATCCTGAGAGCTTTCCTGGACGCTGGAGACATCCGCAACTTCCTGGCCGGCGCCGTGCGCGCCGGCAAGAACATCGTGATCAGCGGCGGCACCTCCACCGGCAAGACCACCTTTCTCAACGCCCTTCTCAAGGAGGTCCCGCTCGACCAGCGCCTGGTGCTGATCGAGGACGCGCCGGAGATCCGCCTCGTCCACCCCAACGCCGTCGGTCTGGTGGCCGTGCGGGGCGAGCAGGGCGAGGCGCGGGTCACGACCGAGGATCTGCTGCAGGCCTCGCTGCGCCTGCGGCCGGACCGGATCATCCTGGGCGAGCTGCGCGGCGCCGAGGCCTTCTCGTTCCTGCGCGCGGTGTCCAGCGGCCATCCGGGTTCGATGACCACCGTCCATGCCGACGATCCGGGGGGGGCGGTCGATCAGCTGGCGCTGATGGCGCTGCAGGCCGGGGCCAATCTTCGCCGCGCCGACGTGGTCGATCACGTCCGGCGCGTCGTCGACATCTTCATCCAACTTCACCGCCAGAACGGCGTCCGAGCGGTCCGCGAGGTCGTCTTCCAGGACCCCTAAACCCGCTCCTCCCTTCAACCTTTCCTGGCTTTCCAGCTTAAGGCGCGCCGGCCTCTCGCGGCGCGTCAGGGACCTTGTCATGCGTAAACAGGACTTTGGCTCGGCGGCCGCGCTGAGTTTGGCTTTCTTCCTCACCGCCTGTGGCGGAGGCTCAAGCGGGAACAGCGGCGGCGGATCGTCCAGCGCTGAAAAGCCCGCGTTGATCGCGACCGGCGGCCTGGGCGGCACCTCGCCGGCGGCGCCGGGGACTTCACCCGCGAAACGGCCGCCCGCCTCGCCAAGCAGGGCAGCTTTGGGCCGACGCTCGAGCTGATCGATCACATCCACGCCCTGGGCGGCGCGGAAGCATGGCTGAACGAGCAACTGGCGCTGTCCTCGAGCAGCTACGCCGACATGGCGGCCAAGCCCGTGCCGAGCAACTTCTGCTCGACCCTGACCGGGACCGATCTGACCAACTGCAATCGCGACAACTTCACGGCCACGCCGATGCAGATGCGGTTCTACGCCAATGCGATCGGCAAGGATGACCAGCTGCGCCAGCAAGTCGCCTTCGCCTTGTCGCAGATCGTCGTCGCCTCGGCCGTCGACGTCGGCAACACCGCCGGCCTGGCGGCCTTCAACCAGATCCTGCTGAGCAACGCCTTCGGCAACTACCGCGACATCCTCAAGGCCGTCACCCTGAACCCGTACATGGGCGACTACCTGGACATGGCCGACAGCAACAAGAGCCAGCCCAACGAGAACTACGCCCGCGAGTTGATGCAGTTGTTCTCGGTCGGCACGGTCCTGCTGAACCCGGACGGCACGCCGCAGACCGACAACGCCGGCGCGACCATCGCCACCTACAGCAACACCGACGTCAAGGAAGTGGCCCGCGCCCTGAGCGGCTGGACCTATGCCCGCCTGAACGGCGCGGCCCTGACCGACAACACCAACCGCGACTGGACCAAGCCGATGGTGGTCTATGCCGCGCGCTACGACGCGGGCGCCAAGACCTTCCTGGGCAAGACCGTACCGGCCAACGCGACCCAGCAGGCCAGCGTCGAGGCGGTGGTGGACGCGGTGTTCAATCATCCGAACACCGGCCCCTACATCTGCAAGCGGCTGATCCAGCAACTGACCATCGCCAATCCGACCCCGGCCTATGTCGGGCGGGTCGCGGCCGTCTTCGCCGACAACGGCGCGGGCGTGCGCGGCGACATGAAGGCGGTGGTCAAGGCGATCTATCTGGACAGCGAGGCCCGCGCCGGCTCGCAACTGCCGGGCAAGGTCAAGGAGCCGGTGCTGCTGGCCACGTCGCTGGCCCGGGCGATCGGCTACGCGACCGACGGCTATGCCTTCACGACGCGCGACGCCGGCCTGGGCCAGGCCCCGTTCCGCGCCCCGTCGGTGTTCAACTACTACCCTTACGACTTCCCGCTGCCGCAGGGGGCCGGCCTGCTCAGCCCGGTCACCAAGCTGATGACCACCTCCACGATCATCGCCCGCCACAACTTCCTCTACGACTGGACGGTCGGCGGCGACGCCACGCGCAACGAGTTCAAGCCGACCCTCGGCGCCACCGGCACGATCCCCAACTGGGCCAGCTGGGAAGCGGCCGGGACGAACGACGGCAAGACCATCGACCGCATCAACCTTGTCCTGCTGAACGGCACGATGACCGCGGCCCAGCGCCAGGCGCTGGTGACGGCCATGGCCGCCGTCAAGAACACCAACCCGGCCCTGCAGGCCCGCAAGCGCGCCCAGGTCGCCCTCTATATCGCGGCGTCCTCGCCGCTCTTCCAAGTCGATCGGTAGGCGTCACCATGACCGTTTCTCGTCGTGAAATCATGCAGATGGTCGCCGGCGGCTCGGCCGTCGCGGCCCTGGGCCAACTGGGCCTCTCCAGCGCGCTCGCCGCCGACGGCGGCGGCTACCGCGCCATGGTCGGCGTCTTCCTGTTCGGCGGCAACGACGCCTGGAACATGGTGGCGCCCACCGACGGCCGCTACGCCGACTACGCCAGGCAGCGAGGGACGGGCCTCGCCCTGGCCCAGAACAGTCTCGTGCCCCTGACCGGCACGGCCTTCGGCCTGCACGGCTCGATGACCGCCCTGAAGTCGGTTTGGGACGACGGCGGCCTGGGCGTGGTGCTCAACACCGGCACGCTGTTCGCGCCCCTGACCAAGGCCCTCTACACCAGCCGCCCGGACCTGCGCCCGGTCAACCTGATGTCCCACGAGGACCAGCAGAACCAGTGGCAGGGCATGCGCATGCGCGCCACCAACAAGGACGGCTACATGGGGCGGATCCACGACCGCGCCGGCGGCGCGTCCAACCTGCCGCCGCTGATCTCGATCGCCGGATCGAACCTGGCCCTGATCGGCGACCGCACCGCGCCGCTGATCCTGCCGTCGTCGGGCTCGATCGTCCGCAACGGCTATAACGCCGCCAGCACCGACGCGGCGGTGAAGGCCCGCCAGGCCGCCCTGGACGTCTTCGCCGACGCCTCGTCGTACGGCGCGATCACCGACCTGACCGGCAGGGGCATGTCCTCGGCCTACGCCCAGGCGGTGCAGGCCAACAGCATCATCACGGCGACGACCTCGGCGGTGGACAAGTATTTCGTCAACCCGACCACCGGCGCGGCCCTGACCTCGGACATCTCCCGCCAGCTGCTGCGCGCGGCCCGGATGATCGAGGCGCGCAACACCCTGGGCCACGCCAAGCAGACCTTCTTCGTCAGTCAGGGCGGCTACGACACCCACACCAACCAGGTGGCGGCGCACAAGAACCTCTATGCTGATCTCGGCAACGCCCTGGCCGGGTTCTACAACGCCATGAAGGCCCTGGGCCTGCAGGACAACGTCACCGCCTTCACGATGTCGGACTTCGGCCGCGTCTACAAAGGCAACGCCAGCGGCGGCAGCGATCACGCCTGGGGCTCGAACCACCTGGTGGTCGGCGGGGCGCTCGCCAATGGCAAGGTGCACGGCCGCTATCCGGACGTGACTTTCGGCGGCCCGGAGGACGCCTCCAACGACGGCCGCTGGATCCCCTCGATCGCCACCGAGGAATATATCGGGGCCATCGCCCAGTGGTACGGCGTCAGCGCCGCCGATCTGCCCTATGTGTTCCCGAATTGGGGCGCCTGGAACGGCGGCGGGCGTGGGCCAGTGCCGCTATTTAGCTGACGGCTTGCCAGGCCGGGACGGGCGCCCTTAAGCAAGGTGCGTGTCTCAGCCCGGCTCAGCAGCGAATGGCTTCGATCACCTCCGGCTGATCGCGGCCGCGCTGGTGGTGGTTCACCACGTTCGCGTGCTGAACGGCGCAGCGCCCTGGATGATCGGATGGGGACCCGATCCCCTAGGCCCTGATCTGGGAACCCTGGGCGTCGGGATCTTCTTCGTGATCAGCGGCTATCTGGTGACCGCCAGCCTGCGCCGCACCCCCGGCGTCGGCGCGTTCCTGGCCAAGCGGGTGCTGCGCATCGCGCCGGGCCTGCTGGCCGCCCTGCTGCTGACCGCCTTCGTGCTGGGACCTTTGGTCAGCGGCCTGTCGGTCGCGGACTATTTCAGCGGCGCCGCGCCGCTGCTCTATGTCCTGAATAACCTCAGCCTCTACGCGGTCACCTACGAGCTGCCGGGCGTCTTCTCCGACGCGCCCTATCCCGATGTGGTCAACGGCTCGCTGTGGAGCCTGCGGCTGGAGTTCACCGCCTATCTGGGTCTGGCCGCCCTCGGCGCCCTGCGGCTGGTCCGCGCGCCGGTGCTGGCCGGGCTGGCGCTGCTGGCGGGCGGGGCGTTCATGGTCGTCCACTTCACCGGCCTCGACGCGCGGGGCGAAACGGCGCGGCTGGCCTCGCTGGCGACCTTGAACGGCTGGCTGTTCCTGTGCGGCGCGGCGCTCGAGGCGTTCAGGGCGAAGCCGCCAGCCTGGACGGCGACGATCGGCCTGGCGCTGCTGCCGACGCCGGCCTGGTTCCTGGGTCTGCCCCTGGCCGTCGTGGCCCTGGGGCGGATGACGGCGCCAAGGTTGCCAGCCGACTTGTCGTATGGCCTCTACATCTACAGCTTCCCGCTGCAGCAGGTGCTGGCCGAGCACGGTCGCCTCAACGTGCTGACGTCACTGGCCCTGACCCTGCCGTTCGCGGCGGCGTCGTGGTTCCTGGTCGAGAAGCCGACCCTGCGGCTGAAGGCGCGGCTGCCCGGCGCGCTGAGCCCAGCCCCCGCGCCGGTCGATCAGCCGCTTTAGGGCTTCGGCTTCTTCTTCGGGGCCAGCTCTTCCGGCGACAGCTTGCGGACCTTGGTTACCGGATAGCGCTGCACGCCGATCGGGCCTGGCGCGATCACCGTGGCGTCCATGCCCTGACACACCCACGAACCGCCGCGCGCCTCGACGCCGATGCGCAGGCTGGTGTCGATGTCGCGGGCCGGCGAGAACAGGGTCAGGCGCCAGACATTGCGTGGCCCGATCGAGACGTCGACGGTCCGATCGTCGACGACGCTGAAGCCGTTGACGTCATCGGCCCGGAAGCACTGGCTGCGATCGGGCTTGGGCTTTTGCGGCTTGTCGGCCGCGTGGGCCGGGGCGGCTGCAAGGACGGCCAGCACGGCCGCCGAGGCGATCAGGACATGCATGAACTCTGACTCCGAAGGGGACCCGCCGCTGAAGTTTTCGCGCCGAAGCCTGTGGAACTCAAGTGGCGCCGGGCTTGGCCAGCCGCAAGATCGCCATGCCGACCAGGGCCGTGTCAGAGCTTCGCTAGAAAGCGGTTGGCGAAGAACAGGCCTACCAAACCGAGGCCGCAGGCGACATAGGCCCCGAACGCCAGGAACTGGCCCCAGGCGATGTCGAAGTGACCGAACGACTTCACCAGCAGCAGCGAGATGCTGCCGACATAGCCGAACGAGTCCGCCACATAGATCAGGAAGCCGGCCGTGCCGACCTTGCCGGTGGCGGCGATCATCCGGTCGAACAGCATGGCGTTGAACGGCGTGTAGCCCATGTAGAGTCCGGCGCCAGCCAGGATCATCCACCAGACCGGCGGCAGCACGTGCAGTTGGTAGGCCAGGGTCGAGGCGCCCAGCAGGGCGAAGCCAAGCGCCACGAAGCCGAGGTTGAAGGCCACCGCGCGACGGTTGTCCTTGACCCCCATCAGGGCGGCCAGGCCGACCAGAACGATCGCCGCCACCGGCAGCTCCGACAGGGTGAAGATCGAGGCGGCGTTCGGAAAGCCCAGCTCGGCCCAGATCTCGGCCGAGAAGTTGTCGCGGAAATCGCGCAGGGCCGTCAGCATCACATAGACCGCGATCAGCAGGATCAGGGCCGGGGCGTGGGCGGCGAACAGGGCGGCGCGATCCTTGGCGTTCATCGGCGCGCGGCGCACGCGCTCGGCCTCGTCGGCGGGCGAGGGCGGCGGCAGCTGGGCCAGGGCGACCACGGCGATCAGCATCAGCGGCGTGAAGACCAGACCCGCCACGGCCGGCATCCATTTCTCGTCGACGTTCGACAGCAGCAGCATCTTGCCGACCGACTTGGCCACGCCCGACGACAGGATGAAGCTGGCGCACAGCATGGCCCCCAGCACCTCGGTCAGGCGGCGGCCCTCGAGAAAGCCGAAGACCAGACCCAGATCATGCCCAGGCACAGGCCGTTCAGATACAGCGCCGCCGGCCCGATCGCGGCAGGCAGCACGCCGAACAGCAGCAGCGCCATCTGGGCCCCGAAGATCAGGCCCAGGATCGCCACGGCCCGGCGGCTGGCCCGCATCTCCGAGATCACCTTGACCCCGATGAACTTGGCGGTGGCGTAGCCGGCGACCTGGGCGATCACGAGGGCGATCTTGAAGTCGAAGGCGAACGGCCAGCCGTCGGGATGGGCGAAGGCGGCAGCGGTGAACGGCTTGCGATAGCCGAACATGGCGAAATAGACGGCGAACGACGAAAGGCCGCCATAGAGCGCGAACACCCAGGGCGGGGCCGAGGCCAGGAAACGGGTGACCGCGCCTCGCGGGGCGTTGGCTTCGGCCCTGGCGTCCATGCGAATTTTCGTCCCCAAGGCTGAAGGTCTTCAGCTAGCCTGCTTTGTCGCGCGCGGGCAATCAGGGGAACGAAGGCGCTCCGTGGTCGGAGCGCCTTCTGGTCAGGCTATCGGCTGGGAGCGTTGGGGCCGACCTGGAAGCTGATCGGAATGGTGACCTTGCCGCCGGCGGTCGGCTTGCCGTCCAGCGAGGCCGGCTTCATCTGGAAGTACTGGGTCAGCGCCAGGGTCGCCTCGCCGAAGCCAGCCTCCGTCGGGCTTTCCGAAAGCACCGTGCAGTTCTCCAGATGCCCGTCCAGCTTGACGTCGCAACTGACCGTCGACCGGCCGGGGAGGTGCGCCTTGGCGGCCTCGGCCGGATAGTAGCGCACCAGATCCTGGGCGGTCGGCTTCGTGGCCCAGTCCGGCGCGATGACCGAAGGCTTGGCGGGCGCGGGGGTGGCGGCCCAGACCGTCCCGGCCCCGGCCAGGGCGATCGCGCCGACCAGGAACAGGCCGGCGCGGCGGCGGGCGACCGTCGTGGAGATATTGTTCAGCATCGTCAGTCTCTCCTTCAGGGGATGGACGCCGGTCGCCGGCCAATGGCAGCCGAACGGCGCGGAAAAGGGGTCATGGCGGCGCCCAGCAGCAGCTCGGCATAGAGCCGCCGGTCGTCGGGGCGGGCGGTGGTGACGGCGGCGTCGCAGGCGATCTCCTGGTCGACGCGGAAACGGCGGGCGCCCAGATGGGCCAGGGGGTTGAACCAGGCCAGGCAGCGCAGGCCCACCACCAGCGCGTTGACCGCCGCGTCGCCGCGCGTCTGGTGGACGCGCTCATGTTCGAGGACCAGGCGGCGGGCCGGACCGGTGAAGCGCGTCTCGAAGTCGGCCGGGACGACGATGCGCGGTCGAATGGCGCCCAGCAGCATCGGTCCGCCGCCCAGGTGCTCGCCGCGCAGGATGTCGGGATCGCTGTCCAGCGGCGTCAGGCGGCCCAGCGCGCGGACGAATTGAAGCTGGCGCACCGCGAACAGGGCCGCGGTGACCAGCGCCCCGCCCATCCAGACCGCGATCAGCAGGGGCGTCAGGCTGGCCGCCTGCCGGGCCACGGGGGCGAGGCCGCGCGCGCCGGCCCCGACCAGGGTGACGACCGGCGCCGTGACCGCCGACGGGGCATGGACGGGCAGCAATCCAGCGAGCAGGTAGACCGGCGCGACCAGCCACAGGGCGTAGGCCGCCAACGCGCCGAAGCGCTCCCGCACGAGGCGGCGCAGGCCCAGGATCGCCAGGACGGCGACGGCGAGGACCAGATTGGCCTGGAGGACGGTGGGAAGGATCGCCGCGCTCATTTGCTGATCCTCTCGATCAGGGCCTTCAGTTCGGCGATGTCCTCGTCGCTGAGCTTGTCGCTTTCGGAAAAGTGGGTGACCAGCGGCGCCAGCCGTCCGCCGAACAGGCGATCCAACAGGCCCTGGCTCTCGGTCCCGACATAGGCCTGACGCGAGACCAGCGGCGAATAGAGATATCGGCGGCCGTCGGCCTGGGCGGCGACCGCCTTCTTCTTGACCAAGCGGCTGATCAGCACCTTGACCGTGCCCTCGGTCCAGCCCTGGGGCTCGCCGACCTCGCTGATGATGGCCTCGGAGGTCAGGGGGCTACGTCGCCACAGCGCCTCCATCACGACGCTTTCCGCCGAGCTGATCTTCATGGTCGCCTCTCGATGACAGTTGTCAACGAATCGACGTTGACACTTGTCATCGCTGTGGTCAACCGCCGTTCTTCGGAGGCGTGAGCAAACAAAAACGCCCCCCGCGAGGCGAGGGGCGTTTTCGGTAACCGGATCGGAAAAGGTCGCTTAGGCGGCCTTGACCAGCGACTTGGTCAGGATGCCGATGGCGGCTTCGCGGTCGATGCGCTCGATGGCGGCGACTTCGCGGGCCATGCGGTCGAGGGCCGATTCATACAGCTGGCGTTCCGAGTAGGACTGTTCCGGCTGGTTCTCGGCGCGGTGCAGGTCGCGGACCACCTCGGCGATCGAGATCAGGTCGCCCGAATTGATCTTGGCTTCGTATTCCTGGGCGCGGCGCGACCACATGGTGCGCTTCACGCGGGCGCGGCCCTTCAGGGTGGTGAGGGCTTGCGAAACGGTGCCGCCTTCCGCCAGCGGACGCAGGCCGGCCGTCTTGGCCTTCTTGGTCGGAACGCGGAGGGTCATTTTCTCGTGGTCGAAGGTGATGACGTAGACTTCGAGCGAATAACCGGCCACTTCCTGGGTCTCGACCGCCTGAATGGTGCCAACGCCGTGCGCGGGGTAAACGACGTGGTCGCTGACCGAGAATTCCAGACCGCTCTTGCTCATGTTCGTCCTCATCTATGCAGGCCCGCGGGGCCCGAACGCCGTGTCCATTCCAAATCAAAAACGACAGGTTCTTGCTCCGCGGAAGAATGTGCGCGGGGCCAGGCCTGTCAGGATTGGGAATAGATCTCTAAGACACCCTTCGCCTTCGATCGGGCGAGCCGGCTCAAACTGGTTTGCTGAAACGGCTTCTTCGACAAGACGGACTGTCGCGATTAGCCGCAACCGTCACGTCGACAGCGACAATAGCATAAAATTCAGCCCTATGAAAGGGTTGCGTCCGGCAAAGGCGGAGCGTCGCCAAGCTTTCGCGGCTTGGCGGGGGATCAAGCTTGAGAAATCGAGGCGGGGCGTGGCAGTCGAAAATGTAAGCGGTTTCGACGCCCGCCATGCTTCTAGTGCTGGAAGCGGAGCCTGCTGACCCGTTTCTGATGTCCACCAGAAACGGGCGTGCCGGCGAGCTTACGAGCCCTTGCCGGGCTTTTCGCTGAAGTATTTCTCGAACTTGCCGGTCTCGCGCTCGAAATCCTCGCGGTCGGCGGGCGGCTCGCCCTTGACGGTGATGTTCGGCCAGACCTTGGCGTAGTCGGCGTTGATCTTCAGCCACTTGCCGTCCGGTTCGTCCTCGGTGTCCGGCTTGATGGCGTCGATCGGGCACTCCGGCTCGCAGACGCCGCAATCGATGCATTCGTCGGGATTGATGACGAGGAAGTTCTCGCCCTCGTAGAAGCAATCGACCGGGCACACCTCCACGCAATCCATGAACTTGCAGCGGACGCAGGCGTCGGTGACGATGTAGGTCATCGAAAACTCGAATGATGTCGGACGGAGTTCGGCGCGCGCGTTTTCGAAGCCTGGGGCCCGCTTGTCAATGCGGCTTGGCCGCACGCGCGCCCAGGAATTCTCTATGTGTCGCCAGTCTGGGGTCTTTCCGCGGTCGTGCCTTCCGAAGGGCGCGACAATGCGCCCGATGGCGTGTCGCCGCCGAGAACACTTTCTTATCGAACGAACGCCAATATGTGGGACTGGAAACGCTCAATAAAAACAAGTCGGGAAGCCGGCACGCATGAAGATTGAAGCCTTGGCCGCCCAACCGATTCCGGAACCCGACGCCGCCAAGCGCGCCCTGGCCAAGGCGCGCGCCCGCGCGTTCGGCGAGTTCATTCGCGAGATTCCGTTCGCCGCGGCCTTGCTGGATCGCGACCTTGTGCTGGTCGCCGTCAGCCGCGAGTGGGCCCGGCAGGGCATCGCGCCCGGCCTGGCCCTCGGCGGAGACGCCGGAGCGGGCGGTCTGGTGGCGTCCGAGGATGTCGGGTCGCTGCTGATCTGCGCCGAGGCGGGGATCGCCTTCTCGCGCTACCTGCCGACAGTCGACGCCGAGGGCGCGCAGCACGTCTGGCGCACCGAGTTCAGCGCCTGCCGGGACGGCGCTCCAGGGAGCGAAGAGACCTATGCGGTGATGGTCACCGCGCGCGACGTCACCGGCTATGCCGACAGCGTGCTGCGCGCCGAGCGGGACAAGCAGCGCCTGACCATGGCCCTGGAGCTCGACGACCTGCTGGTCCGCGAATACGACCTGCGGACCAAGGAGGTCTATTTCTCGGGCCACGCGCCCGAGCTGCAGAAGTACTGCAGCTTCAAGGACGATCCGCTGGAGATCGTCGATCCCGAGGACCGCCAGCGCTGCGCCAACCTGGTGGCCACGCGCAAGATCGGCGAGGCGAGGGTCTTCGAGTTCAAGCTCAATCGCGAGGACGGGGTCGAGACCTGGGTCCGCTCGGTGGGCAAGGTGTTCGTCGGGGCCGACGGCAAGCCCGAGAAGCTGGTCAACCTGTTCAAGGATATCACAGACCGCCGTCGCCAGACCGAGGCGATCGAGACCCTGGCGTTCAAGGATCCGTTGACGGGCCTGCCCAACCGCGCCCTGTTCCAGCACCGCTTCCAGGAGGCGGTGGCGGCGTCCGAGACGTTGGGCGAGATGTTCGGCCTGATCATGATCGACGTCGATCACTTCAAGGACATCAACGACAGCCTGGGCCACGACGCCGGCGACGCGCTGCTCAAGCGCCTGGCCGGCATGCTGCAGCGCGCCTTCCGCAGCAACGACACGGTGGCGCGCCTGGGCGGCGACGAGTTCGCGGTGATTCTGCGCGGCCTGCACGGCGAAGCCGACATGACGCGGCCGATCGGCAAGCTGCAGGACCTGCTGCGTCAGCCGATCGAACACGGCGGCCGCAGCTTCACGGCCAGCGCCAGCATCGGGGCCGCTCTGCACGGCGACCCTGACGCCGATCCGGCCCACATGATCAAGAACGCCGACATCGCGCTCTATCGCGCCAAGGAGGCTGGCCGCAACCGCAGCATCGTGTTCGAGCCGTCGATGCGCTCCGAGGTCGAGCGGCGGCTGGAGCTGCTGCGCGACGTCCGCGCGGCCCTGGTCGAGAACGAGTTCACCCTGTTCTATCAGCCGGTGGTCGACATCCGCGAGAACAAGGTCGCCGGCTTCGAGGCCCTGATGCGCTGGGTCCACCCCGAGCAGGGCGTGCTGACCCCGGCCCGCTTCATGGCGGCGTTCGAGGACCAGGACCTTTCCCTGAAGCTGGGCGATGTCGCCTTCGAGGCGGCTCTGAGGCAGATGCGCCGGTGGCTGGACGACGGCGTCGAGTTCGGCCGCGTGGCGGTCAATATCAGCTCGGCCCAGTTCCGGTCCGGCCGCCTGGCCGAGGAGATCCAGGAGCGCCTGGCCCGCTGGAACGTGCCGTGCGAGCGCCTGACCATAGAGGTCACCGAAAACGTCTATATGGGCTGGGGCTCGGACTTGGTCAGCGACACCGTCCGCCGCCTGCACCAGGCGGGCGTGATGATCGCGCTGGACGACTTCGGCACGGGCTACGCCAGTCTCGCCAACCTGCGCCAGTTTCCGATCGACCGCCTGAAGATCGACAAGTCCTTCGTCCAGAACACCGAGGACGAGGCCATCGTGAAGGCGGTGATCACGCTCGGCACATCCATGGGCATGAAGGTGGTCGCCGAAGGGGTCGAGGACGCCGCGCAGCTGAAGGCGCTGGAACACTATGGTTGCGACCAGGTCCAGGGCTACCACTTCGGCCGGCCGATGCCGGCGAGCGAGGTGGCGGGCTTCCTGAAGGGGTTCGGGGTCAACCCCTAGTGGCCTCGGGCCCGCGGTCTCGTATAGCCTCCGGGCATGACTCTGACGATGGGAAAGGCGCCGTGGCGGTCTCGCGGCTTCGTGGGGCGGTCCATCTGGGTGGTGGTCGCCGTCGTGCTGGTGCAGCTCTGCGCCAGCGTCGCCTTCTATAGCGCCATCGATCGCCAGACCCTGCGCGAGGACCACGCCCGGCGGATCGGCGAACTGCTGGTCGTCGGCCAGCGGGTCGCCAGGCTGGGCGAGGCCGATTTCGACAAGGTCATGACCTCGCACTACATGGAGGCCAAGGTCGTGATCCTGCCGCCGGAGGGGCCGCCGGTCACCCGGACCCGGATGGCCGAGGCCAGCGCCATCGCCGACTATGTCCGCCAATGGGAGCCGAGCCTCGCCGCGCGACCGCTGCGCCTGTGGTCCGAAAGCCGGCCCGAGGGCGGCCGCGACCTGGTCGGGGTCATGGGGCTGGAGGACGGCCGATGGCTGACCTTCCGCTCGCGCAACTTCCCCCGGCCCTGGCCGATCGCCCTGCGCGCGGTGGCCACGACGCTGGTCTTCTCCCTGGCCTGCGTCGCCCTGGGCGCCTACGCTCTGCGCCAGCTGGGCGAGCCCCTGCGCCGCCTGACCGAGGCCTCACGCCACGTCGGCGCGAGCCCCCCGTCGTCGATCCTGGTCGAGGGCCCCAACGACCTCGTCGAGCTGGGCCGGGCGTTCAACGACATGCAGCGCCGCATCGCCGGTCTGATCGAGGACCAGGCCCGGGCCATGGAGGCGCTCAGCCACGACCTGCGCACGCCGCTGGCCCGCCTGACTCTGGCGGCGGACTATATCGAGCCGGACGACATCAAGGCCCTGGTGGCCGACAATGTCGGCGAGCTGGACGCGATGCTGCGGTCGCTGTCGGACTGGCTGCGGGCCCAGCACTCGGCCAGCACCGCCGAGGTCGTCGACCTGCCGTCGTTGATCCTGGGCGTGACGGCGCGGTGGCCGGACGTGGTGCGCTACGAAGGCGGCAAGGCCCTGGAAGTGACCACCCATCGCGGGCCGCTGGAGCAGGCGCTGATCCGGCTGGTGGACAACGCCGTGCGCTTCGGTGGTCAGGCGCGCGTCCGGCTTGTCGCGGACGGTCCGGAGGGGCCGCTGATCGAGGTGCTGGACCAGGGACCGGGCCTGACCGCCGACGCCATGGCCCGCATCTACGAACCGTTCTTCCGAGGCGACGCCGCGCGGGCCCGCGACACCGGCGGCTTCGGCCTGGGCATTCCCACCGCCGAGCGCCTGATCAAGCGCTTCGGCGGCAGGCTGGTGATCGGCAATCGTGAAGGCGGCGGCGTCAGCGCGAGAATCTGGCCGCCGGT
The DNA here is from genome assembly GCA_965283765.1 of Caulobacteraceae bacterium. Taxonomy (GTDB): domain Bacteria; phylum Pseudomonadota; class Alphaproteobacteria; order Caulobacterales; family Caulobacteraceae; genus Caulobacter. The sequence goes on from CBDIPU010000017.1 coordinate 68,139, forward strand.
GGCGATGTCGGAGGGTTACCCCACCGCCTCATAGAGCCCGCGCGCCTCGGTCGCCGGGCCCCGGCGTTCGCCGCAGTCCAGCACCCGCACGGCGATCAGGCGGCCGCCAAGACCGAACACCACGACGTCGCCGGGTTTGACGGCGCGCGAGGGCTTGTCGATGCGGCTCTCGGTTCCGGAGCGGGTCAGGCGGATGCGGCCCTCGTCGACGAACCTGGCGGCCAGCGAGCGGGTCTTGAAGAAGCGGGCCCGCCACAGCCACACGTCGGCGCGGACGGAGTCTCCCTGGATATCCGTCATGATGCGGCCTGCTTACCAGCCGCCTGGGTGGCCGGCTTGCGGCGGCGCGGCTTCTTTCGCCTGGGCGGCGGTTCGGTCAGCTTGGCCAGGGCCGCGAACGGCGAGTCCGGGCGCGCCTTGACGGGGGTCTGGTCCAGCTTGGCGGCGCCACGGCGCTTCCAGACGATCGGCTGATCGGGCTTGGCGCGGATGGCGGGGGTGTAGTCGAGGGCGCGCAGGACGTTGGAGGCCTGCTTGGCTGTCCAGCCCAGCGTCTCCAGCGCCGCGTCGGTCAGCACCACGCCGCCGTGCTGCTGCTCGGCGCGCAAAAGGGCGTCCAGCGCCTCCAGCGCCTCGACCGGAATGCTGAAGCCGGCGACGGCGCGCAGCCCGCTGGCCGACAGTTCGCGGGCCGAGGGCTCGGGCGAGGGCAGGGGCTCCAGCGTCGTCAGCGCGCCGCGCCAGCCGGTCGGGTTCAACGCGCGGGCCGCGGCGATCGCCTCGGCCTTCAGCACGGCGGGGCAATAGAGGCTGAAGGCCCCGATCCGCACGCCCAGGCTCTTGAGGGTGCGACGCTCGGCCTGGCTCAGCGCCTTCAGTTCCGGGTCGACGGGGCGTTTGTCGAGCACGCCGCCGGCTTCCAGCAGGCGGTGGGCGACGCCGCGCGGCAGGCCGCGAAGCTCGCCGCCGGCCAGGGCGCGCTCCAGCTTGCGCAATGGGGCCAGGTGCTTGTCGACTTCCGAGGCGAGAAAGGCGTCCAGCCGCCGCTCGGCTCGCTCGCGCACGGCGACGGGGCCCAGTTCGCCCAGCAGGCGGGCGCGGGGCGACAGCAGGGGCAGGTCGCGGCGCACGGCCCCGGCCGCCTCCCCCCGCCACAGGATCGCGCCGTCGGGCGTCAGGGCGAAGGCGTCGTCGGCTTCGCTGGCCAGCAAGCCCAGGCGCTTGGCGATCTCGGGCCCGACCGCGCGCTGGGCGGCGTTGCGCAGGGCTTTCTCTTCCAGGGGCGAGGTCGCCTTGACCGGGGTGAAGGCCACGCCCGACAGGTGGCCGACCACGTGGCCCTCGACCGTGACCTCGCCGTCCTGGCCAACACCGGCATAGAGCGTCTCGCGCTCGCCCAGCTGCTTCATCAGCGCGCTGGTGCGCCGGTCGATGAACCGGGCCATCAGCTTTTCGTGCAGGGTGTCGCTGATCCGGTCCTCAAGCTGGCGGGTCAGGCCTTGCCAGTGGGCGGGATTAGCCACCCAGTCGGGACGGTTGGCGATGTAGCTGAGCGTGCGCACGCCCGACAGCCGGCCGGCCAGGCTGTCGATTTCGCCGTCGACGCGGTCCAGCGCCTTGTACTGGCTGTTGATCCAGTCCTCGGGCAGGCGCTTGCGGCCAGTGGTCAGGTCGTCGAACAGGGTGCGCGCCATGCGCTGATGGTCGTCGTCGGTGGTCTTGCGGAAGTCCGGAGTCTGGCAGACGTCCCACAGCCGCAGCAGGGCCGAGCGGTCGGTCTTGCAGCGCTTGATGACGTCTTCCTGCTGAGCTAGGGCGCGCAGGGTGCGCTCGTCGAGGGCCTCCTGCGACAGCGACAGGCCATTGCGCTTGGGCGTCTCGTTCAGCGAGCGCAGCAGGCCGGGCAGCGAGCCGAAGTCCAGCCGCGCGTTGCGCCACTCGGCGGCCTGGATCGGCTCGAAGGTGTGGCTCTCGACCGCTTCAACGAGATCCTCGTCGATCTCCTCGCAGTCGCCCGTCACACCAAAGGTGCCGTCGCGGGTATAGCGTCCCGCCCGGCCGGCGATCTGGCCGACCTCCTGCGGATAGAGCCAGCGGGTGCGCTTGCCGTCGAACTTGCGCAGGCCGGCGAAGGCCACATGGTCGACGTCCATGTTCAGGCCCATGCCGATGGCGTCGGTGGCGACCAGGAAGTCGACCTCGCCCGACTGGTAGAGCGCCACCTGGGCGTTGCGGGTGCGGGGGCTGAGGCTCCCCATCACCACCGCCGCGCCCCCCTCTGGCGCCGGATCAGTTCGGCGATCGCGTAGACCGCGTCGGTGGAGAAGGCGACGATCGCCGTCCGCCGGGGCAGGCGGGTCAGCTTCTTGGAGCCGGCGTAGGAGAGGTTGCTGAACCGCTCGCGCGACACGATCTCGGCGTCCGGCAGCAGTCGACGCACCAGCGGGGCCATGGTCCCGGCGCCCAGGAACATGGTCTCGAACTTGCCGCGCGCATGCAGCAGCCGGTGGGTGAAGATGTGGCCGCGTTCGGGATCGGCGCACAGCTGGATCTCGTCGACGGCCAGGAACTCGACCTCGCGGGCCAGCGGCATGGCCTCGACGGTGCAGACGAAATAGACCGCCCGGGCCGGGACGATCTTCTCCTCGCCGGTGATCAGCGCCACCGAGGCCTTGCCGCGCAGCTTGACGACGCGGTCGTAGATCTCGCGCGCCAGCAGCCGCAGCGGCAGGCCGATCATCCCCGACCCATGGGCCAGCATCCGTTCGACGGCCAGGTGGGTCTTGCCGGTATTGGTCGGACCCAGGACCGCCGTCAGCTTCGAAGGGGCCAGGCCGGTCGAACGGTCACTCATGACTTTAAGGTGGGGCGGGAATCGTGGGGAGGCAAGCGGCAGCGGTGCTTACGGGCGGCTGAACACCACCTTGCCGTCGACCACGGTCAGCACCGGCTGGGCGGTGAGGATCTCCTTGGGCTCGATCGTCATCAAGTCGTTGTCGAAGGCGGTGAGGTCGGCCTTCTTGCCGGCCTCCAGCGTGCCCAGCTCCTTGTCGCGGAACACGGCGTAGGCGGGGGCCAGGGTCAGCATCTTCAGGGCCTCGGCGCGGGTGACGGCTTCTTCCAGATGCCAGTCGGCGTTGGCGAAGCCGTCCAGCCCGTGGCGATAGACGGCGGCGTAGAACTCGATGCGCGGATCGCCGACCTCGACGGGGGCGTCCGAGCCGGCCGCGACCACGACGCCGGCCTTCAGGAAGTCCTTCCAGCGATAGCCTTCGTGCAGGCGGGCCTTACCCAGGCGCGCGGGGGCGAAATAGAGGTCGCCGATCGCGTGGCTGGGCTGCATCGAGGCGATGACGCCCAGCTTGGCGAAGCGCGGCACGTCGGTGTCGGCGACGATCTGGGCGTGCTCGATTCGCCAGCGGGCCGTCGTGTCTCCGGCCAGGCTTTGCTCGAACCAGTCCAGGGTCATGCGGTTGCCGCGATCGCCGATGGCGTGCATGGCGACCTGGGCGTTCACGGCCTTGGCCTGCTTCATCAGCGCCAGGCCCTTGTCCCGCGGGGTCAGCTGCAGGCCCAGGCCTTCGGCGTCGCTGTAGGGTTCCAGCAGGGCCGCGCCGCGAGAGCCCAGGGCGCCGTCCATATAGAGCTTGATCCCGCGCGTCCGGATCAGACCGGTCGCATCGGTCCGCGGACCCTGGCTCAGCACTTCGGTCGCGCCGCTGGGGTCCATGTAGTTGTCGACGCGGATGTGGAAGCTTCCCTTGGCGGCCTCATCGCGCAGCAAGGCGAGATCGTCGGCCATGACGCTCATATTGGCGAGGCCGGTCCAGCCGCGCGCGGCGTAGAGCGCGCCGGCCTTGCGCAGGGCTTCACGCTTAAGGGCCTCGCTGGGCGGCGGGATGACGTCCGCCACCAGGGACTGGGCGTGGTCGATCAGCATGCCGTCGGGCTGGCCGTCGGGGCCCTTGAGAATCTGGCCGCCGGCCGGCGCGGCGGTGGCGGCGGTGATCCCGGCCTTGGCCAGGGCGGCGCTGGAGGCGACGCTGGCGTGGCCGTCCGATCGTCCCAGCACCACGATCCGCCCCGGCGCCGCCGCGTCCAGGTCGGCCTTGGTCGGGAAGCGCTTCTCGGGCCAGTGGGTCTCGATCCAGCCCCGGCCATAGATCGCGCCCTCCGGGTGGGCGGCGGCATAGGCCTTCACGGCGGCGACCAGCTCGGCCACCGACTTCACCTGATCGAGATTGAGGGTCAGCTCGCGCAGGCCGATGCCGGTCAGGTGGGCGTGGGCGTCGACGAAGCCCGGATAGGCGGCCGAGCCCTTCAGGTCGATGTCGCGAACGTCCTTCGCGGCCTTGGCCTTGGCGGTGGCGAGATCGCCGACGAACAGGATCCTGTCGTCGCGCAGCAGCACCGCCTGGGCCGTCGGCTTGGCGTCGACGCCGGTGTGGATCGGACCGCCGTGGATCAGGATATCGCCGGCGTTCGCGGCCGTGAAAGAGGTCGCGGCCAGCAGGGCGGCGAGTAGGATCCGGCGCAAAGGCGACCTCCGAAGCTTAGCAAGTTTCGGAAAACGTACGGCGCGCCCCTCCCAAGTCGCAACAGGCCTGCTAGTTTTTCGTCATGAGCGCCCAGCGTTTTGTCCTGTTCGACACGATCATCGGCCGCTGTGGCGTCGCCTGGGGCGAACGCGGCCTGATCGGTGTGCAACTGCCGGAGAGCTCGCCCGGCGCGGCCTGGGCCAGATTGCGCAAGCGCTTCCCCGACGCGGTCGAAGACGAGCCGACCGCCGAGATCGAGACGGTCATGGAGCGTATCCGCGGACTGTTGGCCGGCGGCCGCGACGACCTGGCCGACATCCCGCTCGACCTGGACGGCCAGTCAGCCTTCAACCTGCGGGTCTATGAGATCGCCCGGGCCATCACGCCGGGCGAGACCTCGACCTATGGCGAGGTGGCGAAAGCGATGGGCGAGCCGGGCGCGGCGCGGGCCGTCGGCAAGGCCCTGGGCGAGAACCCCTGGCCGATCGTGGTGCCCTGTCACCGGGTGCTGGGCGCCTCGGGCCATATGGGTGGCTTCTCCGCGCCGGGCGGCGCCGAGACCAAGGCCCGACTGCTGACGATCGAGAAGGCGCGGACCGACAAGGTCCCGACGCTGTTCGACCTGGAATTCTCGGTCGCGCCGCGGCGTGGGGGCTGAGGTCGACGACCCTCCGCCCACGTCTCTTAACGCGAAGTAACGCTTCCTCGAACAGGGGCGAAACGAATCATGACCGAATCAGCGACGTCGGCCGATTCAGTGTTTGTTCCCTACAAGCTATTGTAGCTTAAAGCGGATTAACCACAAATCGGTTTCGCGGAGCGGCGTTACCTCGATGTCGTTTCCGGGGCCTTTTCCGCCGTCTTCTCTTCTGGCGCGCACTCGGCCGCGACGCGCTTGGCGTTCATGCTGCCGGCCAGGTTCATGCCGCTGATGGTCTTGATGTGGATGTCCATCTTGAAGCTCTCGGGCGTGTAGCTGCCCTCGGCCGTGACCGGCGAGACCCGGTCCTTCTTGTCGGTCCAGGTGCCCTTCAGCTGGATCTTGCCGTCCTTGACCACATTGGTCGTGTAGTCGCAGCGATAGCGCCGGGTGCAGATGCCGCGCGAGAACTGCTCGGCGTCGGCCGGCTTGAGGCATTTGCGCTCGCTACTGACCGGGATCACGCCGACCTTGTAGTCGTACTCCCACTGGCCGGGGAGAATCGTCGCCTTGCTCGAGGCCGAGGTCTTGGCGGCCGCCGCGTGGACCGCGGGCTGGGCGAGGGCGACGCCCCCAAGAACGCCTCCCGTGGCGAGGACCAGAATGGAAGCGGCGAGGGCGGTCGAACGCATGCGGCGGGTCTCCTTCATACCGCTCCTATATAGAGAGGCATATGAACCCTGCTTGAAGGCGGAGGTTGGGCGACCGGTTCCTTGTCGGACGCCGGCGCGGGGATCCTTGGCCAGACGCCTTGACTCGGGGGCGACCCTTCGCCTATATCGCCCGCTCTCGCGCGGTCGGCCTGGTCCAGTCGCGTGTCCGAATTCATATCTTATCGGGACCAGGCTCTTCACCGAGCCAGACGGTTTCGCCCAAGCCAAGGTAACCACCATGTCGCGCCGTTGCGAACTTACCGGTATCGGTCCGATGGTCGGCCACAATGTGAGCCACTCGAACATCAAGACCAAGCGCCGCTTCCTGCCGGCCCTGTCGCCCGCCACGCTCCAGTCGGAGTCGCTGGGCCAGAGCTTCAAGCTGCGCATCAGCAACGCGGCCCTGCGCACCCTGGACTTCAAGGGCGGCCTGGACGTGTTCCTGCTGGGCGCCAAGGACGAGCAGCTGTCGCCGCGCGCCCTGAAGATCAAGACCCAGGTCAAGGCCAAGGCCAAGGCCGCCGCGACCGCCCAAGCCGCCTAAGGCTTTACGGTCTCGACTGACGATTGAAAGCCCGCCGGGAGCGATCCCGGCGGGCTTTTCGTCGTGGGCGTGGTCGCGGAAGGCGAGCGTGATCCGCAGCGGACGTTTAGAGCGTCGCCGTTGGGTCGGGTCCGGAAATCTCGCAAGCGCCGATGACTGGACGTTCCGGCTGCGGGCCGGAAAGCGGACACCGCCTAGATCAGTTCGGGGTGGGAAACGGGCATTGAGCCGGCCGCCGCATTTGGACACTCTGGGCGCCACCCGGAGGCTGGCATGGCTGATGAGCTGATCAAGACCCTGACTAACGAAGCGGGCGATGAACGGGTTCTCATCGTGCGTAGAGACAACGGCGTCTGCACCTACCGGCGGCAATGGAAAGAAGGCGGCGGCTGGGCCCAGGGCCCGATGCCGGTCTGTACGATTCCGTCGAAGCTGCCGAGAACGAAGCTCGCGCACGGGTATCCTGGCTGGTGCCGTTGTTTCACTAGTTAGGTCGGAGGAGGGTCGGGTGCAGCAGTGAACGCCGCGCCGGTACCGGACATTGGAAATGCGACCTTGGCCCATATTGCGGGGCGCAGTAGCTTAAACCCATGGCCGCTATTCGATCTTGGCTTCTTGTGGTCGCCGCCGCAGTTCTGGGCGTGACGCTGACCTCGTTGGTGCTCTACCAAGCTGTTGAGCGAGCAAGCTTTGTTGCACTCTTTTTTGCCCTTCCTGGAACCGCGCTAGTAGCGACGTCGGCAGCAATGCTGACAATGAAGGGTGTCGACATTTGGCTTGCACGCCTATTGGCCCTGTTAGAGGGCCTGTTTGTGGGCGCGTTGATACTATGGCTGCCGGGCCAGATTTCCGCGATGGCCGGACTAGGCGCAACGTACGGTGGGATCTGTGCGGCGACTTGGATCGCGCTCGATCTTTTAGCCCACCTCCCGCCAGCGCATAAAAGACCTTCCTAAGGCCCGCCATGGGGCGGGTCCTGAATTTGGCACCGCGCCCGAAACCAGACCTTGGGCACCGTGCCGGAGAGCAGACGGTGGGAAGTTCTGTTCGGGGTGGTTTCCCGACTCAGGCCAACGCTTCGTAGACGGCAAATCTGGCCACCCCGGTGGAGGACATTGCCTTCGCAAGCTCGCGGTCATGATAGCCGGGCAGCGTTTTGAGCCAGGCGATGAAGTCATGAACTCCAATCGCGTCCAACGGAAATATGCCCTTTGGCTCTGTGGCCTCGGAGTAGAGCAGGAACACGACGTCCTCGCCCCAGGGTCCGCTATCGTCCGTGGCGACAACGACACGCCGCAATTCGCTCACCAGAACCGTGCGTTCGGTACCCTGCCCGTCGTTGATCGCGATTACGCCGTCAACAACCGCGACCGTCCAAGAAGGCGGCTTGCCTCTAGCTATCCACTTTTTCAACCATCCAAACACCATGAAGCTACGCTATGGAGCGACGGTCATCTCCGCAACGGCTGGATAGTGGGACTTGGCTTCGCTAGCCTCGCGCCATGGACAAAGAAAGCTTCGCCACTCTCTTTGAGACCGCCATCTCGCGGTCATTAGAACTCGCCGGTTTGCCTCCACCGACCAACGCGCTCGTCCAGTTTCACGGCAGGTCAAACTCCAGACCTACCATGACCCAAGCAGAGGCCTTGGATCTTCTGTGGCTTTCACCCGATCGATTTTCCGTAGTCATCGACGTCGGCGTGAAGCTCGACGCTGCCAACCCGCCACTGCTGTTCGTTCGCCCATCTGATCATGAGCCGGTTCCATTCACGGCGACCTGGGCACCTGACGATCTCGGCCCATTCAAAGCCCTGGGTCCGATGAAGAGAGGCTGACGGACCTGGTGTCCGGCTAGGGTGGGAGCCGGACTTCATCGGCGCTCGGTAAATGCCGGTAGGTGCGCACACGAAGGCCCGTGAGTGAAGTCATGCATCGTGTCGGTCAGCCAAGCGCTATGCCAGCGATTGGGTAGCAGATGATGACGGGACGGCGACCCTAGGCCGGCCTCTTCCATATCGGCCACGCGCGCCATGTCCGTCGCAGACTTGGACGACTGCACGACGACGAGCGTCTCGAAGCGGTCGTGAAGTGCGCCCGTGTCAAACCACTCAAGTCGCCGATAGCAAACACCCGTAGCGTTTTCCGGCGCGGTTGACCGGAAGGCTTGACCTTCGCAGGCCGATAGAGCGAGTACGGCGAGGCCGATCAGGAGCGTCGCGGCTCGATGCGCTCGGTTCTTTTTCATGACCGCAGGCTAGCGCTCTGGCCGAGGTCCGCAACGGGTCGACAACCGAACCCCACATCGTCCCGGAAGCAGCCCCCCAGACAAAGCAAAACCCGCCGCGACTGAGCCGCGGCGGGTTTTGAACGCTTGATACTGGTAAGCTTGGTACTGGTAAGCTTGGTACTGTTACGCTTGGTACTAAAGCCTGGGGTCGCTTAGCGGGCGACGACGGCGCCCGACGCCGGGTTGGCCGAGTTGAACGCGCTCAGGGCCGGGTTGTTGATCTTCGACACGGCGTCGTTGACCGAGGCGCGGATGCAGGCCGGGTACAGGTAGCCGGCGAGGGCTTCGCCACGGACGTCCTGCCAGCAGACGGTCGAGGCGGCCTTGACGATTTCGGCGCGGACTTCGGCGGCCGACTTGCCGGCGAGCTTGACGCGGACTTCGGCGGCCGAGGCCGGAGCGGCGGCGAACAGGGCGATGGCCGAGGCGGCCAGAACGATGGAGCGGATCATGTCGATGTTCCGAAAGAGGGTTGGGTTCAACCCCCTCCAGACGCGTTCCTCTGACGGCCCGTCCCCGGTCTATCGCCTGCTCAGCCCGTCTCGTCGCCTATAGCAACGTTCGCATGGGTTATCAACGATTATGTTGCAGTGCACCCAAGGTGGAGTCGGGCGTTATTGCGCGTGCGAACAACCGATTGCAGACCAGAAAAAGCCCGCGAAACGGGGGTTTCGCGGGCTCTGTCGGGAAGCGTCGACCGCTCTTAGCGGGTGGCGATCTTCAGGAAATAGACGCCGCGGCCCTGGGCCTTGTCGTAGGCGATCAGGTCGCGGCTGTGGGCGCGGCTGATGGCGTCGCGAGCGATGTCGCGCACGCAGTAGGGGGCGATCTGGACAGCGTAGGGGTTGCCGAACAGGTCTTCCTGGCACAGCTGCTTGGCGGCCTGGACGATTTCGGCGTGGACGGTGGCGGTGTCGCGGCCGGCGACCTTGACCTTGATTTCGCCAGCGCTGGCCGAGGTGGCGGCGGTGGTGGCCATGAGGGCCGTGATGGCGATAACGAGCAGACGGATCATGTTGTGTAGTCCCGGAAAGGAGGTTGAGTTCAACCGCCTCCCGACGCGTTCCTCTGACGGCCCCCAGGATCTCGCCTCGTCGTCCGTCGGGATCCATGAGTATATGGTACCGGTACCTTTCGCAAGTGCGAAATCGGTTTATGCGACAAAAAGTCCAATGCAATCATATAGTTGGCAATGAAACCGTCTCGTCTGAAACGAAACAGCCTTAGCGCCTGCGAACGGGCTTGCGGGTCGCCTTGGGCGGCATTGGCGGCGGGAGGGGCGGGGCCACCCAGTCGAAGGCCAGAAGCAGGGTGCGCTGGTTGGCGCCGACTGCCTGGTCGTCGGAGATCAGATAGAGGCGCGTCGCGCCGGCCGGCGCGCCCGGCGGCGAGGCGGTGATGGACACGCCTTCGAAGTTGTCCCGCGGCATGGAGCCTTCGATCCGCAGCGTCGCGGCGGTGCGTTGGCGGGCCGTGGGTTGGGCTGGGTCGGAGATGAAACGCACAATCGAGCGCCAGCCGCGGACGGGGTCATAGCCGCGATGCAGGCTGGCGATGGCCGCGCCCTGGAAGGGGGCGAAGCCGGTCAGGCCCCAGGTGAAGTCCGGCCCCGACTGCGGCGGCAGCGCCTTGCAGTCGGCCGACAACCGGCACAGCCACACCTCGCCCTCCTCGCCGCCGACGATATAGGCGTCGGGACCGGCGGCGGGATAGGCCGAGATCGCCTCCATGCCCTCGTTGTCCGGGAAGATGGTGGCGGGCTTGGGCGCGGGGGCCGGAAGGCTCCACGTCCCATCGGGTCCGACCGCGTAGCGCCAGATGCGGTGGTCGCGCTCGAAGCTGACCAGGCGGTCGCCATTGGGCAGCACGGCCAGGCCCTCGGCGTCGGCATGTTGCTTGTTCCGCAGGGGCTGGCCGTCCAGGCCCTTCAGCGGCGCCAGCTTGGCGTCGGTCAGGCCGACCAGCTTGCCGGCCGCGTCGAACTGGATCTTGGCCTCGAAGACGTCGCCTTCGTCGCTGATCGCCGTCAGCCGGCCGTCGGCGGTGACCGACAGGTCCGACAGGCCGTGCAGGCGCGAAGTGGTCGTGCTGGTCAACGCCAGGCCGCCGGCATAGGTGAAGCCGCCGTCCAGGGTGGTCTTGGCTGGGTTGGCGGCGTCCAGCGGCACGGGCGTCGCCGTGACGGTGATCTCCGGCCCGACCTTGACCGGCGCGGGCGGGGCGGCGACCACCGGCGGCGGCTTGCGCGGCGTGCACTGGGTGGCGAAGCCGCTCAGGCCGCCGACCATCCCCAGGACGAGCGCGGCGCGAAGACCGATCACGCGGAAACCTTGCCGGCCTTCGAAACCTGCGGCGTCACGACGGGCGGCGGGGCGAGCAGGCCGCGCGCGCGGGCGATCTGGCGCGGCTCTTCCTCGAACAGGGCGGCCAGCTGCTCGACCAGCACCCCGCCCAGTTGCTCGACATCGACGATGGTGACGGCGCGGCGATAGTAGCGCGTGACGTCGTGGCCGATGCCGATGGCGATCAGCTCCACGGGGCTCTTGGTCTCGATCTCACCGATGACCTGGCGCAAGTGACGCTCCAGATAGTGGCCCGAATTGACGCTGAGGGTGGAGTCGTCCACCGGCGCGCCATCGGAAATCACCATCAGAATGCGGCGGGCTTCGGGCCGGCCGATGATCCGCTGGTGCGCCCACATCAGGGCCTCGCCGTCGATGTTCTCCTTCAGGAGCCCTTCGCGCATCATCAAACCGAGGTTCTTGCGGGCCCGGCGCCACGGAAAATCGGCGGCCTTGTAGATGATGTGGCGCAGGTCGTTCAGGCGGCCCGGGGCGGCGGGCTTGCCGGCCTTGATCCACTCGTCGCGGCTGGTCCCGCCTTTCCAGGCGCGGGTGGTGAAGCCCAGCACCTCGGTCTTGACCCCGCAACGTTCCAGGGTCCGAGCAAGAATGTCGGCGCAGATCGCCGCCACCATGATCGGCCGTCCCCGCATCGAGCCGGAATTGTCGATCAGCAGGGTCACGACCGTGTCGCGGAACTCCTGGTCCTCTTCCTGCTTGAAGGACAGCGGGGCGGTCGGGTCGATGATCACCCGCGTCAGGCGGGCGACGTCCAGCATCCCTTCCTCGAGATCGAAGGTCCAGGCGCGGTTCTGCTGGGCCAGGAGGCGGCGCTGCAGCTTGTTGGCCAGGCGCGAGACGACGCTGGAGAGCGCCGACAGCTGCTGGTCCAGATAGGCGCGCAGGCGCGTCAGCTCCTCGGCGTCGCACAGGTCCTCGGCGTCGACGACCTCGTCGTGGGCCGTGGTGAAGATCTTGTAGAGCGGCTCGCCGCCCTGCGACGCGCCCGGGTCGGGTCGGGCCGGCTTGGCGCCGTCGCCCATCTCGGGCTGCTCGTCGGATTCCTCGGGCTCGCCCTCCTGGTCCGACTGGACCATCTCCTCGTCGCCGGACTCGGTCTCGCGGTCGGAGGCCTCGCTCTCCTGCGGCGAGGAGCCCTCGGGCTGTTCGCCTTCGCCCTCGCCCTGATCCTCGTCGGAATTCTCGGTCGCGCCTTCCTCTTCGCCGTCGTCCTCGTCGGCGCTTTCGGTAGCGTCGGACATCTCTTCGCCCAGGTCGAGGTCGCGGAGGATCTCGCGGGTCACCCGGGCGAAGGCGGCCTGGTCGTCGATGGCGGCGGCCAGGCGGTCCAGGTCCTTGCCGGCCTTCATCTCGATGTCGTTACGCAGGATGTCGACCAGGGCCCTGGCGCCGTCCGGCGGCGCGTCGCCGGTCAGGCGCTCGCGGACCATCAGGCCCAGGATTTCGGCCATGGGCGCGGACTGGCGGTCGGTGGCGACGGCCCGCGTCAGGCCCTGCTTCTCCAGCCGGGCCTCCAGGGCGGCGGTCAGGTTTCCGCGCACGCCGCCCAGGGCGTTGGCGCCGATCGCTTCCAGCCGCGCCTGCTCGATGGACTCGAAGGCCGCCTGGCCGTCGGGCGAGCTGGGGCGCGCGCGGGCGTGGGCGATCGGGTCGTGGTGAGCCAGGCGCAGGGCCATCTGGTCGGCCAGGCCCCGGATGCGCGCGGCCTCCTTGGAGTTCAGGTCGCGCGGCGGATGCGGCAGCACCGCCCGCTTGCCCAGGAGCTGCGGGCCATCGCCCGAGAACACGACCTCCAGGTCCGGCATTTCGGCGAGCGAGCGCGCGGCGTGCGCCAGGGCGCGCTTGAAGGGTTCGGTCGGGCTTTCGGGCTTGGAGGCCATGGCTTCGAGTTAGCGGCGCCGGGCGGCGAAAACAAGGAACGCCGTGCGCGGACGGGACGTTGATTTTCCAACAATGCCGCTAAGGCGGTCCTCGGAGGAAACGCAAATGCTCAAGTGGGCCATCATTCTCGCCGTCGTCGCCCTGATCGCCGGGGCCTTGGGTTTCACCGGCGTTGCCGGCGCGGCGGCTGGCGTCGCCAAGATTTTGTTTTTCCTGTTCCTGCTCGGCTTCGTGATCGTGGCGTTGCTGGGCGCGACCGTGTTCAAGGCGGCGGCAGGCCCGAAATAGCCGCCGCACGCCTTGCGCGGGCCGGAGCGGACGTCGACCCGCCGCCGGCATCAGGGTGGCGCTAGGGCCTCGTGGGAGGGGTCCTAGCGTCCCGCGTAGGCCTTGGCCTGGCGGGCCACGAGCGCGTTCAGGTCGCCCATCTCCAGATTCACGTCGATCAGGTGCAGGCCCCAGTCCTTGAGGGTCTGGCTGCCGACCATGATGTCGCCGGCGATGTCGTCGGTGCGCGGGTCGGCCGGATCGGCGTTCACCTTGACCGACAGATAGGTGAAGTCGCCTTCGCTGACGCATTTGGCCGAGATCAGGCCGGGCAGCGAGACGAACGGCGTCGTCACCTTTACGTCCTGGGCGAACGGCTTGGGCTCGCCGCTCGACAGGAAGGCCTTTGTGCTGAGATAGGCGCGCACGGGGGTCTCATCGGTCGAGGCCTTGCCGGCGACCAGGGCGGCGGGGTTGACGCAGCCGGCGCGACGGCCCTGTGCGTCGGTCTTGCCGAAGCGGCTGTTGGCTGGCGGCGGGCTGGAGGCGCGGAACGAGACGTAGGTGACGAGACAGCCGGCCCGATCGGCCTTGTCGCACAGCGGGATCGAGCCGAACTTGCCGTCGGTCACCGGCGTGTTCATGCCCAGGACATAGGCCGAGATCATCTGCTTCTGGGCCGGCTTGCCGTCCACCTCGTTCTTCAGGAGGTCCAGCAGCATCCGCGAGCCCTGGCTGTGGCCTAGCAGCACGACACCCCTGGCCTTCCCATTGGGTCCCTTGTTCTCATTGGCCAGATACCAGCGCCAGGCGTCGCGCACGTCGCCATAGGCCAGGACGCCGTCGCCCGGCGAGGGCTGACCCGTCATCACCACGCGTAGGGCCGCCAGGGTCACCTGGCGGTACATCGGGGCGAACACCCGGCACTGGCCGCCGAAGCGGGCCAACTGCTGCTCGACCACGCGGCGCTCGGCCTCGTCGATGACCATGTCGCTGTTGCCGCCCGCATCGGTCGAGACCGTCGGATAGATATAGAAGCAGTCATAGGCGAGGCTGGCGGCCGGCTTGAAGGCTTCGGTCGAGGTCTTGCCGTCGGCCTGGACGATGGTGGTGGTCTGGTCGACGGCGCAAGCGTCCTGGCGGCCAGGAAGGCACAGCCAGTTCTCCGTCTTACCGTAGTCATTGGGGGCGGTGTTGGTCGGCGCCTGGGCGCAGGCCGCGCTCGTCAGGGCCAGGCCCGCCACCAGGCCCAGGGCCGCCAGAAGTCTTCGAAGCCATCGTCTTCTCCCCGAACGCTTGTTTGGCGCGGACAATGGCCGAGAGAACGCGGATCGCCAAGAGGGCTTGGCGCGAGGCTTGCGACACGGGCCGGGACTGTCCCGCCGAGGGACGCTCCGTGTTCCGCATCGAGGTCGGCCATGAGCCCCAAGATCCTTCTCCGCGTCGGCGTGCTGGCCGCTTTCGCCAGCCTCACCCTGGCCTCGCCCGTGCTGGCCGACGGCTATGAGCGTCCGCCCGCCCGTCAGGCGCATGCGCCAAAACGGGTCACGCCGCGCACCAAGGTGGTCTATGTCGATCGCGTGGTGGAGCGCCGCGTGCCGGTCTATGTCGACCGTCCCACCACCCAGGTCGTCGAGAAGGTGGTCGACCGGCCGGTGATCGTCGAGCGCCCGGTCGTGGTCGAAAAGCGCATCGAGGTTCCGGTCGAGAAGCTGGTCCAGGTCCCGGTCGAGAAGATCGTGGAGCGACCGGTCTATATCGACCGTCCGGTCGAGAAGATCGTCGAGAAGCGGGTCGAGGTGCCGGTCGATCGTCCGGTCTATGTCGATCGCCCCGTTCCCGTGGATCGCCCCGTGCCGGTCCCGCAACCCGCGCTGTGCCAGCGGGCCTGCGGCGGCGAGGTGGTCGAGAAGATCGTCCAGGTGCCGATCTACGTCTATGTCGATCGTCCGGTCTATGTGCCGGTCCAGCCGCAAGGCGGTTGCCAGCCGCGCGTCTGCGGCGCCGCTGTTGTCCAGCAGCAGTGCAGCTCGTGCGGCGGCGGTCATCGCTATGAGGACAGCTATTACGAAGAGAGCCGCGAGCGTTCGTCCTACGACTATTCGGAGTCTCGCTACAGCGCCGGCGGCGGCTGGAACGCGGGTTCGGCCGGCAGCTCGGCGTGGGGTAACTATATCGAACCGCCGCCCCTGCCGATGGGCTATGTCGGCGCGCAGTCAGGCGGGCGCGGCGGCGGCTATGGCGGTCCCGGCCTGGCCGGTGGCGGCTATGCGGGCGGTTACGCCGGCGGTTCTTCGAGCGGCTACGCCTCGAGCTCGGCCTCGGCCTCGGCCTCGGCGTCGTCCTCGATCCACATCGGCGGCGGCTATCACGGCGGCGGTGGCGGCAGGGGCGGCTGTAGCGCCTGCGGTGGCGGCGGCAAGCGCCACTAGAATTTCAGAGTGAGAGCCAGCGCCTCGGGTTCTTGTCGCCCAGGGCGCGGGCCTCGCCGGGCTTCAGGCCCAACTCGCGCATCCGGTAGGCGACGATCTCGCGCAGGGCCTCGACGGGCTCCTGGCCTTTGACGGGGCTTGAGGCGACCGAGCCGGCGTTCATCGCCAGGTCCACGGCCGCCCACTCGGCCTGGGCGCGGTCGGCCTTTCCGACGGCGAAGTAATGACGGACGGGCAAACGCTCGCCCGGGACCTCGACCATCACGCCGATGACCCAGCCTTGAACGATCAGATCGGCGTCGGGGCGTTGACGGAACATCAGGCGCATGTAGCGCCCGCATGGCCTCACCGATAGGGGCTAGCCGATCAGCTGGAACGCCGCCTGACTGATCAGGCCCAGCACAAGCCAGGCGGAGACGCCCATTACGATGAGGTTGGCGCGAGACACGCGGCGCCGGCGATGAGCGGAATACAAACGCACGAACGACATTTCAGCCTCCATGCTCTGCAAGGTGAGCGAAAGGTTAACGTCGAACCTTCGCCTTGGATGCACCGCCTTTTCGCCTGTCACGGGAAGTTGAAACCGTCGTTGTGCGGACAAAGAAAAAGGGCGGGACCTCGCGGCCCCGCCCTCAATCACTTCAGCGATAGGCTGAACTTCTAAATTAGAAGTCCATGTCGCCGCTCGGGATCGGCGTGCCGATCCCGATCTCTTTGGAAGATGGGCGACTTTATGGATTTCTCTTAGAAATCCATGTCGCCCATGCCGCCCGGCATGCCGCCGCCCGGAGCGCCACCGCCGCCCTTCTTGGGGGCTTCGACGATCGCGGCTTCCGTGGTGATCAGCAGGCCGGCCACCGAGGCGGCGTCCTGTAGAGCGGTGCGGACAACCTTGGCGGGGTCGATGACGCCATCGGCGACCAGGTCGACATACTGCTCGGTCTGGGCGTTGAAGCCGAACGTCGCGTTGTCGCTTTCCAGGATCTTGCCGACCACGATCGAGCCTTCGACGCCGGCGTTTTCGGCGATCTGACGGATCGGAGCCTGCAGGGCGCGACGGACGATGGCGATGCCGGCGGTTTGGTCGTCGTTGTCGCCGGTCAGGTTCGCCAGGGCCTTGGAGGCCTTCAGCAGAGCCACGCCGCCGCCCGGGACGATGCCTTCGTCGGCGGCCGCGCGGGTCGCGTTCAGGGCGTCGTCAACGCGGTCCTTCTTTTCCTTCACTTCGACTTCGGTCGAGCCGCCGACGCGGATGACGGCGACGCCGCCGGCCAGCTTGGCCAGACGCTCTTGCAGCTTTTCCTTGTCGTAGTCCGACGTGGTGTCTTCGATCTGGCGCTTGATCTGGGCGATACGGGCCTCGATGTCGGCCTTCTCACCAACGCCGTCCACGATCGTGGTGTCGTCCTTGGTGATCGAGACCTTCTTGGCCTTGCCGAGCATGTCGAGCGACACGTTCTCGAGCTTGATGCCCAGGTCTTCCGACACGACTTGAGCGCCGGTCAGGATGGCGATGTCTTCCAGCATGGCCTTGCGGCGATCGCCGAAGCCCGGAGCCTTGACAGCGGCGACGCGCAGGCCGCCACGCAGCTTGTTGACGACCAGCGTGGCCAGGGCCTCGCCTTCGACGTCCTCGGCGATGATGACCAGCGGACGGCCCGACTGGACCACGGCTTCCAGCACCGGCAGCAGCGGCTGCAGCGACGACAGCTTCTTTTCGAACAGAAGGATCAGCGGCTCTTCCAGCTGAACTTCCATCTTGTCGGCGTTGGTGATGAAGTACGGCGACAGGTAGCCGCGGTCGAACTGCATGCCTTCGACGACGTCGAGTTCGGTCTCGGCGGTCTTGGCTTCTTCGACGGTGATGACGCCTTCGTTGCCGACCTTGTCCATGGCGCGGGCGATCATGTCGCCCACTTCCTTGTCGCCGTTGGCCGAGATGGTGCCGACCTGAGCGATTTCAGCGTTGGTCGTGACCTTCTTCGACGACGACTTGATCTCGGCGACGACGATGGCGACGGCCTTGTCGATGCCGCGCTTCAGGTCCATCGGGTTCATGCCGGCGGCGACCGACTTCAGGCCTTCCTGCACGATGGCTTGAGCCAGGACCGTGGCGGTCGTGGTGCCGTCACCGGCCTTGTCGTTGGTCTTGCTGGCGACTTCGCGGATCATCTGCGCGCCGAGGTTCTCGAAACGATCGCTCAGTTCGATTTCCTTGGCGACCGAGACGCCGTCCTTGGTCGAGCGCGGAGCGCCGAAGGACTTTTCGATCACGACGTTGCGGCCCTTGGGGCCCAGGGTCACCTTCACCGCGTTGGCGAGGATGTTGACGCCGCGCAGCATCTTGTCGCGCGCGTCCGAAGAGAAATAAACGTCTTTAGCGGCCATGTGTATGAGCCCTTCTAAAAGAGAAACTTGGGGTCGAAAGCGAAGAGGACGGAGGAGGCCTTAAGCCTCGACCACGCCCAGGACGTCGCTTTCCTTCATGATCAGGAGGTCCTGACCGTCGACCTTGACTTCCGTGCCCGACCACTTGCCGAACAGGATGCGGTCACCAGCCTTGACGTCCAGGGCGACGACTTCGCCCTTGTCGTTACGCGCGCCGGGGCCGACGGCGACGACTTCGCCTTCCTGCGGCTTTTCCTTGGCGGTGTCGGGGATGATGATCCCGCCCTTGGTCTTGGTTTCTTCTTCGACGCGCTTCACGAGGACGCGGTCGCCCAGGGGACGAAATTTCATGGGTGTTCTCCGTCGGAACGGTTTCAAGTAAGGCTGCGTCGGACCAGGGGAGCTGCGCTGTTAGCAGTCGCTCCCATCGAGTGCCAACGTCGGCTGTGAGTTAGGGATGAGGCTCGGGGAGTCAAGGACGACGACCGCGAACTTTTTGCGGCGCGGTTAATGCGGGAGGGTTCGATGTTCGATCATGTGGGGTTCGGAGTGGCCGACTTCCAACGTTCCGCGGTCTTCTATGACGCCGCGCTGCGCCCGTTGGGGATCCGCCAACTGTATGTCGTGCCCAAGGAATTCACCGGCGGGGTGGACGCCGTCGGCTATGGCGTCACGCGGCCGATGTTCTGGATTTCCGAGCAGGACGCGACCCAGGGCAAGCTCCACGTGGCCTTCGCGGCCGAGACGCGCGCCCAGGTCGATGCTTTTTACGCGGCGGCGTTGAAAGCCGGCGGAAAAGACAATGGTCCGCCCGGACTTCGCCCACATTACGATAAGGACTATTACGGCGCGTTCGTTCTGGACCCGGACGGCTTCAACGTCGAGGCCGTCTGCCGCGCGCCGGAATAGCGTCGAGAATAGCAGGAGCAACAAGGCCCATGTCGAGCTACGTTCTGTCGCTGTTTCTGGCGGTCCTGGCCTGCGTCATCGGCGGAACCCTGGGGGGCATGATCCTGGCGCGGCCGCAGACCATGCTGGGCTTGGCGGGTCTGGCCGATGACGACACCCCCAAGCCGCCGCTGTTCGCCGAGGGCCGGGCCCTGGGCGGGGTGCTGATCGCCTCGCATGGCGTGGCGGCGCTCTATCTCGGCTACCAGCCGCGCATCGGAGCGGCCATGGCCTTGGCCCTGGCCGTCGCCTGGCTGGGCGCGGCGGCGGGACGGGCGATCTCGGCGGCGCTGGACGGTGAGGCCGGCCGCTATAATCGTGGCGCGATGGTGTTCAACGCCCTGATCGGCGTCACGCTCAGCCTGCCGTTCTTCAATATCGGCCGCGTGGTGCTGGAAGGCGCGCGACTGGCCTAAAGCGCCTTCTCGTGCGCGAGCAGCCAGCGCTTGCGCTCGATCCCGCCGCCGTAGCCGGTCAGGGTCCCGTTCAGGCCGATCACCCGGTGGCAGGGCGCGACGATGCTGAGCGGGTTTGAGCCATTGGCGTGGCCCGCGGCCCGGACCGCGAGCGGGCGTCCGGCGCGACGGGCCAGTTCGGAATAGGTGATCGTCTGGCCGGCGGGGATTTGCGTCAGGGCCGTCCAGACCGCGTGCTGGAAGGCCGTGCCGTTGGTCGCCCAAGCGATGGTGTTCAGGGTGTCGAGCTCACCGGCGAAATAGGCGGCCATGGCCTCGCGGATCCTGGCTGGCGCGGCGCCGAGGTCAGGCCGCAACGGGCCGTAGTGGGTCTTCAGTAGGCGGTCGAGGCGAGGCTCGTAGTCGTGGAAGTCCAGCGCGCGCAGGGTCCCGGCCTCGTCGGTGACGATCAGCAGTTCGCCGATCGGCGAGGGCGCGCGGTCGAGGAAGAGGCGAGCGGGGCGACTCATGGGGCGATCATCGCCGGGTGAGGCGAGGGTGTCCGCCCGGAATTTGCGCTAGTGACCAAGTCCGTTTCCCCGGCGAAGGCCGGGGCCCAGATCGAACCCGCGACGTCGCGGATCTGATCTGGGCGTAGGTCGGATCATCCCCAGACGCTCAGGCTGAATCTGGGCCCCGGCCTTCGCCGGGGAGATCGGGATTGGCGCTAACCTACCGGATCCCCGGCACGTGCAGGGCGGCTTCCTTCTCGGCCTTCTGCTTGTAAACGAGGTCGCCGTACTTGCCGTATTCCATGCGGGCGATGGTGCGCTGGTGCACCTCGTCCGGGCCGTCGGCCAGGCGCAGGGTGCGGATGCCGGCATAGGCCTTAGCCAGGCCGAAGTCGGTGGTCACGCCGGCGCCGCCATGGGCCTGGATGGCGTCGTCGATGATCTTCAGGGCCAGGCGCGGAGCCGCGACCTTGATCATGGCGATCTCCAGGCGGGCCGACTTGTTGCCGGCCTTGTCCATCATGTCGGCGGCCTTCAGGCACAGCAGGCGGCACATCTCGATGTCGATGCGGGCGTCGGCGACGCGCTCTTCCCACACAGAGTGGTCCGAGACGTACTTGCCGAAAGCCTTCCGGCTCATGAGGCGCCGGCACATCTTTTCCAGCGCGACTTCCGCCGTGCCGATGGTGCGCATGCAGTGGTGGATGCGGCCGGGGCCCAGGCGCCCTGGGCGATCTCGAAGCCACGGCCTTCGCCCAGCAGCAGGGCGTCCTCGATCGGCACGCGCACGTCCTTGAGGATGACCTCGGCGTGGCCGTGCGGGGCGTCATCGTAGCCGAACACCGGCAGCATGCGGACGATCTCGATGCCCGGCGCGTCCAGCGGCACCAGGACCTGGCTCTGCTGCTGGTGGCGGCTGGCGTTGTCGGGATCGGTCTTGCCCATGACGATGGCGACCTTGCAGCGCGGGTCGCCCACGCCCGAGGACCACCACTTGCGGCCGTTGATCACATAGTGGTCGCCGTCGCGCTCGATGCGGGTCTCGATGTTGGTGGCGTCCGAACTGGCCACGGCCGGCTCGGTCATCAGGAAGGCCGAACGGATCTCGCCGTTCATCAGCGGGCGCAGCCACTTTTCCTTTTGCGCCAGCGTGCCATAGCGCATCAGCACTTCCATGTTGCCGGTGTCGGGCGCCGAGCAATTGAAGACTTCCGAAGCGAAGCCGACCTTGCCCAGCTGTTCGGCGATCAGGCTGTATTCCAGGTTGGTCAGTTGCACGCCTTCGAACTGGAAGGTGTCGTCGACGTGCACCTGGCCGCTGTGCGGGGGCATGAAGAAGTTCCACAGGCCGGCGGCCTTGGCCTTGGCCTTCAGTTCCTCGACGACCTGGACGACCTTCCAGCGCTCGGCGCCCAGGACGTCCATCTCGGCCTCGTAGACCGGAACCGCCGGATAGATGTGCTCGTCCATGAACGCGGTGACGCGGTCCAGGAAGGCGCGCTGCGTGGGGGAGATGTCGAAATCCATGGTCGTTCCCTCTGCCCGGTTCTCAATGTGTCAAACGCTTGTTTGAAGTGTTTGTAGACCGGCTTTACGCGGGCGGCAAGCGGTCCTGTCTTGCTCAAGGAGACTTTCGAAGCGGGTTGTCAGGCCACGCGTCCTGTCGGACAACGGGGCCATGCTGAACCTGACCGCCGACACCCTGCAGGGCCGCTATGTCCGGCTCGAACCGATCACCATCGATCACCGCGACGCGCTGCAGGCCGCGGTCGACTGCGATCCCGCCAGCTGGGAGATCATGTCGGTCAACGGCTGCGGCGAGGGCTTCGAGGACTTCTGGGGCGCGCTGCAAGGCGAGACCGACCGTGGCGAGCGCATCGGTTTCGCCATCCGTCGCCTTTCGGACGGCAACATCGTGGGCACCTCCAGCTACCTCAACATCCGCCGCCTGCATGGCGGGCTGGAGATCGGCTCGACCTTCCTGAACCCCGACGCGCGCTCGGGTCCGGTGAATCCGGAGAGCAAGCGCCTGCTGCTGGCCCACGCCTTCGAGAAGGCCGGCGCCATCCGCGTCGAGTTCAATATCGACGTTCGTAACGCCCGCAGCCAGGCCGCCGTCGAGAAGCTGGGGGCCAGCAAGGAAGGCGTGCTGCGCAATCACAAGGTCACCTGGACCGGGCACATCCGCGACACGGCGGTGTTCTCGATCACCGACTACGACTGGCCCGCGGTCCGCGAACGGCTGGAATTCCGCCTTAGCGAGACGTTCGTATAAAGGGCGCCAAAAAAGGTTCCCTCGCCGGCGAAATAAAACGTCGTTATCTGGGCGGCTGTAACCGTTCAAAAAGCTTCGGCCGCTAGGGTCTGGCCCATGACGGCCATTTGCTGCCTGCGTATCCTGTTCACGGTTGGCGAAAGCCAGCCGGGTGAAGTCCCCAAGCACAAGGCTCAGGGGGTGGCGGACGCGTTCCTGAAGGCCCGCTGGCGCGCGCCGCGCAAGTGCGGGGCCGTGGCGCCGATGGCCTTCGTCCTGGCCGACAACCGCGTCGAGACCCTCGACCCCACCGAGATGCAAGCCCTGGCCGCCGAACTGGAGAAGGTGCTGTTCCCGGGCGCCCTATTGGTCAGATCGCTCTGATGACTTTCGAGGGCGACGAGCAAGCGGTTCTGCAGTTCGCCGCGCTGTCGCAGGCCGAGTTGGCCGGGCTGATGGCGGGCGAGGGCTATGAGGGTCCGGCCGGCCGAGTCCATGTTGTCACGGCCGACAGCGTCGAGCCCCGCCCCAGCACGCGCGCGGAAGCCAAGACCCTCGCCGAGGACAAGGCCAGCGCCAAGAAGCCGGGTTTGGCCGCCGCCA
This sequence comes from Caulobacteraceae bacterium, assembly GCA_965283765.1. Classification (GTDB taxonomy): domain Bacteria; phylum Pseudomonadota; class Alphaproteobacteria; order Caulobacterales; family Caulobacteraceae; genus Caulobacter. The sequence goes on from CBDIPU010000017.1 coordinate 90,904, forward strand.
CGACCGTGACGCCAGAACGTCCGGCCAAGGCGGCCGCGCCCGTCTCCACCGTCCCCGCGGCGGAACCGGCCAAGCCGGTCGTCGCTCAGGCTGTTCCGCCGGCCGTCGCGGCCGCCGCGCCGGAAAAGCCCAAGGCTCAACCGGGCCCGGCGTCCAACCCAGGCGCCGCCAAGATCGCGGCCCCGCCGCCGCCAGCCCAGACCGGCTGGTGGGGCGTCTATGATCTGGCCCAGGGCGCCTTCGTCGGCTCGGCGATCGGCATGCGCTCGGACCTGATCGGTCCGCCGCCCGAGGACGACGGCAAGCTGTTGAAGCGCGACCTGATCTGTCTGACCGACACCCAGGCCGCCCTGAAGACCGCCCCCTTCGGCGAGATCCAGGCGCCGTTCGGCTTCTGGAACCTGACCACCCCGGCCTCGCAGGAGGCCTATAAGAGCCGCCTGTCGCGATATCCGCTGGACCAGCAGCCGCGCCTGACCGCCACGATCTACGCCACGCCGCGCGAGGCCTCGATCGGCATGCTGCAGCAGATGCGCCTGTTCCTGAAGGGCAGCTTCTCGCGGATGGACGTCCAGGTCACCGACCCGACCTTCCCGATCTCCGGCCTGCCGCCCGAGCTGGTCGACAGCATCACCCTGGTGCTGAACGGCGAGACCGAGCACGACCGGCTGAAGCAGATCCTCAAGTTCGTCGAGCGCAAGGCCGCCTACGTCGCTAAGGACGTGATCCAGGCCGCGGCCAATGTCTCCTCGGCGGTCGAGCTGGAAGCCTGCAAGGCGGGAGGGATCGCCTTCGTGCGCGGACCCGCGGTCACCGACCTGCTGGAAAAGCCGGTCGCCAGCCCCGACGGCGCGACCCTGGCGGCGGCCAACGCCGCCTAGAGCCGGCTCATTTTAGGGCATTGACCCTCACGCCGCGTCAGACCTGACTGATCCTTCCATCGAAGAGGGAAGGTTCACCAAGGACACCGGATGAGCGTCTACACGGTCAAACAGATGGCGAAGCTGTCGGGCGTCTCGGTGCGGACTCTGCACCACTATGACGCCATCGGCCTGCTGCGGCCCCGCGCCGTCGGGGCCAACGGCTATCGCTACTATGACCGCCAGAATCTGCTGCGCCTGCAACAGATCCTGTTTCATCGCGCCCTGGAGACTCCGCTGAAGGACGTCCAGGCCGCGCTGGACGACCCGGCCTTCGACCTCGCCGCCGCGCTTCGCGCCCATCGCGAACGCCTGGCGGCCGAGGCCGAACGCTACGCCAAGCTGGTGGACATCGTGGACCGCACCCTCGCCGACCTCAAAGGAGACGAGACGATGGAAGACAAGGAGATGTTCAGGGGATTCGACCCGGCGAAGCAGGCCAGGCACGAGGCCGAGTTGGTCGAACGCTACGGCGATGGCATGGCGGAGAAGATCGCCCATTCGAAGGCGGGCATGGACAGCTGGGGCAAGGGCGACTGGGCCGGCTTCCAGCAGGAAGCCGTGGCGATCGAGGCCGACATGGCCAAGGCGTTGGCTCAGGGCCTGCCCGCCGATAGCGCCGTCGTCAGCGCGATCATGCGCCGCCACTGGGCCTGGATCGCCAAGTCCTGGAACCGCGAACCGACCCCGGACGCGTTCACGGGCCTGGGGCGGCTGTACCTGGACAACCCGGAGTTCACGGCTCGCTATGAGGCGATCGCGCCGGGACTGACGGAGTATCTGGCCGAGGCGATGCGGGTGTTCGCTGCGGGCCGGTCGGCTTAGCGCCGCCCGAACAGCTTCTCGATGTCGGCCAGCTTCAGCTCCACATAGGTCGGCCGGCCGTGGTTGCACTGGCCTGAGTGCGGCGTGGCTTCCATCTCGCGCAGCAGGGCGTTCATCTCGGCGCCGTTCAAGCGGCGCCCGGCGCGGACGCTGCCGTGGCAGGCCATGGTCGAGCAGACCTCCTCCAGCCGCTCCTTCAGCGCCAGGGCCTGACCGTTCTCGGCCAGGTCGTCGGCGATGTCGCGGACCAGGGCGGCGGCGTCGGTCTTGCCCAGCAGGGCCGGCGTCTCGCGCACCAGCACCGCGCCGGGGCCGAAGCTCTCGATGACGAGACCCAGGCTGGCCAGTTCCTCGGACCGGGCGACCACGCGCTCGGCCTCGGCGGGATCGAGGTCGACCACCTCGGGCAGCAGCAGGGTCTGGCGGGACACGCCGCCGGTGGCCATCTCGCCCTTCATGCGCTCATAGACCAGACGCTCGTGGGCGGCGTGCTGGTCGACGATGACCATGCCGTCGCGGGTCTGGGCGACGATGTAGGTCTCGTGCACCTGGGCCCGGGCCGCGCCCAGCGGGAAATCCACGGGGTCGAACGGCGCGGCGGACGCGTAGTCCGGCGCGGGGCGGTCCTCGAAGGCGACATTGGCATAGGCCTCGCGCACCACCCCGGCCAGCTCGCCCCCGAAACCAGGCGAGTAGCTTGGCTCGACGCGGGCAGAGACCTCGTTCAGCCCCGGCAGATCCATCGGCCGCTGCGTCGGCGGCGTCCAACCGCCCTCGCGCCAGGCCGAGAATCCGGCGGCCGACGGGCCAGGCTGGTATCCCGGCTGATACCCCGGGAACGGGCTCTGCTGGGCGCGGATGCTGTCCAGCGCCTGGGTGGCGACGGTGGTCGAGGCCCGGTGGCCGGCCCCGGCCAAGGCGTGGCGCAGCGCGCCGACGATCAGGCCGCGCACCAGCGCCGGGTCGCGGAAGCGGACCTCGGCCTTGGCGGGGTGAACGTTGACGTCGACCTCGCTGGTGTCGAGCGTCACATACAGCGCCGCCGTCGGGTGGCGGTCCCTGGCGAGAAAGTCGGCATAGGCCGCGCGCAGGGCGCCTTGCAGCAGGCGGTCGCGCACCGGGCGGCCGTTGACGAACAGGTACTGGTGGGCGGCGTTGCCGCGATTATAGGTCGGCAGGCCGGCGAACCCCGACAGGCGCACGCCGTCGCGGACCTGGTCGATCTCTATGGCGTTGTCCTGGAAGTCGCGGCCCAGCACGGAGGCCAGGCGCGCAAGGCGTCCTTGCGGTCCCGGATGCTCGGGCGGCAGGCGCAGGATGCGGCGGCCGTCGATGTCCAGCGAGAAGCCGACGCTCTCGTTGGCCATGGCCTGGCGCTTGATCTCCTCGGTGATCGCCAGGGCCTCGGCGCGCTCGGACTTCATGAACTTCAGGCGCGCTGGCGTGGCGTAGAACAGGTCGCGCACCTCGATCCGCGCCCCATGCGGGCCGGGGAAGGCGGCGGGCGATACGTCGCCGACCTGGCCGCCCTCGACCAGGATCGAATGGGCGTCGCTCGAACCCTTGGCGCGCGAGCTGATCGTCAGCCGCGCCACCGATCCGATCGACGGCAGGGCCTCGCCCCGGAAGCCCATGGTGTGGATGCGCAGAAGGTCCCAGAGACCATCCTCGTCGGGCGCCAGCTTCGAGGTCGCGTGGCGCTCGATGGCCACCGGCAGTTCTTCGGCCGACAGGCCGCAGCCGTCGTCGGCGACCAGGATCCGGGTCAGGCCGCCGCCATGGGCCTCGACCTCGATCCGGGTCGCGCCGGCGTCGATGGCGTTGTCGACCAGCTCCTTGATCGCGCTCGCGGGCCGTTCGACCACCTCGCCGGCGGCGATGCGGTTGACGGTCTCGGGCGGCAGGCGGCGGATGGGCATCACACGGACTTTCACGAGGCAGGCCGGAGCCCCCTTCAAACCCGAAGGAAGCTCAAGCATTGCGACTCCTTAAGTTGACCGACCTAACGCCGATCGGCCAACGACAGGGAGAACGCGGAGTTTATCTCGATTCCGCCGCCGTTCGAGGAAGACAGATAGTGACCCTTCGCCGTTTCGCCGCCGCCGGTCTCGCCCTTTCGCTGCTTTGCGGGGGATCGGCCTTGGCGCAGGCTCGCAACGAGGTCTCGATCCACCAGACGGCGCCGGTCGACCTGCATGCCGCCGACCCCGAAGGGACCTTGGTCGAGGAACTGGTCGTCAACGCCAAGCTGCCCGGCCCGGCCTGGTGGAAGGTGTCGGACGCCGACAGCACGGTCTACATCCTGGCCATCCCGGCCCTGTCGCCCAAGACCCTGACCTTCGACACCTCGGTGCTAGAGCGTCGCCTCGATGGCGCCAACCGCCTGATCATGGCGCCCGAGCCCGACGTCAGCGTCGTGCGGATCATCGCCCTGGCCGTGGGCGGCCGGCGCTATTTCCTGGCCGACAAGCCGATGCGCGACACCTTGCCGCCCGAACTGCGCGCCCGCCTGGAGAAGCGCCTGGCCGACGGCGGCGAGAAGCTGGACAGCATGGACGACATCAAGCCGGCCTTCGCCGGTTTCCTGGTCGCCAACATGAAGAAGGGCGGTTCGATCAGCATCCAGAGCGGCGGCGTGGCCGACAAGGTCGAGGCGATCGCCAGGAAGAGCGACCTCAAGAAGCGGCCGCGCATCCAGAAGCTGGATGGCTACGACGTGATCGACGCCCTGAAGTCGGTCGGCTCGCTGCCCAAGCCGATGCAGGAGTTCTGCCTGGACGCGGGCCTGCGCGAGGCCGACGCCGGCGGCTCCCGGACCGTCGAGACCGCCCAGCGCTGGGCCGAAGGCGACGTGGTCAAGCTGGCGGCGGCCGATCGCGGCTACCAGGCCTGCCTGTCGGCGACGCCGGGCGTGGCCTCGGAGATCCGCAAGACCATCGACCGCTCGACCAAGGCCATCGACCAGGCCCTGAAGACGCCCGGCAAGTCGGTGGCGCTGGTCAACTTCCGGCCGCTGCTGTCGGAGGAGGGCGTCTTGGCCAGGCTGAGGGCCAAGGGCTACACGATCACCACGCCGGCTGAAGTCCAGCCCTGAACGCGAAACGGCCCGGAACCGCGAGGTCCCGGGCCGTTCGATTGTCTCGGCGCGCCTGAGCTTAGAGGCCCGGCAGCTTGATGCCGGTCTTCTTCTCGCGGCTGATGACCACGCCACCGGCGCCCACCAGCTTCTTCAGACGGGCTTCCTCGGCGGCGGCGTCGACCTCGGCCGGGGCGTTGGCGCCCGACTCGGCGGCGGTGGCGACGTTCGTCGTCTTGGGCTGGCCCTTCTTCCAGAACATCACCTTGCTGGCGAAGCTCTCGTCCTTGTGGGCCAGGTCGCCGTTCTCGTCGTCGACCACGAAGCGGATCAGCGGATCGGCCTTGTCGGTCCCGGCGCGGGCGACCAGCAGCTTTTCACCTTCCGAACGACCGGCGGCGTTGCTCTGGCCGATCAGGGCGGCGCGAGCGGCGCTTTCCGGCTGCAGTTCCTGAGGACGCGGCTCGCCGGGCGCCGGCGGACGCAGGGCGTAGTCCGGCGGCACGGCCAGCGGGGCCTTGCTGACGACGCGGAATTCGTCGGGAACCACCTTGTTCATGCCCAGGGCTTTCTGGGTCGAGGTGCAGCCGGCCAGGCCGATCACGGCCACGGCGGTCAGGGCGCTTACGGTCGCGACCCGATTGAAACTCATCAAACCATGCTCCAGCAGGCCGACCCCCGGCCCAAATTTTGGACGCTCTCGATACGACATCCTCGCCCGGGCGCCAATCTCCCACGCGAATGCGGCGTCATTCCGTCAAAACGCCTTGGCGGCCCTAACTCACTCAGCCGGTTCGGCCAGCTTCTTCTCGCCATAGAGGAAGCTGTCGATCAGCAGCAGGGCCACCCCGATGTTGATCGCCGAGTCGGCGATGTTGAAAACCCACGGGAAGTTCAGGCGCGAGACGTCGATGAAGTCGACGACATAGCCGTACAGCACCCGGTCGATCAGGTTGTTGCCGATCGCCGCGCCTATGATCATGCCGACCCCGATGGCCGGCAGCAGCTTGTTGGCCTTGCGAGCCCAGACCGACAGGCCGATCACCACGAGAATCGAAAAGCCGATCAGCAGCCAGCGGCCCCAGTCGTGGTCCTTCAGCAGGCCAAAGCTCATGCCGTAGTTATGGACCATCGTCAGGTGCAGCGGACCCAGCAGCGGCAGGGACGCGCCCTGTTCGCGGCCCAGCAGGCCCAGGACCCAGAGCTTGGAGATCTGGTCCAGCACCAGGGTGACGGCGGCGACGGCGTAGGCGGTCCAGCCGAGGCGGGTGATTTTCAGTGACGACAAGCTCATCCATCCATCTTGCACCCTCTCCCATAGGGAGAGGAGGGACCCGCCGCGCAGCGGTGGGAGGTGAGGGGTTTCACCGGTAGCCGGCGTGCCGGCACGCCGTCAAACCTCGTAACCCCTCACCCCTACCCCTCTCCCTATGGGAGAGGGAGATTTCAGCCCCGCTGAGCGTCCCAGTACGCCACAGCTTCAGCGTCGCGAAGGCTAAGCTGCGGATAGCGGGGATCGGTTCCCACCTCGGGGAGGATGCGCCACGAGCGGGCGCACTTGTTCCCCTCGGCCAGTTTCGGATCCACCGACACGCCCTTGACCTCGTCGGTCGTGAACGCGCCGCTTTCACCGGCGACCAGGGTCGCGGCGCTCGTGCGGAACACCTCGGCGGCGTCCAGGCCATCGAAGGCGGCCAGCAGCTCGGCGTCGGCGACGTGGACGACCGGCGCCGCCTCCAGCGCCGAGCCGATGCGCTTTTCGCGGCGTTCGACTTCCAGGGCTCCGGTCACCACCGACATCACGGCCTCGACCTTGGCCCAGCGGGCGGCCTCGGCGTCGTTGCGCCATTCGGCCGGCGTCGCCGGGATCACCCGCAGGCTGTTGGAGCCCGCATCGGGGAAGCGCGTCTGCCACGCCTCCTCCATGGTGAAGCTGGTCAGCGGCGACAGCCAGATGGTCAGGCGCTCGAACACGTAGTCCAGCACCGTGCGATAGGCGCGGCGCCGCAGGGCGTTAGGCGCGTCGCAGTAGAGGCTGTCCTTGCGGATGTCGAAGAACAGGGTCGACAGGTCGCCCTGGCAGAACTCGATCAGCGGCCGGGTCACGTCGCTGAAGCGATAGGCCTCGTAGGCGGCGCGCACCTGGCCATCCAGTTCCCACAGGCGGTGCAGGATGTACTTCTCCAGCGGCGGGAAGTCGGCGTAGTCGGTGACCCGCTCGGCCTCGTCGAAGCCGGCCAGCGCGCCCAGCAGGTAGCGCGTGGTGTTGCGCAGCTTGCGATAGGCGTCCGTGGTGGTGGCCAGGATCGTCTTGCCGATCCGCTGGTCTTCCGAATAGTCGACCATCGCCGCCCACAGACGCAGGATCTCGGCGCCGCTTTCCTTGGTCACGGTCTGCGGTTCGATGGTGTTGCCCTTGGACTTGGACATCTTCTCGCCGTTCTCGTCCTGAGTGAACCCGTGGGTGAGAACCGCCTTGTACGGCGCGCGGCCCCGCGTGCCGCAGCCTTCGAGCAGGCTGGACTGGAACCAGCCGCGGTGCTGGTCCGAGCCTTCCAGATAGAGGTCGGCCGGCCAGTGGCTGTCGGCGCGGCCCTCGATCGTGAAGGCGTGGGTGCAGCCGCTGTCGAACCAGACATCCAGGATGTCGCCGACCTTCTCGTACTGGGCCGCGTCATAGGCCTCGCCCAGGAAGTCGGCGTCGGGACGCGAGAACCAGGCGTCGGCCCCGCCCTCGCGGATGGCCGCCAGGATGCGGGCGTTGACCGCCGCGTCCATCAGCGGGGCGCCGGTGGTCTTGTCGACGAACATGGCCAGGGGCGTGCCCCAGGCGCGCTGACGGCTGACCAGCCAGTCGGGGCGCGTCTCGACCATCGAGCCGATGCGGTTGCGGCCGGCGTCGGGGTGGAAGGCGGTGTCGGCGATGGCCTGGATCGCGGTCTCGCGCAGGGTCTGGCCGCTCTCGAGCGGCTGATCCATGCGGATGAACCACTGTGGGGTGTTGCGGAAGATGATCGGGGCCTTCGAGCGCCAGCTGTGCGGATAGCTGTGCTCGACGCGGCCGCGCGCCAAGAGGGCGCCGGCCTCGATCAGCTTGTCCATCACCGCGCCGTTGGCGGGGCCGAACTTGCCGGCCTTCTTGCCCTCGGTCTCGATGACCTTCAGCCCCGCGAACAGCGGGACGTGCGGGTAGTAGGCGCCGTCCGGGTCGACGGTGTCGGGGATGGAGTCCAGCGCGTATCCGCTCTTCAGCCAGACCAGATAGTCGTCCGCGCCGTGACCCGGGGCGGTGTGGACAAAGCCCGTGCCGGCGTCGTCGGTGACGTGCTCGCCGGCGAGGAGGGGGACGTCGAAGCCGAAGCCCTCATCGAATTGCGCCAGCGGGTGGGCGCAGACCAGACCGGTCGGATCGACGGGCTCGACCCGGCGCCAGGTCGCGACCTTGGCGGCCTTGCGGACGTCCTCGGCCAGCTTGTCGGCGATGACCAGGCGGTCTCCGGCCTTCGACCACGGGGCGAACTCGAGGTTCTCCTCCATGGCTTCCACCTCATAGAGGCCGTACTCGACCTTGGGGTTGAAGCTGATGGCGCGGTTGGCGGGGATGGTCCACGGCGTGGTGGTCCAGATAACGACAGAGGCGTCGTTGGGCTGAAGGCGGAAGACGTTGTCGCCGGCCGGATTGCCCGACAGCGCGTAGTGCTCCTCGTCATAGACCTTGACCGGGAACTTCACCCAGATCGTGGGGCTGACGTGGTCGTGGTACTCGATCTCGGCGTCGGCCAGGGCCGTGCGCTCGACCGGGCTCCACATCACCGGCTTGGAGCCGCGATAGAGCTGGCCGCTGGCGGCGAACTTGTGGAACTCGGCGACGATCGTGGCTTCCGAGGTGAAGTCCATGGTGGCGTAGCGGTTCCACCAGTCGCCCAGGATCCCCAGGCGCTGGAACTCGGTCTTCTGGGCCTCGACCCAGCCGCCGGCATATTCGCGGCAGCGGGTGCGGAATTCCTCGGCCGGGACCTCGTCCTTGCGGCGGCCCTTGGCGCGGAATTCTTCCTCGATCTTCCACTCGATCGGCAGGCCGTGGCAGTCCCAGCCGGGCACGTAGTCGACGTCGTAGCCCAGGGCGAAGCGCGAGCGGACCACGAAGTCCTTCAGCGTCTTGTTCAGGGCATGGCCGATGTGGATGGCGCCATTGGCGTAGGGCGGGCCGTCGTGCAGCACGAACAGCGGGGCGCCGTCGGCTTGTCTCTTCGCCCGAACAGCGCCGTAGAGGCCCTTGTCTGAGAGGGCGGCCCAGCCCTCCAGGATCTCGGGCTCCTTCTTGGGCAGGCCCCCGCGCATCGGGAACGGGGTGTCGGGAAGGAAGACGGTTTCGCGATAGTCGCGGGCGGTCGTGGCGTCGTCGGCCATGGAATAGGTGTCCGGCTTGAAAGGGGTCGGAAGAGGGCGGGAAAACCCGGCGCGCGCTGGAGGATCGTCCGGCGGCGTCACGCCGGGCGGATAATTCGCGAAATCTTCCGAACGAAATTCATGGCCAGCGGGATAGCAGAGGGAGGGCCGGGGCGCAAAGGCTTCGGCTAAGCCCCCGGCTTCCGCAGCTTGGGCGTGACGGTCACGGTCATCAGGCGGGCGTTGCGGATGATCAGGAACGCGGTGGCGCGGCCAATGCTGTGGTGGTCCAGCGCGCGCAGCAGGTCGTCGAGGCCGGTCAGGATCTGGTTTCCCGCCGCGACCAGCAGGTCGCCCTCCTTGATCCCCGCCTTGGCCGCTGGGCCGCCGAGATCGACATGGGCGACATAGACCGCATAGGGCTGCTGGACGCCCGTCGCCCGCGCCAGGGTCGGCGGGATCGGGGCCTGCTGGGCGATCAGGCCGATCGAGCCGCGTCGCACGTGGCCGTGCGCCAGCAGTTCGCCGATCACGAAGCGGGCGGTGTTGGCCGCCACCGCGAAGCACAGGCCTTGGTAGCCGGCGATAATGGCGGTGGCGATGCCGATCACCTCGCCGGTCGAATTGACCAGCGGGCCGCCGCTGTTGCCGGGATTGAGCGCCGCGTCGGTCTGGATCAGGTCCTCGATCAGCCGGCCGCGCTCGCCCCGCAAGGACCGACCCATGGCGGAAACGACGCCGGTGGTCACCGTGGCCTCGAAGCCCAGCGGCGCGCCGATGGCGATGACCAGCTGGCCGCGCCGCAGTTTCTTGGAATTGCCCAGCCGGGCCACCGGGATGTCGGCGGCCTGGTCGATCTTGATGATGGCCAGGTCGGTGTCGGGATCGTCGCCGACGCAGCGGGCGGTGAAGTTGCGACCCTCGGCCGTGATGACCACGAAGCGGCTGGCGCCCTGGATCACGTGGCTGTTGGTCAGGATCAGCCCGCCCCCAAGCTCCTTATCGGCGCCGATGGCGAAGCCCGAGCCGACGCCGGACATCCGGGGATCTTCCAGCATCGGATGGATGCGCACGACGCTGGGCCCGACCCGTTCGACGGCGCGGACCACGGCGTTGGAATAGGCGTCCAGCAAGTCACCGTCGGGCAGGGCGCAATAGCCGCCCTCGATCTCGATGGCCTTGCCCGTGTCGAACACGAACTGCGCGCCCTCGGGGTAGGCCAGGATCTCGTGGGCCCGCGCCTTCGCCGGCTGCCTGGCGCGCGCGAAATCCCGGTACTTGCGCCCCTTGAGCATGCGGTCCCCACCCAGCCGTTAAACAAGGTTAACGGGGCGGGGGAGGAGGGGAAAGGGTTTCGTGCGCCGCGCGATCCCCCTCCACCGGCGTCCGCCGGTCCCCCTCCCCCAAAGGGGGAGGAGAGATTCTCCGCCACCCACTTGGGGGCGGACAGACCACGCGGAGCGTGGTCAGGTGGGGGTTAGTGCTGAGTCAGAACCCCGGCGCCACGATCGCCCGCGCCGCCTGCTCGTCGCGGCGGATCTGCTCGATCATCAGCTCCAGGCTGTCGAACTTCAGTTCCGGGCGCAGGAAGGCGATCAGGTCGGTCTCGATGATCTGGCCGTACAGATCCTCGTCGAAATCGAACAGCCAGGTCTCCAGCCTCGTCTCGACCATGCCGGTGGTGGGGTTGTTGCCGAGATTGGCCACGCCGGGCACCTCGCGGCCGTCGGGCAGGCGGGTGCGGGTGGCGTAGACGCCGAGCTTGGGGACGACATAGTCCTCGACCTCGACATTGGCGGTCGGGAAGCCCAGCTGGCGGCCCAGTTGCTGGCCCCGGCGCACCACGCCCTCGATGGCGAAGGGGCGGCCCAGGATGCGGGCGGCCTGGTCCGGCTCGCCGTTGCGCAGCGCGTCGCGGACGCCCGTCGAGGAGAACTTGTCGCCGTCGCGGCTGGCCACGGGTTCTGCGATCGAAACGGTGAAGCCGTATTCGTCGCCATACGTCTTCAGCAGGTCGGCGCTGCCGCTGCGGCCGCGGCCGAACGAGATGTCGAAGCCGGCGGCGACATGCTTCACGCCCAGGCCCTCGACCAGCACCTTTTCGACGAACTCGCGGTCGCCGAAGCTGGCCATCTCGAAGTCGAACGGCAGCAGATAGAGCAGGTCGACGCCCAGGCCGCCCAGCGCCCGGGCCTGCTGGCCATGGGTCATCAGCTTGAAAGCCGGCTCGGTCGGCCGGAACAGGCGGCGCGGGTGCGGGTCGAAGGTGATCACCCCCAGCGGCGTGTGGTCGGCCAGCGCCGCTTTCGCGGCCTGCGCGATCACCTGCTGGTGGCCGCGATGCACGCCGTCGAAATTGCCCAGCGCCACGGCGGCGCCGCGCTCGTCGGCGGGGAGGTTCTTCCAGGCGTTGACAGTCTTGAGCGGCATCATGCGGCCTTGCGCGGAACCATGACCACGGCCTCGCCGTCGACCACCGCCTTGCCGCCCACCTTGCAGACGGTGGCGAGGGTGACCTGGGCCTTGGCTTCGTTGATCTCGGAGATGGTGACCACGGCGGTGACCTCGTCGCCGATCCTGACCGGGCGTTTGAACTTCAGCGTCTGCGACAGGTAGATCGCGCCGGGCCCGGGCAGGGCGGTGCCCAGCACCGCCGAGATGTAGCCGGCCGACAGCATGCCGTGAGCGATGCGTCCGCCAAAGCTGGTCTTGGCCGCGTAGTCGGCGTCCAGGTGCACCGGATTGGTGTCGCCGGTCACCTGAGCGAAGGCGACGATGTCGGCCTCGCCCACCGTGCGGACCAGCTGCGCCGACTGACCGACGCTCAGCTCTTCGAGAAACTTGCCCTGCATGATGATCCCCTTGTTCTTTTTGCTTACCAGACCAGATCGCCGATGGCGTGGGTGGCGCCCACGGCCTCGGCGTCGAGCAGGGCCTGAACGGCCTCCGGGATCAGCAGGCCATCGGGCCCGACGGCCGTCTCGCCATGGATGCCCTTGGCGATGAACAGGCAGGCCAGCTTCTGGTCGCGGGCGCCCTTCACGTCGGTGATGACGCCGTCGCCGATGCACAGCACGCGGTCGCGATCGACGGGACGACCCAGCAGCTGCGCCGCCTCGGCCACGGCCAGGTCGTAGATCGCCGCATAGGGCTTGCCGGCCATGACCACCTTGCCGCCCAAGGTCTCATAGAGATCGGCCAGGGCCCCGGCGCAGAAGATCAGGCGCTCGCCGCGCTGCACGACGCGATCGGGATTGGCGCAGATGAACAGCAGGCCCCGGTCGGCGGCGACCTTCAGGCGATCGCGATAGTCCTCGGGGACTTCCTTTTCGTCCTCGTAGAGGCCCGAGCACAGGATGAAGTCGGCGTCCTCGGGGCCCGCCAGGGTCAGGTCGAAGCCCGCCCACAGCGGCCCGTCGCGCTCGGGGCCGATCTTCCAGACCTTGCGCCCGGTGTGCGGCGTCAGCAGCGCCCGGGTCGCGTCGCCCGAGGTGACGAAGCCCTGCCAGGCCGAGCGCGGCACGCCCAGGCCGTCAAGCTGCGCCACCACGTCATACGAGGGCCGCGGCGAGTTGGAGATCAGCACTACCGGACCCTTGGTCTGACCCCACTGGGTCAGCGCCACACAGGCCTCGGGGAAGCTCTCCACCCCGTTGTGGATCACGCCCCAGACGTCGCACAGCACCACGTCGTAGCGGTCGGAAAGGTCGGAAAGGCCGGCGGGAAAGTCCATCATGGATTGGGCGGTAAAGCTCGCGGGAGTGGGCGTCAACCAGGAGCCATCTAGGCGCTCGCACCCTCGGTCGCCAGGGCAAGGCTCATCTGTTCGGCCAGCCAGTCGTTCATGCGGGCGTCGATCACCAGGTGAACCCGGTCGGTGTCGCCGCGATTGGCCACCGTATGAGGGTCGGACAGGCGCAGGTACCAGGCCTCGCCCGGGGCCATCGGCACAGGGACGCCATTGATCTTGAACTCGACGTCCGGGTTGCTGACGATCGGGATGTGGATACGCGCCTTGCCGTCCTCGGCGCACAGATCGAGGTCGGTATGCTCCTTGATCACCGAGCCGGGCGCCAGCTTCATCAGCCGCACGCTGGTTAGAGGGCATTCGAAGGCGGCCAGGACCGCCTGGAAATAGGGGCAGGCCTCCAGGAACGGCGTGGGGACGTAGTCGGTGCGGACCGGGTCGGAATAGATCATCCGGATCGGGTGGGTCTCTCCGGCCATGCAGCGCAGGGCGATGGCGCTCCAGTCGCCGTCATAGTTCTGGCGGACGAAATGCGAGACCCAGGTCGTGTCGGCTTCGACCCGCGCGAGATCCGCGCGCAGCCGGTCCGAATCGAAGGCCAAGGGCAACCGCACGCGGTCTGGAAAGCGCATGGTTTCAGCTTATGCTGGTGCTCCTTGTCGCCACAAGCGATGATCTTCCGGAGCCCGAATGACCCTCGCGCCGAGCCTGGCGGCCTTCGGACGGCTGCTGTCCGATGCGGATCTTCGCGCGCGCCTCGCCGAGGAGCAGGACATCGGCGCGGCCGCGTTGGCGTTGGGTCTGGAGCAGCCCGGCTGGCAGGCTCAGCCGATCCGGCTCGACCGGACGCCGCCGCCCGGCTGGCTGCCGGCCGCGATCGATGGCGACCGGGTCTCGTGGCGGTGGTTCGGGCACCGGGTTCTGGACGACGGCTTCTACGCGCACGAACTGCAGACGGCGGGTTTTCTGGCGATCAACCGGCTGTTCGCCATCGAGACGCCGCTTTCGGCTTTGCCGTCGGGTTCGCGCGCGCCGGACGGGCTTGTCTTTCACATGTCCCGCTGTGGCTCGACCCTGATCGCGCGAATGCTGGCGGCCGATCGCGACGCCACCGTGATCTCGGAGGCCCAGCCGATCGACGCGGCGGCGCGGACCGACGATCCGGCTCTGCTGCGCGCCGTGGTCGCCGCCTTCGCCCGGCCGCGCGGGATCGGCGAGGCGCGGCTGTTCCTGAAGCTGGACTGCTGGAACAGCCGGGCGCTCCCGCTGTTCCGGGCGGCCTTTCCCGACACGCCCTGGATCTTCTCGTATCGCGAGCCCGTCGAGGTGATGGTCTCCCACGCCCGTCGCGCCGGAAGCCAGATGGTCCCCTCGCTGGTTCCGTCCTCGATCCTCGGATTGGCGTGGGGGAACCCGCGGGATCCGCTCTATCATGCGGCCGTTCTGGCCAGCGTCTGCGAGGGCGCGCTGGACGGCTGGGCGAGGGGCGGCGGGATGCTGGTCGACTATCGCGACCTGCCGGAGGCGGTGTTCACGCGGGTGCTGCCGCATTTCGGACTGACGCTGGCTTCCGACGTCGAGGCGGCGATGCGGGCGGTCGCGGGCGTGAACGCCAAGGCTCCGGGCGAGGCCTTCTTGCCCGACAGCGAGGCCAAGCGCCGTGAGATCAGTCCCGCGATCCTGGCGGCGTGCGAGGGCCGCCTGGCGATCGCTCACGCGCGGTTGCGCCTGCTTTCGGAAATCGTCGTTCCGTGACTATGATCCCGGGACAAACGGGAGGGGCCGATGACGATACTGATCCTGGGGCTGATGCTGTTTCTGGGCGTCCATTCGACGCGGATCCTGGCCGCGCCGTTCCGCAACGCCCAGGTCGCCGCCAATCCGGGCCGCTGGAAGGGGCTGTATTCCGTTCTCTCAGCGGTGGGGCTGGGGCTGATCATCTGGGGCTGGATCCAGTTCCGGCCGATGGCGCCGCAGCTCTACGACCCGCCGCCCTGGGGCCGTCACGCCGCGATGGGCCTGGTCTGGATCGCTTTCGTGCTGCTGGCCGGCTCGAACGGGCCGGTCGGACGGATCAAGGCGACCGTGCGCCACCCGATGCTGCTGGGAACCATCCTGTGGTCGGCCGGCCACCTGCTGGCCAATGGCGACCAGGCCTCGGCGCTGCTGTTCGGGGCGTTTCTGGTCTGGGCGATCGTGGACCTGATCTCGGCGCTGGGACGCGGGGAGCCGGCGCCGGTCGTGACCAAGCCGATCGCGGACGTGATCGCGGTCGTGGCGGGCACGGCGCTGTATGTGGTGTTCGTGGTCTTCCTGCACCGGCTGCTGTTCGGGGTCTCGCCGTTGGGCTAGGTGGCGTCGTGGAAGATGACGCCTAGCGTTCGCCGCCGGCCTGAGCGGATCTCGCTCACGCCGTGCCGCAACACGCGACGGTGGACGCCGCGCACGCCTTCGGCCGGCCGTTCGCGCACCGCGAAGATCACGCCCTCGCCTTGTCTCAGCGGCACGACCTGCGGCGCGCTCTGTTGGCGGGGCCGCTGCTCGACGATCACGAACTCGCCGCCGTCGAAGTCCCGGCCCGGCTCGTCCAGCAGGAACGCCGCCTGCAGCGGGAAGACGTGCTCGCCGTAGAGGTCCTGGTGCAGGCAGTTGTAGTCGCCGGGGCCGTAGGTCAGCAGCAGGGGCGTGGGCCGGACTTGGCCAGCCTCGCGGCAGCGCGCCAGCATGTCGTCCATCGCTTCCGGAAAGCGGCGGTCCTCGCCCAGACGCTCGGCCCAGCGGTTGGCGATCGTCGACAACGGACCGTAGAGACCCTGCCGGAGTTGTTGCACGACGTCCGGCAGGGGATAGCTGAAGTATTTGTACTCGCCGCGTCCGAAGCCGTGGCGGGCCATGACCACACGACCGCGGAAGCCCGCCTCCTGGGGATAGAGGTCGGCGATTCCCTGGCAGGTCTCGGGCTTCAGGATCGGGCCGGTCAGGGCCCAGCCGCGCGCGTCGAGCTCGGCGCCGATGCGAATCCAGTCGAGTGTCACGCGGCCACGCGCGCGGCTTCACGCGCCAGGAGGGCCTGCTTGCGCTCGACGCCCCAGCGGTAGCCCGACAGGCCGCCGTCGGCGCGGACCACGCGGTGGCAGGGCGTGATCACCGCCAGCGGATTGGCTCCGCAGGCCTGGGCCACGGCGCGCGCGGCGCTGGGCCGGCCGATGGCGCGGGCGATGTCGGCATAGGAGGCGGTCTGGCCGACGGGGATCTCACGCAGCGCGCCCCAGACGGCCTTCTGCAGCTCGGTGCCTTGCGCGTCGGTCGGCAGGTCCGGCGCGCGGTCGGGATGGTCGATCAGATCGGCCACCGCCTTCAGGTCGGCGGCCAACCCCTCGGCGTCCGAGACGATCCGGGCGTGCTTGAAGCGCTTCTCCAGGTCGGCTCGCAGCGCCTCGGCGTCGTCGCCCAGGGTGATCAGGCGCAGGCCCGCGTCCGAGCGGGCGACCAAGGCCAGGCCCAGGCTGGTCTCGCCGACGGCCCAGCGCAGGGTCTCGCGATTGATGTCGGGCTTGCAGCGCAGGCAGGCGCGCAGGCCAGCGGCGCGGGCGTCTTCCCGGGTGGCGTAGAAGGCGACGTTCTTGCGCAGCGGACGGCCGCCGCAGCTGGCGACGCAATAGACGCCGGTGGTGCGCACGCCGATATAGAAGGCGCCCTCGGCGGCGCGATCCCTGGCGCGCATGGCGTTCCAGCGCGCGTCATCATCGGGATAGGTCGAAGCGATCATGGGGATCTCCTTTCGTGAGGAGATCGTGCGCCACGCCGTCGTCCCGGTCATTCCGAAGCTTGCGGCCCGGCGCCCAAAGCTGTCAGCAGTCTAGTGTCCCGATTCCGAAGTTCGCAAGCGTTTGTGGCAAGCTCCGACGAACTTCGGAATTGATAAGGACACTAGTAAGTTTATGTTTCTAGTGTGCTTTTTTGGATTTGAAGTTCGCTCAGAGCCTGATCCAAGTACGGGCGAACTTCAAATCCAGCACACTAGGGGCCTACCAGCCCACCGCGCGGCGGCGCAGGGCGCCGCGGATGAAGTCCTGCGGCGGTTCGGCCTCGGCCAGCACCGCGTCGCGGATGGCGCGCGGTTCGCCGAACAGGTGGCCCTGGCCGTAGCCGATGTCCAAGTCGAGGATGTCGACGATCTGCTTCTCGGCCTCGACCTTCTCGACGATGACCTCGATGCCGTAGCGGCGGGTCAGGGCGGCGAAGTCGGCGGCGTTCAGGTCGGGCAGCGAGGCGATGACCAGCTTGCCGTCCTGCTCCTCCAACTGGTCCAGCATCATCTGGGCGCCGACCTTCAGGTAGCGGACGTCGGCGCGGGCCAGATCCTGGAAGTCCAGGTCCAGGTCGCTGACCTTGTCGAGGCTGAAGCTGAAGCCCAGGCCGGCCAGACGGGCCATGTGACGGGCCTCGACCGGACCCCGGCGATCGAACGCCGCCTGGCCCAGCTCGAAGATCACCGCGCCGGCCAGGTCCTTGTTGGCCTGCATGAATTCGAGGAACTGCGGGAAGAAGCTCTCGTCGCCCAGGCTGGCCAGCGAGATGTTGCAGAAGATGCCGACCTTGCGGTCCTGCTTGGCCAGGCGACGGACGATCTGCACGCAGCGGAACAGCAGCAGGTTGTCGATGGCCGTCATCAGGCCTTCGGGCTCGGCCACGGCCAGGTACTCGGCCGGCATCATCACGCGGCCGGTCTCGTCGCGCAGGCGCGAGAAGCTTTCGTAGAAGACGGTCCGGCGCTGGGGCAGGCTGACGATCGGCTGCAGGTAGAGGTCGACGCGGTTCTCGGCCAGGGCGTCCTGCACGACCTGAAGCATGTGACTGGCCTGCGGCGCGCGCTCGCGGCCCAGATTGTGGCTACGGGCCGAGGCGGCGGCGACCTGGTGGCTGAGCTGGTGCTCCAGCCGGTCGTTCATCTGTCCGATCAGGTCTTCCAACTGATGGACCTCGGTCGACAGCTCTTCCGTACGGCGCTGGGCGTCGGCGGCGACCGATTCCACGAGATCCGACACGCGGGCGTCGACCTTCTCGATCTGGTCCAGCAGGATGGCGTGAGCCTCGCGCACGGTGTCGATATCGCCGCGCAGGGCGGCGGCCAGGAACGTCTGGCCCAGCAGGCCGTGGAAGGCGAAACACAGGCCCAGCGCGCCGATGAACGCCGAGACGCCGACAGCCGGGGTCGCGCCCATCCTCCAGAGGAAGAGGGAGACGATCAGAGCCAGACAAAGATAAGCCCCCGTCAGGAGCCCCAGCATCAGCCTACGCATCACTCGCCCACACGAATCGTAAGACGTAATCAGACCGGTCCACGGTCGAAGAGTGAATCTATTAACGACCCTGCGCCATTCGGTCCCAAAGCCCGCTAGCCTGCCCGGATCGGATGTTTCATCCGAGCCGGATAAGCAGGCGAGCTCTTCTCGGTTACGGATCTTCCGACCGCCGAACCGCAAACTTCGGCGGAAGACCCTTAAGGACGATCATAACCCAAGACGCGCGGATCGCTGAATTGACATTGGTCTCTCCGACTGATAATCGTTCGCAATCTAATCGGAGCCATTATGTCCGAAGCGTTCGCGTTGTCCCCTCAATTCAACCCAGCCGATACTCTCGACGTGCGTCCCCTGGCCACGGCCGGGCGGGGCGATCGCGGGGTGATCGTCAAGGTCACCGGCGTGTCCGGCGCGGCCGAGTCCGTGGCGGCGGAGGAGCTTGAGCGACGCCTGCTGGAGATGGGCTTCGTCGAGGGCGCGGCCATTGAGGTGCTGCACGAGGGCCTGTTCGGCCGCGACCCGATCGCTGTGCGCGTCGACGACACCCGGGTGGCCCTGCGCCGCCGCGAAGCCGGCGCCGTCACCGTGAAATTCGACGAACTCTAGACCTTGGCCCTAGACACCTCCTTGAGCCAGGATCCTGGCGCGGCTGTTTCCGACGCCGCCGCCGAGCCCGCCCTGGTCGCCCTGGTCGGCAACCCCAACTCCGGCAAGACCGCGCTGTTCAACGCCCTGACCGGCAGCCGCCAGAAGGTGGCCAACTATGCCGGCGTCACGGTCGAGCGGAAGGAAGGCGTGCTGACCACGCCCTCCGGCCGACAGATGCGCGTGCTCGACCTGCCCGGCACCTATTCCCTGCGGGCCCGCAGCCCGGACGAGGTCGTCACCCGCGACGCGGTGATCGGCAAGCTGGAGGGCGAACTGGCTCCCGAGGTGCTGATCTGCGTGGCCGACGCCACCAACCTGCGCCTCGTTCTGCGCCTGGCTCTCGAACTGAAGCAGGTGGGTCGGCCGTTCGTGCTGGCCCTCAATATGTACGACATCGCCCAACGCCAGGGCTTGCGTATCGACCTGGAGCGCCTGTCCCGGGAACTGGGCGCGCCGATCGTCACCACGGTGGCGACCCGCAAGCGCGGCCTGCCCGAGCTCCTGGAAAAGGTCGAGGGCCTGGTCGCGGCCCGCAAGGTCGAGACCGAGAACGTCTGGCACGAGCCGGCCGCCGGGGAGATCCGCGCCGCCCACGCCGAGGCCCAGCGCATCTTCAAGGCCTGCGTGAAGCCGCCCGAGCGTCCGGACACCGTCACCGGCAAGATCGACGACGTGCTGCTGCACCCCGTCGCCGGCGTCCTGATCCTGATGACCCTGCTGTTCGTAATGTTCCAGGCGGTGTTCACCTGGGCCACGCCGGTCATGGACGGCATCGACGGGGCCTTCGCGGCCATCGCCGGCTGGACCAGCGCCCACCTGCCGGCGGGCCTGGTGACCAGTTTCATCTCCGACGGCCTGATCGCCGGCGTCGGCAGTGTGCTGGTGTTCCTGCCGCAGATCCTGATCCTGTTCTTCTTCATCCTGCTGCTGGAAGACAGCGGCTACATGGCCCGCGCGGCCTTCCTGATGGACAAGATCATGGGCGGGGCGGGCCTGCATGGCCGGGCGTTCATCCCGCTGCTGTCCAGTTTCGCCTGCGCCATTCCCGGCATCATGTCGACGCGGGTGATCGACAACAAGGAAGACCGGCTGACCACCATCCTGGTCGCCCCGCTGATGACCTGCTCGGCGCGGATCCCGGTCTACACCCTGATCATCGGCGCCTTCATTCCCAAGCAGACCGTCTGGGGCGTGCTGTCGCTGCAAGGCCTGGTCATGTTCGGCCTCTATGCCGGCGGCATCGTCAGCGCCCTGCTGGTCTCGTTCGTCATCCGTCGCGTGTTCTGGCGCGGCGCGGTCGAGCCCTTCATGATGGAGCTGCCGACCTATCGCTGGCCCGAGCCGCGCAACGTGCTGATGAACCTGTGGACCCGCGCCCGGATCTTCATGAGCCGCGCCGGCCGGATCATCCTGCCGCTGATGGTGCTGGTCTGGGTCCTGTCGACCTTCCCCTATCCGCCGGAAGGCGCGACGGGGCCGGCCATCGACTACAGCTTCGCCGGTCGCATCGGTAACTTCATCGCGCCCGTCATGGCCCCGATCGGCTTCAACTGGCAGATGACGGTGGCCCTGATCCCGGGCTTCGCGGCCCGCGAGGTCGCGGTGGCGGCGCTGGGCACGGTCTATGCGGTGGGCGGCGACGGCGACGCGGCCGCCACGACCCTGGGCTCGCTGCTGTCCCACCAGTGGTCGCTGGCCAGCGCCCTGTCTTTCCTGGCCTGGTACGTCTTCGCCCCGCAGTGCGCGGCGACCCTGGGCGTGGTCAAGCGCGAGACCAACGGGTGGACCTGGCCGACGGTGATGTTCGTCTACATGACCAGCCTGGCCTATCTGGCCTCGTTCGTGACCTACCACGTCGCCGTGGCGATGGGCGCGGGCTGAGGTCTGCTACAGGCCCTTTAGCCAGACGAAGACATCGTCGGGCCGCTCCTGGGCCGACAGGCCCTCCTGGCGCGCCGCCTCGCCCAGCTTGCGCAGCCGGCCGGGCGTGACGCCGAACCGGGCCCGGAAGGCGCGGCTGAAGTGGGCGTCCGACCGGAAGCCATGGCGATAGGCGACCTCGGCCAGGGTCATCTGCTCGGCGCGATCCTGAAGGATCACGTCGAAGGCCTGGTCCAGCCGCCGCCGCTGGATGAAGGCGCTGACGCCGCCGGCGGGCTCGAACACCTTGTAGAGCTGGCTACGGGACACGCCCAGGTGCTCCCGCACCGTCTCCGGCGACAGGTCGGGATCGTCCAGCCGCTGCTCGACGAACTGCTGGCCAGCGATCAGCAGCACCTTCTCCAGCGGCCGCGGATCGGCGCCCATCGGTTCACCGCAGGCCAGGATCACACCGCTCACCAGGGCGGTCGTGGCCTTGGCGGCCATCGGCGTTTCAGCCGGCGTCATCGTCTCGATGGATTCCCACAGGGCGCGCAGATGCGAGGCCAGCATCCTCCCCGTCGGGCTGGCCTCCGAAACCACCCGGCCGTGGAAGTCGAGGCCTGCGGCCCGCGGGTCCAGCAGGCTGCGCGGCATCATGAGGTATAGCGTGACGTAGGGGCTCTGGATCGTCGAGCGGTAGGGCCGCGCCATGTCCACCAGCCGGATCGCGCCCATGTCGCTGCTGGCCTCGCGGCCATCATAGTCGGCGCGCCAGACGTTCTTCCCCAGATCCAGCACGGCCATGACGGTGTCCGTCGCGTCGGCCATGATGTGGGTGAGCTTGCGCTCGAACCGCTGGGGAACGCCGACGCATCGCGCGAAGACGACATGGCCAAGCTGGTAGCCTTCCAGCCGGTTGTGGAAGTCGGCCTCGGGCGACAGCAGGGTGATGTCGAACAGATGCGCGCAGGCCTTGCGGTACAGTTCGACGGCGTCGGGCTGCTCGCGGGCGTCCAGCACCCATAGATCCCGACTCAGACGCTCATTCACGCAAAGGCCTCGACGAACGGCCGAGACTCATCCCGGCGAAAATCCCAGAGCAATAGAATGTGGACCGTCGGTCAATGACAGAGCC
The DNA here is from genome assembly GCA_965283765.1 of Caulobacteraceae bacterium. GTDB lineage: Bacteria > Pseudomonadota > Alphaproteobacteria > Caulobacterales > Caulobacteraceae > Caulobacter. Next base: position 112,814 of record CBDIPU010000017.1, read on the forward strand.
ACGACGCCGCGCGAGAACGAGGGGCATGTCGCGCGCCGGTGGGGTACAGGCGCGCCATGCCCAGAGCCTCCTCCTTCGCGGAACCCAGGAGGCGGTGGGGCGGTTCGTCGGCGCGCATACTGATCGCGCCGACGAAACGCTGGACCCTGTAGGGTCAAGCCTTGGCGGGTTTGGCCTTGGTGGCCCTAGCGGGTCGGAACCGGGACTTCGCCGCGATAGTCGTAGAAGCCGCGACCGGTCTTCTTGCCCAGCCAGCCGGCCTCGACATACTTCACCAACAGCGGGCAGGGGCGGTACTTGCTGTCCGCCAGGCCTTCGTGAAGCACGTTCATGATGCTCAGCACGGTGTCCAGGCCGATGAAGTCGCCCAGTTCCAGCGGGCCCATCGGATGGTTGGCGCCCAGCTTCATCGCCGTGTCGATGGCGTCGACCGTGCCGACCCCTTCATACAGGGTGTAGATCGCCTCGTTGATCATCGGCACCAGCACGCGGTTGACGATGAAGGCGGGGAAGTCCTCGGCGTTGCTGGTGATCTTGCCCAGCGACTTGGCGAAGGCCACGGCCGTCTCATAGGTCGGCACATCGGTGGCGATGCCGCGGATGATCTCCACCAGCTTCATCAGCGGCACCGGATTCATGAAGTGCAGGCCGATGAAGCGCTCGGGACGATCCGTGGCCGAGGCCAGGCGCGTGATCGAGATCGACGAGGTGTTCGAGGCCAGCAGCGTGTCGGGCTTGAGGTGCGGCTGCAGGCTGCGGAAGATCGACTTCTTGACCTCCTCGTTCTCGGTGGCCGCCTCGATCGCCAGGTCGGTCGCGCCGATGGCCTCCAGGTTCTCGGCCGCCGAGATGCGGGCCAGGGCCGACTTCATCGCGGCGTCGTCGATGATGCCGCGGCCGACCTGACGGGCCATGTTCTTCTCGATCAGGGCCAGACCGGCGTCGATCCGCTCGCGCGAGACGTCATGGAGACGCACATCGTAGCCGGCGAGGGCGGCGACATGGGCGATGCCGGACCCCATCTGGCCGGCGCCGATGACGCCGACCGTCTTGATTTCACTCATAAAAGCCAAGCCTTCGCTTGAATTAGCGCCGGACCTGCGTGTCCGCGCCCTGGATGTGCCGACTTTTCTAGCACGAGAAACCGTGGCGCCGCCAAGGCTTTGCTGCGATGCAACGTGAGCTTGGTTGTCAGGCGGAGATCACGCCGTGGGCGGATAGGCGCGGACCGCGCCGTTCGGGTCCTCGACCGCGTCCCCTCCGGGTCCATGCGTGACATAGTTCGGTCCGACCGGGACCTTGCCGTGGCCGCCGGGGATGTCGAGGACATAGGTCGGCTGGGCCAGGCCCGAGACCGTTCCGCGCAGGGCTTTCATGATCGCCTGACCCTCGGCCAGCGTCGTGCGCAGGTGGGCGGTGCCCGGAGCGTGGTCGCCATGGTGCAGGTAGTAGGGGCGGATCCGGGTCTCGACGAAGGCCCGCATCAGCTCGGCTAGCACCTCGGCGTCGTCGTTGACGCCTCGCAGCAGCACCGTCTGACTGACCATCGGAATCCCGGCGTCGACGATCCGGGCGCAGGCGGCGCGGGCGGCCGGGGTCAGCTCGCGGACGTGGTTGGCGTGCAGGGCGACATAGACGGTCTTGGTCGTGCGCTTGAGGGCCGCGACGAGGTCGTCGGTCACCGCCTTGGGATCGACGGCCGGCACGCGGGTGTGGAAGCGGACGATCCTGACGTGGGGGATCGCCTCCAGCCGGTCCATCAGGTCGGCCAGGCGGCGGGGCGACAGCACGAAGGGGTCGCCGCCCGTGATGATGACCTCCCAGATCTCCGGCCTTGAGGCGATATAGGCGAAGGCGGCGTCCAACTGGGCCGGGGTCAGGTTCGCCAGGCCCTCGGGGCCGACCATCTCGCGGCGGAAGCAGAACCGGCAATAGACCGCGCAGGTGTGGGTCGGCTTCAGCAGCACCCGGTCACGATAGCGGTGGACGATCCCCTCGACGGGACTGTGGATGGCATCACCGATCGGGTCGCCGTCCTCGCCGGGGCTGGCGACCAGCTCCTCGGACGAGGGGATGAACTGGCGGGCGATCGGGTCGTCGGCGTCGGCGGGATCGATCAGCTCGGCCATGGCCGGGGTGATCGCCACGGCATAGCGCGCCGCCACCGCCTCCAGCGCCGGCAGGCGCTCGGACGGGACCAGTCCGGCCTCGGTCAGGGACCGGACGTCGCGGAGGGTTTTCCCCGGGGGCGAAAAGGGGGGCGGCATGAGGCGCGGGGATATGCGGGATTTCCGGGCCGGAGGCAAATTACGGGTCTGTTCAACTCTGGCCGTTAACCGTAGCCGCGAGGGAGAGGACCATCGTGACCCAGGAACGCAACATCGTCCCGCTCGCGGCGGCCCTGGTCATGGCGATGGTCTTCCTGTTCCTGCCCCAGGTGCTGAACGACGGCGACACCTACTGGCACATGGCCACGGGCGAATGGATCCTGGCTCACGGCCGCGTCCCCGACCACGACGTCTTCTCCTACACCCAGGCCGGCCGGCCGTGGGTGGCGCACGAGTGGCTGTCCGAGACGCTGATGGCCCTGGCCGCGCGGCTGGCCGGCTGGGCCGGGGTGACGGCGCTGTTCGCGATCGCCGTCGGCGGGGCGGCCTGGATGCTGGTCCGCCGGCTGTCCTTGCAACTGGGTGGCCTGACCCTGATCACGACGACCGTGCTGGCCCTGGCCTGCATGAGCGGCAGCCTGCTGGCGCGACCGCACCTGTTCATGCTGCCTCTGCTGGTGGCCTGGGCGATCGAGATGCTGACGGCCCGCGACGAACATCGGGCGCCGCGCCTTCGGTTCGCCCTGCTGATGATCCTGTGGGCCAATCTGCACGGCAGCTGGGTGTTTGGCCTGGTGGTCGCCGGCGCTTTCGGGCTGGAGGCGCTGGCCGAGCCGAACGCCGACAAGCTGAAGGCGCTGCGCGGCTGGGGCCTGTTCGGCTTGGCCAGCCTGGTCTGCGCCGCGATCACCCCGCACGGGCCGGCGGCGTTGCTGTTCCCGTTCCAGGTGACCAGCATGGCGGTGCTGCCGCACATCACCGAGTGGCGGGCCGAGGACTTCTCGCACCTCTCGCCCTTCGCGATGGCGCTGCTGGCGACCCTGTTCGTCTGCCTGGGCCGTGGCGTGAAGGTCCCCACCTTCCGGCTTCTGCTGTTGCTGGCTCTGCTGTTGATGAGCTTGCAGCACATCCGCCATCAGTTGGTCCTGGCCGCCGTCGCGCCGCTGCTGCTGGCCGGGCCGTTGGCCGAAGCGCTGGGCCATGAGCCGGCCAAGCCCAAGCCCTCACGGACTTTGCTGGCCGGCTTCGGCGTGGCCTGTGTCCTGCTGCTGGGCATGCGCCTGGCCTGGCCGCTGCAACGGGTCGACGGCCTCAACAGCCCGGTCACGGCGCTCGACAGCGTACCCGCCGAGTTGCGGGACCAGCCCGTCCTCAATGGCTACGGCCTGGGCGGCTACCTGATCTACAAGGGCGTGAAGCCCTTCATCGACGGCCGCGCCGACATGTACGGCGACGCGTTCAGCGCGCGCTATTTCACAGCCGTCGAGCCCGACCCGGCCGCCTTGCGCAAGCTGCTGGCCGACTACCGCGTGGCCTGGACGATCTTCACGCCGGACGATCCGGTCGTGGCGCTGCTGGACAAGGATCCGGCCTGGCGTCGGATCCATGCGGACCCGTACGGCGTGGTCCACCGGCGGGTGAACTAGGCTTTCGCAACCGGCGTCCAGATCACGTCCTCGATCCGCCGGGCGCCCGTGGCCAGGAGGACCAGGCGGTCGAAGCCGAGCGCTGACCCCGACGCTTCGGGCATGTGCTCCAGGGCGGCCAGGAAGTCCTCGTCGAGCGGATAGCGCTCGCCGTAGATGCGGGCCTTCTCGTCCATCTCGATCATGAACCGACGGCGCTGCTCGGCCGGGTCGGTGAGCTCGCCGAACGCGTTGGCCAGCTCGACCCCGCAGGCATAGAGCTCGAACCGCTCGGCCACCCGCGGGTCGGCGTCCTTGGGACGGGCCAGGGCCGCTTCCGAGATCGGATATTCGCACAGCACCGTGGCGCGGCCTTCGCCCAGGCGAGGCTCGACCTTCTCGACGATGACGCGGCTGAAGACGTCGGCCCAGCCGTCGTCATCGGCCACCCGGATCCCGGCGGCGCGGGCGGCGGCGGCCAGGGCGTCCCGGTCGGTCGAGCCATCGGCGGCGACGCTGGCCAGAAGATCGACGCCGGCGTGGCGGTCGAAGGCCTCGGCCACCGACAGCCGTTCGGGCTCGGCGAAGGGATCGCAGGCCATGCCCCGGAAGTCGAAGCGCTTCGCGCCCGCCGTCTCGGCCGCCAGGGCCAGCAAGGTCGCGCAATCGTCCATCAGGGTCTGGTAGGGCGCGCCGGCCCGGTACCACTCCAGCATGGTGAATTCCGGATGATGCAGCGGCCCGCGCTCCCGGTTGCGCCACACCTTGCCCAGGCTGAAGATCTTCTCCTCGCCCGCCGCCAGCAGCTTCTTGCAGGCGAATTCCGGCGAGGTGTGCAGGTAGAGCGGGCTGGCCTCGCCCGAGATCGTCAGGGCTTGCGTGGCGAAGGCGTGCAGATGCGCCTCGTTGCCAGGGGACATCTGCAGGGCGGCGGCCTCCACCTCCTCGAACCCTTCGGTCTCGAACCAGGCGCGGAACGCCTTGGTGATCCGGTTGCGGGCCAGCAGGAACGGACGGCGGTCGGCGTGGACGTCGCTGCGCCACCAGGTGGCGCCTGGGGGGGAAGAGATCTGGGACAAGGTCGAAAACCGAAGAAGCTGGAGATTTCGCCCCGTTCGCTATAGGAGGGCGGGCACGGATCAATAGCATGATCGCGCCCGCGGCCTCGCGCGCGCTTTCTACCGAGGACGAAATTTAAGTGAAGGTCGCAGCCAGCTCGCTCCGCAAAGGCGCCGTCGTCGACATGGACGGCAAGCTCTACGTCGTCCTGACGGTCGACAACATCCACCCCGGCAAGGGCACCCCGGTGACCCAGCTGAACATGCGCCGCATCTCGGACGGCGTGAAGGTTTCGGAACGCTACCGCACGACCGAGCAGGTCGAGCGCGCCTTCGTCGACCAGCGTGACCACACCTTCCTGTACCAGGATGGCGACGGCTATCACTTCATGAACCCGGAAAGCTTCGACCAGGTCGTGGCCACCGAGGACGTGATCGGCGACGCCGCGCCGTACCTGCAGGAGAACATGACGGTCCAGCTGTCGACCCACAACGACGTGCCGATCGCCATCGAACTGCCGCGCACCATGATCCTCGAGATCGTCGACACCGAACCGTCGGTGAAGGGGCAGACCGCTTCGTCGTCCTACAAGCCGGCCCTGCTGAGCAACGGCGTCAAGACGACCGTCCCGCCGTACATCACGGTCGGCACCCGCGTCGTGATCCTGACGGAAGACAATTCGTATCAGGAACGCGCCAAGGACTAAGCGTCCTTCGGAGGCTTGAGACGCGAAAGGCCCGACGGGAAACCGCCGGGCCTTTTTGTTTGCGGGCTTCGGCCGGGCAGACCCGTCTCATAGGCCCAGGGGAGCGGCCTCCCGGGGCGTCCCGGTCGCTCAAGCTAGAGGCCGATGGCCTCCAGCTGCGCGACGCTCATGGCGTCCAGCTGGGCCGCGGTGAGCTTGTTGACCTGGGCGCGCGACAGGCCGCTCAGCTGGTTGGGACTGAAGGCGGCGATCTGCTCGCCGGTGAAGCCCGAGATCTGGCTGGGCATGATCTGGCCGATCTGCGCGCCGGTGAGGCTGCGGATCGCCACGGCCGGCAGCTGGCCGACCTGGGTGGTGGTCAGGGCCCCCAGCTGGGCCCCGGACAGCCGCGCCAGGCCCTCGGCCCCGAACGCCGTCAGCTGCTCTCCCGAGAAGCCGCGCACCTGGGTCGCCGACAGGCTGCCGAACTGTTCGTTGCTCATGCCGTTCACCGCCGCCAGCGACAGCGCGCTGATCTGGCTGTTGGTCAGGGCCGCGACCTGGGTGCGGTTGAGCTCGCCAATGTCGGCGGGCGTGAGGCCGCGCACCTGCACGGGTGTCAGCGCCGAGATCTGGCCGGCCGAGAGCGCCGCCACCTGGGTGACGTTCAGGGCCGAGATGTCGGCGGCCGAGAAGCCTTCCAGCTGGCCGGCGCCCAGGGCGCCGATCTGGCTGGCGGTGAACTCGCCGATGTCGGCGCTGCTGAACCGCTCGATCTGGCTGGTCGTCAGGCCGCGCACCTGGGCGGTGGTCAGGCGGGCGAACTGGGTGGCGTCCAGGGCCGAGAGAATGTCGCCGCTGACCGCGCCGATCTGGGTCCCGGACAGCACGGCCACCTGGGTGGTGGTCAGCGCCCCGAAGGCGGTGGCGTCGAGGCTGGCCACCTGGGTCGTCGACAGGCCCGTGATCTGGCTGGTGGTCAGGCTGGTCAGGCGCGAGGTCCCGAGGGCCGCGAAGGCCGTGGGCGACAGGGCGCCCAGCTGGGTCGGGTTCAGGTTGGCCACCTCGGTCGAGGTGAGGTTGGCGATGAACGTGCCGGACAGGCCCGCCATCTGGGTGGCGCTGAGCGTGGGCAGCCGGCCCTTGAAGACGCTATCGGGCAGCACCGCCAGCTGGGTGGGCGACAGGCCGGCGAACTGGGCGGCCGTGAGGTCCGCGATGGCGGTGGTCGACAGGCTGCCGATATTGGTCGTCGACAGCGCGCCCAGTTGCGAGGGGGTCAGGCCGTCGACCTGGGTCGCGGACAGCTCGGCGAAGTCGGTGGTCGACAGGCTGGCGATCTGGGTGGTGCTCAGGCTCTGCACCTGCGCCGCCGACAGGCGGGCGACCTGGGTGGCGGTCAGGGCGGAGAAGGCCGTCGGCGTCAGGGCCGAAAGGAACGCGCTCGAGAGGCTGCCGACCTGGGTGACGGCCAGGGCGGACAGCTGGTCGCCGGTCATGGATCCGGCCTGGGTGGTCGACAGGCCGGCCAACTGGGCGGAGGTGAACCCCGCCACCTGGGTGGCGCTCAACGCCGGCAGGGCGTCGCTGGCCAGGGCCCCGACCTGGATCGAGCTGAGCGCCGCCAGCTGGGTCGCCGACAGCCCGCCAACCTGGGTCGATTGCAGGGCCGAGATCTGCGACGGGACGAGCGCGCGGACCTGGGCGGTGCTCAGGGCGGCCAGTTGCTCCGGCTTGAGGGCCGCCACGTCGGTGGCCGAGAGGCCGCCCAACTGCGACGCGGCGATCGCGCCCACCTGGGTCGTGCTCAGCTCGCCCATGTCCTCGGGCGTCAGGCCGCGCAGCTGGGCGGCGTTCAGACCGCCGATCTGGGTGGTCGTCAGGGCCGCGACTCGGCGGCGTCCAGCGCCGAGAAGGCGGTCGCCGACAGGCCGCCGATCTGGGCGGGGCTCAGCGCGGTGAGGCGCGCGGTCTCGATCGCCGCCACCGCCGTGCTGGTCAGGCCGGCCAGCTGGCTGGCGCGCAGGCCGGTCCACTGGGTGGTGTTGAGATAGGTGAGGTCGGTCGCGTCCAGGCCGCTCAGCTGGGTGGCGGTGAGACCCTGCACCTGGGTGACCGCCAGGCCCGCCCACTGGGTGGCGTTGAGATTGCCGATCGTCTCCGGCGACAGGGCGCCCAGCTGCATGCCGGTCAGGGCCGCGATCTGGGTGGGGGCCAGAACGCCAAACATCGTCGTGGCGAAGCCCTTCAGCTGCGTCGATGTCAGGCCGCGCAACTGAGAGGCGGTCAGCTGCCGCAGGCTTTCGGGGCTCAGGCGGCCCAGATTGGTCACCGACAGCGCGCCGAGCTGACTGGCGTTGAGGCTGCCCAGCTGGGTGGCGCTCAGGTTCGTGGCGATGTCGGACGGCAGGCCAGCCATCTGTTCGGTGGTGAGGCCGCGAAGCTGGCCGGCGCCCAGGGCCGCGATCTGGGCGGCGCTGAGGCTGTCCAGCGCCGCGGTCGACATCTTGCTGATCTGGGTGCTGCCCAGCAGGCTCACGGCCGTGGTCGACAGGTGCGGAACCAGGACGCCCACCTGGGTCCCGGTCAGGGCGCCGATCTGGGCGCTGTTCAACTCGTCGACATCGTCGTCGGTCAGGCCCTTCAGCTGGGTGGTCGTCAGGCCGCGCATCTGCACGACGTTGAGCCGGGCCGTCTGGGTCGCGTCCAGGGCCGACAGCGACTCGGGCGTCAGGCCGCCGATCTGCGTGGCGCTCAGCGCGGCGACCTCGGTGGCGGTCAGCCGGCCGATGTCGGTGGGCGTCAGCACCTTCATCTGCGTGGCCGTGACCCCCTTCAGCTGCAGGCTGGTGAGCGAGGCGACGCCGCGCAGCGTCGCGAACTGGGTCCCCGACAGGGCGCCGATCTGTTCGAAGGTCAGGGCCCCGACCTGCTCGGTCGTCAGGGCGGCCAGGTCGCTGGTCGACAGGGCCTTCACCTGCAGCGGCAACAGGGCCTTGATCTGGGTGGGCGTGAACGCGGCGAAGTCCTCGTCCGACATCCCCGCCAGCCGCTCTGGCGGGAGCTCGCGGATCTGGGCGGCGGTGAAGGCCTTCAGCTGGGCGCGGGTGAACTCGTTGAAGTCGTCGCCGTTCAAGCCCTTCAACTGATCGGGCCGCAGGCGGGCGATCTGACTGGCGCTGAGCGCGGCCACATGGGTGGCGTCGAGGCTGGAGAAGGCGGTGACCGACAGCCCGCCGATCGCCACCGGGTCCATGGCGGCCAGCAGTTCCGGTCTGATGGCGTCGACCGCCGTCACCGACAGGCCGCCCGTGTGGTTGCCGGACAGCCCGGCGATCTGGGTCGGCGTCAGCTGGTTGAGGAAATCGGCGCCGGCGCGGCCGATCTCGACGGCGGGTAGGCTGCGGATCTGGGTCGGCTTCAGCGCGGCGATCCGCTCGGGACCCAGGGCCTTCAACTGGCTGGCGCTGAGGGCCGACATCTGTAGGGCGCTGGCGCCGGCCCACTGTTCGGGGGTCGTCAGAGCGATGGCGTCGGCGCCCAGGCCCTTGAGGGTCGACGCCGACAGGCCGGCGAACTGGGCGGGACTGAGCACCCCGACCTGATCGGCCGACAGGCCGGCGAACTGGGTCTGGGTCAGGCCGCCGATCTGGGCGGCGGTGAGGGCCGACAGCTGCTGGTTGCTGAACTCGCGGATGTCGGATGCGGGCAGCTGTCGCAGCTGGGTCGGGGTCAGGGACCGCACCTGGGCCAGGGACAGGCTCTGGACCTGGTCGCGCGACAGGGCCGAGACCGCCGACGACGACAGGGCGACGATCTGGGTCAGGGCCAGGCTGTCCAGGGTGGTGGTGCTGAGCTGCGCGATCGTCGTGCCCGACAGGGCCTGCACCTGGACGGCGTTCAGCAGCTTCAGCTGATCGGCGCTGAAGGCCACGGCCGACGACAGGCGCGGCAGCTGGGCGGTGGTCAGGGCCGACAGCTGGGTCTTGTTGAACCTGGCGAACTGCTCGGCGGTCAGGCCGCTGATCGCCGTGGCCGAGATCGCCGCGACCTGGGCCTTGGTCAGCTTGGCGAATTCGGACGGCGGCGCCTCGGCCAGCGCCGCGGCGCTCAGCGTGGCGATGCGGGCGGCGGGCAGGCTGGACAGGGCCGAGGTATCGGAAACGCCGGCGACCATCTCTACTCCACCCACTCCGCGCGCCAGAGGCGCCGCCAGCACGATCGCACGAATCGCAAATCCACTTTAAGTGGAAATTCGTACAGTTTAAACTATATTTCCAATTCGCGCGTAGCGGGTCAAGCCTTCGACCAGGGCGTCGAAGACCAGGCGGACCCGGCGAACGTCCTTCAGGTCCTCGTGGGTGACCACGAAGGTCTCCAGGTCGATGGCGAACAGATCGGCCATTACACGCTCCAGTATCGGATCGCGCGCGGCCAGGCCGACCTGGCAGATGCCCAGCCCCAGGCCGGCGCGGATCGCCGCCAGCTGGGCCACGTCGTTGTCGGTGCGGAAGGAAAAGTCCTCGACCCGCAGGTCGAGACCCAGGCCCATGGCCTTGACCGCCCGCACGCCGATCGTCTCGCTCTCGTAGCCGATCAGCGGCATTCGGCGAGCGTCTTCCATCGTCGTCGGCCGGCCCCAGGCGTCCAGCACGCGCTTGTGGGCGAACATGCCGAGGCTGATATTGCCGATCCGCTTGGCGACCAGGGCCTCTTGAGTCGGCCGCACCATCCGTACGGCGATGTCGGCCTCGCGGCGCAGCAGGTCCTCGCTGCGGTTGGTCAGGGCCAGCTCGAAGACCAGGCCTGGATGGGTCTCGCGCAGCTCCGCCAGCATCGCCGGCAGCACCTCCATGCCGACTACCTCACTGGCGGTGATCCGCACCACGCCCGAGGCCGCCCCCGCCTCGGCCGAGGCGGCGCGGGCCAGGGAGGCGGCGGCCAGCGCCATGGCCCGGGCGTGCTGGGCCAGGTCCTTGCCCAGGGCCGTCGGCGTCAGGCCCGAGGGCGAGCGGGTGAAGAGGGCCACGCCCAGCTGGGCCTCCAGGTCCTCGATCCGTCGCCGCACCGTGGGCTGAGCCGCGCCTAGCTGGCGGGCGGCGGCCGACAGGCTGCCGGTGTCGATCACGGCCAGGAAGGCGCGCTGGCGCTCCCAGTCTACGGCGATGGGCGGCTCGAGGCTCATTCATTTTTGATAAGCCAATCAATCATTCTTAGCAATTTCTATCGAGTTATGCGCGGCGCATCTTCCGGTCATCGACTTTCACGGAGACCCCGGATGACCCCCTCCAACCGCATCGCTCTCGTCCTCGGCGCCAATGGCGGCGTGGGCGGAGAGACCGCCGCCGCCCTTGTCCGCCACGGCTGGACCATCCGCGCCCTGGTCCGCGACCTGGCCAAGACCGCCCGTCCGGGCTTCGACTACATCCAGGGTGACGCCCTCGACCGCGCCGCCGTGGTCGCCGCCGCGAAAGGCGCGTCGATCATCGTCCACGCCGTCAATCCGCCCGGCTATCGCGGCTGGAAGAAGCTCGTCCTGCCGATGATCGACAACAGCATCGCCGCCGCCCGCGCCAGCGGCGCGCGGATCCTGCTGCCGGGCACGATCTACAACTACGATCCCGCCGCCCACGCGCTGATCGACGAGACCACGCCGCAGCGCGCCTTCACCCGCAAGGGCAAGATCCGCGTCCAGATGGAGGCGCGCCTGGAAGCGGTCGCCGCCCCAGGGAGCGAAAATGGCGGGGTGCGCTCGTTGATCCTGCGGGCCGGCGACTATTTCGGGCCGCGCTCGACGACGAACAGCTGGTTCGCCTCGGGCCTGGTCACGCCCGGCAAGCCGGTGAAGACTATCCTGTATCCGGGCGACAAGGGTGTCGGTCACGCCTGGGCCTATCTGCCCGACGTCGGCGAGACCTTCGCGCGGCTGGCCGATCGCGAGGCCGAGCTGCCGGCCTTCGCCCGCTTCCACTTCGACGGGGTCTGGGACGCCGACGGGACCGCCATGGTCCGCGCCATCGCCCGCGCCGCCGGCGACGAACGCCCGAACGTCCGCCGCCTGCCCTGGGGGCTGCTGTCCTTGGCCGCGCCGTTCAACGAAACCCTGCGCGAACTCCTCGAGATGAGGCCGTTCTGGCGCGAACCTGTCCGCCTCGACAACCGCCGCCTCGTCGCCTTCCTCGGCGAGGAGCCGCGCACCTCGCTGGACGTGGCCGTGGCGGCGACCATACGCGGCCTGGACGTGCCGGTGGTGGAGCAGGGCGCGCCGTCGCGGCTGGCGCGGGTCGCCTAGGCCCGCGCGAGCCGCCGGTCGAACTGTCCGATGGTCGAGACCAGGGTCGCCATCTCGATCGGCTTCTCGATGAAGGCGTTCATGCCGGCCGAGAGGGCTTCGGAGCGCTCGTCGTCCATGACGCCGGCTGTCAGGCAGATGATCGGCAGTCGCTCCCAGCGGGGCTCGGCGCGGATGCGGCGGGTGGCTTCCAGCCCGCCCATCCTGGGCATGTTGAAGTCGATCAGCACGATGTCGAAGTCGGCCTTGCCCAAGGCGTCGATCGCGGCCTGGCCGTCGCCGGCCTCGACGATCACGCAGCCCAGAGGAGCCAGCATCATGCCGATGACCTTGCGATTGACCGGATAGTCGTCGACGACCAGCAGCCGCAACGGCGGCCCCGCGGGCGGCCCGCCGTGCTCGACCACGGCGGCGGGCGGGTCGCACAGGAAGGTCAGGACGAAGGTCGAGCCCTTGCCGACTTCGCTTCGGGCCGTGACCGCGCCGCCCATCATCTGCGCCAGGCGGCGCGTTATGTTCAGGCCCAGGCCCGTGCCGCCCGTGCGTCGCGCCGTGGTCGGATCGGCCTGGACAAAGGGCATGAACAGCCGCTCCAGCACCTCGGGGCGGATGCCGACGCCCGTGTCGGAGACGGTGATCTTCACCCTTAGGCGACCCACCTCGGGCGCGGGCGCGCAGCCGACCCGCACCAGGATCTGTCCGAAGGGTGTGAACTTCACGGCGTTGGAGATCAGGTTGGTCAGGCACTGGCGCACCCGCAGCGGGTCGAAAGTCAGGGCCGCGGGCACGGCGTCGTCGACCTGCAGGGTGATGGTCGAACCCTTCTCGCGGGCCTGCGACTGGTTCAGTCGCACCACGCGGTCGGCCAACTGGGCCAGGTCGCCGACGATCGGAGCGATCTCCAGCTTGCCGGCCTCGATCTTGGCGAAGTCCAGCACGTCGTTGAGAAGGGCCAGCAGGGTGCGGCCGGACTCTTCCAGCAGTTCCACCTGCTCGCGCTCGCCGGGCTCCAGAGGCTCCAGCTTCAGGGCCTGGGAGAGGCCGAGCATGCCGTTCAGCGGGGTGCGCAACTCGTGGCTCATCAGGGCCAGGAACTCGGACTTGGCCTGGCTGGCGATCTCGGCCCGGGCCTTGGCCTCCTCCAGGGCGCGACCGTTGCGCATGCTGGTCAGGGAGGCCTGGGCGGTGTAGGCGGTCAGCATCAGCGCGGCGAGGAACAGCACCAGCCGCTGGCCCGGCGGGAACGGGTTGAAGACCGCGGTCAGGGCCAGCAGCAGCAGGGCCGCGCCGCCGCCGACGATCAGCAGCAGGAGCTTGGATCGCGCCGTGAACGCCTGGGCGTGGACCAGCAGGGCCGACAGCAGGCACACAGCCGCCAGGCGCATGACCTCCTGGTCCAGGGTCCACAGCAGAACGACCAGCGCCCACCAGACCAGGTTCATCCAGACGACGGCCGCGACATAGGCCTGGCGCTGTCGGGCGGTGGTCGTCTGGTCGGCGCGCTGGGGCTTGCTGGCGACCCAGACCGCGGCCTCGGCGCTGGCGAAGGCCAGGCCCCAAAGCAGGCCTGCAAGCGGATCGACGAACAGGGCGTAGCACGTCGCGCTAAGCGCCCCGATGGCCAAGCGCAGGCCCAGCGTCGGCAGGCTGCGCACCGTGACCGTGGTGACGCCTTCATCGACCCATTTCGACCAGCCCGGCACGATCGTTTCTCCTCGCTGCCCGCGCCTCTCGGATAGCGGTCAAGCTTTCGCACCCGGTCGCGGCGTGACGCAACAGACGACGCCGGGGGCGGGAACCGAGATCGGGTGTTTCGCTCAGCGGGCCCCGCATCACTGCCCAATAAGAAAGGCCCGGAGTCTCCTCCGGGCCTTTCCGCTATTCTTGAGCCCGTGGAGGCTGGGCTTACTTGCCCGCCGCCGTCAGGGCGTCCATCAGTTCCGGGACGGCCGTCTTGTAGTCGGCGACCAGGCCAAAGTCGGCCACCTGGAAGATCGGCGCGTCGGCGTCCTTGTTGATCGCGACGATCACCTTGGAGTCCTTCATGCCGGCCAGGTGCTGGATCGCGCCCGAGATGCCGATGGCGACGTAGAGCTGCGGGGCCACGACCTTGCCGGTCTGGCCGACCTGGTAGTCGTTCGGGGCGTAGCCGGCGTCGACGGCCGCGCGCGAGGCGCCGACGGCGGCGCCTAGCTTGTCGGCCAACGGCTCGATCACGCGCTGGAACTCCTCGGCCGAACCCATGGCGCGACCGCCCGAGACGACGATCTTGGCCGCGGCCAGTTCCGGACGGTCCGACTTGACCATCTCTTCGCTGACGAAGCGGGTCTTGGCCGCATCGGCGCCGCCAACCGTTTCGACCGAGGCGCTGCCGCCTTCCGCCGCCGCCGCGAAGGCGGTCGGACGGACGGTGATGACCTTCTTGGCGTCCGACGACTGGACGGTCTCCAGCGCGTTGCCGGCGTAGATCGGGCGCGTGAAGGTGTCGGCCGAGACGACCTCGACGATGTCCGAGATCGGGGCCACGTCCAGCTTGGCCGCGACGCGCGGGGCGAAGTTCTTGCCGCCCGAGGTGGCCGGAACCAGGATCGCGTCATAATTGCCGGCCAGCGCCAGGACGGCGTCGGCCTGGGCTTCGGCGATGCCGTGACCGAGGGCGTCGCTCTCGGCCAGCAGCACCTTGCGGACGCCGGCGATCTTGGCCGCTTGGTCGGCCACGCCCTTGGCGCCCTTGCCCAGGACCAGGACGTCGACGTCGCCCGAGATCTTCAGAGCGGCGGTGACGGTCTTGTGGGTGGCGTCGCGCAGGTGCGCGTTGTCGTTATCGGCGACGACGAGAACAGCCATTACAGCACCCCCGCGGTGTTAAGCTTGGAAACCAGATCGGCGGCGGTCTCGACCTTGATGCCGGCCGAGCGCTTGGCCGGCTCGGCGACCTTGATCACCTTCAGGCGCGGCGCGATGTCGACGCCGTAGTCGGCGACCGTCTTGCTGACGATCTCCTTCTTCTTGGCCTTCATGATGTTGGGCAGAGACGCATAGCGCGGCTCGTTCAGGCGAAGGTCGGCGGTGATGATCGCCGGCAGGTCGACGTCGAGGACCTGCAGGCCGCCGTCGACTTCGCGGGTGACCTTGGCGGTCGAGCCCGAGACTTCCACCGCCGAGGCGTAGGTCGCCTGCGGCCAGCCCAGCAGGGCCGACAGCATCTGGCCGACGGCGTTGTTGTCGCCGTCGATCGCCTGCTTGCCCATCAGGACCAGGTTGGGGTTCTCTTCAGCCACGACGGCCGCCAGCAGCTTGGCCACGGCCAGCGGCTCGGGATCGGCGTCGGTGGTGATCAGGACGCCGCGGTCGCCGCCCATGGCCAGCGCCGTGCGGATCGTCTCCTGGGCTTGCGCCGGACCGATGCTGACGATTACGACCTCGGTCGCCACGCCCTTCTCCTTGAGACGCACGGCTTCTTCGACCGCGATCTCGCAGAAGGGATTCATCGACATCTTGACGTTCGCAAGGTCGACACCGGTCTGGTCCGCCTTTACGCGGGCCTTGACGTTGTAATCGATAACCCGTTTGACCGGGACTAGGACCTTCATCGGTTTCCACCGCCTCCAGGCTGCTTTTTATCCTGCTTGGCCTCCGACTTACCGTTTCGGCGCCGCAATGCAAGTTTCCCTTTGCGTAAGCGTAACGCATTAGGTCGGGCAGGGTTCAAACAGTTGTACGATTTCCGGCGCTTCGCTGCCCGATGACGCCGCCGCCGCCAATTCCCTTACGCGCGGAAAGACGGTAAGGGGCGCCCATGAACAAGACTTTCACGCGCCTGAAGTACATCTTCCTGGGCCTGTTCGTGCTGCTGAGCGGCGCCGCCCTGACCTACCACGTCGTGTGGGTATGGCCGAAGGAGAAGTGCGAGAAGCAGGGTCGCCCCTGGGCGGGCAAGTGGATGAAGTGCGGGCGGGTCTATTCGATCGAGACCCTGACGCGCCGCCCGTTGAACGTGCCGCCGATCAATGGCGAGGCGGCGGCTCCGGCTCCCGCGGCCGCTCCGGAAAAGAAGTAGGCTCTACCGCGTCGCGCCGGGCTTCCACAGGACGTCGGCGCGACCCTGATCGTTGCTCCACCGCGCCGCGACGAACAGCAGGTCCGACAGCCGGTTCAGATACTTGATCGCCGGCTTGCCCACGATCTCGCCCTCCATCTCCGACAACGCCACGCAGGTCCGCTCGGCTCGGCGGCAGACGGTGCGCGCCACGTGCAGGGCCGCCGCCGCCGGCGACCCAGCGGGAAGCACGAACGACGTCAAAGGCGCCATCTCGCCGTTCAGCAGGTCGATCTCGCGCTCCAGACGTTCGACCTGCCCGTCGAGGATGCGCAGGGGCTCCCAATCCGGCTTGCCGTGCTGCTCGGGCGTGGCCAGATCCGCGCCCAGATCGAAAAGGTCGTTCTGGATGCGCTCCAGCATGGCGTCGAGCTCGGGATCGTGCGCCGTGTGCTGGCGAGCCATCCCGATCGTGGCGTTGGTCTCGTCCACCCCGCCATAGGCTTCCACCCGCGCGGAGGCCTTGCTGACCGGCGCGCCGGTGGCCAGCCGCGTCGAGCCGCCGTCGCCCGTGCGGGTATAGATGCGATTGAGCGTGACCATAGGTCGCGGACTCCGGTTCGACGAAGCAGGTTACCTACGCGCCGCCACGCCGCCACCAGAGTGCGGCGGCGACCAGCACGATGATGGCGATGAACTGCAGCAGCACGCGCAGGCGCATCAGCTTGTTCGAATAGGAGCGGCCGAAGTCGCCGCCGCGGAACAGGGCGTAAAGCCCGGCGGCCAGAGCGATCAGGACCGCCAGCAGGGCGGCGGGAACGAGGAAATCGAACAGGTGGCTCATGGGCTCGGAGAATAAGGCGTCGCGTCAAGTCGCGCCATAGAGGCCGGAGCCGTAAGGGCGTCCTTAGCGAGGCGTCGCGCGTTCACCCGCTCCCAGGGCGAGGACTTTGGTTCGATGACTGTCGTCCGTTGAGCCAATTCGCCGAACCTGTTCGGTGAGCGAATTTGTCGCAGTGACGCTCTGAGAGCGCTCCCATATCTATACCATACGCCTTTGTCCGGCGATTTGAGTTCGCTTTTGCGGTTGCAATAGCCTCCCCCTAGCGTTATTGCGCCCGCTTCCTATTTTTCAGTGTGCGTTCGTTGAACATGATCAACCTCCCCCACCGCGGATCGTTCAACGCCTTTCACTCACCCCAGCGGGGGTAGGAGTTACCTGCAATGGCCCAGAGCGCTCTGCTCTCGACCAACGCTGCGCTCTCCGCGTCCGATCGCGAAGAAGCCATGGCCGAAGTCCGCCAACTGATCACCGACCTGCGCGACGCCGCGCAGGATGGCCGTCAGCTGGCCCGCCGTTACGCCGACGTCCTTCAGAACGTCGTCGATGAGTACTGCATTGAGTTCGAGAAGCGCGCTGAAGCCGCTCTCGCCCGCCTGGAGGCCGCCGCATGAGCTTTGTGTCCGTTAACATCGAGTCCGCCACCGATTCTCCGGTGAAGCTGACCCGCCGGGCCCTGGCCAAGCAGCGCACCCGCGAACGGGTCCTGGCCGCCGCCCGCAGTCTGTTCAGCGAGCGCGGCTATGAAGGCGCGACGATCAGGGATATCGCCCAGGTCGCCGGCATGTCGACCGGCGCCGTGTTCGCCAGCTTCGCCGACAAGTCGGAGCTGTTCGAAGAGATCCTGACCGCCGACTACGAGGTCATCTACGCCCAGATGATCCAGGCCTCGCGCAACGCCAAGACGGTCGACGAAGCCCTGCTGGGCCTGTTCGGCGTCGCCTACGGCTTCCACGTCGAGCAACTGCCGCTGCTGCGCGCCAGCATCGCGGTGTCCTGGACCCGGTCGGAAGCCGCCGAGCGTCGCGCGCGCGGCGATATCAAGCACCTGTTCCATCTGATCGCCGACGCTCTGCAACGGGCCATCGATCAGGGCCAGTTGAAGAAAGATATCGACGTCAAACTCTTGGCTGAAATGAGCTGGGACGTGTATGTCGCCAACTATCGTCGCGCCGTCTACGACGGTTGGTCGGTGGAAGCTCTGCTGGCGCGGCTTTCGGATCAACTGAAGGTGATCTTCGCGGGCGCTCGCGCCTGACGAACGAAACTGGGCGCTCCGTTCGGGGGAACGGAGCGCCTTTGTCACAGCGACGCTAGCGTGTTCGAGGGGGACGTGCGTGGGCGTAAGAGATGATCAGAAGGCGGCGACCCGGGAACGGGTGCTTGAGGCCGCCAGGGACCTCTTCAATGAGGTCGGCTACGATGAGACGACGATCCGCGCCATTGCTGAGCGCGCGGGGGTCTCCGTCGGGAGCGTGTTCACCACCTTCGCCTCCAAGGCAGAGGTGCTGAGCCATGTGATGAACCACCGGCTGGCCGAGCTCTATGCCGAGCTCGACCGCGTGGCGCCGCTCCTGCGCGGCGGCACCGCCGACAAGCTGTGCTCGATCTTCGCCATCCACTACGAGTTCGAGACCCGGCGGGTGAAGCTGTTCCTGGCTCACATCGCCGCCTCGTACAATCCGAACAACGATCCGGGCGTCACGCCCTACGGCCGCAATCCGCGCCTGTCCCAGATGCTGCTCGACGTCCTGGAAGAGGGCGTGCGCAAGGGCGAGGTGCGGGGCGACCTGGATCTGCGCCTGATCATCGACACCCTGAAGGCCTCGTACGCCTGGAACTACCGGATGGCCGCCGCGGCTGGCGGGAACATGCCGGCGGCCGAGATGTCGGCGGTCATGGACAAGCAGATCGCGGTGATCGCCGAGGGGTGGAAGCCACGATAACGGGGCGCTTTTTGATTTAGATCATCCGGAACAGGGCGTCCGTCTGGGAATTGTTAACGCGCCACCCAGGAGCGTCGGCATGCGCGTCCCGATCTCGTCCGCCGTCTCTTTCGCCCTTCCGCTGATGGTCGCGGTTCTGGCCGCGACGCCGGCCCTGGCTTGTTCGGCGCGGGCGGCTGCGGGAGACACCATCGCCGGGCCGGTGCTCGAGGTTCCCGCCACTGGCGTAATCTGCGTGGCCTTGGGCCCCGAGCCGTCGGACTGGGTGCTGGTGCGCCTGGGCGGCGGCGCATCGATCGACCGCAAAGTCCTGATGGCCGCGGTCTTCGCCCGACGGGTGGAGTGCGTGATGGGCGCCGAGGGCCGGGGCCATTGCCGCCTCGACGGCGCCGACGTCGTGAGCCTGGCCCAGACGGCGACCGTGCAGCAGGCCGCGCTCAGCTGGCGCTGAGCACTCCTTTTTCCTACTGCGGTCCCGCCCCCGGGTTCTGGAACTCGAAACCGGGATCCTTGCGTCCCTTGCCCGTTCCGAAGGTCCAGGCCAGGGTGATGCGGATATTGCGGGCGTCGGGATCGCGGACGACCAGGCTCTTCAGCGAGGGCGTGTCGATCACCTGCTTGTCGCGGTAGAGGCCGAGGGCGTCCTGGACGGAGACCAGAAGCGACAGCTGCTCGCTGATCTTGCGGCGGTAGCCGAGGTCTATGCCCGCGAACGGCTTGGCGTAGCCTTGCGGCGTCAGGCGCTTGCCGACCAGGAAGCCGTTGACCTGCAGAAGATCCTTGGGCGTGGCCTGCCAGCTCAGGCTGGCGCGGCCCTGGGCCGTGGTGCCCGTGCGTTTGTCGGTGAAACCCAGGTTCGAGCCGTCCAGCTGCGCCCAGAACAGGGTGCTGCTGAGGTTATAGGTCAGCTTAGGCGTCAGCTTGCCGTTCAGGACCAGCTCAAGGCCGCCGTTGCGGGTCTGGGCGACATTGGCCTTGGTGGTGACGAAGACGCCGCCGCCCCGGTCGGTGACCACGTCGGTGACCACCTTGTCGTTCTCGCGGTAGAACAAAGTCGCCAGGGCCATCATCGGCGCCTTGCGGTATTGCCAACCAAGCTCGAACGAGTGGGTCTGCTGGGGCTTCAGGCTCGGATTGCCGATCCGGTAGTTCAGCGGGTCCAGCAGGAACGGCGCGGGATTGAGGTCGAACGGACCGGGACGCTGCAGCCGCTCGCTGTAGCTGGCGGTCAGTTTCTGCTGGTCGTTCAGCTTGTACGACAGGTGCAGGCTGGGCATCAGCCGGGTGGTGTCGTTGTCGTCCTTGCGGCCGGTCGAGGTCAGATCCAGCTTCGACTGCTCGTAGCGCAGGCCGGCCAGCATCGTCAGCGCGCCCAACGGGCGCTCGTAAGTGACATAGGCCTGGCTCAGCTGCTGTTCGTAGAAGAACGCGTTGGTCAGGCCGGGATCGATCGCGAGGCCGCTCAGCGACCCGCCGCGCAGGCCGACATTGTCATAGACGTTGTCGTCGAACTGCAGATCAAAGCCCAGCTTTAGCGTCTGGCCCGGACCCATCGGTCGGACATAGTCGCCCTTGAGGTCGGTCTGGCGGGTGTCGTAGCCCAGCCGCTGCTGGTCGTAGGCGCTGGACGCCGCCGGCGCGGTCGCCGAGGTGTGGCCCGTGCGCGTGCGGTTGTCGTCGGTGACGTCGTAGCTGAGCCTCAGCGAAAGCTCGTGGCCGTCGCCGTCGAACTTGCGGCGCAGACTGCCGACGATCGCGGCGTTGTCGCGGCGCTGGCGGAGCGTCATATCGCGCCGATAGGCCTGGATGAGCGCTCCATTGGCGTCCTCGCGCGTGGTGTCGGCGGCGCTGTCGAGCGCCAGGTTGAAGCGCGACAGCCGCGCCTCGCCGCCGATCCGCAGCTTGTCGGAGACGTCGTAGTCGACCGTGGCCTGGCCGGTGACGCCGTCGATGTCGAAGTCGGTGGTCCCCTGGGTTTCGCTGTCGAGATTGGCCTGCTGGCGGCGCTCGTAGTCGACCTGGTCGAAGACGTCGCGGCGATAGTTGATGTCGCCGGCGGCCGACAGCTTGCCGCTGTTGTAACCGATATTCCCCGAAAGGCCGTTGCGGCCGTGGTCGCCGCCCGTGAGGCGGATCGAGCTGGTCCGGCCCGCGCCCTTGGCCTTCTTGGTGATCAGATTGATGACCCCGCCCGTGCCGTCGGCGCGGAACTCGGCCGAGGGGTTGGTGATCACCTCGACGCGGTCGATGCGCTCGGCCGGCATCTGCTGCAGCGCCTGGCCGCGACCGTCGCCCTGGAACAGGCCCGAGGGCTTGCCGTCGATCAGGATGGTGACGTTGGGATCGCCGCGCATGCTCACATTGCCCTGCACGTCGACCTCGACCGAGGGGACGTTGCGCAGGGCGTCGGCGATGCCGCCGGACTGGGCGGCAAGATCGCCCGAGACGCTGTAGCTGCGGCGATCGATCGATGTGCGCACCGCCGGAGCGTCGGCGGTGATGGTCACGGCGCTGACGCCGTTGGCGGCCTCGGCGGCGGGGGACTTCGCGGCCGGCGCCTGGGAAACGGGCGGTTGCGCGGCGGGAGAGGCCGCGGCGGCGGCTTGGGCGGCGAGCGCGATCCAGACGGTAGGCACTTGAAATTTCCCCTTAGGTCGTTGGCGTCAGCGACGGACTTGTCTAGGATACAGCTGTATTTTACCGTAGAATACAAATGTACTTTCGGTAATGGAGTTGGGCGCATGCGGATTTCGGGCGCCGAGAGCCAGATCATGGAGGCGCTGTGGCGCCGCGGTCCGTTGACGCCCGAGGGCGTCGTCGCCGAAGTGGGCGTGGCCCACGACTGGGCGCCGGGCACGGTGAAGACCCTGATCACCCGCCTCCTGAAGAAGGGCGCGATCGCCGGGGCGCGTGAGGCGGGCGGCTATCTCTATCGGCCGCTGGTGTCGCGCGATGACTACGTGCAGTCCGAGAGCCAGAATCTGGTCGACCGGCTTTTCGGCGGCGAGGTAGCGCCCTTGGTCGCACACTTCGCGCAGCACCGGGCGTTGACGGCTAAGGACGTCAAGCTGCTGAAGGACCTAATCGCGGACATCGAGGACGATGGCTGAGCTGTTCGCCGACCTGCTGGACATGAACCTCGCCCTGGCCGTCGCGGTCGCGGCGGTGATGGTCCTGCGCCTGCCGGCGCGGCGGCTGTTCGGGGCGCGAGTGGCGTATGGTCTGTGGAGCCTGCCGGTGTTGGCCGTGCTGGCCATGCTGCTCCCCGCGCGGGTGCTGACGGTCCGGGTTCCGGCGGCGTCGGTCGAGGCGGGGCAGACCTCGGTCATGTCCGGAATGACCTTGGCCAATGCTCCGGTCGACATCCGACCCTATCTGGCGGGGCTGTGGCTGCTGGGCGTGATCGCCAGCCTGGCCTGGCTGGCCTGGAACCAGCTCCAGTTCACCCGCGCGGCGAAGGCGGGGAAGGCCGGGCCGGCGGTGATCGGCGTGCTGCGGCCGCGCGTGGTGGTTCCCGACGACTTCGAGGGCCGCTACACCCCGCGCGAGCGCGAGGTGGTGCTGGCCCACGAGCACGCCCACCTCCAGCGCCGCGACCCGCCGGTCAACGCCCTGGTGGCGCTGGCGACCTGCATCAACTGGTTCAACCCGGCCGTCCATGTGATGGGCCGCTGGCTGCGCATCGACCAGGAACTGGCCTGTGACGCCGGCGTGGTCGCCGCCTATCCGAAGGCGCGCCGCGCCTATGCCGAGGCGATGCTGAAGACCCAGCTGGCCGCCCGGCCGCTGCCGCTGGGTTGCCACTGGGCGACCCATCCGCTGGCCCAGCGCGTACGGCTGCTGTCACGCCCGACGCCCACGCGCTTCCGCCGCCTGGCGGGCCTTTCGTGTATCGCCCTGCTGGTCGCGGGCGCCGCCGCGGCCGTCTGGGCCTCGCGGCCGCCGGAGGTGGTGATGGCCTTCGACCCGCCGCGCGTCGTCGAGGCTCCGCCGCGAGCGCCCCGTCCGGTCAGCGCTCCGGTCGCGCCGCCCGCGCCCAAGGCCGCGCCGCATCGTCCCGTCGCGCGCCCCGCGCAAGTCGCTGTCACCGAGCCGATCCTGGAGCCGGTGGCCGAGCCGTCGCCGGTCGCGATCGAGCCGCCGATGCGGATGCGCCGTGTGCGGATCATCCGCGCCATGGCCGACCGTTCGCAGGTGCAGCCCGGCTCGGCGGTGCGGGTGGTGGCCAGCGGCGTCGCGCCGGACGGCGCCCACCTTTGGGCCGACTTCACCGCCTTCGGCTCGCAGCGCCTCTATCGCAAGGGCGCCTATGAGCGGGGCGGCAGCCGCTATTCGCTGTTCACCAGCGTCGTCCAGCAGGGCGAGCGCCTGCTGGTCACGGTCAGCCTGGGCCGGGGCTTCCGGCCCGACCAGACTGGCTCGATCGAACTCCTGCCCAACCAGACCGGCGTGGTGCGTCTGCCGACCGGCCAGGACATCGTCGTGACAACCAGCATCCGCGCGGAGACCCCGGACGAGATCGAGGAAGGCCGCCAGCTGACGGCCTACCAGGCGATGTTCGAAGGGATGCGGCGCCCTGAACGGGGTTAGCCTTCCTTGGTCAGCCGCAGGTCCTGGTAGTCGAAGCTGAAGTCGGCCAGTGGCGACACCGCCTTGACCAGGGCCGAGACCACCTTGCCGTCCTTGAGGTCGAAGGTGAGGAAGGCGTCCTCCTGGGTGCGGTCGTCGAAGACCGTCTTGAAGGTCTCGCCGTCGAAGACCTCCAGCTTGCCCTTCAGGAGCGGGGTCTTGTCGAAGGCGACGTGCAGGCCCTGCTTCTTGCCCTTACCGACGACCGTAATCGTCACCGTGCCGTACCAGGGGTCGCGATAGACCCCGGCATAGGCGGCCAGCGGCAGGCTGGGCTTGGCGCCGGACGATGGCGTCGTGGCCTTGGCCGCGTCCTTGATCGTATCGGCGTCGGCCTGGGCCTGGACACGCTTGGACGAGGCGATCCAGTCGAAGTCGTCACGGCCCTGCAGGCGGTCCGGCCCGCCGTAGCGCATGGAGCGCAGGACCGGGTTCTCCTCGGCGTTGGTCATGACCATGATGCCGGATTTCCGGCCCGGCAGCAGGCCCGTGTAGGAGATGAAGCCGGCCAGGCCGCCGGTGTGCCACAACAGGCGCTCGCCGCGATGATCCTGGACGAACCAGCCCAGGGCGTAGGCCTGGATCGACGGACGGACCGGGTTCTCCGTGATCGGACCATCGGTCGAGGTGGTGATGGTCTGGGGCTTCCACATCTCCCTGGCCGAAGCCTCGCTCCACAGGCGCTTGCCGTTGGGCGACAGCCCCAGGCCCAACTGGACCATCAGCCACTGGGCGATGTCCTTGGGCGTGGAATTGACCCCGCCGGCCGGGCCCGCCGCGTCGAAGCTGCCGTCGAACGGCAGGACGGTCTGGGGGCCCAGGCCGCGCACGGGCGGACCCAGGCGGCAGTGCGGTTCGGCGCGGCGGGCGCGGTCGACCAGGGCCGGGCTCGAGACGGTGTCGTTCATGGCCAGCGGCTGGAAGATCCGGGTCTTGATGACCTCTTCCCACTTCTGGCCGGTGACGGTCTCGATCAGCACGCCGGCGGCCACATACAGCACGTTGTCATAGGCGTAGCCGCCCCGGAACTGGCCGCCGATCGGCAGGTACTTCAGCCCCGCCACGATGTCGGCGCGGGTGTGGGTAGGCGAGGGCCAGATCATCAGGTCGCCGGCCCCCAGCGTAAGCCCGCTGCGGTGGACCAGCAGATCGCGGACGGTCATCAGCTTGGTGACCACCGGGTCGCTCATCTGGAACGACGGCATGTATTTGGTGACCGGCGCGTCCCACTCCAGCTTGCCTTCCTCGACCAGCATGGCGATCAAGGCGGCGGTCATGGCCTTGGTGTTGGAGGCGATGCCGAAGGCGGTGTTCTCGTCGACCTTGTCCCGGGCCCCCAGGCGCTTGACGCCATAGCCCTTGGCCAGGGTGACCTTGCCGTTCTCGACCACCGTGACGCCCAGGCCCGGCTGATCGGGGAAGGCGGCCATGACCTCCTGGGCGAACTTGTCGACCGCCGCGCCGACCGCGCCGGTGTCCTGGGCGAAGGCCCTGTTGCCGAACGCCGCCAGGCCGCCCGTGGCGAGAGCCGAGACGAGGGCGGTGCGGCGGGTGGTGACGAGCATGGGCGGACGGTCCTTCGATTGGAGGACCGAGGCTAAGCTGAGCCTCCGCCCACCGACAAGGGTCAGTTCCCACCATCCAGCAGCCGGCGCGCGATCACCTGGGCCTGAATCTCGCCCGCGCCCTCGAAGATGTTGAGAATCCGGGCGTCGGCCAGCAGGCGGCTCGCCGCATATTCCATGGCGAAGCCGTTGCCGCCGTGGATCTGCAGGGCGTTGTCCGCCGCCGCCCAGGCCACGCGGGCGGCGATCAGCTTGGCCATGCCGGCCTCGAGGTCGCAGCGCTTGCCCTCGTCCTTCTGGCGAGCGGCGTAGTAGGTCAGCTGGCGCACGCCCATGATCTCGGCGGCCATCATGGCCAGCTTGTTGGCGACGCGCGGGAACTCGAAGATCGCCTGGCCGAACTGCTGGCGGTCGAGCGCATAGCCGAGGCCGGTCTCCAGCGCCGCCTGCGCGACGCCGACGGCGCGGGCGGCGGTCTGGATGCGGGCGCTCTCGAACGTCGCCATCAGCTGCTTGAAGCCCTGGCCCGGCACGCCGCCCAGCAGGTTCTCCCTGGGCACGGTGAAGCCGTCGAAGGCGAGCTCATATTCCTTCATGCCGCGATAGCCGATCACCCCGATCTCGCCGCCGCTCATGCCCTGGGCCGGGAAGTCATCGCCCGGGGCGCTGCGCGGCTTGGGCGCAAGCAGCATGGAGAGGCCGCGATAGTCGGTGGTGGCTGGGTCGGTGCGGACCAGCAGGGTCATGACGTCGGCGCGGGCGGCGTGGGTGATCCAGGTCTTGTTCCCGGTCACGACGTAGTTCTCGCCATCCAGCGTCGCGCGGGTGCGCAGGGACCCGAGATCCGAGCCGGTGTTCGGCTCGGTGAAGACGGCGGTCGGCAGGATCTCGGCGCTGGCGATGCGGGGCAGCCAGTACTGCTTCTGCTCTTCCGTGCCGCCGGTCAGGATCAGCTCGCCGGCGATCTCCGAGCGGGTGGCCAGCGAGCCGACGCCGATCCAGGCGCGCGACAGTTCCTCGGAGACCACGCACATGGCGGTCTTGCCCATGCCCGAGCCGCCATATTCCTCGGGGATGGTCAGGCCGAACACGCCCAGGGCGCCCAGCTCTTCCACCAGCTCGATCGGGATCAGCTGGTCCTTCAGGTGCCATTCGTGGGCGAAGGGGGTGACCTTTTCCTCGGCGAAGGCGTGGAACTGGTCGCGGATCATCTCGAAGGTCTCTTCGAGGCCGGTATGCTCCAGCGTCGGGCGGCCGCGCGCCTCGGCCAGGCGCTGGGCGATGCGGGTCTTCACGGCCTGCGTGCCGCCCTCGACCATCAGCTTCATCAGGCCGTTGGAGTAGAGCCGGTTCAGCACGGCCCGGTCTTCGACCAGATGGGCCGGGCGGACGATCTCGCCCTGGTTCATCGGCACGCCGCCGACCAGTTGGGCGCAATATTCGCTGAACAGCAGTTGGGCCAGCAGGGCCTCGATCTCGCCGAACCGGCCTTCATCCTGGAGGCGCTCGGCCCAGCCGGCGACCTGGTTCAGAAGCTCGGCATAGGCGGCGTACCAGCCATAGCCATGGACTCGGTGCTGGTGGACGTCGGCCAGCCTGCGGTCGATTTTCCCGCCGTCGGGCGCGATGTGGGCCAGCACCTGCGGCTTGGCCTCGGCCACGAACAGCTGGGCCGCGTCGGCGGCCTCGCGCAGCAGGCCGATTAGGCCCGGCAGGATCAAGGTATCAGTCGTGTTCCGGCTGACCGTATCGGTCATGGCTTGCTCCCCTGCGCCAAACAGTTGTTTTCTTTCACCCTGACGCCTTTCGCATCTGCGAGCAATGCCGCAGCGCAACATGCGGTTCAAAAATCGGGGAAGAAACCATGCTGACGGTCCACCACCTGAACGAGTTGCGCTCGCAGCGGATCCTGTGGCTGCTTGAGGAGCTGAACCTCCCTTACGAGATCGTCTTCCACACCCGTGACCCCAAGACCCGCCTGGCGCCGCCGTCGCTGACGGATATCCATCCGCTGGGCAAGTCGCCGGTGATCGTGGATGGGGATCTCACGATCATCGAGTCCGGCGCGATCATCGACTACGTCATCCGCCGTCATGCCGAGGGGCGCCTGGCCCCCGATCCGGCCAGCGCCGACTACGACCGCTACCAGCAGTGGCTGCATTATGCCGAGGGCTCGGCCATGCTGCCGCTGATGCTCAACATGTATGTCGGCCGCCTGGGCGAGGCCGGCGCGCCGCTGCACCCGCGCATCCAGGGCGAGATCGCCAACCACCTGGCGTTCGTCAACGACCACCTGGCGGGGCGCGAATATTTCGTCGGCGAGACCCTGACCGGCGCCGATATCCAGATGAGCTTCGTACCGGAGGTCGCCAAGGCCATGGGCAAGCTTCCGGAATACCCGCACATGGCCGCCTGGATCGAGCGGATGCACGCTCGCCCGGCCTGGACGGCGGCGCTGGACAAGAGCGGGCCGTACGCGCTGGGGGCGTAAGCCCGTTCAGCCGCCGACGGCGATGACGTCGATATCCAGCGGAGCGCCGCCGGCGGCGATCGCCAGCAGGCGGTCGACATTCGGGTGCGCGCCCGGGCGCTCGCGCGCATCCGCCGTGTGCTCGGCGAACACGATCAGGCCCTGTTCGGCCGCCCGCGCGTCCAGGGCGCCGAAGCGCTGCTTCAGATACTGATAGACGGCCAGGGAGCCTTGCTGGCCCGGTCGGTTCTCGATGCTGGCGACCACGGCGCCGTTGGCGTCGACGAGGTCGATGCGCCGTACGCCGTCGATGGGCGGCAATCGCCGAAGGTTGTCCTTGAACGTCGCGCCCGGTTGGATCATCGCCCGCTTTTCTCAACTGCCTGAGCCATCGCGGGCGGGCCTGTAGCACCCCTGGCGGACCTCCGCCATGGCGGCCCGAAGCCCCCTCCCGGAACTTTTTTCAACATGAACGAAATCTGCTGAAGCCGTCCGCGCAACCGTTCAGCTTCGCCCTGTCATGGTCTGTCTCACGGGGTTGCTGACCCCGGACACCTTCAAAGGGACATGAGACCATGACCATCACCACCCAAAAGACGATCAAGACCATCGCCCTGACCCTGGGCGCGGCCGCCACCGCTCTGTCGCTGGCCGCCGCCCCGCAAGCCAGCGCCGGCGTCGTCGGCTGCAAGGCCTCGGGCTCCAAGCAGGAGGTCGGCGCGGTGCTGGGCGGCCTGCTGGGCGCGGTCGCCGGCAACAAGATCGCCGGCAAGGGCGATCGCGGCACGGGCACGGCCATCGGCGCCGTGGTCGGCGCGGGCGCCGGTTCGGCGGTCGGCTGCGGCATGCAGAAGAAGGACGCGGCCCAGGAGGTCGGCGGCATCTACAAGTCGGGCGGCTATCGCTACGCCCAGACGGTGCAAGCCGCTCCGCTGATCGCGACCAAGGGCAAGTACGTCGCCCGTTCGACCCTGAACCTGCGCGCCTCCGCCTCGACCCGCGGTGAACGCCTGGGCGCGGTCGCCTCGGGTGAGACCTTCCAGGCCCTGGGCCGCACCGGTGACGGCAAGTGGATCCTGGTTGGCCAGAACGGTGTCGGCGTCGGCTACGTCTCCAGCGCCTACGTCTACCGCGCCTAACCAGGCCTAGCGTTTCGGGGCGCGTCCGCTCCGTCCCTCTGGCCGCGCCTTCGAGGAGAGCCCGTTCGGTCGCCCCCATGACCGGACGGGCTTTTTCGTGCGCGCTACGAGAGGGCGCTGACCCCGCCCAGCCAGGTCTGCCAAGCTACCACCAGCGCCCAGTGCAGGATCACCGCTGGCCAGATCGAGCCGGTCCTGTGGCGCATGATCGCGCAGCCCAGACCCAGCACGGCGCAGCACAGCAGGAAGTCGGGGCGAAGGAAGATCGGGGCGGCGGACTTCAGGAAGGTGACCGCCTCGACCACGTGCCAGAGCGTGTAGAGGCTGGTGGAAACGGCGATCTCCAGCCTCGGCCGGGCGCTTTCGTTGGGGCCGGGGGTCAGCATACCCCGGAAGGGGATCTCCTCGCCGAGGGCGGGGACGAGGAACACCACCAGCATCCGCAGGGCGAGGCCCGGTTCGGTCGGCTGGAGCCGGTAGAGGCCGGTGACGAAGCCGATGACCATCATCATCGCCAGGGTGGCGGCGGAGACGGCGAGGCAGAACAGCCAGCCGCGCGGGGACGGCAGGGTGCGGAAGCTGGTGAGGAGGCGGTGGCGGTAGATCGTCAGACTCATCGCACTCCCCATCCCCGTTTCCCCGGCGAAGGCCGGGGCCCAGATCGAACCCACGAGTAAGCGAGGGATACATGAGGCCGTTGGCGCGATCACCCAGACGCTCAGGCTATATCTGGGCCCCGGCCTTCGCCGGGGAAACGGGGGTTTAGGGGCGGGCGGGGTAGGCTAAGTCCGCCACCGCAGCGTCTGATCCTTCACCGGATTGACGAACGCCCGGCCCTCTTTCCGGCTGGCGGCCCACTCGCGCTTGCACTGGTGGTACCAGCGGGCCTGCTGGTCGGCGTCGCCCACCCACATCAGCGGCGGGTTCTGTCGCAGCCCCGGCGTCTGGGCCGCGACGATGGCGCCGTCCTGGCGCAGGAAGGCGCGGGCGGCCACGCGGATGATCGGATAGAGCGCCGTGAAGGCCCAGTGATCCGACCACATGATCTGGTTCATTCGGGTCTTGCCGGCGTTGATCGGCGTCATGGCCGACAGGGCCAGCACCTGCCTGTCGCCGACCGTTACATGCTCCCAGCGCAGCCCCGGCAGGCGGAAGGTGATCTCGGTCAGCGGCTCGCCGCCCAGGATGGCGTAGGCCTTGGAGTTCTTGGACGGCTCATGCCGCACCATGGTGAAGCCGGCCTCGGACGGGCTGAAGGTCTTCTTCTTCTCGTGCTGGCTGGTCTTGGTCCGCCACCACCATTGCTGATGGACGAACGGGCCATGGGCCGGGTCGATCAGGCCCAGCACGGCGTGGTCGATATGGATGTCGTAGTCCAGATGGTCGACCAGCTTGGGCTTGCCGCCCACGATCCCGGGGATGGTCGGCGGCGGCTCCGGCGGCGTTCCGTCGAAGCGGGGGTCCGACGACATCCAGATCCAGACCATGCCCTGCTGCTCGACGGTCGGATACTTGCGCACCCGCACCTTGGAGATGTCGAAGTCGCTGTCGGCGGTCAGGGAGGGGATCGACTTGCACGCGCCGTCCGGCCCGAAGCGCCAGCCGTGATAGGGGCACTCGACGCTGTCGGTCCCGTCGGCCTCGCGGTGGACGCGGCCCGCTGAGAGAGCAGCGGCGCGATGGGGACAGATGTCGCGAATGGCGTAGACCTCGCCCGCCCGGGTGCGGCCCAGCAGCACCGGCTCGGCGAGATACTCCCGCTTCTCCATCTTGCCCGGCTTGAGGTCGGGCGACAGGGCGGCGACGTACCAGGCGTCCCAGACGAAGCCTTCGCCGAACTTGTCGCCAAGGGGCTGCTTGGCTGGACTGGCGCCGGGCTTGGCCTTCAGGAGCGGAACGTCGTCGGGCATGCGAGGGCTTCTAGCGGGCTTGGGTGAACGCTGTAACTTGAGGCGCAGTGTCGCAGCCGATTGCGACATCCGTGCTTGGACTTAGAAAAGCGTCAGCCAGAAGCCTGGACGGTCTCCCACCGCCAGGCGCGCCCAACCGAATTCCCCCGAACTCACGCCCCGCCCGACGGGCTCACCGCGACGCGGCGGTCTCCACCAGGCGCTGATAGAAGCGCACCATTCGCCCGACATTGTCCAGGCTGATGTGTTCGTCGGTGCCGTGGATGATCTTGGTCTCGTCGACCTTCAGCACCAGCGGCTGGAAGCGGTAGACGTCGCTGGCCACGCCGGTCAGGTAGCGGCTGTCGGTGCCGGCGGTGACCAGGCCGGGCACCACCGGAGCCTTGCTCTCGTCGGCGGCTAGGCCCGCCAGGGTCTTCCAGGCGTCGGAGCTGGTCGAGGAGATCGGCGAGGGCTCGTCGGTCTTGGTCCAGCTGAGCTCGACCGGCAGCTTGCCCACGGCGTCCTTGGCCCGCGCCATCACCTTGGCCGAGCTGTCGCCCGGCGCGATGCGGTAGTTGATCCAGGCGGTGGCGTCCTGCGGCAGGACGTTTTCCTTCGGCGAGCCCTTCAGCATGGTGGGGGCGATGGTGGTGTGCAGCATGGCCGCGCCCGCGGGCGTCTTGGCCGTGACCTTTACCAGCAGCGGCGCGAACAGCCAGGTGTTGGCCGCGAAGACCTTGACCACGGGCGAAGCGTGCGGGGCGATGGCTTTCAGCATGTCGGCGCCCGGGCCCTGGAACTTCATCGGCGCCTGGTGCTCGTCGATGGCCTGCACCGCCTTGGCCAGGGTGACGACGCCGCCGCCGTCGGCCGGCGGGGCCGAGGAGTGGCCGCCGACCGCGGGGGCCACGACCTTCATGGTGCCATAGCCCTTCTCGGCCGTGCCGATGATGGCGGCGGGCTTGCCGGTGACAGGATGGTCGGCGACCACGGCCATGCCCTCGTCCAGCACGAACTGGGCCTTGATGTTGCGCGACTTCAGCAGCGCCGCGGCGGCGCGGGCCCCGACCCCGCGCACCTCCTCGTCATGGCCGCTGACCACGATGACGGTGCGCACGGGCTTGAAGCCGCTGGCCGCCACCGCGTCGATCGCCTCGAACAGGGTGACCAGAGAGCCCTTGTCGTCGATCGAGCCCCGGCCCCAGACCGCGCCGTCGGCCACCACGCCGTCGAACGGCGGATGGGTCCAGGCGCCCTCGCTGCCCGGCGTGACCGGCACCACGTCCTGGTGCGCCATCAGCACGATCGGCGGCAGGGCCGGGTTCGAGCCGGGCCAGGTGTAGACCAGGGTGTGCTCGGCCACGACCTCGCGGGTCATGACCTTGTGGGCCTCCGGATAGGTCGCCTGCAGCCAGGCGTGCAGCTTGTCCCACTCGGCCGGCTGGTCCTCGGCCCTGTCCTGGTGGCTGATGGTCTGGAAGCGGACGGCCTGCGCCAAGTGGCCGGCGACCCTGTTGACGTCCACCGGACGCGCGGCGGCCAGCTTGACGCTGGCGGGATCCACCACGGCCGGCGCCTTGAAGGTGGCGGTCCGCACCGCGACCACGGCCGTCACGGCCAGGACCAGACCCACGGCCGTCAGCGCGACCTTACCCCCGACACCCATCCGTCACTCCCCAGGCGCTTTGGCCGAACACTTGTTGGAGGCGACTGTGCGTCGGGCGGGCGCGGCTGGCAATGGCGCCGTTGGGGAGCCTCGAGGTCAGGCCGCCCCCTCGCTCAGCTCCTGCACCTCTTCGAACGTCCGCAGGCCCGGACGCTGCGCGCAGACCAGCACCGCCATGTTCCCCGGCAGGTGCTGGTTGGCCAGCATCTTCTCGTGGGCGGCGGGGATGTCGTTCCAGGGGAAGACTTCCGACAGGCACGGGTCGACGCGGCGGTCGATGACCAGCTGGTTGGCCGCCGAGGCCTGCATCAGGTTGGCGAAGTGGCTGCCCTGCACGCGCTTTTGGCGCATCCACAGGAAGCGGGCGTCCATGGTCAGATTGAAGCCGCTGGTGCCGGCGCAGATGGCGACCATGCCGCCGCGCTTGACCACGAACACCGAAACCGGGAACGTCGCCTCGCCCGGGTGCTCGAACACCAGGTCGACGTCGCGGTTGCCGGTGATCTGCCAGATCGCCTTCCCGAACTTGCGGCTCTCCTTCATGTAGTCGGTGAACTCGGGGCCGTTGACCTTGGGCAGCTGGCCCCAGCAGTTGAACTCGTTGCGGTTCAGCACCGCCTTGGCGCCCATCGACAGCACGAACTCGCGCTTGTCCTCGGACGAGACCACGCCGATGGCGTTGGCCCCAGCCACGGCGGCCAGCTGCACGGCGAAGACGCCCAGCCCGCCCGACGCGCCCCAGACCAGCACGTTCTGGCCGGGCTTCAGCTCATGCGGCTTGTGGCCGAACAGCATGCGGTAGGCGGTGGCCAGGGTCAGGGTGTAGCAGGCGCTCTCTTCCCAGGTCAGGTGCTTGGGGCGCGGCATCAGCTGGCGCGACTGCACCCGGCAGAACTGGGCGAAGCTGCCGTCCGGCGTCTCGTAGCCCCAGATGCGCTGGCTGGGCGAGAACATCGGGTCGCCGCCGTTGCACTCCTCGTCGTCGCCGTCGTCCTGATTGCAGTGGATGACGACCTCATCGCCCAGCTTCCAGCGCTTGACCTTCTTGCCCACCGCCCAGACGATGCCCGAGGCGTCGCTGCCGGCGATGTGATAGGGCTGCTTGTGGGCGTCCAGCACGCTGATCGGCTCGCCCAGGGCGGCCCAGACGCCGTTGTAGTTGACGCCGGCGGCCATCACGAGGACCAGCACCTCGTCCTCGCCGATCTCCCACGTGGGCACGACCTCGACCTGCATGGCCTGGGTCGGCTTGCCGTGGCGCTCCTTGCGGATGCTCCAGGCGTACATGGTCTTCGGGACATGGAAGGCCGGCGGGATCTCGCCGATCTCGTAGAGGTCCTTCAGGACCGGCGTTTCAGACGTCTCGAGCGTCGCGGTCGTCATCTCCACTCCCCATTCCTTGGCCGTCTTTCGCGCTGCAACAACGCATGAGGGCCAAACTCGGCTATGCGCGCCCGCTTGTTTTCGGGTCTCCCGAGCAAGGCTGAGACAACTGTTTGAAACTGGCAAGCGGAATCTTGTGCGTCGCAGCATCGCGTTGGGGAAGGTTGCCGGCTCCGGCGCGCCGGGCCACGGTGGCGGCATGATCCACCTGTCGCATCCGTACCCCGCGATCGCCCTCGTCGAGCTGGACACCGCGCCGGCCAACGTCCTGGCCATGGCCGAGCGGGCGCGGCTGCTGGAGGCCTTCGCCGCCATCGAGGCCGACCGGGCGGTGCGCGTCGTGGTGCTGACCGGCCGCAACGGCGCGTTCTGCACCGGAGACGATCTGGCCGAGTTGCTGTCGCGCGACGTCCCGACGCAGAGCGCCGCGATCCTGCACTTCCTGGCCATGTGCGACCGCGTCGCCGCCTGCCGCGTCCCGGTGATCGCGGCGGTGGATGGCTGGTGCATCGGCGGCGGGCTGGAGCTGGCCCTGGCCGCCGACATCCGCCTGGCCAGCGACCGCGCCAGCTTCGCCTGCTCGGCGGTGCGGATGGGGCTGACCGCCTCGGCCGAGCGCCTGACGCGCCTGATCGGCGAAAGCCGCGCCAAGCCCCACCTGCTGACCGGCGCGCCCTTCGACGCCGCGCGGGCGCTGGCGGACGGGGTTGTGGCGGAGGTCCATCCGGCGAAGGGGTTGCTGGACGGGGCGCTGGCGATGGCGCGGGTTATCGCCTCGCGCGCGCCGCTGGCCGTGGAGGCGACCAAGCGCGTGGCGTCGGGGGTGTCGACGACGGAGGCCGAGATTCCGGGGTTGGCGGCGTCCGCCGATCACGCGGAGGCGCGATCGGCATTCATGGGCAAGCGGCCTGTGGTGTTCAGTGGCCGCTGAACTTCGTTACGAGCAGGCCCCCGCCTGCCGCGCGCCGAAAGTGGCCTGGCTCACTGTGTATTTTTCCCCTGCGGAAGAGGACAGTTGCTCGATCAGGCCCTTGCAGGAGAACCCGGACATACTGAGGTATTGCTTGGCGGATCTAACCGCGTTCTCATTCCAATCGACGTCGAGGCTATCCACGGCCACGGTAGCGTCGGCGAGATCATAACCCTCGCCGGCGCTTGATGAGAGCTGCTCGATCAGGCCTTCCCGCGAGAAACCGGTCATCCTGAGGTACTGGTTTGCGGATCGGACGGCATTCCTTTGCGCGGAGGTCAGTCTGGACGTCGCTTCGGGCGCGGTCTCCGTTGCCTTAGCCGGTGATGCTGCGGCCGATTTCCTGGTCGCCTGCTTTGCGGTCGTGGGCCGTTCCGCCGTCGCGGCCGCTGGCGGAGCGTCGGGTTGTCGCTGGAGCAGGATGACTGCTGCCAATGATGAAAAGGATGATGATCGCCATCCAGCCAAAGGAAATCACCCTGGCGACGATACTGTAGCCTCTGCGTAGAAGAAACCACGCGAAAATCCAAGGCAGTAAGAATATCCCGATCCCCAGAGCAGCGCCAACCTTACGTTTGACGCCATTGCGCGGATCGTTACCGACAGACACTTCAGTCATTCTACGCTCCCCTACGACGTCGGATGCTAGGGCTAAGCCTAACGGACGACAAGGTGTTTGGTAGGTGGGGTCGTTGATGAACGCCTTAAGGTTGATCTCGAAGCTCTTGGTTCGCACCCGCGAACGCCATATTGCGTCGCAGCAAATCCCGGCTCATGATCACCGGTAAGTAAGGCCGCCAGAGCCGTCCCCGGGAGCCCGCCATGTCCTCGACGCCGTACCAGCATGCGCCCGATCCGCCGTGGATCTTCCGCACCTATGCCGGTCACTCGACGGCGGAGAAGTCCAACGCGCTCTATCGGGCCAATCTGGCGCGCGGCCAGACGGGGCTGTCGGTGGCCTTCGACCTGCCCACCCAGACGGGCTATGACCCCGACCACATCCTGGCGCGCGGCGAGGTTGGCAAGGTGGGCGTGCCGATCAGCCATCTGGGCGACATGCGCCAGCTCTTCAGCGAAATCCCGCTGGAGAAGATGAACACCTCCATGACCATCAACGCTCCGGCCGCCTGGCTGCTGGCGATGTACGTGGCGCTGGCCGACGAGCAGGGGGCGGATCGGGCCCTGCTGCAGGGCACGACGCAGAATGATCTGATCAAGGAGTATCTGTCGCGCGGCACCTACATCTTCCCGCCGGGGCCGAGCCTGCGGTTGATCGGCGACATGATCGCCTGGTGCTATCGCGAGGTTCCCAAGTGGAACCCGATGAACGTCTGCAGCTACCACCTGCAGGAGGCGGGCGCGACGCCGGAGCAGGAGCTGGCCTTCGCCCTGGCCACCGCCATTTCGGTGCTCGACACGGTCAAGGCCGGCGGCCAGGTGCCGGATGAGGACTTCGAGATCGTCGCCTCGCGGATCAGCTTCTTCGTCAACGCCGGCGTGCGGTTCGTCACCGAGCTGTGCAAGATGCGCAGCTTCACCAAGCTTTGGGACCAGATTCTGCTGGAACGCTACGGCGTGCAGGACAAGAAGGCCCGCCGCTTCCGCTACGGGGTGCAGGTCAACAGTCTGGGCCTGACCGAGCAGCAGCCCGAGAACAACGTCTACCGCATCCTGATCGAGGCCCTGGCGGTGACGCTCAGCAAGGACGCCCGTTGCCGGGCCCTGCAGCTGCCGGCCTGGAACGAGGCCCTGGGCCTGCCGCGTCCGTTCGACCAGCAGTGGTCGCTGCGGCTGCAACAGGTGCTGGCCTACGAGACCGACCTCCTCGAGTACGAAGACCTGTTCGACGGCTCACACGTGGTCGAGGCCAAGGTCGCCGAGCTGTCGAAGGGCGCGCTGGAGCAGCTGGCCCTGATCGACGCGATGGGCGGGGCTGCGAGCGCGATCGACTACATGAAGACCGAGCTGGTCGGGTCGAACGCCAAGCGGGTGCGCTCGGTCGAGACCGGCGACCTGACGGTGGTCGGCGTCAACCGCTGGACCGACACCGAGGTCTCGCCGCTGTCGGCCGGGGAGAGCTCGATCGAGACGGTCGACCCGCGCCTGGAGGCCGATGTGGTCGCCCGCCTCAAGGCCTGGCGCGAGGCCCGCGACGACGGCGCCGTGCAAGCGGCGCTGGCCGACCTGCAGGCCGCCGCCCGCGACGGCCGCAACGTCATGGAGCCCTCGATCGTCGCCGCCAAGGCCGGCGTCACCACCGGCGAATGGGCCGAGGCCCTGCGCGCGGTGTTCGGCGAGTATCGCGGCCCGACCGGCGTGGCGGTGGTGGTCTCGACCGGCGAGGCCGAGGATGTCGAGGCGGTGAAGGCCGAGGTCGAGCGCGTCTCGCAACTGCTGGGCCGCACGCTCACCTACCTGGTCGGCAAGCCGGGCCTGGACGGCCACTCCAATGGCGCCGAGCAGATCGCCACCCGCGCCCGCGCCTGCGGCATGGAGGTGGTCTATGACGGCATCCGCTCGACGCCCGAAGAGATCGTCCGC
>CBDIPU010000018.1:0-138762 GCA_965283765.1 Caulobacteraceae bacterium
GCGACCGCCGGTATCGTCGCGCCGCTCTTCAAGCGGCTGAAAATCAATCCGATTCTGGGCTATTTGCTGGCCGGGGTGATCCTGGGGCCGTTCGGCCTGGGCCGGTTCATCCCCTACGCCCCGTGGCTGGACTACGTCACCGTCGACAATCCCGACGAAATCGCCCAGCTGGCCGAGTTCGGGGTCGTGTTCCTGCTGTTCATGATCGGGCTGGAGCTGTCGTGGGAGCGCCTGCGGCTGATGCGCCGATGGGTGTTCGGCCTGGGCGCGATCCAGGTGATCGCCTGCTCGCTGGGCCTGGGCGCGGTGGCCATGCTGCTGGGCCAGAGCCCGGTGGCGGCCCTGACCATCGGCGCGGCCCTGACCCTGTCCTCGACCGCCATCGCCGTGCCGGTGCTGGCCGAGCGCCGCCGCCTGCATTCCGAAGCCGGCCGCGCCACCTTCTCGGTGCTGCTGTTCCAGGACCTGGCCGTGGCGCCGATCCTGATCACCCTGGCCATCCTCGGCCGCGGCCATGGATCGTTCCAGGTCAAGGACCTGCTGGCCCTGGCGCCGGCCGCCGTCGGTCTGGGCGCGATCGTGCTGGTCGGACGCCTGGCCCTGCGGCCCATGCTGAAGTCCGTCGCCAAGGCCAAGAGCGAAGAGATGTTCATGGCCGCCTGCCTGCTGGTGATCATCGGCGCGGGCCTGGTCAGCGCGCTCTCGGGCCTCTCGATGGCGCTGGGCGCCTTCGTCGCCGGCATACTGCTGGCCGAGACCGAGTATCGCCACGAGGTCGAGGTCAAGATCGAGCCGTTCAAGGGCCTGCTGCTGAGCCTGTTCTTCGTCTCGCTGGGCATCCGCCTGGATCTCTCCCTGCTGGCCGCCCAGCCGGTGGCGATCCTGGCCACGGCGGTCGGCCTGATGCTGCTGAAGACAGCCGTGGTCTTCGTCGGCGGCCTGGCCATGGGCCTGAACCGGCGCGCGGCGATCGAGGCCGGCCTGATCCTGGCGGCCGGCGGCGAGTTCGCCTTCGTGCTGCTGGACAAGGCGATCGACGCCGAGGTGGTGTCGCGGCCGCTGGGCCAGGCGGTGCTGGTCTCGGCCACCCTGACCATGTTCCTGATCCCGGCCCTGGCGGCGCTGGGCGGCTATCTGGGCCGCAAGAGCGCGCCGCTGCCGATCAGCGAAACCCCGCCGTCCACGCCGCGCGAGCCGGACCGCGTCGGTCCCGAGCCGGCCGGCCAGGTGCTGGTCGTTGGCTATGGCCGGGTCGGCAAGCTGGTCGGCGACATGCTGGGCCGCCACGAGCTGTCGTGGATCGCCGTCGACCGCGACGCGCGTCTGGTCGAGCAGGGACGACGCAACGGCGAGCGCATCTATTATGGCGACGCCTCGCGGATCGAGCTTCTGGAGCGCTGCGGCCTGGCCACGGCCAAGGCGGTGGTGGTGACCATGGACGCCTTCGAGGTGGCCGAAGCCGTGGTCGCCGCCGCGCGCGGGGCCCGGCCGGACGTGCCGATCGTGGTCCGCGCCCGCGACGCCCACCACGCCGCGCGGCTCTACGAGCTGGGCGCCACCGACGCCGTGCCCGAGACCATCGAGGCCTCGCTGCAGCTGTCCGAGGCCGTGCTGGTCGATATCGGCGTGCCGATGGGCCTGGTCATCGCCTCGATCCACGCGCGCCGCGACGAGTACCGCAAGAAACTGAACCGCCCCGACGCCTTGGGAGGCCGCCGCCGGCGTCTGCGCGACGCCTCTCTGTGAGAAGACGCTAGACCGCTTCCGCCCGGTACCGCCGGCGGTGATGGCCCGCCGCCTTCACGAGGCGCAGGAAATGCGGGCAGTCCATCAGTAGCGGGACCTTGCAGTCGGCGGCGTGGGCCAGGCCCTCGCGCAGTCGGGTCAGCTGTTCGATACGGCGGTCCAGGTCGACGGCCTTGGCGCGAAGGGCCGCGCGGTCGATGTCTCGGCCGGTTCGCTTGGGGCCGTCCAGCATCCCGCCGATCTCGTCCAGCGAGAAGCCGCAGGCCCGGCCCAGGGCGATCAGCGACAGCCGCTCGATCACGGCCGGGGCGAACAGCCGCTTGAGGCCCCGCCGGCCGGTCGAGGCGATCAGCCCCTTCTGCTCGTAGAACCGCAGGGCCGAGGCGCGCACGCCGGTCCGTTTCGCCAATTCCGAAATATCAATCTCGAACACCGCTTGACCTCAAGTGCGCTTTAACTTGCAGGATGCGCGGGGAAGACGACGATCGCAACAACAGGGAGACGCGCGTGAGCGACCAGGACATGGCGGCCTATTGGGACCGCGCCGGGAAAGTGTGGGTCGAGCAGCAGGGGCTGCTGGACCGGATGTACCGGCCCATCGCCCGGGCGGTGGTCGACGCCGCCGACCCGCGCGCGGGCGAGGCGGTGCTGGACGTCGGCTGCGGCGCGGGCGCGACCACCTTCGAGGCGGCCTGGCGAGTGGGTCCGGAAGGGCGGGCGGTCGGCGTCGACATCTCGCCGGCGCTGCTGGCGCTGGCGCGACGCCGGGCGGGCGAGGATGGTCTGGAGGGCGTGGACTTCCTGCAGGCCGACGCCCAGGCCCACGCCTTCGAGGCCAAATTCGACGCCATCGTCTCGCGGTTCGGGGTGATGTTCTTCCCCGATCCCGTCGCGGCCTTCGCCAATCTGCGCGCGGCCTTGAAGCCCGGCGGCCGCCTGGCCTTCGCCTGCTGGCGCGGGCCCGAGGACAACGTCATCACGACGGTCCCGCTGGCGGCCGCCGCGCCGTTCCTGCCGAGCCTCCCGAAGTTCGAGAAGGACGCGCCGGGCCGCTTCGGCTTCGCCGATCCGGACCGGGTGCTGGCGATCCTGCAACAGAGCGGCTGGCGCGATGTGGTGGTTGATCCGCTGGACGACCCGACGCCGGTCAGCGCCGAGGAACTGCTGACCATGAGCCTGCGCGTCGGTCCGCTGAACCCGATCCTGGCCGGCCAGGACGAGGCCGTGCGCGAGACGGTTGGAGAAGCGGTGACGAAGGCGCTGGAGCCTTACGTGAAGGATGGCGTCGCCGAGATGAACTCGGCCTGCTGGCTGGTGACCGCGAAGGCTTGAGTTTCGGCCTGTTCACCTCTAATGACTTCTGGGTCATTAAAGGCGAACAGGCATGCAGGCCGGAAATCCCAAATGGCGTCGACGCGCCGAGGCGCGGCCGGGCGAGATCGTCCAGGCGGCGTTCGAGGTGTTCGCGGAGAAGGGCTTCGCCGCCGCCAAGCTGGACGAGATCGCCGCCCGGGCCGGCGTCTCGAAGGGCGCGCTCTATCTCTATTTCGAGACCAAGGAGGACATCTTCCGCGCGGTGGTCCGCGAGGCGGTGGCCCCGAACCTGGACATGGTCGAGGCCATGCTGGCCCAGGCCACGATCCCCTTTCCCGACATGCTGCGCCTGATGTTCGCCCGCGTCGCCTCGGTGATCGCGACCACGAGGCTGGGGGCGGTGGCCAAGCTGGTCATCGGCGAGTCGCGAAACTTCCCGGAGCTGGCCCGCGTCTGGCACGACGAGGTGGTCAGCCGCGCCCTGACGGCGATCGGAAACGCGATCCGACGGGGCCAGGAGCGCGGCGAGGTCCGGCCGGGCGACCCGCGCCTGCAGGCCTTCAGCATCATGGGGCCCATCCTGACCGGCGTGATCTGGCGCGAAACCTTCACCCCCGTCGGCGCGCCCCCCGTCGATCTGGAGGCGCTGATCGCCCAGCACGCCGACACGGTGCTGCTGGGCCTGACGCCGCGCCTGGAGGGCAAGTCTTGAAGCCCGCGGCCCACCCCTCTCCTGGCCGTATCGTCGCCGTCGTGGCGGGCGTCGGTCTGGCCGGCTTCCTGGGCTGGCGACTGTTGGGGCCGGACGCCCATCGGCCGCACCGGCTGTCGGGCTATGTCGAGGGCGAGACGCTGTATGTCGGGGCCGCGAACGCGGGCCTGGTCAGCACGGTGGCCGTCCAGCGCGGCGATCGGGTGAGAGCCGGCCAGCCGCTGTTCGCCCTGGACGCGGCCCAGCTGACCGCCGCCCGCGACCAGGCCGCCGCCCAGGTGGCGATCGCGCAGGCTCAGCTGCGCGACGCCGAGAAGGGTCAGCGCCCGCAGGAACTGGCCGTCTATGACGCCGAGCGCGCCGCCACCGAGGCTCAGATCCGCCAGGCCCGGTCGGACTATGACCGCATCGCGCCGCTGGTGGCCAAGGGCATCTATGCGCCGGCGCGTCTCGACCAGGCCAAGGCCGCGCTCGACACCGCCCGCGCCAACGCCGCGGCCGTGGCGCGGCGCAAGACCGTCGGCGGGCTGGGCGCGCGGCCGGACGCCGTGGCCGCGGCCCAGTCCGCCGTCGCCTCGGCCCGCGAGACCCTGACCGCCGCCCAGTCGCGTCTGGATCAGATCAGCCCCAAGGCCCCGGCCGCCGCCCGGGTGCAGGACGTCTTCTACCAGCCCGGCGAATGGGCGGCCGCCAACCAGCCGGTCGTGGCCCTGCTGTCCGACGACCGCGTGCGGCTACGCTTCTTCGCGCCCGAGGCCGAGGTGGCGCGCTATCGGCCGGGAACGATCGTCCGCTTCTCGTGCGACGGCTGCGGGGCCGAGCGCTCGGCGCGGATCAACTATGTCAGCCCTCGGTCGGAATTCACCCCGCCGGTGATCTACAGCCGCGAGGCCCGCCAGCGCCTGGTGTTCCTGGTCGAGGCGAAGCCCGAGCCCGGTCCGGCCCTGGCGCCGGGCCAGCCGGTCGACATAGTTCCTCTGGACGGCTCGTCCAAGGGGGATGGCCGGTGAGCGACCTGGCCGTCGATGTCCGGGGGCTGAACAAGAGCTTCGGCCCGCGCCACGTGGTGCGGGACCTGGCGATCCAGGTCGGGGCGGGCAAGATCACGGGCTTCCTGGGACCCAACGGCTCGGGCAAGACCACGACCCTGCGGATGCTGTGCGGCCTGCTGACCCCGGATAGCGGCGAGGGGCGGGTTCTGGGTCTCGACTTCCGCAAGGACGCCGAGGCGGTCAAGCGCCAGACCGGCTACATGACCCAGAAGTTCTCGCTCTACGAGGACCTGTCGATCGAGGAGAATCTCGATTTCGTGGCCCGGGTCCACGAATTGGACCGTCGCCGCGAGCGGGTGAGGGACAGCTTGGACCGCCTGGGCCTGACCGCCCGCAGGAAGCAGCTGGCCGGCAGCCTGTCGGGCGGCTGGAAGCAACGCCTGGCCCTGGCCGCCAGCGTCATGCACGAACCCAGGCTGCTGCTGCTCGACGAGCCGACCGCCGGCGTCGATCCCAAGGCGCGGCGCGAGTTCTGGGACGAGATCCACGCCCTGTCGGCCGAGGGCCTGACCGTGATGGTCTCGACCCACTACATGGACGAGGCCGAGCGCTGCCACGACATCGCCTACATCGCCTACGGCAAGCTGATGGCGCGGGGCACGGCCGAAGCGGTGATCGCCGAGAGCGGCCTCATCACGTTCCGCGCCGAGGGGCAGACGGCCGAAGGACTGGGCGCGGATCGCCTGGCCGGGGATCTCGCCACGGCGCCCGGCGTGCTGATGGCCGCGCCGTTCGGGTCGGCCCTGCACGTCAGCGGAACCGACCGCGCGGCGCTGGAGGCGGCCATCGCGCCTTATCGCAAGCCGCCCCTGGAATGGACCGAGGTCCAGCCGACCCTGGAGGACGTGTTCATCCGGCTGATGGATCAGTCGTCGGACAATTTCCAATGAGCGCCCGAGGCGGCAGGGGGAGGCGGCTCTCCGGCGCGCGCATCCTGGCGGTGCTGATCAAGGAGTTCATCCAGCTCACCCGCGACCGGCTGACCTACGCCATGATCCTGGTCATGCCGATCGTGCAGCTGCTGCTGTTCGGCTACGCCATCAACAACGACCCGCGGAACCTGCCGATGGCGGTGCTGGTGCAGGACCAGGGGCCGATGGCGCGCTCGACTCTCTCGGCCCTGGTCAACAGCGGCTATTTCGAGATCGTCCGCACGGCGACGTCCCCCCGGGAGCTGGACGAAGCCGTGGCGCGCGGCGAGGCGCAGTTCGCCCTGACGATACCCGCCGACTTCACGCGGCGCGTGGTGCGCGGCGACGCGGCCCAGATCCTGGTCGAGGCCGACGCCTCGGACCCCGCCGCGACCGGCGGGGCGCTCGCGGCGCTGTCCAGCCTGCCCCGGACGGCCCTGACGCGCGATCTGGTGGGGGCGGTCGCCCCAAGGAGCCAAGGGGCGGCGGGCGGCGACCCGTTCGAGGTGGTGATCCACCGCCGCTACAACCCGGAGGCCATCACCGCCTACAACATCGTGCCGGGCCTGCTGGGCGTGATCCTGTCGATGACCCTGGTGATGATGACCGCGCTGGGCGTCACGCGGGAATATGAGCGCGGCACCATGGAGAGCCTGCTGGCCACGCCGGCCCGGCCGATCGAGGTGATGATCGGCAAGCTGACGCCCTATGTCGCCGTCGGCGTGATCCAGACGGTGGTGATCCTGGTCCTGGCCAAGGCCCTGTTCGCCGTGCCGATGGGAAGCTCTG
The DNA here is from genome assembly GCA_965283765.1 of Caulobacteraceae bacterium. Taxonomy (GTDB): domain Bacteria; phylum Pseudomonadota; class Alphaproteobacteria; order Caulobacterales; family Caulobacteraceae; genus Caulobacter. The sequence continues at coordinate 6,525 of CBDIPU010000018.1, forward strand.
ATCTTCTTGGGGGCTGGCTCGCGCTGGCTCTTGGGGTGCTGCTGTTCATCGTCGGATCGCTGGCCCTGGGCTTCCTGATCTCGACCGTGGCCCGCACCCAGCTGCAGGCGATGCAGATGTCATTCTTCTACATCATGCCCTCGATCCTGCTGTCGGGCTTCATGTTCCCGTTCCGGGGAATGCCGCAATGGGCTCAGGCCCTGGGCGGCGTGATCCCGGTGACGCACTTTCTCAGAGTCGTGCGCGGCGCCTTGCTCAAGGGGCTGGACGCCGCCGAGCTTTGGCCAAGTCTTTCCGCGCTCGGATTGTTTGTCGTCGCGATCTCCGGCCTGGCCATGGCGCGGTACCGGACCACTCTGGATTAGGTTGACGTTCTCCAGGACCTGACTGAAGAGGTTGAAATGTGCGGTTTTTAGGCGACGCTTTGCGAATGCTTGATCGTTTCCCGCCTTCAAGCCCTTGCGCGCGACCTGTTCACGTGCGAACCCAGCGGAGCTGACGCTTATCTGCAGTGGATGTCGGCGGGCACGCTCGGAAGTTGATTTCTGAGGGGCGGTCTTGTTTGGCTTTCCTGAGCAAAGGGCAGGGGGGCGAAACCTGACGAGTGTGTCTTTGCTGACACTTTCCCGTGGCGTTCGCCTTGGTATAACAGTGCTCGGTCGGTATCCGGCCTGGGCAGGGCAATAGAGGGCTCTTCAACGATGAAACTCAACCTCCTGGCAGGAGCTGCTCTGGTCGCGGTGTTCGCCGCGTCGGGCGTTTCGGCCCAAGAGACCGGCTGGTACGGCGCGGTCGACCTCGGCTATCACTGGCCGCAATCGCTCGGCTCGCAGTCGAACCAGACCCTGCCGGACGGCGAATTCGCTCACTGGTCGTGGAAGTCCGAGAAGGACTGGACCGGCTTCGTGCGCCTTGGCTACCAATTCAACCCGCACGTCCGCGCTGAAGTCGAAGGCGGCTATCGCCCCGGCGACCTGGTGAGCGTCCGCGGCCCGGCCGTGCGTTCGCCGATCGGCCTCTGCACCCCCGGCGTGACCCGCACTACGGCGGCCGCGACCTGCGGCTCGCCGAGCGGCTCGATCGACGCCTGGACCCTGATGGCGAACGTCATCTATGACTTCGCTCCGGACGCCTGGCTGAACCCCTTCGTCGGCGTCGGCGTCGGTATCAACCGTCTGGACGTCAAGGCCCTGGGCCAGTTCAGCAACGTCCCGGGCGCCATCTCGGCGACCAACCCGGCGATCCAGAACCTGACGGTTGACGACGACGATATCGCGTTCGCCTACCAAGGTCTGGCCGGCGCTTCGATCAAGGCGACCGACAAGCTGAAGATCGACGTCACCTACCGCTACATCACCGGCGCCGAGCACAGCTGGTCGTCGACCGGCTCGAACTTCATCCAGCCGGGCGCCTTCAAGGGCCAGTACAAGGACCAGTCGGTGACCGTGGGTCTCCGCTACTCGTTCGCGTCGCCGCCGCCCCCGCCGCCGCCGCCGCCGCCGCCGCCGCCTCCTCCGCCCCCGCCTCCGCCGCCTCCCCCGCCGCCGCCGCCTCCGCCGCCGCCGCAGTATGAGGCCCGCGAGTTCATCGTGTACTTCCCGTTCGACCAATCGGTCCTGACGCCGGAAGCGCAATCGGTGGTCACGGAAGCCGCGAAGTACTCGAACGACGGTCACGCGACGAAGATCATCGTCGTCGGCCACACCGACACGTCGGGTTCGCCGAAGTACAACGTGAAGCTCTCGGAACGCCGCGCCAAGGCCGTCGCTGACGCCCTGGTCTCGCAAGGTGTCCCGGCCGCCGTGCTCGGCGTCGACTGGAAGGGCGAAAGCGCTCCGGCCGTCGCCACCGGCGACGGTGTGAAGGAACCGCTGAACCGCCGTTCCACGATCTCGATCAACTTCTAAGATCGAATCGACTGAAGACTTGGGAGGGCCCGGCGGCAACGCCGGGCCCTTTCTCTATGTCTGGCGCCGAGCGGGCGCCGTTTGAGCCGTCCGGCGACGCTTGGCGGCGCGGCCGCCGACCCCATATCCGACCTGAAGGCCCGGTTTGCTGGGCTTTCGCGGCGGTCGCGCGAGAGGCGAGCTCGCGAGCGCCGTCCACCGCCGACCACCATCCCTTGTGGCCCTCCTGTTAACGAACGACGTTGTCCGGGGGCGGATGTCCTGGAGCGCCTTGCGGCGTCCTGTCGCGGGTGAAAAAAGTTCGCCTATGCAACCCCTTGATCCTGCCTCACAAGTTCGGGGCGTTCACAGGTTGTTAACGAAAAACTCAGGGCGCGGCCGTTGACGAGTCATTCACCACTGTGGCCCCATATGTGGGTTGAGGGGGCTCCTCAGCCACAAGATATAGCGGCTGACCGGGGCATGTCCCTTCTCCGGAACACGCTGATTGAGCAATGGATTTGGTCATGAACGGCAGTGAAGCGGCGAAGACGAACATCCGGAACGAGGCCCGTCTGGCCGCGATCAAGCCCGCCAAGCGCCCGCAGTTGGCGCTGGTGCAGAAGGTGCTGGTCGATCGCTCGCGCGACGCCCTGCTGACCGACTTTGGCAAGACCACGCTGGAAGACCGCTACCTGCTGCCGGGCGAGTCCTACCAGGACATGTTCGCCCGCGTGTCGACGGCCTTCGCCGACGACGCCGACCACGCCCAGCGCGTCTACGACTATATGAGCCGCCTGTGGTTCATGCCGGCCACCCCGGTGCTGTCGAACGGCGGCGCCGATCGCGGCCTGCCGATCAGCTGCTTCCTCAACGCCGTCAACGACAGCCTGGACGGCATCCTGGGCGTCTGGAACGAGAACGTCTGGCTGGCGGCCAACGGCGGCGGCATCGGCACCTACTGGGGCGGCGTCCGCTCGATCGGCGAGAAGGTCAAGGGCCAGGGCCAGACCTCGGGCATCATCCCCTTCATCCGCGTGATGGACTCGCTGACCCTGGCGATTTCGCAGGGCAGCCTGCGTCGCGGCTCGGCCGCCGTCTATCTCGACATCCACCACCCGGAGATCGAGGAGTTCCTCGAGATCCGCAAGCCGTCGGGCGACTTCAACCGCAAGTCCCTGAACCTGCACCACGGCCTCTCCATCACCGACGATTTCATGCACGCCGTGCGTGACGGGACCAAGTTCGGCCTGCGCTCGCCCAAGACCAACGAGGTCCTGCGCGAAGTCGACGCCCGCGCCCTGTGGCAGAAGGTCCTGGAGCTGCGCCTGCAGACCGGCGAGCCCTACCTGATCTTCTCCGACACGGTGAACCGCGCCATGCCCTCGTTCCAGCGCGAGCTGGGCCTGAAGGTGCGCCAGTCGAACCTGTGCAGCGAGATCATGCTGCACACCGGCACCGACCACCTGGGCCAGGAGCGCACCGCCGTCTGCTGCCTGTCGTCGGTCAACGCCGAGACCTATCTGGAGTGGCGCGACCACCCGACGTTCATCGAGGACGTCATGCGCTTCCTCGACAACGTCCTGCAGGACTTCATCGACCGCGCCCCGGACGCGGCCTCGACCGCCGCCTACGCCGCCATGCGCGAGCGTTCGGTGGGCCTGGGCCTGATGGGCTTCCACAGCTTCCTGCAGAGCCAGAACGTGCCGTTCGAAAGCGCCCTGGCCAAGAGCTGGAACATGCGGATGTTCAAGCACCTGCGCCGCGAGGCGGACAAGGCCTCGATCGCCCTGGGCGAAGAGAAGGGCCCGTGCCCGGACGCCGCCGATCGCGGCTCCAAGGAGCGCTTCTCGCACAAGCTGGCCATCGCCCCGACCGCCTCGATCTCGATCATCTGTGGCGGCACCTCGGCGGGCATCGAGCCGATCCCGGCCAATATCTACACCCACAAGACCCTGTCGGGCTCGTTCGCGGTGAAGAACCCCTATCTGGAGAAGCTGCTCGAGGAGAAGGGCCAGAACACCGACGCGGTGTGGGGTTCGATCCTGGAACAGGAAGGCTCGGTCCAGCACCTGGACTTCCTGAGCCAGGACGAGAAGGACATCTACAAGACCGCCTTCGAGCTGGACCAGCGCTGGGTGGTCGAGCTGGCCGCCGACCGCACGCCGGAAATCTGCCAGAGCCAGTCGGTCAACATCTTCCTGCCGGGCGACGTCGACAAGTGGGACCTGCACATGCTGCACTGGCAGGCCTGGGAGCGGGGCGTGAAGAGCCTCTACTACCTGCGCTCCAAGTCGGTGCAGCGCGCGGCCTATGCCGGCGCCGAGAACAAGGTCGCGGCGGTCCCGGGCGCGGGCGGCTTCGACGTTCCGGAAAAGACCGACTACGACGAGTGCCTTGCCTGTCAGTAGGCGACGGCCCGTCGGTAAGCCCGGCGACCAGGATCTGTGAAAATGACGGCGGCGCGAGAAATCGCGCCGCCGTTTCACGTTCCGGGAACCTTGGTCTGTCACAACGGGTTCAGACCCTGTGCGTTTTCGCCGCGATGGACACGCGGGGAAACGGGCGTAGGCTGAGTGTCCGATTGGATTGGGGAATCCGTGATGCGGGTCGCTGGGGAGCGTACCGTTTTCTGCCTGATGGCCGTGATCGCGGGCATGGCGGCCGGCCACGCCGGCGTCGCTTGCGCGGCTCAGAAGGTCGGCAAGGCCGCGCCCGCGCCGGCTCCCAAGCCCCTCGCGCCGATCTCCTTTCAGGTAAAGCCCGAGAGCCTGCGTCCGCTCGATCCCGAAAGCGCCACGGGGTTCGCGGCCCGCGATCTCGACGCGCCCCAGGGCAAGGTCGAGGGTGGCTTCGCGCTGTCGCCCGCCGCCGCCCTGGCCGGCAACGCCCGCATCCTCGAGGCCGATCGCTTCTACGACGGCGCGGGTCCCGTGACCTGGCGCTCCAACGCCTTCAGCCACCAGGCCAAGGCCGGCGGTCCGATCGAACTCGGTCCGCGTCTCGATGGCCGGCATGGCGCCGACCGCCGCCTATGCGCCGCTGACCCTGGTCCGCCCCGACAACGAGGACGGCTACGCGCTGCGCGAGGTCGACGTGACCGTGACGCGCGGCTGGCCCTCGGCCATGTCGCTGGAAGGCCGCAGGTTCGCCCTCGACGTCACGCCGCACGCCGGCATCGGCTATGGCGGGGCCGGCGGCTCGGCCGAGGCCGGCGCCACCGTGCGCCTGGGCAAGAAGAAGAACATGGGCGCCCGGGTGAACGACGCCCTCGGCGTCCAGGACGGCAATGCGGCCTTCGGGACGCGCGGACGCTGGTACATCTTCGCCGCCGCCAGCGGCCGGGCCGTGGGCCTGAACATGCTGCGCGGCCAGAACGGCGACTGGAGCCGAGCGGGCCTGACCCAGGACGCCACCAGCAAGCTGATCGGCGACAGCCAGGCCGGCATCGCCTGGCGCGGCGGGCCGATGCAGGCCTCGCTGGGCTACATCCACCGCGCGATCAAGGCCAGGGAAGGCATCATGGGTCTGGCCACCCAGAAAGACGACGTGGTGGCCCTGTCGTTCAGCCTCAAGCCCCAGTGGTAGGCGCGCTCAAGCTGCTGGCGAGCGGGCCAAAGGCCTATTAGGCTTGTGTTCCGGGCCGCTTTCATGCAGCTAGCGCCGTCCCTTCCACCAGCCGCCAAGCGAGATCATGAGCGATAGCGAGCCCCCGCGCCGCAAGACCCTGAGCCTGAAGAGCGCGGTCGCCGCGCCCGGCGGGCCGCCGCCGCTCGAGCGTATGGTCAAGCCGTCGGCCCGCGCCACCGTGTTCACGCCCCATGCGGCCCCGCCGCCGCCGGCTCCCGCGCCAACCGGCGACTGGAAGTGCAAGCCTTGCGGCACGCGTTTCGATCCGCCGACGGACATCCCCGATGAGGACTCGGTCCGCTGCCCGTCGTGCAACGCCCGCCTGGGCCTGGCGTCGGACTTCCGCGCCGATCCGCCGAATGTCGAAAAGCTGCGCGCCCGGCACCTGAAGAAGGCTTAGGGGCGCTCACCAGCCGCCGTAGCGGGGCGAGAAGCGGGCTCTGAGATCGTCGACCTCGCGCTCGGCGTCACGGATCGCCGCGTCGGCGCGGCGGCCGTCCTCGATCGCCTCCCGACGCTCGCGACGCAGCCGGTTCAGACGATCGCGCAGTTCGCGGATCTGCTCGTCGGTGAGCTTGGGATTGCGCAACTCATCCTCGACCCCGTCGGCCTGGCGGGCGCGTTTGTCGGCGCGCGCATCGGCCGAGCTGAGATCCGACCGCGCCAACTCCAGCCGCTGCGTCGCCGCGTGGACCCGCTCGCCGTCCGCGTAGCCGCCCAGGAATTCGGCCTCGACCGGCGGCGGGCAGACCCCGGCATAGGCCTTGCCCTCGCGGCCGACCCGGAAGCCGTTCGGTTCGGTGCAGTAGCGTTTCAGCCCCTCGGCGCGCGCCGCGAAATAGGGGACGGGCTCCGGCGTCACCCCCACCTTGGCGCAGGCCTTGGCGTGGGCGTCGAGGCGGCTCATCGGGCGGCCGTCCACCCCGTCGCCGTAGCCGACCGCGCCCCAGTCGCCGCTCAGGCACTGCTCCTTGCTGATGGTCGCGCAGCCGACCGTGGTCAGCGCCCCAGCGACAGCCACCCCGACGATAAGGCTTCGCATCGATAGGCTCGGCATCCGAAAGCTCCCCTGGTGTCGGGCGAGCATAGAGCTTGGCCGTGTGAACCGTGGCTGAACGGCGTTCAGCGGCCGTCTCCGGGAAACCTAGGGCTCCAGCGGCGCCGTGATGCCGACCGGGCCCGGCTCGTCGCGGATGATCACGCCCGTGCTGCTGGACGGGGCGGGGAGCTGTTTCTTGAACAGGCCGCGCCACAGGCTCTGCTCCTCGACCGCGCTGGTCCACACCGTGCCCTCCAGCGCCTGCTGGCGCCCCGCGTCGTAGATGCGGCGCATCAGGTCGGTCTCGAACTTCAGCAGGTTGGTCCCCTCGAAGCTGTTGGGGATCGAGGCCACGCTGAGCGGCAGGTTGTGGCGCGAGCAGAAGCCGGCGGCGAGACTCAGCGCCTGGCGGTACGAGAACCGCAGCATGGTGTCGAAGCTGCGGGCCATGATCGAGGCCACGCCGGGCGGGGTCGACTGGGGCGAGGGATCCAGCACCGTATTGACGATCACATGCACCCGGCCGCGCCGGAAGCGGGGGCCGAGGTTGCGCCAGTGCAGCAGGGCGTCGGGCATCAGAAAGAGCGGCGCGGCGACGCCGCCGTCGACGTGCATTTCCTGGTGATGCTGGCCGTCGACCTCGACGTCGATCAGCTTGGGCGGGAAGATGCCCGGCACCGAGGACGAGGCGACCAGCAGGGTGCGGAACAGCTTCAGGGCCGCGTCGCCGCCGTGGTTGGCGATCTCGCCCATGTCCCAGACGACGGCCCGCTGGCTGTCGAGATTGGTGGTGGCGATCAGCAGGCGCCGGCCCTTCAGGTGCTCGAGCGCGACGGCGTCGACCATCTCCTGGTCGACGAAGGTCTCGACCAGGGCGTCCAGGCTCTCGCCCTTGAAGATGCTGGGGCCCAGAGCGGTCCCCAGGCGGCGGAAGCTGAGCAGTTCGGCCGCGTGGCCGCCGACATAGGCGTCGGTCAGGCGCTCGTCCCAGGCCGGGCCGAGGAACGCCAGGGGCGCGATCAGGGCCCCGGTGCTGACGCCGGTGACGATGGCGAAGTCGGGGCGGCGGCCCGCCTTGGTCAAACCCGCCAGGACGCCCGCGCCATAGGCGCCGCCGGACGCGCCGCCGGACAGGGCCAGGATGTTGAACTCGTCGCGGCCGATCAGCGAGCGCAGCGGCGCCAGGCGGTCGGCGGCGCTCTTCAGGGCGTCGTCGGCCTGGTCGACCGAGAGGCGCACGCCCGGGAAGCCCTGGGCCTCGACGTGGCGCTCCGACGTCGGCGCGGGCAGGCGCTTGCCGCGCAGCGGATCGGTGGCCTTCCTGTCCTTGAAGAAGCCCTGGAGGTTGATCTTGCCGGCGGGATCCTTTTCCAAGGAAGGCCTCTAGCGCGCGCCGGCCAGCACCACGCCCACCAGGACGGCCGCGTAGTGCAGGCCCGCGCCGCCGATGACGTGGCCGTGCCAGATGGCGCGGCGGAACTTAAGCCGTTGCATGAGGTAGAAGATGGTGCCGGTGGAATAGACCAGGCCGCCGATGGCCAGCAGCAGCAGGGCCACCCAGGACAGGCCGTCGATCATCGGCTTGATGGCGACCAGCACCAGCCAGCCGAGGGCGAGGTAGAGGCCGACCCAGAAGCGCTTGTCCAGGCCCGGCAGGAACAGCTTGGCCAGCACGCCCGCGCCGGCGACGGTCCAGACCGCCGTGGTCATGCCGATCGCCCACCAGCCGTGCAGGTTCTGGGTGGTGAAGGGCGTGTAGGAGGCGGCGATCATCACGAAGATGCCGGCGTGGTCGAAGCGGCGCAGCAGCGGCCGCCAGCGGGCCTTGGCGAAGTTATAGGCGGTCGACAGCGACAGCATCAGGATCAGGCCGACGGTATAGACGCTGACCGCGGCCACCTGCTTCAGGTTGCCCGCGCCGAAGGCCAGGCCCAGCAGGATGCCGCCGCCCAGCAGGGCGCAGGCCAGGCCGGCCAGGTGAACCACCAGGTCGGCGCACTTGGCGGCCGGGGTCGGATAATGCGTGGCGACCTCGGTGGCGATGATGTCGGTCGTGGTGGTCGTCATGGCCCGCTCGATACGAAATGCAGTACGTCCGAACGCTAGGTTCGTTCCGTGACATATAAGCGTCGATCATCGTGGCCGCGAAAGGGCGTCGGCGACACGATCGAGGTAAAAATCAGCGGAACCGAAAAGCCCCGTCCTTCGACAGGCTCAGGATGAGGTTTTCTACTGAAGCGATTTTGGTCCTCATCCTGAGCTCGTCAAAGGACGGGGACCACGCAAGGCGTCAGAAAAGAGGCCCCTCTAAAAGAGAAGGCCTCTGGCCCCGTCGAACACCAGTTTGCCGCCGACCGCGACCAGCAACACGTAGATGACCTTGTAGAAGCCCTCGGCCGGAACGCGGCGCACCACCCAGACCCCGCCCCAGGTCGAGGCGATGGCCAGGGGCAGCAGCACCCCGGCGGTAGCCAGCACCTTGGGCGTGAACTGGCCCAGGGCGGCGTAGGCCGGCACCTTCATCCAGTTCACCACGGCGAAGAAGATGGCGCTGGTGCCGATGAAGGCGTCGCGCGGCAGGCGGCGGGGCAGGACGTAGATCTGGAACGGCGGGCCGCCGGCGTGGGCGATCTGGCTGGTGAAGCCGGCCGCCGCGCCGCACAGGGCGCCCAGCCACGGCCGGCCTGGGGTCGCCTCGACCTGGGCGGCGGCCTTGACGGCGCGCTCGACCCACAGGCGCTGCAGGGCGAAGGCCACCGAGATCAGACCGACGGCCAGCTCCACGGCGGCCTCCTTGACGAAGGCGGCCAGGGCCCAGCCCAGGAAGATCCCGACCGCGGCGGCCGGCAGCATCAGGATCAGCAGGCCCTTGTCCCAGCTCTTCCGGAAGGCCCAGACGCTGACCACGTCCTGAACCAGCAGGATCGGCAGGGTGATCGAGGCGGCCATGACCGGCGACACCGCCAGGGCCATCAGCGGCACCGCCACCACGCCGATCCCCGCGAACCCGCCCTTGGCCAGGCCCAGCAGGATCACGGCGGGAATCGCCACCGCGTAGAAGAACGGATCGGTCAGCATGGCCGGTGCTTAGCAGCAAGCCCCGCCCCTGCCTATTCAGGCCGCTGCCAGTGCTGTCCGACGCTCCAGGCTCAGGCTGAAGGCGGCCAGGGCGAGCGCGGAGAGCGGCACCACGGCGGCGACCAGGGGCACGGCGGCCAGGCCCGGGCCGTGGTCGATCACCGCCCCGCCCAGCCAGGCGCCGAAGGCGTTGCCCAGGTTGAAGGCGGCGATGTTCAGGCTGGAGGTCAGGCCCTGGCCCGCGCCGCCGGCCTGGCTCAGCACCCGCATCTGCAGCGGCGCGACGGTGGCGAAGGCGGCCGCGCCCAGCAGGAAGGCGGCGATCACCGCGCCGACCTGGCTGTGGAAGGCGAAGGCCGAGGCGCCCATCACGATCGTCAGCAGGATCAGGGTCCCGGCCAGGGCCGCGTTCAGGCTCTTGTCGGCCCAGCGGCCGCCCGCCAGGTTGCCGGCCACCAGGCCCGCGCCGAACACCAGCAGGATCGGCGAGACGGCGGCCTGCGAGAAGCCGGCCAGCTGGGTGAGGATCGGCTGGATATAGGTGAAGACCGCGAACACCCCGCCAAAGCCCAGCACCGTCATGGCCAGGCCCAGCTGCACCTGCGGGCGGGCCAGCACGGCGAACTCCTCGCGCAGCGGGGCGGGTTCGACCGTCTCCCTGGCGCTGGGAACCAGCACGGCCAGGACCACGAAGGCCAGGGCGCCGACGCCGGCCACGGCCCAGAAGGCCATCCGCCAGCCGAAGGCCAGGCCCAGCCACGCGCCGAACGGCACGCCCAGCAGGGTGGCGAGGGTCAGGCCGGTGAACATGATCGAGATCGCCGAGGCCTTGCGCTCGGGCGCCACCAGGGAGACGGCGACCAGCGAGCCGACGCCGAAGAACGTGCCGTGCGCCAGGGCGGTCACGAGCCGCGCGGCCATCAGGATGCCGTAGGTCGGGGCGATGGCGGCCAGGATGTTGCCCAGGGTGAAGATCGCCATCAGCACCAGCAGGGTGGTCTTCTTCGGCAGGCGGCGCGTGGCGAGGGTCAGGATCGGGGCGCCGACGAAGACGCCGAGGGCGTAGCCGGTCATCAGGAGCCCGGCGGTCGGGATCGAGACGCCGAGATCGGCGGAGACCTGCATCAGCAGGCCCATGATGATGAATTCGGTGACGCCGATGCCGAAGGCGCCGACGGTCAGGGCATAGAGGGCGAGGGGCATGACGGCTCTCGTATTGGGTTCAGCCCCCCAGATAGCGCCGGCGCATTCGATGAATTAGATTGGATGAAGGAACTTTACTTGTGAAATGAGGGCACAAATGGCGCGCTCGGAGATCAATCGCTCGGGGGAGATGGAGGTCTTCGCCCGCGTCGTCGAGGAGGGCGGCTTCACGGCCGCCGCCAAGGCGATGTCGATGACCCCGTCGGCGGTCAGCAAGCTGGTGGCGCGGCTGGAAGCGCGGCTCGGCTCGCGGCTGATCAACCGTTCGACCCGCAAGCTGCAGCTGACCGCCGAGGGCCTGACCTTCCACGAGCGGACCTTGCGGGTGCTGGCCGACCTGGACGAGGCCGAGCGCTCGGTGGCCGCCTGCGCCGTGCCGCGCGGCCGGCTGCGGATCAACGCCAACGTGCCGTTCGGCCTGCACCACCTGCTGCCCCTGGTCCCGAAGTTCACGGCCCTGAACCCCGAGGTCCAGGTCGACGTGACCCTGACCGACCAGGTGATCGACCTGCTGGACGAGCGGACCGAGCTGGCGATCCGGGTGGGGCCGATGCGGCCCTCGCAACTGGTGGCCAGGAAGTTGGGCGACAGCCGCACCGTGCTGGTCGCCTCGCCCGACTATCTGGCAAGGCGCGGGACGCCGCGGCATCCCGACGACCTGGCCGATCACGACCTGATCACCTTCAACTTCTCGCGCCAGTGCGACGAGTGGCCCTTTAAGATCGCCGGCGAACGGGTGTGCTATCCGGCTCTCGGCCGGGCCATGGTCGGAGACGGCGAAAGCGCCACGCACCTGGCCCTGGCCGGGCAGGGGATCACCAAGCTGGGCATCTTCCACATCGTCGATCACATCCGGGCGGGCAGGCTGGTCCCGGTGCTGGACGACTTCAATTCCGGCGAACTGGAGACGGTCAGCGCCGTCTATGTCGGCCATGCCGGTCCGCTGCCGGCCCGGGTGCGGGCGTTCATCGACTTCCTGGCGGCGGAGGTCGATGTGGACTGGCCGATGGGGCGAGCGGTCCAAAACTAACGTGTCATCCCGGCCGCAGCGAAGCGGAGAGCCGGGACCGCGACAGGCTCGGAGTTCCCGGCGGTCCCGGCTCGGCGCGCTTCGCTGCGGCCGGGATGACAGGTTTCAACGGTCGAGCATCACCTCGGCGATCTGCACCGCGTTCAGCGCCGCGCCCTTGCGCAGGTTGTCGCCGACCACGAACAGGGCCAGGCCATGCGCGACGGTCGGGTCGGGCCGGATGCGGCCGACGAACACCGGATCCTGGCCGGTGGCGGCCAGCGGGTTGGGCACCTCGTCCAGCACCACGCCCGGCGCTGCGGCCAGCAGCGCGGCGGCCTCGGCCGCGGAGATCGGCCGCTCGAACTCGACATTGATCGACAGCGAGTGACCGGTGAACACCGGCACGCGCACGCAGGTGCCCGACACCGGCAGGCCGGGGATCTCGAGGATCTTGCGGCTCTCATCGCGCAGCTTGACCTCTTCCTCGGTGTAGCCGTCCTCGACCACGCGATAGTTCAGCGGCACGACGTTATAGGCCAGCGGCACGGCCCACTTGACCGGGGCGGGCAGGGGCGCGGCGTCGGGCGAGCGGGCCAGGCCCTCGATGTCGCCGTCCAGCCCCGCGTTCAACTGCTGGCCCAGCACCTGGATGCCCGCCACCCCGGCGCCCGAGGCGGCCTGGTAGGTGCTGACGGTCAGGCGCTTGAGGCCCGCCTTGTCATGCAGGGGCTTCAGCACCGGCATGGCGGCCATGGTGGTGCAGTTGGGGTTGGCGACGATGCCCTTGGGGATATTGGCCAGCGCGTGCGGATTGACCTCGGTCACCACCAGCGGCACGTCCGGGTCGGAGCGCCAGGCCGAGGAGTTGTCGATCACCACGGCCCCGGCCGCCGCCGCGCGCGGGGCCAGCTCCAGCGACGTGCCGCCGCCGGCCGAGAAGAACACGATGTCCAGGCCAGCGAAGTCGGCGGTCGCGGCGTCCTCGACCACCACCTGGGTTCCCTTGAAGTCGACCTTGGTCCCGGCCGAGCGGGCCGAGGCGAACAGGCGCAGGTCCGCCAACGGGAAGTCCCGCTCGGCCAGCAGCTCGCGCATCATGCCGCCGACCAGGCCGGTGGCGCCGACGACGCCGACGCGGGGCGGGTTGGCTCGGGAAAACTTGAAGCTCACGGGTCTACGTCTCCTGAAAAGTGCGGAGGCGCGGGCTTGGAGGTCTCAAGGGTGTGAGAACCGGCCCCGCGCATCGGCGGGGCTGGTTGGGGATGCTCGCTAGTTCGCGCGCGCGCCCGACACCGCCCCGCCGAGGCGGGTCGTTTTCGGGGTAATAATCATGGTCGCACGGACTTGCATCGGCGCGGTGAATAGCGGGGAAGCGTGGCCGCGTAAAGGGCGGCTTTTGGGGGAAGGAGGTTGCGGCGGGGCGGGGCTGTGGCGGTCGAAGGGGTAAGTTCATGCCGCGCCGTCATCCCGCGCTTTATGCGCGGGACCCATTTATCCGCCGCACATGGGGCGCTGGGCGAGTTCTCACGTGGAAGCTGAACCATGGGTCCCGCGCATAAAGCGCGGGATGACGGGACGGGTTTGGCGTCGGTGGAAATCCTTCTCCCCGGAGAAGGAGCCCTCCTTACATCTCACGGCGAGACGATCGCAGGGCTGGGCGGGTTGCTCAAGGACGGCGCGCAGCGCCGCCGCGCGGCGGCCGGCCGGAGGCCGGTCCTTGACCAACCCGCCCAGCCCTGCACGCTGCAGCCTCCAAGAGATTTAAGGATCGCACCCGACCGGGGCGGTCGGGTCGCTGGGGAGGGCATGTGCCTAACATTCTGAAGGACCTAAACGGCGGACCCTCCCGTGTCGAATTTGAGCTCGATGAGGCTGAGTGCGCGGCAATTGGCCGAGTTACTGCGCACTGGGCCTACTTGGAGCATGCCGTTTACTTCGCGACACTGGAGCTAGCAGACCGGTTCGGGATGCCTGCGCCGGAAGACGCTAAGCGTTCGTCTTTTACGAGGCGTCTCGGCGCATTGACCCAAATGAGCCGGAAGATTCCCGATGACGATGAGAGGAAAAGGCTTGAACGGCTGGTTAGCCGCATCGCAAACGCAGAGCAGGATCGCCATAAAATGACGCATGGCATCTGGGATTGGGACCACGCTGATCCTGAGCGACTACGTGCCTCTAGCTTTCGTCCCGGGTACGAATTTGAGAAACGATACGATACGGCGGCATTGCACAACCTAGCTAGTCGTATTGGCGAGATTAGTTTTGCGCTTCAATATCCTGAGGGCTGGGACGAAGCCTTCAAGCAGATGTTAGCTGATGCTACCGATGAACACGGTAACACCGCCTTTGCATCGGTATCTCGCACCTTCGTCCGCCAGCTTCTATCAATGAGGTCTGAGAAAGAAGGGAAGTAGGGTAGCTAGATGAGGTTTCGCCCTCACCCCTGCTGCCCCAACCGCTCCCACCCGTCAAAGAACGGGAACCGCTTCGCCCAGAACGCCGCCAGCCGTGGATCCGCATCCACCCGCCTGACCACTTCGCTCATCCGCGGCGCCGCCTCGTAGAAGCGCACGCGGCGCGGACCCCAGCGGCTGAGCACCGTGACGTAGAGGTCCAGCACGCTCAGCTCGTCGCCCAGCAGATACCGCCCCCCAATCTTCTCGCTGAAGGGCGTGATCTGGCTTTCCATCATCGCCCAGCAGTCGACGATGCGTTCCTTGATCGCGGTCTTGATCCGCGCCTGGAGCTCGGCGTCGGGGCCGGCCAGGCGCGCGGGCTCGTCGCTGATCCAGAACAGCGAATAGATCGAGGCCGGGAGGAACGTCATCCAGCGCAGGAACTGGGCGCGGGCCGGGTCGTCGAGCGCGGGGCCGAGCCTGGCGGCGGGATAGCGGTCGGCCAGCCAGATCAGGATGGCGGCGCTTTCGGTGATCGTCTCGCCGGCGGGGGTGACGAGGGCCGGAATCTGCTTAAGGGGATTGATGGCGGCGACCTTGGCCTGCTGCGCCTCGCCCTCCCAGGTCGGGGCTTCGACGATCTCATAGGGCAGGCCGATCAAGGACATAGCCGCCTCGACGGGCACGCCGCCCGAGCCGAGAGCGCTGAAAATCGTGAACGGTTTCTCCACAAATCATCCCCTATGTTGTGGGCGCGGCCCATTGTCACACTAAATGTAGTGGGTCACTATCAGGGTGCGTCGGGCGTCAGCCTGCCGTAGCCTTAAGCCTACCCCGTCCGCTCGATTCTCGCTCCCCGAGGCCCGCCATGTCTGCTCCGTCGTCGCTCATCCTGCCCGGCCTGATGACCCCGTCGGGCGGCTACAAGCCGTTCCGCTATCCGTGGGCCTACGACTTCTGGAAGACGCAGCAGCAGGTCCACTGGATGCCCGAAGAGGTGCCGCTGGGCGAGGACCTCAAGGACTGGGCCGTCAAGCTGAACGACAAGGAACGGAACCTGCTGACGCAGATCTTCCGCTTCTTCACCCAGTCCGACATCGAGGTGCAGGACAACTACATGGAGCGCTACGGCCGGGTGTTCAAACCGACCGAAGTGAAGATGATGCTGGCCTCGTTCGCGAACATGGAGACGATCCATATCGCGGCCTACGCCCTGCTGCTCGAGACCATCGGCATGCCCGAGACCGAGTTCTCGGCGTTCATGGAATACGAGGCCATGAAGGCCAAGCACGACTACATGCAGACCTTCGGCGTCGACACCAATGCCGACATCTGCCGCACCCTGGCCATGTTCGGCGGCTTCACCGAAGGCCTGCAGCTGTTCGCCTCGTTCGCCATGCTGATGAACTTCCCGCGCTTCAACAAGATGAAGGGCATGGGCCAGATCGTCTCGTGGTCGATCCGCGACGAGAGCCTGCACTGCGACGGCATCATCAAGCTGTACCACGCCTTCAACAAGGAAACCGGCGCGGTGACCAAGAGCGTGGCCGACGACATCGTCGACTGCTGCAAGCACGTGGTCGGGCTGGAGGACAAGTTCATCGACCTGGCCTTCGAGGCCGGCGAAATCCAGGGCATGACCCCCGAAGACATCAAGGCCTATATCCGCTTCATCGCCGACTGGCGCCTGCGCCAGCTGCAGCTGCCGGAAGTGTACGGCGTGAAGGAAAACCCGCTGCCCTGGCTGCAGTCGCTGCTGTCGGGCGTCGAGCACGCCAACTTCTTCGAGGCGCGCGCCACGGAATATTCCAAGGCCGCGACCAAGGGCCAATGGCACGGCGCCGAGGGCGTCTGGACCAGCTTCGACGAGATGATGAAGAAGCGCACGGACCTGACGCCGGCGCAGTGATCGCTTCACGAGGGGCGTGAGCAGAGGGCGGGATCCGGAAGCCGGGTCCCGCCCTTTGTTGTTTCGCTTCGTGGGCGTCGGCGCCGACGGAGGGCGGCGCCCGGCGGCCTTACGGCTGATACTTCTTCGGGATCGCCTTGATCTCTTCCGGGGTCAGCTTGGTGATGGTCTTGGCCCGGATCGGGATGGCCATGCCCAGGCCGTCGCCGACGCGCAGGTCCAGGTCCAGCGGACCGCAGACGCTGTCGGGGCCGCGCACGATCGACACCAGATGCGTGCCCGGCCAGGTCAGCTGGTTGGAGCCCCACGCCAGGTCGACGCGATAGACGTCGCGACCGCGGACCTTCATGTACAGGGTGTTCTTGTCCGGCGCGGTCCAGCCGCGCCAGTCGGACAGGTAGAAGCACTGGCGGGCGGGCTTGGCCGCCTTGACCGGGACGTCGCCTTGCGCCGCCGAAGCGGCCGTGGCGCCCATGCCGGCCAGAGCGAGCCCGATCAGCGCCGAGCGCGCGATGTGGGTGATCTTGCTCATGACGTCATCGTCCTCAAAGGCCCCTCGCCTCAAGAGATTGGACCTCGCCGGGGCCTTGTCAAGTTTTTACTGTACATTTGAAACTGTACACGAAAAAGCCCGCCAGGTTGGAAACCTGACGGGCTCGGGGAGCGGGCTGTGATCGAAGCCGTGCTGGAAGGGCTTTAGGCCTTGGCGGGCTCGGTGTCGGGCTGGATCTCGTCCAGCTCGCCTTCCCACTTGGCGACCACGGCGGCGGCGACGCTGTTGCCGACGACGTTGGTGGCCGAGCGGCCCATGTCCAGCAGGTGGTCGACGCCGAGCACCAGGGCGATCCAGGCCTCCGGCAGGCCGAAATAGGTCAGGGTGGCCATGATCACCACCAGAGAGGCGCGCGGCACGCCGGCGATGCCCTTGGACGTCACCATCAGCAGCAGCAGCATGAAGATCTGCTGCTGGACCGAAAGGTGCACGCCGTGCGCCTGCAGGATGAACATGGTGGCGAAGGTGCAGTAGAGCATCGAGCCGTCGAGGTTGAACGAATAGCCCAGCGGCAGGACGAACGAGACGATGCGACGGCGCACGCCGATCTTGGGCAGGCTGTCGAGGATGCGCGGATAGGCGGCTTCCGACGAGGCGGTCGAGAAGGCCAGCAGGGCCGGCTCGCGGATCACGCCGAACAGCGGGATCACCCGCTTGCCCAGCACCAGGAAGCCGGCGACGAACAGCAGCAGCCACAGCGTGCCCATGGTGGCGTAGAAGCCCAGCACGAACTTGCCGTAGACGGCCAGCATCGACAGGCCCTGGGTGGCGATGGTCGAGGCCAGGGCGCAGAAGATCGCCAGCGGGGCCAGCTTCATGACGAAGCCGGTGACCTTCAACATCACCTGGGCGCCTTGCTCGGCCAGTTCCAGGATGTGCGGGGCCTTGTTGTCCAGCGAGGCGACGGCGGTGCCGACGAACAGGCTGAAGACCACGATCTGCAGGATCTCGTTCTTGGCCATGGCCTCGAAGATCGAGGCCGGCACCAGATGGGTCAGGAAGCCCTGCAGGGTGAAGGTTTCGGTCGAGGCCGCCGGGGCGTTGGCGGCGCTGGAGAGCTCGGTCAGGTTCAGGCCCGCGCCCGGGTGCAACAGGTGCACCATCAGCAGACCCAGCAGCAGCGATACGGCCGAGGCGCTGATGAACCAGGCCATGGTCTTGGCGCCGATCCGGCCCACGGCGGCGGCGTCCTCCATGTGGGCGATGCCCGCGACGAGCGTCGTCAGCACAAGCGGGGCGATGATCATCTTGATCAGCCGCAGGAAGAGGTCGGTTCCCATCTTGAACCACTTGACCGCTTCTTCGGTCTGGGCCGGATCGAGGAACTGATTACAGGCCCAGCCGACCATGACCCCCAGGATCATGGACGCGATGATCAGATAGGCGAAGCGCTTGTTCATGAATTCCCCTGGCGTCTGTCTCGACGTCGACGGCCTTGTTCTGGTGTTCGGAAGGAACGACGCGCGAGAACGCTCGCGCCGCCATTCGCCCCTCCTTGAGCATTTCAGCCCTTGTGGCCGACCGGCGCCGGTTCGTCCATGCCCTTGCGATGACAGGGCCTAGCTTCCGGCAAACCAAGCCGAAGAATTAGGCTCATACTGAAGACGGAAGTCCGCGCGACTTCCTCACCTTCGCTAAGTAATAAATCATTCCCATTCGGCCCGGCCGGCGTCTCGCCAACGTCGCAAAACGTCGCTATAAGGACCCATGTCGAACCAAGAAAAAGCAATCGCCGTCGTCGAACGGCTCAATGACGAATACGAACGCGCCGTCGACGCTCTGCGGACCGCCCTGCGCGCCTATCTCGAAAACGGAACCCGCCCGGACCCGCAGACGCGGTTCGACGGCACGTTCGCCTATCCCGAACTGCGACTGACCTACGACCCGGAGGCCCTGCCGCCCAAGCTGGCCCGCTCGTACGCCCGCGTCAGCCGCCCCGGCGTCTATTCGACCACGGTCACCAAGCCGGCCCAGTTCAAGGACTATCTGGTCGAGCAGCTCAGCCTGCTGATGGACGACTTCGACGTCGAGATCGAGGTCGACCGCTCCAGCCAGGAGATCCCCTATCCCTACGTGCTGGACGCCACCATCGACCTGAACCAGGCCGACGTGCGCAGCGAGGACATCGCCCGTTTCTTCCCGACCACGGACCTGGCCTTCATCGGCGACGAGATCGCCGACGGCGTCTGGAACCCGGCGCTGGAGGAGACCCGCCCGCTGTCGCTGTTCGACGGCCTGCGCACCGACTTCTCTCTGGCCCGCCTGAAGCACTACACCGGCGCCCCGGCCGAGGACGTGCAGCAGTTCATCCTGTTCACCAACTACCACCGCTATGTCGACGAGTTCGTCCGCTGGGGCATCGAGCAGCTGCAGCAGGAGGGCAGCCCCTATACGGCCCTGTCCTGCTCGGGCGGCCTGACCATCACCGCCAACACGGTCAATCCGGAACTGGCGATCGCGGAGTCGACCTGGCGCAAGCACCAGATGCCGGCCTACCACCTGATGGCCCCGGGCGGCGCGGGCGTGACCCTGCTCAACATCGGCGTCGGCCCGTCCAACGCCAAGACCATCTGTGACCACCTGGCGGTGCTGCGCCCACAGGCCTGGCTGATGATCGGCCACTGCGGCGGCCTGCGCGACACCCAGACCATCGGCGACTACGTGCTGGCCCACGCCTATCTGCGCGACGACCACGTGCTGGACGCCGTGCTGCCGCCCGAGATTCCGGTGCCGTCGATCGCCGAGGTGCAGCGCGCCCTCTACGACGCGGCCAAGGCGATCAGCGGCGACAGCGGCGACCAGCTGAAGAAGCGCCTGCGCACCGGCACCGTCGTCACCACCGACGACCGCAACTGGGAACTGCGCCACAGCCTCTCGGCCCTGCGCTTCAACCAGAGCCGCGCCGTGGCGATCGACATGGAGAGCGCGACCATCTCGGCCCAGGGCTATCGCTTCCGGGTGCCGTACGGGACGCTGCTGTGCGTGTCGGACAAGCCGCTGCACGGCGAGATCAAGCTGCCCGGCCAGGCCAACGCCTTCTACGAGCGGGCGATCAGCCAGCACCTGCAGATCGGGATCCTGACCTGCAAGCTGCTGCACGCCGAGGGCCCGAACCTGCACTCGCGCAAGCTGCGAGCCTTCGACGAGCCGCCGTTTAGATAAGGGCGGCCTGGACGATGCTCCCCGTCGTCCGGGGGGGCGTCTGGAGCGTCACTCCTCGCTCCACGCCTTGATCAGTTGATGGGCGATCGCCAGCGACGGCGGGCAGAACACGCCCTCGATCTCGCCCTTGATCAGCCGGACGGCCTCGTCCTTCGAGAACCAGCGGACTTCCTCCAGCTCGGTCTGGTCGGGCGCGGCTTCGGCGCTGTCGACCTCGGCGATCAGGCCAATCATCAGCGAGCCCGGCCATGGCCAGGGCTGGCTGGAATGGTAGCGGACGGCGGTGGCGGTCAGCCCGGCCTCCTCCTTCAGCTCGCGGGCGCAGGCCTCCTCGATGGTCTCGCCGGGCTCCAGGAAGCCGGCCAGGGCCGAGAACATGCCCTTGGGCCAGGCCGCCTGGCGGCCCAGAAGGCACTTGCCGTCATGGACCGCCAGCATGATCGCCACCGGGTCGGTGCGGGGGAAGTGCTCGGCGTCGCAGGCGGGGCAGATGCGCTTCCAGCCGCCGTCGGCGACCTCGCTCTTCTGGCCGCAGTTGCTGCACCAGCGGTGGCGGCGACGCCATTCGAACATCGATTTGGCGGTCGCGAGAATCCCGGCGTCGGCCGGCGGCAGGGTCGCGGCCGCGCCGCGTAGCTCCTCGAACCGGCCCAGGCCCTGCAGCGGGCCCTCGGCGGGGTCGGCGGTGGTGTCGATATCGACCGCGAAGACGGCGATGTCCTTCCACAGGCCCAGATACAGCAGCCTCTCGTTCCCGCCGGCCAGGTCCTGGGCCATGTCGGCGCGCAGATAGGCGATCTGCACTCCGGTCGGCTTGCCGTCCTCGCCGAGGACGTCCTCGACCAGCGGCTTGCCGTTCCATAGCGCCACGGCCAGCAACTCGGGGTCGGCCAGCCTTTCAGCCAGCCAGGCTTCGTCCCGCCGCTCGCTGTCGCGGTTCAGGGGGTTGCCGGCGAAGGTGTTGGTGATGATCGACAGGGCCATGCGTCGTCTCTAGCGCGAGTATGAACGCTCGTCACGACGTCGCGAATGCGTCATGCGGCTTGCATCCGTCGCGATGAGTCGCGATATAGGCCTCGGAGATCGGCGCGGACGGAGTCCTCGCCAACTTGGTCAGGGCCGAGAGGCAGCAGCCACAACGAGATCAGCTCTGGGTCGCTGTCCGGTCTCCACCTTTCCCTTCTCCTGAAATCGTCATCGGTCTACGGCGAGGCCGCAATGGTCGCTGGACCAAACCCTCGTCCTTCGACAAGCTCAGGATGAGGATTTGGACTGCCCTCGGCTCATCCTTGGGACCAGTCCCTGTCAGTAGCCCTCATCCTGAGCTTGTCGAAGGACGAGGGCGGCGTTACCGGACTGTCCATGGCCGACCTCGACGATCTCTCGCCTGATTCCGCGCCGCCGTGGGACGAAGCTCCCCCAAGGAAGACTTGGCCGAGCGCGACGAGAACACCGCCGACATCTTCGGCGAAGCGCCAGCGCCCGCGCCGGTCGCGGAGGCGCGTCCCGTGGTCGAGTTCTCCGCCCGAGAGCGAGAAGGGCGACGCCTATACCGTGCTGGCGCGGAAATACCGCCCGCGCACCTTCGAGGACCTGATCGGCCAGGAGGCCATGGTCCGCACCCTGGCCAACGCCTTCTCCACGGGCCGCATCGCCCACGCCTTCATGCTGACCGGCGTGCGGGGCGTCGGCAAGACCACGACCGCGCGCCTGCTGGCCCGGGCGCTCAACTACGAGACCGACACCGTCAAGGGGCCCTCGGTCGACCTGACCGTCGAGGGCTATCACTGCCGCTCGATCATCGAGGGGCGGCACATGGACGTGCTGGAACTGGACGCCGCCTCGCGCACCAAGGTCGACGAGATGCGCGAGCTGCTGGACGGGGTGCGCTACGCCCCGGTCGAGGCGCGCTACAAGGTCTACATCATCGACGAAGTGCACATGCTGTCGACGGCGGCGTTCAACGCCCTGCTGAAGACGCTGGAAGAGCCGCCGCCGCACGCCAAGTTCATCTTCGCCACCACCGAGATCCGCAAGGTGCCGGTGACGATCCTCTCCCGCACCCAGCGCTTCGACCTGCGCCGGGTCGAGCCGGACGTGCTGGTCAAGCACTTCGACAAGATCTCGGCCAAGGAAGGCGCGCGGATCGAGATGGACGCCCTGGCCCTGATCGCCCGCGCGGCCGAGGGCTCGGTGCGCGACGGCCTGTCGCTGCTGGACCAGGCCATCGTGCAGAGCGATCGCGGGGCCACGGTCACGGCCACCGTCGTCCGCGACATGCTGGGTCTGGCCGATCGCGGCCAGACCATCGCCCTGTTCGAAAACGTCATGGCCGGCAAGACCAAGGACGCGCTGGAGGGCTTCCGCGCCCTCTGGGGCTTCGGGGCCGATCCGACGGTGGTGATGCTGGACGTGCTGGACCACTGCCACGGCGCGGCGGTGGCCAAGGCCCTGGGGCCGGACGCCCTGTCGATGCCCAAGGAGCAGGCCGCGCGCCTGGCCGCCATCGGCGCCCACACCTCGGCCGGCACGCTGTCGCGCCTGTGGCAGATGCTGCTGAAGGCCCACGAGGAGGTGCGCCGCGCGCCCGACGCCATGGCCGCGGCCGAGATGGCGCTGATCCGACTGTGCTACGCGGCCGACCTGCCCGGCCCGGAAGAAGCCCTGAAGGCCCTGCGCGACGGCGCGCCGCCCGGTGGAATTGGCGGCGGCGGCGGTTCGGGCGGGGGCGTCTCGATGGGCGGCGGCTCGGCCGGCGGCGCGAGCTCGGCCGCCCATGCGCCCATGACCATGGCCGCGCCCGGGGCCCTGGCCATGCCGGTGGTGGCTTCGTTCGATGACGTCATGGCCCTGATCGCCGCGCGGCGCGACATCGGCCTGCGGCTAGACGTCGAGCAGTATGTCCGCCCGATCAATTTCCGGCCCGGCGCCATCACCTTCGAGGCCGCGCCCGGCGCGCCCGGCAACCTGGCCGGCCGCCTGGTCCGCTTCCTGAAGGAAGCGACCGGCCAGCCCTGGCTGGTGGCCGCCGAGGGCGGCGGCGGGGCCGAGAGCCTGATGGAGCGCCAGAAGCGCGAGGAGCGCGAGGCGCTGGCGGAGATCAAGAAGGATCCGTTCGTCGCCTCGGTGCTGTCGGCCTTCCCCGGCGCCGAGATCGTCGAGATCCGCAAGCTCCTCACCCCCGAGACCCCGCCTCTGGAGCCGGACGAGGAAGAGGGCTGACGATAGAGGCTGTCATCCCGGCCAAGCGCGCAGCGCGCCGAGCCGGGACCACGGCAAGCGCCGGTCTGTCCGGCGGTCCCGGCTTTCGCCGGGATGACAACCAAGGTTGGAGATTGAGACCATGAAAGACCTCGGCGGCCTGATGAAGCAGGCCCAGGCCATGCAGCAGAAACTGGCGGACGCCCAGGCGCGTCTGGCCGAGAGCACCGTCGAGGGAACCTCGGGCGGCGGCATGGTCACCGTCACCCTCAAGGGCACCGGCGAGCTGGCCAAGGTGGTGCTGGACGAGAGCCTGATCGAGCCGGGCGAGGGCGAGGTCATCGCCGACCTGATTGTCGCCGCCCACGCCGACGCCAAGAAGAAGCTCGACGCCAAGCAGGCCCAGATGATGCAAGAGGCCGCCGGCCCGATGGCGGGCCTGATGGGCGGCATGCCCGGGATGAAGTTCTAGGTTGGCGGAACCGATATCCTCGTCCTTCGACACGCTCAGGATGAGGATATCTACCGACTCGACAATCACCCTCACCCTGAGCCTGTCGAAGGGCGTGGGTAAAGCACCGCCTTCGCAAAGGACCTGATGGCCGCCTCCGCCGGACCCGAGATCGAGCGCCTGATCGCCCTGCTGTCCAAGCTGCCGGGGCTGGGTCCGCGCTCGGGCCGGCGGGCGGCCCTGGCCCTGCTGAAGAAGCGCGACACGCTGCTGGCGCCGCTGGCGGCCGCCATGGCCGACGCCCAGGCCAAGGTCCGCGCGTGCTCGGTCTGCGGCTCGCTGGACGTCATCGATCCCTGCGCCATCTGCTCGGACCGCTCGCGCGACGGCCGTCTGCTGTGCGTGGTCGAGGAGGTCGGTTCGATCTGGGCCATGGAGCGCGGCGGCTCGTTCAAGGGCCGCTACCACGTGCTGGGCGGGCTGCTGTCGGCGTTGGACGGGGTCGGGCCGGACTCGCTGCGCATCGCCGAGCTGGCGGCCCGGGTGGCCGAGGGCCCAGATGAGGAGCGAGTGGCCGAGGTGATCCTGGCCCTGCCGGCCACGGTCGACGGCCAGACGACCGCCCACTACATCGCCGACCGCCTGGCCCGCACCAATGTGCCGGTGACCATGCTGGCGCGCGGCGTCCCGGTCGGCGGCGACCTCGACTGGCTCGACGACGGCACCATCGCACAAGCCCTGCGCGCTCGGCGCCCGGCTTGAGCGAAATCCTGGGGATCGCCCTGGAATCCGGCTGACAGCTTGGCCTTCCCGCGCCAAGCTCCGCATCGTCGCGTTCGGCCGGTCGCCGGCGCGCGCCAGTGGAGGGACTGATTACATGAGCACGCCCGAGGACAAGGCTCCGGAAACCGAAGCCGAAGCGCCGCACCCGGCCAAGGTCGGCGTGGTCGACCGCGGCCACAACGTCACCGGCTTCGGCGGCGAACCGATCAGCGGCATGATCGCCGATCTCGCCGACGGCGACGACTGATCCAGGCGGCGGCCGGGCGAAGAGCCCGGCCGCCTTCCGTTTTGGGTCGACTCCCGCTAAGAACGGAGCATGAACTTTTCAGATCCGTTCCTGATCCTGGCCATCGTCTTCGCCCTGGCGACGATCGCCTGCGCCCTCTGGGCGTTCGCAGCCCAGCGCCGGGCCGCCAAGGCCGAGGCCCAGGCCTGGATGCTGAACGAGAAGGTCGCCCAGGCCGAGGAGCGCACGCGTCTCCTGGAAGACCAGACCGCCACCCAGATCGAGCTGATCAAGGCCCAGGCCGCCCAGAGCGCCAACGCCATCGCCGAACAGCTGATCAAGCGCGCCGACGAGAACGCCAAGAGCCGCGACAACCTCACCCAGGCCCGGCTGGAGGCCCAGCTGAAGCCGGTGGCCGAGACCCTGGCCAAGTTCGAGGCTCAGGTCACCGCCGTCGAGAAGGCCCGCGCGGAAGAGACCGGCGGCCTCAAGGCCCAGATCGCCCAACTGCTGGAAGCCTCGACCGCCACCCAGACCGAGGCCCGCAAGCTGTCGGCCGCCTTGCGCCGCGGGGCCGGCGTCCAAGGCCGCTGGGGCGAGCAGATGCTACGCAACGTGCTGGAGATGGCCGGCCTCAAGCACGGGGTGGACTTCACCGAGCAGGTCCAGCTCGACTCCGGCCGGCTGCGCCCCGACGTGGTGGTGCGGATGCCCAAGAACGCCGCCTTCGTGATCGACGCCAAGTGCTCGCTGACCGCCTATCTTGAGGCCCAGGACGCCAGCGACGAAATCGCGCGGGAGGCGGCCTATGTCCGTCACGCCGCCAGCCTGCGCGCCCACGTTCAGCAGCTGTCGGCCAAGGCCTATTGGGACGCGTTGGAGATCTCGCCCGACTTCGTGACCATGTTCGTGCCCGGCGACGGCATCCTGACCGCCGCGCTGGAGCGCGCGCCCGAGCTGATGACCGAGGCGATGGACAAGCGGGTGATCATCGTCACGCCCTCGACCCTGTTCGCGCTCTGCAAGGCCGTGGCCTATGGTTGGCGGGTCGAGGAGCAGGCCAAGAACGCCGTCGAGGTCGCCGCCCTGGGGCGCGAGCTCTACAAGCGCATCGCCGACATGGGCGGCCACGTCGCGGGCGTGGGCCGTTCGCTGTCGGCGGCGGTCGACAAGTACAACGCCTTCGTCGGGTCGCTGGAGAGCCGGGTCCTGCCCAAGGCCCGCGAGTTCGAAAAGCTGAAGGTCGACCACGGCAAGTCGATGGACGAACTAGAGGCCATCGAGACGGCCGTCCGCCCCATCACCAAGCTGGACGTGGGACAATCTCCCACCTTGACGCTCGGAAATGACCCCACTACCTGAGGGGGACCATGGCTATCCGTCGCATCCTCACCGTCGATAACGCCGCCGATCTGGCGACGCTGAAGAAGATCTCCGCGCCCGTGGAGACCGTCACCGACGCGCTGCGCGCGCTGATGGATGACATGCTGGAGACCATGTACGACGCCCCGGGCATTGGCCTGGCCGCCGTGCAGGTGGGCGAGCCCGTGCGGGTGATCACCATGGACCTGGCCCGCGAGGGCGAGGAGCCGGCCCCGCGCTACTTCGTCAATCCCGAGATCCTGTCGACCTCGGAAGACACCCTCGGCTACGAGGAAGGCTGCCTGTCGGTGCCGGAATATTTCGACGAGGTCGAGCGTCCGGCCAAGGTCACCATCCGCTACATGAACTACCAGGGCGAGACCGTCGTCGAGGAGGCCGAGGGCCTGTTCGCCGTCTGCATCCAGCACGAGATGGATCACCTGGAAGGCGTGCTGTTCATCGACCACCTGTCGCGCCTGCGCCGCGACCGCGCCATCACCAAGGTGAAGAAGGCGCGCCGGGCGGCTTAGGGGGCGGCTTTTTCTGGAAATCCAGAGATAGCCGTCATCCCGCGACGTGTTCGCGGGACCCATCTGTCCGCCGCAGGTGCGGGGCAAGGTGTCCTCTCAAGCGAGAGCTGAACCATGGGTCCCGCGCATGAAGCGCGGGATGACGGGGGATTATGTCTGGGTTTCGAGCGTCCTTCCTCGCGGAAGGGAGCCCTCCTTACATCTCACGGTGAGACGATCGCAGGGCTGAGCGGGCTCTAGAACCCCTCTCCTTTAGGGAGAGGGAGGGGCCCGCCGCGAAGCGGTGGGAGGGTGAGGGGTTACGAGGTTTGACGGGGTGCCGGCACTCCGTCGAGCGCTGTAACCCCTCACCCCAGCCCTCTCCCTATGGGAGAGGGAGCATGCTCGACAACCATTCATCGCAGACTTGCGCGCCCCTACCGCTTCCGCCCCTGATCCGTCTCATACGGCGTCCCGTCGCGGTGACGGTAGACATCCTCCCCCTCCCGCAGAACCAGGTCGATATCGGGATAGTCGCAGCCATCCGTATCCGGCCGCCGCGAGCCGATCTCCAGCAGCAGCACGTCCCTGTCCGAGCGGTTCTGGAAGTGGTGGCCGTTCGCCGCCCCGGCCTTGAAGCCCGCGCAGTCGCCGGCTCTCAGCACCGTCTCGCCGTCGTTCTCCACGAGCACGACCTCGCCCTCGAGCACCCAGGTGAACTCGTCCTCGGCCGTGTGCCAGTGGCGCTGGCTGGACCAGGCGCCAGGCGGCAGGCGCAGGAGGTTGACGCCGAACTGGTCGAGCCCGACCGCGTCGCCCAGCTTGGTGCGATGGCGTTGCAGGCAGGGCGCGTTGAACGGCGCGGGATAGGCCGTGCCGACGCGGGTCGGGGCCGAGGCGATATCGATCTTGGGCATCGGAGACCTTGGAAGAAGCTTGCTGGGTTTGCGTCCCGCCAGAGGGAAGCCTAAACCCCGCATCATGACCAGCCCCGCGCCCGTTTCCGTCAGCATCGACCCCGTCGAACTGGCTCAAGCCCTGATCCGTCGCCCGTCGGTGACCCCGGCCGACGCGGGCGCGATGGATACGCTGCAGCGCCAGCTGGAAGCGCTCGGCTTCACCTGCCGGCGCATGACGTTCGGCGAGATCGAGAACCTCTACGCCCGGCGCGGAACGGCCAGGCCCAACCTCTGTTTCGCCGGCCACACCGACGTGGTGCCGGTCGGCGACGACGCGGCCTGGACCGCCGGTCCGTTCGAAGCCGAGATCAAGGCCGGCGTCCTCTACGGCCGGGGCGCGGTCGACATGAAGAGCGCCATCGCCGCCTTCGTCGCCGCCGTGGGCAAGGTCCCAGAGCACGCCGGCTCGATCAGCTTCCTGATCACCGGCGACGAGGAGGGCGTGGCCGAGGACGGCACGGTCAAGGTCGTCGAGGCCCTGGCCGCCGAGGGCGAGATCATCGACCACTGCATCGTCGGCGAGCCGACCAGCGCCAATCTGCTGGGCGACATGGTCAAGATCGGCCGGCGCGGCAGCATCAACGCCTGGATCGCCGTGGACGGCGTGCAGGGCCACGTGGCCTATCCGCATCGCGCCGCCAACCCGATCCCGGTGATGGTCGACATCCTGTCGCGCCTGCAAAGCCGAGTGCTGGACGAGGGCTATACGGGCTTCCAGCCCTCGAACCTGGAAGTGACCACGGTCGACGTCGGCAACACGGCCACCAACGTCATCCCCGCCTCGGCCAAGGCGCGGGTGAACATCCGCTTCAACCCGGCCCACCAGGGCAAGGACTTGGCGGCCTGGATCGAGGCCGAGTGCCGCGAGGCGGCGGAAGGCTTCTCGGGCCGCGTGGAAGCGCTGTGCAAGATCAGCGGCGAGGCCTTCCTGACCGAGCCGGGCGCCTTCACCGATGTCATCGTGGCCGCCGTCGGCGACGCCACCGGCCGCGTACCGGAGCTGTCGACCACCGGCGGCACCAGCGACGCCCGCTTCATCCGCGCCCTGTGCCCGGTGGTCGAGTTCGGCCTCGTGGGCTCGACCATGCACCAGGTCGACGAGCGGGTCCCGGTCGAGGAGATCCGCCAGCTGGCGGGCGCCTACGAGGCGCTGATCAACCGCTACTTCGCGGCCTTCGCTTAAGAGCCGGCGCGTCGACATGAAGGCGCTCTCGATCCCCGACGTGCTGGCCGAGGTGGCGGTGCTGGTGAAGCCGCATTTCGGCAAGGGGCGGACGGCCGACTACATCCCGGAGCTAGCCAATGTGCCGGGGCGCAAGTTCGGCATGGCCGTGCGCACGGTCGATGGCGGCGAGCACGTCATCGGCGACGCCGACGAGGGCTTTTCGGTCCAGAGCATCACCAAGGTCTTCGCGCTGGGGCTGGCGCTCAACCGCCTGGGCGACGAGACCTGGACCCGGGTCGGCAAGGAGCCGTCGGGCACGCCGTTCAACCACCTCTCCTTGCTGGAAGCCGAGGGCGGGGCGCCACGCAACCCGTTCATCAACGCCGGCGCCCTGGCGATCACCGATGTGCTGTTGGACGTCACGCGCGATCCGGCCGCGCTGGTCCGGGACTTCGCCGGCTTCCTGTGCGACGAGCGGCTGGAGATCGACGGGGCGGTGGCGGGCTCGGAGCTGGCCCATGCCTGGCAGAACCGGGCTATCGCGAGCCTGATGCGCGGCAAGGGCACCCTGACCCACGAGCCCGAGGGCGTGGTGGCCGCCTATTGCCGCCAGTGCGCCCTGACCATGAGTTGTCGCCAGCTGGCCCGGGCCTTCCTGCCCCTGGCGGCGGGCGGCTTCTCGCCGGTGGCCCAGGAGACGGTGTTCCCCGAGCGCCTGACCCGGCGGCTCAATTCGCTGCTGTTGACCTGCGGCATCTATGACAGCGTCGGCAACTTCGCCTACCGCGTCGGCCTGCCGGCCAAGAGCGGCGTGGGCGGCGGCATCGTCGCGGTGATCCCAGGCAAGGCGACGGTGGCGGTCTGGTCGCCGGAGCTGGACCGGTTCGGCACCTCGGTCGTCGGCACGGCGGCGCTGGAAGCGTTCAGCCAGATCACCAACTGCTCGGTGCTGTAGAGACTTTGACGCGGCTCAAGGGCGCCGGTTCGCGCCTGGGCCACCCTGATCGTCATGAGCCGGCGTATTCTCATCCTGGTCGGGCACCCCGACCCAAGCCCCGATCGTTTCGGCGGCGCCTTGGCGAGCGCCTATGCCGACGCCGCGGTGAAGGCCGGCCACACCGTGAAACGCGTCGACCTGGGAGGGATGGATGTCCCCTACCTGCTCGGCCAGTCGGAGTTCGAACAGGGACAGCCGCCGGCCGAAATTCGCGCCCTGCAACAGGACATCGAGCGGGCCGAGCATATCGTGCTGCTGTTTCCCCTGTGGCTGGGCGGCGTTCCGGCCAAGCTGAAGGCTCTCCTAGAGCAGGTGTTTCGCGGCGGCTTCGGCTTCGCCATCGGCGAGCGGGGCTGGATCTCCAAGCTCAAGGGCCGCTCGGCGCGCCTGGTCGTCACCATGGGCATGCCCGGCCCGGTGTTTCGCCTGGTCTTCGGCGCCCATGGCGTGAAGGCGATCGAGAAAGGCATCCTGATGCTGGCCGGCGTGCGGCCCATCCGCAGCTCGATCATCGGCGGGGTCGAGTCGATCGGACCGGCCGGCCGGGCGCGATGGCTGGCCAGGATGCGGGCGCTGGGCGCGAAGGCCGCTTAGTGTGCTGGATTTGAAGTTCGCCCGCACTTGGATCCGGCTCTGAGCGAACTTCAAATCTAAAAAAAGCACACTAGAAACATAAACTTACTAGTGTCCTTATCAATTCCGAAGTTCGTCGGAGCTTGCCACAAACGCTTGCGAACTTCGGAATCGGGACACTAGGCGCCGTACCCCACGCCCACCAGATACAGCCCATCGGCCGGGGCCACGGGTCCGCATTCGCGGCGATCCCTGGCCTCCAGCGCCGCCTTGACATCGTCCGGCGTCCAGCGCCCGGCGCCGACCTCGACCAGGGTCCCGGTCATCGACCGCACCTGCCGATGCAGGAAGCTGCGGGCCTCGAAGTCCAGATGGATCTCCTCGCCGGCCTGGCGCACGCGGGCGACGTCGAGCGTCTTCACCGGGCTCTTGGCCTGGCAGTGCATGTCACGGAAGGTCGTGAAGTCATGCAGGCCGACCAGAGCTTGCGCGGCGGCGTGCATGGCGTCGGCGTCCAGGTCCTTCTTCACGTGCCAGACCTTGCCCTTGTCCAGCGCCGGCGGGGCGCGGCGGTTGAGGATCCGATAGAGGTAGCGACGCTCATTGGCCGAGAAGCGGGCGTGCCAGCCCTCCTCGGCGAGCTCGGCCGAGAGGATCGACACCGCCT
Organism: Caulobacteraceae bacterium; assembly: GCA_965283765.1. Taxonomy (GTDB): domain Bacteria; phylum Pseudomonadota; class Alphaproteobacteria; order Caulobacterales; family Caulobacteraceae; genus Caulobacter. The sequence continues at coordinate 37,286 of CBDIPU010000018.1, forward strand.
CGCGGGTCAGGTGGGCGTTGAGGGCGTTGAACACGGTCTGGGCCGGCCAGTCCTTCTCAAGGTCGACATGCACGACCTGGCCGGTGGCGTGGACGCCGGTGTCGGTGCGGCCGGCGGCGGCGATGCGCACGTCCTGGCCGCTGAAGGCCTTTACCGCCGCCTCGATCGCACCCTGCACCGACGGCAGCACGGCCTGGGCCTGGAAGCCGTTGTAGGGCCGGCCGTCATACTCGACGAGGAGGCGGTAGCGGGGCATCAGGCCAGCGTCGTCCCGGCCGGAATCGGGAAACCGCGCGTGAACGTCTCGGCGTCCTGGACGCCCTTGCCTTCGCGCTGGGCCTTGAGCAGGCGGACGGCGCCTTCACCACAGGCGATGAGCAGGCCGTCGTCCAGCGCGACGCCCGGGGCGCCGTCCTGGTCTTCCGGACGCGACAGCAGGGCCTTGACGCGGACGGGGCCTTTGTCCGACGGCGCTTCGAACCAGGCGCCGGGGAACGGCGAGAGGCCGCGAATATGGGCGTCGACCTCGCCGGCGGGGCGGGTCCAGTCGATGCGGGCCTCGGCCGCCTTGATCTTCTTGGCGTAGGTGACGCCCTCTTCGGCCTGCGGAGTCTCGATCGCCCCGCCGCGCTCGACGGCGGCCAGGGCCACGGGCAGCAGGCGCGCGCCGACAGCGGCCAGCTTGTCGTGCAGCGAGCCGGCGGTCTCGAGCTTGTCGATCCGCACCTGCTCGGACATCAGGATCGGACCTTCGTCGAGACCCTCGCTCATCCGCATGACCTGGACGCCGGTGACCTGGTCGCCGGCCATGATCGCCCGTTGGATGGGGGCCGCGCCGCGCCAGCGGGGCAGCAGCGAGGCATGCAGGTTGAAGCAGCCGTATGTCGGCGCGTCGAGCACGGCCTTGACCAGGATCTGGCCGAAGGCGACCACGACGGCGGCGTCTAGGTCCAGGGCCTGGAAGGCCTCGATCTCCTCGGCCGTTTTCATCGAGACCGGCGTGCGGACCGGCAGGCCCAGGCCCTCGGCGAAGGCGTGGACCGGCGAGGGCTTCAGCTCATGGCCGCGCCCGCGCGGGGCCGGGGGCTGAGAATAGACACAGGCGATCTCGTGGCCCGAGGCGACGAGTTCGGCGAGGCACGTGACGGCGAAGTCCGGGGTGCCGAGGAAGGCGATGCGCATGGCGGGGGTTTAGCGGTCTAAGCGGCTTCACGCAAAGCCCAGAGCAAGGGGGCCGAGACGGAACCTTGGCCTTGGGGCTTCGTTATGCAGCCGACTTACTGAACCTCCATTGGGAGCCCGACCATGCGTTCCAAGCTGATGCTGATCGCCGCCGCCGGCGCGGCCCTGACCCTCGCGGCCTGTTCGCGGGAACACGCCACCGAGGTGAAGGAAGGCGCGAAAGCCGCCGCCTCCGACATCAAGGACGCCGCTCACAACATCGCCAACGACCCGGACGTCAAGGAAGCCGGTACGGCGATCAAGGAAAGCGCCAAGGAGACCGGCGCGGAGCTGAAGGAAGCCGCTGGCGACGCCACCGACAAGGCCCAGGAACTGGGCGAAAAGGCCGGCGACAAGGCCAAGGAAGCCGGCACGGAGCTCAAGCAGGACGTCAAGGAAGGCGCGGCCGACAGCAAGCGCCAGGTCCACGAAGCGACCCGCTAGGAAGCGCTCTCCAACGCGGTGCTTGACCTGCCAGCAAGAGTGCGCAATACAGATCGTTCAATAGTTCTTGTTTTGTTCCATTGACGCCGAGAATCGAGAAGCATCAACTCCAATTCGGAGAATGATCGTGCCTGCGACCCCAGTTCAGTTCGACCGAGAGAAATTTAAGGAGGCTATCCTCCTTCTGACCACGTATTGCCCGCCGGAAGAGTTGGGCAACGTGAAGCTTCATAAGATGCTCTACTTCGCGGACATGATGAACTTCCTCGAGGAAGGGAGACCGCTGACGGGCGTTGATTATCTGAAACAGAAATTCGGTCCGACCGCCCGGCATCTCACGTCCGCCGTGGACGAACTCGCCCGCGAAGGACGCCTCTCCGTGCGCGAAGCTGAGTATCACGGCTTCTACAAGAAGGATTATGTTGCGGTCGCTCCATTCGCGGCGATCCGGCTCTCAAGCCGTGAGCAGGAGCTTTTGCGAGAGGTCGCTGATTTCGTGCGCGGCAAAACGGCCAAGCAAATCAGCGAGATCAGCCACAATGCCGCCTGGGAAGCCGCAGAATTGGGTGAGGTGATCCCTTACTTCACAGCGCTCCAGCTCGTGCCGGTCGAGATTACGGAAACCGATAGGGCGTGGGCTCTAGAGACGGCGAACGCCCATGCGGGTGCGAGACCCTTCTGATCAACCGCCTTTCTCGATCAGCCACTCAGAGCTTTTCGAGGAGGCGGTCTTCGCGCTGCAACGCCAGTTCCCCTTCATCGACGAAGGCGTGCAGAATCTCGAATGGATGCTGCGTCGTACGCCTTTCGGAAACGAAAAATGCCCCGCCTTCGAGGGGCGGGACATCTTCATTGTCGTATCGCCACGGACGCCACGATCGCCGAGCTTTCGCGTGCTCTACGAAGTCGTTGGGCGGCGAGTCTATCTCTGGCACCTGGCGGTGCGGAACCCTTAATCCCGCAGCAGGTCGTTGATGCTGGTCTTCGAGCGCGTCTGGGCGTCGACCGTCTTGACGATCACCGCGCAGTAGAGGCCCGGGCCGCCGTTCGGGTCGGGCAGGTTGCCGGGGACCACGACGCTGTAGGGCGGGACCTTGCCGATGTGGATCTGGCCAGTCTTGCGGTCGACGATCTTGGTCGAGGCGCTGATGAACACGCCCATCGACAGGACCGAGCCCTCGCCGACGACCACGCCCTCGACGACTTCCGAGCGGGCGCCGATGAAGCAGTTGTCCTCGATGATGGTCGGGTTGGCCTGCAGAGGTTCCAGCACGCCGCCGATGCCGACGCCGCCCGACAGGTGGACGTTCTTGCCGATCTGCGCGCACGAGCCGACCGTGACCCAGGTGTCGACCATCGTGCCTTCGTCGACATAGCCGCCGATGTTCACGAACGACGGCATCAGGATGACGTTCTTGCCGATGTGGGCGCCGCGACGGACGATGGCGCCAGGTACGGCGCGGAAGCCGCCGGCCTCGAACTGCGGGGCGTCCCAGCCGTCGAACTTGTTCGGAACCTTGTCCCACCACGGACCGACCGCGCCGCCCAGCGTGCCGGCGCGCATGACGGTGTTGGGATTCAGGCGGAACGACAGCAGCACGGCCTTCTTCAGCCACTGGTGGGTCACCCACGCGCCGTCGACCTTCTCCGAGACGCGGACCTTGCCGCTGTCGAGCAGCAGCAGGGCTTCCTCGACGGCGGTGCGGACCGGGCCGACGGTGGCGGCCGAGACCTCGGCGCGGGCTTCCCAGGCGGCTTCGATCTCGGTCTGGAGGTCGGCCAAAGAAATGGAAGGGGGGCTCACGGCGGTCATTGCGGGCTTCCTTGCAGGCGGGCCGCGTTCAGGAACGCGGCGAGGTCATGGGTGCGGAAATGGACGTGTTCCGAGGTCGAGTCCTTGGCGTGCGGCCCGACCAGGATGGTGGTCATGCCCATTCGGGCGGCCGGGACCAGGTTCTTCTCGCTGTCCTCGAAGAAGGCCGCCTGGGGCGGGCGCACGGCGTGCAGCTTGGTGATCTTGTCGAAGGTCGCCAGGGCCGGCTTGGGCAGGTAGTCTGCCGTCTCGATCGCGAACAGGTCGTCGAACAGGTCGTGCAGGTTCAAATGACCCAGCACGCGCTCGGCATGGCCCAGCGAGCCGTTGGTGAAGATCAGTCGCCGCCCCGGCAACCGGGCGATCGCCTGGCGCAGGGCGGCGTCCGGGACCAGGCGATCCATTGAGACGTCGTGCACCTCGTCCAGGAACGCCTTGGGCTCCATGCCGTGATTGATCATCAGTCCGGACAGGGTGGTGCCGTGTTCGGTGAAGTACCGCTTCTGTAGCGCCCGGGCCTCCTCGCGCGGAAGGCCGGTCATGCGCGCGACGAAGTCGGTCATCCTGGCCTCGATCAGGCCCATGAACTCGCTTTCCAGCGGGTACAGGGTGTTGTCGAGGTCGAACAGCCAGGTGTCGACGTGGGAAAGGTCAGCCGACATCAGCGGGAGATCAGCGTGCCCGCGCCGTGTTCGCTGAACAGCTCGACCAGCATGGCGTGCGGGCGGCGGCCGTCCAGGATGACGACGGCCTCGACGCCCAATTCCACGGCGTGGATGGCGTTTTCCAGCTTGGGGATCATGCCGCCGCTGGCCACGCCGCTCTCGATCAGGCCGCGCGCCTCGTCGATCGTCATCTGACGGATGAGGTTGCCCTCGCCGTCCAGCACGCCGGCGATGTCGGTCAGCATCAGCATCCGCTTGGCCTTCAGCGCGCCGGCCAGGGCGCCGGCGACGGTGTCGGCGTTGATGTTGTAGGTCTGGCCCTCGGTCGAGACGCCGATCGGGGCGATCACCGGGATGTAGTCGGTCTCCGAGGTCAGCAGCGCTTGGATGATGTGCGGATCGATCTTGGTCGGCTCGCCCACGAAGCCCAGGTCGACGACCTGCTCGATGTTGCTGTCGGGATCGCGCTTGGTGCGGGTCACCTTCTCGGCGGTGATCATCCGGGCGTCCTTGCCCGACAGGCCCACGCCGCGGACGTCGGCCTCGGCGCCGGCCAGGGTGATCCAGTTGGCGATTTCCTTGTTGATCGCGCCCGACAGGACCATCTCGGCCACTTCCATGGTGGCTTCGTCGGTGACGCGCAGGCCGTCGACGAAGGTCGACTTGACGCCGGCCTTGTCCAGCATGCGGCTGATCTGCGGACCGCCGCCGTGCACCACCACCGGATGGACGCCCAGCAGCTTCAGCAGCACCGCGTCGGCGGCGAAGACCTTGGCCACGTCTTCCTGGCCCATGGCGTGACCGCCGTATTTGATCACGACCGTCTCGCGGTCGTAGATCTGGATGTAGGGCAGGGCCTCGGCCAGGGTCTTGGCGGTGGCCCAGCCGGCTTCCTCGGCGGCTTCGGTCAAGGCGACTGTCCCTCAAGCAAGTTGGGATGCGGAAATAGGCGCGCCTCGATAGCGGACCCCGCCCCCCCTGTCATCAAAAAGGGGGCCTCAGGCCTTGTGGTCGAACCGCCACTTCATGACCAGCACCGCGCCGGACATCAGCAGGCAGGCGGCGTTGGAGGCGATCACCGGCCAGGCCTTGACCAGGCTCCCGTAGACGATCCAGCACGCGAAGCCCGTCACCGTGACGATGTAGGTGCGCAGCGAAACGGACGAGGCGTCCTTTTCCTTCCAGATCTTGACGATCTGCGGGGCGAAGCTGGTGATCGACAGCAGGGCGGCGGCCGTGCCGACGACCGCGGCGACCGGAGGCGCCGCCATCAGGCGATCCGCGGCAGGTTGCCGAGACCCCAAAGCTGGGCGTAGGCCGGGGCCAGAGTCAGGCCCACCGGGACGGGCCCGGGGGCATGGCCTTCCTGCAGGCAGTAGGTCAGGTACGACAGGGCGGTCCGAACGCCGTGCTCGGAATAGGGCTTGCCGATCACGCCGCAGGCTCCGGCGTAGTCGTCGGGCAGGCGCTTGACGTTGGCGGTCATGAACAGGGCCACGCCGCCGCAGTCGCTCGAGATCTTGCGGGCCACCTCGACGCCGGTCGGGCCGTCGCTGAGGTGGACGTCCACGAGCGCGAGGTCTGGGTGCAGCTTCTCGGCGAGATCGACGGCTTCGTCGGAGCTCATGGCGCAGCCGAGCGAGTGGCAGCCCACTTCCTCGATAAGATGTTCGAGTTCGATCGCGAGGAGCATCTCGTCCTCCACGATCAACACATCGAGCGCACGCCCGGTCATACTGAAACCTGTCCTTTTAGCGCGCCCCATTCACGGGCAGCAGAACGACAACGCGGGCGCCAGGTTCCGCATCGGTGGTCTCACTCTTGGCTTTCAGCTGCTGACACAGCAGCTGAACAATGGTGAGACCGAAGCCGGGTGGCGTGGTGTCCTTATCGAACCCAACGCCGTCGTCGGCGATTTCGATCCGGAAATCGCCATTCTCGCGTCGGACGCCGACGAAGATCCGACCGCCGCGACCTTCGGGGAAGCCGTGTCGCAGAGCGTTGGTCAGCAGTTCGTTGACCACCAGGGCGAACGGCGCGGCCTTGGCGGCGGGGATCTCGACACGCTCCAGATCCAGCTCGATGCGGATGTCGTCGCGGCTGGCCGAGCCCATGAGGTCGGCGACCATGTCGCGGATGAAGGCCGAGACGTCGAAGCGCTCGACGTCCTCGCTCTGGAACAGGCGGCGGTGGACGGTGGCGATGGCGTTGACCCGGCCCAGCATGCCGCGCAGCGAGGCCTTCAGCGCGGGGTCGGTCACCCGGCGGTTCTGCAGCAGCAGCAGGCTGGAGATCAGTTGCAGGTTGTTCTTGACCCGGTGGTCCACCTCGTGGAGCAGAGCAGTCTTCTGCTCCAGCGCCTCGGTCAGCTCGCGGGTGCGCGCCTCGATGATCGCTTCGAAGTCCTCGGGACGACGGGCCGCGGCCTGATCGGTGTCGCGCGCCGGTTCCGAAATGTCGTTCATGCGTAAGGCTAAGCTCCCGCCACCCCGTGGACGCTCAACGTACCTGATCGTGTCGAGTTCCCAACATAGACCTAGACGGGAAAGGTAGACGGCGGAGATCCCAAGGCTGGATCTCCGCCGATCCGAAGGCCGACCCGCGCTTCCCGGAGCAGGCGGGCCGTTGGAAGGTGTTATTTCGGCTGATAGATGCGGTCGAACACGCCGCCGTCGTTGAAGTGGGTGGCCTGGGCCTTCTTCCAGCCGCCGAAGGTGTCATCGATCGTGACCAGAGGGATCTTCTTGAAGCGGGCCGCGTACTTGGCCGTCACGTCGGCGTTGCGCGGGCGATAGTAGTTCCTGGCGATCAGCTCCTGGGCCAGCGGGCTGTACAGGAAGTTCAGATAGCCTTCGGCGACGGTGCGGGTCCTGTGGCGATCGACGTTCTTGTCGATCAGGGCGACCGGCGGCTCGGCCAGGATCGACAGGCTGGGATAGACGATGTCGAACTTGCCGGGCAGTTCGTCCTGGGCGAGGTAGGCCTCGTTCTCCCAGGCCAGCAGCACGTCGCCCAGGCCGCGCTGGGTGAAGCTGGTGGTGGCGCCGCGGGCGCCGGTGTCCAGCACGGGCACATGCTCGAACAGGGTCTTCACGAAGGCCTCGGCCTTGGCGGGATTGCCGCCCGGCTGCTTGAGGGCCCAGGCCCAGGCGGCCAGGTAGTTCCAGCGCGCGCCGCCCGAGGTCTTCGGGTTCGGCGTGATGACGTCGATGCCCGGCTTCACCAGGTCGCCCCAGTCCTTGATCTTCCAGGGATTGCCCTTGCGGACCAGGAACACGATGGTCGAGGTGTAGGGCGTGGAGTTCTGCGGCAGGCGCGACTGCCAGTTAGCGGGCAGCAGCCTGGCCCTGGCGGCGATCTCGTCGATGTCATAGGCCAGCGCCAGCGTGACGACGTCGGCCTGCAGGCCGTCGATCACCGAGCGGGCCTGCTTGCCCGAGCCGCCGTGGCTCTGGTTGATCACCAGGGTCTGGCCGACCTTTTCCTTCCAGTACTTGGCGTAGGCGGCGTTGATGTCCTTGTAGAGCTCGCGCGTCGGATCGTAGCTGACGTTCAGCAGGGTGACGGGCTTGGCCTGGGCGAAAGCCGAACCGCCCACGGCAAGGACCGCCGCGCCCGCGCCGGCGCCGGCCAGAAGACCTCGACGGGTCGGAGCCTGGGTGAAGTCGCTCATCGAGACGGTCCCTTCCGGAGGTCTTCCAAGGATCTGTGGAGCCGGCGCGGCGCCCGAGACGCCGCGCCGACGGCTTTAGAACGCGTATTGGCTGCGCAAGTTGACGACCTGGTAGTCCTGGCTCAGCGGAACCGCGCCGCCGGCTGGGTCCAGGCGATCGATCGAGACATCGTAATAGCCCAGCGAGAACTTGGTCACGGGGTTGGGGAACCAGTTGATCCCGACGGTGGTGATCTTCTGCTCGCCGCCGCGGACGCGGTCGGCGGCCAGGGTCGCCAGCGCATGATAGTTCAGGTCGGAGACCGAATAGCGCGCCGCCAGCTCCCAGGCGCCCCACTGGCGCTTCTTCGGGTCGAACGGGTGCGCGATGGCCGGGGCGTCGAACGCGAAGGTGTTGGCGTTGTACTTGCGGGCCTCGCCGGTCAGCACCCAAGAACCTTCAAAGTACCAGGCCTTGAGCTTCGGATCGGTGACGCCGGCCGCCGGGTTGCGGCGGTCGATGGCGATGTCGAAATATTCGCCCTGGATCAGGAAATTCTTCTTCTGGGCGGCGGCCTCGAAGCCGTAGTGGCGGGCGCCGGTCGAGTCGATCGCGCCGGTGGTGATCAGCTGTGTCCCGTCGACGCGCAGCTCCGGACGGTCGCTGACGGCGACGGGATAGGCGCCGCCGACGGCGGTCTGGGCCGGAGTGACCACCTTGCTGGCGTTGGCGCCGACATGGACCAGCCAGTCGAGGCCCTTGAACGGCACGAAGGCGACGCGGCCCAGATAGCCCAGTTGCTCGTCGAAGGTCTGGCCGTCGCCGGCCTTGGCGCCGGTGATCGCGCCCGACAGCAGCCAGCGCTCACCCAGGGCCTGGCCCTGCAAGGCGATGCGCTTGTCGGCGCCGGCCAGGCCGCGCGCCAGCTCCGACCCCGACGGCCGTTCGGCGAACAGCGAGCCGTTGGTCGAGGCCGCGTCCTCCAGGCCGACGTTCGGGGCGAAGGCGCCGACGCGGACCTTGAACGGGGCGTAGTTGTACTGGACCCACAACTCCTGCAGCGTGCCCTGGCCATCCGTGCCGGCGCCGCCGAAGTCCAGCAGGGCGTTGTATTCGAAGTTCTTGTAGAACTTGCCGTCGACGCCGATGCGGGCGCGGCGGAAGTTCGTGCCGCTGTTCAGGTCGCGGGCGTTGCCCAGCACGGCGGGCAGGCCCTTGTCCTGATAGTACTGGGCGGCGTCGAGCTGCATCACCGCGTGGATCGTGGCGCTGAAGGCGCCATCCCCGGAGGCGATGGTCGGTTTGCCGGCGGCGATGCTGACGGTGGTGGCGCTCTGGGCGGCGCGAACGTCCTTGAGGCTGGCGGCGGTGGCGGCCTTCAGGTCGGCGACCTGCTGGGCCAGCGTGGCCAGCTGGGCTTCGAGCGCGGCGATACGGGCCTCGGCCTCGGCGGGCGAGCGCGGCGCGGTGTCCTGGGCGGATGCGGCGCCGGCGGTGGCCAGCAGAGACGCGCCGGCGATCAACGCCACGCGAAATGCGATACAGGTCTTGGTCATCGTGTCTGTCCCCTTTCGGCGCCGCTGGGCGGGCCGACCTGCCGAGCTAGGGAAGACGATTATCCCTAGTTGCGGAATCGAGATTTAGGAAAACCGGCCGTGAGTTTTTCTGTAGGCGCGGCAAAGTGTCGCGAAATACGCTGCAAATCTTCAGCCTTATCAGACATTTAAACCCGTAAAGGTTCCGTTCACGGAAAAGGCCGCCGCGGTTTCCCGCGACGGCCTGCGACATTTTTGCAGAGAAGGGTGAGGGGCCGCTGGACCCTAGAACATCGCCCGGCCAGCGAGGCGCAGGTTGTAGCGCTTCTGCTTCTTGGTGGCTTCGACGCCGCCTTCGATGCCCACGTAGGACATCGCCGTGCCGGCCCGCAGGGCGAAGCCGGCGGTCACCGCGCCGTCCTTGTCGTTCAGCGCGGCCAGGGTGAAGGGGTTGCCGCCCTTGAACGCCGCGACCGTATCGCCGACCGAACCGGCCAGGGTCTGGCGATAGCCGACCCGCACTTCCGGGCGCCACCAGACATTCTTACCGAAGTCGGCGCCGACCACCACGCCCAGCTCGCCCGAAAGGTTGCTGGAGGTGCGCTTGGCGACGGTCAGGTCGAAGCCATCGCCGCCGCCGTTTTCGGCGCGCTTGCCTTCGCGCAGCCAGACATAGTCCAAGCGGCCTTCCGGACGGGCGAAGAAGCGGCCGAACTTCTGCTCGTAGGCCACGCCCGCGAAGGCGTTGGCCGTCAGGCCCTTCCAGTCGGCGGTGTTCTTCAGGATCAGGTCGGCGACCCCATCGGCGTTGCCGTCCGGCGAGATGAAGCGGCGGTCGCCCTTGAAGAAGCCGTAGCCCAGGCCGCCGCCGGCGTTCATCCGCCAGCCGCCGACCGAACGACGCCAGTAGGCGCCGGTCTGGACGAACGAGGCGGTGGTCTGCTCGCCGACCTTGGCGACGGTGTCGTGTTCCTCGAGGCTGGTATAGGCCAGGGTCAGGCCCAGCGCGCCGCCGGCGTCGCCCATGGCCTCATAGCCGGCGACGAAGCCGAACGCCTGGGTGTCCGAACCCAGGGTCTGGCCGGTGTCGCGACGGGTCAGCGAGGTGATTTCCTGGACCCAGATGCTGTCCGGACCATAGCGGTCGCCCGGATCGGGGCGGAACATGGTGGCCTGCGAGACCTGCTGGTTGACCGACTGCAGGGCCGCGAACAGGCCCTCGCCCTGGTCGGGCAGCATCTGGTCGTAGAGGTCGCGGTAGGCGTCTCGCGTCGTCTGGTTCAGGAACGTCCCGGCCAGGGCCGAATCCTTGCCCAGCGCCTGGTAGACGGCGTCATAGGCCGAGGTCTCGGACCGGTTCAGGCCGATCTCGGCGGCCGTCTTCTGGCGGACGTCGATATAGACGTTGTTGGTGTCGGCGCGGCTGGTGGCCACGTACATGAACGGCGCCTGGGCTAGCAGGCCGTTGCCGATCGAGCCGACATTGACGTTGCTGCCCTGGATCACCGTGAAGGTGGTGGGCTGCTTGACCAGATTGGCCAGGCGGATGCCCAGCTCGGCGCCGGAGGCGATGTTGGTCGCGCCCGAGACCACCAGCTTGGTGTTCTGGCCGGCGGCCGGATCGGCCGAGAACAGGATCTTGCCCTTGTCGCCGACCGTCAGGCTGCTGACGTTGATCGTGTCGGTGTTGACGATGCCCAGGCTGCCGTTGGCTATGGCGATGTCGAGCTTGCCGTCGCTGTCGGTCAGCTTGCCCAGGGCCACGCCGCCGCCGTCGATCGACAGGCGATCCTGGCCGGTCCCGAACGACATGGCGCCCACCAGGGTGCCGCTCCACAGGTTCAGGGTGTCATTGCCGCCGCCGAACAGCACGTCGCCGACGGTCACCGGCGCCGAGGTGGTGCTGGTGGCGTCGGCGCTGGTGACGGTGTCGGTGCTGGGGAAGGTCGAGGTCGAGGCGTAGTCGGTCGGGCCCTTCTGGGTGAAGGTCACGCCCGAATTGTTGGCGCGCAGGTCCAGGGCGATCGCCTGGCCGCTGGTCGTCACGGTCACGGCCGTGCCGTCGGCCTTGTAGGCCGGCGCTGTCAGGGTGGCGCGGATCGAGCCGGTGTTGGTGATGGTCTTCAGCGCGCCGGCCTGGTCGAGGATGGCGACCGCGTCGCCCGCCTCGCCCGTTCGCGTGGCGACCAGGGAGCCGCTGTTGTTGATGGCGGTGGTGTTCGAGCCCGCGCCCAGCACCACGGCCCGCGCCGTGGCCGTGACGCCCGAGCTGGCGAACGAGCCCGCGGTGGCCGTGATCGAGCCGCGGTTCAGGATTTCCCCGACGCTGGCGCCGGAGTTCAGGATCAGGCCGGTGGCGTCGGCTTCGTAGGTCGTGGCCGTGACGGTGCCGTCGTTGCGCAGGCCATTGGCCAGGGTGGTGGTCTTGCCGCCGCCCGCGCCGATCGAGACGCCGGTGGCGGTGACCTTGTCATAGACGCCCGCCGCGGCGATCGCCCCCTTGGCCACCAGGCCGTAGGCCAGGTCGCCGGCGCCGACCGCGCCCAGGGTGACGTTCTGCGTGGCCGAGCCGATCTGCAGGGCCGGCGCCGCGCCGAAGGCGCTGATGCTTGACGAGCCGGTGTTGCTGGAGGTGATCGTCGTCGTGACGGTGTTGCCGTCCGTGCCGACCTTGGAAGAGTAGTTGGTCCCTTGCAGCAGCACGCCGCCGGTCACGTCGCCGGCGATGCGGACGGCCGGGCCGCCCTGCAGCAGGTCATCGGCGTCCAGCTTGCCCAGCGCGTCGGTCGTCGTCGGGCGCGAGGTGTAGCGATAGCCGGTCGCGCTGGCGCTGCCTTGCAGAACCAGGGCCCCGTTGATGTTGGCGTCGATGGCCTGGGCCACCGCGTTCGCGCCCTGGACGGTGGTCGAGCCCCCCAGGGTCACCTTGCCGGTGACCGGCGCGGCGATCCGCGCGCCGTAGCTGTTGTCGCCGATGACGCTGATCGCGCCCAGGTGGGTGACGTTACCCAGCACCGGGCCTTCCAGCAGGATGCCGGCCGAGTTGTTACCCTCGATCGTGATCGTGCCGGCGGCGTCGTTGATGATATCGCCGGTGAAGGTTCCAGCGTTGGTCAGCCGGATGCCGAAGCGGCCATTGCCCTGGGCGAAGGGGCCGTCGAGGTCGCCATCCGAATCGCTGTCGGTCGGCGTGTAGTCCTCGTCCAGCGTGATCGCCAGCGAGTTGGTCAGCGCGCCCGTCCTGCCGCCGATCACCAGCACGCCGACGCTGTCGTTGACGCCCGTGGTCTGCAGGGTGCCGGCGTTGGTCACCTTGTTGTTGCTGTCCAGGGTGACGATCGCGCCCGCGGCGGTCGGCTTGATCGAGCCGTCGGCGGTGATCTTGATGTCGTCGGCGGCCGTCGCGCCCGCAGCCGTGCTGGTGGCGATCGGCGTCGTCCGCGCGGTGGTGACCGTGGTTTCAGCCAACGCGGCGAAACCCATGGCCAAGAGAGGAGCGGCCGCGACCGTCGCGACCAGGACCTTGCGCTGCATTACGAACGACACCCCATAGAAACCGGCGCCATTAATTCATGTCATGATGCGGCGAAATTGCGGTGAGTCCCGCTCGCGACACGTACTAAGGCGCCAACCGTCTATCGCATGGCATGGCGGGGCGCCATATCTGGATCGACGAATCGCCTCTCGCTTAAATCGAAGAGCCTTCCCATGCCGCTGGCGCAGACGCCCCCGGACGGACAAGACAGCGCCGCGACGAGCGCGTTCTGGCCCGTGATGATCGGGCCCGGCGCCATTCTGGGGCTGGCCGTCACGGGACTGGCCCAGCCGGCCCCGGCCCTGCTGGCGGCCGCGGTCGCCGGAGCGGCCGGCGTCTTCCTGTCGCGGCGCGCGAGTCGCGGACGGGTCCGCCCGATCATGGGCGCGGCGCTGGCGCCGGCCGCCGCCGTCGAGGAGACGCCGCCGTTCGTGGCCATTCTCGACCGGCTGCCCGACCCCCTGATGGTCATCGCCGCCGAGGAGGCCGACGACCTGACGGGTCGCCGCTTCCTGTTCGCCAACGCCGCCGCGCGCGAGTTGTTCAAGATCCAGCACCAGGGCGGGCTGCTGATCACCGCCGTGCGCAATCCGCGCGTGCTGGAGGCCGTGGATGAGGCGCTGTTTGGCGGCGTCGAGGGCGTGGCCGAGTTCGAGACCGGCGGAACGCAAGGCCGGGCCTGGCTGGCCCACACCCGGCCGCTGCGCGAGACCAACGGCCGCTCGCGCCTGGCCCTGCTGGCCCTGCGCGACGAGACCGACGCCCGCCGCAGCGAACGCACCCGCGCCGATTTCCTGGCCAACGCCAGCCACGAACTGCGCACGCCGCTGGCCTCGCTGTCGGGCTTCATCGAGACCCTGCGGGGCCACGCCAAGGACGATCCGGGCGCCCGCGACAAGTTCCTGGGGATCATGCTGGCCCAGGCCGAGCGCATGTCGCGCCTGATCGACGACCTGATGAGCCTGTCGCGGATCGAGCTGAACGAGCACATCGCGCCACTGGGCCGGGTGGACCTGGCCATGGCGGCGGTCGACGTGATCGACGCCCTCGCTCCGCAGGCCCGCGACAAGCAGGTCGCCTTCGATCCCGTCCTGCCGCCGCGCGGCGGCGCGGTGGTCGACGGCGATCGCAACCAGATCATCCAGGTGATCCAGAACCTGATCGACAACGCCATCAAATATACGCCCAAGGGCGGGACGGTGCGGGTCGAGATCTTCCCCGGCCTGTCCGCCGAGGCCGCCGCCGCCGCCCGTGACCCGGCCGCCGCGCGGATGTCGCTGCTGACCCCGGACCACGACACGACCGAGCGCTACGCCGTGCTGCGCGTCACCGACCGGGGGCCCGGCCTGGCGCGCGAGCACCTGCCGCGCCTGACCGAGCGCTTCTACAGGGTCGAGGGTCAGAAGAGCGGCGACCGCTCGGGCACCGGTCTGGGCCTGGCGATCGTCAAGCACATCATGAACCGCCATCGCGGCGGGCTGACGGTCGAGAGCGTCCAGGGCGAGGGCGCCACGTTCGGGGTCTACCTGCCGATGGCCAAGGCCGGGGCCGAGATCGCGCCGCCTCCGCCCGTGACCACCGAGGCCTGACCCTCCAGCCGAGCGCCGCGGTCTCGAACCCATGTCACGCCACCCGTCGATCCTCCGGCCGAAGAAACGCGCGCGGCGAACGGGGCGCTGTCGTCAAACTGTCACATATCCGTCGCATAAGCTCAGTGCCTGCCCGGCATAGATCGGGACGGGGGAAGGCGCGCGATCGTGCGGGGCCTTCGACACACTTCGCGCAAGATTAGCCTCACGCATGCTGACCTGGCTCTCGCTCATCGTCTTGACGCTGTTTTCCAGCCTGGCTTTCGCCGCCGGACGTCGTCGCGCCGTGGCCGCCGCGGGAGGCCGCGCCCGCGTCCTCCACTCCCTGCCGGACTACTACGGGACCTATGCCGCCCTGTGGGCCGGCGTTCCCGCCGCGCTGTTGCTGCTGCTGGGGACCGCCTTCGGCGGCCGCGTCGAGGACGCGATGCTGAAGACCACGCGTCCGGCGGCCGTCTCGGCCCTGGATCCGGACCGTCAGAACGTCTTCTTCAGCGACGCCCACGCGATCGCCGCCAAGCAGGCCCCGTCGGAGGTCGCCTACGAAGGCGACCTGAAGGTGGCGCTGGACGCCAAGGTCGCCGAAGCCAAGCGCATCGGGATGACCTTGAACGTCGGCATGCTGGCCGGCGCCGGCGTGCTGGCCCTGGCGGGTTTCCTGCTGGCCTTCCCGCGCATCAAGCCCGATTTCCGGGCCCGCAACCGGGTCGAGGGCTGGACCAGCATCCTGCTGATCGGCTGCTCGGTCGCGGCCGTCCTGACCACCCTGGGCATCGTGCTCTCGCTGGTCTGGGAAAGCTGGCGCTTCTTCCAGAGCGTCAACCCGCTGTCGTTCCTGTTCGGCACCGAGTGGAGCCCGCAGATCGCCATGCGCGCCGACCAGGTCGCCTCGGCGGGCGCCTTCGGGGCCGTGCCGCTGTTCGCCGGCACCTTCCTGATCATGTTCATCGCCATGCTGGTGGCGGCTCCGGTCGGCCTCTACTCGGCGATCTACCTCTCGGAATACGCCAGCCGCACCGTGCGCGGCGTGGTCAAGCCGCTGCTGGAGATCCTGGCGGGCGTCCCGACCGTGGTCTACGGCTTCTTCGCCGCCCTGACGGTGGGCCCTCTGTTCCGCGCCGGCTTCAACGCCATCGGCGCGGCCCTGCCGCCCGGCCCGCTCGCCACCTACCTGATGGAAGTCCAGAACCAGATGGCCCTGGTGGCCGGGGTGGTGATGGGGATCATGCTGATCCCGTTCGTCTCCTCGCTGTCGGACGACATCATCAACGCCGTGCCGCAGTCGCTGCGCGACGGCAGCTACGCGATGGGCGCCACCAAGTCGGAGACGGTCAAGAAGGTCGTCCTGCCGGCCGCCCTGCCCGGCATCATGGCCGCCATGCTGCTGGCCGTGTCCCGCGCTGTCGGCGAGACCATGATCGTGACCATGGCCGCCGGCCTGCAGGCCAAGATGACGGTCAACCCGCTCGACACCGTGACCACGGTCACCGTCCAGATCGTCACCCTGCTGACCGGCGACCAGGAATTCGACAGCCCCAAGACGCTGTCGGCCTTCGGCCTGGGCCTCACCCTGTTCGTGGTGACGCTCTGCCTGAACATCGTCGCCCTGCGCATCGTCCAGAAGTACCGGGAACAATATGACTGACGCGACCCTCGGCGCGGCCGCCCCGCGCTCCGCCGCCTCGACAGCCATGCAAGCCCGGCTGAAGAAGCGCCACGCCGCCGAGCGCACCTTCAAGGCCCAGGGTCTGGCCGCGATCATCGTCGCGCTGATCTTCCTGGTGGTGCTGGTCGGCCGCATCGTGGCCCAGGGCTACACGACCTTCGAGACCCATACGCTCAGCCTGCCGGTCTACCTGAACCCGGATCGTATCGACCGCTCGGACCTCTCGGGCGTCAATTACGACTACATCGTCGCCGAGGCGATGATGAAGAAACTGGGCGTGCAGGACGACGACCTGGGCACCACGTCGACCAAGGTCCAGGATCTGCTGTCGCGCGACTTCGGCTTCCAGCTGCTGAACAAGCTGAAGGCCGACCAGTCGCTGATCGGCAAGACGATCACCGTCACCGGCCCGCTGAAGGCCGACGCCGACCTCTATTTCAAGGGCCAGATCAAGCGCTCGACCGCCGAGGGCGACCGCAAGCTCGACAACCAGCAGCTGGACTGGCTGGACAAGCTCGAGAAGGACGGCTCGGTGAAGTCGGGCTTCAACTTCGCCTTCTTCACCCATTCCAACTCGACCGAGCCCGAGCAGGCCGGCGTGCTGGGCGCGGTGGTCGGCTCGGCCATGATGCTGATCATCACCGCTCTGATCGCCGTGCCGGTCGGCGTGATGGCGGCCACCTATCTGGAAGAGTTCGCCCCGAAGAACCGCTGGACGGACATCATCGAGGTCAACATCAACAACCTCGCGGCCGTGCCGTCGATCGTCTACGGCCTGCTGGGCCTGGCCCTGTTCATCAACTGGCTGCACGTGCCGCGCAGTTCGCCCCTGGTCGGCGGTCTCGTGCTGGCCCTGATGGCTCTGCCCACCGTGATCATCGCCACCCGCTCGGCGCTGAAGGCCGTGCCGCCCTCGATCCGCGAAGCCGCCCTCGGCGTCGGCGCGTCGAAGACCCAGACGGTCTTCCACCACGTGCTGCCGCTGGCCATGCCCGGCGTGATGACCGGCGCCATCCTGTCGCTGGCTCACGCCCTGGGCGAGACGGCCCCGCTGCTGATGATCGGCATGGTCTCGTTCGTGCCCGGCGTGCCGGAAGGCTTCACCGGCGCGGCCACCGTGCTGCCGGTCCAGGTGTTCATCTGGGAGAACGCTTCCGAGCGGGCCTTCCATGAACGCACGGCCGCCGCCATCATCGTCCTGCTCGTCTTCATGATCGTCATGAACGCCGCGGCCGTCATCCTGCGCCGCCGCTTCGAACGCCGCTGGTAGGTTTCACATGACCCTGATCCTGAACCCCAACGCTTCGCCCCTTCTCCGCGGACACGCCATGACCGTCCAAAGCCCCGACGACAACGCCCACACGCCGGTGATCCACACCACCGTCTCGCACGCCCAGGCCGCCGCCTCGGTCGGCGAGGCCAAGATCAAGGCGCGCGACGTCAAGGTCTTCTACGGCGACAAGCAGGCGCTGTTCGACGTCAACATCGACATCCCGGCCAAGTCGGTCACCGCCTTCATCGGCCCGTCGGGCTGCGGCAAGTCGACCTTCCTGCGCTGCATCAACCGCATGAACGACACCATCCCCTCGGCCCGCGTCGAAGGCGTGATCGAGATCGACGGTTCGGACGTCAACGCCAAGAGCGTCGACCCCGTGGTCCTGCGCTCGCGGGTCGGCATGGTGTTCCAGAAGCCGAACCCCTTCCCGAAGACGATCTTCGAGAACGTCGCCTACGGCCCCAAGATCCACGGCCTGGCCACCGGCAAGGCCGAGCTGGAGGCCATCGTCGAGAGCAGCCTGAAGAAGGCCGGTCTCTGGAACGAGGTCGCCGACCGCCTGCATCAACCGGGCACGGGTCTGTCGGGCGGCCAGCAGCAGCGCCTGGTGATCGCCCGCGCCATCGCCGTGTCGCCGGAAGTGATCCTGATGGACGAGCCCTGCTCGGCGCTCGATCCGATCGCCACCGCCAAGATCGAGGAGCTGATCGACGAGCTGCGCAGCCAGTTCTGCATCGTCATCGTCACCCACTCGATGGCCCAGGCCGCCCGCGTCTCGCAACGCACGGCCTTCTTCCACCTCGGCAAGCTGGTGGAGAGCGGTCCGACCGAGGAGATGTTCACCAATCCTCGCGACAGCCGCACCCAGGACTACATCACCGGCCGCTTCGGCTAACCAGGCGCGCGGGAGCGACACAGATGACTGAACATACCGTCAAGTCGTACGGCGAAGAGTTGGCCCACCTCACGGCCGAGGTCACCCGCATGGGCGGCCTGGTCGAGGCCCAGGTGGCCGACTGCATCGCCGCCATCGCCCGTCGCGACGGGCCTCTCGCCCAGGCCGTGGTCGCTGGCGACGAGCGCCTGGACGTCCTCCAGGCCGAGATCGAGCGCAAGGCCTTCAAGCTGATCGCCCTGCGCCAGCCGATGGCCGTGGACCTGCGTCACGCCGTCGCGGCCCTGAAGATCTCGATGAGCCTCGAGCGCTGCGGCGACATGGCCAAGAACATCGGCAAGCGCGCGCTGATCCTGACCGAGGCCGACCCGATGACCGCCCTGACCCGCTCGATCGAGCGCATGGGCCGCCTGGTGCAGAGCCGCCTGAAGGACGTTCTGGACGCCTATACGAGCTCGGACCTGCAGCGCGCCATCGGCGTGTGGAGCCGCGACGAGGAAGTCGACGAGCACTACAACTCGATCTTCCGTGAACTGCTCACCTACATGATGGGCGACCCGCGCACGATCAACGCCTGCGCCCACCTGCTGTTCGTGGCCAAGAACCTCGAGCGCATCGGTGACCACGCCACCAACATCGCTGAAATCATCCACTTCGAGCTGACGGGCGACGAGCTGATCTCGCAGCGCCCGAAGCTGGACGTGCTCTCGCAATAATAACTTAGGGGCGGCCTGAAGTGACTCCGTACGTTCTGGTGGTCGAGGACGAAGACGCCCTGGCCACGCTGCTGCACTACAACCTCGACAAGGAAGGCTATCGCGTCGGCGTGGCCGGAGATGGCGAGGAAGCGCTGATCATGGCCAACGAGCGGGCCCCGGACCTGGTCATCCTTGACTGGATGCTGCCCAAGGTCTCGGGCATCGAGGTCTGCCGCCGCCTGCGCGGCCGGTCGGAAACCCGCAACGTGCCGATCATCATGCTGACGGCGCGCGGCGAGGAGAGCGACCGCATCCGCGGCCTCGACACCGGCGCCGACGACTACGTGGTCAAGCCGTTCTCGATGGTCGAGCTGACCGCCCGCGTCCGCGCGGTGCTGCGCCGGATCCGTCCGGGTCTGGCCGATGACCGCATCACGGTCGGCGACATCGTCATCGACCGGGTCGCCCACCGCGTGAAGCGAAGCGGCAAGGAGATCCATCTCGGCCCGACCGAGTTCCGCCTGTTGGACTATCTGATGCAGCACCCGGGCCGGGTGTTCAGCCGCGAACAGCTGCTGGACGCCGTCTGGGGCTCGGATGTCTATGTCGAGGCCCGCACGGTCGACGTCCATATCGGCCGCCTTCGCAAGGCGCTGAACGGCACGTCGGACGGCGACCCGATCCGCACGGTCCGTTCGGCGGGTTACTCCCTGGACCTGGACGCCGCCTGACGGGCCATCGGCGGCCGTCGCCCGAGATCGAGAGACCAAGAGACCGCGCGCCATATCCTGGCGCGCGGTTTTTTGTTTTGGCCGGGCCGCGCCCGACGCGGCGCCGCGGCGGGTAGCCTGACGTGTTTTCGCAACGAAGCCGCGACTTCGCCTGAGGGTGGTGAGGCAGAATGTCGCTGCCCTTGGGTTGTTGAATTCATGGCCCGTTAACCGCGCGCGACTGAACCTCGAGAAGTAATTATCGCGTGCCTTGGGTCTATCCGGGGCAGTGCGGAAGTTTGTCGTCGATGGGTCATGAGTAAGTCCGCTTAGGCATAGAAGATTATCGAAACGCTTGTTCGCAATTTAGTGATCGAAGTGCTCAATTTATCGCACCTGAAAGTGGGCGTGGAGATCAGGGGGATTGTCTCCATGTCGCTACGAAGAAGAATAAAGATTCCTTCCGCTGCTTTTCCATTTCCTCAGCCAAGGCCCGATGCTGGCCGGAGTCTTCCATGCGTATGACGATCAAGCTCAAACTTGCCCTGACCATCGGGGCGCTCATTCTGATGATGGCGGGCGCGACCCTGTTCGGCGTCCGCGAACTGTGGCTGTTGAACGCCGGTCAGAAGGCGATGGTCCAAGGACCTGTCGAGCAGCTGCGGCGGAGCCAGGGGCTCAGCATAGCATTGCTGCAAATCGGCCGGGCGCAGAAGAACATGGCCCTGGCGGACGACGCCGAAGAGGTGAAGAGCCAGAACGCCCACGCCGAGGCTAACAAGCAAAAGGCCCAGAAGCTTTTGGAAGCTGGGCTCGGCAACGCCAGCGACGAGGGTAAGGCCAAATGGGAGGCCTTGGCGCGGGCCTGGACTTCTACGCCGAAAGCGACGAGACCTTGCGCGGCGATATCCTGGGTGGAAATCGCGACCGCGCTCTGGAGCAAATGAGCACCTCTCAACGTAAGATCACCAACAATATCACCCAGGCGGTCGATGATCTGGTCGAGACTCAGGAGACGCGCTTGCGGGCATCGGTGGCCGCTAGCGAGCACGCCTATGCGACGTCGCGCAACGCCCTGATCGTGCTGGTTCTCGCATCCATCCTGATCGGCGCCGGCGCCGCCATCTGGATCGGCCGCACCATCGCGCAGGGCTTTGGGAAGATCGATGGCCTGGCTAAGGCGGTGGCCCTCGGCGACCTCGATCAGAACGTGACCGTCAAGGCCAATGACGAGATCAAGGATCTGGTCGAGACCATCAACCGGATGACCGTGAATCTGCGCGCCACGGCCGCGCTCGCCGACAAGGTAGCCTCCGGCGACCTGTCGGTCGAGGTCAAGCCGCTGTCGGACAGGGACGTCATGGGCCATTCTCTGCGCGGCATGGTCGTCAATCTGCGCCAGAGCGCGGATGTCGCCGACAAGGTCGCCGACGGCGATCTCACCGTCCAGGTCAAGCCGCTGTCGGACAAGGACATCATGGGCCTGGCGCTGGAACGGATGATCCAGCGCCTGCGCGGCGTGGTCGGCGACGCGATCACGGCCTCGGAGAACGTCTCGGCCGGCAGCCAGGAACTTTCGGCGACCTCTGAGCAGATGAGCCAGGGCGCCACCGAGCAGGCTTCCGCCGCCGAGCAGGCCTCGGCCTCGATGGAAGAAATGGCCGCCAACATCAAGCAGAACGCCGACAACGCCACCCAGACCGAGAAGATCGCCCGCCAGTCGGCGATCGACGCGGAGACTTCGGGCGCCGCCGTCAGCAAGGCCGTCGACGCCATGCAGACGATCGCCGAGAAGATCACCATCGTGCAGGAGATCGCCCGCCAGACCGACCTGCTGGCCCTGAACGCGGCCGTCGAAGCCGCTCGCGCCGGCGAACACGGCCGTGGCTTCGCGGTCGTGGCTTCGGAAGTACGCAAGCTGGCCGAACGCAGCCAGACGGCGGCCTCCGAGATCAGCGCCGTGTCGTCCGACACCGTCAAGGCCGCCCAGTCGGCCGGCGAGATGCTGACCAGCCTGGTGCCGAACATCCGCAAGACCGCCGAACTGGTCGCCGAGATCAGCGCCGCCTGCCGCGAGCAGGACATCGGCTCCAGCCAGATCAACGAGGCCATCCAGCAACTGGACAAGGTCACCCAGCAGAACGCCAGCGCCTCGGAAGAGATGTCGGCCACCTCGGAAGAGCTCGCCGCCCAGGCCGATGAACTGCAGGCCTCGATCGCCTACTTCCGCACGGGCGACGAAGAGCGCGGGCGCCGGACGCCGGTCCGCGCCGCCGTCAAGCGTCCGGCCGCGCCGGCCCGCAAGGCCCCGGCCCGCGCGGTCGCGACCCAGCAGGCCCGCGTCGCCGGCTTCGCCCTGGATCTGACCCAGGGCGGACCGGACGAGGCCGACGCCGATTTCCGCGACTATGCCTGAGCGCGAGGCGCGCGCCGTTCGGCCTTGACCCGCCGGGCCACGCGCGCCACACCCCGCGCTCATGGAAAAGCTGACCATCCTCCTCGTCGGGTCCGGCGGGCGCGAGCACGCCCTGGCCTGGAAGATCGCCCAGTCGCCGCTGTGCGGCCGCCTCGTCGCCGCCCCGGGCAACCCTGGCGTCGCAGCCGTCGCCGAGCTGCGGAACGTCAAGGCGACCGACGCCGACGGCCTAGTGGCCCTGGCCCGCGAGATCGGCGCGGACCTCGTGGTGGTCGGCCCGGAATCGGCGCTGGAGGTCGGCCTTGCCGACAGGCTGGCCGGGGTCGGCATCCCCTGCTTCGGCGCCAGCCAGCGCGCGGCCCAGCTGGAGACCTCCAAGGCCTTCACCAAGGACTTCTGCCAGCGCCATGGCCTGCCGACGGCGGCCTATGGCGTGTTCGAGGACGCGGCCTCGGCCGGCGCCTTCCTCGACACGCTGGAGGCGCCGTTCGTGATCAAGGCCGACGGCCTGGCGGCCGGCAAGGGCGTGGTCATCGCCGCGACGAGGGATCAGGCCGACGCCGCCGTGCTCGACATGCTGGGCGGCCGCTTCGGCTCGGCCGGCGCGCGGGTGGTGATCGAGGAGTTCATGCACGGCGAGGAGGCCTCGCTGTTCGCGATCTGCGACGGCGAGACTTCGGTCTTCTTCGGCGCGGCCCAGGACCACAAGCGCGCCTATGACGGCGACGAGGGCCCCAACACCGGCGGCATGGGCACCTATTCCCCGCCGCCCGTCCTGACCGACGCCCTGATCGACCAGGCCTGGCGCGAGCTGATCGTTCCGACCGTCGAGGGCATGGCCGCCGAGGGCAATCCGTATGTCGGCGTGCTGTATGCCGGGCTGATGCTGACGCCCGCGGGTCCGAAGCTCGTGGAATACAACGCCCGCTTCGGCGACCCCGAGTGCCAGACCCTGATGCTGCGCCTGGACAGCGACATCGTCCCGATCCTGCTGGCCGCGGCCAAGGGCGAGCTGGCTCAGGCCGAGCCGCCGAAGTGGCGTGACGAGGCGGCGATCTGCGTGGTCCTGGCCGCCGAGGGCTATCCCGACGCCCCCAAGACCGGCGGCCTGATCCAGGGCGCCGAGGGGGACTTCGGCGACGAGGCCGTGGTCTTCCACGCCGGCACGACCCGCGACGCCGAAGGGAGCCTGCGGGCCTCGGGCGGTCGGGTGCTGAACGTCTGCGCTCTGGGCGCGACCCTGAGCGAGGCCCGCGACGTGGCCTATGCGGCGTTGGGGACGATCTCGCTGGAAGGCGGCTTCTATCGCCGCGACATCGGCTGGCGGGCGCTTAAGCAGCACTAGGCTTGCGCCCCGCGCTTCACCCTCTAAACTCCCCGTTCAAACAAGCGTTGGGGAGAACCGCCATGGCCGAAGCCGCCGAACAGTCCGCCCAGGACCTGAACTCGGGCACCAAGCCGGTCGACCCGCGCCACGCGATCGACGAGGCCAGGCTGGCCGCCTGGCTGGAGCAGAACGTCGAGGGCTATGCCGGTCCGCTGGAGGTCCGCCAGTTCAAGGGCGGCCAGTCGAACCCGACCTATCAGCTGGTCACGCCGGGCAAGAAATACGTCCTGCGCCGCAAGCCGCCGGGCAAGCTGCTGCCCAGCGCCCATGCCGTCGACCGCGAGTACAAGGTGATCTCGGGCCTGAACAAGGCCAACTTCCCCGTCGCCAAGGCCTATGCCCTGTGCATGGACGAGGAGGTCATCGGCACGATCTTCTACGTGATGGAGAACGTCGAGGGGCGAATCCTGTGGGACGGGACCCTGCCGGACTACCAACCCGCCGAGCGCCGGGCGATCTACGAGGCCCAGATCGACACCCTGGCGGCCCTGCACAATGTCGACTACGCCGCCGTGGGTCTGGCCGACTATGGCAAGCCCGGCAACTATTTCGCTCGCCAGATCGACCGCTGGACCAAGCAGTACCGGGCCAGCGAGACGACCAAGATCGACGAGATGGACCAACTGATCGACTGGCTGCCCAAGAGCTGCCCGGTCGACGACAAGACCTCGATCGTCCACGGCGACTACCGCCTCGACAACATGATCCTGCATCCGACCGAGCCGCGCGTGATCGCCGTGCTGGACTGGGAGCTGTCGACCCTGGGCAATCCGCTGGCCGACTTCAGCTATTTCCTGATGAACTGGGTGATGCCGTCCGACCAGCGCGGCGGCCTTTCCGGCGTCGAGGACCTGACGGCCTACGGCATCCCGACCATTCCCGAGGCGGTCGAGCGCTACTGCAAGGCCACCGGCCGCGACGGCCTGCCCGAGCTGGACTGGTATTTCAGCTACAACCTCTTCAGACTGGCCGGCATCTGCCAGGGCATCGTCGGCCGCGTCCGTGACGGCACCGCCGCCAGCGCCCATGCGCAGCTGATGGAGGCGCGCGTGCCGATCCTGGCCAAGGGGGCCTGGTCGTTCGCGCAGAAGGCGGGGGC
Source organism: Caulobacteraceae bacterium (assembly GCA_965283765.1). Lineage (GTDB taxonomy): Bacteria > Pseudomonadota > Alphaproteobacteria > Caulobacterales > Caulobacteraceae > Caulobacter. The sequence continues at coordinate 61,888 of CBDIPU010000018.1, forward strand.
CTAGCGACCGATGAAGAAACTGCTGACGGGCGTCTGCGCCTTTGCTTTGGCTGGGGCTCTGGCCGGGGCGCTCTCCGGCGTCGCCCGCGCCGAAACCGTCTTTGTCCAGGCCGGCAAGCTGCTGGCCGACCCGGCCACCGGCAAGGTCGAGACGGCCAAGACCCTGGTGCTGGAGAACGGCAAGGTCACCAGGATCGTCGATGGCTATGTCGCCGAGCCCGGCGGCAAGGTCGTCGACCTGAAGGACAGCTTCGTCCTGCCGGGGCTGATCGACAGCCACGTCCACCTGACCCACGAGCAGAGCCCCAATTCGCGCCTCAACGCGGTGACGCGCGGGCCCGCCGACGAGGCCATGGTCGGGGCCGGCTTCGCGCGCAAGACGCTGATGGCCGGCTTCACCACGGTCGCGGACCTCGGGGCCGACAACAAGGCGATCTTCGCCCTGCGCGACGGGATCAGGCGCGGCGACGTGGCCGGTCCCCGGATCATCGCCGCCGGCTCGGCCGTGTCGATCCACGGCGGCCACGCCGACGTCAACGGCTATAGCGAGGAGGTCATGCACGTGCTGCGGCCGACCTCGGTGTGCTCGGGCGCCGACGATTGCCGCCGCGCCACGCGCGAGCAGGTCTGGCTGGGCGCCGACATCATCAAGATCACCGCCACGGGGGGCGTTCTCTCCAACACCGCCGCGGGCCTCTCGCAGCAGTTCTCCGACGACGAGCTGAAGGCCATCGTCGACGCCGCCCACCGTATGGGCCGCAGGGTCACCGCCCACGCCCACGGCGTCGACGGCGTCAACAGCTTCCTGCGGGCCGGCGGCAACTCGATCGAGCACGGCACCTATCTGGACGGCGACAGCATCGCCCTCTTCAAGAAGAACGGCGCCTATCTGATCCCCACCCTGATGGCCGGCGACTTCGTCTACCGGATCGCCTCTAGCCCGAACAACTTCCTCACGCCCAACCAGACGGCCAAGGCCCTGGAGGCCGGCCCGAAAATGCTGGCCATGGCCCGCCGCGCGCACGAAGGCGGGGTCAAGATCGCCTTCGGCACCGACACCGGCGTCTCGGCTCATGGCGACAACGCCGGCGAGTTCGCGCTGCTGGTCAAGGCGGGACTGACCCCGCTGGAAGCCATCCAGACGGCGACGGTCAATGCGGCGGATCACTTCTCGCTGAGCAGCGAGATCGGCAGCCTCGCCCCCGGCAAGGCGGCGGACCTGATCGCGGTGAAGGGCGACCCCTTGAGCGACGTGACGGTGCTGCGGCACGTGACGTCGGTGATCAAGGGCGGGGTGGTCTACAAGTAGGCTACAGCCCCGCCTTCGCCAGCAGGTCCTCGACGGCGGCCTCGTCGTCGAAGCGGGCGCGAACCGGCCAGGGCGTGACCTTCTCGCGCCACTTGGCCGGCAGGCGGACCCAGTCCTTCTCGGTGGTGACCAGCCCCGCGCCATAGGCCTCGGCGCGGCTCGCCAGCATCTTCAGCGTCGCCTCGTCATACTCGCCATGATCCGGGAACGGGGCGAAGTCGACCAGCTGGCAGCCGGCGGCGGTCAGGGCCTTCTCGACCTTCCAGGGCTTGCCGATGCCGGCGAAGCCGACCTGCGGACCCTTGGGCACGGGGGCGGCGGCTTCCAGGCGGGCCACCAGCACCGGCATGTCGCCGAACTCGACCAGCAGGTCGAAGTCGGGCTGGGCGACATCGATCGGCAGCAGCAAGATCACCGCGTCGGCGCGTGACAGCCCCACCTTCAGCGGCTCGCGCATCGGCCCGGCGGGGAAGACGCGGCCGTCGCCGAACGGCCACTCGCCATTGCGGGTCTCGCCGTCGACCACGACCAGGGACAGGGCCTTCTTGACGGTCGGGTTCTGGTGGCCGTCATCCATGACGATGGCCTGGGCCCCCCAGCGCACCGCCGCCTTGGCGCCGGCGACGCGGTCGACCGCCACCCACATCGGAAAGTCCTGGGCCAGCATCAGCGGCTCGTCGCCGACGTCCTTGGCGGTGTGGCGCGCCGTGTCGACGCGAGTAGGACCCTTGGACTTGCCGCCATAGCCGCGCGACAGGCCGTGGGCGTTGACGCCCCGGCGGGTCAGGATCAGCAGCAGCTCGCGGACGATCGGCGTCTTGCCCGCCCCGCCCATGGTGACGTTGCCGACGCAGATCACCGGCGCGCCGACGATGGCGGGCGTGGTGCGGGCGATGCGGCGACGGGTGGCGTCGGCCCAGATCCACGACAGCGGGGTCAGCAGGGCGCGGGTCAGCGGGGCGGGACCGCCGCTCTTGACGTACCACCAGCGGGGCGTGCCGAGTTTCATGAGGCTATCTTGGGGACCAGCTCGAGAATGCGGGAAAGGCCAGCGCGGGCCTCGGCGTCGCGGGCGTCGACGAAGGCGCGGGCGCGGGCGGCGCGGGCCCGGGCGGCGCTGGGATTGGCGAGGTCGGCGGCGATCGCGTCGCCCAAGCGCTCCGGCGAGGTCAGGACCACGCCGTGGGCCGCGTCCAGGCCCGCGAAGGCCGAGGTCCAGTTGTCGACGAACGGGCCGCTGATGGCCGGGCAGCCCAGCCGCGCGGCCTCCAGCGGGTTGTGGCCGCCGATGTCGGGGACCAGGCTGCCGGCGATGACCGAGGTTTCGGCCAGGCGGAACCACAGGCCCATCTCGCCCAGGGTGTCGGCGACGAGGATGTCGGCGGTGTCGCTGGGATGACCGCGCAGGCTGGCGGTGAAGCCCCGGGCCTTGGCCAACGCGACGATCGCCGGACCACGCTCGACATGGCGTGGGGCCAGGACGACGGGCGGCCTGTCGGGCAAAGCGGCGATGGCGTCCAGCGCGATCTCATCCTCGCCCGGATGGGTGCTGGCGATCAGCAGGGGCGGACGCGGGAAGCGCGCGCGTTCGGCGACCAGGGTGGCCTCGTCCGCCGGCAGCGGCGCGGCGCCGAACTTCAGGTCGGCCTCGCCGGTCACCTTGCCGCCCAGGGTCTCGAAGCGTTCGTGGGCGCGCGCGTCCTGGGCCAGGATCAGGTCGAAGTTCGACAGCAACAGGCGGGCGGCGTCGGGACGCCTTTGCCAGCTGGCGAAGCTGCGGTCCGACAGCTTGGCCGAGACCAGGGCCAGGCGCGTTCCGGCGGCCTTGGCCTCCAGCAGCAGGTTCGGCCACAGCTCGCTCTCGACGAAGATCGCGAGGCTGGGCTTCCAGCGGGCGATGAACCGCCGCGCCGCGCCGGGGGCGTCGACCGGGATGTACTGGTGGATCGCGCCGGGCGGCAGGCGCCTGGCCAGCAGGGTGGCCGAGGTGGTGGTGCCCGAGGTGACCAGGACCGCGACCTCGGGCCGCTCGGCCCGCAGGCGTTCGACGAGCGGCAGGATCGACAGGCTCTCGCCGACGCTGGCGCCGTGCAGCCAGACCAGCGGGCCTTCGGGACGCGGGGTCGGGGCCTTGGCCAGGCGCTCGGCGATCCGCGCCGGATCCTCCTTGCCCTTGCGCGCCCGGCTGGCCAGCAGCGAGGGCGCGAGCGGTTCGAGAAGGCCCGTGGCGGCCCGGTAGAGCGCCAGGGCGGAGGGCCGGATCACACCACGCCCCTAAACGACATCGGCAGGCGCCAGGGCGCAGGCGTGGGCGCCGGCGCTGGACTCGACCTGGATGGTCACGTGGCCGATCTTGAACTGGCGGGACAGCTCCGCGCACGCATCGTGCAGGAACTGGTCGTGGTCGCCGCCGTCCAGGGGACGGACAACGTGAGCCGTGAGAGCCGTCTCCGTCGTGCTCATCGCCCAGATGTGCAGGTCGTGGACCTCGCTGACGCCGGGGCGCGCGGCCAGCCAGGCGCGGACCTTGCCGGTGTCGATCCCGCGCGGCGCGGCGTCCAGGGCCATGTCCAGCGAGTCGCGCAGCAGGCCCCAGGTGCCCAGCACGATGACCGCGACGATGGCCAGGCTGACCACGGGGTCCAGCCACAGCCAGCCGGTCAGGCCCATGGCGAAGGCCGCGACCACCACCCCGGCCGAGACGCCGGCGTCGGCGGCCATGTGCAGGAAGGCGCCGCGGACGTTCAGGTCGTCCTTGCTCCCCTTCATGAACATCAGGGCCGTGGCGGTGTTGATGACGATGCCGATGGCGGCGACGATCATCACCGGGCCGGTCTGGATCGGCTCGGGCGTGGCGAAGCGGCGGATGGCTTCCCAGGCGATCGCGCCGACAGCCAGCAGCAGCAGGGCGGCGTTGCCCAGCGAGGCCAGGATGGTGCCCTTGCGCAGGCCGTAGGTGCGGCGGGCGCTGGGCGCGCGCTTGGCCAGCACCGCCGCGCCCCAGGCCAGCAGCAGGCCCAGCACGTCCGACAGGTTGTGGCCGGCGTCGGCCAGCAGGGCCAGCGAATGGGTGATCAGGCCGGCGCCGGCCTCGACCAGCACGAAGCCCAGATTCAGCGCCGTGCCGATCGCGAAGGCGCGGCCGAAATCCTTCGGCGCGTGGCTGTGCCCATGATGCCCATGGTCGTGCCCATGACCGTGAGCGTGCGCATGATCGTGGTGATCATGATCATGACCGTGGTCGTGGGTGTGTCCGGAGTGATCGTGCGGCATGGGTCCTACATCCCACCAAGGACGAGCCGGATCAATCTTGCACCAGCTGTTCGGCGCGGCGGGTGACGGCCGAGAGGCGCGCGGCCCAGCTTTCGACCAGCTGGTCGACGTCGTCGGCGCGCCCGGCGCGGGTCGGGCCGTCCCAGACCATGGCGGCCTTGGCGAAGGGCAGGGGAATCACAGTCTGGTCCCACGAGCCCAGGCGGAGGCAGGGCTTCGCGGCCAGACCCACGAAGATCACCGGCGCGCCGGTGATGCGGGCCAGGGAGGGCGTGCCCTTCTCCATGTGCTCGGCCGGGCCGCGCGGGCCGTCGGGGGTGATGGCGATCCCGCCGCCGCCCCGGACCCACTGGACCATGTCGCGGAAGGCCTGCTCGCCGTTCTTGTTCTTGGCCAGGTCGGTCTTCTTGGCCGACGAGCCGCGAATGGCCGGGAAGCCCAGTTTCTCGACCGTGCGGGCGATGAACTCGCCGTCGTTGGAGCGCGAGATCAGGGCGCGCATGTCCTGGCGCTGGGCGGGCGCCTGCGGCCAGCTGAGCGGCGACATCGGGATGCGCGAGTGCCAGAAGCACAGGATCGCGCCGACGCCGGTCTCGCGGCCTTGCGCCCAGACCGCCTCGGCCTGCTCGCGGCCCTCCTCGGTCATCCGCAGGGTGGCGTAGACCAGCTTGGAATAGCCGGCGAACAGCGACGACAGGAGCCAGATCACGAACGGCGAACGCAGAGGTCTCAAGCGTCCTTCTCCAAGGCGGGGGCCTCCGAAGCGTGGTCGAGGTCCTGAGCCTTGGCGAGGCGCGCGTAGAGACCGCCGGCGCGGACCAGCTCGGCGTGGGTCCCGGTCTCGACGACACGCCCCTTCTCGATGACGTAGAGGCGGTCGGCGTTCTTCACGGTCGACAGGCGGTGGGCGATCAGGATCGTGGTGCGGCCGGCCATCAGCCGCTCCAGCGCCGCCTGGACCTGGGCCTCGCTCTCGGTGTCGAGCGCGCTGGTGGCCTCGTCCAGCAGCAGGATCGGGGCGTCCTTGAGGAAGGCGCGGGCGATGGCGATGCGCTGGCGCTGACCGCCCGACAGCCGCGCCCCGGCCTCGCCGACGACGGTGTCGTAGCCCTCGGGCAGCTCCAGGATGAAGTCGTGGGCGGCGGCCTGACGCGCGGCGGCCTCGATCTCCAGCTGGCTGGCGTCGGGGCGGGCATAGGCGATGTTGGCGCGGATGCTGTCGTCGAACAGGAACGGCTCCTGGGTGACCAGGGCGATGCGGTCGCGCAAGGAGGCCAGGGTCACCGACCGGACGTCGTGGCCGTCGATGGTCACCGCGCCGGCCGTCACGTCGTAGAAGCGCGGGATCAGGTTGAGGATCGAGCTCTTGCCGCCGCCCGAGGGCCCGACCAGGGCCACGGTCTCGCCCTTCCGCGCGGTGATCGAGACGTCCGACAGGGCCGGGGCGTCCTCGCCATAGGCGAAGCTGACGTGGTCGAAGGCGATGGCGCTGTCGCCGGCCGGCAGGGGCCTGGCGTCGGCGGGGTCGACGATGGCCGGGGCGACGTCGAGGGCGGCGAACAGGCGGCGGCCGGCGGTCAGGCCCTCGGCGAACACGGTCTGCAGGTTGGCCACCTGGCGCAGCGACTGGGCGGCCATCAAGAGGCTGGTCATGAAGGCGAAGAACACCCCGGCCGTCAGCGGCGCCAGGGCGAAAGGGCCGAGGGTCAGCGCGCCGGTCGTCGCGCGCCAGCCGGCATAGGCGAAGACCACGGCCACGATAAAGGTGGTGAAGGTCTCGGTGGCCGGGGCGGCCATGGCGCGGGCGTTGCTGCCTTTCATCAGGTGGCGCTGGCGACGCGCGACCACGGCGGCGACCCGCGCCTCCTCATAGGCCTCGCGGTTCTCCATCTTGACGATCTTGACCCCGTCCAGGCTCTCCATGATCGCGGTCGAGAGGTTCGAGGTCTCGCCCATGGCGCCCTTGGCGGCCTTGGTGGTGCGCTTCGAGAAGCTCCGGATGATCAGGCTGGCCAGCGGCGCGACGACCAGCACGCCGGCGGCCAGGATCGGCTCCAGGCTGAACATCGCCAGCAGCGCGCCGACCACGGTCAGGGCTTCGCGGACATAGTTGACCACGCCGGTCGTGGCCGCCTCGCGGATCAGGCCGGCGTCGTACAGCACCGAGGCCACGTACGAGCCGGAGTGGGCGCCGCGCAGGCGCTGCAGGTCCGAGCGCACCAGGCGGCCGAACAGGCGCACCTGCATGTCGCCGACCACGCCGTTGCCGATGCGGTTGATGACATTGGCCTGGATGACCTGGAACACGCCGCGCGCCAGGGCCAAGCCGGCGATGGTCAGCGGAATGGTCCAGATCGCGCCGGCGCGCGGATGGGTGATCAGTTGGTCGATGGCCGGCTCGATGATCTTGGCCAGCTTGACCGAAAGCGCGGCCACGATCGCGGCGCTGACGACCGAAACCGCCAGGCCTTTCCAGCGGGGTTTCAGGAACTCGCGCCACATCCGGCCCATCAGGGCGCGGTTCGAGGGCTGAGCATCCGGTGAGGTCATGGCGGAGGGGTCGGATTTGTGGGCGGAGCTGTCAAGGACGTGGCGGACGCACTGCCCACGAAAAGCGACGCCATGAGGGCGGCTTTTGCCTTTCAGGGCCGATACCCTTACCTAGGCTCGGAATTTCCGAAGGATCGCGCCGCCTTGGCCAATTTCGACCTCGCCACGCCCTGGGGCCGGTTCAAGACCTATCTCCACTATCTGTGGAACGACCACGCCTATCTGCGCCTGGGCTTTTCGAACGCCCACTGGATCAGCCCCGAGCTGGTCCGCGCCAACCAGCCGTGGCCGTTCCAGCTGGCCTGGTGGAAGAAGCAGGGGATCAAGACGATCGTGAACCTGCGCGGCGGCTTCGACGGCAGCTTTTATGCGCTGGAGAAGGACGCCTGCCAGCGCCTGGGCCTCAACTTCGTCGACTTCACCATCACCTCGCGCGAGGTCCCGATCCGTGAACGGGTGCGCGGCGCCAAGGAGCTGTTCGAGACGATCGAATATCCGGCCCTGATGCACTGCAAGTCGGGCGCGGACCGGGCGGGGATCATGAGCGTGTTCTACGCCCACTACCGCCTGGGCCTGCCGATCCGCGAGGCGATGAAGCAGCTCTCGCCGCGCTACCTGCACATCAAGCACGGCAACACCGGCGTGCTGGACTATGTGTTCGAGCAATATCTGGAGCGGGGCGAGCCCAAGGGGCTGACGTTCAGCGAATGGGTCGAGAGCGACGACTACGATCCCGTCGCGATGAAGAAGACCTTCCGGGCGGGGATGCTGGGGAAGGTGCTGACGGACAGGATTCTGCGGCGGGAGTAGGGGCGGAGCTGACCCCCTCCACCGCCGTTCGGCGGTCCCCCTCCCCCAGAAGGGGGAGGAGAGATCTTCTCCGCCACCCCTTTGGGGGCGGACAGACCTGCGCGGCAGGTCAGGCGGGGGTTTTAGCCCTCGCTCGGGTCCAGCAGCTTGTGGGCGTGGATGATGAAATAGCGGGCGTGGGCGTTGTCCACGGTCGCCTGGGCCTTGGCCTTCCAGGCCTTGTGGGCGTCTTCGTAGCTGGGATAGGCGCCGACGAACTCGACCTTGGACAGGTCGCGGAATTCGACACCCGCCACGTCCGAGAGTTCGCCACCAATGACGATATGAAGAAGCTGCTTATCGGGCATTTGGAGCAAGTTCCTGCGAGGAATTGGTTTTATGGCAGCTCGATATGCCCGACGCGCGACAGGATCAATGGCGCAAGCGTCCGATTGGCGCAAACCAGGCTCGGAACCAGCGGAACGGGGCGATTATAGGCGAAATCCCGGCCCTTGTGGTCGCTGAGCCACGCGCCGGCGCGGCGGCAGATCAGGTCGGCGGCGGCGACGTCCCATTCGCTCTTGGGCGACAGGGCGATGGCCGCGTCGAAGGTCCCGGCGGCGACCAGGCACATGCGGTAGGCGATGGAATTGCGGCTCTCGATGCGCATGTCCGGCCAGGGCTCGCGCCAGGCCGGGTGGGCGAACATCTTGGCGTCGCCGAGCATGGCCGAGCCTTCCAGGCGCTGGGTGGCGCTGGGCTCGATGATCACGCCGTTCAGGGTCGCCGGACCGTCGACCGTGGCGGCGTAGGTCTCATTCAGGGCCGGGGCGTGGACGACGCCGGCCACGGGCTGGCCGTTCTCGACCACGGCGATCGACACCGCGAACCACGGCTTGCCCTTCATGAAGGCGGCGGTGCCGTCGATGGGGTCGACGACGAACTGGCGGGCCGTGGTCAGGCGGGCCGGATCGTCGACCGTCTCCTCCGACAGCCAGCCGTAGCCGGGGCGCTCGGCGCCGAGGCCGGTCTTCAGCAGGGTGTCGACGGCGAGGTCCGCGTCGGTGACCGGCGAGCCGCCCTCCTTGGACCAGATCTTCAGACCGCCCTCGCGCGCTGAGAGCGCCAGCTCGCCGGCCTCTCGGGCGGCTCGGAGGATCAGATCCAGGTCGTTCATTTGCCCGCGATCGCCAGCGCGTCGACCAGGATCGACGGACTGTTGCTGGCGCCGCGGAACCGCAGATCCGAGCCAGGCACGAGGCGGGCGTAGATGTCGATCAGGTTGCCGGCCACGGTGATCTCGGTGACCGGGCCGGTGCTCTCGCCGTTCTCGAACCAGACGCCCGAGCAGCCCACCGACCAGTCGCCGGTGTTGCCGTTCAGCGAGGGGCCGAACATCGAGGTGACCAGTAGGCCGGTCCCTGCGTCCTTCATCAGGCCCTCCAGATCCCGCGCGCCCGGCTGGAGCGTCAGATTGTGGGTCGAGACGCTGGAGGGACCCGCGAGGCCGCGCGAGGCGTGGCCGGTGGTGACGAGGCCCAGCTGCTTGGCCGAGCTGGTGTTGAGCAGCCAGGTGGTCAGCACGCCGTCGTCGATCAGGGCGCGGGCCTGCGTGGCCACGCCCTCGTCGTCGAACGGGGCCGAGCCCAGGCCGCGCGCGCGGTGCGGGTCTTCCAGCAGGTTGACGCCCTGGGCGAAGATCCGCTGGCCCAGCCTGTCCTTCAGGAACGAGGCGCCCCGTGCGACCGAGGGGCCGGAGATCGCGCCCAGCAGGGGGCCGATCAGGCTCATCGCCAGTCGGTTTTCGAAGATCACCGGCGCGACCGTCGAGGCGATCTTGCGCGGGTTGAGGCGCGCCACGGCCTGGCGGCCGGCCTCCATGCCGATGTCGCCGGCGGCCGGCAGGTCGCCGAAGTGACGGGCCGAGCGGCCCTCGCCGCCGCGCTCCATGCCCGCGCCCTCGCCGGCGATGGCCGAGGCCGAGATCGAGTGTCCGGTGGCCGCATGGGTCCCGTGAAAGCCGGCGGTGGTCACCAGCGCCCATTTCGACGACGACCATGTGGCCGAGCCGCCGTCGGAATTGGTCACGCCCTTGACCTCGCGGGCGTGCGCCTCGGCGATACGGGCCTGGGTCTCCAGGGTCTCGGCGGTGGGCTCGTAGGGGTCGATCAGGTCCAGCTCGGGGAACGGACCCTTGGCCAGGCGATCGTGCTGCGCCAGGCTGGCATAGGGATCTTCCGGGGCCAGGCGGGCCATGGCGACGGCGCGCTCGATCAGCTTGGCGCGCGCCTCGGCCGAGATATCGGAGCCGGAGACGGTGGCGCTGCGGCTACCGATGAAGACGCGCAGGCCAAGGTCGCGGGCCTCTTCGCGCTCGACCTCTTCCAGCTCGCCCAGGCGGACCGAGACGGAGAGCGACTGGCGCTCGGCGAAGACGGCTTCGGCGGCGTCCGCCCCGGCCTTGCGCGCGGCGGCGACCACGTCATGCAGCAGATTATCGTCCATGCGGTCTTATGGACTTTATCGCCTCCCCGGTGCAACGGGGGAGGAGGGTTCGGCCCGCTACCCGATCGCCGACAGCAGCAGGGCCACGCCCGCGAAGATGTAGGCCAGCCAGGTCGCCACCATGCCGACAGAGCGCCCGATCGAGGCGCCGCCGTTCGTGGACAGGCCGAAGGCGTGGATCGCGCGGCCGGCGAACAGGATGAAGCCGACCACGTGGATGGCCAGCGGCGAGGCGCCGGCCACGGCCAGCACGGCCAGGGCCGCGACGCCGGTCGGCACGTATTCAGTGGCGTTGCCGAAGGCGCGGATGGCGCGGGCCAGCTCCGGGATGCCCTCGTCGCCCAGGGCCACCTTGTGCTTCTGGCGCAGGCGCACGACCAGCAGCGACAGGATCAGCAGCAGGAAAAGGTGCAGGCCGGCCCACAACGCGGCGGCGTGGCCCGAAGCAATCGTATCCATCGGTATTCAAGCCCTAGTGACGAATCCGCCGCCAGAGCATCATAGCCGAAAGTGGTCCCGGTTTCGGCGGTTATGACGCTCTTTGACATAAACCGAGCCTGTTTATCCGCGCCTTCGCGCGGACAGGCTCGGCGAAGGCGCCATATGAGGCCTTCCGCCCATGGTCGGCAAGTCGACCCGCCTATCGCGCGACTTCGCGGGCGATCGGGTACAGCAGGTAGTGGTCATCATAGAAGGGCGTGCGCTCGTAGAACCAGGCCAGGCGCGCGTCCGGATCGGCGGCGAACCTTGGCTCGGCGGCCAGCTTGGCCTCGAACTCGGCTTTGAGCGCGGGATCGGCGGCCAGCATCTTCTCGGCCAGCGGCGCGATGGCGTAGGACTCGATATATTCGACGCGGCTCAGCACCTCGGGGACCATGCCCCAGGCGAAGAAGCTCTCGCTGGACCGCGGTTCCAGCAGCAGCACCACGAGGTCGCCCAGCGGCTGGTCGGTGGGGACGCGAATCGAGCCTTTCGGGAAGGTCCAGGCGCGGGTCTCCATGACGACGTTGTCGACGCTGATCTGGACGTGACCCTCGTTGGCGCGGTCGGCCAGCTTGGGATCGACCAGGCGGATCATCTCGACGTTCACGACCTTGTCGGCCGGCAGCGTCTCCAGCGTCACGCCGTGCAGCCTCAGCCGCTCGATGATGTCGGCGCGGTAGCTGGGCACGTAGTAGGCGACTGGACGCTTCAGGCTCAGCGTCGAATGCGAGCCGTAGAAGGGCGTTTGCCAGATCTCGGGATCGGCTTCGCCTAGCCAGCGGATTTCCTTCCGGCCCGAGGCGGGGCTGTCATAGGTCTCGTACTTGATGCCCTTGAAGTGACGCGTGTAGCTGGGCTTGTCGTCGGAGACGAAGTTGGCCTGGATCTCGGCCGGCCGCAGGGCGCTGTCGGCGGCGATGGCGGCGCGCAGGTCGTTCCCCTTGTCGGCGAGCAGCTTCAGGGCCGTTTCGATGAAGACATAGGTCCCGAGAACACGTTGGGCGTGGGGCTTGAGGCTGTGGTTCTCGATCAGGATGGTCGGGACGTGGGCCGCCGCGCCCCAGCCGTTGGAGAAGCGTTCACCCAGGCCCCCGTCGTTGAAGCCGGCCTTGGGATCCTGGTCGTCGACGCCGAACACCAGCTCGCCCGGGATGTGGCCCTCGGCCTCCAGGCTGGCGTTCATGGTCGGCTTGAGCACGTCGTCCAGCCACTGGGCGATGGCCGGCGAGCGGTTCCAGACCCCGTTCTCGCCATTGAAGCCGTAGGTGACGTCGTACTGGTAGTCGAGGCCGTCGGTCACGTGGACGTCGACATAGAGATCGGCCTTGTACTTGGCCTGCAGCCGCTTCAGCGCCTGCATCTCCGGCTGGTCCAGCTTCATGAAGTCGCGGTTGAGGTTCTGGTTGGTCGCCGTGTTGCGCCAGCCCTGGATGCGCGGTCCGCGCTGGTTGGGGCGCGAATAGGCGCTGGCCCGCTCATGGCCGTCGACCGACAGGATCGGGATCAGGACCAGATTGACCTTGTCCAGAAGCGCGTCCTTGCCGTGAAAGGCCATGTCCCGCAGCAGCATCATGCCGGCGTCCTTGCCGTCGATCTCGCCGGGGTGGATGCCGCACTGGACCAGCAGCAGCGGCTTCTTCGGATCCAGCGTCTCGCCGTCCTTGCTGGCGATCACCGCGAAGATCGCGCGGCCCTGCGGCGAGACGCCGAAGTCCTCGACGCGGATCAGCTTGCTGGCCTTGTCCAGGCGATCGAACCAGGCGCGGGTGTCGGCGTAGTTGGGCGAGAAGTCATGCTCGGCGTCGGCCTCGAACGCCGTCACCCAAGGATCGGCCTTGTCGCGGATCAGCGCCTGGCTGGCGCCCTGCCAATGCGGGGCCGGCGGCAGGAAGGGTTGATCCCAAGGGGCTTTGGCGGGCGGCGGTTGGGACATGACGGGACTCGCGGACAGCAGGATGACGGTGGCGCTGGAAGAGGGTCAGTCTTCGAACACGCGCCTTAAAACGTCGAGGAGTTCAGAAAGCACGGGTGGCTCCAGGACGCCGACCTTACGGAGCATACGCTCTCGATCAACCGACTTGATCTGATCGGGCAGCAGCAGGCCACTTCTTCCGGCGAACTCAACCATCGGCCGGAAAGGCGATGGGCGGCTGCCCGTCGTCATGGGGACTACAATATGCACGGGGAGATGGTTCAGCCCGTCAGGGGACACCACGACGCACGGACGGGTCTTTCGAATTTCGCTGCCGACGGTTGGATCCAGCCGAACCAGCCAAATGTCGCCGCGCGTTACCAAACCCAGTCCTTGTCGTCAGTCAGGGGAGCGTCCAGCCACTCCCGCTCTTCTTCGGTCAGACCCTCGGCGGCGATGGCCTTTGCTGCCTCAGCCCAGCCCTCGCGCGGATCGGCTTTTACGGGCGACAGGAAGACACGACCGTCCTCCGCCACGAACTCGATGCGGTCGCCCAGCTTGGCGCCGAGGGTCTCCAGCACCGGCTTGGGCAGGATGACGCCCGCCGAGTTACCGATCTTGCGGATAGCCGAGGACATGACCTTCTCCGTTAGAACGGAGTAATAACATGCCGGGCCACTTATTTCCAGATCGGCGCGCCGTCGCCAGGCAGACCCAGCCGGCCCCACATGTCGCTGACCTTGTCGACCACGCCTTGATCCATGCGGATCTCCTGGCCCCATTCGCGCTTGGTCTCGGGCGGCCACTTGTCGGTGGCGTCGAGGCCGATCTTGGAGCCGAGGCCGCTCTCGGGGCTGGCGAAGTCCAGATAGTCGATCGGGGTGTGTTCGATCACCGTGATGTCCCGCGCCGGGTCCATCTTGGTGCTGATCGCCCACATCACGTCCTTCCAGTCGCGGGCGTTGATGTCGTGGTCCACGACGATCACCCACTTGGTGTACATGAACTGGCGCAGATAGCTCCAGACGCCCAGCATCACGCGCTTGGCGTGGCCGGGATAGGCCTTCTTCATCGACACCACGGCGATGCGGTAGCTGCAGCCCTCGGGCGGCAGCCAGAAGTCGACGATCTCGGGAAACTGCTGGCGGATCAGCGGGATGAACACCTCGTTCAGCGCCTCGCCCAGCACCGAGGGCTCATCCGGCGGCCGGCCGGTGAAGGTGGTCAGGTAGATCGGGTCCTTGCGCATGGTGATCGCGCTCACCTGGAAGACCGGGAACTTCTCGACGCTGTTGTAGTAGCCGGTGTGGTCGCCGTAGGGGCCCTCGTCCTCGTAGTCGTCGAGCAGGACGTGGCCCTCGATGACGATCTCGGCGTGGGCCGGGACCATCAGCGGCACGGTCTTGGCCGGCACGAGGTCGACCTTGGCGCCGCGCAGCAGGCCGGCGAACTGGTACTCCGACAGGGTGTCGGGCACCGGCGTCACGGCGGCCAGGATGGTGCCGGGATCCGCGCCCAGCACCGCGCAGGCGGGCAGGGGATCCTTGTTTCCCGCCTTCTTGTGGCGGGCGTAGTGCTGGGCGCCGCCGCGATGGGCCAGCCAGCGCATGATGCAGCGGTCCTTGCCCAGCACCTGCATGCGATAGATGCCGAGGTTGAAGTCGTCCTCGCGATCCTTGCCCGGACCCTTGGTGACGACCAGCGGCCAGGTGATCAGCGGCGCCGGCTCGCCCGGCCAGCAGGTCTGGACCGGCAGCTGGGTCAGGTCGATCTGGTCGCCGGTCAGGACGACCTCCTGCACCGGGGCCTTCTTCACCGTGCCCGGCCGCATGGCCATCACGGTCTTGGCCAGGGGCAACATGTCCAGGGCGTCCTTCAGCCCCTTGGGCGGAGCGGGCTGGCGCAGGAAGGCGAGCAGTTCGCCGACCTCGCGCAACTCGCCGGCCGTCTCGCGCGGTTCGCCGCCCAGGGTCACGCCCATGGCCACGCGCTTGACCGTGCCAAACAGGTTGGCCAGAGCGGGCATCGACGAGCGCGAGCCGTCGGGCAGCAGCACGTGCTCGAACAGCACCGCCGGGCCGCCGGCAGCCAGCAGGCGCGTCTGGATCTCGGTCATCTCCAGGACGCTGGAGACGGGCTCCGTGACACGCACCAGTTCGCCCTTGGCCTCCAGGACGTCGATGAATTCGCGCAGGGATCGGTAGGCCATGGGGGGTACTCGTGCGTGCGGTCTAGTTAGCTACGGCCAGATCATCCGCGTGGATCATCGGGCCTTCGGTGAAACCCAACTCGGCCTCGATGGCGTCGGAGCGCAGGCCGGCGATGCGGTGGGCGTCTGCGCTGTCATAGCGGACGAGGCCCCGCGCGACCTCGCGGCCGGTCTCGTCGCGGACGCGGACGGCGTCCCCCTTCTCGAACGGGCCTTCGATGGCGCGGACCCCGGCCGAAAGCAGGCTTTTGCCCGAGGCGAGGGCAAAAGCCGCGCCGGCGTCGACCGTGACCCAGCCCTGCGGGGCCAGCGAGCCGGCGATCCAGGCCTTGTAGGCGGCGGCGGGCGAGGCGTTGGCCTCGATCAGCGTGGCCTTCTCGCCGTCGGCGATGGCGGCCAGCGGACGCGGGCGCGAGCCCAGCGTAATGAGCGTGGCGCAGCCGGCGGCGCGGGCGATGCGGGCGGCGGCGATCTTGGTGGCCATGCCGCCGGTGCCGACCCCCGCCGCGGCGTTCGCGCCCTCGGCCATGCCGGCGATCTCTGGCGTGATCTCGCTGACCAGCGGGATGTGCGCGGCGTTCGGGTTCTTGCGCGGGTCGGCGGTGTAGAGGCCGTCGATGTCCGACAGCAGCACCAGCAGGTCGGCGCCGGCCATCTGGGCCACGCGGGCGGCCAGGCGGTCGTTGTCGCCGTAGCGGATTTCCTCGGTGACGACCGTATCGTTCTCGTTGACCACCGGCACCACGCCCAGGCCCATCAGGGTCTCGGTGGTGGCGCGAGCGTTCAGCCAGCGGCGGCGCATCTCGGTGTCGTCGCGGGTCAGCAGGATCTGGGCGACGCCGACGCCATGCGGTTCGAAGGCTTCCTCCCAGGCGCGCATCAGCAGGGACTGGCCGGCGGCGGCGGCGGCCTGCTTCTCGGGCAGGGTCGTCTTTCGACCGGTCAGGCCCAGGCGACGGCGGCCCAGGGCGACCGCGCCCGACGAGACCACCAGCACCTGCCTGCCGGCGTCGCGCAGGGCGGCCGCGTCGGCGCAGAACGCCTCCAGCCAGGCGCGGTCGGCTCGGCCCGTCTCGGCGTCGACCAGCAGGGCGGAGCCGACCTTGAACACGATGCGGCGGGCGTTGGAAAACGCCCTGGCGGCCTGGCTCACGGCGTCCAGCCCCCGGGGGTCTCCTCGATGTGGTCTTCGTCCTCGTCGATCTCTTCCTCGAGATCGCCGCGACGGATGCGGACCTGGCGATAGGCCGCGCGCAGCAGCTCGGTGACGCCCTGGCCCGAGACGCCCGACACTAGGCGCGGCTTGACGCCGGAGACCTCAGTCAGTTCGGCCACCTTCTCGGCGAGGGTTTCTTCGTCGAGGGCGTCGATCTTGTTCAGCGCCAGGATCTCGGACTTGTCGGCGAGATCCTCGCCATAGGCTTCCAGCTCGCCCCGGATCGTGGTCCAGGCGCCGGCGATATCGTCCTGCGTGCCGTCGATCAGGTGAATCAGGGTGGCCGAGCGCTCGACGTGGCCCAGGAAGCGGGTGCCCAGGCCCGCGCCTTCCGAAGCGCCTTCGATCAGGCCGGGGATGTCGGCGATGACGAAGCGCTCGTCGCTCGACAGGTCCACGACGCCGAGGTTCGGGGTCAGGGTGGTGAACGGATAGTCGGCGATCTTCGGCTTGGCGGCGCTGGCGGCCGCCAGGAAGGTCGACTTGCCGGCGTTAGGCAGGCCCACCAAGCCGACGTCGGCGATCAGCTTCAGCCGCAGCCAGACCCAGCGTTCCTCGCCTTCCTGGCCGGGGTTGGCGTATTTCGGCGCCTGGTTGACCGGACCCTTGAAGTGCAGGTTGCCCCAGCCGCCGTTGCCGCCCTTGGCCAGCAGCAGGCGCGCGCCCGCGTGGTCCAGGTCGGCGATCAGGGTCTCCTTGTCCTCTTCGAGGATCTCGGTGCCGACGGGAACCTTCAGCAGCACGTCGTCGCCGGCGGCGCCGTGGCGCGCGCGACCCATGCCGTGCACGCCCGTGCCGGCCTTGAAGTGCTGCTGGTAGCGATAGTCGATCAGGGTGTTGAGGCCTTCGACGGCCTCGATCCACACGTCGCCGCCGCGACCGCCGTCGCCGCCGTCCGGGCCGCCGTACTCGATGTACTTCTCGCGGCGGAACGACACCGATCCGCCGCCGCCGTTACCCGAGCGGATGTAGATCTTGCATTGGTCCAAGAATTTCATGGCGCTCTTTAGTCCCAAGGCGTCCCGCGCGTCGAGCCCAAAGGGGCCTAAGGCCCTCACGCCGGCCCACCACACCGGCTCTTCGAACTGTGACGCTTGACCGCGTCGAAAAGCGTGACCGCTATTCGTCATCGTGACGAAATGTTAAAACACAAAGTGCGACAAAGTGTCTTGGCAGCGTAACCGGCGCTTCATGCGACGGAACTGGAGGCTGACCTTTGGCTACGGCAGAAGACAGCAAGGCGATACTGGCGAGGGATCTGCGCGATTTGTCGACGCAGGACCTTCACCGTAAGTATAGCGCCGAGGCGTCGGTTCACCGCAACATCTTGATCGCCCGGGGCACCGGCGTCGCGCCGCAGTGGCGCGAGTTCAAGACGTTCCTGGCCGAGGTGGGCCTAAGGCCGTCCGGCGACCACAGTCTGGTCCTGCTGAATCGCTACGAGCGCACCTATGGTCCCGGCCGCGCCAAGTGGATGACGGCCGAGGAACAGGCCGCCCACGAGATCGAATTCGACCGCCTGCGGGCGGAACAGCAGCGTGAAGAACAGCTGCTGATGCACAAGACCGCCGCCACCAAGCGCGCCAGCATGCCCGGCGCGCCGTCGTTCGGCCAGTTCACGCCGATGGCCGGCAGGCACGTGGCCTTCACCGACGTCGCCCGTAAGCTGGCCATTCCGGTTTCGGCCCTGTCCAAGGCCATGCCGGCCGGCGCGTCCGCCGACGAACTGGTCAAGCGGTCCAGCACCGCCAACGAACTGATCAACGAGCAGGCCACCTGGCTGCCGCCGGATCCGGTCCGCAAGGCCGGCTTCTTCGAGGCCTATCGGATCTGGCACCTGCAGGTGCAGCCGCAGTTCGGCCGCGCCGCCACCCCGACCTTCCTGTTCCTCTACATCGCCCTGCCGGTCATGAAGCAGTGCCGCGACGAGCTGATGGACCTGGACCTGTGGAATCCGCTGGGCCAGCGCGCGACGAGCGCGCGGGACGCCCATATCTCGTGGAAGAAGTACACCGAGTTCATGCCGCGCGCGCAGGTGGCGCTGATGGAGATCCCCATCTACGCGACCTATTCGCTGCTGTCGGACCTGGACGCGTTGTGCGAGCGGATCATCACGGCCGAGAAGCGTTTCCGCGAAGGTCCGCAGAAGGTGATCCACACGCACCGGGCGGCTTAAGGCGGCTGAAGATTTCTCCTTCCCCACAGGGAGAGCAATTCTCTGGATCCCTAGGCCAGCCACACCATCATCCGCGTCGCCGCCGGTTCGCCGCGCGCGATCGAGGGCTTGTGCTCGACGACGCCGGTGTACAGGAAGCCGGCCTTGACCAGCACGCGGCCCGACGCGTCATTGTCGGCGAAGTGGCCGGCCACGACATAGCGCTTCCTCCAGGCCGAGCGCGCCCAGTCCAGCGCGCCGCGCGTGGCCTCGGTGGCGTAGCCGCGACCCCAGTAGGGGCGGCCGATCCAGTAGCCCAGCTCGACCCGATCCTCCGGCGTGGTGAACAGGCCGATGACGCCGATCAGGCCCTCGTCGGCCAGTTCGATGGCGAAGGTGTTGTCGCGAGACCGATCCTGGGTTCCGCAGCGGGCCACGAAATCCTCGGCGTGGCCGCGGGTATAGGGCGCGGGCATGCGGGTGGTCATGCGCGCGACGTCATGATCGACGCAGAAGGCCGCCACGCGCTCGACGTCGGCCTTGGCCGGCGCGCGCAGCGTCAGCCGCTGGGTCTCGATGACGGGTCTTTCTTCGATGACGCACATCGGCGCCTCCCAGAGTTTCCGGCCCTCTTTGATCCGGGACCGTGACGCCGCCATGGCGAAGCTTTCGATTTCATGGCGGCGAGACAAAACAAAAGCGGGGAGCCCGGCGTTCCGGACTCCCCGCTAGAGATCGTCTGTCCGGATCGTCTTCTGTTTGAGAAGCACGATCCGAAGAAACTCTGGTTCGTGCTTACTCGGCCGGTTGAGCGGCCGGGGTCACCGTCACGTACGTACGGTTATGCTTCTTGGTCACGAAGCCCACGGCGCCTTGCACGAGGGCAAAGAGGGTGTGGTCCTTGCCGATGCCGACATTCGTGCCCGGATAGAACTTCGTGCCGCGTTGACGCACGAGGATGTTGCCGGCGAGAACCTTCTCGCCGCCGAACTTCTTCACGCCAAGGCGCTTCGACTTGAGTCGCGACCGTTGCTGGACGAGCCGCCTGATTTCTTGTGAGCCATCTTGCTCTCCTACCTTTAGAAGGCGTCGCCCTTAGGCTTCGCCTTCCTCCGTGGTGGCGGCGGCCTTCTTAGGGGCGGCCTTCTTTTTCGGGGCGGCTTCGGCGGCCGGCTCGGCGGCGACGTCAACAGCCTTCGGAGCCTTGGCGGCCTTCTTCGGAGCAGCCGGAGCCGCTTCGGTCGAGCCGGTCGGGATCGTCGCCGGAACGGCGGCGTCGCCGAGGCCGCGGGCGCGGGCGTTCAGGATGACCTTCGGGGTCAGGTCGATAGCGCCTTCCCACTTGGCTTCCAGGCCAGCGCCGACGACCGACGTGACGCGCACGACGGATTCGAACTGGCGGTGACCGCGGGTGCGGCGATAGCCCTGGCGACGGATCTTCTTGAAGATCTTCACCTTCTCGCCCTTGCGGGTTTCGAGCAGGGTGCCGGAGACGACAGCGCCGTCCACGGTAGGGGCGCCGACCGTCACGGCCTCGCCTTCGCCAAGCATCAGGACTTCACCGAAGGCCACGGCAGCGCCGGGTTCACCTTCGAGCTTTTCGACAACCAGCAGGTCGCCGGCTTGAACCCGGTACTGCTTGCCGCCGGTTTTGATCACCGCGTACATAGGTTAGCGCCTTAAAAACGTGCGTTCGCAAAATAGGGAACGCCCGCTCGGAAACCCGGCGGGCGAAGAGGGCGCGACTTATACAGCCAGAAGGGCGGGAGTCAACGCCGTTGGGCCGGAATCCGACGACACGGCGCTTAAGTGCGATTAGGCGGACACGCCCCCTGGGACGTTACTTTATAACGCGCTATATGCCGTGACGTGAACTCGACCTTTTTCACCTCCATCGCCGTGACCGGTTTCGCCGTGGCCTTCCTGCATGCGGCTCTGCCGACGCACTGGCTGCCGTTCGTGCTGGTCGGCCGCGCCCAGAAATGGTCCACGAGCCGAACCCTGGGCGTGACCCTGCTGGCGGGCCTCGGCCATGTGGGCCTGACGATCGCCCTCGGCCTGGGCCTGGTGGTCGCCGGCCTGGCGCTGGAGCCCAAGCTGGGCGGCTTTTTCCATTGGGTCGTCGGCGGCCTGATGGTCGCCGTGGGCCTCTTCTATATAGCGCGCGGGCGTCACAACCACGCGCTGCCGGAAGTGGGCAGACGCGTCTACGCCTCCGACCGCGCCGCGATCATCGCCCTGGTCACCCTGCTGACCCTGTCGCCCTGCGAGGCGTTCCTGCCCTACTACCTCGCCGGGATGCAGCACGGCTGGCAGGCCTTCCTGGTGCTGAGCGCGGTGCTGCTGGCCGCCACCTCGGCCGGCATGCTGATCTTCACCAGCCTGTCCCTGGCCGGCTTCAAGCGCCTGGGCCTGCAATGGGTCGAGCGCTACGAGGAGACCATCCTGGGCGTGGCCCTGGTCCTGGTCGGCCTCGCCGTTGCGTTCTTCAAGACGTAAGCGGCTTTCGCTCCGCGTCCCGGCCTCCTAAATAGCGGCCATGACCCAGACCGCTCCCGCTCCCGGCAAGATCCCCGTCACCGTGCTGACCGGCTATCTCGGCGCCGGCAAGACCACCCTGCTCAACCGCATCCTCACCGAGGAGCACGGCAAGCGCTACGCCGTGATCGTCAACGAGTTCGGCGAGGTCGGCATCGACAACGACCTGGTGGTCGGGGCCGACGAGGAAGTGTTCGAGATGAACAACGGCTGCGTCTGCTGCACGGTGCGCGGCGACCTGATCCGCGTCCTCCAGGGCCTGATGAAGAGGAAGGGCGGCTTCGACGCCATCATCGTCGAGACGACCGGCCTGGCCGATCCGGGCCCGGTGGCCCAGACCTTCTTCGTCGACGACGACGTCAAGGCGCGCACGGCCCTCGATTCGGTCACCGCCGTGGTCGACGCCAAGCACATCATGCTGCGCCTCTCCGACAGCAAGGAGGCCGTCGAGCAGATCGCCTTCGCCGACCAGATCGTGCTGAACAAGACCGACCTGGTGTCGGAGGACGATCTGCGCCACGTCGAGGCCCGTATCCGCCGCATCAACCCGCTGGCCCCGATCCACCGCGCCCAGCGCTCGAACGTCCCGCTGGACGCCATCCTGGGCAAGCACAGCTTCGACCTGGAACGGATCACCGAGCTGGAGCCGTCGTTCCTGAACCCGGCCCACGGCGAGGCCGGTCACGTCCACGACGAGCACTGCGGCCATGATCACCACCATCATGACCACGGGCACGACCATGGGCACGTCCATGACGAACACTGCGGTCATGATCACCACCACGGCCATGACCACGGCCACGCCAGCGCCATCCACGACGATGGCGTCAAGGGGATCTCCCTGACGCTGAACAAGCCTGTCGACGGCCAGAAGATCACCGCCTGGCTGAACGACCTGCTGGCCAAGCGCGGCCCCGACATCCTGCGCGCCAAGGGCATCATCGACGTGAAGGGCGAGAACAAGCGTCTCGTGTTCCAGGCCGTCCACATGATCCTGGAAGGCGACTTCCAGCGCGAATGGACCGACAAGGACAAGCGCTACAGCCGCATGGTGTTCATCGGCCGCGACCTGGACGAGGCCGAGCTGCGCAAGGGCTTCGAGGCGACGGCGGCCTAGACTTTCTAGGCGGCCAGGCCGCCCAGGATTTGGGCCAAGAGCCGGCTCGACAGGGTCTGCGTCATCGGCGAGGCGGCGAAGTCCGCCGCCGCCTTGTCGCGCAGGCCGCCGATCTCGCGCGTCAGATACTTGATCGTCCCGGCCGGGCCCGACTCGCGCTCGGCCTGGTCGGCGGCGAACTGATCAAGGAGCTTCTGCCTGTCCTCGTCCGTGCGGGCCGGGGCGCCGCCACGGTCTCGCCATCGGGGCCGGAGCGGATCTGGCTCCATTGCGCGGGCTCGACATCGACCCGCAGCGCGCTCGCCGGCAGCCTCTGCGGCATCGCCGCGACCATCTCGTCCCGCGAGTGCAAACCGTCGCCGTCGGCGTCGCGCGCCAGGAACACCGGGCCGGACAGGAAGCCGTTGTCCAGGGTGTCGGCCCGGCGCAGGGCCTTCTCGGCCTCCATCTCGTCGTCGGACAGCTTGCCGTCGCCATCGATATCGGCGCGGGCGAAGAGGCTCGCCACCGCCTCGGAGCCGGAACTGGACGCCAGGGCGCCCGCCGAAGGGGCGGCGGCTATTTCCGCCCGGCCGATCTTGCCGTCCTGGTCGGCGTCCAGGCCCCGCATCATCGTGGCGAACGCATCGCCGGATCGACCCGAGTCCGCCGCCTTGAGCTCGTCGAAGCTCAAGGTCTGGTCGGTATCGGTGTCCAGCTTGTCGAAAAGCTTCTGATACAGCTGCTGAGTGAGCGCGCCGCCGCCGATCGTCGTCATCCGTCTGGGCTCCGCCGTTAAGGGACGGCGAAAGGACAAGCAAGGATCGCGCCAAGGTAGAGCTTGGAGCAAACAAAAAGCCCCGGAGCTCGCGCTCCGGGGCCTTCGTGTTCTTGGCTGTCGCCGAAGAGCCTAGTGAAGGTCTTCGTTGATCAGGCCGACCTTGAACCAGCCCGAGGTCTGGAGTTGGTTCAGCACGCCCATGAAGTCGGCGTACAGCACGTCGGCGTCGGCGCGGATCATGACGCGCTGCTCGTCCTTCGGGCCGGTTTGGCCGGTCGCGGCGAACTTGGCGTTCAGATCGGCTTCCAGGCCGTCGAGGCTGGTTTGCTTCTCGGCGATGAAGATCGCGCCCGACTTCTGGATCGAGATGAAGACCGGTTCCTTCGGCTTCGGAGCGTTCGGGGGCGGCGGAACCGCCGGGGGCAGGTCGATCTTGATGGAGGTCACGGCCATCGGCACGGCGACCATGAAGATGATCAGCAGAACCAGAAGGATGTCCACGAAGGGCGTGACGTTGATTTCGGAATTCTGGCCCAGCGAATAACGGCCACCGCCGCCGCCAGCAAGTTTAGCCGCCATAGCCTGACTGTCTCCCAGAAGGCCGCGCCGACACGGGCGCGCCTGAAATGTCGTTACCTCGCCACGTCTGGCGTAGACGGGCGCGGAAGTAAAGCCCGACGACGCATCGCAATAGCAACCCCCTTTTCAACTTTTTTGACCGAACGCCGTTCGAACGTGCAGCTTCGCGGGCGCCGCTTCGCCCGAGGCGCGAAATGCGCCGCAACGGCGGGCTTTCTGAAAGAGTCTGGTCGTCGAGGGGCCGGCGCCTTATCTGGCGCGCATGATCTTTTCTTTGACGCCTTCGTCACCGAAGCCCTGTTCGACCGCTCGGGCCGCGCCATGTTCGCCCTGGGCAACGGCACTGTCCGCCTCCAGACCGAGGGGGATTCGTCACGGTCGAGGCCCATGGCGGCGCGACGGGCGGAGCGGTTCTGGCCGCGGCCGTCCATCCCAGCGGCGTCGGCGTCGTCACCGGCGGCGACGACGGCAAGGTGGTCTGGAGCCGAATCGAGGGGGGCGAGGTGGTCGCCACCCTGATCGCCGAGGTGAAGAACCGGTGGATCGAGCACGTGGCGACCAGCGCCGCCTCGGGTCTGATCGCCTTCACGGCCGGCAGGGAGGTCCACGTCCGCGACGCCGCCGACCCGGCCTTCGCCCGGACCTTCACGCACGAGAAGACCGTGTCGGGCCTGGCCTTCGAGCCCAAGGGCCGCCGGCTGGCCAGCGCCACCTATGGCGGCGCCCAGCTATGGTACGCCCGTATCGCCGACCAGAAGCCGACCGTGTTGAAGTGGGCCGGCAGCCATATCGCCGTGGCCTTCAGCCCGGACGGCAAGTTCCTGATCTCGTCGATGCAGGAGAACCAGCTGCACGGCTGGCGCCTGTCGGACGGCAAGGACATGCGGATGGGCGGCTACCCGTCCAAGATCAAGAGCGTGGCCTTCTTCGACAAGGGTAACCTGCTGGCCACGGCCGGCGCCTCGGGCGCGGTCATCTGGCCGTTCGCCGGCGCCAACGGCCCCATGGGCAAGGAGGCCGCCGAGATCGGCTTCTCCCGTGATTCGATGGTCGTCCGGGTGGCGGGGATCGACGCCCAGCCGGTCTGCCTGGCCGCCCAGGACAACGGCAAGATCTGGGCCGCCCACATGCGCAACGGCCGCATCGAGACCCTGAAGGCCGAGAAGGGCGCTTCGATCAGCGCCCTCTCGACCAGCCCCGACGGCAAGTTCTTCGCCTGGGGCGACGAGAGCGGCGAGGCCGGCGTGCTGGAGATCCCGGACCTGAGCGGCCCGCGCCAGTTCGCGGGATGATTTTCAACCCGCTCTTCCCGGCGAAAGCCGGGATCCAGATGGAAAAGCGCTGAGGTGGCGCCATTGGCGCGGCGCTATTGGCGCGGCGCTATTCCAACCAACCCCAGCGCTTTGGGATCTGGGCCCCGGCTTTCGCCGGGGAGAGCGGAAGAAGAGCTAGAACCCCTTCAGCTCCGCCCACTCCTCGAACGGCGCGCGCCGCGAGCGGAAGGTGTTCACCGGCGCGGCTTCGTCGCGATAGCCCAGGGCCATGCCGGAGAACAGCATGTGGCCTTCCGGCAGGCCGACATGGTCGTCGACGATCCTGTTGTAGTGCGACCAGAACTCCTGCGGGCAGGTGTCCAGGCCCCGTTCGACCGCCAGCAGCATGAAGGTCTGCATCAGCATGCCGACGTCGCTCCACTGCGGCGGGCCACAGCGGCGGTCGATCGAGAAGAACAGCTGCACGGGCGCGCCGAAGCCCTGGCCGTTGGTCGAGAACCATTGCAGGCGCTGCAGCTTGTCCTCGCGCGGGATGCCCAGAGCGCCGTACATGTCCTCGCCGACCTGGAAGCGGCGCGTTCGCAGCGGCTCCCACAGATTGGCCGGATAGACGTCGTATTCCGTCGGGT
The DNA here is from genome assembly GCA_965283765.1 of Caulobacteraceae bacterium. GTDB lineage: Bacteria > Pseudomonadota > Alphaproteobacteria > Caulobacterales > Caulobacteraceae > Caulobacter. The sequence continues at coordinate 87,186 of CBDIPU010000018.1, forward strand.
CGGGCGCGGCCACGCGGGCCAGCATGGTCGCCTTCAGCTTTTGCAGCGGCTCGCCCGCGATGGCCTGCACCCGCCAGGGCTGAAGGTTGCCGCCGGACGGCGCGCGGGCGGCGGCTTCCAGCAGCTCGCGGACCAGGGCCCCGTCGACCGGATCGGGCTTGAAGGCGCGCACCGACATGCGGCGGTTGACGGCGTCGATCACGTCCATCGAAGGCTCCCTTAACCCGTGAGCATTTATGCCGCGCGACAGCGGCGATGCGTCTGGTTAGCATCCGTCCGCAAGGTCAAGACAAGTAGACTTCTCGGTTACGCTTCTTGGGGGGACGTTCGTGCGGCGGCTTCTGCGGAATATCGCGCTGGCTCTGTTCATCGTGCTGGTGGCCGGGCCGGTGGTGACGGTGATTCTCTATCGCTTCATCCCGCCGCCGGTGACGCCGCTGATGGTCATCCGCGCCGTCGAGGGGCGGGGACTGGATCACCGCTGGAGGCCGATCGACAAGGTCGCGCCGGCGCTGCCGCGCGCCCTGATCGCCGCCGAGGACGCGAGGTTCTGCGAGCACCACGGCTTCGACTTCAACGCCCTGCAGAAGGCCTATGCCAATAACGAGGCGGGCAAGAAGATCCGGGGCGGCTCGACCATCAGCCAGCAGACGGCCAAGAACGTCTTCCTGTGGCCGGGGCGTTCCTATGTCCGGAAGGGGCTGGAGGCCTGGTTCACGGTGCTGATCGAGCTGCTGTGGGGCAAGGAGCGGATCATGGAGGTCTATCTGAACTCCATCGAGTTCGGCTCGGGCATCTATGGCGCCCAGGCCGCCTCGCAGCGCTATTTCGGCGTCGACGCGGACAAGCTGACCCAGGCCCAGGCCTCGCGGCTGGCGGCCATCCTGCCCAGCCCGCTGAAGTGGCGGGTGATCAAGCCGGGCAAGTACGTGGCCAAGCGGACCCAGAAGATCGGCAAGGCCTCGGGCGCGGTGCGCCGCGACGGCCTGGCCGATTGCTTGGGCTAGACGCCGACCTGGGGGAGATAGGCCTCGACCGCCGCCTCGTCCCCCGCCTGGCCGATCGTGGCGACGTAGCCGTCCGGGCGCACGAGCACGAAGCCGTCAGGCGGCAGGCCGTAGGCGTCGGCGAACCAGCCATCGGTGTCCGTCAGGTCCGCGACGACGAGGCCGGGGCGCGGCGCGATCGCGCTCTTGCCCAGGAGCGTCCAGTGCGGCCCCGCAAGCACCTCGAACACGCGCCGACCCTGGCAGGGCGCGTCCGGTGCGCGATCGCCCGGCGCGACCTTGGCCTCGACGCCCAGGTCCAGCGACAGCGTCGAGCCTTCGTAGCCGAGGTCAAGCTGCCGGGCCTCACGGCCGCGCCTCATGCCCTGGCGCGTCAAGGCCTTGGCCAGGAGATCGGTGGAGAGGCCCAGCACGTCGGCGGCGATCGGGCGGCGCTCGGCCTCGTAGCTATCAATCAAACCTTCCGGCGCGCCGTCCAGCACGGCGGCCAGCTTCCAGCCCAGGTTATAGGCGTCCTGGATGCTGGTGTTCAGGCCCTGACCGCCAGTCGGGGGATGGATGTGGGCCGCGTCGCCGGCCAGCAGCACGCGCCCGACGCGGTAGCGATCGGCTAGGCGGGCGTTGAGGCCGTAGACCGAGGCCCAAAACATGTCATGGACCACGATGTCGTCGCGGCCCGTCCGTTCGCGGATCAAGGTGTTCAGGCCCTCGACCGTCAGACCCGCCTCGCCGGTGGCCGGCGCGTGGCCCTGGATCTGGAAGAGGTCGGTCCCCGCCAGCGGACAGAACGAGACCTGGCCCGTGTGGCGGTCGCCAAACACGTGCCAGGCTTCGCGCGACAGGCCTGTCAGCCGGGTGTCGGCGACCATGGCCAGGCCCGGGAGGGTCTTGCCTGGGAAGTCGATGGCCAGCGCGTGGCGCACGAAGCTGCGGCCGCCGTCGGCGCCGACCAGCCAGCGGGCGCGGATCGTCCGGCCATCCGCCAGGGTCGCGGTGACGCCCTCGGCGTCCTGGTCGATTCCGGCCAGTTCGGCGGCGTATTCCGGCGAGTGACCCAGTTCGGCGAGGCGCTGGCGCAGGATGGTCTCGGTCAGGAACTGCGGCAGCATCAGCGGCGTGGCGTGGGGCTCGGCCGGGGAGGGGCTCGCGCCTTCGGCGATGACGGTCTCCTCGAAGCCGCCGTCCGGAGCGTAGTTCCGCACCGGCGGATAGGGGCCGCCCGTGGCCAGCATGGGCGCCAGGACGCCGAGATCCTCGAACACCTCCAGGCTGCGGGGTTGGATACCCTTGCCGCGGGAGCCCTGGAACGGGCGCTCGGCCTTGTCGATCAGGCGGAAGGCGACGCCCCGGCGGGCCAGGTCGATGGCCAGGGTCAGGCCGGCCGGACCCGCGCCGGCGATCAGGACGTCCGTGTTTTCGGGAGCGGATTGGGCGAAGGTCATCGCATCTCCTATCGGGTGCATTATGCACATATATCGCGTGCAAAAGGCACATAAATCCGAGACTGGACGGGGTCAATTAAAAACGTGCAAAATGCACGTTATGAATCCCGAGCTTCGCGACATTCACCTGGCGATGATGGACCTCGCGGGTTTCCTCAATCGGCCTCAGGCCGATGATCTGCTGCTGCGCGAGGCCGGCGTGTCGCTGGACCGGGCGCTTTTCCCCTTGCTCGGGCGCATTGGTCGAAAAGGGCCGATCGGCGTGGTCGAGCTGGCGGACCTCGCCGGCCGTGACCACTCGGTGGTCAGTCGTCAGGTCGCCAAGCTGGAAAGCCTGGGCCTGGTCGAGCGCCGCCCCGGCGCGACCGACAAGCGCGTGCGCGAGGCGGTGGTCACGGAGAAGGGCGCGGAAGTGGTCGACAGGCTGGACGCGGCGCGCCAGCGGCTGGTCGGGCCGATGATGGCGGCGTGGAGCGACCAGGAGCTCAAGGACCTGGCGCGGCTGCTGCGCAAGTTCGTGGATGGGGCGAATGACGCGCTGAAGGGCTAGCGGGCCCGCGAGGTTTCGGCCCCTCAGTCGACCGCCAGGATCACATCCGCCGCCGCGATCCGCGCCTCGACCTTGGCGCCGACCGCCAACCCCCAGGCCGCATCCTCCGGCTTCAAGGTGGCCGTCAGGCTCTTCCCGGCCGTCAGGGCGATCGTCACCTCGGCCGAGGCGTCGCCGGCCTCGCGGTCGACGATCTCGCCGGGCAGGCGGTTGTCGCCGTCGCCCCCGGGAGGATCGGCTCCGATCCGCACGAAGCTGGACTTGATCAGGGCGATGGCCGCCCGGCCGGGCGCGAGGCCCAGGTCCTCGACGCTGCGCTGGGTGATCGAGGCGCGAAGGGGGAGGTTCTCGGCCAGCGCCAGGGTCACGACCGCCGTGACGCCGTCGCCCTCGACCGCCATCACCTCGCCGCGCAAGGCGTTGCGGGCGCTGGTGCGCAGACCCAGGCTCCACAGCGGTTCGGCGTCGCCGGACAGATCCGCCTCCAGCCGCGCGAAGGCCGCGCTCACCTCGCGCTCGGCGGCGCGGAAGGCGCGGATCACCGCTTGCCCTCGCGGCGTGACCTCGGCCGTCCCGCCGCTCCTGCCGCCGGGCGCGGCGCTGACCAGGGGGGCGTCGAAGAGGTTGTTCAGCGCCTGGATCCCGTCCCAGGCGCCCTTGTAGGAGAGCCCGACCTGCCTGGCGGCGGCGCTGATCGAACCCAGGCCGGCGACGGCCTCCAGCAGGGCGATGCGGTCCAGCCCCACGCGGGCCAGGCCGCCGCGCCTCAAGATCAGGGAGGCGCTGAAATCGTCTTCGCGGGCCACTGTTTCACCGTTATGTACAGGAGCTACATAACCGCAGCCCGAAAACACCGTTGAGAGGCTAGGATTACCAGATGATCGCCCGCCGTCCGATGCTGATCGCCGCGCTTCTGTCCGTGGTCCTGGGCGGGACCGCCTTCGCCGGCGAGACCAAGGTGGCCGTGGCGGCCAATTTCACCGAGGCCGCCAAGGAGATCGCCGCGAAGTTCAAGGCCAGAACCGGCCATGACGCGAGCCTGAGCTTCGGCGCGTCTGGCCAGTTCTACACCCAGATCGCCAACGGCGCGCCTTACGAGGTGTTCCTGTCGGCCGACGCCGAGCGGCCTCGGAAGGCCGAGACCGAAGGCCTTGCGGTTCCGGGATCGCGCTTCACCTACGCCACCGGCCGTCTGGTGCTGTTCAGCAAGACCCCGGGCCTGGTGGACGGTAGAGGCGCGATGCTCGCCAGGAGCAAGTTCGAGAAGCTGTCGATCGCCGATCCCAAGACCGCGCCCTACGGCCAGGCGGCGGTCGAGACCCTGACCAGGTTGAAACTCTACGACGCGCTGAAGCCGAAGATCGTGCAGGGCGCGTCGATCACCCAGGCCTTCCAATACGTCCAGACGGGCGCGGCCGAGCTGGGCTTCGTGGCCCTGTCGCAGGTGATCGCCGAGCCGGGCGGCTCGCGCTGGATCGTGCCGGCGTCGCACCACACGCCGATCGACCAGCAGGCCGTGCTGCTGAAGACCGGCGCGGACAGCGAGGCCGCCAAGGCCTTCCTGAAGTTCCTGAAGAGCGGCGAGGCCAAGGCGATCATCAAGCGCTACGGCTACGAGGTCCGCTAGGGATGACGGAGGTCCTGTGGCTGACGGGCAAGCTGGCGGGGATCACCACGATCCTGCTGCTGGCTCTGGCCACGCCCCTGTCCTGGTGGCTGGCGCGCGGCCGCTCGGCCCTGCGCGCGCCCGTGACGGCGCTGGTCGCCCTGCCGATCGTGCTGCCGCCGACCGTGCTGGGTTTCTATCTGCTGATCGCCCTGGGGCCGAAAAGCCCGTTGATGGCCCTGTTCCAGCCGTTCGGGATCCGCACCCTGGCCTTCACCTTCGAGGGACTGGTGATCGGCTCGCTGATCTATTCGCTGCCGTTCGCGGTGCAGCCGCTGCGCAATGCGTTCCTGGCGATCGGCGACGAGCCGATGGAGGCCGCCGCCACCCTGGGCGCCTCGCCGTGGCAGCGCTTCTGGCGGGTGGCCCTGCCGCTGTCGATCCCGGGCTATGTCGCCGCCGCCATCCTGGTCTTCGCCCACACGGTGGGGGAGTTCGGGGTGGTGATGATGCTGGGCGGCAATATCCCGGGCGAGACCAGCGTGCTCTCGACCGAGATCTATCGCCTGGTCGAGGGCATGGAGTGGGGGAGGGCGCACCAGCTGTCGCTGATGCTGCTGGCCTTCGCCTTCCTGGTGCTGTTCACCCTGCTGGGGCTGGAAGCGCGCTCGAAGATCCTGCTGCGCACCCGGTCATAGACGGCGCGCGGCTTCGCCGCCGCGCTCCAGCCGACCGAAATCGGACGCGCCTTGCGCTCAGCGGCCGTCGAGGTGGAACTTGATCAGCGCCTTGGCCGAGCGCGCCACGGCCTTAACCGGACCGCCGGCGCCGAGCGTTACGCGAGCCCCCGAGGCGCCTTCCATCAGCAGCATCAGAGAGTCCGCGAGGTCGTCGTCCTTGGCTCCCGCGGCCCGGGTCAGGGCGTTGATCCGGCGGTACAGCTCTTTCTTGTAGTTGACCGAGACCACCTGGGCCGGGTGGTTCTCCTCGTGCAGCTCGATGGCGGCGTTCGACAGCGGGCAGCCATGGATGTCGGCGTTGCAGGCCTTGGTCTCGAAGGCGTCGAAGATCGCTTCCAGTTGGGCGCGCGGGTCGGTGCAGCAGCACGACGTCACCTCTTCCCACCAGGCCCAGTAGTCGCGCTCCTGCTCGCGCAGCACCTCGGCGACCAGCTCGTCCTTGGACGGGAAGTTGCGATAGAGCGTCATCTTGGTCGCATCGGCCTCGGACGCGATGGTCTCGACGCCGACCGCGCGGATGCCGTGCTGATAGAACAGCTCGCGGGCGGTCTCGAAGATCCGGTCCCGCGCGGGGCGCTTGGATACGGCCACGCTAGGGGTCGCCCCTGCCGTTTCCGTGTCGCCCCCGACAACGTCCCCAGAATTTCTCGTCGCCATTTTGGCAGTGCTCTCCTTGACGTGCGAGTTACCGGTCAGTATCTCTCGGCTTGTCGATGATACCGAACGGTCTCGTCACATCCTAAATCGTCCTTCCGGTCGCCCGGGTCAAGTAACAGCCCCTGCGACATTTCCTCCCTTAAACCCCAAAAAAGGAGCGCGCGCCAATGCCCTCGCAAACAAACGTTTACGACGCCGCGCCCCAGGCCAAGCCAGCCAAGGGTTTGCTGGGTTTGTTAAAAGCTCAGGCGCGTCCCAGCCGGCAGTGGATTGGACAATCCACGGTGCGCGCTCTGGGCGACACCTGGTCCTCGAGCACCCGACGCTCCGCACGGCGGCCCGTCTTCGAGTGACGAGAGTCTGGGAATGACAACAAGAACCCCTCCTTCCGCCTCCCCGCTTCACCTCCCGACAGGGTCCTCCCCCATGCGTATTCAACCCGTCATCACGTCCTTCGCCGGCCTGGCCGCCGTGGCCGTGCTGGCCGCTTGCTCGGCCCAGGCCAAGCAGGAGGCCGCCGCCCCGCCGCCCGTTCAGGTCACCGTCGCCGACGTCGCCTTCAAGTCGCTCCGCCAGTGGGACGACTTCACCGGCCGCCTCGAGCCGATCGACACCGTCGAGATCCGTCCGCGCGTCAGCGGTTATGTCGACGGCGCGCAGTTCGCCGAGGGCGCTCGCGTCCGTAAGGGCCAGGTGCTCTTCCAGATCGACCCGCGCCCCTACAAGGCCGAGGCCGACCGCGCCGCCGCCGAGGTGTCGCGCGCCAAGGCCCAGCTGGACCTGGCCAGCATCAACCGCGAACGCGGCCGTCGCCTGATCGATCAGAACGCCCTGGCCCAGAGCGAATTCGACCGCCTCGCCTCGGAAGAGCGCGCGGCTCAGGCCAATGTCTCGGCGGCCCAGGCGGCCTATCAGACCGCCCGCCTGAACCTGGAATGGACCAAGGTGACCTCGCCGATCGACGGCCGGATCTCCAAGACCATCATCACCCGCGGCAACCTGGTCACCCAGTCCTCGCTGATGACGACCGTGGTGTCCGACACCCCGATCTACGCCGAGTTCAACGCCGACGAGCAGACCTTCCTGAAGTACGCCTCGGCCGAACGCGGCAAGGGCAGCCCAGTCTATATGGGCCTGATCACCGAGGACGGTTATCCGCACGAGGGCAAGCTGTCGTTCATCGACAACGCCCTGGACGCCAAGAGCGGCACCATCAACGGCCGGGCGATCTTCGCCAATGCCGACGGCCGCTTCACGCCGGGCCTGTTCGCCCGCATTCGCCTGGTCAGCGCCGAGAGCCAGGTCGTCGCCCTCGCCCCCGATCGCGCCATCGCGACCGACCTGGGCAAGCGCTTCGTCGTGGTCGTGAACGGAAACAACAAGGCCGAGTACCGCCCGGTCGAGGTTGGTCCGCTGGCCGGCAACCTGCGCATCATCCGCTCGGGCCTGAAGCCTGGCGACCGGGTGGTCGTCGGCGGCCTGCAGAAGGTCAAGCCGGGCGACACCGTCGCGCCGGTCAAGGTCAAGACCGACCTGGCCGACCTCTCGCAGCTGGAAGTCGGCGGCCGCCAACTCGCGGTCAGTCGCTCCGCCGGCCAGAACTAGGTTCGAACCTGAAGCGTAACGCCCGGCTCGCGTGACGAGTCGGGCGTCTTTTTCCAGGGTTTTCTCGGTTCCTGTCGCTCGCCGGATGGCGGGGAGGGGCCCTGCATGCCCGACGCTTACCCCATCGGCTCCTCCCCGGATCGACCGCCATGAACTTCTCGAAATTCTTCGTGAGCCGACCGCGTTTCGCGGCCGTGCTCTCCATCGTCATCTTCATCGCCGGCCTGGTGGCCCTGCCCCAGCTGCCGATCAGCGAATATCCCGAAGTGGTGCCGCCGACCGTGGTCGTGCGCGCCGCCTATCCGGGCGCCAACCCCTCCGTCATCGGCCAGACCGTCGCCGCTCCGCTGGAGCAGGCGATCAACGGCGTCGAGGGCATGATCTACCAGTCGTCGCAGTCGGCCTCGGACGGCGCGATGATCCTGACCGTCACCTTCGCCCTCGGGACCGATCTCGACAAGGCCCAGGTGCAGGTGCAGAACCGCGTCGCCCAGGCCCTGCCGAAGCTGCCCCAGGAGGTGCAGCGCATCGGCGTGACCACCGACAAGGCCTCGCCCGACCTGACCCTGGTCGTGCACATGATCTCGCCCAACAACCGCTACGACATGCTCTATCTGAGCAACTACGCGCAGCTGAACGTTCGCGACCGCCTCAAGCGCGTCGACGGCGTGGGCGACGTGCAGATCTTCGGCGCGGGCGCGTACTCGATGCGCGTGTGGCTGGATCCGGAAAAGCTGGCCTCGCTGAACATGACGGCGGGCGACGTGGTCAAGGCGCTGCGCGAGCAGAACGTTCAGGTCGCCGCCGGCCAGCTGGGCGCGCCGCCCACCAACACGGGCGCCGACTTCCAGCTGTCGATCAACGCCCCCGGCCGCCTGACCGACGAGGAGCAGTTCCGCGACGTGATCATCCGCTCGGGTGAGAACGGCGAGATCACCCGCCTGGGCGAAGTGGCCCGCGTGGAGTTGGGCGCCAACAACTACGCCCTGCGCAGCTTGCTCGACAACAAGTCGGCCGTCGCCATGCCGATCTTCCAGCGTCCCGGTTCGAACGCCCTGCAGATGGCCGCCGACATCAAGAAGACGATGAAGGAGCTGAAGAAGGAGTTCCCCGAAGGCGTCGACTACGAGATCATCTACGACACGACCGCCTTCGTGCAGGAGAGCATCGACTCGGTGGTCCACACCCTGATCGAGGCCATCATCCTGGTGGTTCTGGTGGTGGTGCTGTTCCTGCAGGGCTGGCGCGCCTCGGTCATTCCGCTGATCGCCGTGCCCGTCTCGCTGGTCGGCACCTTCGCGGTGCTGCTGATGCTGGGCTTCGGCCTCAACGCCCTGACCCTGTTCGGTCTCGTCCTGGCCATCGGCATCGTCGTCGATGACGCCATCGTCGTGGTCGAGAACGTCGAGCGAAACATCTCCAACGGCCTCGAACCGGCGGCGGCGACCCGCAAGGCCATGAGCGAGGTCACCGGACCGATCATCTCCACGGCCCTGGTGCTGTGCGCGGTGTTCATCCCGACCGCCTTCATCACCGGCCTGTCGGGCCAGTTCTACCGTCAGTTCGCCCTGACCATCGCCATCTCGACGGTGATCTCGGCCTTCAACTCCCTGACCCTGTCGCCGGCCCTGGCCGCCGTGCTCCTCAAGAGCCACGACGCGCCGAAGGACCGCTTCCAGAAGATGATCGACGCGGCGCTGGGCTGGTTGTTCAACCCGTTCAACCGCTTCTTCGCCAGGGCCTCGAACGGCTACGTCAACGGCGTGGCCAAGAGCCTGGGCAAGTCGACCGCCGGCCTGATCATCTACGGCGTGCTGCTGCTGCTGACCTTCGGCGCCTTCGCCAAGACCCCGGGCGGCTTCGTGCCGCAGCAGGACAAGGCCTATGTCGTCGCCGTGGTGCAACTGCCCGACGCCGCGTCGCTGGACCGCACCGAGGCCGTCATCCGCCAGATGGGCGACATCGCCATGAAGGTGCCGGGCATCAAGCACTCGGTGGCCTTCCCCGGCCTGTCGGCCAACGGCTTCATCAACAGCCCCAACTCCGGCGCGGTGTTCTTCCCGCTGGCCGACTTCAAGGACCGCAAGGACAAGTCGATGTCGGCCAACGCCATCGTCGGCGAGCTGAACGCCAAGTTCGGCGCCATCCCCGACGCCCAGATCGCGGTCTTCCCGCCGCCTTCGGTGCAGGGGCTGGGCACGATCGGCGGCTTCCGCATGCAGATCGTCGACAAGGCGGGCCTGGGTCCTGACGAGCTGAACAAGCAGACCCAGAACCTGATCGACAAGGCCCGCAAGGATCCGGCCCTGGTCGGGGTGTTCTCGACCTACCAGGTCAGCGTGCCGAAGATCGAAGCCAATATCGACCGCGAAAAGGCCCGCGCCTCGGGCGTGTCGCTGACCGACCTGTTCGAGACCATGCAGGTCTATCTGGGCTCGCTGTACGTCAACGACTTCAACCGCTTTGGCCGCACCTACGAGGTCAATGTCCAGGCTGACCAGAGCTTCCGTCTGCAGCCCGAGCAGATGCTGCGCCTGCAGACGCGAAATGGCTCTGGCCAGATGATCCCGCTGGGCAGCTTCGTCAGCTTCAAGGAGGCCACGGGTCCCGATCGCGAGAGCCACTACAACGGCGTGCTCACGGCCGAGATCAATGGCGGCCCGGCCCCCGGCTACTCTTCGGGCCAGGCCCAGAAGGCGCTGGAAGACCTGGCCAAGAAGGAGCTGCCCAACGGCATGGGCTACGAGTGGACCGAGCTGACCTACCAGCAGATCCTGGCCGGCAATTCGGCGGTCTACATCTTCCCGCTGTGCGTGCTGCTGGCCTTCCTCGTGCTGGTCGCCCAGTACGAAAGCTGGAGCCTGCCGCTGGTCGTCATCCTGATCGTGCCGATGACCCTGCTGTCCGCCCTGGCCGGCGTCCTGCTGACCCATGGCGACAACAACATCTTCACTCAGATCGGGCTGATCGTGCTGGTGGGGCTGGCCTGCAAGAACGCCATCCTGATCGTCGAATTCGCCAAGGAGCGCGAGGAACATGGCGACACGCCGCTACAAGCGGTGCTGGAAGCCTGTCGCCTGCGCCTGCGGCCGATCCTGATGACCTCGATCGCCTTCATCATGGGCGTGTGGCCGCTGGTCGTCAGCCACGGCGCCGGTTCGGAGATGCGCAAGGCGATGGGCGTGGCGGTGTTCTCCGGCATGCTGGGCGTCACGGTCTTCGGCCTGATCCTGACCCCGATCTTCTACTTCGTCATCCGTCGCAACACGGCCCGCCGGGCCGCGGCCAAGGCGGCGCGGATCGCGGCCACGCCGGTGGAGAGCCACTGATGCGCGCCACCTCCGGAACCGCTTCCACCCCCATCCCCACCCTTCCCCCATCAAAGGGGGAAGGGAGACCTTCGAGGTCCGCCATGACCCTCTTCAAGCTGGCCCTCGTCGCCGGCATTTCCCTGACGGCCGCCGCCTGCGCGGTGGGGCCGAACTACAAGGCGCCGGCGACCCCGCCGGCGGCCTTCCAGAACGCCGACCCGGCCGTCTTCACCGCCGCCAATCCGGAAGCCAAATGGTGGAAGGCGTTCGGTGACCCGGTGCTGGACCAGCTGGTCGGCCAGGCCTTCTCGGCCAATCTGGACCTGAAAATCGCCGTGGCCCGTGTGGCCGAGGCCCGGGCCCTGTTCACCGAACAGAAGCTGGATCTGCTGCCGCATGTCACCGCCGACGGGACCTATGTGAAGAGCAACCAGCAGCAGCCCGGCTCGAACGGCCAGCGCGTCGAGAGCCAGACCTACCAGGCCGGCTTCGACGCCGGCTGGGAGATCGACCTCTTCGGGCGCGTCCGTCGCGGCGTCGAGGCGGCGGGGGCGGAAGCCGGCGCGGCCCAGGCCGAGCTGCGCGACGCCCAGGTCACGGTCGCGGCGGAAGTCGCTCGAAATTATCTCGAACTGCGCGGCGCCCAGGCCCGGCTGAAGGTCGCCAACCGCAACCTCGAGACCCAGCGCGAGACCTTGCGCCTGACCAAGGTGCGGTTCGACGCCGGGGCGGGCAGCCCGATCGACGTGGCCAGCGCTCAGGCCCGCCTGAACGCCACCGAAGCGGCGATTCCGGGCCTGATCACGGCCGAGAAGCGCGCCAACTACCGCCTGGCGGTCCTGACGGGTCAGCGTCCCGGCGCGCTGGACGCCCTGCTGGTCCCGCGCGATGTCGACACCCGTCCGTTGATCACCGCCCTGCCGATCGGCGAGGCCGGCGACCTGCTGCGCCGCCGTCCGGACGTGCAGGCGGCCGAGCGTCGCCTGGCCTCACAGACCGCCCAGGTTGGGGTGGCCACGGCCGACCTCTTCCCGCGCGTCTCGGTGACCGGCTTCGTCGGCTTCCTATCGGGAACCTCGGCCGGCTTCGGCGCCGGGGCCAGCAAGGCCTGGTCGGTGGCCCCCAGCGTCAGCTGGCCGGCGCTCGACCTGGGCAGCGCCCATGCCCGCCTGCGGGCGGCGCGGGCCCGCGACGACGCGGCCCTGGCCAATTACGACCAGACCGTGCTGCGGGCGCTGGAGGACCTGGAGAACGCCCTGGTCTCCTACCGCCAGCAGCAGGCCCAACTGGTCAGCCTGACCAGCCAGGCCGCCGCCTCGCGTCGCGCGGCCGAGCTGGCCCGGATCCAGTACAAGGAGGGCGGCATCGACTTCCTGGTGCTGCTGGACGCCGAGCGCACCCTGCTGGCCGCCGAGGACAGCCTCAGCGTCGCGGAGACCGGCGTCAACACCGACGTCGTGGCCATCTACAAGGCCCTCGGCGGCGGCTGGAAGGCCTGACACCGAAAGTTCGCCCCGGCCATTGCGCGACCGGGGCGAACTATTTTTCACGGCTCCGCTTGCATGTGTACAGCAAACTCAATACCAATCCTGGCGACAAGTGCCGGAGGTTGAGTCATGGCTACGCTTCAAGTTCTGAAATCCGCTTACAGCGACGTCTCGCGTCTCCCGTTCGCCAACATCCCCGCGGCGGACCTGACCGCCCTGCAGACCCTGGCCGGGCGCGTCGACGCCTCGACCCTGAGCCTGGCCGACGCGCGCATCGAGATCGGCAAGCTGGTGACCGCGTCCACCACGGTGGCCAATCTCTCGTACAACTTCTTCACCGGGGCGACGCCGACGGCGCCTGGCCTGGACTATCTGATCTCGCCGAACGGCGGGAACCCCAACAACCTCAACTCGGCCTATTACCAGTCGTTCTCGGCCGAGAACCGCTTCATCAACTTCGCGGTCAATCTGGGCAAGAACGGCGCGGGCAAGGACGCCTTCACCGCCGCCTATGGCGCGCTGGACCTGGCCGCCGCGGCGACCAAGGCCTATGGCGAGGTCTTCGGCTTCGCCCCGGCGGCGGGCCTGATCGACACCATCCTGACCGCCCAGGTGCCCAACGGCCTGGGCGGGACCTTCACCCGCGCGGAGTACTTCGCCTACTACGGCGGCGACGGCGCGAACGGCCTGGGGACCAAGGGCGCCCTGGTCGGCTTCCTGCTGGCCGTGGCCGCCAAAGAGCATATCGGCGTCTACGCCAAGGCCAATGACGCCTTCCTGGCCGACCTCGCCAATGATGGCCAGGCCAGCTTCAACACCAGCCTGGTGGGGACCTATGGCGAGCAGCCGACCTACGCGGCCGGCGCGACCATCGCGGTGACCGACACCCAGAGCGTCTCGCCCGACGCGACCAATGCGGCCCTGCGCTCGACGACCAACAACGACACGGTCACGGGAACGACCAACAGCGGCGCGATCCTCGTCAGCGGCGGCCACGACACCGTCACCTTCTCGGGCGCGGTCGGCGGCTATATCGACGGCGGCGACGGCAACGACACGATCAGCGTCGGTCAGCTGAACGCCGCGGTCGACGTTCTGGGCGGCGCGCCGAACGGCAAGATCAGCGGCGGAGCCGGCAATGACCTGATCACCGTCGGCAAGATGATCAATGGCGCGATCATCGACGGCGGGGCAGGCGACGACACCCTGGTGATGGGCGCCGACACCGACCTGTTCGACAAGACCAAGATCACCAATGTCGAGCACCTGGTGCTCGAGAATTTCAAGCTGTCATTCACGTCGCCGACCCTGGGCACGACCACGGTCATGCCGCTGGTGGCCACGAACTATACCGGTCTGCAGGACGTCACCCTGAAGTCGTCGATCTCGACGCGGATCGACAACCTCGCCCAGAACGTGGCGCTGAAGATGGACGGGGTCACCGGCGGCGCGCTGAAGGTCAACTACCACGTCGACCTGGTGATCACCGGCATGTCCTCGGCGCAGGTCGGGGCCCCTGTCGTGAACGCCTATCTGAACAACGTCACCAGCAGCAACGCCACGCCGACCCAGCTGGTGGTCACCGGCAATGACGGGGCGCTGGTCGTGCACGTCCAGAGCGACAGCATGCTGGCCCTCATCAACTCCCAGACCGTCGACGGGCCTTACTCCAACGGCAAGGTCGTCGTTGTCGGGACCGGCCACCTGACCGCCAACTTCATCGGCAGCGAGGGCGGCTACAACCTCACGACCCACAACCTGGACGCCTCCAGCTCGGCGGGGATCGACGTCCTCGGGATCGGCGGCTCGGGCGGCGTCCCGAACACCGTCGTGCTGTCGGCCTACAATGACAGCGTGGCCGCCGACCTGCTTGGGGCGTCCGTGTCGACCTTCACCCTGGGCGCGGGCTCGGACGTCTTCAAGCTGTACGAGAACGGCGTCTCCGCGCCGCGCTTCTCGAACCTTAGCGTCGCGAACAACAAGGTGACGACCTTCGCCACCCTCACCGACTTCGAGAAGGGCGTGGACCACGTCGATCTGGGGACGGTGATCCCGGCGGTGACCACCGGCATCAGCGCCGGCTCCGCCACCACCCTGGAACAGGCGCTGATCAACGCTTCCAGCCAGGTGTCGGCCAACGGCACGGGTGTCTTCGAGTGGAACGGCGACACCTACATCTACCACCAGGACGCCACGGTCGGGGTCAATACCGGCGACGGCCTGATCCGTCTGGTGGGCGTCACCGGCCTGACCGTCGGGACCGGTGCGGGCAGCGTCGACATCCACTTCGGCTAGGCGAAGGCGGGCTGATCAGAACCAGCCGGCTTCTCGCAGGGCCTTGGCGTAGGCGCGGCTGACGGGCGCCTCGACGTCGCCCTTCAGCCGCAGGGTCGCCCGGCCGTCGCCGCGCCGGGCGCCGTCGACCGCCGCCTTGGCCACCCACCACGAGCGGTGGGTCTGGGCGCCCTCGATGCCCTCCAGTTCGGCCACGGCGTCCGACAGGCGCATCAGGATCAGGTCCTGACCGCGCGAGGTATGCAGGCGCAGATAGTGGTCCTGCGCCTCGACGGCGTAGAGCTCGGCGCCGCGCAGCTTGGCCGGCAGGCGATCCAGAAAGCGCGGGGCGGGGCGCCCGTTGGCGCCGCGTGGGTCTGGGCGGGTTCGCGCTGGACCAGGAAGTTCAGGGCCGTCATCGCCGCGGTGACGATGAACACCGGCGCCAGGTAGCGGGGCAGGGTCTCCATCCGGATCCCGCGCTGGAACACGCTCTCGCTGACGAACCAGACGAAGGCCGTGAACGGCAGGGTGATGGCGATGACCGTCAGGGCGCCGTACAGCCAGGGGCGGCCGTCGGCGCGGCCGTCGCGGCCGATCACCTGGGTGACGCCCGTGCCCACGACCGCGCCGGCGACGCACAGTCCGACCCAGTAGGCCAGTCGCGTGAGCAGCGGCGCCTGGCCCGAGCCCAGGGCGCCGATCAGCGCCAGGAACACGCCGGCCCCGCCCGACACCAGATAGCCGCGCACCGCCTCGCGCGAAGTCAGCGCCATTCGCGAAGCGTGAACGGCGTCCTCCAGCCGCTCACGAAGGGACGGCGGCGATTGGCGCAACGGCGATTGAGACAAGAGAACGCCCACTCCAACAAGGCTTTCGACGGCGAGACGAACCCGCCGGACCGAACCGGGAGTGAAGGAAGATGGATGAGAACGGCAAGTCAATCGCTCTGGCGGCGCTTCGCAACGACACCCTGAGAAACGCCGCCGTGGGCGTCGTGTTGGCGGTTGGCGTGGTCGGCGTCGCGGCTACTGGCATGTTCGCCGACCTCGCGGGCTATGCCGCGCGCATCCCGTTTCATCCCCACGCGCCCGACCTGTCGCGGATCGCCGAAGCGCCCGCCGTCATCAGGCTGCACCTGCTCTCGGCCCTGACCGCCCTGGTCATCGGCGTCGCGTTGATGATGCGGGTGAAGGGCACGGGCCTGCACAAGCTGCTGGGCTGGACCTGGGTGCTGGCCATGGGGACCACGGCGGTCAGTTCGCTGTTCATCCGCGAGCTCAACCACGGCGCCTTCAGCTTCATCCACCTGCTGTCGGGCTGGACCATCGTCGGCCTGCCGGGCGCCGTCTACGCCGTCAAGCGCGGCAGGGTCGCCGCCCACCGCCGGGCCATGACCGGCATGTTCACCGGCGGCCTGCTGCTGGCCGGCCTCTTCGCCTTCATCCCCGGCCGTCTGCTCTGGACCGTGTTCCTGGGCTGACCCTCTGGCGGGCGCCCGTGGCCCTGCCGGTGACCTTCCACGGCGTGTTCGTCCAGGCCTAGAGAACGAGCTTGGATAACAGGGGTCCCTTGCCAGGTCCGCCGGGATGCGCCTATCCGAGGACGGAGCGCAACCACGGCGGACCTCGACTTTCATGACCGCAACCAAGACCCGCGCCAGCGGGCGGGGCCGTCCGTCCAAGGCCAAGGGACTGGATCTCAAGGAAACCATCCTCGACGCCGCCGAGGGGCTGTTCGCCCGTCACGGCTTCCATGGGGTGACGACACGCCAGGTGGCGGCGGAGGCCGGCGTCGATACGGCGCTGATCCACTATTATTTCGGGGCCAAGCGCGAGCTGTTCGACGCGGTGTTCCTGCGCCGCGCCGAGATCCTGAACCAGGCCCGCGAGGCGTCGATGAACGCCTATGTGGCGGCGCACGACGCGGGGTCCATGACGGTCGAGGGGGTGATCGAGGCGTTCATCGATCCGCTGCTGCGCATCTCGCGAGAGGGCGGGGCCGGCTGGAAGAGCTACTTCGTCCTGGTCGCCCAGGTGAACAACACCCCGGCCTGGGGCGGCGAGACCATGACCCGCTTCTTCGATCCGGTCGTTCACCAGCTGGTCGAGACGCTGAAGATCGTCCGGCCGGAGGCGGCCTATCGCGACCTTTACTGGTGCTACCAGTTCCTGACCGGATCGATGATGCTGTCGCTGTCCGAGACCGGGCGGATCGACTCGCTGTCGGAAGGCGAGTGCCGCTCCAGCGACCTGGAGGCGGTCCGCCGGCGCCTGTTCTCGTACTGCGCGGCTGGCTTCGAAGCCGTCATCGCCAAGGCTTAGCGCGGCGGAACGCCGGCTTCCATCCGAGCATCATCCGCCCACATTCATTTTCATCACTTGATGAAAAAGTGCTGGCGCTTGGCGCCGGTTCGGGTGATGGTGCCTGCAATTCGCTGTTCGATGAAATGGCGAACCCCGAGCACGCGTCCGCATAAGACGGATCCGGCTCGGACGGGCGGAACGCAAGGGAGGGAACCCCATGACTTCGATGTGGAAGGCCGCGCTGTTGGCTGGCGCGGCGTGGAGCACGATCGCGGGCGTCGCGTCGGCGCAAGAGGCTCCGGCGGCAAGCGGCAACGTCTCGGTCGACGAGGTGGTCGTCACCGCCCGTCGTCGCGAGGAAAACCTCAAGGACGTGCCGGTGGCCGTGTCGGCCTTCTCGGCCGAGAAGCTGGAACGCTCGGGCGGCACGGACATCACCGTGCTCTCGCAGACGACCCCGAACATCACGGTGCAGACCGCCCGTGGCTCGAACTCGACCCTGATCAGCTACATCCGCGGCGTCGGCCAGCAGGATCCGCTGTGGGGCTACGAGCCCGGCGTCGGCCTCTATGTCGACGACGTCTACATCTACCGTCCGCAGGGCGCGGTGCTGGACATCTTCGACATCGAGCGCATCGAAGTGCTGCGCGGCCCGCAGGGCACGCTGTACGGCCGCAACACCATCGGCGGCGCCATCAAGTACGTGACCAAGCGCCTGGGCGACGAGGCCGGCGCCAAGGTCCGCGCGACCTATGGCAGCTACAACCAGACCGACCTGATGGTCACCGGCCAGACGCCGGTCGGCGGCGGCCTGTCGGTGGGCGGCGCCTACGCCGTCTACAAGCGCGACGGCTACGGCAAGAACCTGACCACGGGCGCCGACCAGTACGACAAGGACGTCCAGGCCTATCGCCTGAGCGCCGAGTACAAGCCGACCGAGGATCTGTTCTTCCGCCTGGCCTATGACAAGGTCGTGGACAAGTCGAACCCGCGTCATGGTCACCGCGAGACCCTGCCGACCGTCGGCGCCTATCCGATCCTCGACATCTACGACACGCAAGCCGGCCTGGGCGACAAGAACCGCGTCAAGACCGAAGGCCTGTCGCTGACCGGCCAGTGGGACGCCACCCAGAACCTGACGTTCAAGTCGATCACCGCCAACCGCAAGGGTCATACCCAGACCCTGATCGACTTCGACGGCACCCCGCTGCCGACGCTGGACGTGCCGGCCACCTATGATGACCGCTCGTTCTCGCAGGAACTGCAGGCCGTCTATGCGGACGAAAACGTTCAGGGCGTCTTTGGCCTGTACTACATGAACAGCCAGGCCTCGGGCGAGTTCGACACCATCGCCGGCAACCTGGGCGTCTCGATCGCCGACGGCGGCAAGGTCAACACCCAGAGCTTCGCGGCCTTCTTCGACTTCAGCGCCAACCTGACCGACCGCCTGAAGGTCTCGCTCGGCGCCCGCGCCACCCGCGACCACAAGCGCGCCAACGTGTTCCGCTTCTTCTATCTGGGCGCCACGCCGTCGCCGTACCAGGGCGGCGCCAACCGTCCGATCCTGCAGGTGCGCACCAACTATGACGCCGCCCGCACGTTCGAGCAGTTCACGCCGCGCATCTCGGTCTCGTACGAGCTCAGCGACGACCTGAACACCTACGCCTCGTTCTCGAAGGGCTACAAGTCGGGCGGCTGGGACATGCGCGGCGACGCGTTCATCACCCCGCAGACGACCCAGGGCTATCTGCCCGAAGTCGTGAAGACCTACGAGGCCGGCCTGAAGGGCTACGCCCTGGACCGCCGCGTGTCGTTCTCGTCGGCGATCTTCCTGTCGAAATACACTAACCAGCAGGTCACGACCCAGGTCGTGGTGCCCTCGGGCATCGCCAGCTCGGTCGACAACGCCGGCGCCTCGACCCTGTACGGCGCCGAGTTCGAAGCCAGCGCCAAGTTCAACCAGCACCTGACCGGCAATGTCGCGCTCGGCTACATCCACGCCAAGTACGACACCTTCAGCCGCTTCGTGCCGGCCGGCGCGCCGAACCCGCTGAACCCGTCGACGGTCCTGGCCACCGGCCAGGTGATCAACGTCGCCGACCTCTACGGCTTCCAGAACACGCCGCAATGGACGGGCAATGTCAGCCTGACCTGGCGCGCGGACCTGGCCGGCGGCGACATCGCCATCACCCCGATGGTCAGCTACCGCGACAAGTACCAGCAGTTCGAACAGCCGCTGCCGGCCCTCGACCAGAAGGCCTTCACCCTGGTGGACCTGACGGCGATCTGGACCGCTCCGGGCGGCAAGTACAAGCTGGCCCTGACCGGCAAGAACCTGACCAACGAAAAGTACCGCACCGGCGGCTACAACTTCGGGGCGCCGACCTACAACAACTCGGTGATCGGCTTCTACGGCCCGCCGCGCACCTTCGCCGGCTCGATCGAGGTGGCGTTCTAATTCTCTAGGCGACTTGGCTAGGGCGGGACTTGCTGCAACAAGTCCCGCCCTTTCTTTATGTAGACACAGGCAGTGGCGTAGGGGGCGGCGATGAGCGAGCAGCAGCAGACGGAAGCGAAGACGCAGCAGGGCTCGGGCTATCGCTACGTGGTCCTGGCGATGCTGATCCTCGCCTACACCTTCAACTTCCTGGACCGGCAGATCCTCGGCATCCTGGCCAAACCGATCAAGGACGAGTTCGGCCTGACCGACGCCCAGTTCGGCCTGATGGGCGGCCTGGCTTTCGCCCTGCTCTACACGACCCTGGCCATCCCGATCGCCTGGCTGGCCGACCGCTTCAGCCGCGTCTGGATCATGACCGCCGCCCTGACCCTGTGGAGCGGCTTCACCGCCCTGTGCGGCGTGGTCGGCAGCTTCGGTCACCTGTTCCTGGCCCGCATGGGCGTGGGCATCGGCGAGGCGGGCGGCGTGGCCCCGGCCTATTCGCTGATCTCGGACTATTTCCCCAAGCACCAGCGCGCCCGGGCCCTGGCGGCCTACGCGTTCGGCATCCCGCTGGGCACGGCGGCCGGCACCCTGGTCGGCGGTCTCCTGGCCGTGCACTACGGCTGGCGCACGGCCTTCATCGTCGTCGGCGCGATGGGGGTGATGCTGGCCCCGATCTTCCGCCTCGTCGTCCGCGACCCGCCGCGCGGCGGCGCCGACCGTGCGCCCAACGCGCCGCCGGTCGCGCCGGCTCCGGCCGCCCCGCTGCGCGAGGTGGCGAGCCTGCTGGCGGCCAAGCCCAGCTTCTGGCTGCTGGCCCTGGGGGCGGCGGCGTCGTCGGTCTGCGGCTATGGCGTCGCGGCCTGGCTGCCGTCGTTCTTCATGCGCAGCCTGGGCCTGACCCTGTCCCAGACCGCCTGGTACTATTCGGGCATCGCCTTCCTGGGCGGCGTGGTCGGCATCTGGATGGGCGGGGTGATGGCCGACCGCCTGGGCGCCAAGTCCAAGGCCGGCTACCCGCTGACCCCGGCCGTGGCCTTCCTGATCTCGGTCCCCTGCTTCCTGCTGGCCATGAACAGCGGATCGCTGGTCGGTGGTCTGGGTGGCAATGCTTCGCTGGCCCTGGCCTTCGTGATCTTCCTGGTCCCCACGGGCCTGAACCTGGCCTGGCTGGGTCCCGTCACGGCGGCCGTGCAGCACCTGGCGCCCGCGCCCATGCGGACCACGGCCTCGGCCCTGTTCCTGCTGATCAACAACCTCTTGGGGATCGCCGTCGGGGTCTATTATTTCGGCGCCATGGCCGACTTCCTGAAGCCGACCTTCGGGGCCGAATCCCTGCGCTGGGCGATCTATACCGGCATGGGCTTCTACCTGCTGGCGGCCCTGCTGTTCTTCCTGGCCTCGCGGCGTCTGGACCGGGATTGGGTGGAGTAGGCGCGATGACGGGCCGCATCACGGCATAGCGCCACGGTTCGGTCAATTTCGGGTATCAAAGGGCGCGAAACCAGAGCGCCAGAATGACTCCCGAAGACCGCCATATCTTTCACGACCCCTCCGGCAAGCGGGAGCGCCGGGCCAAGCTGGTGCTCGGCGTGGTCATCTCGCTGGTCGCCGCGATCGTGGCCGGCTTCGTCGCCACCCTGGCCTTCGCCCCGCGGCTGCCCGACGCGCCGCTGAAGGACCCGCACGTCCTGACGTCGCTGCACCAGGAAACCCCGCGCAAGACCAGGATCGTCAAGTCGTGGCGCCGCGTGCCCCGGCCTCCCGCCGTGAAAGGCGAGGCCGGGCCCAGCGACGCCGCGCACCCGCTGTCGGTCGGCTTCTACGTCGCCTGGGACGAGGACAGCCGCGAGTCCCTGCGCCGCAACATCGACAAGCTGGACGTGGTCTCGCCGCAGTGGGTGGCGATCAACGGCGCCAAGGGCGACATCAGCCTGGTCGACGACGCCGAGGGCGTGGCGCGGATCGCCAATGCGCCGAACAAACCGGCCGTCCTGCCGCTGGTCCACAACTCGGCCAACGCCGCCTTCGACGGTCCGCTGGCCGATGCGCTGCTGACCGACCCGGCCGCCCGCGCCAAGCTGATCAACAATCTGAAGGTCCTGGCCGACCAGCATGGCTACGGCGGTTACGTCTTCGACTTCGAGGCGCTCTCCGCCAAGGGCCTCAACGCCTATCCGCTGTTCCTGAACGAGGCCCGCGCCGCCCTGGCCGGGACCGGCCGCGAGGTCTGGGTCACCGCCCCGTTCGACGCGGAGGGCTGGCCGCTCAAGCGTCTGGAGCAGGCCTCCGACACCCTGGTGCTGATGGCCTATGACGAGCACTACGCGCTCGGCGATCCCGGCCCCAACGCCGGCCAGGACTGGTACGAGACCGAGCTGGAAAAGCGCTTCGCCCGTCTCGACCCGAACCGCGTGGTGCTGGCCCTGGGCGCCTACGGCTATGACTGGACGCTGAACAAGGACGGCTCGCGGTCGTCCGGCGCGCCGTCCACGTTCCACGAGGCCATGCGCAACGCCCAGGACGCCGGGGCGACGATTCGCATGGACGACAACGCCCTCAACCCCACCTATCAGTACACCGACGACAACGGCGACGAGCACGTCGTCTGGTTCCTGGACGCCGTCACCCTGTTCAACCAGATCAAGGTCTCCGACGCCTGGAAGCCGCGCGGCTATGGCCTGTGGCGGATGGGTATGGAGGATCCGGGCGTCTGGTCGCTGCTGGGCAAACCCTATGGCAAGGCCTCGGCCGGCGGCCTGACCACCCTCGCCAACGGTCAGGGCGTCGACTTCGACGGCGGCGGCGAGGTGCTGCGCGTGGCCCAGCTGCCCACGCCCGGCAAACGCAGCCTGGAGTTCGATCCCGACACCGGCCTGGTTTCGGGCGAGCGCTACGACGTCATTCCCAGCAGCTACGTGATCGAGCGCTACGGCCAGAAGAAGGGCCTGGTGGCCCTGACCTTCGACGACGGCCCCGACGGTCGCTGGACGCCGAAGATCCTCGACATTCTCAAGCGAAAGAACGCGCCCGCGACCTTCTTCGTGATCGGCGAGAACATGCAGCGCCGCCCCGACCTGGTGGAGCGCGAGGTGGCCGAGGGGCACGACGTCGGCGGTCACAGCTGGACCCATCCCAACATCGCCGAGACGCCGCTGCCGCAGGTGCAGGTCGAGCTGAACGCCACCCAACGCCTGTTCGAGGTGCTGACCGGCCGCTCGATGCGCCTGTTCCGGCCGCCGTTCTTCGGCGACGCCGAGCCGTCGACGCCGCACGAGGTGGCCCCGCTCGTGATCGCCCAGACCCTGGGCTACATGACCGTGGGCCTGCGCATCGACCCGGACGACTGGCAGAAGCCGACGCCGCAACAGATCATCGACCGCGTCCTGGACCGCCTCGACAATCCGGGCGATCGTCCGGGCCAGGTGGTGCTGCTGCACGACGCCGGCGGCGACCGCAGCCGGACCGTGGCGGCCCTGCCGGGGCTGATCGACCAGATCCGGGCCCGCGGCTATCGCCTGGTGACCGTCGGCGAACTGGCCGGCATGACCGCGCAACAGGTGATGCCGCCAACCTCGCGCACGGCCGCCGACCTGTTCCTGGATCGTCTTGGCTTCGACTTCTTCCGCTGGGCCCAGGCCACGATGACCTGGCTGTTCGTCACGGCGATCTTCCTGGGCGTCGCGCGTCTGGTGTTCCTGGCCAGCCTGGCTCTGGTCCACCGCTTCTGGACGCATGAGGAGCCCGCCGATCTCGATAGCGAGAACGGCCCGCTGGTCTCGGTGCTGATCCCCTGCTTCAACGAGGAGAAGGTGATCGCCGCCTCGGTGGCGCGGATCCTGGAGAGCGACTGGAAGAACCTCGAGGTGCTGGTTCTCGACGACGGCTCCAAGGACCGCACGGCTCAGGAGGTGCGCGACCATTTCGCCGATGATCCGCGCGTGACGCTGCTGTCGTTCGAGAACGGCGGCAAGGCGCGGGCGGTCAATCGCGGCCTGGCCGTGGCCAAGGGCGAGTTCGTTGTCGCCCTGGACGCCGACACCTTGTTCCCGCCCGAGACCATCGGCCGCCTGGCCCGCTGGTTCCAGGATCCGGACATCGGCGCGGTGGCCGGCAACGCCATCGTCGGCAACCGGGTCAATATCGTCACCCGCTGGCAGGCGCTGGAATATGTCACCGCCCAGAACCTGGAGCGCCGGGCGCTGTCGGCCCTGGGCGCGGTGACCGTGGTGCCCGGCGCCGTCGGGGCGTGGCGCAAGAGCGTGCTCGACGCGCTGGGCGGCTATCCGTCCGACACCCTGGCCGAGGACCAGGACCTGACCATCGCCTGCCAGCGCGCCGGCTGGAAGGTCGCCTTCGATCCCGAGGCCCGCGCCTATACCGAGGCGCCCGACACCGTCGGCGGCCTGCTGAAGCAGCGCTTCCGCTGGTCGTTCGGCACGCTGCAATGCGTGTGGAAGCACCGCAAGGCGATGTTCAGCACCAAGACTCCGGTGCTGGGCTTCGTGGCCCTGCCGCAGATCTGGCTGTTCCAGATCATCCTGGCCGTGGCCGCGCCGCTGGTCGACTTCGCCGTCATCTGGAGTTTGATCAGCGGTCTCTACGGCGCGGTCGCCCACCCCGTGGAATGGCGCCCGGACGACATGCTGCTGGGCCTGACCTACTGGGCGATCTTCATCGCCGTCGACCTTTCGGCCGGCGCCCTGGGCATGGCCCTGGAGAAGCGCGCGCCCTGGGCCGACCTGCCGTTCCTGCCGGTGCAGCGGTTCGGCTATCGCCAGCTGATGTACTATGTCGTGGTCAAGTCGGTGGTCATGGCCATTCGCGGCGGCCGGGTCGGCTGGGGCAAGCTGGAGCGGCGCGGGTCGGCTCTGGTCGGCAAGGGCGGCTGATCACCGCCTGAACCGCTTGCCAGCCTTGCGCCGGCATGGCCAATCTCTCGCCCAGTTTTTTGGGGGCCAAGTTGTGGGGGGAGCGACCATGCGGGCGATGATCAGGGGTGGGATCGTAACGGCGGCGATGCTGCTGGCGGTGAGTGGCGCTCAGGCCTGGGCGGCCGACGGCCATCCGATCCTGCGGGTCCAGGTGGGGTCCCAGATCCAGGGACCGGTCTCGGGCCGCCTGCTGGTCTTCGCCCAGCCCCTGGCCGCGGCCAAGGCCGGCGCCAGGGACGGCGTGATCGAAAGCGTCGAGGCCAATCCGTTCGAGGGCCAGGGCCAGGTCGCCGCGCGCGAGGTCGGCACGGTCGGGGCCGGCGCCACGGTCGAGATCGATCTGGACGGCGTCGCCGCCCCTCAGATGTTCTCCAAGCTGCCGCCGGGCGAGTACGCGGTTCAGGCCGTGCTCGATCAGAACCACAGCTACAACTACAGCGGCCGGGGCGGCGGCGACCTGGTCAGCCCGGTCACGACCGTGACCCTGCCGCTGGCCGCCGGGACCAAGCTCGTCCTGGACAAGGTCGAGCCGGCCTACGACCCCTTCAACCTGCCGGCCAGTGCGCCCAAGGAAGCCGTCGCCCGGCTGGCGGCGGCCAAGCCGCACATCGCGCCGGTGAACTTCGTCAGCCCCGCGCTCAGCGCCTTCTTCGGCCGGCCGATCACCATGAAGGGCTGGGTCCTGACCCCACCGGGCTACGAGACCGGCAAGGACCGCTATCCGACGGCCTACTACACCCACGGCTTCGGCGGCTCGAACGAGCATCTGGTCAGCCAGGCGACCCGCATGTACGACCTGATGGCCAAGGGCGAGGCCCCGCCGATGATCTGGGTCTATCTGGACGAGAGCAGCGCCACCGGCACGCACGAGTTCGCCGACAGCCTCAACAACGGTCCCTGGGGCAAGGCCCTGACCGAGGAGCTGATCCCGGACCTGGAAAAGCACTGGCGCATGGACGCCAAGCCTACGAGTTCGTTTCCTCAACGGCCACTCCTCGGGCGGCTGGGCGACCCTGTGGCTGCAGACCCGCTATCCGAAGGTATTCGGCGGAACCTGGTCGACCTCGCCGGACCCCAGCGATTTCCACGACTTCACGGGCGTGGACCTCTACGCCCCGAACGCCAACGTCTACTACAAGCCGGACGGCTCCTTGCGTCCGATCGCCCGCGACCACGACAAGGTGCTGGCGACGCTGAAGGACATGGTCGCGCTGGAGGAGGTTCTGGGCGAATACGGCGGTCAGTTCGGCTCGTTCGACTGGGTGTTCTCGCCGCGCGGTCCGGCCGGCCGGCCCGTGCCGATGTTCGACCGGGCGACCGGCGCGGTCGATCCCGCCGTCGTCGCCTACTGGAGCCAGCACTACGACATCGCCGCGCGGCTGAAGCGAAGCTGGCCGGCGCTGAAGCCCGATCTGGACGGCAAGGTCCGCCTGATCGTCGGCACGGCCGACACCTTCTATCTGGACGGTTCGGCCCGCAGGCTGGAAGCGGTGATGAAGGGGCTCGGGGCCAAGACCGACTTCCGCTACCTGAAGGACAAGACGCACGGCGACCTCTACCAGGTCGGCGACGACCGCCAGGCCCTGATAAAGCAGATCGCCTGGGAGATGTACGCCGTGGCCCGGCCGGGCGCGAAGCCGCCCGCGCCGATTCCCGCCGCGCCCAGAGGTTGAGATAACGCCGATCTGTGGCAAGCTGCGCCGGGTCGCCTAGCCGGCGCTCGGGGGGAACTTGCCATGAAGTCTGTCGCTATCGCCCTTTCACTCGCTGTCGCGCTCGCGGCGACCGCGCCGGCCCAGGCCGCGCCGCCGGCCGGGACCGAGAAGGTCAAGCTGTCGGGCAAGAAGGGGCCCAGCCTGTTCCGGCCCGGCTTCCAGCTGGGCGAGTACGACGGCGACGCCACGGTCAAGAGCAGCAGGAGCTCGGTCACCGGCGTCTTCGAGGGCGGCAAGGCCAGCGTCGAGATGACGGTCAACGGCCCGGGCCTGGGCCCGGTCGAGGTGGCCTGCGGCGGCGGCCAGAGCCGGCTGGGCCTGGGCTGGATCACCTTCGACCGCGACAAGCTGCAGTTCTTCTGCACGCTCTCGGGCCCCGGCGCGGGCGCCGACGCGACCTTCGCCCTGGCTAGCGCCAAGGGCGGCGGCCTTCTCAAGAACCTCCAGCAGCCGCAGCGCGCCGCCGAGCTGCGCTTCGGCGGCCTGAACATCCGGGCGCGCACGGAACAGGTCGGCGGCCTGCCGCTCGGCGGCGGCGCGACGATCGGCTACGTGTTCAGCCGCGACGGGATCGACATCGGCGGGGTGGACCTGGCCGCCATGCAGCCGACCGCCTACCTGCCGCCCAAGGGCTCGAAGGATCGTGACGCGGTCGCGGTGCTGTCGCTGATCCTGATCTTCTTCAAGGACCCCGGCCGCCAGCGGTGATCTCGCGATGATCTCGCCTTGATCTGGGCGCCAACGGCTGACGCGATCCATGACACCGGGGGACAACTGTTCCGGCGCGAGATTTTGTGACCGGTAACAGCTACGCAGGGTCAAGGGCTTCCCGTGCTCAGAGCGCCCAGATGCCCGGCGCGGGTGTCTCGTCGGACAAGATAAGCACGCAAGCCCTCACCTTATCGTCTTCGTGCGGTTGCGCCTGCGAAATAGCGCTCCTATAACCCGGCCACATTTCAGAAAGCCGTCGTCGAGACCGGGCCCACATGAACATCCACGAACATCAAGCCAAAGCCGTACTCGCCGAGTTCGGCGCTCCCGTGCCGCGCGGCTTCGCCGCCTTCACCCCGGATGAAGCCGCCGCCGCCGCCGAAAAGCTCGGCACGCCGGTCTTCGTCGTGAAGAGCCAGATCCACGCCGGTGGCCGCGGCAAGGGCAAGTTCGAGGGCCTGGGCCCCGACGCCAAGGGCGGCGTCCGCGTCGTCAAGTCGGTCGAAGAGGTCCGCGCGAACGCCCAGGAAATGCTCGGCCGCGTGCTGGTGACCCACCAGACCGGCCCCAAGGGCAAGCAGGTCAACCGCCTCTACATCGAAGAAGGCGCGGCGATCGCCAAGGAATTCTACCTGTCGCTTCTCGTCGACCGCGCCTCGAGCAAGGTCTCGGTGGTCGCCTCGACCGAAGGCGGCATGGACATCGAGGACGTCGCTCACTCGACCCCCGAGAAGATCCACACCTTCACCATCGACCCGGCGACGGGCGTGTGGCCGACCCACCAGCGCGCCCTCGCCAAGGCCCTGGGCCTGACCGGCGGTCTGGCCAAGGAAGCGGCTTCGCTGCTGACCCAGCTCTATACGGCGTTCATGGCCAAGGACATGGCCATGCTGGAGATCAACCCGCTGATCGTCACCGCTGACGATCACCTGAAGGTCCTCGACGCCAAGCTGTCGTTCGACGGCAACAGCCTGTTCCGTCACCCGGACATCAAGGCGCTGCGCGACGAGAGCGAAGAAGACCCCAAGGAAATCGAAGCCAGCAAGTACGACCTGGCCTATATCGCCCTGGACGGCGAAATTGGCTGCATGGTCAACGGCGCGGGCCTGGCCATGGCCACCATGGACATCATCAAGCTGTACGGCGCCGAGCCGGCCAACTTCCTGGATGTCGGCGGCGGCGCCAGCAAGGAGAAGGTCACCGCGGCCTTCAAGATCATCACCGCCGATCCGGCCGTGAAGGGCATCCTGGTCAACATCTTCGGCGGCATCATGCGCTGCGACATCATCGCGGAAGGCGTCATCGCCGCCGTGAAGGAAGTCGGCCTGCAGGTTCCGCTCGTTGTCCGCCTGGAAGGCACCAACGTCGAACTCGGTAAGAAAATCATCTCGGAAAGCGGCCTGAACGTCATCGCCGCCAACGACCTGTCTGACGGCGCCGAAAAGATCGTCGCGGCCGTGAAGGGTGCTCGCTAAATGTCGATCCTCATCGGTTCTGAAACCAAGGTCATCTGCCAGGGCATCACCGGCGCCCAGGGCACGTTCCACTCCGAACAGGCCATCGCCTACGGCACCAAGATGGTCGGCGGCGTCACGCCGGGCAAGGGCGGCCAGACCCACATCGGCCTGCCGGTGTTCGACACGGTCGGCGAAGCCAAGGAAGCCACCGGCGCCGACGCCTCGGTGATCTACGTCCCGCCGCCCTTCGCGGCCGACTCGATCCTGGAAGCCATCGACGCCGAGATCCCGCTGATCATCTGCATCACCGAAGGCATCCCGGTGCTGGACATGGTCAAGGTCAAGAAGGCGCTGCAAGGCTCGCGTTCGCGCCTGATCGGCCCGAACTGCCCGGGCGTCCTGACGCCGAACCAGTGCAAGATCGGCATCATGCCGGGCGGCATCTTCTCGGCGGGCTCGGTCGGCGTCGTGTCGCGTTCGGGCACCCTGACCTATGAAGCCGTGTTCCAGACCACCAATGCGGGCCTGGGCCAGACCACGGCCGTCGGCATCGGCGGCGACCCGGTCAAGGGCACCGAGTTCATCGACGTGCTGGAACTGTTCCTGGCCGACGAAGCCACCAAGTCGATCGTCATGATCGGTGAAATCGGCGGCGCGGCCGAGGAAGAAGCGGCCCAGTTCCTGAAGGACGAAGCCAAGCGCGGCCGCAGCAAGCCCATGGTCGGCTTCATCGCCGGTCGCACGGCCCCTCCCGGCCGTCACATGGGTCACGCCGGCGCCATCGTTTCGGGCGGCAAGGGCGGCGCCGAGGACAAGATCGCGGCGATGGAAGAGGCGGGCATCCGCGTCTCGCCTTCGCCGGCCAAGCTGGGCGAGACCCTGCTGGAAGTCCTGAAGGGCTAACTAGACACCGAAACCCCGCCTCGCGCGGGGCCCAGGTTTTTTGCGACCGCCAGTCGACGATCCGAAAAAATCACCTGGGCCCCGCCGTTCGACGGGCGCCCGGGCGATTGAGAGACTATATTTACGGGCTATGCGGTAGCGCTCCCGTAGAGCATCCGGATCTAAGGCGAAGAACGATGGCGGACGACGCAGGCATCATCAACCAGGTCTTGACCGAGACCAGCTTCCTCTACGGCGCCAACGCGGCGTTCGTGGAGGATCTCTACGCCCAGTGGGCGGAGAACCCTGGATCGGTCGAACCTTCGTGGAACGCCTTCTTCGCCAGCCTCGCCGAGCAGGCCGACCAGGTTAAGCGCGCCGCGCAGGACCCGGCCTGGACGCCCAAGAAGGTGCCGTCCGTCCGTCCCGACTGGCTGTCGGCCCTGGACGGCCAGTGGGCCAGTGTCGCCCCCGCCGTCGAAGCCAAGGTCTCCAAGGCGATCGAGGGCAAGGCCCCCGGCGCTTCCGCCGAGGCCGTCCGCGCCGCCACGCTGGACAGCCTGCGCGCCATCATGATGATCCGGGCCTATCGGATGCGCGGTCACCTGGCCGCCAACCTCGACCCGCTGGGCCTGGAGCCGCCGAAGCCCGCCCCGGAACTGGATCCGGCCACCTACGGCTTCTCGGACGCCGACTACGACCGGCCGATCTTCCTCGACTTCGTCATGGGCATGGAAACCTCGACGATCCGCGAGATGCTCGAGATCCTGCGCCGCACCTACTGCGGCAATGTCGGCGTGCAGTACATGCACATCTCGGATCCGCAAGAGAAGGCCTGGCTGCAGGAGCGCATCGAGGGCCGCGACAAAGAGATCGTGTTCTCCAAGGAGGGCAAGGTCGCCATCCTAAAGAAGCTGATCGAGACCGAGGGTTTCGAGAAGTTCCTGCACAAGCGCTTCCCCGGCACCAAGCGCTTCGGCCTGGACGGCGGCGAATCCATGGTCCCGGCCATGGAGCAGATCATCAAGCGCGGCGGCGCCCTGGGCGTGAAGGATATCGTCCTGGGCATGCCGCACCGCGGTCGCCTGAACGTGCTGGCCGCCGTGATGGGCAAGCCCTACCACGTCATCTTCCACGAGTTCCAAGGCGGCTCGTCGGTCCCCTCGGACGTCGAGGGTTCGGGCGACGTGAAGTATCACATGGGCGCCTCGTCGGACCGTGAGTTCGACGACAACAAGGTCCACCTGTCGCTGACGGCCAACCCGTCGCACCTGGAGATCGTCAACCCGGTCGTGATTGGCAAGGCCCGCGCCAAGCAGGCCTTCCTGCTGCGCGAGACCCCGGACGCCGGTCGCGGCCACGTGCTGCCGCTGCTGCTGCACGGCGACGCGGCCTTCGCCGGCCAGGGCGTGGTGGCCGAGTGCTTCACCCTGTCGGGCCTGAAGGGCTACCGCACGGGCGGCACCATCCACTTCATCGTCAACAACCAGATCGGCTTCACGACCAGCCCGCGCTACTCGCGCAGCTCGCCTTATCCCAGCGACATGGCGCTGATGGTCGAAGCCCCGATCTTCCACGTGAACGGCGATGATCCGGAAGCCGTCGTCTTCGCCGCCAAGGTCTCGACCGAGTACCGCCAGAAGTTTGGCAAGGACGTGGTCATCGACATGGTCTGCTACCGTCGCTTCGGTCACAACGAAGGCGACGATCCGACCATGACGTCGCCGATCATGTACGCCAAGATCAAGGGCCACCCGCCGACCCGCGAGCTCTACGCCAACCGTCTGATCGGCGAAGGCGTAATCAGCCAGGCCGAGTCGGACAGCTGGGTCAGCGAGTTCGAGAAGTTCCTCGACGCCGAGTTCGACGCCGGCAAGAGCTACAAGGCCAACAAGGCCGACTGGCTGGACGGCAAGTGGAAGGGCCTGGCCCTGCCGGGCGACGAAGAGCGTCGCGGCAAGACCGCCTTCCCCAAGACCCGCCTGCTGGAAATCGGCCGCCAGATCACCACGATCCCGGACCGCATCAACGCCCACAAGACCGTCAAGCGCGCCATCGACAATCGCCATGAAGCGATCGAGAAGGGCGAGGGCATCGACTGGGGCACCGCCGAGCACCTGGCCTTCGCCACCCTGCTCGACGAGGGTTTCCCGGTCCGCCTGTCGGGCCAGGACTCGGTGCGCGGCACGTTCACCCAGCGCCACTCGGACGTCATCGACCAGACGACCGAGGAGCACTACACGCCGCTGAACAACATCCGCGCCGGCCAGGCCCACTACGAAGTGATCGACTCGGCCCTCTCGGAAGAGGCGGTGCTGGGCTTCGAATACGGCTTCTCGCTGGCCGACCCGAACACCCTGACCCTGTGGGAAGGCCAGTTCGGCGACTTCGTGAACGGCGCCCAGGTCGTCATCGACCAGTTCATCAGCTCGGGCGAGCGCAAGTGGCTGCGGATGAGCGGCCTCGTCATGCTGCTGCCGCACGGCTATGAGGGCCAAGGCCCCGAGCACAGCTCGGCCCGCCTGGAGCGCTTCCTGCAGTCGTGCGCGGAAGACAACATGCAGGTCATCAACTGCACGACGCCGGCCAACTACTTCCACGCCCTGCGTCGCCAGATGAACCGCGAGTTCCGCAAGCCGCTGATCGTGATGGCCCCCAAGAGCCTGCTGCGCCACAAGCGCGCCGTCTCGAACCTGGACGACTTCGCCGAAGGTTCGGCCTTCCACCGCGTGATGGTGGACGGCGCGGAAGCCGGCTGCGACGTCGGCGGCGTCACGCTGAAGAGCGACGACCAGATCAAGCGTGTCGTCATCTGCTCGGGCAAGGTCTATTTCGACCTCGTGGACCATCGCGCCAAGACCGGCCGCGACGACGTCTATCTGCTGCGTCTGGAGCAGTTCTATCCGTGGCCGATGAGGTCGCTGATGAACGTGCTGAGCCGCTTCAAGAACGCCGACCTGGTCTGGTGCCAGGAAGAGCCCAAGAACATGGGCGGCTGGACCTTCGTCGATCCGTGGCTGGAGCTGACGCTCGACAAGCTGGACATCAAGGCCAAGCGCGCCCGCTATGTGGGTCGCCCGGCCTCGGCGTCCACCGCCGCGGGCCTGATGAGCCGCCACCTGAAAGAACTCGAGACGTTCCTCAACGAGGCCTTCGCTTAAGCGTCGGACTTCGTCTTTAATTTCGCCGGACCAAACAAGAGAGACCTGGAAAGCCCCATGGCCGACATCATGACCCCCGCCCTCGGCGAATCCGTCACGGAAGCGACGGTCGCCCGCTGGACCAAGAAGGCCGGGGAGGCCGTGAAGAAGGACGAGATCCTCGTCGAGCTGGAAACCGACAAGGTCAGCCTCGAAGTGGCCTCGCCCGCCGACGGCGTGCTGTCGGCCATCGGCGCCGAAGAAGGCGCGACCGTCGTTCCGGGCACGGTCCTGGGCGTGGTGACCGAAGGCGCGATCGCGTCGGCCGCTCCGGCCGCCGCCCCGGCTCCGAAGGCCGCCGCTCCGGCTCCGGCCCCCGCGCCGACCCCGGCTCCGGCGCCCGCTCCGGTCGCCGCCGCCGCCCCGACCGCCGCGCCGGTCAGCCCGGCGCCGGCCCGGATCGCCGCCGAGGCGGGCCTTGACCTGTCGAAGGTCGCGGGCACCGGCAAGGACGGTCGCGTGACCAAGGGCGACGCCCTCGCCGCCCTGGAAGCCCGCGCCGCGGCGCCGGCCCCGGCCGCGGCTCCGGCCGCGCCGCGCGCCCTGCACGAGCGCGAGGAACGCGTGAAGATGACGCGCCTGCGTCAGACGATCGCCCGTCGCCTGAAGGAAGCCCAGAACACCGCCGCCATGCTGACGACCTTCAACGAGGTCGACATGAGCGCGGTCATGGCCCTGCGCGCCCAGTACAAGGACATCTTCGAAAAGCGCCACGGCGTGAAGCTGGGCTTCATGTCCTTCTTCACCAAGGCCGTGGTGGCCGCGCTGAAGGCGATCCCGGACGTCAACGCCGAGATCGACGGCACGGACATCGTCTACAAGAACCACTACGACATCGGCGTCGCCGTCGGCACCGACAAGGGCCTGGTGGTTCCGGTCGTCCGTGACGCCGACGCGCTGAACCTGGCCGAGATCGAAAAGGCCATCGGCGGCCTGGGCAAGAAGGCCCGCGACGGCCAGCTGTCCATCGAGGACATGCAGGGCGGCACCTTCACGATCACCAACGGCGGCATCTACGGCTCGCTGATGTCGACGCCGATCCTGAACGCGCCGCAGTCGGGCATCCTGGGCATGCACGCGATCAAGGAACGCGCCATGGTCGTCAACGGCAAGATCGAGATCCGTCCGATGATGTACCTGGCTCTGTCCTACGACCACCGCGTCGTCGACGGCGCCGGCGCCGTGACCTTCCTGGTCAAGGTCAAGGAAGCCCTGGAAGACCCGCAGCGCCTGCTGCTGGACCTCTAAGAGACTTTGAGAAGCCCGCCCTTACCGGCGGGCTTCTTCGCTTCAAGCGCGCCAGGCGAAAGTGTATGCGGTTTCGCCGCCTGGTGCGCGCTACTCAAAGAGGCCCCGCGCGCTATGCGTCGGGGCCGTTTTGCTTTCCGGGAGACCGTCATGGCCAAGGACACACTCTATCTGCTGCCGATGGGCTTCGACAAAGAGGGCCAGCAACGCTTCTGCCCCGACTGCGCGATGATGGAAGGTTACCTGGCCGCCTATCCGCGACTGCGCGACGTCCTCGACATCGTCCGCGTCGACTACGCCCGCCCGCGCCCGGCCCTGATCGAGCGCCTGGGCGAAGCGCACCAGAACGCCCCCACCCTGATCCTCGGCGAGGCCTCCCCCGACGCCGGCCCGCACGGCGAGATCCAGTCGGCCAACGGCCTGAGTTTCCTCAGCGACGCCCGCCCGATCACGCGGTGGCTGGCGGCGAGGTATGGACTGCCCGCGCCGCTCTAGCGGCTGGCCTTCAGCACCGCCGCGCCGAGCGTGGCGTAGTCGCGGTTGAAGTGGTGGTCGCCGCGCAGGCGGATCTTGGTGACCTCGGCGTCGGGCAGGCTGGCGCAGATATCTGCCTTTTCCTGGTCGCCGTAGACGCAGGTGATCTTCAGGCCGTTCAGCGCGGCGATGGCCGGGCCGACCGGAAACAGTCCGGCGTGGCGATGTTGAGCCAACTGGCGGGGTGGAACTGCAGGTCGCCGTGCGGGCCGGCGCCGATCAGCACCAGATGCCCGATGTGGCCGCGGACGTCGGCGGGCAGTCGCGGGATGATCGCCGGCAGGGCGTCGGCCCCGAACGAATAGCCGATCAGCGTCACCTTCGAGCGGCCCCACAGGCGCTCGTACGATCGCAGGGCCTGGGTCAGGTCGGCTGCGGCGCCGGCGGGCGAGCGCTTGGTGGTGAAATAGCTCAGCGAATTGACGCCCAGCGTCGGCACGCCGTTGTCGGCCAGATATTGGGTCACGCCCTGATCCAGGGCCGCCCAGCCGCCGTCGCCCGAATAGAACACCGCCAGCGTGTCGCCGGCCTTGCCGCTGGCGACCGGGATCTGGTCCACGCCAGACGCCGAGGCGGCGAGGGGCGCCGCGGCGCTGAGCGCGACGGTGGCGAGGGCGGCGATGAGGCGGGCGCGAAGGGTCATGTTGGTATGACGCCACCGAGCCGTGGCGCTCTCCAGGCGAGCTGATGTCAAGCTTGTGGCGGTCCCCGCGGCGGGGCGTCGCGCCGGGTTTGGACAAGTCTGCCATTCTCCTTGGTTTTCAAGGCCGCGGGCGTCGAAAGCGGGTTCCGTTTTGGGCCGCATGCCTCTAAGGAACACGCGCCTCCAGAGGTCTGACAATTGGCCGGCGAGGCCCCATATGTCCGGCGCCGTTCTCCGGCGCGTCCTCGAGGCGATAGACCCATGGCTCAATACGACGTCGTCATCATCGGTGGCGGTCCCGGCGGCTACAACGCCGCGATCCGCGCGGGTCAGCTCGGCTTGAAGACCGCGATCGTCGAGTTGCGCGGCAAGCTGGGCGGCACCTGCCTGAACGTCGGCTGCATGCCCTCGAAGGCGCTGCTGCACGCCTCGGAACTGTACGCCGCCGCGACGGGCCCCGAGTTCGCCAAGCTGGGCATCGAGGTCAAGCCGAAGCTGAACCTGCCGCAGATGATGGCCCAGAAGGCCGAGAGCGTCGAAGCCCTGACCAAGGGCGTCGAGTTCCTGATGAAGAAGAACAAGGTCGAGTACGTGAAGGGCTGGGGCCGCATCGACGGCGCTGGCAAGGTGGTCGTGAAGGCCGAGGACGGCTCGGAAACCGTGCTCGAGACCAAGAACATCGTCATCGCCACTGGCTCGGAGCCGACCCCGCTGCCGGGCGTGACGATCGACAACAAGCGTATCGTCGACTCGACCGGCGCCCTGTCGTTGCCGGAAGTGCCCAAGTCGCTGATCGTCGTCGGCGCCGGCGTCATCGGCCTGGAGCTGGGCTCGGTGTGGAAGCGCCTGGGCGCCGAAGTCACCGTCGTCGAGTACCTGGACCGCATCCTGCCGGGCACGGACACCGAGGTGGCCAACGCCTTCCAGAAGATCCTCACAAAGCAAGGCTTCAAGTTTTCGCTGGGCGCCAAGGTCACGGGCGCCGTCGCCTCGGCCAAGGGCGTCAAGCTGACCCACGAGCCGGTCGCCGGCGGCGCGGCCGCGACGATCGAGGCCGACTACGTGCTGGTCGCCATCGGCCGCCGTCCGTTCACCCAAGGCCTGGGCCTGGAAACGGTCGGCATCACGCTGGACAAGCGCGGCATGATCGCCAACGACCACTTCAAGACCGGCGTCGCCGGGATCTGGGTGGTCGGCGACGTGACCTCGGGTCCGATGCTGGCCCACAAGGCCGAGGACGAGGGCGTGGCCTGCATCGAGCTGATCGCGGGCAAGGCCGGCCACGTCAACTACGACATCATCCCGGGCGTCATCTACACCAGCCCCGAAGTCGCCACGGTCGGCAAGACCGAGGAAGACCTGAAGGCCGCCGGGATCGCCTACAAGGTCGGCAAGTTCCCGTTCCTGGCCAACAGCCGCGCCAAGATCAACCACGAGACCGACGGCTTCGTGAAGATCCTGGCCGACGCCAAGACCGACCGCATCCTGGGCGCCCACGCCGTCGGCCCGAACGTCGGCGATATGATCGCCGAGGTCTGCGTGGCCATGGAGTTCGGCGGCGCCTCGGAAGATATCGCCCGCACCTGCCACCCGCACCCGACCCGTTCGGAGGCGATCCGCCAGGCCGCCATGGGCGTCGAAGGCTGGACGATGCAGGCCTGACCGGGACGGCGTAACAGCCCTTTACGATAGTTGATGACCGCGTCCGTCAATCGGACGTAGAGTGGCGGGGTTTCGGCAACGGAGCCCCGCCATGCTTTTGTCCGCGATGACCCTCGCCGCCCTGCTGCAGGCCGCGCCAGCTGCGGCCACTGCCGTGGTTATACCGGAGGCCGCCCCTGTGGCCGGCCATACGGGTTATCTATTTCGGCCAAAGCCGTCCGATACGGACCAGCGCGTGGATCAGTTGAGGATGCGGCTCCCCAAGGCCGCTGGCCCGAAAGCCGCCGATGAGGCGGGCGCCAGACGCTTCGCATCGCCGTCATCCAAGATGAAGCCGCCGCGACGGTCCCGGCCGGACTTCGTGCGCAACCCACAGATGGCGAGCTGTGATCGCGACCGACTGACCAACGCCGGCCATCCCGACACCCCGGAGGTCCAGCCGCTGTCGAAGATGCCCAAGGCCCATGCCGAGCGCGCCGTGGTTCGCTTGGTCGACGGCTGCCCCGTGCCCGTCCTGATCGCCCAGCGGACGCCCGCGCGTTAGATTCGACGGCGCCCTCAAGAAAAACCCCGCCGGCGGACCGGCGGGGTTGTACGCGTTTTCGAGGGGAGGAACGCCCGAGGGGCGGGCGCTTACGCTTACTGAACCTGGTGTGCCGCGCGGGCGCGGGATCAGAACTCTTCCCAGTCCTCGCTGGCGCCGACGGCCTTGGCCAGCTTGGCCTGGACGGAGGCGACCGGGTTGACGCCCGGACGGCTGGTCGCGCCGGCCAGGGCCGGGCCTCGGCTCGGGGCCGGAGCCGCCGCGCGCGGCGCCGGGCGGCCGGGCGTTGCGTCGGGCGGGCCGAGCTGCTGGCGGTGTTCGCCACCGCGCCATTGACGCGGAAGCGGCTGATCATCTGCATCAGGTTACCGGCCTCCCCCTTCAGGGCGTGCGAGGCGGCGGTCGACTGCTCGACCATGGCGGCGTTCTGCTGGACGGTCTGGTCCATCTGGTTGACGGCGGCGTTGACCTCGTTGAGGCCGGTGGCCTGTTCCTGGCCCGAGGCCGCGATCTCGCTGACCAGGGCGTCGATCTCGCCGACCTTGCCGACGATGGCCTGCAGGGCCTCACCGGTCTGGCCGACCATCGAGACGCCTTGGTTGACCTGCTGCGATGAGGTCGAGATCAGGGTCTTGATCTCCTTGGCGGCGTCGGCCGAGCGCTGGGCCAGAGCCCGGACCTCCTGGGCGACGACCGCGAAGCCGCGGCCGGCTTCACCCGCGCGGGCGGCTTCGACGCCGGCGTTCAGGGCCAGTAGGTTGGTCTGGAAGGCGATCTCGTCGATCACGCCGATGATCTGGCTGATCGACTGCGAGGACTTCTCGATCTGGTTCATGGCCTCGACGGCGTTGCGGACCACGATGCTGGAGCGCTCGGCGTCGCCGCGGGTCGAGCCGACCACCTTGGAGGCTTCCTGGGCGCCGGCCGACGAGCGCTTCACCGTGGCGGTGATCTCGTCGAGGGCGGCGGCGGTTTCTTCCAGGCTGGCGGCCTGCTGCTCGCTGCGGCGCGACAGGTCATCGGCGGCCGAGGCGATCTCGTCCGAGCCCGCGCCGATGCCGTTGGCGGCGTGGACGATGGTGCCCATGGCCTCTTCCAGCTGGGCGATGGCGCCGTTGAAGTCGTTCTGCAGGCGCTTGTAGGCTTCGGGGAACTGCTGATCGAGGCGGTAGGTCAGGTCGCCGTCCGACAGGCGGGCCAGGCCGCCAGCGATGGCTTCCATGACGAAGGCCTGCTCCTTGGCGGAGGCCTCGGCGATCTCCAGGTTGCGGCGGCGCTCGGCTTCCGTCTCCGCGTTGGCGCGATGCTGGGCGGCCTCGGCGGTGCGCAGGGCCACGGCGTTGTCCTTGAACACCTGGACCGAGCGGGCCATGGCGCCGACCTCGTCCTTGCGCTCGGCGCCCTTGACGTCGACGTCGACGCTGCCCTGGGCCAGCACTTCCATGGTCTTGGCGGTGGCGGCCAGCGGGGCGGCGATCTTCTTGGCGCCGATCCACAGCGCCAGCGCAAGAGCGGCGCCGGCGGCGATCAGGCCGAACAGAATCGAGAACACGGTGCCGGCGGCGGCTTCCTTGGAAGCCTTCTCGACCATCTTCTTGGTCTCGGCGGTGTGGGCGTTGGTGTAGGTGTTGACGTCAGCGGTCAGCTTGGTGATCTGCGGATCGATCTCGACCATCACCATCTTGGCCGCGTCGTTCATCTCCTGCTGGCCAAGGTCCGCGCCGCTGCGGGCGCTGGCGTAGATCTTGTCGAGGCGCGCCTTGTAGCCGTCAACGGTCTTGGCCGTGTCGGGCTCGGCCTGCTTCACGCCGGCCAGCAGCGCCGTGGCTTCCTTGTAGGCCGTGTCCAGATCCGCGCTGGCGCTCTTGCCCTCGGTCGAGCCGCCTTCATAGGCGATCGTGCGGTAGGCCGAGTAGCCCATCGTGGCGACGCGACGGCTGAACCGCGCGATGCTCAGTTCGGCGGGCGCGCGCTGTTCCACCAGGATCTTGGTGCTGGCCTCGACCTTGCGGGCCTGGATGGCGCCAAGGCCCACGATCACCAGGGCGATCAGGGTCAGGATGACGGCGGGCAGGGCCACCTTGGTGGAGATCTTCAGATCGTCGAACTTCATCGGAGCCTCATGGCGGCACGGCTCTCGCCCGGGGGAGCGCGCGTTTCACCTCCAGAAGACCGTACGTCCCGTAAAATCGCGGTTAATGCTAAACCCGGATCGCTTTTCGCGACGTTCCGCCGCACTTGTCGCGGACGCTCAGGCCTTCGGATGGGCGGCCGCGTAGGCGGCCAGCAGGCCGGCGGCGTCGACCTGGGTGTAGCGCTGCGTCGTCGACAGCGAGGCGTGGCCCAGCAGGTCCTGGATGGCCCGCAGGTCCGCGCCCGCGCCCAGCAGGTGGGTGGCGAAGGCGTGGCGGAAGGCGTGCGGCGTCACTCTGTCGGAGAGGCCAAGACGTCCGCGCAGGGTCTGGACCAGGGCCTGGACGTGGCGCGGCGACAGAGGCCCGCCGCGCTTGGCCCGGAACAGCGGCTCGTCGGCGGTCAGCACGAACGGCAGCGCGTCCAGATAGACGTCGACGGCGGCGCGGACGGCGTCCAGCACCGGCACGATCCGGGTCTTGCCGCCCTTGCCGGTGATGCGGATGGCCTGCCCCAGCGGAGCCTGTGCGAAAGTCAGCGAAAGCGCCTCGCTGATCCGCAGGCCGCAGCCCCACAGCAGGGTCAGAACCGCCTCGTCGCGGGCGGTCTCCCAGGGATCGCGCTCGGTGTCGTCGGCGGCCTGCGTGATAAGGTCGCGGGCCTGGTCCTCGGAGACGGGCCGGGGCAGGCCGATCTTCAGGCGCGGGCCGCGCACCAGCTCGACGGCGGCGTTGGCCACGCCGTGGCGCTGGTCCAGATAGCGATGAAAGGCGCGGATCGACGACAGGGCCTGCGAAAGCGAGCGCGGAGCCAGAGCGTCTTCACCTTGGCGGCGGAAGGCCAGGTAGCCGCGCAGGTCGGCGGCCGAGATCTCGCCCATGGCCGACAGGCTGACCGCCTCACCCCGATGGCGCTCCAGGAAGTTCAGATAGGCCAGGACGTTGTCGCCATAGGCGCGCACCGTGCGCGGCGAGGCCCGGCGCTCCAGCGTCAGGTAGTCCAGCCAGGCGGCGTAGGCCTGGCGAGCGCTCCCGACGCCCGAGGTCACAACACGGGCCAGCGTTCGGCGGTGCGCTCGACCACGCGGGCCAGGAAGTTGACCAGCTCCGTACCCATGTCGGGGGTGAAGCCTTCCGGGTCGGTCGAGCCGAACGCGACCAGGGCCTCGCGGCGGGGCTCCCAGATCGCCATGCGGACCAGGGCCATGCTGCGGATGGTCTCGGCCTTGTCGCCGAACAGCGGCAGGGCCGGGGCGAAGAAGCCCATGCGGGCGATCGGCGCCTCGCCCAGGATCATGTCGACCTGACCCTCGGCCAGGACGCGCCAGCCGGCCGGCACGCGATGCGGGCCTTCCAGGGCGATGACGCCGGCGGCCAGGCCGAAGCGCAGTTGGGTCATCTCGTCGACGCGGCGGGCGAGATCGGAGTGGTTGCGGGCGTCCAGCAGGTCGATGACCGCGGCGTGGGTCTGGGCCTGGGCCGAGTAGTTGGCGCGGGCGTTGGCCTCGATCGCCTGGCGGACGGTGGCCTCGCGCCTGTGGGCGGCGGCGGCGCGGGCCAGGGCGCGCGGACCGAAGTCGACGACATTGGCGGCGTCGACCCGCAGGCCCAGCTCGCCCAGCAGGTCTTCGTCGTGGCGCAGGAATTCCGGCTGGACGCGCAGGAAGTCGCGGACGCTCTCGGCGTCGACCGTTTTCCTGCTGGCGTTCGTCGCGTCGCTCATCGTCGTCCCCACCGTAAAAAGCACTCCGTCCAGATGAAGCGGGCAAGACGGTTAATGTCCGCTTGATGACAACTCGACGGCCGCTCTCGACCTGGGGACGGTTTCGCGGCAGAAGCATCACGCCATGTCCCGTATCGCTTCCGTTCTGCTGCCGATGCCGTTGCCGGAGGCCTTCGACTACGCCGAGCCGGACGAACTCGATCTGAGCATCGGCGACCATGTGGCCGTGCCCTTGGGCCCGCGCGTAATTCGCGGCGTGGTGGTAGCCCTGCGCGACGGGACGGGCGGCAACCGACCGCTGAAGCTGATTCAGGGGCGGGTCGACGATCCGCCGCTGCCGCCAGGCGTGCTGGCCTTCGTCGAGTGGGCGGCGCGCTATTCGGTCGACCTGCCCGGCTGGCCGCTGGCCAT
This sequence comes from Caulobacteraceae bacterium, assembly GCA_965283765.1. Classification (GTDB taxonomy): domain Bacteria; phylum Pseudomonadota; class Alphaproteobacteria; order Caulobacterales; family Caulobacteraceae; genus Caulobacter. Next base: position 128,410 of record CBDIPU010000018.1, read on the forward strand.
GGCCCTGCGCGGCCTGCGCCATCCGCCGCCCAAGCCCGACAAGGTGCTGGTCCTGTCCGGCGCCCAGCCCGCCCGCATGACGCCCGCGCGCCTGAAGGTGCTGGCCGCCGCCGAGGGCGTGAAGCTCTCCGGTACGGCGCTGGCCTCGGCCGCCGGCGTCTCGGCGGGCGTCGTGAAGGGCCTCGTGGACGAGGGCGTGCTCGCGGTCGACTATGTGGAACCCGAGCGCGGGCTGCCGCAGCCGGACCTCTCCCTGCCGCCGCGCACGTTGAACCCCGGCCAGGCCGCCTGCGTCGCGGTCATGAAAGAGATGCTGGACGCCGGTGGCTTCCAGGCGGCGCTGCTGGACGGGGTCACCGGCTCGGGCAAGACCGAGGTCTATCTGGAGGCCGTCGCGGCGGCGCTGGAGGATCCGGAGGCCCAGATCCTGGTGCTGCTGCCCGAGATCGCCCTGACCCAGGCCGTGCTGGCCCGCTTCGAGCAGCGCTTCGGCGCCCTGCCGGCCGCGTGGCACTCCGGCGTCTCGCCGCCGCGTCGCCGGCAGGTCTGGGAGGCGGTGGCCAGCGGTAACGCCCGCATCGTGGTCGGGGCCCGCTCGGCCCTGTTCCTGCCGTTCCGCAAGCTGCGCCTGATCGTGGTCGACGAGGAGCACGACAGCTCGTTCAAGCAGGAAGAGGGCTTCATCTACCAGGCCCGCGACCTGGCCGTGGCCCGCGCCAAGATCGAGGGCGCCAGCGTGCTGCTGGCCTCGGCGACGCCGTCGCTGGAGAGCCTGTTCAACGCCCAGGCCGGCCGTTACCGCTGGCTGCGACTGTCGGCGCGCCACGGCGCGGCGCAGCTGCCGGACATCGACCTGATCGACATGCGCCAGACGCCGCCGGAGCCCGGCCGCTGGCTGTCGCCGCCGCTGATCAAGGCCATGGCCGTGACGCTGCAGCGCGGCGAGCAGGCCATGCTGTTCCTGAACCGGCGGGGCTATGCGCCGCTGGTCTTGTGCAAGGCCTGCGGCGAGAAGATGAAGTCGCCCGACACCGACAGCTGGCTGGTCGAGCACCGCTACACCGGGCGTCTAGTCTGCCACCTGACCGGCTTCTCGATGAAGAAGCCCGAGGCCTGCCCGCACTGCGGGGCCAAGGACTCGCTGGTGTCGATCGGTCCCGGCGTCGAGCGGGTCGAGGAGGAGGCGCGGCACATCTTCCCCGACGCGCGGATCGCGGTGTTCTCGTCCGACACGGTGATGGACGCCGAGGCGGCCAAGACCCTGGTGGCGACCATGGCGGCGGGTGAGATCGACATTCTCGTGGCCACCCAGGCGGCGGCCAAGGGTCACAACTTCCCGAACCTGACCCTGGTGGGCGTGGTCGACGCCGACCTCTCCCTACGGGGCGGCGACCTGCGGGCCGGGGAACGGACCTTCCAGCTGCTGGCCCAGGCGGCGGGCCGGGCCGGGCGTCACGAGAAGCCGGGGCGGGCGCTGCTGCAGACCTACTCGCCCGAGCACGCGGTGATGCAGGCCCTGAAGGCCCAGGACCGTGACGCCTTCGTCGAGGCCGAGATGGCGATGCGTCAGGACGCCGGCCTGCCGCCCTACGGCCGCCTGGCGGCGGTGATCGCCTCGGGCCCGGACGCCGCGGCCCTGGACGCCTATGTCGAGGCCCTGGCCGCGGTGATCCCCAACGCCGAGGGGGTCGAGGTGTTCGGCCCCGCCGACGCGCCGCTGGCCCTGGTGCGCGGCCGCCGCCGCAAGCGGTTCCTGGTCAGGGCCGAGCGCAATGTCGACCTGCAAGGCTTCATGGCCGCCTGGCGGGCGCGGGCCAAGGTCCCGAACTCGGTGCGCGTGGTGATCGATATCGATCCTTACTCGTTCCTGTAGCCGCGATCAGGTGTCCAGCAGCGGCTTGTCGCCGAAGCGGGCCTGCATCGCGTCGTCGATATGGGCCCAGGTGTAGATCGCCGTGGCGGCGCCCGCCTTGCGCAGCTGCACGTGGCCCGCGTCGGGCTGGCTGAAATGGAGACCCGCCGTCAGGCCTAGCTGCTCGGCCAGCTTGGCATAGGCCGCGTAGGCGGGGTCGCCGCCGTTCGAGACCATGACGCCGTTGCGGTAGCAGTAGGCGTCGACGGCTTCGCCCCACTGGTGCCAGCCGGCGCCGGGCAGGGCGTTGGTGCGCCAGCTCGGAATGCGCGGGGTGTCGCGGTATTGGCGCATCAGCGCGGCGGTCCACGGCGCGCCGTCGGCTTCCAGCTTGGCGATCACGGCGTCGATGTCGGCGGCCGAGCGCTTTTTCCACGAGCAGTAGTACTGAGCCTGGACGGCGGGCGGACGCAGGCCCTGGCTGACCCGGAAATCCAGCCCCTGGTCACGGCAGGCCTGCAGCAGGGCCGAGAGCTTGGCGGCGAAGGTCGGGTCTAGATTGAACTTCGCCAGGGCCGGATCGACCGAAGCGGCCGGACCGGCGGCGGGTTGGGCCGTGGGCGTGACGACCGACTGCAGCGGCTCGCAGGCGCCGGTCCAGACATAGCCGGTGGCGTCGACGCGATACCACTGGGCGTTGCCCTGAACGGACTCGCCGGCGACGAGGGCCTCGACCCGCAGGGTCGCGCCGCTGGCCAGTTTGCGGCGCACCGGCGCCTGACGGTTGGGGCGCCTTCGCGCAGGTTGGTCAGGCCCGTGGTGCGGGTCTCACCGTCGATCGGAATGGCGATGCTGTCGACCATCGGACTACCCCATCGCTCCGTCGGCGGCCGAGATATCGGCGCCGGCGCCGCCTGAGCCTATCCCGACACTTTCCTGGCCCTTGGGGGCCGAGTTCGAACCGCTGACGCGGCTGATCGCCCCTTCGATGAAGTCCGCGCCTGCGTAGCCGGCCGCCGAAATCGTGAAGAGCTGTTCGGCGAGACGTTCGCTATCGACTTGATGATCGTGATCGCCGCCACGGCGCCGGCGATGAAGCCGATCGCGAATGAGACCAGGATCCGGCTGGCGGTGAACAGATCGCTCGCTGAGACCGCGCTGGAAGCGGCCGCGTCATTGACCTTCTTCAGGCCGATGACCGTTCGGGCTCCCTGGCCGATAGCGCCCATCAGTCCCCCCAGGCAGATGATCTGAAGCCAGTCGAATACGCTAGCGTCGGCCATAGCCTTCTCCCCCCAGTTAGGATCGACGACGCTACGCTGGGGGGATGTCGCCAGTCATCCACAGCACAGGACGTCGACACCTTGGGACAGTGTGCGGGGCTTCGATTGAAGTCAACCTATCAGGGGTGACTTCTCAATATACAACTATATCGGGCTTCGGGGGTCAGTTCGTCGGTTCAGCCTTGCCCAGTGTCGGCGCGCCCGGCGCCGTCTGGTGCGAGCGCAGGGGCAGGGCGGGGATGAACAGGATCGTCACCAGGCCCGCCAGGACCACGAACAGCGCCGCGACCATCACCCCGCTGACGGCGTTGATCAGCGCGCCTTGCAACACCGGATCGGCGTGGGCGGCCTGACCGCTGGCGGCGGCTTTCACCGCCATGCCTTCCAGCTTGCCGAGGTCGAGGCCCCCGCCGGGCAGGCCGGCCAGGCGCGCTGTCAGTATCGTCCCGGCCAGGGCCGCGCCCACGGTCGAGCCGATCTGGCGGAAGAACTGGTTGGAGCTGGTGGCCACGCCGATGTCGCGCGGGTCGACGGCGTTCTGGGTGGCGATATTGAACAAACTCTGGCCGGGACCCAGGCCCAGGCCGACGCAGGCCAGCAGTCCGCACAGCAGCGGCAGGCTGTGGATCCTCGACAGGTCGTGCAACAGGAAAACTGCGACCAGCAGGATGACCCCGCCGCCTAGCATGTAGGGCTTGTACTGGCCGGTCCTGGAGACCAGTTGGCCCGCGATGGTGCTGCTGACGATCAGGCCGGCCATCAGCGGCAGCATGGTCATGCCGCTGACCGTGGCCGGCACGCCCCGGCCCAGTTGCAGGAACAGCGGCAGGAACATCACCACGCCCATGAAGGCCATGGAGATCAGGAAGCCGGCCAGGTTGGCCGTGGTGAACACCTTGTTCTGGAACAGGTGCATCGGCAGGATCGGGTTGGAGACCTTGGTCTCGGCGATCACGAAGGCGGCAAGCGACACGGCGGCCAGGGCGAAGAGGGAGAGGCTCCGCGGCGAGCGCCAGGCGAAGCTGTGGCCGCCCAGGCTGAGCGCCAGCAGCAGCGGCACGAAGGCGGCGATCAGCAGGGCCGCGCCCAGGAAGTCGATCTTGCCGGCCCGGCGATGCTCCAGCTTGGGCATCTTCACGATGACCATGAACAGCGACAGCAGGGACAGCGGCAGGTTGACGTAGAACACCCAGCGCCAGCCGGCGACCGTGTGGGTCCCGATCTGCACCGTGCCATGGTCGGTGAAGTAGCCGCCGATGATCGGTCCCAGCACGCTGGCCAGGCCGAACACCGAGCCGAAGACGCCAGCGAACTTGCCCCGCTCGCGCGGCGGATAGAGGTCGGCGATGATGGCGAAGGCGGTGGTGAACAGCGCGCCGCCGCCGATGCCCTGCAGGGCGCGGAACACGATCAGCTGCACCATGCCTGGCATGCCCAGGATGGTCCCGAACTCGCCCGCCAGGCCCGACAGCCACGAGCCGGCCAGGAAGATCGAGATACCGGTGATCAGCACGGGCTTGCGGCCGAAGATGTCGCCCAGCTTGCCCCAGATCGGCACCATCACCGTCGAGGTCAGCAGATAGGCCGTCGTCACCCACGAATAGAGATTGAGGCCGTTCAGCTCGGAGATGATCCGCGGCATGGCCGTGGAGACGATGGTCTGGTCCAGCGCGCTCAGCAGGAATACGATCATCAGCGCCGTCAGGGTCAGGCGGCGCTCGGCGTCAGAGAAGGCCTGGGGGACGAAGGTCTGCGAGGTCATCGGGCCCTGAGAGCGTGATAAGCCGGGGTGGCCGACCTATCACGCTCCCGAGGCGGGAAGTAGGGGGCCGGCGCCGCCTAGTGGTCCTTCTTCGCCCCGCGCTTGCGCGACAGCATGTTCAGGCCCTCGACCCCGGCCGAGAAGGCCATGGCCGTATAGATGTAGCCCTTCGGCACGTGGGCGCCGAAGCCTTCGGCGATCAGCACGGTGCCGATCATCAGCAGGAAGCCCAGGGCCAGCATGACCACGGTGGGGTTGTCGTTGATGAAGTTGCCCAGCGGGTCGGCGGCCAGCAGCATGGCGGCCACGGCGATGATCACGGCGGTGATCATGATCGGCAGGTGATCGGTCATGCCGACGGCGGTCAGGATCGAGTCGATCGAGAACACCAGGTCCAGCAGGATGATCTGGAAGATCGCCGCGCCGACGTTGGAGATCACGACCGTGACCTTGTCCTTCTCCAGCACGTCGTCGCTCTTGCCGGGATCGACGCTGTGGTGGATCTCCTTGGTCGCCTTCCAGATCAGGAAGACGCCGCCGGCGATCAGGATCAGGTCGCGCCATGAGAAGGCGGTCTCGAAGCCCGGCTCGCCGTGCGAGCCGACGGGACCGGTGATCCCCAGGTCGAAGACCGGCGCGGTCAGGCCGACGATGAAGGCGATGGTCGACAGCAGGACCAGGCGCATGATCAGCGCCAGCGAGATGCCGATGCGGCGGACCCGCGTGCGATGCTCGGGCGGCAGCTTGTTCGATAGGATCGAAATGAAGACGAGGTTGTCGATCCCCAGAACCACTTCCATGACCACCAGGGTCACCAGCGCGGCCCAGGCGGCCGGGTCGGCGACCAGGTTAAGGAGTTCGTTCATCGGTCCTCTCTAAGGTTATCGGCCAGGCCGTCGTTTCGCGTATGCATACATGTAACACAGCGAGATAGGCGGGTAACGCTGATCTTTCCACCGTGGGGGCGGAAGGGCAGGCTCTTAAGGGACGCCGTCGATGCAGGACGCCGCCAATATAAAGCCCCTGACCGCGCTGCGGTTCTTCGCCGCCTTCTGGGTGGTGCTGTTCCACTATTGGCCCAAGCTGGACGTCGCTTTCACGCCGGCGATCGCGCGGAAGGGCTATCTGGGGGTCGAGGCGTTCTTCATCCTGTCGGGCTTCATCCTGTGTCACGTCTATCTGCGCGGCTTCGGGGAGGGGCGGTTCCGCTATGGCGACTTCCTTTGGAACCGGCTGGCGCGGGTCTATCCGCTGCACCTGGCCACCCTGGTCGGCGTCGGCGTCATGGCGTTCGTCGGGACCATGGCGGGCCTGAACGTCGATCCGAACATCCTGTCCTGGAAATCGCTGCCGGCGAACCTGCTGCTGGTCCATGCCTGGGGCTTCGCGCCGGTGGCCGGTTGGAACCACGCCTCGTGGTCGATCTCGGCCGAGTGGTTCGCCTATCTGAGCTTTCCGGCCTTCGCCTTCGCGGCCTGGAAGCTGCGCGAGCGGCCCGTGGTCGCCGTGCTGGGCGCCCTGGCGGTGATCGCCGGGCTCTATCCGGCCTTCCAGGCCCTGGCCGGCTTTCCGCTGACCGACGCCACCATCGAATGGGGCGCTTTGCGCATCGTGCCGTGCTTTGCCTTCGGCTGCGCCCTGCACGCGCTGTGGCGTTCGGACCGATTCCCCGCCGAACTCGGCGGCTATGGCGCCGCTTTGTTGGGCATGGTCACGCTCGCGGCGATCCAGTTTTCCGCACCCGATCTGGTGATCGTGATGCTTCTGGGGGGGCTTATTTTCATGCTCGCGACCGTCGCCAAGACCGGTTACGAGTTTACTGGACAGTCAGTGTTCGTCTATCTCGGCGAGATCAGCTACTCGACCTACATGATCTGCATCCCGTGGAAGATCTTGGCGATCAATGTGGCGACCAAGATTTTCAATATTGATGGCGACAAATTGCCGCTTCTGGTCTGGATATTGATTGTCGCTGCGCTAATCCCGCTGTCGGCGATATCCTACCATTTCATTGAAAGCCCATGCCGGGAGTGGATGAAATCTCTGGCCGCGAACCGCAAACAGCGCCGCTTGGCGCTCGCGGGCGCGGCATAAACACTCTTTTCACCAGTCTCTGGCAGGGTTATCCCTTAGCCCAGTGACGCGGGGGAGTACCCACAGCATGACGAAACGGACCAGGGCCCTTCTGGGTTCCCTGCTCGCTGCCGCCATGATCAGCTTTGCGCCGGTAGCGGCCAATGCTGACGGCTACTGGCAGTGCGTACCGTTCGCCCGTCTGATGTCGGGTATCCAGATCTTCGGCGACGCCCGCACGTGGTGGTCGCAAGCCGCCGGCAAGTACGACACGGGCTCGGTCCCGAAGATCGGCTCGGTTCTCTCCTTCAAGCCTACCGCCCGCATGAACCTCGGCCACGTGGCCTTCGTCAGCCAGGTGCTCACCGACCGGGTCATCCAGGTCACCCACGCCAACTGGTCGATCATCGAAGGCGATCGCGGCCAGATCGAAAAGGACGTCACCGTCGTCGACGTCTCGCCCAACGGCGACTGGTCGCAGGTCAAGGTCTGGTACGACCCGATCCGCGATCTGGGCTCCAGCGTCTATCCGACCAACGGCTTCATCTATCAGGACGCCCAGGCGACCAAGATCGCCATGGCCACCGCCAAGATCGCCATGGCCCAGAACGCCGTGGTCTCGGCCGCCAAGCAGGCCGCCAACCAGGTCGCCAACTCGGTTCGCTCTTCGCCGCTGGACATCATCGGCCAGGCCGCCGACTCGACCGATCGTATCGCCGCCCTGATCGAGGCCGCCGCTGGTGGTGGTTCGTCGAGCGACACGAGCAACAAGCAGAACGCCCCGCGCTGATCGCGAGCGCGTTGACCTTATGCGCGGGCCGGGGCGAACCCGACCCGCAGTAAGGGCGGCACAATGCTGAGAATCCTCCGTCACGGCGCTCCGGGCTTCGAGTCCGGCGGTCTGTCGCCCGACTGGCGGGTGCCGGCCGACGCCGTCTGGATCGAGCTGGTCGACCCCACCCGCGCCGAGGAAGTCGCCGTCGAGCAGTCGATCGGCCTCTTGCTGCCCACGCGCGAGGAGATGGCCGAGATCGAGGCCTCCTCGCGCCTCTATCAGGAGGACGGCGGCACGTTCATGACCGCCACGGTGCTGGTCAACGCCGACGGCGACCTGCCGACCGCCGCCCCCGTCACCTTCGTGCTGGCCGGCGCGCGCCTGATCACCATCCGCTATGTCGAGCCCAAGGCCTTCTCGGTGTTCGCCGCTCAGGCCGAGCGCCAGCCCAGCCTGTGCCCCAACGGCCTGCAGACCTTCCTGGGCCTGCTGGACGCCATCGTCGACCGCACCGCCGACATCCTCGAGCGCACCGCCGCCGAGGTCGAGGTGCAGTCACGGGCCATCTTTAGCCGCCCGCGCGGCGCGGCGTTCGAGAGCATCCTCAACCGCCTGGGCCGGGCCCAGAACGTCAATTCCAAGGCGCGCGACAGCCTGGTCAGCCTGGCCCGCCTGCTCAGCTTCGCGGCCCTGGCCGACCAGTTCGAAGGCTCCAAGGAGCTGCGCGATCACCTGAAGTCGCTGCAGCGCGACGTCCAGTCGATCACCGACCACTCCAGCTACGTGGCCAGCAACATCACCTTCCTGCTCGACGCGGCCCTGGGCCTGATCAACATCGAACAGAACTCGATCTTCAAGGTGTTCTCGGTGTTCTCGGTGATGTTCCTGCCCCCGACCCTGGTGGCCGGGATCTACGGCATGAACTTCGAGCACATGCCCGAGCTGAAGTGGATGGAGGGCTATCCGATGGCCATCGGCATGATGATCTTCGCCGCCGCCGCGCCGCTGCTGTGGTTCCGCCGGAAGAAGTGGCTGTAGAGTCCGCGCATCCCCGCGACAATTTACCGCGCTCTAAACGATGGCTTAAAGCTGATCTGGCAGTTTGGGCGACGGTTCCCAGTTCCCCGCGTATCCGCCAGAGAGCGCTCTTCCATGCCCGCCGTCGCGTCGTCACGACCGAGCCTGATCCGCAACCTGCACGCCTCCGCGGTGCGCGAGGTGCTGGAGGCCCATGCGCGCTACATGAAGGGGCTGCCCAAGGGCCGCCGGGCGGTGCTGCAGTACGTCAACCTGAACAACTACGAGCTGGACGGGGTCGATCTCTCGGAGGCCGACCTGACCGGGGCGCTGCTGGGCGGGGCTTCGTTGCGCCGGGCCAAGCTGACCCGCGCCACGCTGTATGGGACCGACCTGCGCAACTCCGACCTGCGCGACGCCGATCTTTCCCGCTGCGACATGCGCGGGGCCTGCCTGCGCGGGGCCAATCTGGGCGGGGCCAATCTGTCCAGCTGCGATCTGCGCGAGGGCGTCACCGCCGTGCAGGACGACGAGAAGGGTCTGCGGATCCTGGAACATTCCAAGCGGCCGGGCGAACTGGACTACGCCATGCTGCAGGGCGCCAACCTCAATGGAGCGCAGATGTCGGGCGCCTTCGCGCGCCAGGCCGATTTCACCGACGCCGACCTCTCGAACGTCACCCTGCAGGGCGCCAAGCTGACCAATGCGGTCATGGACGGCGCGGACCTGTCGGGCGCCAACCTGCACAATGCCGAGATGTCCAAGGTATCGCTGCGCCGGGCCATCATGGTGGGCGTCGACGTCAGCGGCGCGGACCTGACCGACGCCGACATGACCGAGGTGCTGCGGGCCCCGCCGCCGATCTTCTATGTCGACGACCTGCCCCTCAACGAGGTGCTGGAAGCCCACGAGCTGTTCTGCAAATCCGACGGCCGCGAAGGCAAGGTGGCCAACCTGGCCGAGGTCGACTTTCGCCCCTTGCGCCGCCTGAAGGACCGCCGGCTGAGCGGCCTGTCCGCGCCCAGGGCGGTGTTCTTCGGCATGGACCTGGACGGCGCCCATCTGCAGGGCGCGAACCTGGCCGGCGCGGACCTGCGCGACGAAGCTGCGGGGAGCCGATCTGCGCGGCGCGCGTCTGGTCGACGCCCAGCTGACCCGCGCGGACCTCACCGGCGCCAAGCTCGGCCCGCTGAAGATCGCCGAGGACCGGGTCATCCGCACCGACCTGACCCGCGCCCTGCTGCGCGGGGCCAATCTGAAGGGCGTCAGCGCGCCTGGGCCCGGTTCCTCGAGGCCGACTTCGCCCGCGCCCGCCTCGACGGCGCGGACCTGACCGACGCCGAGCTGCCGCCCGGTTTTCGCGGCGCCTAAACATCTGTCTCCGCGTTGCGGTCGTACCTGTGTCGATGATCGGACATGGTATTCTGAATAGGGAGGCAAGTATGACCCACGCTCTGACGCCAATCGCTCTGCTCTGCGTGCTCACCGCCGCGGGCCTCGCCACCGAGGCCAGCGCCCAGGATCGCGCGCCCGACCGGACGATCGTCGGCGGCGCGTTGATCTACGCGCCGGCTTACCAGGGCGCCGAGGA
>CBDIPU010000019.1:0-123060 GCA_965283765.1 Caulobacteraceae bacterium
GCGGTATCGGCCTATGGGGATTTGAGCGACGCGCTTGTCCCATGAGGTCGCTGACGATGCGCTGACCGGCATGGTGGCAGGTGTGGGTCGCCAGTTTTCTCCGTCACGACGCCCCTGATGATGTGACGATCGGCCTTTTCCTGGGTGCCGGGGCTAGCTTTTTGCGGTTGGCGCGCAGGGTTGGTCATGCGGCCATTGGCCGTTGCTGTGGCGCTGCGATGGCATGGGGTAACAGCCATGAGCGTCATGACGAGTCGACCCTGAACACGTGCTGGAACGGGGGCCGGTGTCCAGGTCCGCTCCAGCGCTCGAAGACCTCGACCAGGACCATGCGGCCGCCGCAGCAAGGGCAAGCGATCAGTGGCTTTGCGGCCGGTTCTGGTTCGACGCAGGCCTCGGGGGCTGGGGTGGGTGTCGGCGCCTGAAGCAAGGCGCGAGCCTTGGCTAGATTGGCGGCGCGGGCCGGGTTGGCGAAGAGGCCATAGTGGCGGATGCGGTGGAAGCCGGTGGGCAGGACGTGGATCAGGAAGCGGCGAATGAACTCGCTGGGCGCCAGGGTCATCAGCTTGCGCCGGGCCTGGCCGTCCCTGCGGTAGTCCTTCCAGCGGAAGGTGACGCCCGTGTCGTTCATGGCGACAAGGCGGCTGCTGGAGATGGCCACGCGGTGTGTGTAGCGGGCCAGATAGGCTAGGACCGCTTCGGGGCCGGCGAAGGGGCGCTTGGCATAGACCACCCACTCTGCACGGCGAAGCGGGGCCAGGCGGGCGGCGAAGGCGGCGCGGTCGGCCAGGCCGGCCAGTTCGCCGAAGAAGGACAGCTGCCCCTCGGCGTGAGCGGCGGCAAGCTTCTCCAGGAACAGCCGCCGGAACAGCCGGGAGAGCACGCGCACCGGCAGGAAGAACCGGGGGCGACAAGAGACCCAGCTCTGGCCGTCCAAGGCGAGGCCGCCGCCGGGGACGATGCAGTGCACATGCGGATGATGGGTGAGCGCTGATCCCCAGGTGTGAAGGACGGCGGTCAGGCCGATGCGGGCGCCCAGGTGCTTGGGATCGGCGGCGATGGTCAGCAGGGTCTCTGACGCGGCCTTGAACAGCGCGCCGTAGACCACGGCCTTGTTCTGGAAGGCGATGTCGCCGATCTGGGCCGGCAGGGTGAAGACCACGTGGTAGTAGGCCAGCGGCAACAGCTCGGCCTGGCGGGCCTCCAGCCAGCGCTGCGCCGCCGCGCCCTGACACTTTGGGCAATGGCGGTTGCGGCAGGAGTTGTAGGCGATCCGCTGATGGTCGCAGTCCTCGCAGCGCTCGACGTGGCCGCCCAACCGCGCGGTGCGGCAGGCCTGGATCGCCGACATCACCTTGAGCTGACCCAGGCTCAGATGTCCGGTCTGGGCGCGGCGGAAGGCCTCGCCATGGGCGTGGAAGATGTCGGCGACCTCAAGAACCGGGCGCACAGGCCCGGCCCGACCCAATGCTCAGGCCGGTGGCGGTCTCAGTTGCAGCAGGTCCAGCGGGCTCTCGATGCCGTCGAGGGTCTTGGCGGCCACGTGGGTGTAGACCGAGGTGGTCTCTAACTTCTTGTGGCCCAGCAGGACTTGGATCACCCGCACATCGACATTCTGCTCCAGCAGGTGAGTGGCAAAGCAATGGCGCAGGGTGTGCAGGCAGACTGGCTTGCTGATCCCGGCCGTCCTGACCGCTATGTGGAAGGCGCGGTTGAGCGAGCGCGGCGTGACCGCATTGAAAGACGTCAGCCGGTTGGGGAACAGCCACACCGGCGGCCGCGCCACCTTCCACCAGTTGCGAAGCGTCGCCAGCAGGTGTGGCGAAAGCAGCGCGTCACGGTCGCGCCGACCCTTGCCCTGTTCGACCCGGATGCGCATGCGCTGGCTGTCGATGTCCCCGACCTTCAGGCCCACGACCTCGGCGGCCCGCAGGCCCGCGCCGTAGGCGACGCTGAGCGCGGTGCGCCACTTGAGCCCCGGTGCCGCCTGCAACAGCCGCGCGACCTCGTCCGGCGTCAGCACGACCGGCAATCTCTGCGGCTGGCGGGCGATGGGAATGTAGTCCAACGCCTCTGGTCGTTTGAGCGTCACCCGGAAGAAGAACCGCAGCGCCACCATCGCGCCATTGATGCTGGCCGGGGCCAGGCCGCTTTGCGTCAGGTGTAGCTGATAATGCCGCACGTCCTCGAACGTCAGCTCGCCCGGGGTCCTGCCGCAGTAGCGACAACAAGACCGAACCGATCGGATGTAGGCCTGCTGGGTACGCTGATCGAAGTTGCGGAGGGTCATGTCTTCGACCATCCTGCGACGCAACGGGTGGATCGCTTCTTCGGGCATCACTCGTCTCCTGTCTCGAGGAGGACGTGGCCGACCCACGTTCCTCTTCAGACAGGAGGATCCCGATGTCCCTCAGCGCCGAACAAATACCCCTCCCGCGCGAGCGGGTTAGTACTATGGCGCGACGTAGCCCGTAAGTCAGCGATGCGCATACGTCCCGACAGCCACCCATAGCGGCTCCGAAAACCATCGCAATACGCGGGTCCCTTGTCCGACTAGGTGGGAGGCCCCGCCAACTGGTTACGCTCTATTGTGCGTGGGCCGGCGAGATGCCCTTCGACTTAGGGTAAAAGGCTCTATTGCGCCGCTTTGATATTGAAAAATATATCGATGAAGGGCTTTGATGTTTGATTTAATATTGAATTTTCGATTGCGCTTGGCAACTATGATATAATAATCGATATCATCGCGCATATATGATGCAAAAAGGTATATCAAATTGGAAAGCCGGACACGCGCTCTGACAGATACCCTGCGCGACGCTAGAGGCCGCAAGGGGTGGTCGCAGCGCGATGTCAGCGATCGGATGAAGCTGACCCAGGCTCAGCTGTCCCGCATCGAAAGCGGGGCTTCTGACGTGCGTTTGGCCACGTTCGTCGAGCTTGCTCGTATTCTCGACCTCGAGCCGGTCCTGGTTCCGCGTTCGGCGCTTTCAGGCGTCACCGCCGTGCTCAGGGAGCTTGAGGCGGGCCAGGACGCGCGCACTGTTCGTGGCGCGGCCAATGATCTTATGCAGATCGTCCGTGACCTGCGCGGCCGTTATCCGAACGACCCGTTGCTTGACCGGCTCGAAACGCTCGCCCGCGATCTTCATCCCCTTGAGCCGCTGTTCCAGTCGTCTCCCGCCCAGGCTGAACTGACGGACATCGTCGAGGACCTGCGTGAGCGGGCGCGTGCGCCGGGACGTGATCTTGGTGGTTTCCGCCGGGGTGTCGACCGGCTGGCGTCGCTGCGCAACCAGCTGGTCCATGGCCGGCACGCCGGAGAACGGCCGGCCTACACGCTGGACGACGAGGACTGAGCCATGGTCGACATTCTTCAAGTCTGGATCGGCGAACGCAGAGTTGGCGCCATCACGGCCCTGGGCGGTGACCGCTCGATTTTCACGTTCGATAATGACTATGCCGACGACGCCCAGCGGCCGACGCTGAGCCTGTCGTTCAAGAGCGCGGCGGGCGGGCTCATTCGCGACTACAGGAGCACCCAGACGCGGCTGCTGCCATACTTCTCCAATCTCCTCCCTGAAGGGCGCATGCGCGACTACCTGGCTGAGCGCGCCGGGGTGAAGTCCAGTCGCGAGTTCTTTCTGCTCTGGGCGCTCGGTGCAGACCTACCTGGGGCGACGCGGATCGTGTCAGAGGACGGGGAAGGGCCGCCAGTCGGCGCCGGGCCAGGCGACGCGCCGCCCGCCGCGCGCGCCGATCGGGCGCTGCGCTTCTCGCTCGCCGGTGTCCAGCTGAAGTTTTCTGCCCTGGCTGGGCCAAAGAAGAGCCTGACCATCCCGGTTCACGGCGACGGCGGCGACTGGATCGTCAAACTGCCGTCGGCTCAGTATGCCGGAGTCTCTGAAAACGAGTACGCGATGATGTCGCTGGCGCGTGCGATCGGTATCGAGACGCCAGAGATCAGGTTGCTCGCTCTCGATGACATCGATGGTCTGCCGGAGGACGTCGGCCGGCTAGAGGGCGGCGTATTCGCCACCCGCCGCTTCGATCGTCTCGAAACGGGCGAGCGCGTGCAGATGGAGGACTTCGCCCAGGTCTTCGGCCTCTACCCAGAGGACAAGTATGAGCGCGCCTCCTACCGCAGCATCGCCGGGGTGATCTGGCGAGAGACCGGCGAGCGTGGCCTGACCGAATTTGTCCGGCGGCTGGTGTTCAGCGCCCTGATCGGCAACGCCGACATGCACCTGAAGAACTGGTCCCTGCTCTATAGAGATGGGATCAATGCGACCTTGGCCGGCCTACGACTTCGTGGCGACCCAGGCCTACATCCCCGACGACAAGGCTGCCCTGAAGGTTTCGCGCAGCAAGCGCTGGTCGGATTTAGGCCAGGAAGAGCTGATTGTCATGTCTCGTAAGGCGGGTCTGCCCGAGGGGCTGGTCCTAAGCACGGCTGTCGAGACGATCGCGGCCTTCAGGGAGGTCTGGAGTCGAGACCTGAGCAATCTTCCGATCGACGCGGCCGTGAGAGAGGTTGTCGAGACCCAGCTAAAGATCGTGCCTCTTGCTCGGGTCTGACTATTCGGCAGGCGGGTCCCAGGGGGGCGGTCAGCCCAGCGTGCTCCAGCGGCAGCGCGATCCGAACGGTGGGGTTCAGTGTTCGAATTGTCTGGCTTGGACCAATGCCCACCATCAACCTGCTTCCGAGTTCTCGTTGGTCGATTACCGATCTTGCGTTTGTGATCAGGCGATCAAGTCCCGGGTCGTCAACAGGGCCGAGCTTTCCTAAAATCTTAGCTGACGGTAACGGTTGGGGGAGTCGTTTGCAGCGGCCAGTCGTGCGCGGCGGCGGGTTAGGTATCGAAACGAAGAGAACAAGCCATTCAGGCCTGAAGCACCGCGTACATATGCGCCAAATGGTCAGCGGGTTCAGCGTCAGCAGGGGCCGGCAGGCCGAGGCCAGCCGAACACCGCGAACGTCCGAGGCGGTATGTCGATCTGACCCTCGAGCCGCTTCGTGGCATGGGGCCGGCCACCAGCCGTCTGACGCGGACCCCTGTTTCCCAACCGCTTATTTCTCCAGCTGGAGAGTCTCCGCCTGCAGAGTGACCGGCCCCAAAAGACCCGACGGCCGCAACGGCGCGTCGGCCTGGTAGAAATTGACCGGCGCGAACGCCACCGGCTTCGCGCCCGGTTGCTTGTCGCCGATCAGCCGGTTGGTCCACAGATTGACAACTTTGATCGAGATGTCGTTCCGTCCGGGCTTGAGCGCGCCGCTGACATCAACCTTGTAAGGCGCGCGCCAGGCGGTCGGCATCACCTTGCCATTCACGGTGACGACCGCGAGTTCGCGCACGTCGCCCAGGTCCAGCATCAGGCGCTGGCCCTTGGCGAACCAATTCCGAGGCGCCTCGAGGCGCTTCTGGTAGGTGGCCGCGCCGGAGAAATACTTGATCCCCGGATCGGAAGAGGCGGTCCAGTCGCTCAGGCTGGGCAGCGTGGCGCTCGCCGGAGCGCCGCGTCCGGCCTCGAACCCCACCGTCCAAGGACCGGCGATGGTGGCGACCCTCGTCGAACTCACTTTAGGCGCTTGCCATGCGGGGGCCGTGGCCGATTTGCGGAACACCACGAAGCGAGCGTCCTGCGCCCCCAACTCCAATGGAACGCGAACGCGGTCGCCCTCCAGGCGGTAGCTTAGTGGCGTCGCGCGCCCGGTCTCGGCGTTCCAAAGTTCCGGGACCTTGCCCTTGACCCGGAAGCTGGCGTCGAACCGCTCGGCGCGGTCCTTCTGGTTGCTGACGAAATAGATGTCGGCATCGCCATCACGACGATGCAGCGCCAGCAGCTTGGCGTCCGCCGCCCGCCCGTCATAGGCGATGTCGGGCCCCACACCCTCGGCCGCCAGCCCCGCCGCCAGGTCCGAGGTCCCATAGACCCGGCCCCTGCCATAGGCGTGCGCCGACGGCTGGGATCGCGGTCCCCACAACGCCTCGACGAGGTGCAAGACCTCGGCGTCGGGCGACTGAAGGCCAAGCCCGCCGATCGGCCGGGCGCCAACCAGGATCGCGCCCTCGTTCACCAGCGAGGCCAATTTCCGCAGGGTCGGCAATGTCAGGTGGGTGACATGGGCCGGCATATAGAGCACGCGGTGGGCGCCGCCCTTGCTGATCAGTCGCCCGTCCTCAACCGCCAGCTGGGTGCGCAGCCCATCGGGATTGATGTAGTCGTAGCGATAGCCTTCGGGCACGTCGGTGTTGAAGCGCATGTGGAACAGTTCGGTGAGGTTGCGTTCCTCGCCGTAGAAATAGGCCACATCGGAGACGTCGCGCCCCTGCTGCAGCAGGTAGGACGTGCGCGAGAGATACTCGACCCATGGGCCCGCCTGCTCGGCCCAGGTGTCGTTGCGAGTGAAGAACTGCCCGAAAAAGGCCATCGCCAGCCCCGGTTTGCCATCGACGAACGGCTGCTGATGGAACTCGTGCATCAGGATCCGGTTGACGCCGTGGGCGAAGATCTCGTCGGCCACCGGCTTGAGCATGGCGGGCGCAAAACCCCACATGTCATTGGTCGCCGCCACCGTGAGCGACTCGGCCGCCACGAACGGACGGCCATAGACATGGGCGACCGAGGCGGCTTCGAGCAGATCGGCCTTGAGCGATGGCTGGCCAGGCGCGGTCGCGAACGGCCGGTACCAGTATTCGGCGGTCGGGATGTCGGCCCGTGACTTCATGGTCATGCCGTCGCCGATCGCGCGCGGCGTGTCGCCTTGGGCTTCGCTGTAATAGCCCATGCCACGGGCGTGCAGCGCCTTGGCCAGGACGGCATAGTGGTTGTCGGCGAGCAGATCCTTCAGCGTCTGGCGGTAGTCCCACAGGAACCGATCGCTAACCGCCGCGCTCTCGACCACCCGCCCGGCCAGCACCGGGAGGAAGGGCGTCGGGTCATAGCCACGGCGCTCCTGAAAGGCCTTGAGCAGTCCAGGCGTCCAGTTCTGGACACCGGCTTCCCAGCTGTCGGTCAGGAGGTTCTCGACGCCGCTCGCGCCAAGCTTTCCGCCGGTGGCCTCGTCGTAGAGTTTCAGGTAGGCGTCAATATAGCGGCCGACCGCCGCCGCATCGAGCTTGTCGACCTCAAGGCCCGTCGCCTCAGGCTCTGCCGGGCCATTAGTGGCCCCGGTCAACGACCAGCCGAAGCGGAGCACCGTCCAGGACCCGACCGGCGGCGTCCACGCGAGATGACCGTCCGGCCCCATCTTCGAGGTCAGGTCGATGACACGGCTGGCGGCGATCGCGCCAACATTGGCGGCTTCGGCGGAGGATGCATCCGGCTGATCGCCCAGCGTCGACTGAAACCCGGCCTTGGCCTCGAACCGGTCGATCCGCGCGCCTTGCTCGAACGACAGCCGGGTCAGCTCGAAACCCTTGGCGGCCTTTGGCGCCCCGAACAGGAAGGCCGGCGTGTCGGGCAGGGGCGGGGCGGGGGCGGGCGCGGTAAGCACGACGCGAAACACGCGGCCGCTGACGGGTTTGAACCCGTAGGTGCGCTGCGGGGCGGGATGCTCGGCCGTGTCTGGAGCGGCCCGCAGAATGCTCCGGAAGTCACGTCCATCGTCGCTGACCAGGACCTCGACCTCGGCCGGCGCCTTGCTGCCCAGGGTAATCGCCGAGAGCGTCGCGGGCCTGTCGTAGGTGGCCTGCACCCACGCCGTCTTGCCGCCGTCCAAGAACGGCAGGCCAATGGCGCCGGCCAGGGCTGGCGTCGCGATCGGGGTCAGATCGAGGGGACCGCTCGCGGTGCTAATCGTGGGCGCGCCGCCGCCCGTCTCCGTGGCGGGGGTTGGAAAGGCGATCACGAGGCTGTCGCCGTAAAGATCGCCCTTGAACCCGACCGGACCCGTTCCCCGATACTCCTTCGCCACGCCCTGGAACGGCCCGGTCGTGGCGGGCGGCCCCGCGAGCACGCCGTCGAACGGTTGACCGCCCTCGATCCGCGTCTCGCTCCAGACATATTTCTTCATGGCGTCCCGCGGCGCGACCCAGACGCCGCCTGTCTGGCTCCAGCCCGGAGACCCGGCGATCGACACCTCCATGCCGGCGTCGTGCGCGATCCGTGTCGTCTCGCGAAAGACGTCGCGCCAGCCTGCGCTCATGAACGGCTGGGGATGGGCCACCATGGGCTTGCCGCCCAGTCCGCCGCCGGAAAAGGTATGGACCCCGCCGATGCCGATGCGCTGCATCCACTCCAGGTCGAGCTTGGCGCCGTCGAGCGCCACATTGCCATCCATCCAGTGCCACCACACTCGAGGACGCGCGGCGTTTGGCGGGGTCTCGAACCCGGCGCGCAGCGGATCGGCGCTCGGGCCGGCAGCCGGCCCGGCCAAGGCGGCGCCCGTCATCAGGGCCAGCGCGCCAACGGTGATGGACCAGTCGCGAACGCGCTTGCTCCTGCGGTCAGGTTGGCGGCTGGTCATCGATAATCTCCATTCGTCGGGCGTGCGGACAGGATGAGGGCGTCGCGTCGCGTCGCGTCGCGGCTTCAAGGCGTGGGCTGATATTGGATCGACAGCGGCAGATCGCGGGACGAGCCGCCCACACGCAGACGGCGTGGGCCGCTCGGCTGGCGCCAGGCCTTGGCCTGCGGCGACCAATAGGCAAGGCTGCGAGTATCGATGCGCAGATGCACCTCGCGTGTTTCGCCCGCTTTCAGCGCCACGCGCTGGAAGCCGGCCAGGACACGCGGGGCGAAGGTCAATCCCTCGGGCGGCGAGGCGGGCCTGTCGACATAGACCTGCGCCACTTCCGCGCCGTCGACGGGACCGGCGTTGCGCAGGGTGAAGGCGATGTCCAGGCCGTCCTTGGTCGCCCTGGCCGTCAGGCCGCTATAGGCGAAATGGGTAAAGGACAGGCCGTGGCCGAACGGAAACAGCGGCTCGACCTTCTGGTCGTCATACCAGCGATAGCCGACCAGCACGCCTTCCGAATAGCTTTGGTGACCATTCACGCCGGGGAAGCGCTCGGGCTGGCTGACCGGGGTCTGCGCCTCGCTCGCCGGGAAGGTCACCGGAAGCCGGCCCGACGGATTGACCTTGCCGCTCAGGATCGCGGCCGTGGCCTTCCCGCCGCGCTGGCCGGGATACCACATCTGCAGCACCGCCTTGACCTGGCCCAGCCAGGGCATGAGCACCGGCGCGCCGGTGTTGAGGATGACGACGGTGTTGGGGTTGGCCTTGGCCACGGCCTGGATCAACGCGTCTTGGCGATCTGGCAAGCTGAGGGACGGGTTGTCGCCGCCTTCGGTTCCTTCGACATGCGCGAATACTAGGGCCACGGGCGCGGCCTTCGCCGCGGCGGCGGCCTGCTCGATCAAGGCGCGTCGTTCGGCTGGCGTCGTCCAGGCCAGCCGCAGCTGCAGCGGCTCGGCGGCGGTGGCCTTGACGCTGATCCTGATCGGGTGGGCGACACCGGCCTCAAGATGCACCGTGTGACCCTGGTTGAGCAGGCCGTCAGGCGTCTTGACAAGGCGAGAGCCGCCGAACAACCGGCCGCCTTCAATGATCTTGCGGCCGTCAAGTTCCACGTCGGCCGCGCCCCGGTCGGCCTCCGGCATCGCGAAGCCGCCGACCGGCGAGAAGTGCAGCATGAGATCATAATCGCCGGTTTCGGCGGCGGTGATCGAGCCTTCCCAGACCCGCGACTGCCCCTTGGGCAGCGCCTGGTCGCCGGTAAGCGCAATCGGGGCCGCCCGCCCGCCAGTATCGACAAGGCCTGATCCTGTTTTCCAGCTCAAAGCCGAGGCCGGAACAGGTGAGCCTTCGAGGCGGAAGCCTTCGGCGAAGGCGAGCGCGCCTCCAGCCGACTCGGCCAGCGCTTCATAGGGATTGTCGAGCGCGGTCGGTTTGACCTCGGCGCTGCCGCCGCCGCCGAACAGGGCGCGCCTGGCGGTCGGGCCGATCACCACAGCCCGCTTGAGACGGGCCGGGACCAGCGGCAGGACGCCGCCCTGATTCTTGAGCAGCACGGCCCCTTGTTCGGCGATCGTCAGCGCCAGCGCCTCATGGGCCTTGATCTGGGCCTCGTCTTCGGTGAGGCGCGTCGCCGGCGCATCGAGAAGGCCGATCCTGTCCATTTGGGTCAGAATGCGCCGGACGGCGCGGTCGATGTCGGCCTCGGCCGCCACGCCGCTGTTGACGGACGCCTTCAGATCGTCGGCGAAGAACCGGCCGCGCGGCATTTCCATGTCCAGGCCCGCCTTCAACGCGCGCGCGCCGCTATGGGCGGCGCCCAGTCGGACATCACGAAGCCCTTGAAACCCCAATCGCGGCGCAGCACCTGATCGAGCAGGAACGGGTTCTCGCAAGCGGCGACGCCCCCGAGCTTGTTGTAGGCGCACATCACCGCGCCTGCTCCGGCGTTGATGGCGGCCTGGAAGGGCGGGAATTCAATCTCGCGCAGAGTGCGCTCATCGACCGCGACATCGATCGTCAAACGATCGGTTTCCTGGTTGTTCGCCGCGAAATGCTTGATCGTCGCGATGACGCCGCCGTCCTGCAGGCCGCGCACGCTTTCGCCGACAAGCTTCGACGCCAGGAGCGGATCCTCCCCGAAGGTCTCGAAGTTTCGTCCGGCCCTCGGCGCCCGAACGATGTTGGTCATCGGCGCGAGCAGCACCTGCTGGTTGCGCTCCAGCGCCTCGCGGGCCACGGCCAAGCCCCAGGCCCTGGCCAACTCCGGCGAGAAGGTCGCGGTCAGCGCGACGGGCGCGGGAAAAGCGGTCGCGGTCCGGGCTGTTCGAACGCCGGCGGGGCCGTCGGCCAGTCGCAGGGGAGGGATCTTCAGTCGGGCAAGCCCGGGAATATAGCCGGCGCCGCCGAGATGGGCGGGATCGTCATGGCCGTGGAGGAAGTTGATCTTCTCATCCAGGCTCATCTGGCCGACCAGCGCATCCACCCGGCCGGCGTCAGCATGGGCCATGCCGGCGCTCCACAGGAGCGCCGCGATGCTGCCGGCTTGGAGAAGGCGACGGACGGAAGGGGCCATGCGGATCGATCCTCAAACAAAGCGGGGCGTTGCGGCCGAAAGAGCCTTTGCGCGCACCGGAGACATTCCTTTTGCCCGCGATCTCTCCGGGGCGAACCGCGTTCGTTTTCGTTTGGAGAGCTACTGGGGCGAGCCGCCGACTGGTCGGCGAGGGAGGGTTCCGCCAAGCTCCTGAAGAGCCCGGGCGGAACGTGGCGCTTACCTGGGGGAGAGGCGCGCCTGGCTGATCGTCAGAAGCTTTTTCTGACGCCCAGCGACACCAGCCGGCCCAGGGTCGAGCCGTTGGCGTAGCCATCGGCGTCGTTGTAGTAGGGCGGCTCGGCGTCGAAGAGGTTGTCGACGTTGAGGGTCAAGGTGGTGTCGGCCATCCAGCCGGTCAGCGAGAGCTTGTAGCTGGCATAGGCGTTGACGGTTGTGAACGCGGACACCTTGGACTGTCCAAGGACGCCGATCACCCGATAGCCGTCGCTGTGGTTGACCGTGATCAGGGTGTCGAACGCTCCGGCCTTCGCACCCGCCGTGGCGACCAGATTGTATTTGCCGGTGCCGTTCTTCAGTTCGTCGACCTTCGGCGCGCCCGGGATCGCGCGCGAGTTGCGGTTGAGCGTGTAGGTGCCGGCGATGCTGGCGTTGACCGAGCCGAAGCTTGTCGGGCGGCTATAGCCAAGGCTGAAGTCCAGGCCATCGACCTTCAGCGAGCCGAGGTTCGTGCGGCGCGCGTCGATCAGGGCGTAGGGCGTGGTCGCGCCGCCATAGAGGCTGGCGATGCTCGGCGCATTCTCCACCCGCATCCCGGCCGTCGCCGCCAGGGCCTGGGCCTGGGTAGGATTGATGACATAGTAGGAAGCGTAGCTCGGGTTGGCGAAATAGCTGGCGCCATTGAAGAAGGGCGCCAGGCCAATAGCGTCGGTGAAGTCGACGTTGAAATAGGTCAGGCTCGCCGTCAGGCCATCCAGCGCGCCCTTCGGTGTCCAGTCGCCGCCGATGGACCAGGTGTGTGCGGTCTCAGGCTTCAGGTTGGGGTTGCCGCCGGCCAGCAGGATGGTCGGCCGGAAGAGATCTGTCGGCGCGCTGGTGGACGGACGGAACGGGCTGACCGCCAGGACCTGGGCCCTGGTGTCCACCGCGCCGCCGGTGTCGGCGAGGCTGGGGGCGTGGAACGACGTGCCCCAATTGCCGCGGATGCGCAGCTCGGGCGTTGGACGCCAGGTCAGGCC
Organism: Caulobacteraceae bacterium; assembly: GCA_965283765.1. GTDB lineage: Bacteria > Pseudomonadota > Alphaproteobacteria > Caulobacterales > Caulobacteraceae > Caulobacter. The sequence continues at coordinate 12,254 of CBDIPU010000019.1, forward strand.
GATCTTGGGGTTGGTCGTCGAGCCGACATCGTCATAGTCATCGAAGCGCGCCGAGGCCGACAGGTCGAGCGAGCCGATCGCCGAGTCCGATCCCATCAGGGGCGCCAGCAGCTCCCCGAAGACCGAGCTCACCTTACGCTCCGAGGTCGAGCGGAACAGGACAGGGGCGCCGCGCGGGCCCTGGCCCTGCGCCGCGCGCAGGTTCTCCTTGTGGAACTCGGCGCCGACGGCGAGCTTGGCGTCGCCCGCCGGCAGGCTGAAGATTCGGCCATCGGCGACCGCCCTCAGCTCCGAGATCTTCTGGGTGGAGTTGCCATAGAGGGCAAAGTTGCGGATGCCGCTCAGCACCCCGGGGCTGGTCGTGGCGACATCATAGGGGTTCAGCGCCGTGGCTGTCGTCGTTCCCGCCAGCGCCGCGGCCTGGGCGACGGTGTCGATCTGGTTGGTGATAACCCTGTTGGTGCTCTTGCCGTAGTTGGCCGAGCCGACCAGTTGCCAGTTGTCGTCGATCTTCCAAGTCAAGCTGGGCGTCACGCCAAAGGTCGTGAAGCGGCTCGGGTTGCTTTCAGCCGCGCCGAACACCGGCGCATAGTTGAAGGCCACGGTCTGCGAGGTCTCCGTTCCGATCGCACGGAAGTAGGGATTGGCCGAGGTGATCGTGCCGCTGCCGCGCAGGCCCGTGCCGTCGGTGGGGCTCTGGCCGAACCGCTTGGTGTTGCGGACCGAGTATAGCGCCGTCGCGTCGAACGTCAGGCTGTCGCTTAGCGACTGGGTGACCACGCCAAATAGGCTGTGACGCTGTTCGTAGGGGTAGAAGTCGATGGCCTGATTTTCGTCGCAGCGATTGGTCCCCGGCGTGCGCGAGGGCAGGCTGTACGTCACGCCAGCGGCGGTGATGTTGCCCGCCGAACAATTGCTGGTGCGGAAGTCCGAGCCGCCTCGGGCCGCATGATCGGCGGAGATATAGTCGCGGTCGCGCGCCGAGATATTGCTATGTGTGGCATAGGCGTAGGAGACCATCGCCGAGCCCCCGCCCCAGCTGCGACCAGCCGTGATGTCGGCGTCGACCTGCTCATAGGCGTCAGCGAAGCCATACCGCCCATTGACCTGCACGCCGTCGAAACTCTTGCGGGTAATGAAGTTGATCACACCGCCGATGGCGTCCGAGCCGTAGATCGACGAGCCGCCGTCCGGGATCACCTCGACGCGCGCGATCATGCCCGGAGGGATCGACGACGGGTCGGGCGAGGTCTGCAGCACGCCCGCGCCAACCATGCGCTTGCCGTTCAACAGGATGAGGGTCGTGGAGCCGCCCGAGGCGCCGAGGTTGCGGATGTTGGGGCGCACGATCGGCAGAGCGATGGTGCCGCCGGGGCTCTGGCTCTGGTTGAAAGCGCTGGAGACCTGGGGAATCCGGGCGAGAAGGTCATTGGAGTTGGACGTGCCCGAGGCGACCACGGTGTCGGCATTGACGCCGATGACGTTGGTCCCGACCGGCGCCACGCCGCGGATCAGGGTGCCCGTGACGACGATCTCCTCGACCGCGTTCGACTCGTCCTGGGCGGCGGGCGCGGACGCTTCGGACTGGGCGGCGACCTGAGCGGCGGCCGACGTCGCGGTCAGGCCCGCGCCAGCGATCAATGCGGCGGCGGCCGCCGAGCGCAATAGGACTGTGGATGCCCGGATGGACATGATGTCTCTCCCTCTTTGTTTTTGAAGCGCTTCGGCGCTCGACCAGCGGCCACACACAAGCCGAATTGGTTCAGAACCGGTCTGCGCCGGTTTAACGTTAAAATGACCGTTATATGGGACGTGTCAACATATATTGGAACGTGTCGCCGCGTCCGTGTGACGGGGCGGTGGCGCGCTCTGGTCGCAAGGGCTATTCAGCGGCGGGTTTAGGAGAGACGCGAATGGCGCGAAGGCCGGGGCGATCGCGGTCAGGCGTGACGATCATTGCGGTTGCCGAGCGTGCCGGCGTTTCCGCCATGACCGTATCGAACGTTCTCAACGGCACCAAGACGGTGGCGCCAGCCACCCGGCGGGCCGTCCTGGACGCGGTGGAAGCCTTGAACTACGCACCCAGCGTCACGGCGCGCGCGCTGAGAGGCGCTCAGGAGCTCAGGATCGGACTTCCGCATGGGGCGGTCGACAACGGCTATCTTGGCCTGGTCCTGGTCGGGGCGCTGGACGCGGCCAGCCGACACGGCGTGCAGCTTCTCGTCCGAAAATGGCATCCTGGCTCGACGGACGAGACGCGCGCGCAGTTGCAGCAACTTATCGAGAGCGGGGCCAACGCCCTGCTGCTCTCAGCGCCGATCTGCGAACTCGTCAGCGCGACGGGAATCACCGCGCAATTGGACGTCCCGCTCGTCGGTCTTTCCCCTGGCGCCGCGCTGGCCGATATGGCCTCGGTGCGGATCAACGAGCTGGAAGCCGCGCGTGACATCACCGAGCATCTGTGCGCGCTTGGGCACCGGCGAATCGGCTTCGTCCGGGGACCTGAGGGACACAGTTCCGCCCACGCCCGCCTCAAGGGCTTCCTCGCTGCGCGTTTCGACGTCGACCGCGATCCCGCGCTCATCGTCGAGGGTGACTACACCTTCGTCTCCGGCCTGGAGGCGGCCGCGCGCCTGTTGGACCTCAAGGTCCCACCGACGGCGATCGTCTGCAGCAATGATGATACCGCCGCCGGTGTGATGGCGATGGCTCAGCGTCGCGGCGTGCGGATTCCCGAGGATCTCTCCGTGACGGGCTTCGACGACTCGTCAATCGCCACCAAGCTGTGGCCGGCCCTGACAACGGTCCGTCAGCCGATCGACATGATGGCGGACTTAGCTGTCGAGGCCCTGGTCATGACGCTGCGAGACGGGGGCCGCGACGGGGACGACAAGGTCAAGATATCCGCCGACTGCACGGCCCATGAGATCATCATCAGGGCTTCAACGGCGGCGATCTGATCACCGCGGATCGGCCGCGAGCGCGCGTCGCGTCACGGCTTGGCGGCCGAATTGGCTCCTGTTCGCGAAAGCAGTCGAGAGCGAAGCGCGTGTTAGTTCCTCCGGCTCGCACCAGCGCTCGCGCACGTCCTGGACCCGCAGCGTAAATGGCGCTCGGGCGCGGAACGCATGTCGCCGCCTGGCAGCAGTGCGCAAGACGTCGGCACACCGAACCAGCAAACTTCGCGTTTCTGGAGGCATGCCAATGTCCGCTTCTCTAATCGGGCATCGGGGTCAAGCTCGTTGATCTAGCGGCCGGGGTCGTTCACGCGGGTCACGCTTCTCTTCGCAGTCTGGCGGCTCCTTGCGAGCGGAAATCCTCGCGTTGGAGAGCGAGATCTGTTCGTCTTCGTCGAGCTAAAAGATTTGGGCGAGTATATCTGCGGCCCGGATAATCCGCGCCTCACGCATTTCTTCTCGTCGCCACCAGAACCCTAATCGTGGCAGCGGGCTCGACGGGATCGCGATGCAGGGCAAGCCCTAGGCGCGGTCAGTGGCTCCTTACCGGCCCGCCAACTCCTACCAATCGATTGAACCGGGCTCGTCAAGCTGGTCGTCGGTGGACCAAACGAGTGCCTGGTTTCCGCGGGTGCGTGAATGTCCGGAAGTGTTTAGGTTTCTTGGACGCCCGCCAGGCGCGGCGATGGGTTTGCCCCCGCAGGCGGGTGTCTGAGAAAGCTCAAAGTCTGACCCGCGGGATGGCGGTATCGGCCTATGGGGATTTGAGCGACGCGCTTGTCCCATGAGGTCGCTGACGATGCGCTGACCGGCATGGTGGCAGGTGTGGGTCGCCAGTTTTCTCCGTCACGACGCCCCTGATGATGTGACGATCGGCCTTTTCCTGGGTGCCGGGGCTAGCTTTTTGCGGTTGGCGCGCAGGGTTGGTCATGCGGCCATTGGCCGTTGCTGTGGCGCTGCGATGGCATGGGGTAACAGCCATGAGCGTCATGACGAGTCGACCCTGAACACGTGCTGGAACGGGGGCCGGTGTCCAGGTCCGCTCCAGCGCTCGAAGACCTCGACCAGGACCATGCGGCCGCCGCAGCAAGGGCAAGCGATCAGTGGCTTTGCGGCCGGTTCTGGTTCGACGCAGGCCTCGGGGGCTGGGGTGGGTGTCGGCGCCTGAAGCAAGGCGCGAGCCTTGGCTAGATTGGCGGCGCGGGCCGGGTTGGCGAAGAGGCCATAGTGGCGGATGCGGTGGAAGCCGGTGGGCAGGACGTGGATCAGGAAGCGGCGAATGAACTCGCTGGGCGCCAGGGTCATCAGCTTGCGCCGGGCCTGGCCGTCCCTGCGGTAGTCCTTCCAGCGGAAGGTGACGCCCGTGTCGTTCATGGCGACAAGGCGGCTGCTGGAGATGGCCACGCGGTGTGTGTAGCGGGCCAGATAGGCTAGGACCGCTTCGGGGCCGGCGAAGGGGCGCTTGGCATAGACCACCCACTCTGCACGGCGAAGCGGGGCCAGGCGGGCGGCGAAGGCGGCGCGGTCGGCCAGGCCGGCCAGTTCGCCGAAGAAGGACAGCTGCCCCTCGGCGTGAGCGGCGGCAAGCTTCTCCAGGAACAGCCGCCGGAACAGCCGGGAGAGCACGCGCACCGGCAGGAAGAACCGGGGGCGACAAGAGACCCAGCTCTGGCCGTCCAAGGCGAGGCCGCCGCCGGGGACGATGCAGTGCACATGCGGATGATGGGTGAGCGCTGATCCCCAGGTGTGAAGGACGGCGGTCAGGCCGATGCGGGCGCCCAGGTGCTTGGGATCGGCGGCGATGGTCAGCAGGGTCTCTGACGCGGCCTTGAACAGCGCGCCGTAGACCACGGCCTTGTTCTGGAAGGCGATGTCGCCGATCTGGGCCGGCAGGGTGAAGACCACGTGGTAGTAGGCCAGCGGCAACAGCTCGGCCTGGCGGGCCTCCAGCCAGCGCTGCGCCGCCGCGCCCTGACACTTTGGGCAATGGCGGTTGCGGCAGGAGTTGTAGGCGATCCGCTGATGGTCGCAGTCCTCGCAGCGCTCGACGTGGCCGCCCAACCGCGCGGTGCGGCAGGCCTGGATCGCCGACATCACCTTGAGCTGACCCAGGCTCAGATGTCCGGTCTGGGCGCGGCGGAAGGCCTCGCCATGGGCGTGGAAGATGTCGGCGACCTCAAGAACCGGGCGCACAGGCCCGGCCCGACCCAATGCTCAGGCCGGTGGCGGTCTCAGTTGCAGCAGGTCCAGCGGGCTCTCGATGCCGTCGAGGGTCTTGGCGGCCACGTGGGTGTAGACCGAGGTGGTCTCTAACTTCTTGTGGCCCAGCAGGACTTGGATCACCCGCACATCGACATTCTGCTCCAGCAGGTGAGTGGCAAAGCAATGGCGCAGGGTGTGCAGGCAGACTGGCTTGCTGATCCCGGCCGTCCTGACCGCTATGTGGAAGGCGCGGTTGAGCGAGCGCGGCGTGACCGCATTGAAAGACGTCAGCCGGTTGGGGAACAGCCACACCGGCGGCCGCGCCACCTTCCACCAGTTGCGAAGCGTCGCCAGCAGGTGTGGCGAAAGCAGCGCGTCACGGTCGCGCCGACCCTTGCCCTGTTCGACCCGGATGCGCATGCGCTGGCTGTCGATGTCCCCGACCTTCAGGCCCACGACCTCGGCGGCCCGCAGGCCCGCGCCGTAGGCGACGCTGAGCGCGGTGCGCCACTTGAGCCCCGGTGCCGCCTGCAACAGCCGCGCGACCTCGTCCGGCGTCAGCACGACCGGCAATCTCTGCGGCTGGCGGGCGATGGGAATGTAGTCCAACGCCTCTGGTCGTTTGAGCGTCACCCGGAAGAAGAACCGCAGCGCCACCATCGCGCCATTGATGCTGGCCGGGGCCAGGCCGCTTTGCGTCAGGTGTAGCTGATAATGCCGCACGTCCTCGAACGTCAGCTCGCCCGGGGTCCTGCCGCAGTAGCGACAACAAGACCGAACCGATCGGATGTAGGCCTGCTGGGTACGCTGATCGAAGTTGCGGAGGGTCATGTCTTCGACCATCCTGCGACGCAACGGGTGGATCGCTTCTTCGGGCATCACTCGTCTCCTGTCTCGAGGAGGACGTGGCCGACCCACGTTCCTCTTCAGACAGGAGGATCCCGATGTCCCTCAGCGCCGAACAAATACCCCTCCCGCGCGAGCGGGTTAGTACACTGGCGCGCTGTCGCATGGCCGCCGCCGTGGCGTGGTCGCTTCGCGAACGCGAGCGTTCCGCCGCTCAGCCGGTGTTCCAGCCTGCCGCCTCGCCGCCCGAAGCGGTCACCGGCTTGCCGCGCGACTACCTACAACGTCGGCAGGTTCCGGTGCTGGGGCCGCCGCTGCCCGGCGATCTTGGCCGGCCCATGCTCAGCGCCCAGCGCGCTCGCGGGCTTGGCGCTTCAGCCGCGTCGTCGGAACCCACGACGTCCTTGCCGCCGCCAGTGACTGCGCGTCCAGTCGAGAGGCCGGCGGCGGTGGGCCCGGCGGTCCAGGCCCGGCAGGCGGCGCGCAAAGCCGGTCTCTTCGCGGCGGCGACGATGAAGGGCGGTGAGCAGACCTTGCCCGCCGCTTCCGTAGGCGCGGCAGTCGCCAGCATCGCCGACGAACGGGCGACCAGCCCCGAGCGGCTCCAGCCGCCGGCCTCGCCTTACCTCCTGCAAGCCGGATCGATCATTCCGGCGGCCCTCGTGACGGGCCTTCGATCGGACGCGGCGGGCTTGGCCATCGCCCAGGTCAGTCAGGACGTCTTCGACAGCCTGGGCGGCCATCACCTCCTGATCCCGGCCGGATCCCGGCTGATCGGCCAATACGAAACCGCCACCCACGTCGGCCAGAGCCGGCTGTCGGTGGCGTGGACGCGGCTGATCCTGCCCTCGGGCCGTTCGATCATGCTCGACAAGTTGCCGGGCGCCGACGCCCAAGGCATGGCCGGGCTGGCCGATGGCGTCGACCGGCACGGGAAGGCAGTGCTCGCCGCCGCCGCGCTTAGCACGGTCCTGGCCATCGGGGCCGAGGCCGGGCAGTCAAGCGACGGCGGTGACCTGGAGCGGGCGATCCGTCGCGGCGCCAGCCAGTCGATCAGTGACGTGGGCCAGCAGGCCGTCGGACGCAGCCTTGCCTTGACGCCGACCCTCACCATTCGACCCGCTGCGCCGCTGCGCCGCTGCGCCGCTGCGCCGCTGCGCCGCTGCGCCGCTGCGCCGCTGCGGGTGCTGCTGTCGCGCGATCTGGTCCTTGAGCCCTACACTGTGGAAGGCCCCCAATGAGCAAGCTGAAACTGGGTCCTATCGAGGACGACACCCCCGTGAAGGTCACGGTGGAATTGCCCGCGGCCCTGCACCGCGATCTGCTCGATTACGGCAAGCTGATCGTGCCGATGGTCGGCCGCTTCATGGAGAGCGATCGCGGCTTCACGCGCGGCCGCAAGGCTCGAAAGACGTGATGCGGATCGCCTTAGATTTCGAGCAAGAGCCGGCCAGGATCATGCCAGCGCGCCGCTCGTCATCGCGTGAGTGTTCGAGCGGCGTGTTGTGGGGTGGTCGTGGGCTTGCAGCCCTCTTAGATCGCTGCTGTCGGCGCTGGCCAACTCCGTAATCTTGGGACGTCCTGCTGTGTTCAAAACCACCCGCGCCGAGGCGCTTGTGAAGGCTCGCCGGCTGCTGCGCGGCTATGCCAGCGCGCCCGACCCCCGCCGCCAGGTCCAGCAACTTCACAACGCGCTGCTCCATGGCGAGGGCTGGTCCTTCGGCCATGCGGCGGACATCCACGCCTTTGGAGCTTGGCTGAACGTGCCCAGCAGGTCGACAATCCCTCTAGACAGAGCTTGGCCTGATGGGCGCCGGGACGGTTCCGCCGTCCTTACAGGCATAACCAACGCGCATGGACCGTTGCTCTCCGGTCAATTGTGTCTTTCTACCTTGCCCGGTTGAAGGCCGGCCTCGGTTCGTCTTATGGGACGATCGTTGAGCCCGCGACGGAAGGCTTGCGAGCCCATGTCCGCCGAGCGGCCGCGGAAAACGATCACAATGCTGGGGGGATCGGCCAAGTTCGCGTGCCGGGGGTCGGGCGAGCGCGCGATCCTCTCTGAACCGACGGCCTAAAATCACCAATCGGCCGGCTCAGTGGAAATGAAGCGGATCGCCGTTGGGGCCGAAGGCGGCGTATCGATCGACGCCACCCACCCGCACGGCTTCGACCATTGTCTTGAGCGCCGCGTCGATCTCGGCCTTGGCCGGGGGGCTTCCGTCGCGCCCGGACAGGGCGGCGGCGAACACAACCTGCCAGGGCGGTCCCGCGTCCTTGGATTCGCGAGCCAAGCTGTCGAAGTCAGACAGCTCGTCAGGGGCTTTGTCGACGCACATCAGCGCCGCTAAGGCGCCGCCGCGTCCGGCCAGGAAGTTTACCCGCTGCGTCGGGGTCGGATGATCGGGCAGTTCGGCGCCAGCGAACACAAACAGCAGGCGATGAGGCTGCACCTGGGCGGCGGCGGTCTTCAGCAGTTGCTGAAAGTGGGAGTCTTCGGTCATGGGCGCACCTTTGGGGTATTTGACAGACCAAGCCCTTGCGCGAGATCAAGGTCGCCTGGACACGACATCAGCCTGGACCTCTATCCTGCTCGACGCCACCGGCGACGAGGCGAAAGGGCGGCCGTCACGGTAGGGGGCGGGATTGGCCAGCATCGCCCGGGGGCGATGAAAGCCAGGCTCCTGACTTGCCGCCACTCTTGGCGGTCAGACGCACAGCCTCGATGACCATGCCCTTCTCGGCCGCCTTGAGCATGTCATAGATGGTCAGGCAGGCCACCGAGACGGCGGTCAAGGCTTCCATTTCTACCCCGGTCGGGCCGGTGGTCTTGACCCGCGCCGTCACCGCCAATCCGCCCTCGCCGGGCTCGACGCAGACCTCAACCTTGGACAGGGCCAGGGGGTGGCACAGCGGGATCAGGTCGGACGTTTTCTTGGCGGCCATCACCCCGGCGATCTCGGCCACCGCTCGCACCTCACCTTTGGCGCCGGTCCCCGACAGCGCCAGGGCCAGGGTCGCGGGCGTCATGCGCACGAAGCCCGCCGCCACCGCTTCGCGGGTCGTCGACGCCTTGCCCGTGACGTCGACCATCCTGGCCCGTCCCTCGTCGTCGATGTGGGTCAGGCGAGTCATTGGGCAAGATCCTCGGTGGGAAGGCGCGAGCGATCCCATCGCCCGACGTCGTTATGGTCCTGGGCGGTCGGCTCGATCCAACGGACGCCGTCTGGGCCATGCTGCTTCTTCCAGAACGGGGCCTGACTTTTCAGATAATCCATCAGGAAATCGCAGGCATCGAGGGCCGCGCGACGGTGGCCCGCGGCCGTGGCCACGAAGACGATCGCCTCGCCGGGGGCGATGGAGCCCGTGCGATGGACGATTTGATAGTCCAACAACGCGAACCGCATCTTGGCCCGCTCTGCGAAGTCGGCGATCACCGCGTCGGTGAAACCTGGATAGGCCTCCAGCTCAAGGATCTGGGCCGCGCCGCCTTCGGCCCTCGCCAGGCCCGTGAAGCTCGCTATCGCACCGACCTCAGCGCGACCGCGGCAAAAGGCGTCGAGCAGCACGCCGGGCGCGAAGGGCTGTTGGGTCAGGGTGATCATCGGCCGTCGGGTCGCCGTGGCGACGTCACCGTCGTCTAGGCCGCCCGACGATGGAGGGACAGGTGAGCTCATGCGGCGCGGACGATAGGCGCGCCGACGGGGCAAGCAAGGGCAAATCCGGGGCTTGCGACGATGGCGCATGGCTGTCGTGTCCGGACTTGCCGCCCATCAAACTGGCGGACGGCGACTTTGTCGATGGCGGTTGCGGTCCATCAAGGCGTGAGCCCTCCGGGCGGCCTAGGAGGAGAGGGCCGCGGACTGCGCGGGGCCAGGATCGGCTTAGTGGTTCATCGAGCAACCCCCCTTCCGGATCCAGTTTCGATGCGATCGGCGTCGGATGAGGCCTTCTTGGCCTTGGTGAGCGCCTTCCTCGAGGAGGCGCTCACACCCGACCTTCGGCGGGCGGGCCGACAAACCCTGGGCGTCCATTCCGAGATCGAGGCGTGCCGGATCTGGCACGCGCGATTGTTCGCGCGCGGTTGGATCGCCCCGGCCTGGCCGGCGCCCTGGGGCGGGACAGGCTGGAGCGCTCGCCAGCGGTTCCTGTTCGACCGCCAATGCGCCTTGAACGACGCGCCGGTCCTGTTCGCCGGCGGTCTGCGCAGCCTGGGCCCGCTATTGATCGAGCAAGGCAGCGACGCCCAGCGCGCGCGCTATCTGGGACCGATCCTGTCGGGGCAGGATCTCTGGTGTCAGGGGTTCTCCGAGCCAGGGGCGGGGTCGGACCTGGCGGCGGTGTCGTGTCGCGCGGTCCGTCGCGGCGAAGCCTATCATGTCAGCGGGACCAAGATCTGGACCACCGGCGCCCATTTGGCCAACCGGATGTTTGGGATCTTCCGCACCGCCGACCGAGAGCGCCGCCAACACGGACTGACCTTTCTGCTGATCGACATGGACAGCCCTGGCCTGACGGTGTCGCCAATCCTCGACCTGGCGGGCCAACACGAGTTCAATCAGGTGTTCTTCGACGACGTGGTCGTCCCGGTCGACAACCGGGTTGGGGCCGAGCATGACGGCTGGACGATGGCCAAGCGCCTGATGCAATTGGCTCGCGCCAACAACACTCCCGCGGCCCTGGTGCGTCGCGCCTTCCGCCACGCCGCCGGACAGCTGGACCGGGCGGGCCTGGACGTCGATCCGGACCTGCGCCGGCGTCTGGCCAGTCTGGCGATCGAGGTGGACGCCTTCGAGCAACTGGAATTGGCGACCCTGCCATCAGGACGCCCCGGCCCTCACGATCAGATCGCGCCGTCCATGCTCAAGCTGGTCGGCAGCCAGTTGCATCAACAGGTGGCCGAACTGGCGATGGAGATCGCCGGCGACGCCGCGGCGGCCACGCTCGGCGCTCTGGGCGTGACCGGCGATCTCGGCGGCGGCGAGGCGCTGGACTTCGGCGCACGGGCCATGGCCCGGCGCCTGAGCCTTCGCGCCGCGACCATCTATTCGGGAGCCAGCGAAATGCAGCGCGACATCATCGCCCGACGTCTGATTTCGGCGTGCTGAATCCGAACGTCGGGGCAAGTCTGTCCTGGTCCCGGTGCTAAAGGTCTGGCCACGGAGGCCGTCGAGGCGACCTGCGACCGGAGAGCTGGATTTCCCCCTCGCGCCCGTCTGACATTCAACCCGATTGAGGCTGACGGGGGTCAATCATGCCAAGGTATGTCGCCCCCGCGCCAGCCCCCGTTTGCGGCGGGCCGCCAGCCGCCCTCCGAGCGACAGCAGGTCGTCAGCCGTCAGGCGCAACCGGGCGATCGGCAGGACGATGGCGTTCTCAAGTCCCAGGTGACGGCGCTCCTGGACGGCGAAGGCGATCATCGCCTTGCGCTGCGCGGGATCCAGGCCTGGAGCGCACTGGCGTTCCAGGCAGGCTTGCAGATGGTCGCGCACCGCGCCGGCCTGGACCGCGTCGGCGCGATGCTCGGCCGACAGCATGCCCAGCACCCGCTCGACATCGTCCCCCAGTTCGCAGCGCCGCAGCAGGAGCGGGAAGAAGTCCTCCTCCTCGTCGAGAACATGCAGCGGCAGATCATGATCGAGGAAGCCGATCAGCACAGTGAGCATCGGGCCGTCGAACACCATGGCGGCGGCGACGTCCTCGATCAACTTGCAGGCCTGCCGATGACGATAGTGTTCGGCGAAGAACCACTCGATGGGTTCCGCAAGCGAGTGCAGCGGAATGGCCTCAATCTCGGTCGTCGTCATTATGTCCTCGCCTTGGCCCGGTCCTGGATCAGAGCTTGTAGGCAAGCGTCAGCCACAGCTTGGTCCGGTCGCGAAAAGCGGGCTGGTCGCCATTGAACGCAGCCGCCGCAAGTTCCACAGACAGCTTGGGCGTCAGCGGCGCGGAGATGGCGAGGTTCATCTCGTCACCCAGCTTGGCGTCGCCATCGGCGGTGTCGAACCGGTGTAGGGCCGCTTGCAGCTTGACGGGGTGAGCCTTGGAGTGGGTCACGTTGGTCGATGCGGTGAGCGCGAGATCGCGCACCCCGTTGGCCGGTGTGGTCAGGAACACGTCCGCCCAGCCCTGGAAGGCGTGCAGGGTAGCCAGCGGCGTCTGGAAGCCTCGGCGGCCATCGCCGTCGAGACGTTCGACGCCAAGTGTTACGGCGCTGACCTTGCTCTTCAGACCAGCCCCCAGGGCGAGATAGTCGAGGGTGAAGCCGGTCGGGCTGTTTCCGTAGTCGCTTTGGCGGGCGTACTGCGCCTCATAGGTGATGCTCAGGTCTGGGCTCACGGGGCGCGAGCCTGTCAGGCGGATGTCGTAGGTCGCGCTGGACTGGGCCGGGGCGTTGGCGAAGTCGAGCAGATAGGCGCTGGCCGAGACCTGGCCGATCGGGGTCTTGGCGGCGATCTGAACGATATGGGAATCGCTGCGCCAGCTGCCTTGGGCATGGCCGTCGCCGAGAATGCGATGGACCTTGTCCAGATAGGCGTAGGTCAGGCTGAGCCTGGGCGATGGCCGATAGACCAGGGTGATCGCGTCGAAGGTCTGTTCCGTCTGGCGAAAGCCGACATTGCCGATGAAGCGGGCGTTGTCGAGGATCAGGCGCTGGCGACCCACGGTGGCGCCGCCCGTCGCGCCGTCGCCGAGCAGACCGGTCCAGGACAGCTGCAGACGGTTGAGCTGGGTCGTTTCAGGATCGGCGACCACCGGATAGGCCGTCTTGCCGTTGACCTGGCTGTTGTAGCGGCCGTCCAGGGCGGTGACGTTTTCGCCCTCGACCAGCAGCTTCACGCCGTGAACGGCGGCGGTCTCGTAGCCAAGGCGCGTGCGCAGCGTCAGGGCTTGGGCGTCTTTGGCCAAGCCGTCTTGGGAGACGGCCTCGTAGCGCAGGCGGGCGTCCAGCAGAATCTGGCCCCGGGCCGGCTCGGCGGCCTGGGCCAGCGTCGGGAGGGCCGCGGCCAGCGGCAGCAGCCACAGGATACGCATGATGCTCTAGACCTTCCGGAAGATCGTGTAGGTGCGGGCCTTGGGCGTCAGCCGGGTGCGCAGTAGGGACGCGATGGCGGCGATGGCCGGATCTTCCGCGCCCTGGGCCGCGGAGATCAGGTGGGTCCAGGACTCGTCGCCGGCGGTGTTGACGAAGTCCTTCACCGCCCGCTGGACGAAGGTGTCGACGTCGATCCCAGCGGCGGCGGCGGCAGCGCGCACCCGTTCGGCAAGGTCCGGATCTGAGGCGTCGAGCCAGGCTTCGAGTCCAGCCGCCGAGGCGCCGGCCAGTCGTTCGCCCAACGACAAGGCTCCGGTGTCAAAGCGCCCGTCACGGGTCAGGCTGAAGGCCACGCCCAGGCCCCTGGCGCGATCGGCCAGGTCGGACACGTAACGCGTGGCCGCCGCCGTCCAGGCCCGGCTCTCGAGATGTAGCCGGATCTTGTCCTCGACATACTCGAAGGGCAGCTCGCGCCCCTCGATGCGGCGATCCAGCTTGAGGACATGCCAGCCGAACCGCGAGCGCACCGGCTGATTGAGAACCTGGCCAGGCTTTAAAGCGACCAAGGCCTGTTCGATCTCACTGACCACATCCCCTGGACCAAGTTGTCCCAAGGAGCCGCCGACCTCGCTCGACGGGCAGCTCGACAGGGCCTTAGCGAGGGCGGCGAACTGGCCGGGGCTGTTGACCAGGGTCGCCACCGCGTCGAGCGCCGTCAGACGGGCGGCCTCCCAGTGGGCGTCCTCCGCGCCTTGCGGGGCGATGAGGATATGGGCCGCCTCGACCAGGGCGGGGCTGGTGAAGCGTTCGCGCTGGGTGTCGTAGATCCGTCGGCAGAGCTCGGTGGTAGGGGTCTCGATATCGACCTCCTCGTCGAGGACGGCGCGGATCAAGGCTTCCTCGTCGGTTTCTTCGCGATCGGCCGCATCGCGCTCGGGCTCAGGGCGCAGGCCCAACTCGTCGGCGCGATGCAGGAGTAGAGCCCGCACGGCCAGGGCCTTGCCCGCGGCCCGACGGGCCTCCATCGCTGAAAGGCTGGGATGGTTCTGGGCTTCCTGGGCGATCAGGAACTCGGGAATCTCGACGCCGTCGACAACGGTGGTGGCGGTCATTGGACTAGTCCCGGGTCTTGAAGTTGGAGGCCGGCCACACCGCTTCAGCCTTGTGGCGATAGACCGGCGCGGCCGCTTCCGGCTTGATCGGCAGGGGCCGCTTGGTGCGCACCAGCTGCCAGCCGCGGCGATTGAGGTACCAGACCGGCGCAGACAGCATGTGGACCAGGCGCGTGAACGGGAACAGCAGCAGGATGGTCATCCCGAGCACCAGGTGCAGCTTGAAGATCGGGTTCACGTCGGCGACCGCGCTGGCGATGCCCGGCCGGAAGGTGAAGACCCCCTGGGCCCAGGTCATGAACTTGACCATCTCGTGGCCGTCCAGGTGCTGCAGGGAGACGGGAATGGTCGACAGGCCCAGGATCAGTTGAACCATCAGGATCACCAGGATGGCGATGTCGCTGAAGCTGGACGTCTTGCGGATGCGCGGATCAAACAATCGCCGATGCAAGAGCAGCAGGCCGCCGGCCAGGCACATCACCCCCGCCAGGCCGCCGGCGACGATGGCCAGGATCTGCTTGGCGCCGTGCGGAATATGCAGGGCGTCGAACACCCAGATCGGCGTCAGCAAACCCACGAAGTGGCCGCCGAAGATCACCAGCACGCCGACGTGGAACAGCACCGAGCCAAGCATCAGCTGGCGACGGCGCAGCAGCTGGGATGAGCCCGAGCGCCAGGTATATTGCTCGCGATCGAAGCGCAGAACGCTGCCGAGCACCAGCACCGCCAGGCAGATATAGGGATAGACCCCGAACAAGAGTTGGTTGAGCACGGCCATGATCAGGCTCCTTGGGGGCGCCGGCGCGAGCCCGGCGTGGAACGCGGCCCGGTTCGGCCTGCATGGCTTCGACCAGAGCGCCGGCCTTGGGGCAGCCGACATCCGAAGGACCGAAGGTGACGGCGGTTTCGGCCCAGGCCTTGTCGAGACCTTCGAGATCGTCGGGATCCTCGTCAGGCTCGCTGAGCAGGGCCGCCAAGGCCCCCGGATCGGCCTTTTGGGACGCCAGACTGGCCAGGGCGCCGAAGATCGCGCGATAGGGGCTGTCGCGCTTTTTGAGGCGCTCGCCCATGGCGTCCAGAACGTGGGTCGCCTCACCGAGCAGCGAAGAGGCCTCGGCGTCGGGCAGGATCGACAGGAACTCCAGGAACACCGGCAGGAAGTCGGGCAATTCGTTGGCCGTCAGCTCCAGGCCCTTGGTGCGGTAGAGTTCCAGAAGCGCGACCATGGCCTCGCCGCGATCGCGGCTTTCGCCATGGACGTGCTCATAGAGATTGAGCGACAGGGAGCGCGTGCGATCAAACAGATCGGTGTAGCGCTCCTGCAGGTCATAGATATCGTCGTTGCTCAGGATCGAGGCGAGACCGCCCAAGGCCTTGACCAGGGGCGCTGGCAGCAGGTTTTCCTTGATGATCTCCCCCAGCGCATAGGGCGTGGCGTCCTGCACTTGCGGGCTCGGATAGGTCAGGAGCAGGGCAAGCGCCTTGTAGGTGCGGGCCATGACTTTAGGCCTCCATGGGGGTCTTGGCGCGCGAGCGCGGATTGGAGCCGAACAGGCCCAGCTCGGTGCGGCCGCCCGAGCAGCCATTGCCGAAGGTGAAGCCGCAGGAGCCGCGCAGGTCGTAGGCGTCCTCGGCCGCCTCGCGGTGGGCCGAGGGAATAACAAAGCGGTCCTCATAGTTGGCGATGGCCATGTAGCGGTACATGTCCTCCACCTGGGCGGCGGTCAGGCCGACCTTGTTGGCGATGGCGTGGTCGATGCGGCCATCGACGGTCTTGGCGCGCATGAAGCCGCGCATGGCCAGCATCCGCTCCAGGGCTTGAACGACCGGCGGCTCGTTGCCGGCGGTCAGCAGGTTGGCCAGGTAGCGCACCGGGATGCGCAGCGAGGCGACGTCGGGCATGTCGCCGTCCATCTCCAGCGCTCCGGCCGAGGCGGCCGACTGGATCGGTGACAGTGGCGGCACGTACCAGACCATCGGCAGGGTGCGGTATTCGGGGTGCAGCGGGAAGGCGACCTTCCAGTCGATCGCCATCTTGTAGACCGGGCTCTTGCGGGCCGCGTCCAGCCAGGCCTCGGGAATGCCGTCGGCGCGCGCCTGGGCGATCACCGCCGGGTCGTTGGGGTCCAGGAAGATGTCGATCTGAGCCTGATAGAGGTCCTTCTCGTCGGGCGTGGAGGCGGCCGCCTGGATGCGGTCGGCGTCATAGAGCAGCACGCCCAGATAGCGGATGCGGCCGACGCAGGTCTCCGAACACACCGTCGGCTGACCCGCCTCGATGCGCGGGAAGCAGAAGGTGCACTTCTCCGACTTCCCTGATTCCCAGTTGTAGTAGATTTTCTTGTAGGGGCAGGCCGAGACGCACATCCGCCAGCCGCGGCACTTGTCCTGGTCGATCAGGACGATGCCGTCCTCCTCGCGCTTGTAGATCGCGCCCGACGGGCAGGCGGCCACGCAGGTGGGGTTGAGGCAATGTTCGCAGAGCCTCGGCAGATACATCATGAAGGTGTTTTCGAACTGGCCGTAGATCTCCTTCTCGACGCCCTCGAAATTGGTGTCGGCCGAGCGCTTGGAGAACTCGCCACCCAGGATTTCCTCCCAGTTGGGACCCCATTCGATCTTCTCCATCCGCTGGCCGGTGATCTTCGAGCGTGGCCGCGCGGTGGGGAAGTTCTTCATCTCCGGGGCGTTCTGCAGGTGGGCGTAGTCGAAGTCGAACGGCTCGTAATAGTCGTCGATCTCGGGCAGGTCGGGATTGGCGAAGATCTTGGCCAGGATGCGCCATTTGGCGCCCATCTTCGGTTCGATCTTGCCATTGGCCTTACGGACCCAGCCGCCGTTCCACTTCTTCTGGTTCTCCCAATCCTTGGGAAAGCCGATGCCGGGCTTTGTCTCGACGTTGTTGAACCAGGCGTACTCGACGCCCTCACGGTTGGTCCAAACGTTCTTGCAGGTGACCGAGCAGGTGTGACACCCGATACACTTATCCAGGTTCAGCACCATGCCGATTTGCGCGCGCACCTTCATTGGGCGAAGTCCTTCTGAACGAGCGTTTCTTCGAGCCAGTCGATCTTGGTCATCTTGCGCACGACCACGAATTCGTCGCGGTTGGAGCCAACGGTGCCGTAATAGTTGAAGCCGTAGGCTAGCTGGGCGTAGCCGCCGATCATGTGGGTCGGCTTGAGCACGGTGCGGGTGCAGGAGTTGTGGATCCCGCCGCGCAGGCCGGTGATCTCCGAGCCTGGCGTGTTCACGATCTTTTCCTGGGCGTGGTACATGAAGGTTGTGCCTTCACGGATGCGCTGGGAGACCACGACCCGGGCGGTCAGGGCGCCGTTGGCGTTGAAGACCTCGATCCAGTCGTTGTCGACCAGGCCGGCCTTCCTGGCGTCGACCTCCGACACCCAGACCACCGGTCCCCCGCGGTTGAGGGTCAGCATCATCAGGTTGTCGCTGTAGGTGGAGTGGATGCCCCACTTCTGGTGCGGGGTGATGAAGTTGAGGACGATCTCCTTCTCGCCATTGGGCTTGGCGCCCATGACGTGGGTGGTCTTCAGGTCGATGGGCGGGCGATAGACGCACAGCGCCTCGCCGAAGGCCCGCATCCACAGGTGATCCTGATAGAGTTGCTGGCGGCCGGTCAGGGTTCGCCACGGGATCAACTCGTGGACGTTGGTGTAGCCGGCCGTGTAGCAGACCTTCTCGCTCTCGATGCCCGACCAGGTCGGCGAGGAGATGATCTTGCGCGGCTGGGCGAGGAGGTCGCGGAAGCGGATCTTCTCGTCTTCCTTGGGCATGGCCAGATGGACGTGTTCGCGGCCCGTCTGCTTTCGAGCGCCTCCCAGGCCTTGACCGCCACCTTGCCATTGGTCTCCGGCGCCAGCATCAGAATGGTTTCGCAGGCGTCGATGTCGCTCTCGATGCGCGCCAGACCCTGGGTCTGACCCTCCTCAAGCACCTCGCCGTTCAACGCCTTGAGCAGATCGACCTCGTGGTCGGTCTTCCAGCCGATGCCCTTGCCGCCGTTGCCGCTCTTGGCCAGTAGCGGGCCAAGCGCGGTGAAGCGCTTGTAGGTGTTGGGGTAGTCGCGCTCGACGATGGTGATCTGCGGCATGGTCTTGCCGGGGATCGCCTCGCACTCGCCCTTGGACCAGTCGCGGACGTCGAAGGGCTGGGCCAGCTCGGCGGCGCTGTCGTGCTGGATCGGGGTCAGGACCACGTCCTGCTCGACGCCCAGTACCTCCGGCGCGACCTTGGAGAAGGTCTTGGCGATGGCCTTGAAGATCTCCCAGTCCGATTTCAACTCCCAGCCCGGATCCACGGCCGCGCTCAGCGGGTGGATGAAGGGGTGCATGTCGGAGGTGTTGAGATCGTTCTTTTCGTACCAGGTGGCGGTCGGCAGGACGATGTCGGAATAGACCGCCGTGGTCGACATCCGGAAGTCGAGGGTGACCAGCAGGTCGAGCTTTCCTTCCGGCGCCTCGTCATGCCAGGCGACTTCGGTCGGCTTGACCCCGCCGGTCTGGCCCAGGTCCTTGCCCTGCACCCCGTGCGAGGCCCCCAGCAGGTGCTTGAGGAAGTATTCGTGGCCCTTGCCCGAGGAGCCGAGCAGGTTGGAGCGCCAGACGAACATGTTGCGCGGCCAGTTGGCCGGGTCGTCCGGATCCATGCACGACATCTCGAGCTCGCCGCTCTTGAGCTGGTCGAGCGTATAGGCCTTGGCGTCCTGGCCCTTGGCGGCGGCGGCCTTGGCCACTTCCAGCGGGTTGGTCTTCAGGGCCGGGGCCGAGGGGAGCCAGCCCATGCGTTCGGCCTTGGCGTTGAAGTCGATCATCGAACCGTTCCACACGCCCTCGGGCGCGGTTGGGGAGAGGATCTCGTCCATGCCGACCGTCTCGTAGCGCCACTGGTCGCTGTGGGCGTAGAAGAACGAAGTGGAGTTCTGCTGCCTTGGTGGCTTGATCCAGTCGGTGGCGAAGGCCAGCGGCGCCCAGCCGGTCTGAGGTCGCAGCTTTTCCTGGCCGACATAGTGCGACCAGCCGCCGCCGGACTGGCCAACGCACCCGCACATCACCAGCATGTTGATGGCGGCGCGGTAGTTCATGTCCATGTGGTACCAGTGGTTCATCGCCGCGCCGATGATGATCATCGACTTGCCGTCGGTCTTCTCGGCGTTGCCGGCGAAGCCGCGGGCCACGGCCAGGATCTGGTCACGCGGCACCGAGGTGATGGCTTCGGCCCAGGCCGGGGAATAGGGCTGGACGTCGTCATGGTCGGCCGGCATGTAATCGCCGCCAAAACCCTGGTCGACGCCATAATTGGCCAGGAACAGGTCGTAGACGCAGGCCACCAGGGTCTCGCCCTCGGGCAGTATCATCCGCTTGACCGGCACGTTGCGCACCAGCACGTCGGGGTGGTCGGTCATGGCGAAGCCGTTGGTGGCCGCGCCGCCGAAATAGGGGAAGCGCACGCCGACGACGTCGTCATGAACGCCCTTGAGGCCCAGGCGCAGGGTGGTCTCACGGCCGGCCCCGTCCTTTTCCTCCAGGTTCCACTTGCCGTCCTCGCCCCAGCGGAAGCCGATCGAGCCGCCTGGGACCACCACCTGGCCGGTGACGTCGTCGAGGGCGACGGTCTTCCAGTCGGGGTTGTTGGTCTCGCCCAGGGCCTGGTCGAACTCGGCGGCGCGCAGCAGGCGCTCGGGCACATAGGCGCCGTCCTGCGGGACCAGGCGCACCAGCATCGGCAGGTCGGAGTACTTGCGCAGATAGTCGCGGAAATAGGGGACCTGGCGGTCGACGTGGAACTCCTTGAGGATGACGTGGCCAAAGGCCATGCCCAGGGCCGCGTCGGTGCCCTGCTTGACCGCCAGCCACAGGTCGGAGAACTTGGAGGCCTCCGAATAGTCGGGACAGATCACCACCGACTTGGCGCCGCGATAGCGCGCCTCGGTGTAGAAGTGAGCGTCGGGGGTGCGAGTCTGCGGGACGTTGGAGCCCCACAGGATCAGGAAGCTGGAATTGAACCAGTCGGCGCTCTCGGCGACGTCGGTCTGCTCGCCCCAGGTCTGAGGCGAGGCCGGCGGCAGGTCGCAGTACCAGTCATAGAACGAGCCGCAGACCCCGCCGATCAGCTGCAGATAGCGCGCGCCGGCGGCGTAGGAGACCATGGACATGGCCGGGATCGGCGAGAAGCCGAACACCCGGTCGGGCCCATGGGTCTTGATGGTGTAGGCGTTGGCCGCGGCGATGATCTCGGTGACCTCGTCCCAGGTGGCGCGGATGAAGCCGCCGCCGCCGCGCCGCGTCACATAGTCGGCGCGCTGGGCCGGGTCGTTCTGGATCGAGGCCCAGGCGGCCACAGGGCTGCGGGTGACCCGAGCCGCCCGCCACAGCTTCAGCAGGCGCGAG
Source organism: Caulobacteraceae bacterium (assembly GCA_965283765.1). Classification (GTDB taxonomy): domain Bacteria; phylum Pseudomonadota; class Alphaproteobacteria; order Caulobacterales; family Caulobacteraceae; genus Caulobacter. The sequence continues at coordinate 32,814 of CBDIPU010000019.1, forward strand.
CGGATCAGCGGGTATTTCACCCGGTTGGCCGAATAGAGATACCAGCTGTAGCTGGCGCCGCGGGCGCAGCCGCGCGGCTCGTGGTTTGGCAGTTCCGGCCGGGTGCGCGGATAGTCCGTCTGCTGGGTTTCCCAGGTGACGATGCCGCCCTTGACATAGATCTTCCAGGAGCACGAGCCGGTGCAGTTCACCCCGTGGGTGGAGCGCACGATCTTGTCGTGCTGCCAGCGGTTTCGGTAGGCCTGTTCCCAGGTGCGGTCGTCATCGTTCATGACGCCGTGGCCGTCGGAGAACAGCTCGGTCTTGCGCGTGAAGAAGGCAAGACGGTCCAGGGTATGGCTCATTGGGCGGGAACCTTGATGAGGGCGGGCGCGGAGGTGTGCAGCAGCGAGGCCTTGCGGCCGTAGAAGGCCCAGTTGACGACCACGCAGCTGATGTAGAAGCCCAGGAACAGGTAGAGGGCGAACTGGGGATCACCGGTGGCCTTCAGCGAGTTGCCGAACGCCTTGGGGATGAAGAAGCCGCCAAAGGCGCCGACGGCCGAGGTGAAGCCGACGATGGCCGCCGACTCCATTTCCGCGGCGCGCTGGCGGGCCTCGAGGGGCGCGCCCGGCATCAGTCGGGGCATGTCGGCGCGGACGATGGCGGGGATCATCTGGAAGGTCGAGGCGTTGCCGACCCCGGTCCAGAAGAACAGCCACAGGAAGCTGACGAAGAAGATCGGGAAGGAGGGCGCCGCGCCATAGGCGCCGACCCCGGCCAGCACGCCGAGCACGCCGACGGTCAGGGCCAGGAACGCCCAGTGGGTGACGCGCTCGCCGCCGAACCGGTCGGAGACGCCGCCGGTCAGGGCGCGCGAGGCGGCCCCGATCAGCGGACCCAGGAAGGCCAGCTGCAGGACGTTGATGTCCGGAAACAGGGTCTTGGTCAGCAGCGGGAAGGCGGCCGAGAAGCCGAGGAAGGAGCCGAAGGTGCCCAGATAGAGCCAGCACATGATCCAGTTGTGCTTGCGGGTGAAGATCACGGCCTGGGCCGAGAAGGAGGCCTTGGCCGACGCAAGGTCGTTCATGCCAAACCAGGCGGCCACGGCGGCGATGACGATGAAGGGGACCCAGACATAGGCGGCGTTCTGCAGCCAGATCGACTTGGCCACGCCGTGCTCGACGATGGTCTGGGGCGCGCCGACCAGCGGGCCAAACAGCGCCAGGCCGATCACCACCGGCACCAGGAACTGCATGACGCTGACGCCGAGATTGCCAAAGCCGGCGTTGACGCCGAGCGCCGCGCCCTTTTCGCTCTTGGGGAAGAAGAACGAGATATTGGCCATGGAGGAGGCGAAGTTGCCGCCGCCCAGGCCACAGGCCAGGGCCAGCAGGACGAAGACGCTGTAAGGGGTCTCCGGGTGCTGCACCACCACCCCGATGCCGATGGCCGGGATCAGCAGCGACAGGGTGGCCAGGGCCGTCCAGCGCCGCCCTCCGACGATCGGCACCATGAAGCTGTAGAAGATCCGCAGGGTGGCGCCTGACAGCGCGGGCAGGGCGGCCAGCCAGAACAACTGCTCAGTGGTGAACTTGAAGCCGACCAGCTTGAGTTTGGCGATGACCATCGACCAGACCATCCAGACCGAGAAGGCCAGGAGGAGGTTGGGCACCGAGATCCACAGATTGCGGGTGGCGACGCGCTTGCCGGTTTCACTCCAGAACGCGGCGTCCTCGGGACGCCAGTCGGTGATCACCGGGCTAGGTTTGGAAGTCGACATCGATTGCGCCTTACTCACGAGTGAGCGGGAGGGTTGGCGACGCGCCCGCCGGGCGCGGCGAAGGAGGCGGATTTGGACAGGCCGGCCATTTCCGGAAGCTCCGGCAGGTTGGCCAGTTGGGGCGCGCTAGCGCGCTCCATCCGGCCGATGGCCAGGTGCATCCAGGTCAGGGCGCCGGCGACCAGGACGAACAGCAGCATGAAGCAGCTGGTCCAGACGCCGGTAAGGTCGTTGAGAGCCCCGAAGGCGATCGGCATGATGAAGCCGCCTAGGCCGCCGACCATGCCGACCAGACCGCCGACCGAGCCGACGTGGTCGGGGTAGTAGACCGGAATGTGTTTGTAGACCGCCGCCTTGCCCAGGCTCATGGCGAAGCCGAGGGCGAACAGCAGGATCACAAATGGGACCAGGCCTGTGGCTAGGCGGAAGGTGATCGGCCCATGCACCCCGTCGACCACGTAGCTGGTGGCCGGATAGGACAGTAGGAAGGCGCAAACCACGCTGATCCCAAAAGTCAGATACATGACCTTGCGAGCGCCGATCTTGTCCGACAGCCAGCCGCCGAAGACGCGAAATAGCGAGCCGGGGATGGAATAGGCGGCCGCCAGCATGCCCGCGGCGACAATGTCGAGGTGATAGACCGCGACCAGATAGTGCGGCAGCCACAGGGCCAGGGCCACGAAGCCGCCGAACACGAAGAAGTAGTAGAGGGCGAAGCGCCAGACCTGCAGCTTGCGCAGCGGGGCCAGCTGGGCGCTGGTGGCCTGCGGCTTGGCGCCTGTGCGGCGGCGGGTCAGCAGGTCGGGCTCGTCCTTGGTGGTCAGGAAGAAGGCGACCGCCAGCAGGGCCAGCGCTCCGGCCCAGATCTGGGCCACGCCCTGCCAGCCGAGCGCCAGCATCACGAAGGGGGCGGCGAACTTGGTGACGGCGGCGCCGACATTGCCCGCCCCGAATATGCCCAGCGCCGCGCCCTGGCGCTCCTTGGGAAAAAACTTGGAGACATAGGCCACGCCGACCGCGAACGAGCCGCCGGCCAGGCCCACGCCTAGGGCCGCCAGCAGAAACTGCGGATAGGTCTGGGCGTAGGACGACAGGAAGGTCGCCGCCGCCGCTGACAGCATGACCAGCAGATTGACCAAGCGGCCGCCATATTGCTCGGTCCAGACGCCCAGGAACACCCGGACTAGCGAACCGGTCAGGATCGGGGTGCCGACCAGCAGGCCAAACTGCGCCTCGCTCAGCCCCAGGTCCTGCTTGATCTTGACGCCGATGATCGAGAACACCGTCCATACCGCGAAACAGGCGGTGAAGGCGATCGTGCTCATCGTCAGGGCCGATCCGGCTCCCTGTTGTGATGGCGTCGCCGTCTGCATGTCTGCCCCCAAATCGCGCACGACAACATCTGCCGCGAGCAATCTATTGCGGGGGGAGGCTTCAGCGCATTTGATAAGCATCAAGCAAAGCGAAATAACCGACGTTCACTTATAAGTATTCAGTGCGGCAAAAGGGCACGGTTTTATTTCATCAATCGCAATTGACTAACGCGTCAAGTGTGCGATTGATAGTCATCAAGCGACGCGTCATTAGTCGGGTTGACCTGCGTCAAGGCCGCCCGGTCGCGACGACGCCATGAGGGAGGCATGATGAGAAGCGCTGATCTCGACCGTGTCAGGAGTCTGCCCTTGTTCGGCGTGATGTCGGACGAGGCGTTCAGGAACGTCACCGGCGGCGCCTTCCTGCAGAAGTTTCCGGCCGGTACGACCCTGCTCACCGAGGGCGACGCGGTCGACTTCCTCTATGTGCTGCTCGACGGCAGCGTCGAGCTGGGCGCGACCTGGAATGACAAGGACACCACCCTGGCGGTGCTGCGGCCGGTCTCCACCTTCATCCTGGCCGCCGTGGTGCTCGACGCCGACGCCCTGATGAGCGCCCAGACGATCGAACGGTCCGACATCCTGATGTTGTCGGGCGAGGCTCTGCGTCGGGCGATGAAGGAGGACGCCGCCTTCGGCTTCGCCGTGGCCCAGGAATTGTCGGGCTGCTATCGCGGCCTGGTGCGGGCCATCAAAAACCAGAAGCTGCGCGGCGGGCTCGAGCGGCTGGCCAACTATCTGATCACCCAGAAGGTGCGCCAGGGCGGGGCAGACACCTTCACCCTGCCGCACGAAAAGCGCCTGCTCGCCTCGGTGCTGGGCATGACGCCGGAGAACCTGTCGCGGGCCTTCGCGGCGATCGCCGACTATGGCGTAGTGGTCAACGGACCGCGGGTGACGATCGCCCGGCCGGTGGTGCTGGAGCGCCTGGCCAAGCCCGATCCCCTGATCGACAACCACACCCTGCCCACCGATGCGCCGACTGGCAAGGCGCAGCGCGAGCGCTGGCCGACGGCGCGGGATATTCGCTCGGTCCCCTAAGCTCGGCCTAGCCGCCGAACTGCGCCAACTGCCGTGTGTCGCCGCTGTTGTTCTCATGCAGCCGGTGGCCGACCGGCTTGCCGACCAGGGCCGCCTCGATGCGGGCTTGCAAGGCTTCTTCTTGGCCGGGAATCAGCAGATCGCGAAGATTAACCCCCAATTCGCCAAACAGGCACAAGCGCAGCGCGCCCTTGGCGGTGATGCGCAGGCGGTTGCAACTATCGCAGAAACCCGGGGCATAGGGCGCGATCAGGCCGATGCGCCCGCGGTGGTCGGGATGGGCGTAGTCGGTGGCCGGCCCATCGTCGAAGGCCTTGGGAACGGGCGACCAGCCGCGCATCGCCAGCCAGCCCTGCAGGTCGACGCCGGAGACGTGCTGGTCGTCGAAATAGGCGGCGTTGTCGCCAGTGCGCATCAGCTCGATGAAGCGAAACGAGATCGGCCGATCACGGACGAAATCGGCGAAGATGTCGAATCCGGTCTCCACCGTGTCGCGCAGCAGGACGGCGTTGACCTTCACCGTCGGCATGTTCAGGGCCAGGGCGAGGTCGAGGCCGGCGATGATCTCGTTCAACTGGTCGTGGCCGGTGATGCGATGGAAGGCGGCCGGATCGAGCGCGTCGATGCTGACATTGAGATTGGTCAGGCCCGCCTCGCGCCAGGCCTGGATATTGCGCTTGAGGCTCCAGCCATTGGTGGTGATCGCCACCTTGTCGATGCCGGGCGTGGCCGCGGCGCGGCCAATGATCTCGACCAGGTCGCGACGCACGCTTGGCTCGCCGCCCGTCAGTCGCAGCTTGGCGACGCCGAAGGCGGCGAAGGCGCGCACCACGCAGTCGATCTCGTCGGGGGTGAGAAAAGCCATCGACCCGGACTTCTTGAAGCCGTCGGGAAGGCAATAGGTGCAGCGATAGTTGCACACCTCGGTGACCGAGAGGCGCAGATAGCGAAAGCGGCGGCCAAAGCCGTCAACCAGACGTCCCATGCAGGCTCCTTTCCAAGCAAGGGAGGCGACGGCGTTTCCCCCGTCACCCTTGCCGGCGGAGCCGGCGCGGCGGCCCGGCCCTGGCGCGGATGCGCTTTAGGCCCGAACGCTCGGAGCGAGCCTCATCGGTAGGCCTTGCCGGCCGGGGAGGCCATGACGCCATGCGCCGCAGGGCTTGATATCGGTCAAGCCTTGGTCGGGCGCGGCCCAATCAACATGGGGCTATAGGCGGCCACGTAACCGGCGAAGGCCAGGACCCAAAGGCCCGCCGAGAGCATCAGGAGGCTCTGTTGACCCGCGCCGGTGAACGGCGCGACGATCCGCGCCAGGGCCGAGGCGTTGATGGCCAGATAGATCGCGGCGGTGGCCGCGTCGGCGTGAAGCGGACGACCGGTGTGGCCGCGGCTGGAGCGGGTCATCACCGCCAGGGTCATGACGCCGATCGCCCCCGCGGTCAGGGCGTGGACGCCGACGGTGCGCGGGATCGCCGGATCGAGCACCGAGGCGCCCAGCAGCAGCAGGGCCAAGCCCAGCCAGCCATAGCCAAGGTGGAAAATCCACACCAGCGGTTCGCGCCGGGCGGCCCAGCCGCGCCAGCGCGCTAGTCGGACCAGATGAGCCAGGCCGGAGAGGGCCAGAAGGACGCCGGTGAAAAGGGCGTCGGGAAAGGCGACCCAGGCGAGGGCGGCCAGGCCCGTCAAGGCCAGGGCGGCGCGGTCGATCAGGCCAAAGACCGCCGGCTGGGCGGCCATGCCCCGGGCCTTGAGCCAGTTGCGGGTGAAGCTGGGGGTGATACGTCCGCCGATCAGTGCGATCAGCAGGGTCGCCACGCCCAGGGCCAGCCGCTCGCCCAGCCCCGAGGCCCAACTGACGCCCTGCAGATGGAAGGCGATATTGCCCAGAGCCAGGGCGCTCACCAGGCCGCAGACCGGCAGGTTGCGCCAGTTGCGGCCGGCCAGCACCTCGCGCCAGAGGACGCTGGCGAAGACCAGCAGGAACAGGCTGTCGATCACCCCGACGGCGGCGGCGCCAAGGTTGGCCTGGAACAGCATGGCCACGCGTCCGGCCAGCCAAAGTCCGACCAACTGGGCCAGGGGCGCGCCGATGATCGGCATGCGTCCGGTCCAGTTGGGCACCGCCGTGGTCAGGAAACCGGCGACGATGGCCGCCAGGAAACCAAACAGCATCTCATGAACGTGCCAGTCGCGCGTCAGCATGCCCGGGCCGCCGGCCAGGTAGCTCCACAGCCACAGCGGGACGACCAGCGCCGACCAGAGGGCGCCCAGAAGGTAGAAGGGGCGAAAGCCGAAGCTGAACAAGGCGGGGCCGCGATAGGCGCGGCGGGCGGCGGCGGTTGACATCGGGACACCCTGCACCCGAACCGACGCTCACGCCTTGATAGGGATCCTGGCCGCCTTGATGATCGTCAACCGCTCAGCCGCACCTAGAATAGCCGCAGTCGAAACAGGTGTCGCAGCCCTCCTTGCGCACCATCTCGAAACTGCCGCAGCGCGGGCAGCAGGCCTTGTTGGCGGCGAACGGATTGGCCGAGGTCTCGGTCGACGTTCTTGGGGGCTGTTCGACGCCCGGCTCGCGCGAGGGCTGGCCGCTCAGGTGCCGCTCGATGACTCCGCCGATCGCGGCCAGCAGGGACGGAGTGTAGCGCCCGTCGATCCAGCCGCCGCCGCGCGGATCGAACACCGCCTTCAACTCCTCGGCCACGAACGACACGTCGCCGCCCCGCCGGAACACCGCCGAGATCATCCGCGTCAGGCCCAGCGTCCAGGCGTAGTGCTCCATGTTCTTGGAGTTGACGAAGATCTCAAAGGGATGGCGGCCGTCCTCGGCCTCCACGTCATTGATCGTCACATAGACGGCGTGGGCGCTGTCGGGCCATTTGATCTTGTAGGTCGCCCCGCCCAGGGCGTCGGGGCGCGAGGGCAGGGGAAGGTCAAGCACGGCGGTCGGCGGCGGCTGGGGCGTCGACGCCACCGACAGCACCGAGCCCGTGATGGCGTTGGGCCGATAGGTGGTCAAGCCCTTGCAGCCCAGTCGGTAGCCCTGGCGATAGATGTCGGCGAAGTCGTCGAAGGCGATCGTCTCGGGGCAGTTGACGGTCTTGGAGATCGAGCTGTCGACCAGGGCTTGGGCGGCGGCCTGCATGCGCAGGTGATCGGCCGGGGCCAGGTCCTGGGCGCTGACGAACGCCGCCTCGGGGGGCGGGGCGTCGCCATGCAGCCGCTTCCACACCGCCAGGGCGTAGTCCTCGACCTGCTCCTCGCGGCTGGTTCCGTCCGGCTGGCGCACCTTGCGAGTATAGGCGTAGGCGAAGACCGGCTCGATGCCCGAGGAGACATTGCCCGCCAGCAGGGAGGTGGTGCCGGTCGGGGCGATGGAGGTCAGACAGCCATTGCGCAGGCCGTGGGCGGCGATCAGGGCCCGGGTTTCCTCGTCGAGGCTGGTGAGGTTGGGCCGATCGAGGATGTGGGGGTCGTAGAGCGGGAAGGGCCCTTTTTCGGCGGCCAGCCGCGCCGAGGCGCGATAGGCTTCGCGCTTGATCACCCCCAGCCAACGCTGGGTCAGCGCCACCGCCTGCTCGTCGCCATAACGCGCGCCGCAGAACACCAGGGCGTCGGCCAAGCCGGTGACGCCAATCCCTAGCCGCCGCTTTGCCCTGGCCTCGATCGCTTGCGCCTCGAGGGGAAAGCGGGAGATGTTGATGACATTGTCGAGCATGCGTACGGTGGTGCGGGTCAGGGCGCCCAGCCTGTCCTCGTCAAGGGCGGCGCCGGGTTCGAACGGGTTGTCGACCAGGCGGGCCAAGTTGAGCGAGCCCAGCAGGCAGGCGCCATAGGGCGGCAGCATCTGTTCGCCGCAGGGATTGCTGGCCAGGATCTGTTCGCAATAGGCCAGGTTGTTGGCGGCGTTGACGCGATCGATGAAGATCACGCCCGGCTCGGCGGCGTCATAGGTGGCCCGCATCAGCTTGGCCCAGAGGTCTGCGGCCCGGACGGTGCGGCGGACCTGGCCGCCAAAGCTCAGCGGCCAGTCGCCATCGGCGTCGAGCGCGGCCATGAACGGATCGGTGACCAGGACCGAGAGGTTGAAGTTACGGAAGCGGCCCGCCGCGCGCTTGGCGTCGATGAAGGCCTCGATATCGGGATGGTCGATGCGCAAGCAGCCCATCATCGCGCCGCGCCTCTGGCCCGCCGACAGAATGGTGCGGCACATCGCGTCCCATACGTCCATGAAACTGAGCGGACCCGAAGCATCGGCGCCCACGCCCTCGACCCGAGACCCATTGGGACGGATCGAGGAAAAATCCATGCCCACCCCGCCGCCCTGCTGCAGGGTGACGGCCGCCTCGCGGACGTGCTCGAAGATGCCACCCAGGTCATCAGGCGTCACGCCCATGACGAAGCAGTTGAACAGGGTCACCGCCCGAGCGGTGCCGGCGCCGGCCAGGATGCGGCCGGCCGGCAGGACCTTGAAATCAGTGAGGGCCTCCAGGACCTCGGCTTCGAAACCCTCGCGCAGCTTGGGCGTCTCGGCCTGGGCGATGGCCCTGGCGACCCGCGCCCAGGTCTCGTCGACGCTGGCGTCCCCGCCGCCGTCCGGCGGCGCGAAGCGGTACTTGCTGGACCAGATCTCGCCGGCGAAGGGGTTGTCGAACGCCATGGTCGCTCTTTCTGAATTTGGAGAGGAAAGGCTGAGTGATTCCCTGCGGCGCATGAAAGGCGTCGTCGCCCGTCCAGTCTGCGACATCGGCCAGGTCGGGCCTTGCGCAACATCAAGGCGCGGGCCGGCGCCGCTCAATGCACGCCTCTGGCAAAGTCCTTAGGGTTGGGGTGGGAGGAGCTTCCATGACCGAAAACGCCCAGATCTCAGCACTGAGCCGCGCGCCCGCCGGGCCTGACGCAGCCGTGCAAATTAGCCTCGACCCCGCCGACACCCGCGCGGTCGAGGCCTATCTGGTGCTCCACGCCCCAGGCGATCCCGAGGCCGCCCAGCAGGCCGGGGCGCTGATCGATCACATCCTGACCCGCTACCACCAGGTCCATATGGAGGATTTTCCCCAGGCCATCGCCCTGGCGCGCAAGGTCGAGGCGGTGCATGTGGCCGACGCCGAATGCCCCGACGGCCTGGCCGATCACCTGGCGCTGATGGCCGACGACCTGGCGGGCCACCAGCGCAAGGAAGAGACGGCGCTGTTTCCGATGATGCGCCACGGAGGCGGGCCAATGGTCCGCATCGCCATCGCGCGGATGCAGGCCGAGCATCGCGACGTCGTCGAACACCTGACGCGCCTGGCGGTGATCACCAAGGACTTCACGCCGCCCCAGGAAGCCTGCCGCACCTGGCGGGCCCTCGATCAGCTTTGCCGCAAAATCGACCGCGAGCTGCGCGAGCACATGCGTCTGGAGGACGCGATCCTGTTTCCGCATTTCGCCGGCGCCGTCTAGGGCGGCGCGGCTTCGTCAGAAGTCGAGCGTCTCCACGAGCGCCCCGGCCTTGACCGGCGGCGCGGCTGGGCGGCGGCGGATCAGGACATCGCTCATCGCCAAGGCCTTCTGAGCCGAGGCGTCCTGGTCGCCGAGCGGCTCGACCCCGCCAGGCAGGCGCCTGGCCCGCACGAAGGTCTCGCGATCGCCGCAAGGACCAAGCGCAGTGGTCAGGGGCTCGTGGCGCCAACCGAGCGCCTGGCCCGGCTCAAGGCCGGCCAGACCGGCGATCAGCGGCGCGAGGAACAGTCGTGCGGTGACCATGGCCGAGGTCGGATTGCCAGGCAGGCCGACGATCAGCGCGCCGCGCGCCCGGCCCAACCACACCGGCTTGCCCGGCTTGATGGCCACCTTGGAAAAGGCCAGGTCCAGGTCGAGGGGCGCGAACATGGTCTTGGCGAAATCACGTTCGCCCACAGAGGCGCCGCCGGTGACGACGACGATATCGGCCAGCTCGACCGCCGATCGCGCCGCCTTCTCCAGCGCCGACAGCTCATCGCCGACCCGCCAGCGATCCACCACCTTGCCGCCCCAGGCGCGCGCCAGGGCGGCGACGCCGAAGGTCACGCTTTCGGGAATGCCGGGTCGAATCCGGGAGGGGCGTCCAGGTTCGTCCAGCTCGTCGCCCGTGCCGATGATCAACACCCGGGGGCGCGAGACCACCGACACCCGGGCCTGGTCGGCCGCAGCGACCGCCACCAGTCGCTGGGCGTTGAGTCGGACGCCAGCCTCGACCAGCACGTCCCCGGGCTTGAAATCCGAGCCGGCCAGCCGAAGGTTGCTTGGACCGCGCGGCGGATGCGCGAAGAGGGCCAGCGGCCCCTCGCGCTCGACCTCTTCCTGGATCACCACCCGGTCGGTTCCGGCCGGCGCCACGGCGCCGGTGAAGATGCGCACGCAGGCCCGCGGCGTCAGAACGCCCTCGAAGGCCTGACCGGCATAAGCCTCGCCGACGACCGCCAGGCGGACAGGCGCGTCGGTCAGATCGTCATCACGCACCGCATAGCCATCCATGGCCGAGACGTCGGCGCAGGGCGTGGCGCGGCGCGCGACGATGGCCGCAGCCAGGGTGCGGCCGTCGGCCTTGTCCAGGCGCATGGTTTCGCGGCCCAGAGGCTGGGCGAGGCCGGCCACCAGGGCCGAGGCCTCATCAAAGCTGATCAATTGCAGACGCCGCGATAGCGGGGAATCTGGCCCACCAGCGAGCAGGGGCGAAAGCGGCTGTCCAGCTCCTGGCCCAGCACCAGATCCCAGGCGTCGCGGCAGGCGCCGGTCGAGCCGGGCACGCAGAACACGAAGGTGTCGCCAACCTGGCCGGCCAGGGCGCGCGACTGCAGGGTCGCCACCCCCACCGTGGCCTGGCTGGCCTGGTGGAAGACCACCGAAAAGCCGTCCATCGTCCGGCGAAACAGCGGCGTCACAGCCTCGGGCGTGACATCGCGCGGCGCGAACCCGGTGCCGCCGGTGGTGAGGACGACGTCGACGGCCTCGTCGTCGGCCCAGGCCTGGACCTGGCGGCGAATGGCTTCGACCTCGTCGGGCACGATCACGCGTCCCGCCAGGCCGTGTCCCGCGGCCGTCAGACGATCGACCAGCAAGGCGCCCGAGGTGTCGGTGTTGTAGTCGCGCGTGTCCGAAATGGTCAGGACGGCGATGTTGAGCGGATAGAAGGGCAGCCGCTCGTCGATGCCGGCCTTGCGGCCCTTCGCAGCCAGGGGGGCGTCGACCATCGTCAACCTCCGGAGAACATCGACAGGAAGGCCACGTCCTGTCCGGGGCTGACCCAGGCCTGATCGCCGACGATCAGGTGATCGATGGCCACGCGCAGCCCACGTTCGGCCAGGGCCTCGGCGGCGCCGTCAGTCTGATCGGCGAGCTGCGCTCTCAGCCATGACAGCGAACAACCTTCAGCGGGGATATCCACAGTGAGGCCGCGCCCGAAGCGGTCGGCGACCTTTCCGAAAAAACAAACCTGGATCGTCCCCATCGCCGAGGGCGCCCGAGCCAAACCTTGGGTCATCACAAAGCCATTCCCGCCAACCGTGATCGGACAAACCCGACCTACACCGGCGGCGAGACAATGGGATTGTCGGAAGTCAAGCGCCGCGCCGACGTCTGCCGTGTGCAAGGCGAGCCGTCGAGGCTCCAGGTCTAGGCCGGGTCCAGGCCGGCCAGCAGCGCCGCCAGGGCCAGGCGGCTGAGGCTCGCCGGGTCCATGCCGGCCAGGCGTCGAGCGGCGGCCGCGCGTTGGACATCGGCCGTGGCCCGCATGTCCGTCGCCTTCGTCACGATGCGACCGGCGCGCATCTCCAGACGGCGATCGGCCAGTCTGCGCACTTCGTCGGCGTCATGGCTGACATAGAGCACCGGGATGGCCAGGGTTCGATGCAGGCGCTCCAGATAGGGCAGGATTTCGGCCTTGCTGTCGGCGTCGAGGCTGGACAGCGGCTCGTCCATCAACAGCAGGCGCGGCTGGGACAGCAGGGCGCGACCCAGCGCCACCCGCTGTCGCTCGCCGCCGGAAAGGTGTGTCGTCGACCGCCCCGACAGAACCTCCAGCCCCAGCAACGCGACGATCTCGTCAAAGTCCGTGGCCAGTGGTGCTCGCGTGCGTCGCTGGCCGTAGCGAAGATTGTCTGTCACCGACAGGTGGCTCAGCAGGCTGGCGTCCTGGAACACCATGCCGATCGGTCGACGGTGCGGCGGCAGAAAGCGGCGCTCATCCTGCCAGATCTCTCCGTCGACGACCAAAGCGCCTGGAAGCCTTGAAAGCCCGGCCAGGCAGCGCAGCACGCTGGTCTTGCCCGCCCCCGATGGGCCCACCAGGGCGGTGATCCCCCTAGGCGGCAGGGTCAGGGCGACATCGAGGGTGAAGACCCCCAGGCGTCCGCGCAGCCGCGCTTCCAGGCCGGTTTCGGCGCAGGACGGGATCATCGGGCCGGTCGCGACGTGCGCCGCTCGATCAGCAGCATCGCCAGCAGCACGCCGAAGGCGAACACCAGCAGGCCGGCCGACAGCCTGTGGGCCTCGTCAAACTGCAGCAACTCCACCTGCTGATAGATGCGCGTCGAAATCACCTCGGTTTCTCCGGGCACAGAACCGCCAATCATCAGCACGACGCCAAACTCGCCGACCGTGTGGGCGAAGACCAAGACCGCGGCGGTCAGCAAGCCGCGACGCGCCTGAGGCAGGGCGACGGTCAAGAGGGCGTCCAGCGGCGCCGCGCGTAGGGTGGCGGCCGCCTCCATCGGACGTTCGCCCATGGCCTCGAAAGCGTTGCGGATCGGCTGCACGGCGAAGGGCAGGGAATAGACCATCGGGCCGATCACCAGGCCGGTGAAGGTGAAGGCCAGGCTGCGAACGCCCAGGGGATGGAGCAGGGCCATCAGGGGACTGGCCGGGGCCAACAGGATCAGCAGGTAGAAGCCCAGCACCGTGGGCGGCAAGACAATGGGAAGGGCGGCGATGGCGGCGATGATCTCCTTCCACCAGGCGCGCTGGCGCGCCAGCCACCAGGCCAGCGGTGTCGCCACCAGGAGCAGCAAGACCGTGGTCACCACCGCCAGCCTCACCGTCGTCCAGATCACCTCAAGCATCGTGTTCGCGCCTCGCGGCTGTGATATCGGGCGCCGTGGACAGGCTCGGCTCGCAACCTGACCAGCTATACGCTGGGCGCGAACATCGAGAACCTCACCTATACGGGCTCGGCCGCGTTCACGGGCACGGGCGGGGCGGACGACAACACCATCACCGGCGGTGTGGGCGGCGACACGCTGAACGGCGCGGCTGGCGACGACTGGCTTGACGCGGGTGACGGCAACGACACCCTGATCGGCGGCGCGGGTACAGACACGGCCAGCTATGCGGGCGGCGGCGCCGTCAGCATCAATCTGCTGACCAGTGAGAACGGCGGCGACGCGGCCGGCGACGTCTTCATCGATATCGAGGTGTTCCTGGGCTCGTCCGGCGCGGACACCTTCGCGGGCGACGACAGGGGCAACACCTTCAACGGCGGCGGCGGGGTCGACGCCATCGACTATTCGGGCTCGCTCGAGGCGGTCAACGTCAACCTGACCACCGGCGCGGTCTCAGGCGGCGACGCCCAAGACGATATGCTGATCTCGGTCGAGAAGATCATAGGCTCAGGCGCGGACGATACCCTGGCCTCCTCGACCAGTGGTCATGTCCTGGCGGGCGGATACGGCGACGACGTCTATATCGTCGGCTCGGCGGGCGTCGTCCTGCTGGAGAACGAGGACGACGGCGTGGACGTCGTCCAGACCAACCTGGCCAGCTTCACGCTGGTCAGCGCCAACATCGAAAATATCGTCTTCACTGGTTCCGGGGTCTTCGCGGGCACGGGCAGCGCGGGCGACAACACCATCACCGGCGGCGCAAGCGGCGACACCCTCAACGGCGCGGCTGGCAACGACACGCTGAACGGCGGCGACGGCGACGACATCCTGATCGGCGGGGCCGGGGCCGACCATCTGGTCGGCGGGGCCGGCAACGACATCGCCCGCTACGCCGCGGCCGTCATTATAGACATGTCGACCGGCGACCATGGCGGCGACGCCGCCGGTGACACCTTCGACGGCATCGAGCTCATCCAGGGCTCGGCCAGCGGCGACACCTTCATTTCGGGGGAGGGCGCCGACCGCTTCGACGGCGCGGGCGGGACCGACACCCTGAGCTATGCAGGGTCCGCCAACGCGGTGAACGTCAACCTGACCACCAACGTGGTCTCGGGCGGCGACGCCCAGGGCGACGTGGTTAGCAATTTCGAGAAGGTCATTGGCTCCTCGGGCGACGACATCCTGGCCTCGTCGACCAATGGCCACATCCTGGCCGGCGGCTGGGGGGACGACACCTATCTGGTCGGGGCGTCCGGCGTGATCGTCCAGGAAGACGCCGACGGCGGCAACGATACGATCCAGGTCACGCTAGCCAGCTTCACCCTGACTACGCTCAACGTCGAGAACATCACCTACGCCGGGTCCGGGACGTTCAACGGCGTCGGCAGCGGCGATGCCAACACCATTACCGGCGGCGCTGGCGCGGACACGCTCAGCGGCGGTGGCGGCGACGATACGCTGGTCGGCGGGGATGGCGATGACGTCCTGATCGGCGGGGCCGGGGCCGACCATTTGATCGGCGGGGCCGGTGTCGATACGGCCAGCTATGCGGACAGTACGGTCGGTCTCACCTTTGATCTCAATCTTGGTGAGGTCGGCGGCGGCGATACCTTTGATGGCATCGAGAGAATTCTGGGCAGCAATTTCGCCGACATCTTCATCGGCGGCGGCGACGCCGATCACATTGATGGTGGTGTCGGTATCGATCTCGTGAGCTACCAGTCCTCGGGCTCCGGCCTGACCGTCGACATGACCAACCCGTCCGCAAGCACGGGTTTCGCCGCCGGTGACAGCTATGCGGCGACCGAGATCATGTGGGGCTCGGCCTATGACGACACGATCATCCGCGATGGCAGCGCCAATACCTTCATCGGCGGAGACGGCGGCGATACGATCAATGGCGGCGCCGGCGCCGATACGATCAATGGCGGCGCCGGCGCCGATAGTGTTTGGTACGTCCTGTCGGGCTCGGGCGTGGCGGTCAATCTCGCGACCGGCGCCAATTCCACCGGTGACACGCTCATCAGCATCGAGGGCCTGCTGGGGTCGCAGTTCGACGACATCCTGATCGGCGACGACGGCGCGAACTTCCTTGAAGGCAGCAGCGGCGGCGACAAGATCTACGGCGGAGCAGGCAACGACACGATCTTCGGGGATCGGGACGGGACGAAGGGGACCGGCGCGTTCGACGTGCCTTCGACTGGGGCCGGCTCTGACGAACTGCACGGTGGCGATGGCGACGACCGGATTGTCATGTCGGGCAATGACGCCTCGTCTGTGGCCTGGGGGGATGCTGGCGCGGACACCTTCACGGTCTTCAGCGGAGAGGCGCATGGCGGCGACGGGAGCGACACCTTCTCGGCGCACTTCAACGGCTATCATATCTTTGGTGAGGTCGGGGTTGATCGCTTCAACCTGTTCGATGGTGGCGATGGCAGCGTGGCGGATGGCGGTGACGATGGCGACATCTATTCGGTGACGTCGAGGTCGGGCGCACACATTCGGGATACGGGGACCTTTGGGGAAGACGGTATCACCTTGTCCGATTTCCGATCCTCGCAAGGGCCGGTCGCTTCCACCAGGGTCGGCAACGATCTTTGGTTGTCCACGACGGGGTCTTTCGATCCGAATACGTCGGTTGTGGTCGAGAACTACTACACCACGTCCTTCATCGAGCATTTCCACTATGCAGACGGGATCTCCTTCTTCGTCTAGTTGAATGGCACGGTTGATGCATAAGGTTTGGCGAGTTTGTCCCTCGTATGGGATCGGGAGTTAACCATGTGGTATTCGAGCTTGACGCCCTTTGCATCGACCTACCGTCCGGAGGTCGCTTCGGCGTCCGAGGACGCGCTCAAGCGGACTCCGCGTCTGATGCGGGCGATGCGTCCGTTTCGGACGGAGGTTCGAAATCAGACCGTCGCGGACGCGGGCAGCGTCGCCGCCAGTGTCCGCGATCTCAGCAAGCCCATCGATGTCGGGCAGATGTCGCCTGAACAGGCCAAGGGTCGATACGACCAGCTGAAGGCCGTGCTGCGCTATGGCGGGCTGGCCAACAACATGAGCGTGAACGCAATGTTCGGCGATCAGAAGACCAACTCGATGGGAACCTTCCTCGATTGGCTACAGGAGCGCGGAAAGACTGCCGACCCGAACAAAATGGTGATCCCGCTTTCTCTGATCGACCTGAAAGCCTGATGGTATCGCCTGTCGGCGTCGGCCCCGGCCCACAGCCATATCAGCCGCTCACCGCGCCGGCCCAGGCTGGCGCGGACGTGGAGACGGGCGCGCCCTCGACGGAAACGCTTGCCGATCGCCTGAAGCTCGCGGACGAGCTGTCGGCGCAGGCGGCCGAGCAGGCCAAGCCGCAGGACGTCGGCCAATTGACGGCCCGCGAGGCGAAGGCTCGCCACGATCAGTTGTCGCTGATGCAGCGTGCGGGCGTGTTCCAATATATGGGCGTGAACGCTGTCCTGAAGGGTGAGAAAACCAGCTCGCTCGACACCTATATGGGGTGGCTCGAACAGCGCTTCACCGGAGAACAAGGCGGTGGTGTCCAAGCGCCCGGGGGACCCGTGGCGTCTGCGGATTCGGCGAATCCCATCCCCCGGTCGACAACGACCTGGCGGATGTATCGCCGGTCCGGATACCAGGAGGCGAGGGCCGAAAGGCCGAAGCCGTCGGGGGGGCGGCGTCGAGCGGAGCGGGATCCGTTTTCGGGCTGAAGGCTGACGATCCGGCGGGGCTCGAACCGGAGTGGCGCGTCCCGCGCCTCGCGGCTCGGCCTATGCATCCATCGCCCGCATGCAGGCGACGACGGCTACGGCCAGCCAGGTCGTGGCCGAGCTCAGCAATCTGGCGGCGCGCATGCAGGTTTCCGACAAGCCGGTCGACGTCGATACGCTTTCCCCGAGGCGGCCCGATCGCAGCATGAACAGCTGACGGCCTTGAAGCGTCTGGGGAGCCCGTTCCTGAACATCGGGGTGGCGGCGTTCTTCAGCGACCAGCCCGCCTTCGACGTGGGCAAGCTCGCCGAACTGCTCAACGGTCGCAGCGCGGATGACGCTCAAGGAAGCGCGACGGTTCCTCCGTCCCTTCTTGATTTCAAGGCTTAGCTTCCCGCTTGGGCGACAGGACCGGCTAAGCCAATGCGTCGTTTCGACGTCGCGAGGAACCAGGGTGGAACCTCCGGCCCTCCGACCTGAGGATTTAGCAGCGCATTTTCAAATGTCGCTCCACGCGGGCGTGGCAAATTTTGCAGCCTATGGTCGTCTTGTGCCGAGCTCTGCAAGTGCGTCCTAGCTGGATGAGAGGCTGGACACGGGCTAGCGTGATCGTCAGTACGGACGCAAAAGGTCGCGTTCCTGGAGGAGCGCCAATGTCAGCAACTGTTTAGGTTTCTTGGACGCCCGCCAGGCGCGGCGATGGGTTTGCCCCCGCAGGCGGGTGTCTGAGAAAGCTCAAAGTCTGACCCGCGGGATGGCGGTATCGGCCTATGGGGATTTGAGCGACGCGCTTGTCCCATGAGGTCGCTGACGATGCGCTGACCGGCATGGTGGCAGGTGTGGGTCGCCAGTTTTCTCCGTCACGACGCCCCTGATGATGTGACGATCGGCCTTTTCCTGGGTGCCGGGGCTAGCTTTTTGCGGTTGGCGCGCAGGGTTGGTCATGCGGCCATTGGCCGTTGCTGTGGCGCTGCGATGGCATGGGGTAACAGCCATGAGCGTCATGACGAGTCGACCCTGAACACGTGCTGGAACGGGGGCCGGTGTCCAGGTCCGCTCCAGCGCTCGAAGACCTCGACCAGGACCATGCGGCCGCCGCAGCAAGGGCAAGCGATCAGTGGCTTTGCGGCCGGTTCTGGTTCGACGCAGGCCTCGGGGGCTGGGGTGGGTGTCGGCGCCTGAAGCAAGGCGCGAGCCTTGGCTAGATTGGCGGCGCGGGCCGGGTTGGCGAAGAGGCCATAGTGGCGGATGCGGTGGAAGCCGGTGGGCAGGACGTGGATCAGGAAGCGGCGAATGAACTCGCTGGGCGCCAGGGTCATCAGCTTGCGCCGGGCCTGGCCGTCCCTGCGGTAGTCCTTCCAGCGGAAGGTGACGCCCGTGTCGTTCATGGCGACAAGGCGGCTGCTGGAGATGGCCACGCGGTGTGTGTAGCGGGCCAGATAGGCTAGGACCGCTTCGGGGCCGGCGAAGGGGCGCTTGGCATAGACCACCCACTCTGCACGGCGAAGCGGGGCCAGGCGGGCGGCGAAGGCGGCGCGGTCGGCCAGGCCGGCCAGTTCGCCGAAGAAGGACAGCTGCCCCTCGGCGTGAGCGGCGGCAAGCTTCTCCAGGAACAGCCGCCGGAACAGCCGGGAGAGCACGCGCACCGGCAGGAAGAACCGGGGGCGACAAGAGACCCAGCTCTGGCCGTCCAAGGCGAGGCCGCCGCCGGGGACGATGCAGTGCACATGCGGATGATGGGTGAGCGCTGATCCCCAGGTGTGAAGGACGGCGGTCAGGCCGATGCGGGCGCCCAGGTGCTTGGGATCGGCGGCGATGGTCAGCAGGGTCTCTGACGCGGCCTTGAACAGCGCGCCGTAGACCACGGCCTTGTTCTGGAAGGCGATGTCGCCGATCTGGGCCGGCAGGGTGAAGACCACGTGGTAGTAGGCCAGCGGCAACAGCTCGGCCTGGCGGGCCTCCAGCCAGCGCTGCGCCGCCGCGCCCTGACACTTTGGGCAATGGCGGTTGCGGCAGGAGTTGTAGGCGATCCGCTGATGGTCGCAGTCCTCGCAGCGCTCGACGTGGCCGCCCAACCGCGCGGTGCGGCAGGCCTGGATCGCCGACATCACCTTGAGCTGACCCAGGCTCAGATGTCCGGTCTGGGCGCGGCGGAAGGCCTCGCCATGGGCGTGGAAGATGTCGGCGACCTCAAGAACCGGGCGCACAGGCCCGGCCCGACCCAATGCTCAGGCCGGTGGCGGTCTCAGTTGCAGCAGGTCCAGCGGGCTCTCGATGCCGTCGAGGGTCTTGGCGGCCACGTGGGTGTAGACCGAGGTGGTCTCTAACTTCTTGTGGCCCAGCAGGACTTGGATCACCCGCACATCGACATTCTGCTCCAGCAGGTGAGTGGCAAAGCAATGGCGCAGGGTGTGCAGGCAGACTGGCTTGCTGATCCCGGCCGTCCTGACCGCTATGTGGAAGGCGCGGTTGAGCGAGCGCGGCGTGACCGCATTGAAAGACGTCAGCCGGTTGGGGAACAGCCACACCGGCGGCCGCGCCACCTTCCACCAGTTGCGAAGCGTCGCCAGCAGGTGTGGCGAAAGCAGCGCGTCACGGTCGCGCCGACCCTTGCCCTGTTCGACCCGGATGCGCATGCGCTGGCTGTCGATGTCCCCGACCTTCAGGCCCACGACCTCGGCGGCCCGCAGGCCCGCGCCGTAGGCGACGCTGAGCGCGGTGCGCCACTTGAGCCCCGGTGCCGCCTGCAACAGCCGCGCGACCTCGTCCGGCGTCAGCACGACCGGCAATCTCTGCGGCTGGCGGGCGATGGGAATGTAGTCCAACGCCTCTGGTCGTTTGAGCGTCACCCGGAAGAAGAACCGCAGCGCCACCATCGCGCCATTGATGCTGGCCGGGGCCAGGCCGCTTTGCGTCAGGTGTAGCTGATAATGCCGCACGTCCTCGAACGTCAGCTCGCCCGGGGTCCTGCCGCAGTAGCGACAACAAGACCGAACCGATCGGATGTAGGCCTGCTGGGTACGCTGATCGAAGTTGCGGAGGGTCATGTCTTCGACCATCCTGCGACGCAACGGGTGGATCGCTTCTTCGGGCATCACTCGTCTCCTGTCTCGAGGAGGACGTGGCCGACCCACGTTCCTCTTCAGACAGGAGGATCCCGATGTCCCTCAGCGCCGAACAAATACCCCTCCCGCGCGAGCGGGTTAGTACAGTGGCGCGTTTCAAACTCTGATGTCGGGCATTCGAGGTGTAATTTCACTCTTTAGTCGCCGCCAGAGGTTCGACGCCATTGCGATCTCCGCCGGCATTTATAGCAAGCATAGCTGCTCGGAGCTTGGCCTAGCTTGTTCCAGAAGAGTGGTTGGAAGGCGCGGCTTATGGCAAGCTAACCTCGACAACCATTTGGACCGCGCTTTGACTTAGGAATGGCAACGACGTCCCTATAATTCCCACTCGGGTTCGACACAGCGCGCCAAGCCGGTTCATGCGTACGAACGTCTAGAACAGCCAACTCTACGCCATTGTCGCCGAAATTGTCCTCGGCGGCTCAACCTTGCAGCCGCTGACGCGAAGACCCCCTCTGAGGTCACCTCGACCCGCTGAGCAACCGCCTGGCGGTCGGACGGTCACCTTCGCCAATCCGCACATCAACTTAGCCACGGGCCACGGCCATGTCCGGCCTAGGAGTGGAGTCCTCCGCGCGACGCGGGCTCATGTTGCATAGTCAAGCGATCGATATGGATTGACGTGTTCGGCACGAATACTTGTCCTGGTACGGCATACGGCCGCGGGGGAGAGCCGAGCGGGAAAAACGTCGTGCCGCTGGAAGCAAGTGCAGTAGGGTCGTCTCGCCTAACCCTTCCGTCAGATAAACATAAAAGGAGGGGACGTTGGTGAAGATCGCTAGTTTTGTCTCGACGTCGTTGATCGCGCTTGCGGCGGCGACGACAGCCTCGGCTCAGGCCGCGCCGTAAGCGTCCGATCATGACCGCCTGTTGAGGGCGCGGGCTCGGGCCTAAGTTCCGGGCGTGGGCGGCATGGTGTCCATTTTGGGCTTAGTGGACACGATGTCGACGTTGGTTCGCGTGGGTCCTGATGCGACAGGCAAGGCGCGCAGGAGGGCTCGTCGCGCGTGGAGCGACGAAGAGAAACGGCAAATGGTGGCGCAGACGTATGAGGTCGGGACCTCTGTGTCGGTCGTTGCCCGTCGCCACGACCTCAACGCCAATTTGCTGTTCACCTGGCGTCGCGAGGCCCGGCAGGGCGAACGGATCGTAGCCGCGCCCGAGACGCCGCCGCCCGCCTTTGCGCCGATCGACGTGATCCCGGACCAAGAGGTCCCGTCCTGCACCAGGCCCGAGGGGCAGATCCTGATTGAACTTCCTGGCGGCGCCCGTGTCCGCGTTGAGGGCGTGGTGAGCGAGGCTGCGTTGGTCAGAGCGCTCCGTGCGCTGAGGGCGGCGTCTTGATCTCACCGGCTCCGGGCGTGCGCGTCTACCTGGCGACCACGCCCTGCGACATGCGCAAAGGTTTTGATGGCTTGGCCGCTCAGGTCCAGTCGGTGTTGAGGGCTGATCCGTTCTCGGGCGCGCTGTTTGTCTTCCGTGGCAAGCGCGGTGACTATTTGAAAATCCTCGCCTGGGACGGCAGCGGCATGTGTCTGTTTGCTAAGCGGCTTGAGAGCGGCCGGTTTGTCTGGCCGCCGATTGTCGAGGGGCGGCTGCAGCTGACTGCGGCGCAACTGGCCCTGCTCCTGGAGGGTATCGACTGGCGCAGGACGGTGGCGGCCGAGCCCGTGCGGCGACCGGAAATGGTCTGATAACCGGCTAAATCCAGACGATTATCATCGATTGCGGAGCAGTGATTTGCTATAAATCGGCATGTCACTGGCGACGGCAGCATTACCGACTGACCCTGATGAGCTTCGGGCTTTTGCGGCGGCGCTGCAGTCCGAACTCTATGCCAAGACCCTGCATATCGAGAAGCTGAGGGGCGAACTGGCGCGTTTGAAGCGCGCCCGCTTTGGCCAGTCTTCGGAGAAGATCGACCGCCAGATAGACCTGCTAGAGTTGGTCATCGGCGACATGGAGGAGGCTGAGGCTGAAGACGAGGCTCGCACCGCCTCGACGTCGCCAGCAAGCCCCAGGGCAGCGCCGGCGCCGCGCCAGGGAAACCGGCGGCCGCTCCCGGATCACTTGCCGCGCGAGATCGTCACCCATGCGGGACCATGCGCCTGTCCGGTCTGCGGGTCCGACAAGCTGCGCAAGATCGCCAATGATGAGCGAGAGGTGCTTGAATACATCCCCTCGCACTTCAAGGTGGTGGTTCATGTGCGCCCCAAGCTGAGTTGCCGCGCCTGCGAGGCCATCAGCCAGGCGCCGATGCCGAGCCTGCCGATCGAGCGTGGACGTCCGGGGGCGGCGCTGCTGGCTCATGTGGCGGTGGCCAAATACTGCGATCACCTGCCCCTCAACCGGCAATCGGAGATTTACGCCCGGGAGGGCGTGGAGCTGGAACGCTCCACATTGGCGGACTGGATAGGCCGCATGGCCTGGCTTCTGACCGCGGTCTCCGAAGCCATCGGCGCCTACGCCCGAGCCGGCCCCAGCGTCCATGCCGATGACACGCCCGTCCCCGTCCAGGAGCCTGGGCGAGGCAGCACGCGCTCGGGGCGCCTGTGGGCCGTGGTCCGGGATGAGCGGGGTTGGGCGCCGAGCCACCGACCGGCGGCCTATTATCGCTACTCTCCTGATCGCAAGGGCGAGCACGCCCGTGCGCTGCTGGCCCCGTGTCGTGGCTTTCTGCACGCCGACGCCTACAGCGGCTTCGACAGGCTCTATGAGCCTGCCCTCGACACAGGCCAGTCCCGGCTGGTCGAGGTCGCCTGCTGGGCGCACGCGCGTCGTCAGATCTTCGAGGAGCACGCCAAGACCAAGTCGCCTCTGGCGCGCGAGGCGCTTGAACGGATTGGCGACATCTTCGCGATCGAGCGTGAGATCAATGGCATGCCCCCCGAGCAGCGCCTGGCTGTGCGTCAGGCGCGCAGCGTACCGCTCCTGACCGACCTCAAGGCCTTCCTGGACAACAGCCTCATGCGGATCAGCCGCAAGGGCGATCTGGCCAAGGCCATTCGCTACAGTCTCAAACTATGGCCTGCGCTTTGCCGGTTCACTGAAGATGGCCGGCTGGAAATGACCAACAACGCCGCCGAGCGTGCGATCCGCCCCCTGACCTTGGGGCGCAGGAACTGGACCTTCCTCGGCTCCGATTCCGGCGGCGACCGGGCGGCGGTCTTCTACACGATCATCCAGACCTGCCGGCTCAATGGGATCAATCCCGAGGCCTATCTCACTGACGTCATCGGCCGCATCGCCGACCATCCCGCCAACCGGATCGATGAGCTGTTGCCGTGGAACTGGCGGCCTATCCAGGCTGACCAACCGCAGGCGGCTTAGCGATGGCGGCTGTCACCCGGGTCTATACCCTGGCTCTCGTGGCCGAGATGCTCGACGAGGACCCCGACTGGCTCTCCGAGATCTGCGACGAGATGGAGCCTGAGGACGGCCATCTCTGGATCTACGGTCCGAACGATCAACAGATCAAGGGCTTTACCCCGGCCGGCCTCGACTGCCTCACGGACATCGTGCGGGAATACAAAGCTAACCCAGACCTGATCCCTCAGCCGCCAAGGCGAGACTGACTACGTCAGGAGCCGGGCCGTCACCGGACGCTTACGCCGCGCCCGCCGCGCCAGCGGCTTCAGAGCAAGCCGAATCCGTCGCGGTTCAAGAGGTTATCGTCACCGGCTCCCGGGTGCGCACGACCTATAATTCGCCCACGCCGGTCAATGTCGTCGGCGCCGAGCGCATGCAGCAGTTGGCCATTCCCGATGTGGCCACCGCGCTCAACCAGATCCCGTCGTTCCGCGCCACCACCTCGGCCTCGACGATCCTCTTTCGGGTCAACGGCGCGATCGGCGGCAATACGCCGGACTTGCGGGGTCTTGGCACCAGCCGCACCCTGGTGCTGGTCGATGGCCGGCGCTTCGTCCCCAGCGTCAACTCCGGCGGCGTCGACCTCAACGGCGTGCCCAACGCCCTGGTCAAGCGCAGCGAGGTCGTCACCGGCGGCGCCTCGGCCGCCTATGGCGCGGACGCGGTGGCCGGGGTGGTCAACCTGATCCTCGACACCAAGTTCAACGGCCTGAAGATCGACGCCAGCGCCGGCGTCAGCGATCGCGGCGACGGCAAGAACTACTTCCTGTCGGTGGCGGGCGGACGCGGCTTCGCCGGTGATCGTGGCCATGTCATCGCCGGGTTCGAGTACCGGGACGACAAGGGTGTCGGCAACTGCTTCCAGCGCGAGTGGTGCGCCAAGCTGACCAACTTCGTCCCCAACCCGGGCTATATCGGCGGGGTCAGCACCAATGGCCTGCCGGCCACCCTGGTGCTCGACAATGTCAACTTCGTCTACACCGCGAGCGGCGTCCTGCTCAGCGCCGTCCAGACGGTGGGCGGGGTCAAGACGACCCTGGGCCAGCAGGTCAATAACACCGGCGCGACGGCTCTGCCCGCCGCCTTGCGCGGCCTGCAGTTCAATGCCGCCGGCAACGCCCTCGTGCCCTTCCAGTTCGGCAACTATCTGAGCGGCACGTTCATGCAAGGCGGCGACGCGGCCGCCAGCAACAACTGGGGCTGGGGCAACCCGCCGCTGGTCACGCCGACCTCGCACGGTTCGGGAATCATCCATGTCGACTATGACCTGACGCCCAGGACCCAGGCCTTCGGCGAGTTCATCTACAGCCGCACGCAGGGCGGACCGGTGCGCACCTCGGTGCTGCTGCAGGCCCCGGCCGGCGGTTCGGCCGGCATCGACATCAACAATCCCTTCATCACCCCGGCGGTGAGGGCGCAGATCCTGGCGGCCAATCCGAACATCACGGCCATCAACGTCAATGTGGCCGTGGCCCAGGGCGGCGACACCGTGGTGGCCTCCAGCACCAACAATATCTACCGTTTCGTCACCGGTCTGAAGGGCGACCTGTTCAAGGACTGGCGCTGGGACGCCTCATACGAATACGGCCAGACCGACAGCCGCACGGACGTGAAGAACACCCGCCTGGCGTCGTTCGACACTCAGGCGACCAACGCGATCACCCCGCCGGCGGGCTATGCGGGCCCGATCTACACCACGCCAGCCGGCGCCCCGGTGATCTGCGCCTCGTCCGTGGCCAATCCCAGCGACGGCTGCTTGCCGGTCGATCTGTTTGGCCAGAACATCACTCCGGCGGTGCTGAACAAGTACTTCAAGGACGAGTTCCAGACCCGCACCATCAAGCAGCACGACCTGATGGTGAATTTCCGGGGCACGCTGTTCGAACTGCCCGCCGGGGCGGTCCAGGCCGCGTTCGGGGGCGAGTATCGCCACGACAGCGTCTCGGGGGACGTAGACGCCCTGACCAAGGCGGGGCTGTTCGCCGCGCCGCAGGTGACGGCCTTGCCGCAGGTCACGCAGAAGGTGACGGAAGGCTATGCGGAGGCGAACATCCCATTGCTGGCCGATCTGCCGCTGGCCAAGTCGTTGTCGGTCGATCTGACCGGCCGCTACACCCACTACAGCGGCTTCGGCAACGCCAAGCCCTGGAAGGTCGGCGTCGAGTATCAGCCCAACGACCAGATCCTGGTCCGCGTCACCCGCTCGTCCGACATCCGCGCGCCGACGGCGGCGGAGTCGAACCCCAACACGGTCCAGACCTTCTTGCCCCTGAACGATCCCTTCAGCGGCTCCAACCATCTGGTCGGCGCCCTGGCCGGCGGCAATCCGAACCTGGAGTTGGAGTCGGCCAAGACCAACACCGCCGGGATCGTGCTGAAGCCCAACTTCCTTCCCGGCTTCCACGCCTCGGTCGACTGGTATGACATCACCGTCAAGAACGCGATCGACTCGGTGTCGGCGCCGAACATCCTGTCAGCCTGCGCCACCAAGAATCCTGTGCAACCTGATCACCTTCAGCGGCGCGGCCAAGGCCAGCGCGGTCACGACGGTGCTGTCCAACTTCCAGAACGTCGCTCAGGTCCACGCCGAGGGCTACGAGTTCCAGTCCGACTACACCATCCCCGACGTCTGGGACGGCGCCGTCAGCCTTCAGCTCAACGCCAACTACGTGAAGGACCTCAAGTCGATCGGGGGCACCGGTCTGATCACCCGCATGAACGGGGTGACCGGCAACGCCGGTTCGCTGGCTGGCATCGCGGGCGTGCCGAAGTACAAGATCGACGGCTTGGTGGCCTACACCCGACCGGCCTGGATGGTCGCGGCGCACCTGCGCTACATCCCCAAGAGCATCCTGGACCCGACCAAGATCGGTCCCGACCAGGCTGGCTACAACATCAACCTGCCGACCAGCGTCAGCATCAACACGGTCAGCGCCCGGTTCTACATGGACCTGTCCGCGTCGGCCCAACTGCCGTCGCTGTTTGGCTCAAGCAAGACCGAGCTCTACGGCGGGATCACCAACGTGTTCGACAAGGACCAACCGCCGGAGCTGCGCCTGTTCGGCAATCCGCTGCAGTACGACACGGTCGGCCGCGCCTTCCGGCTGGGCGTCCGGGCCGCCTGGTAGCGCTCGTCCGTACAGAAGACGGCGTCGTTCGTTTCCTCCCCGGACGGCGCCGAGCTTCTCTTCATCCCGATGCGTGGTCCGGCCTGGCCGGGGCCCCACGCGTCGGGATTTTTTTATGCGCGCCGCCACGTCGCCGGCGTTGGGCCGGCTCTTCAGCCAGCCTCGCCGCTCGCAAGATCTCTCATGCCCGGCATGAAGGGCGCCGAGGTCTTTCGTTGAGGCCGTCATCGCGGCTCGGATTTTCCATGGCTTGACGAGCATGCGGCGTGGCCTGCCTCCGCATCGATCACTGAACGAAAACATGGCGATGGTCAGCGACCACGCCATGTGCTTCGTGCTCGCGGCTTTTCGGGGGCTCGGCCTACCAGGCCGCCTCGTAGATCGCGCGCGCGTCGGCTTCGGTCAGCGTCCGCGGATTGCGATCCAGCAGGCGCGTGACCTTCATCGCCGCCGTCGCCATGCGCGGGATCGCGTCCTGGGCGATGCCGAAGTCCGACAGGCGGCGCTTGATTCCGCAGGCCTTGGCCAGGGCTATGACCCGCTCCACGCCGGCCAGGGCGTCGGCGGCATGGTCGCCGGTGCAGTCCGCGCCCAGCGCCCGCGCGATCGCGGCGTAGCGCTCCGGCTTCGTCTCGATGTTGAAGCGCAGCACGTGGGGCAGCAGCAGGGCGTTGGCCACGCCGTGGGCGATGTGGAATTCGCCGCCCAGCGGATAGGCCAGGGCGTGCACGGCCGCGGTGTTGACTGGACCCAGGCATAGCCCGCCGTAGTAGCTGGCGATCATCATCGCCAGACGGGCGTCCAGGTCGTCGCCATGCGCGCAAGCGCGTTCGATGTTCTCGGCGATCAGCCGGATGCCGCCCAGAGCATAGACGTCGATCAGCGGATGGGCGAAGCGGTTGGCATAGGCCTCGATGCAGTGTGTCAGCGCGTCCAGGCCGGTCGCGGCCGTCACCGAAGGCGGCATGGTCGCGGTCAGGGCTGGATCCAGATAGGCCGCATCGGGCACCAGGTAGGGGCTGACGACGCCTTTCTTCAGGTCTTCGTCCTCGTCGCCGAGAATGGCGATCGGCGTCACCTCGCTGCCGGTGCCGGCCGTGGTCGGGACGCAGGCCAGCCACAGGGAGCGGCGAGCGACGAGATCCGTCCCAAGGACGTCCATGACGCCTTGGCGGCCGTCGAACAACGCCGCGACCAGCTTGGCGACGTCCATGGCGCTGCCGCCGCCCAGGCCCACGACCGCATCGGCCTGGCAGGCGCGCGCGACCGACAAGGCGGTCTCGAATTCCTTCAGGGTCGGCTCGCCGAGCAGGTCATGCCACAGGGTCGCCTGGACGCCGGCGGCCTCGAGCGCCTCGACCAGCGGCCGGCACAGGAACAGCGTCGGCTGCGTCGTGACGATGAACACCGATCGCGACCGTCGGACGATGAGGTCGTCGGCGCAGCGCGCCAAGGCGCCCGGCCCGAACGTGAGCGCGCCCACGTTCACCATGCTGATCAGCCTTTGTCCGCCCGCGTCCATTCCGCTCGCTTTCCTTGAGTTGTCTGTGGCCATGACTAGGACCGGGGAGGGGGAGGGACTTGCTCAGGGAGGCAGGGCGACTTGCACCATGCTCGGCGGGTCGGAACCAAGCGCCGGGAAAGTAATCGCGCCGCTGGAGGCAAGGCCCTCGCGCGTCGGTCGGTTAGGCTGGACGCCTGTTCTCTCGCGAGGACGTTGCAGGCATGATACTGCGAGCAAGAGGCTGATCGTCGCCATCGGAGCGCGGCGATCCAACGAGGAGGCCCGTGTGGCTCGCCGATCCACCGTCCCGCAAGGTCACGGCAGCGAAGCGCCCGAGGGCGATCTCTCCGATCCCGTCGGCGCGGATCGCCGCATCAAGCGCTCGCAGGGCTTCGTCGAAGAGGTCTTCGAGGTGATCCGGGCCGACATCATGTCGCTGGCCATCCCGCCCGACACGCGGATCTCGATCGACCACCTGGCGCGGAAGCTAGGGGTGTCGCAGACGCCGATCCGCGAAGCGCTGAGCATGCTCGAAGCGATCGGCTTGGTGACCAAACGCCACTTCGTCGGCTATTGCAGCGCGCCGCAGCTCAATCGCCGGCAGCTCGACCAGCTCTACGAGGCCCGCCTGCTGATCGAGCCCTTCGCCGCGCGCCATGCAGCCGAGCGGATGGACGACGTGGCCATGGCCGAGCTGGTGGCCCTGGCCCAGGCCATGACACCGGGCGAGTCGCGTCATTCCTACGACAAGTTCGCCGACCAGGATTCGGACCTGCACGACCTGATCGCCGCGGGCAGCGGCAATCCGATCATTCGCGAGACGCTGGCGCGCCTGCACTCGCACCTGCACATCTTCCGCCTACGCTTCCACAGCGAGGTGGCGACCGAGGCGGTCAACGAGCACGCGGCGCTGATCGAGGCCCTGACCTCGCGTAACGCCGATGCGGCCGAGGCCGCCATGCGCGAGCATATCCAGCGCTCCTACGCGCGCGTGGTCCCCTTCGCCGACGCGTAGGTTCGACCAAGCCTGAGCACCGTCTTCCGGAGAAACGCGCGGCGCGGCCATCCCGCCCGGCGAGAGGCGCTGAGTGTCTTGCTGTCCCCCGATTGCGCTTTGCCGCTCGGGGGCGACAAGCCCTGAGCCACAGGATCGCCACTCAAACAAAATCGAACAGCGAGATCCGAAACCGCGATTTTCCGCTTTTTCAAGTTTCCTATATGATATAGGAAATGACTCAGGGAGGGCACACTCCTGGTCTTGGGGAGGCGCGCATGAACGTCTTCAGCACGAACGATCTGACAGGCCGATCCGGCTGGACGGGGCTATTCGCCAGCCACATCGAAGCCATGGATTTCAAGCTGCCAAAGCCTGAAGCCTTCGTGGCCGAGCTTGCGGGCGCGGATCTGGGGCCGCTGTACATCGCGCGTCTGGCCTGCGGAAAAGCAACGGTCGAGCGCGGTGACGCCCAGCTCGCCCACAAGGGCGCGCCCAGTTACCTCCTGATGCTGCAGGTCCGGGGCGAGGCCGAGGTCAGCCACTATGGCAACACGGTCAACCTGACCGAAGGCGATTTCGTGCTGTGCGACAGCGGCGCGCCGCTGAAGATCCGCATGTCCGACGAGGTCGAGATCCTGTTCCTCAAGGTCGGCGCCGCGACGCTGAGGGAGCACCTGCCGTCGCCGGAGGGCTTCTGCGGCCGGGCGCTGCGGGCCGACGAGGGCTTGACGGCCGCCGCCGCCGCCATGGCGCTGAACCTGTTCGGCCGGCTCGAGGCGGACCTGTCGCCGCACTACCAGGACCGTGTCGCCCGGCACCTGCTGGACATCGTGGCCACCGCTTATGCCCTGGCCCTCGACACCTCCAGCGCCCGGTCGTCGATCGTCACCGGCCGTTGCGCCAGCGTGAAGCTGTTCATCGAGCAGCACCTGCGCGACCCGGAGCTGACGCCCTGCTCGATCGCGACCCAGATGAAGCTGTCGTCGCGCTATCTGCGGATGATCTTCGCCAGCGAGAACGAGACGGTGTCGGCCTACATTCTGCGCCGTCGCCTGGAGCAGTGCGCGCGGCAGATCGCCGATCCGGCCTGGCGCGGCCACTCGATGACCGAGATCGCGTTCGGTTGGGGCTTCAACAGCGCCCCGCATTTTACCCGCACCTTCCGCGACCGTTTCGGCCTGCCGCCGCGCGAATACCGGCGGCTCAAGCTGGGCGAGGGCGCCAGCGCCTTCCGGCCCGGCCTGCCCGCCGCGGCCTGAGCACGAACACATCGCCGGACTTCGGCGCACCAAACCCATGGGGATAGCCTTGACGATCACGGACGCCCGACGGGCAACTCTCGCCCGCCCGGACCTGCTGCGCGCGCAGGCTTACTATGCGGGCAAATGGGCCAATGCCGCATCCGGCGAGACCATCGCCGTGGTCGATCCGTTCTCCGGCGAGACGCTCGCCGACGTCGCCTCGATCGGCGAAGACGAGATCCATGTCGCCATCGCGGCGGCGCAATCGGCCTTTCCGAAGTGGTCGCGCACGCTGTCGCGTGAGCGCGGCGCGCTGCTGCGCCGCTGGCTGGCGCTGATCGAGCGCGACAAGGAAGACCTAGCCCGGCTGATCACGCTCGAGAACGGCAAGACGCTGAAGGAAGCGCGCGGCGAGGTCGCCTATGGGGCGGCCTTCATTGAGGTCTATGCCGAGGCGGCGGGGAGCATCCTGGGGGAGATCCTTCCGCCCAACATGCCGGGCCGCAGCCTGTTGGTCGAGCGCGAGCCGATCGGAGTTTGCGCTGCGATCACGCCGTGGAACTTCCCGATGGCCATGCTGACGCGCAAGATCGCGCCGGCTCTCGCGGCGGGCTGCACGATCGTCTGCAAGCCGGCCAGCGAAACGCCGCTGACCGCGCTGGCCCTGGCGGCCCTGGCGGAGGAGGCCGGCATCCCGTCGGGCGTGCTCAGCGTCGTGGTCAGCGCCCCGGCCTTGTTCGGCGACATCGTCACCGCCTCCAGCACCGTGCGCAAGATCACCTTCACCGGCTCGACCGCCGTCGGCGCGCGCCTGATGGCGGCCTCGGCCCCGACGATCAAGCGCCTGTCGCTGGAGCTGGGTGGCAACGCGCCGCTGCTCGTATTCGACGACGCCGACCTGGACGTGGCGGTCGAAACGGCGATGGTGGCCAAGTTCCGCAATGGCGGGCAAAGCTGCATCGCCGCCAATCGGATCTACGTCCAGCGCGGGATCTACGAAGCGTTCCTGTCGGCCTTCCAGGTCCGGATCGCCGCGCTCAAGGTGGGCGACGGCCTGGATGCGGAGACCGACATCGGACCGTTGATCAGCGCCCGCGCCGTCGAAAAGGTCGAACGCCATCTCGACGAGGCCCTGGCCGGCGGCGCGCGCCTGCTGACCGGCGGCAAGAGCGACGGCGGCCTGCTGTCGCCCGCGACCCTGCTGGGCGACGTGGCCCCCGACGCCTTGCTGACGCGCGAGGAGACCTTTGGCCCGTTGGCCGGGGTGATCCCGTTCGAGACCTATGCGCAGGGCGTGTCGCTCGCCAACGACACGCCGTTCGGCCTGGCCGCCTATGTCTGTTCGACCAACCGCCAGACGATCGCCCGCGCCGGGCGGGACCTGGAGACGGGGATGGTCGGGGTCAATACCGGCTTGATCTCGACGGCCGCCGCGCCGTTCGGCGGCGTCAAGCAGTCGGGCATCGGTCGCGAAGGCTCCCACCACGGCCTCGCCGAATATCTGAACTACAAATACCTGTGTCACGCCGGCCTGTAGGGATCGTCAGATGCGTCATTCCAAGAAGATCATCATCACGTGCGCGCCGACCGGCTCGATCCACACGCCGTCGATGTCGCCGCATTTGCCGATCACGCCCGACCAGATCGCCGAGGCCGCGATCGAGGCCGCCGCGGCCGGCGCCTCGATCCTGCATCTGCACGCGCGCGATCCGATCGACGGGCGGCCCAGCCCCTCGGCCGAACACTTCGGCGCCTTCCTGCCGCGCATCAAGCAGGCCACCGACGCGGTGATCAACATCTCGACCGGCGGCAGCTCGACCATGTCGCTGGACGCCCGGCTAGAGGCGGCCTTCGCCTTCAAGCCGGAGGTCTGCTCGCTGAACATGGGTCCGCTGATCTTCGACTTCAGCGGCGCGGGGGCGCGGGTCGAAACTTGGCAGCATGAGTGGGAGCGCGAGTACGTCGAAACCTCGCGCGGCCGGATCATGTACAACGACAACGTCTATATCGAGCGCATCATGCGCGAGATCGGCCAGGGTCTCGGCACGCGCTTCGAGTTCGAGTGCTACGACATCGGCCACCTCTACACCCTGGCCCATTTCGCTGAGCGCGGGCTGATCAAGCCGCCGTTCCTGATCCAGGGGGTGTTCGGGATCCTGGGCGGCATCGGCGCGGATCCGCGCAACCTGGCCCACATGGTGACGATCGCTGACAGTCTGTTCGGCGACGATTACGTCTTCTCGGCCTTCGCGGCGGGACGACACCAGCTGCCGTTCTGCACTCAGAGCGCGCTGCTCGGCGGCAATGTCCGGGTCGGGCTGGAAGACAGCCTCTATATCGGGCGCGGCGAACTGGCCAAGTCCAACGCCGACCAGGTGACCAAGATCCGTGGGATCATCGAGGCCCTGGGCCTGGATATCGCCACGCCCGACGAAGCCCGGCAGATGCTCGATCTGAAGGGCGCCGACGCGGTCGGCTTCTGAGCCCATCCACGCCGACAATCATAAGAGCGACAAAGGGAGAGAAGATCATGACCGACAAGGGAGTCTTCCTGGTCACGGGCGGCAGCCGAGGGATCGGCGAGGCGATCGCCCGCTCGGCGGCGGCGCAAGGCTATCTCGTGCTGTTGACCTATGCCGGCCGGGCCGATCGCGCCCAGGCCGTGGTCGACGCCATCCGCGCGGCCGGCGGCGAGGCCGAGGCGGTCCAGGCCGATACAGGCGTCCCGGCGGATGTCGCGCGCATGTTCGCGGCCGCCGACAAGCTCGGCCGGCTCTCGGCTCTGGTCTATAACGGCGGCATCACCGGCGGCGTGGGCCGGTTGGCCGACCAGTCGGACGCGACCCTGGCCGAGGTCATCGCCGTCAACCTGACCGGCGCGCTGATCGCCAGCCGCGAAGCGGTCAAGCGCATGTCGACGCGGCTGGGCGGGCAGGGCGGCTCGATCGTGCTG
The DNA here is from genome assembly GCA_965283765.1 of Caulobacteraceae bacterium. GTDB lineage: Bacteria > Pseudomonadota > Alphaproteobacteria > Caulobacterales > Caulobacteraceae > Caulobacter. Next base: position 66,154 of record CBDIPU010000019.1, read on the forward strand.
TTGTCCTCGAGGGCCGCGAGTCTGGGCTCGCCGAACCAGCACCTATGGTACGCGGCCTCGAAGGGTGGGGTCGACAGCCTGAACATCGGCCTCTCCAAGGAGGTCGCGGCCGAGGGAATCCGGGTCAACTGCGTCTCGCCCGGTCCGATCGCCACCGAGATCCACGCCCCGGGCCGACTGGAGGCGATCCGTGACTCCCTGCCGATGAAGCGCGAAGGTACGGCCGAGGAAGTCGCCGCGACCGTGATGTTCCTGGTGTCCGACGCGGCCTCCTACGTCGCCGGCGCCAATATCGAGGTCGCCGGGGCAAGGTGACAGGCGGGGGCTCGGACATCCAAGGCAAGGCCAACGCGCCCATCGTCGACTGCCACGCGCATGTCTTCACGCAAGACCTGCCGCTGGTTGGCGACGCCTGGACCGCGCCGGCCTACGACTACACGCCCCAGGACTATCTGGCCGACCTGGACCGCCACGGCATCCATTTCGGCGTGCTGTCTGGCCTTAGCATTTCCGGGACCTACAACGAATACACCATCGCGGCGGCGCGGCTGAGCCCGCGCCTGCGCGCGACGGCCATCGTCGCGCCGGACACTGATCCCCACACGCTGCGCAGGATGCGCGACGACGGGGTGGTCGGCATCCGCTTCCAGCTGGTGCGCCGCGCGGTCCTGCCCGACTTCGCCGACGAGGCGCATCGGCTGCTGCTGCGGCGCGTGCGCGATCTGGACTGGCACGTCCACGTGGCGCTGGAGGGCGAACGGCTGCAGGCCGTCCTTCCTGCGCTGGAGGCTTCGGGCGTCAAGCTGGTGCTCGACCATTTCGCCCATCCCGATCCGGCCAAGGGCCTGGTCTGCGAAGGTTTCCAGGCGGCGCTGGCCGCGGTGCAGCGGGGGCGGACCTGGATCAAGCTGGCGGCCGGTTTCCGGTTGGCCGGACCGGAGACCTGGCGCGAGCCGGACATCACCCGCTCCGAAGCGATCGCCGAGACGGTCGCCGCCGAATTGCTGGCCAAGGCCGGCCCCGAGCGCCTGCTCTGGGGCAGCGACGCGCCGTTCGTCGGCTACGAGGGGCGCATGACCTACGAGCGGGCCTTGTCCCACCTGGACCGCTGGGCGCCGGATCCTGCGGTCCGCCGGGCGCTGTCGGACACGGCGCTGCGGTTCTACTTCGCCTGATCCAGCGGCCGATCTCGCGGGCAACTTCGGCGCCCGCCCGGACAAGTCATGGGGCAGGCGCGGGCTAGGCTGAACAATCAGGAGACGCGGGTCAGCCCGCGCGAGAGCAGAGGATGGAACGTCAATGATGGGTTGGTACCGCGAGGCGGACGCCAAGACCCGCCGGGTCTTCTGGACGTGCGGCGCCGGCTGGGCGATGGACAGCGCCGACGGGCTGGTCTTCCAGTACTTGATCCCCGTCCTGATCGCCGCGTTCGGCATGACGCTGACGCAAGCGAGCTACATCGCCAGCGCCAACTACATCGCCGCGGCGATCGGCGGCTGGCTGGGCGGCTGGCTCAGCGACCGGTTCGGCCGCGCGCGGATCCTGCAACTGACCATCCTGTGGTTCTCGGTCTTCTCGTTCGTGTCGGGTTTCGCCCAGAACTACGAGCAGCTGTTCGCCGCGCGGGTGTTGCAAGGCATCGGCTTCGGCGCCGAATGGGCGGTCGGCGCGGTCCTGCTGGGCGAGATGATCGCGCCCAAGCATCGCGGCAAGGCGCTGGGCGTCGTGCACAGCGGCGCGGCGATCGGCTCCGGGATCGCGGCTCTGCTGGCCGGTCCGGTCGCGGCCCTGTTCCCGGCCGACATCGGCTGGCGCGTGGTGTTCTTCATCGGCCTGCTGCCGGCGGTGCTGGTGTTCTTCGTGCGCCGGGGTTCGGACGATCCCGAGATCTACAAGGCCGCCGTCCAGCGCGCGGCCGAGACCGGCGAACGACCCAGGATCGCCGACATCTTCGGCAGGCGCATGCTGCGCATCACCATGCTGGCCTCGCTGCTCTCGCTCGGCGCCCAGGGCGCGGCGTTCGCGATCAGCAACTACCTGACCACATTCCTGCATGTGGAGCGCGGCATGTCCGTCTCCATGGCCGGCAGTAGCGTGATGCTCAACAGCCTGGGTGGCTTTTTCGGTTTCCTGGTCAACGCCTACATCTCCGACACGGTCGGGCGGCGCGGCGCGTTCCGACTGTTCGGCGCGGGCTTCATCCTCAGCGCGGCGATCTATCTGTTCGCGCCGCTGGGCGACAACGCCGCGTTCCTGATCCCGGCGGGCATCGTTTACGGCTTCTTCCAGTTCGGCATCTACGCCTCGTTCGGCCCCTATTTCACCGAGCTGTTCCCGACCGAACTGCGCGCGACCGGCCAGGCCTTCGCCTACAATCTGGGGCGCGGCGGGGCGGCGCTGTTCATCACCGGCGTGGCCCTGGTGGCCAAGACCTTGCCGCTGAGCGTGGCGATGGCGACCCTGGCGATTATCGCCATGGGCTGCTCGATCATCGCCACCCTGCTGCTGCCCGAGACGGCCGGTCGCGAACTGCACAGTCTGAGCGACCTTGACGCGGAGGAGGCGACGAACTCGCCCGCCGGCCAGGAAGGCAAGCTTCGGCGCCAGATCGAGCAAGACGCCGCCAGCGCGGCCAATACGGTGGGCTGAGCCCTTTTCGAGGACCTTCTAGATGTACGATCCCAAGCTTGCCGAATTGACCTTCGAACTGCAGCAGCAGCTCGCCGACTACTGGCACGAAATCGACACCAATGGCGGCCGTGAGGCCCACAGCTACTATACTGACGACGCCGTCTTCCACGGCCAGAAGGCCTCGTACGAGGGCAAGGACAAGATCCAGGCGTTCTACGACTGGCGCATTGCCCAAGGGCCGCGCCTTGCCGTGCACAGCTTCACCAACTTCCGCGCCTCGTTCACCAGCGAGGATACGGCCGAGAGCAGCTGCTACCTGTTCCTCTACGCCGCCAACGGCGAGAAGATCCTGCCCAGCGCGCCGCCGATCTCGATCTCGATGGCCACCGACAAGTACAAGCGGGTCGGCGATCGCTGGCTCTGCACCTATCGCCGCTTCGAGCACTGGTTCGAGGGCGACACGCCGATCACCAACCCCAAGCTCTAGACCGCGCCTGACGACCGACTGACGAGAGGCAGACCCATGTCCACCATGTACGCAGACGCCGATCCCCGCTCACGACTGTCGACCGCCAAGGCCGGCGGCGGCCCGGCCGCCGGCGGCGGCTTCGGCGCGTCCTCGTATGCGCTGTTTGGCCAAACCCCGCCGCAGATTGACGACGAGACCGGCCGGACCTGGCTTGTGCGCGGCGCCAATTTCGTCGTCGCCTACACCCTGGCCAAGCCCGGCGCGGCGCTGGAGCGCAAGGGTCAGGTCGACGAGTACGTCCTGCTGATCGAGGCCCCCGAGCCTCGGGCGCGGGTCACCGCCGGCGGCGAGACCGTCGAGGTCGGCGGCGAGCACATCGCCTTCGTCCCGCCAGGCGACAGCCGTGTCGAGCTGCCCGATGGCGGCGAGGTCGTGCGGCTGTTCACCACCGGCGCCGCCGACCTGCCGGCGCTGTGCTCGAACGCCGAGACCTACGCTCACGGCGCGCCGAACATCCCGCCGCTGGTGCGCTGGCCCGACCCGCCGGGCGGCTTCAAGATCCGGAAATACGCGCTGAACGTCCCGGCGCAGGAAGGCCGGTTCGGGCGGATCTGGCGCTGCACGACCTTCATGGTCAACGTGTTCGAACCCGCCGCGCCGCGCGATCCCAACAAGCTGTCGCCGCACCATCACGATGACTTCGAGCAATGCTCGCTGGCCATGGGCGGATCCTACGTCCACCACCTGCGCTGGCCGTGGACCGCCAAGCTGGCGGAATGGCGCGACGACGAGCACGTGACCTGTCCCGCGCCGTCGGTGGCGGTGATCCCGGCCAAGGCGATCCACACCTCGGCCTCGATCGCGCCGGGCGACGGCAATCTGCTGGTCGACATCTTCTCGCCGCCGCGCCGGGATTTCTCGGACATGGCCGGCTGGGTGCTGAACGCCGAGGACTATCCCGCGCCGGCTCCGGAGGCCTGATGCATCCGCACAGTGAGATCCAGCGTCGATTCCGCGCCCGCCTGACCGCCAAGGAGCGGCTCCTGGGCACGTTCCTGAAGACCGCCACGGGCCACGCCACCGAGATTCTCGGCGGGGCAGGCTTCGACTTCGTGGTGGTGGACGCCGAACACGCGCCGTTTTCGGCCGGCGACATCGACCTGCTGATGCTGGCGGCCCGCGCCGCCGGGATCCCCAGCGTCGTGCGGGTGGCGTCCAGCGACGAGTCGCATCTGTTGCAGGCGCTGGACTGTGGCGCGGCCGGCGTGCTGGCGCCGCACGTGACCAGCGCCGCCAAGCTGCGTGAGATCATCTCGGCCTGCCGCTATCGCGGCGGCGCGCGGGGCTTTTCCAACTCGCCGCGCGCTGGCGAGTTCGGGGCGCGCGGCTTCGCCGATCACATGGCCAACGCCGACGCCTCGACCTCGATCATCGCCATGATCGAGGACCCCGAAGCCGTCGACCGGTTGGACGAGATCTTCGCGGTGGAAGGCCTGACGGCGGCGTTCATCGGCCGCGGCGATCTCTCGGCGCGGCTGGGCGCGCCCCATGTCAGTGACCCGGTGATCACCGCCGTTGTCGATCGCATCACCGAGGCCGCTCGGCGGCGCGGGATTCCGCTGATCGCCCACGTCGGCTCCGGCGCCGACCCCGACATCGCTCGCCTGAGCCAGACCGGCGTCAGCGGCTTCCTGGTCGCCTCCGATCAGGGCTTCCTGCGCCAGGGGGCGCTGGCGGCGCGTAAAGCTTTCGACGAACAGGCCTAGCGTCCGAGCCCATGACCGATCTTCTTTTCGACACCCACGCCCACCTGATCGGCGACGACTGGGAACGTTACAAGGCCCGGCCCTTCACGCCGGATCTGCCGATGCCGGATCGGCCGCCTTTCACGGTCACCGGCGAGGCTCTGATCGATCTGATGGACGCCCACAAGGTCGAGCGCGCCTGCCTGGTCCAGCGCGGCCATGTCTACGGCTACGACAACAGCTACATCCTCGACTGCGCGGAGCAGAACCCCGGTCGCTTGCATCCGGTGGTCATCCTCGACACCCAGGACCCGCGGACCCCGGCGGTCTATCGCGACATGGTCCGCAACCGCCATACGCGGGGCTTCCGGATGGCCAACGCCCGACCCTGGTTGCTCGACACCGCCTGGATGAGTTCGCCGTCGGCCATGGAGGTCTGGAAGGCCTGCGCCGATCTGGGCACGCCGATGACCATGATCATGTTCATGAACCAGTTGCCGTACCTGCTGCCTCTGGTGAAGATCATCGCCAAGCAGTTCCCGGACCTGCCGATCCTGCTGGACCACGGCGCCATGCCGTTCGGCATGACGCAATACGAGGTCAAGCTGGCCCAGGAGGCGGGGGAGGCGGTGGTCATGCCGCCGGCCCCGGACTTTGGCATCGACCATACGATCAGGATCTTCGAGGACACGCCAAACGTCTATTTCAAGATCACCGAGATCAATTTCGAACGCTGCGTCGCCGCCAAGGTCCGCGCGGCGCGCATCGTTCGGCGGCTGGTCGACAGCTTCGGTCCCGATCGCCTGATCTGGGGCTCGGACATGGGTCAGAGCATGTTGTGGACCTATCCCGAGAAACTCAGATGGCCCGCGAGGCCGCCGACTTCCTCGATGACGACGAGCGCCGCGCCTTCCTGCACCACAACGCGGCGAGGGTGTACGGCCTTTGAACCCTTTTTGACCGCCAGCTGGGCTGCCCAGTTCTCGCGCTGCGGGCGCTCTCGGCGGGCCTGGCTCATGAACGTCATGGTCCTGGAGGCGGTCCAAGGTCCGTTCTTGGCGCGTTTCTTCTTACACGCTGCTGAGCAACAGGCTGGTCTCGCTGTTCTGGACACCAGGAGTTTCGCGCACGTGACGCAGGACGCGGTCGAAATCCTGCAGGCTGGCCGCCCGGATCTCGGCCACCAGGTCCCAAGAGCCGTTGGTCGAGTGCAGCGAGTGCAGTTCGGGCATGCCGCGCAGGCTGCGAATGACCGCGGTCGTCGACTTGCCCACGACCTCGATCATCATGATCGCCCGAACCGCGCCGTCTTCGGCGTCCTGGCGCACCCGAATGGTGAAGCCTAGCACGGCGCCGCTGTCGAGGAGGCGCGTCAGGCGGTTTTCGATGGTCTGGCGGGAGACGCCCAAGACGACGGCCAGCTTCGAGACCGGAGCGCGGCCGTCCTCGCGCAGCGCGCTGATCAGGCGACGGTCCAGATCGTCAAAGAGGTGCATTTGGCAAAACTCATGATCGCAATGTCAAAAGTGCCAAAATATCAGTCGAAATGATAGGCTCTTTGATCATCCCGTCCGGTGTCGGCGCGCAACTAGACTGCTTGCGACGCTCAAACCGGAGGACTGCCTGTGCTTTTCATGGATGTCGACGCCGTCGTGAACCTGGTCGATCGGATCGGCCTGGAGATCGTCCTGACCGAGATGGCGGGGTATATCGAGGAGGACTATCGGCGCTGGGGCGCGTTCGAGAAGTCGCCGCGACTGGCCAGCCACTCCCCGGACGGCGTGATCGAGCTGATGCCCACCAGCGACGGCGAGGCCTTCGCGTTCAAATACGTCAACGGGCACCCGACCAATGTCGCCCGGGGGCTGCAGACGGTGGTGGGGTTCGGGGTGCTGGCTTCGGTGCGCACCGGCTATCCTGAGCTGATCGCCGAGATGACCATCACGACGGCGCTGCGCACGGCGGCGACCTCGGCCATGGCCGCGCGGCACCTGGCGCGGGACGACGCCAGCACGATGGCGATCGTCGGTCTGGGCGCGCAGTCGGAGTTCCAGGCCCATGCCTTCCGTGCGGTGCTGGGCGTGCGCCGCCTCCGGGTCTACGACGTGGACCCGGCCGCGACGCGCAAGTTCATCGCCAACATGAGCGACCGGGGCTTCGACATCACGGTGGCGAAATCCGCCGCCGAGGCGGTGCTAGGCGCGGATATCATCACCACGGTCACCGCTGACAAGGCTCGCAACCACATTCTGTCCGACAACATGGTCGGGGCCGGCGTGCACCTGAACGCCGTGGGCGGCGACTGTCCGGGCAAGACCGAGCTGCAGGCCGACATCCTGCGCCGGGGCGAGGTGTTCGTGGAGTTCGCGCCTCAGACGCGTATCGAGGGCGAGATCCAGCAGTTGGAGCCGGACTTCCCGGTCACCGAGCTATGGCAGGTGGTGTCCGGTCAGGCGCCCGGGCGTCGCGGCGCGGACCAGATCACGATCTTCGACTCGGTCGGCTTCGCGATCGAGGACTTCTCGGCTCTGCGCTACCTGCGCGACCGCATGGTCGAGGCGGGAAACGGGACGCGGCTCAACCTGCTGGCCGCGCCGACGGACCCGCGTGATCTCTTCGGCCTGTTGACCGCGCGGGAACGCCCCGCGATGCCCGTCGCGGTGTAGACGCGAGCGACCCAACCTACGGGCGAAGGCGGCCGGCGAGGCTGCGTAGACGACGGGCAGAAGGCGCCTGAGAATTCGGAAACTTTGGTTGCCAGACGGATGAGCTTGCCCGAGGACTGGACGTAACGATCAGAATAAAGGGGATCGGCCGGGCGGGGAGGGACTTGCGTCGGAAACGACGAGGCCCGACCGCCGCGACGCACGCGGGGGCGTTGCGTCCGGTTAGGCCCTTGTCGGGGATGGCGCGGCGCCGATGAAAACGGACATCAGGGCAGGAGAGGCCAGGGCAGGGGAGGAGCGTCGGGCGCGCCTGTCGGACCTGGTCACGCGCCACCGTGACACGGTCGTCCGCTATTTCCGGCGAAAGGGCCTGGACCCCGCCGCCGCCGAGGACGGCGCCCAGGACACCTTCATCCGCATGAGCCGGGTCGATCCTGGTGACCTTGTGAGCCCCGAGGCCTATCTCTTCACCGTCGCCTCGAACGTCTTCCTCGAGCGCGGCCGCCGGGCCAGGACGCGGCGGGAGGACCGGCACGTGCACATCGACACCGTCGAGCTGATCGACAGTGAGCAGTCGCCCGCCCGCATCTTCGAGGGGCGGGAGGCCCTGGTCCGGCTGGCCATGATCCTCGAGGAGCTGCCGGCGAGGACGAAGGAAGTTTTTCTGCTCAACCGAATGGACGGTCTGACCTACACTCAACTCGCGACGCGGTTCGAGGTCTCTGTGGGCACGATCGAAAAGCAGGTGAGCAGAGCGCTCGGTCACATTCGGGCGCGGATGGATCAGGATGCGTAAGCGTAGTTGGATTTTCGCCGGCGAGCCCAAGTCGCCCGGGCCGGCCGTCCCTGACGGGGCGGCCGACTGGGTCGCGCGCCTGGCCTCCGACCAGTGCACCCGCGAGGATGACCAGCAGTTGCAGCGCTGGCTGATGGCGGACACGGCCAACGGCTCGGCGTTCGATGAGCACGCGAAGATCTTCAATGGGGTCGGGGCCTTGACCGACGACCCCGAGGCGCGCGCCATCCTGATGGGCGGCAAGACCGCGCGGGCGTCGCGCCTCGATCGCCGGGCGCTGCTTGGCGGCGGTGTCGCCGCGGCGGCGGCCCTGGTCGCGGCGGCTGTGGTCGGACCGGACCTGGTGCTGGGGAAGACCTATCGCACCGAGCCGGGCGAACAGCGACGCCTGAGGCTGGCCGACGGCTCGACAGTCATGCTCAACACCCAGTCCAAGCTGCGGGTGCGCTTTGACGGCGCGGAGCGGCGTCTGTTCCTGGACTATGGCCAGGCCTGGTTCCAGGTGGCCAAGGACGCCCAGCGGCCCTTTCGGGTGTTCGTTGGCAAGGACGAGGTTCGGGCGCTGGGCACGGCCTTCGACGTCCGCCGCGACGGCGAGCGCGCGACGGTGACGCTAGAGGAGGGGAAGGTCGCGATCTTCCGCGACGCGTCCAGCCAGCCGCTGCCGGCTTCGTCGGTCGCTGGCGGTGCGTCGTCCAAGCTGGTGGCCGGCCCCTTGGCCCCGGCCGTCATCCTGTCGCCCGGCGACGAGGCGCGCCTGGTCCCAGCCGCCGCGCCGACCGTCGCCGTCGTCGACCTGGCGCATGTTCAGGCCTGGCGGACCGAACGGATCATTCTGGAGTGACTCCGCTGGGCGAGGCCGTGGAGGAGTTCAACCGCTATGGCGGGCCGCGTCTGGTGTTGGCCGACCCCGACCTGACGGCCCTGCCCATCAGCGGGGTGTTCCATACCGACCGGCCGAAGGCCTTCGCCGAGGCTGTCTCGACCGCGTTTCCGGTGAAGGCGTCGACCGGCGGCGACGGCCAGATCGTGCTTTCGCGCCGCTAGCTGTCGCGGCGCCTGAATTTATCTGTCACAAAAGTTCGAGGCGCGATGGGGGGGAATTCCCTCGGCTGCATCCCTGTCACTGAACGCTTGAGTTCGAGGGGGCAAGGATGAAGACCATCGATCTACGCGGCTTGTTGCTGGCCGGTTGCGCGGCGCTGGCGGTGGCGGGCCCCGCGACGGCGGCCCAGGCCCAGCACGTGCGGGACTACGCCATTCAGCGCCAGGACCTTACTTCGGCCCTGCGCACCTATTCGCTGAAGAGCGGGCAGGACGTGATCTACGACCCGAGCCTGGTGCGCGGCCGGACCTCGCCAGGCGTCAGCGGGCGGCTGACCGATGAAGCCGCGCTGGAGGCGCTGCTGGGCGAGACCGGTCTTGGCGTTCGCCGAACGCCTTCCGGCGGCCTCAGCATCGTGGCCGGAGGCGGGGCCGATCGCCCCCAGACCGGAACCGCCGGGGACCTCACGAGCCCGGCGGCCATCGTCGATGAGATCATCGTCACCGCCGGCAAGCGCGCCGAACGCCTGCAGGACCTGGCGGGCGGCGCCTCGGCGGTCACCGGTCAGCAGCTGAAGGCGGCCGGCGCGCAGAGCAACGCCGACTATCTGGGCCGGATTCCCGGCGTGGTGTTCAACGAAGGCACCTCGGGCCAGTCGGCGGTGACCATCCGCGGCGTCGGCGCCACGGCCGGCATCGACCAGGGACAGGGGCCGACCGGCTACTTTCTCAATGAAATCCCGCTGACCGAGCCCAGCTACGCCTCGGGTATTCCCGATGTCGACACCTTCGACCTGAACCGTGTCGAGGTGCTGCGCGGTCCGCAGGGGTCGCTGTTCGGCTCGGCGTCGCTGGGCGGCGCGATCAACTACATCGTCAACACCGCCGACGCCTCGGGCTATGACGCCGCGACCGAGACCACGGTTCGCAAGATCTCGCACTCGGGCAAGGCGGGCTACGCGGTGAAGGGCATGATCAATCTGCCCATCATCGCGGACAAGCTGGCGGTGCGCGTGGCGGGCTTCTCGCGCGAGGACGCCGGCTACATCGATAACCTGGGCGCCGGCACGACCAACAATCTGCGGGTCAACGGCGTGCGCGGCTCGGTCGTGTTCACCCCGACCGACCGCACGACCCTTTCGCTGCTCAGCCTCTACCAGCAGAACAAGTCGGACGAGATCGCCACGGTGCAGACCGCGTTCGGTCCGTACGCGCGGTCGACCATTCTGCCGGGGCCGACCGACTACGACTTCGAGATCCATTCGCTGCGCCTGGATCACAAGTTCGACTTCGCCAACCTGACCATCCTCGCCTCGACCAACACCAAGGACCACGTGCTGGACAGCGACGTGACGCGATCGAGCGCCCTGCGCACCTTCGCTCCGCACGGTGTGCTGTCCCAGGAATTCATGCACACCAACATGAAGACCCTGGAGGCGCGGCTGGCCTCGGACGGCGACGGTCCGTTCAAGTGGCTGATCGGCGGCATGTACTCGGAGACCAAGACCGACGTCGCTACGCTCAGCAGCCTGCCGCAGGGCGAGGCCGTCCTGGCCGCGCGCTACAACGCCGCCCAGCTGCAGGGCGAGCTCTTCAATCGCACCTACAGCCACCGCGAGGGCGCGGAGAAGGCGCTGTTCGGCGAGGTCAGCTACGAGTTCCTGCCCAAGGTGACCGCCACGGTCGGCGGCCGTCTGTTCGACACCAAGTACTGGGTCGAGATCCAGCGGTATGGCATCAGCTACGGCCTGACCGGCCAGACGGTGCCACGCCGCAACGCCGGCGATGACGGCTTCGTGCCGAAGGTCTCGCTGGCCTGGCGCCCCAACCGCGACCTGACGGTCTACGCCCTGGCCAGCAAGGGATTCCGGTTCGGCAACCCCAACACCGTCGTCGACCTAGCCGGCTTCAACACGCCCGCGGCCTGGGCGTCTAACTCGCTGTGGAACTACGAACTGGGCGCGCACAGCGCCTGGCTGGACGGCAAGCTGCAGGTCGACGCCTCGGTCTACGATATCGAGTGGAGCGACATCCAGGTCCGCCTGGTCCGCCCGGGGGACAACCTCACTTACGGAACCAACGCCGGCTCGGCCCGGATCCGGGGCGTGGAGCTGGCGGTGGTGGCCAGGCCGACCAACAGCCTGATGCTGTCCTCCAACATCACCTATCTCGACGCCAAGCTGACCGAGACGGTGAAAACGGCCTCGCCGCCGCTGCTCGAGGGCACCCGCCTGCCGGGCGCTTCGCCCTGGCAGATCTCGAACACGGCGACCTACCGCTTCGACGCGCCGCTGACTCCGACGCTGACGGTGTCCCACCGCTATCTGGCCAAGGCGCCCGAGACACTGCAGGGACCCAACGTCAAGGTCGCCGGCTACAACCAGTTCGACGCGCGCCTGAACGTCAGCCTCGACAATGTCGACGTGGCGTTGTTCGCGACCAACCTCACGGACAAGCGGGCGGTGGCGTTCGGTTACGGCCTGTCCAGCACCGGCACCGGCCTCAGCGAGTTCATCATCCGCCCCCGCACCGTGGGCGTGACGGTGAACTGGAAGCTGCGCTAGCCGACCCGCCTCGGCGCGCCGTCCTTTCGGGCGGCGCGCCGAGTTCCTTTCCCAGCAAGACCTGAGGCGGGCGCATGGCCGGCGGACTTCGATTTGCACTGATGCTGACCGCGGTGGCGCTGCTGGGCGGCTGGCCCGTCGCCGCCGCGCCGGCCCAGCCGATCCGTCCGCAGGACATCATGGGGCTGACCGACGCGTCGGACCCGCAGCTGTCGCCGGACGGCAAGCGCGTGGCCTATGTCGTCACGCCCACGCTTTCGACCCAGCGTCCGTCGCAGTCGGCGATCTGGATCGCGCCCGTCGACCGCAGCGCGCCGCCGCGCCGCCTGACCGCCGGGACCCAGATCGAGAACACGCCGCGCTGGTCGGAGGACGGGCGAGATATCACTTTCCTGTCCAACCAGGCCGATCCGTCGGTGACCGGCATCGCATCCAGGCAGGTGTGGACGGCGTCCTTGGACGGAGGTCCGGCTCGGCGGCTGACGGCTTCGGTGACCGAGGTGCGTAACTTCTCGCGATCGTCCGACGGCAAGGTCCTGGCCTATGTCGCCGGCGATCCCAAGACCGAGCAGCAGAAGGCAGACGCCGCGGCCAAGCGCGACCAGATGACGATCGACGACCCCGGTGATCTGGGCCGCCTCTGGCTGCTGGAGGCCGCCGGCGGCCAGCCTCGTCGCATCGCGATCGAAGGCCGCAACATCGCCGAGGCGCGCTGGTCGCCGGACGGCAAGCGGCTGTCGGCGCGGGTGGCTGACAGCACCGGGCTGAACGACTACTTCTATCATTCCGATGTGGTGATCATCGACGCCGCCACCGGCGCGGCTCGAACCCTGCTGCGCGAGGCCTCCGGTCCCGGCGAATGGTCGCCCGACGGCAAGCGCCTGGCCTTCGCGCAGCTACGCGAACAGTATATCGGCCTGCGAGCCTGGATCGTCGACGTCGACGGCGACCGCCGGCTGAAGATCGGTGAGGATCATCCTGGTCACCTTACGCGCCTGGAGTGGGCCGCCGACGGCCGGTCGCTTCTGGCGCAGTCGTTCGAGAATACGCGCTCCAAGCTGGTGCGCATCGACGCCAGGGACGGGCGGATCAAGACCTTGCTGGCCTTCGACGGCCGGCTGAGCGGCTTCAGCGCCGAGGGAGGACGCGTGGCCCTGGCCGGCGACACGCCGACCCGTCCCGACGACGTCTGGCTGTGGACGCCGGGCCGGACCGCCGCCGAACCCCTGACCGACCTCAATCCTCAGGTGCGCCAATGGACCCTGGGCCAGGTGAGCGAGGTGAGCTGGACCAGCAGCAAGGACGGCCACAAGGTCTACGGAACCTTGGTGACGCCGCCGGGCCATGAGTTCGGAACACCGATCAAGACCGTGATCCAGGGCCATGGCGGGCCGGAGGGGTTCTGGTGGTCGGGCTGGCTGGGCAGCTGGCACGAATGGGCCCAGATGCTGGCCACCCATGGCTATGCGGTGCTGCTGCCCAATCCGCGCGGCTCGGATGGCCAGGATATCGGCTTCACACGGGGCCCGATCAACGACTGGGGCGGCGGTGACTTCCAGGACGTGCTGGACGGTCTGGACATGCTGGTGGCCCAGAAGATCACCGACCCCGCTCGCGTCGGCATCGGCGGCTGGAGCTACGGCGGCTTCCTGTCGGCCTGGGCGGTGACCCACAGCGACCGCTTCAAGACCGCTATCGTCGGCGCCGCGCCGGTCGATATCGCGCCCATGCTGCTGACCACTGACACGCCGGACTTCGTCGCCGGCTATTTCGGGCGCACGCTCGGCAATCTCGCGCGAATGGAGGCCTCGTCGCCCGTGCGGTTCATCGACCGCGTGAAGGTCCCGGTGCTGGTGCTGCACGGCGAGCAGGATCGCCGAGTTCCCATCACCCTGGGCCTGTCCTTCTATCGGGGCCTGCGCCTGCTGGGGAAGGACGCGACCATGGTCAGCTATCCGCGCGAGCCGCACTGGACCTACGAGCCCGCCCACCAGGCCGACATCCAGGAACGGGTGCTGGCCTGGTTCGACGCGCATCTTTAACGCCTGCAAGGAACGAGATCATGGACCTGAATCGCCGAACCCTGCTGGCGACCGCGACGGCCGCCTTGGCTGCGCCGGCCCTGGCTCAGGCCCAGATCATGGCCGGCAATGGGATCGTCGAGATGAGTGCTCGGCAGATGGTCGCCGCCATCCGCAAGCGGGAGCTTTCCAGCCGCGAGATCATGGCCGCCCACCTGACCCAGATCGACCGCCTGAACCCGCGCTTCAACGCCATCGTCTCGCGTGTCGACAGCGAGGTGCTGCTGAAGCAGGCGGCGGCGCTGGACGACGACGCGGCCGCAGGCCGGTTCCACGGCCCGCTGCATGGCCTGCCGCACGCTGTCAAGGACACCGCCCCGGTCAAGGGCATCCGCAGCACCCAGGGCTCGCCGATCCTGCGCGACAACATTCCCGCCGCCGACAGCCTCGTCGTGGAGCGGATGCGCAAGGCCGGCATGATCTTCATCGGCAAGACCAACGTGCCGGAATTCGCGCTGGGCTCCCACAGCTTCAACCCCCTGTTCGGCGTCACCGGCAACGCCTACGCGCCCGACCGCTCGGCCGGCGGCAGCACCGGCGGCGGCGCGGTCGCGCTGGCGCTGCGAATGGTCCCCCTGGCCGACGGCAGCGACTTCGGCGGATCGCTGCGCAACCCGGCCGGCTGGAACAACGTCTTCGGCTTCCGCCCCTCGTTCGGCCGCGTGCCGTCGGTCCCCAATAGCGACGTGTTCTGGCAGAATTTCGCCACGTCCGGCCCCATGGCGCGACACGTCGAGGACCTAGCCCTGCTTCTCTCGGTCCAGGCGGGCTCGGACCCGCGCTCGCCATTCTCGCTGTCCGACGACCCATCGATCTTCGCCGGGGCGCTGGATCAGGACTGGAAGGGCAAGCGGATCGGCTGGCTGGGCGACCTGGGCGGCGCCTTGCCGATGGAGGCCGGCGTCCTAGACACCTGCGTCAAGGCGCTGGAGGCCTTCAGGACGATCGGCATGCAGGTCGAGGCCGCCAACCTCTCCGAGCCGGCGGCCGACATGTGGCGCACGGCGGTGACGCTGCGCCACTGGTCGGTCGGCTCGGATCTGCAGGGCTTCTACGACGACCCGGCCAAGCGCGCGCTGATGAAGCCCGAAGCGATCTGGGAAGTGGAGGGCGGCATGAAGCTGACCGCCCCGCAACTGGCCGTGGCCTCGGCGGGGCGGGCGCGCATCTACCAGGCGTTCCGCGCGGCGTTCGAGCGCTTCGACTTCCTGGTGCTGCCGACGGCCCAGGTCTTCCCGTTCGAGAACGCCACGCGCTGGCCCAAGGAAATCGCCGGCGTCCAGATGGATAGCTATCACCGCTGGATGGAGGTGACCCTGCCGGCGACCATGGCCGGACTGCCGGTGCTGGCGGTCCCCGCCGGCTTTGGGGGAGCTCGACACCTGCCCATCGGCCTGCAGATCATCGGGCCCAACCACGCCGACCTCGCGGTGCTCAAGCTCGGTCACGCCTACGAGCAGGGGGCGTCCTGGATCGCCGCAACGCCGCCGGCCGCGCTAAACGACGTCGCGCGCGGGTGACGACCAGTGCTTCCGCCTGAAACCCTCCGATCGATGATCCATCCCTTTTCGACGTGGACGAACCAAGACGTCGCGGACCTGATCGCCGCCTATCCCCTGGCTTGGATCGTCAGTAGTGGCCCTACTGGCTTCCACGCCACGCCCTTGCCGTTGCTGGCCAATCTTGATGGGGAAGGGCGCCTGGTCTCGCTGACCGGACACATGGCGCGCTCGAACCCTCAGATCGAGTTGCTGGAGCGGGATGCGAAAGCGCTGGCGCTGTTCATGGGGCCGCATGGCTACATCTCGCCATCCTGGATGTCTGACCGAACCCAGGCTCCGACTTGGAACTACGCTGTACTGCGCATCGAAGTTCGGGTGCGGTTAAGCGCCGTCACCGTCGATGAGGCCCTTGATCGGCTTTCTGGCGCCATGGAGGTCGATCGACCAAAGGCGTGGTCGCCAGACGAGATGGGGGAGCGCTTGCACCGTCTCGGCCGTGGGGTGATGGCGTTTCGCGCCGATGTCGAACGTTTGGACGGCCGCTTCAAGCTTGGCCAGGATGAGCGCGATGACGTCTACGCCGATATCATGGCGGGTCTCGGTCCCGGAGACCTGGCGGACTGGATGGAGCGATTCAATCCTGACCGCTGACAGTGGCGAGTATCGCCTTCTCGGAAGGGGCCAGCGTCCGGAAATGGCGCGGCCTTGACTGCCGGCGGGATGACTTGGTCTCTGCGTCGTTAAGGCCTCACCGCGTGCCAGCCTCGGATCATGAAGGCCTGAAAGAACGGGATCGGCATGGCGAAGCCCGCAGCGCGAACCAAGGTCCGCGTCTCGTCGGGGCTCAGGACGCCCAAGGCATCGCGCATCATGTCGCCCAGCTTTTCTAGTGATTGCGGCGTCGCGCCCATGAGCGTCTGAACCTGCTTCCAGTCCTCAAGCATCGCGGGAAACTCCGGCGCGTCGAGGTCGCCGCTGATCTCGGCGCTCGCGAAGCGGCCGCCCGATTTGAGGCGATCATGGATGGCCCCGTAGAATGCTGGCCGACCTTCGCCTTTAATGAAGTGTGCGACCAGCAGACTTACAACGGCGTCGAACGCCTCGCGAGGAGCGTCTTCGACATAGCCCTGAACAAGTTCACAACGGTGCAGGATACCCGCCTGTTCGAGGCGTCGTCGCCCCACCGCCAACATTTCCGCGGACGGATCGACGCCGACGAAGAACCAGCCCGGAAAGGCCGCGGCCAGCGACAGGATTTCCGCTCCGGTGCCCACACCCACGCAAAGCACTCGCGCGTCGACGGGAAGGTCGGCCAGGACTAGCCGGAGCAGAAAGTGGAGATTGGTCGAGATCGGTGCGAGCGCATCGTTTCGACGGTCATAGGCGTCTGCCATGTCCTGATCGAAGAAACGGTGAGCGGAGGGGGGAGTGGAGGGGCGCATTGTTACTTTGTAACATCTTTGAGGCGGCGCGCTAGGTCCCTCAGATATCGAGCGACGCTCGCCACCATGCCAACGTCAGCAAACGGCGACACGGATTTTGATCCCCGCCGTTCGCGAGGCTCCAATGATCCCTGACGAATTTTCAGCGCAGGCGATGGGCTTTGGCCCGAGCGTCCAGTCCAAGCCCGCCCAAGCATCTTTCGACGCGAGTAAGTTCATTGATCTATTCAGCGGTCGGGAAGAGGGCGGCGTGGCGGTTCCTTCGTCCTTTCTGGATTGCGGTCTTCTGCGCGACCAGATTGAGACCTTCTTCGGCTGGCTCGAGGAGCAGTCAAAGACGCGGATCCGGCCCGGCCATCCACGCCGACGACTTCGAGAGTGCGCGCCGCGTTTGAGGCCGCGCGCGCCCTTCCTCGCTCACCTCTTGGAATCGAGTTGTGGCTTGCGATCGCCGCAAATAGAATAGTAAAAACTACTCCATGGTCCGGCGCTGAACGGGCCGCGACAAACCAGTAGGCCAGAGGCGCCCGTGATCCGCGCGGCTTGGCCGGAGTTGAAGTGGGAACCGAATGCTCGCTTGCTATACCGACCGCCTGAGCGTGCGCCCTGGCGAGCGCTTCGCCCTCCATGCCAGCGCCGAAAACGGTCCGTGCCGCCTGTCGATCACCCGGATCGGCGCCGAGCGCCTGACGGTTCTGGAGCGCGACGACGTGAGCGTCGACCACCATCCGGTTCCGGCCAACGCCGACCGCGACGGCTGCGGCTGGCCCGTCGCCCTTGAGGTCGAGGTCGGCGAGGCATGGGCCTCGGGCTACTACGATATCGTCCTGACCGACGCGAGCGGCGGGCAGGCCCATCATTTCGTGGTCGTCAAGTCGGCGGTCGGCGTGCGTCGCTCAAGCGCCCTGATGGTGCTGTCGACCAACACCTACCAAGCCTACAATTACTGGGGCGGCGCCAACGCCTATTCGAACGTCACTGGCCTGATGAGCGGGCAGGTTCCGTTCGCCCAGGCCATGGACGAGGCGATCGGCGTCCTGTCGACCCAGCGTCCGTTTCCGCCGCTGATTGTCGCGCCGCCGCCCAACCCGCCTCGGCTGATCAACCTGCGCAAGCGTGGATTCGAGGAGACCCCCTGGGCCTCGGACATGGCCTGGATGGTCGAGCATCGGGCCTCGCCCTACGACGGATCGGCCGGCTTCCTGCACAAGTGGGAGCACGCCTTCGTGGCCTGGGCGGAATCGAACGGCTACGCGCTGGACTTCGCCACCGACTACGACCTGGACGCCGAACAGGATCTCCTCGAAGGCTACGCGGCTGCGCTGTTCGTGGGCCACAGCGAATACTGGTCGGGAGGCCAGCGCGACCAGGTCGAGCGCTTCGTCGACGCGGGCGGCAACGCCGCGATCCTGTCGGGCAACAGCTGCTTCTGGAAGGTGCGCTGGGAGAACGACGGCAAGACCTATGTCTGCCACAAATGGAAGGGTTTCGAGGCCGAGGACGTTCCGCCCGAGAAGGCCACGCACCTGTGGTCGCACCCGGCCTTCCAACGGCCCGAGGCCGCGCTGACGGGACTGAGCTTCGTCTTCGCCGGCTACCATCGTCTGGGCATGTGCGTGTCGCGCGGCCAGGCCGGTTTCACGGTCTATGACGACCGCCACTGGGCCTTGGAGGGCTCGGATCTGTTCTACGGCGACGTGATCGGCGGTGATCTGCCGCTGATCGGCTACGAGAGCGACGGCTGCCGCTTCCAGTTCGGCGACGACGGCCTGCCCAAGGCCGTGCCGATGCTGGGCGTACCCGAGACTTTGGAGATCATCGGCGTCGCGCCCTGCGCCTTCGGCGAGGAAGCCGGCCGGGGTTACTTCCCGATCATCCCGCCCGAGAAACTGGACGTGGTCGCCGAGGTGATGTTCGGAGACTCCGGTCCCGAGGCTCAGGCCAAGGTCCTGCGCGGTCATGCCGTCGTCGCCAGCTTCAAGCGCGGGAAGGGCGAGGTGTTCAACAGCGGCACCACCGAATGGGCTCATGGCCTGGCCGCGCGCGACCCGTTCATCGAGGTTATCACCCACAACGTCCTGCGGCGCTTTGGCGTCACCCGCGCCACCCCGGCCTGAACCGCGCCGTCGACACATTCCATCTAAAAAGAAGGGCCCCTCGGCAAGAGGGGCCCTTTGTCATGGCTGATGTGCGAACCGCGCCTGAATGAGTTGCGGGAAGCGCCGCCAGGGCAAGTCTGGCGGCGCCGCATCCAGGCGGTGCGAGGTCCGTCAGTCGACCATGGAATGCAGGAAGGCCAGCTTCTCGACCGGCGGCAGGGGACCGGCGGCCTTCAGCAGCTTGAAGGCCTCGTCGCCCGCCTCGATCGTATGGTCGATATCGGCGTCGGTCATGGCCGTGGTCATGAACATGTTGTGCCAGGGATGGAAATAGACGCCGCGCTTGAGCAGGGCGTTGTTCCAGAAGTAGGCCTTGGCGCCGGTCGGATCCTCGTCGAACATGATCAGCGGCAGCTGGGCCGGACCGGTCTGGCGCAGCGAGAAGCCGTGGCGGTCCGCCGCCTCATCCAGGCCCGCGCGCAGACGCTCGCCCAAGGCGATGGTGCGCTCGAGGTAGTCGGTCTCGCGGATCAGCTTCAGCGTCGCCAGCGAGGCGGCCATCGGCGCGGCCGAGAACCAGAACGAGCCGGTCGCATAGATGGTGGCGGCCGCGAAGCGGGCCTTGTCGGCGCCCAGCAGGGCGGAAATCGGATGACCGTTGGCGATGGCCTTGCCCCAGGCCGACAGGTCCGGCTTGACCCCGACCAGCGACCAGCTGCAATCGCGGGCCAGGCGGAAGCCGGCGCGCACGTCGTCGACGATCAGCAGCGCTTCGTGCTCGTCGCACAGCGCCCGGGCCCGGCGGGCGTATTCGGGATCAGGCAGCTCCTGATCGACGAAGGTGTCGTGCTTGATGGGCGAGGCGAAAATCGCCGCCA
The DNA here is from genome assembly GCA_965283765.1 of Caulobacteraceae bacterium. Lineage (GTDB taxonomy): Bacteria > Pseudomonadota > Alphaproteobacteria > Caulobacterales > Caulobacteraceae > Caulobacter. The sequence continues at coordinate 86,071 of CBDIPU010000019.1, forward strand.
GGTCCGAGCCGGCCGCCTTGACCGCCGCCTCCAGGCTCTCGACGTTGTTGTATTCGTAGAACACCTGATTGGCGCGGTCGGCCTCGGTGACGCCGTTCTTCAGCGGCGTGCACCAGGGCGCGGCGCCGTGATAGGCGCCCTTGGCCAGGACGATGGTGTTCTTCCGGGTGAAGTTGCGGGCGATCATCATCGCCATGGTCGTGGCGTCGGTGCCGTTCTTGCAGAACATCGCCCAGTCGGCGTGGCTGACCTGGGCGGTCATGGCCTCGGCCAGCTCGACCATGGCCTGGCCGGGGCCGGTCATGGTGTCGCCCCGCTTCATGCGCTCGACATAAGCCTGGTCGATGGCGGCGTGGCCGTAGCCGAACAGGTTCGGGCCGTAGCCGCACATGAAGTCGATATAGCGGTTGCCGTCGACATCCCAGAGATAGGCGCCTTCGGCGCGGTCGAAGAACTGCGGGTAGTCGTCGGGCAGCAGCATGACCGACTGGTGGCCGTACATCCCATTGGGGATCACCGCCATAGCGCGTTCCCGCAGCGCCGCATCCTTGCTGTTCGTCCAGGTCAAGTTCAGCCCCTTATAAGATAGTTTTGACTATTATAATGACTGAGGCATAGTGACTGTCAATGCGTAGGGAGGACGTCGGATGAAGAATGGATTGGCGTGTATTGGGCTGACGACCCTGGACGTGGTGGCGCGCGCCATCGACGTGCTGCCGAAGGAAGAGGGAACGGGGCTGATCGAGGGGATCGCCTGCGCTCCGGCTGGCACGGCGGCCGCTCCGGCCCTGCTGGCGGCTCGCCTCGGCGTGCCGAGCCGGCTGATCTCGGCGGTGGGCGACGACCTGATCGGTCGCTTCATCCTCACGGCCCTGGCTGACGCCGGGGTCGACGTCACCGACTTGGAGGTTCTGCCGGGCCTGCCCAGTTCCACGACCCTGCTGGCGGTCTCCTCCAGCGGCGTTCGCCCGGGCTTCCACGCGCTGGGCGCGGGGATGCTGGCCCGCGTCACCCCGCGCGCGCTGGAGACGGCCGCCGGGGTGGGCTTTCTGCACTATGGCGGCGTCGGCGGTCCCAAGCTCGACGGCGGCGAGGGGGAGGCGATCGTCCGAGCCGCCTCGCGGGCGGGGGCGATCGTGACCTGCGACCTGATCGCGCCCCAGCCTTCGGCGGTCGACGAGGTCAAGCGCCTGCTGCCGCATGTCGACTACTTCCTGCCCAGCGCCGCCGAGGCGGTGTTCCTGACAGGCCAGGAGGACCTCTTCGCCGCCGCCGGGACCTTCCGGTCGTGGGGCGCCAAGGGCTGCGTCATCAAGAACGGCGGCCGGGGCTCGGTGGTGGTCCTTGACGGCGTCAGCACGACCCTGCCGGCCCACGCGATCACGCCGGTCGACACCACCAGCTGCGGCGATTCCTATTGCGCGGGATTCATCGCCGCCCTCTCGCGCGGCTGGGCGCCGCTGGACGCCGCGCGTTTCGGCACGGCCACCGCCGCGCTGGTCGCCCAGGGTCTGGCCACGCTGGGCAAGGTCGAGAGCTTCGAGGCCACCGAGGCCGTGATGCGTCGGATGACGCTGAGCGAGGCGGCGTGATGGGCATGACGAATCAGGAGGCGGCTCTGCGCGAGCGCATGGCGCAGGTGATGCAGGCGATGGATGCGCGCGGCCTCAATAGGGGCACCTCGGGCAATGTTTCGGCCCGATGCGGAGAAGACATGCTGGTCACGCCCACCGGCGTGCCGGCCGCGCGGCTGACCGCCGAGCATATGGTGCTCGTCCGTCCCGACGGCTCGTCGCCCGAAGGCGCGCTCAAGCCATCCAGTGAATGGCGCATGCACAAGGGGATTCTCGATCGCCGACCGGACGTCGGCGCGGTGGTGCATTGCCATTCGCGCCACGCCACCATCCTAGCCTGCGCCGGCCTCCAAATCCCGCCCATGCACTACATGGTCGCCGTCAGCGGCGGCAGCAGCGTGCCGGTCGCGCCCTACGCCACCTTTGGTTCGGAGGAACTGGCCGCGACCGTGGTCGAGGCGCTGGACGGCCGCTACGCCGCCCTGATGGCCAATCATGGCCAGATCGTCGCCGCGCCCAATCTCGACTTCGCCCTGGCCATCACCGAGGAGGTCGAGGAGCAGGCGGCGGTCTATTGGGGAACCCTGGCGATCGGCGGCCCCAATCTGCTGGCCGAGGACGAGATGAGCCGCATCCTGCAGCGGTTCAGGTCCTACGGACAACGCTGAGCGCCGTCCGCGCCGAAGCAGCCCAGCCGCCGAAAGGGGGCTGGGCCGCCAATGGAACGTCCCCGCTAGTAGTGGTAGCGCAGGAAGACGCCGAAGCTCCGCGGCCGGTTGTAGCTGAGGAGATCCACGCCGAGGCTGTCGATATTGGAGATCGACACGGCGTAGGTCTTGTCGAACAGGTTGCGGGCGAAGGCGCCGGCCTCGATCTTCTGGTCGGGCGAGCGCCAGCTGGCCTGAGCGCCGGCCACCCATACCGCGTCCTGCGACAGGCGCGCGGCGTTGGAGTTGTCGAAATAGACCCTCGACGAATAGTTGGCGTCGACATTGGCCACGATCGACGCGCCGTTCGCCAGCGGCGCGACCCAGTTGGCCGCGGCGTTGAACGTCACCTTCGGCGACTGCGGCAGCCAGTTGCCGGTGAAGTCCTTGCCCTCGGTGAAATAGTCCCCGTACTTGGCGTGCAGCAGCGACACGCCCGCGCTCAGGGTCAGGGGCTGGATCGGCCGGGCGGTGACCTCGGCCTCGCCGCCGTAGACCTTGGAGTTGGCGGCGTTGTCGAGCACCAGCACGGTCAGGCCGTTGCGCGTTGTCTGGGCGAACACCTGCTGGTTCTTGTAATCGTAGTAGAAACCCGACACGTTCAGGCGCACCCGACGGTCGAAGAACTCCGACTTCAAGCCCAGTTCGTAGGCGTCGAGGGTCTCGTTGTCGTAGGGCTCCATCTCCTGGGCCGTCGTGGCCATGCCGCCGAAGAAGCCGCCGCTCTTATAGCCGCGATTGTAGGTGGCGTAGATGTTGGCGTCGTCGCTCAGCGCATAGCGCAGGCCTAGCCGGCCCGAGACCGCCGAGAAGGTCTTGCTCTGCTTGGAGGTCAGGATGACGATCAGGCCGTCTTCGGCCTGGCTTTGGTAGTCCATGGACTTGTCGTCGGCCGACCAGCGCAGGCCCACCGTACCCGTCAGCCTGTCGGTCAGCTTGTAGTCCGCTTGGCCGAAGACGGCGTAGCCCTTGGTGGTCTGGGTGTAGGGATAGCCGAAGGTCGCGACGCTGTTTTCGAGGCTGAGGCCCGTGGGATTGCTGGGCGTGATGAACAGTGGTCGCAGGTCGCGCAGCACGTCCTGGCGCGTGTTGTCCTGTACTTGCTCGTCCATGTAGTAGACGCCCAGGACCCAGTTGAGGCGCGCCGAAGGATCGTTCGACTGCAGGCGCAGTTCCTGGGTGAACTGGTGTTGGCGGGAACGATAGTTGATCTCGATCATCCGCAGGGGGCTGGCGTCGGTGTTTTCCAGGTCGTTGCGGTGGGCCCACTGCCAAGCCGTCACCGAGATCAGGGACATGCCGCCCAGTTTCCAGGTCGCCTGGCTGGAGGCGCCGAACAGGTCGACCTTGTCCTTGCCCTCCAGGTTGGCGTCCACGGCGCGGGGATTGTTGTCGGTGTCGGCATAGCCCAGCAGGTCGGCGCACTGGCCGCTGGCGTAGGCGCTGGCCGCGCAGAAGCCGTCCGAACCGGCGGCCGCCGGCGTCGCGGGGAACAGAGCGCGATGTCCGGGCGCGGTGGCGTCGCCGCGATTGACGTAGCGATTGACCTGGGTCAGCAGCTCGAAATCTTCGCTCGGCGTGTAGAGCAGCGACAGCCGTCCCGCCCAATGTTTGGCCGCGTTGAGATCATGGCCGGTGACCCGGTTGTGGGTATAGCCGTCGTCCTCGACGTATTGGGCGGCTGCCCGGAAGGCCAGCTTGTCGGCCACGATCGGCCCGCCCACGCCCAGATCGGCGGTCACGGCGTTGAAGCTGCCGTATTCCAGCGAGGCGTCGGCCCCGAACGTCTGGCTAGGGCGCTTGGTGGTGATGTTGATCGCGCCGCCGTTGGTGTTGCGGCCATAGAGGGTGCCTTGCGGCCCGCGCAGCACCTCGACCTGGGCCAGGTCGAAGAACCCCGCCATCTGGGCCAGGGGCGAGCCGACATAGACGCCGTCGACATAGACTCCGACGCCGCTGGAGGCGTTGGGGTTGAAGTCGCTGAGGCCCACGCCGCGAATGTAGATCTTGGGATTGGCGGCCGCGTCGCCGGCGCTGATGCGCATGCCCGGGGCCAGGTTGTTCAGCGCCAAGACGTTGTTGACGCCGCGCGCGGCCAGGGCGTCGCTGGTCAGGGCGGTGACCGATACGGGTACGTCCTGAAGGTTTTCCGACCGCTTCTGGGCGGTGACCACGATCTCCTCGATCGCCGTGCTGTCGTGCGTTTGGGCCGCCGCGACGCCAGCCGACAAAGCCAGCACGGCGCAGCTCAGAAACATACCCGCTTTCATATTCTACTCCCCGTTTATCCAGTACTCCGACCGGTCCAGGCCATTACGATAATAAAAACTATCTCGACGCAAGGGGGCGTAGCGCAAGCGATCGGACGGCTTGGCGTGGCGCGGCGGTCCAGGCGCCCGGTTTGCGGGCGAAACCGCGCCAAACCGCTCGAAGGACGACCGAGAACCAGGGAAGGGGGAGACGGGCCGTGGGCCTGTCGTGACCTTCGGTCACGGCGCCGGCCCGGGCGGGCGCACCGGGACTCGTGGCTCTGGGCCACGGCCTTTAGGCTGGGGGCGGGGCCCGATCGTTCGGGACCCGGGAAGGCGATCAAGCTTCGCTCGAGGCCTAAGCCCGATCTGCCTGGGCGGTCAGTCCTTGGATAGCTGTGACCGGCGGGGGAGGTCGAAATGGTAGCGGCCGATCATCCAGGCGACTTCCTCGATGACCATGTCCTCGTCGAGCTCGGGATCCTCCACCAGCATCTCCATCGCCGCGTAGCTCATCAGTTCGGAGACGCGCATGGACAGCTTCAGGCGCTCTTCGTCGACCGGGGGGCCGTCCTTGACGCGAAACGCGAAGATCCGGTCCAGCACCGCCGTCCGAGACTGGACGCGCACGTCCTGCAGGGGCGGCATGGCGCGGATGGCCCGCAGGATCCAGAGCCCGCCCGGAAAGGCGCGGGTGACGGTGATGATCTCCTTTTGCAGCCGGATATGACTTTCGACGGCCGCGGCGAGGGTGGTCCAGTGGGCGCCGCCGACTCCACCCAGGCGAAGACGACCTGATCCTGGGCGTCCATCAGCCGCCGGGTCAGCTCGGTCAGCAGGGCGTACTTGTTCGGAAAGTAGCGATAGAGCGCCGGCGGCGTCAGTCCCGCCCTTTCGCAGACGAGATTGGTCGTCAGGCGCTCGAAACCCACCTCGGCCAACAGCTCCCCGGTCGTCGTCAGAATCGCTTCGAAGGTGTTGATGCCGTTGCGCCGGGACGGCCGTGACTTGGCTTCGAGTTCTGGAGTGCTCACCACGGGTCCTTGAAGAGAGCCGCGGATCGGCGGCGTGCTGTCGAATAGCAACTGGGTTGCGTCAAGAGAACCTGTCGCCGCCGCGGGGTGCGTCGCGTGCGCGGCGTCCATAGCCCGCGTGGGTTTAGTGTAGCTCAAACTATCCTATTAGCGAGGGTGTTCGCGTCGAACCCGGTGTGGTGGCGGCGCGCGCAAGCTCGGCCGGCCGGCGCCCAGCAAAGCGGCATCGCGGTCGAACCCATCAAGCGGGAGACCGGTTGACGATACTCTTGAGATAGCAAAAACTACCCTAGGGCTGTCGGGCGAAGACCCGTCGAAGAATTGATCCAAAGCCCGTTGGAGGAAATGCATGTCGCTCGAGGACACCCAGGCGCGCGCCCCGCGAGCCGACGACGGCTGGATCGGTCGCCGCCCGACGGCCGGGCAGATCGCGGCTTTCCTGACGGTCGGATCGGTCGCCTTGATCATGGCCGGCGTTCAGCCGGTCGTGCTGGGGGGGCTGGTCAATGCGGGCCGGCTCGACGTCAACCAGCTGGGCTGGAGCGTGACGATCGAGTTTCTCGCCATCGGACTGGGCGTCGGGCTGGCCGACGCCTTCCTGCCGCCGCGCCGGCTCAAGCTGGTCGGGTTCGTGGCCGCGCTCGTCCTGGCCGGCGTCAATCTCGCGGGGCTGGAGGTCTCGGGGCTCGGGGTCCTGGTGATCCGGGCGCTGGCGGGCCTGGCCGAAGGCGGCCTCGTCTGGCTGACCACGCTGATGATCGTGCGCTCGCCGACGCCCGGCCGCTGGAGCGGGATATTCCTGGTCAGCCAGGCGGTGCTGCAGGTGGCGTGCGCGGCCGGCATACCGCTTCTGGTCTCGCCCTCGCTCGGCGCCAACGCGGGCTTCGCGACCCTGGGCGCCAGCGCCGTCCTGGCGGCGGTGGTCGCGTTCGTCCTGCCGGCCAGTCTCGCGCCGCTGGCGGGAAACACGAGCGATGAGCCGGTGCTGGCCGAGCCGATCCCGAAGGCGGCCTATGTCAGTCTGGCCGCCGTCTTCCTCCTGTTTTCGTTCTTCATCGGGTTCCTGGCCTATGTCGAGCAGTTGGCCGGCCAGGCGGGTCTGACGCCGGTCCAGGGCGGGCTCGCCGTCGCCCTGGCCCTGGGCAGTTCCATCGTCGGTTCGGGCCTCGCGGCCGTGGTGGCCGAACGGATACCCTATCACCGCGCGTTCCTGGTCTGTCTGCCGGTGTTCCTGTCGGTGCTAGCCGGCCTGTGGGGCCTGCCGGGGCCCGGCGTGTTCATCGCCTTCGCCGGCCTGCACGGCCTGGCGTGGGGTTTCCTGCAGACCCTGCAGGCGCCGTTCGTCATCGAATCGGATCCTTCGCGGCGGGCGGTTCTGCTGGCGCCCAGCGTCCAGGCCGTCGGCGCGGCCGCCGGGCCGATGCTGTGCTCGTTCTTCGTCGGCGCCCACGAGGTCCGCGGCGCCCTGGTCGCCGCGGGCGCCTGCCTGGTGGTCTCGTTCGTCCTGGCGATGATGCTGTGGCTTTCGCGTGTCCGGCGCCAGGCCAAGTCCGCGCTCGCCGCCTCCCTAGAGCCGACGCGCCGCGCGGCTTGACCAACCCACGCCCCCGCGCGTCGCGAAGGAGAAGATCATGTCTGGTGACATCGTAGCCGATCATCCGCACGTTTTGGACATCGGTGCGCTGCCGACGCTCGAGGACCATGGCTATGACGGCGGCCGCATGGCGTTCCGGCGGTTCTGCGCCAGGGCGTTCCAGCCCGGCGGCCCCCGTTTCCTGCGGGGCGACGGCGGCGCGCTCGTGGTCTTCCGTCATACCGATCTTCGCGCGCTGGCGGCCCGGCCCGAGCTTTCGGCCCTGGCGCCCAACCAGCTCTTTCCGGGCTTGCTCGGCGTCGAACCGCTCGAGGAAAAGCCGGTCGGCTTCGCCATCGCCGACCTGATCAAGAACCAGCTCTTCGGCGCCAACGGCGTTCTGAACGCCACCCTGCGCAAGGTGCTTCTCAACCAGATCGGACCCAAGCCGACCGCCGCGCGGGGCGACGCCGCCCGCCAGATCGCCGGGCGGATCCTAGAAGATCTACCGCTGGGCGAGACCGTCGATCTCGTCGAGCGGATCGCCGAGCCGCTGATCGGCCTCTACTGGGGCGGGTTGATCGGGATGACCGATGAGGAGGCTCTGAGCGCGGCCGTGCAGGCGCGCAAGATGACTCCATGCTGTTTCTGCGACCGGACGGGGATGGCATAGTCGAGGCCGACGCCGCCGCGACGGCCTATCGCGGCCTGGTCGAGGGCGCGAGCCAGCGCGCCTTGGGCGCGGGCGGTTGTCCGTTCGTCTCGGACATGGCCCGAGACCTCGCCATGGTCGATATCGCCGACGATCTCGACCATGGCGGCTATGTTCCCAAGACGGTGGGGGCCTTCCTCGCGGGAAACCTGTTCGATGGATTCCATACGGCCGCTCTGGCCATCACCAACACAATCCGTACACTGATCGACAATGCCGAGGTGGTGAACCGGTTGCGCGCGGAGCCGGAGAAGGCCGCCGCGGCGGTATCCGAGTGCCTGCGCTTGGAGCCGCCCGTCATTCATCTAAACCGCATTGTCAGCGCCGACCTCGAATACGATGAATGGACCATCCCGGCGGGGACTCGGGTGATGATGATGTGGGGCGCCGCCAATCGCGATCCCGAGGCTTTCCCAGACCCGGAATGCTTCGACCTGGACCGCCCTCAGCAGGGCTCGACCACGTTCGGCGGCGGCGCTCACATCTGTCCTGGGCGTTTCGTGGCCGGCCTGGTCGCCAGGAGCCTGGTGGAGGCCCTGATCGAACGCCGGATCGAGGTCCGTGCGGCCGGCGACGCCGACGACTGGATCGGCAACCACGCCATGTGTCAGCTCAGGCATCTGCCGGTGATCCTGGAGCGCCGGCCTTGAGGGCGGCGACCGATCGCGTTACCGCGGCTTGCGCTCCAGAACGTCCATGGCGCGTCGCAGTCGCCCGTCGGTGACGCGCAGCTTGATCTCGTCCGACACCAGGGACGCCAGGTTGGTGAGGATCGCCTGCTGGGTGTCGTCTAGGGTGCGCGGCCGGGTGTCGATCACGCACAGCGAACCGAGCGTGAAACCGTCGGGGTCGACGATCGGGCAGCCGGCGTAGAACCGAAAGTGCGGCGCGTCGGCGACGGCCGGATTGTCCGCGAAGCGCGGATCGGTGGCCAGGTCCTCCGACACCATGCAGCGCTGCTGCAGAATGGTGTGGTTGCAGAAGGCCCAACTGCGGGGCGTGTCGGCCATGTCCAGGCCATGGCGCGACTTGAACCACTGGCGGGTCGGGGTCAGCAGGGTGATCAGCGAGATCGGCATGCCGAGCGTCTGGGCGGCCAGCCAGGTCAGCCTGTCGAAGGCGTCTTCCGGCGGGGTGTCGACCAGGCCCGAGCGCTCGAGCGCCAGCAGGCGCTGGGCTTCGTTGCCGGGCAACGGAACCAGCGCCCCGGCCTCAGGCGCGGCGGGCACGGGCGCCGGTCCTCGCACCGCCGTCTCGGCGGCTTGCGCCAAGGCGTCCAGATCCTCGACGAAACCAACCCTGCCGCTGGCGGGCCCGGCGAAGGCCGCGGTCTGAGCCTTGGGGCCGACGAGCAGGATAGCCGTCTGCGACAGAGCCGGATCCGACGCCAGCGCCCGCAGCAGGTCGGCGGCCATGGGCAATGAGGCCGCGTCGATGATCACGGCCGCCGGCGTGCGTCCGCCGATGTTCAGCAGAGCGGAAAAGGGCTCCGGATAGGCGTCCACGAAGCAGGAAGGGGCCTGCGCCAGGCGCGCCGTCAGCGCCGGCAGGGCGTCGGCTCCGGCGATGACGATCACCCGCGCCGAGACCGGCAGCGCGCTGATGGTCTCGCCCGGCATCAGCGCCAGGACGTCGGAGCGATAGACGCGGCGATGACCGCCCGGCGTCTTCCATGACGGGATCGATCCGCCCTCGATCAGCAGCTGCGCGGTGCGCACCGACACGCCCAGGATCTTCGCCACGTCCGTGGTGGTCAGGATGTCCCTGTCGGCCGTGTCCATTGTCTCTCCAAGCCGTCAGGCCGCGTCGCACAGATGCCCACGCAGCCTCGCATTGACAAGCTCCAAATTCGATGCATTTGATGAAATTGATAGATTTGATACTTCATTTCGAGTTTGGAGCGTGACCATGAACGACAATCTTCCCAGCGATCATCCCGATTTCGCCGCCCGTGTGGCGGCCAACCAGGCCGAGCGCGCTGGCGATCTCAAGGCGACCTATGACTTCATCGTCTGCGGCGCGGGAAGCGCTGGCTCGGTGCTGGCCCGGCGGTTGGCCGAGAACCCCGACGTGCAGGTGCTGCTGATCGAAGCGGGCGGCAGCGACGAGCGCGCCAGCGTGATGGAGCCGGCCGCCTGGCCGACCAACCTGGGCGGCGACACCGATTGGGGCTTCGTGGCCGAGCCCAATCCGGCGCTGAACGGACGGTCCATGCCGATGTCGATGGGCAAGGTCTGCGGTGGCGGTTCCAGCATCAACGTCATGGTCTGGTCGCGCGGCCACCGCAGCGACTGGGACCACTTCGCCACGGAAAGCGGCGACGCCTCCTGGGGCTATGACGCGGTCCTGGGGCTCTATCGGGAGATCGAGAACTGGCAGGGTCCGGCCGATCCTCTGCGGCGCGGGACGGGCGGCCCTGTCTATGTGCAATCGGCGCCAAATCCCGGTCCGGCCGCCTACGCCATGGTCGACGCGGCCCATGAGCTCGGCATTCCGACCTACGGCTCGCCGAACGGCGAAATGATGGAGGGCGCGGGCGGCTGCGCCATCAGCAACGTGCTGATCCGCGACGGCAAGCGCCACTCCATCTTCCGCGCCTTCACCTATCCGTATCTCGACCGGCCGAACCTGACGCTGCTGACGCACACCCACGTCAACCGGGTGCTGATCGAGAACGGACGCGCGGTCGGCGTCGAGGTGGTCCGCAACGGCGCGATGCATTGGTTCGGCGTCGCCCACGAGGTGATCCTCAGCCTGGGCGCGATCCAGACGCCGACCGTCCTGATGCGATCGGGCATCGGCGACGAGGACGAGCTGCGCGCCCACGACATCAAGGTGCTGAGCAAGCTTCCGGGCGTCGGCGCGAACCTGCAGGACCACGTCTCGTTCGGCTGCATCTGGGAGTACCGCGAGCCGATCGCGCCGCGAAACAGTGGCAGCGAAGCCACGCTCTACTGGAAGTCGGACGCGGCGCTCACCGAGCCGGACCTGCTGTTCTGTCAGGTCGAGTTCCCGGTTCCGAGCCCCGAAACCGCTCTCCGAGGCGCGCCCGAGCACGGCTGGACCATGTTCGCGGGCCTGGCCCATCCCAAGAGCCGCGGCAGGGTGCGCCTGGCGTCGGCCGACCCGACGATCGCCCCGCGGATCGAGCTGAACACCTTCGACCACCCGGACGATCTGAAGGCGGCGCTCGCCTGCGTGGAACTCTGCCGCGACCTGGGCAACACCCAGGCCTTCGCCCCCCTGGTCACCCGCGAAGCCATGCCGGGCCCGCTGAACAAGACGGACATGGAGCAGTATGTGCGCGACGCGGCGGTGACCTACTGGCACCAGACCTGCTCGGCCAAGATGGGGCGTGACGCCATGTCGGTGGTCGACTCCAGCCTGCGCGTCTACGGCGTTGAGGGGCTGCGCGTCGCCGATGGTTCGATCATGCCCAAGGTCGCGACGGGCAACACCATGGCCCCCTGCGTGATCATCGGGGAAAAGGCCTCCCGGTACATCCGCGCAACCCACGGCCTCTAAAGGTCCGAGAAGACGACGCGGTCGCGCCCCTTGAGGCGGCGGCCGCGTCCGTCGCGTGAATCCAAATTTCCAGGAGGGCCGGATGTATCCGCACGCCCAAAGGCACGTCCTCGTGGTGGACGACGACCCCCGGACCCGGGATGAATTTCAAGGCTATCTGAGCGCCTACGCCTTTCAGGTCAGCACGGCCCCGGACGGGGCGGCCATGAAGCGGATCATGGCTGCCCGGCCGGTCGATCTTGTGGTTCTGAATCTCGAGCTGGGCGCCGAGAACGGGCTGGACCTGATGCGCGGCGTCATCGACCGCGACGAGGCGCCCGTCATCAGCCTGACCAGCGCGCCCGGCGAAGGTCCGGACAAGGTGGTGGCGCTGGAGTTGGGCGCCGATGACTGCATGAGCAAGCCGGTCAGCCCTCGTGAGCTGCTGGCCAGGATTCGCAGCGTGTTACGGCGCGCGGGGCCGGCGCGTTCGACGCGCTTGCGACAACACACCCGCTGGCGCTTCGTCGGCTGGGAAGCCGACCTGCGGCGGCGAAGTCTGACCGCGCCAGGCGGCGTCGCCGTCAAGCTGACGGCCGCCGAGTTCAACCTGCTGGCGGCCCTGCTCAAAGCGCCGAGCCAGGTGCTCAGCCGTCAGCAGTTGGTGGCCGCCTGTCGCGTGCATCCCGACGAGGTCACCGACCGCAGCATCGACGTGATGATCCTGCGGTTGCGCCGCAAGCTGGCGGCCTGGCCTGGCGGTCAGCGCATCATCCGCACCGAGCGGGGGGCGGGATACGCTCTTGCCGTTCCGGTCGAAATCGTCTGACACAAGTCCGTCTAGACAAACCTGTTCCTTGCCTGACCCGATGATCGAAAAGGAAGACAGCGCGTGCCAGAAGTCCCGTCGCATCCCGGACCCAAGTTTGGCGCGCTGCTGGCCATGGGCTTGCTCTTGCTGGCCTGGCCCGGGGGCGGGCTTGCCAAGGCCGCTGCGCTGTCGACGGCGGCCATTGGCGATCAAACCGCCTCGACCCTCCGCGCGCGGATCGGCCCGCCTCACGACGAGACCATCAAGGCCTATGTCGAGGCGGGCGCCAAGGAGACCAAGGCCCATGTCCTTACTGACCGGGAATGGGCGTTGATCGAAAGCGCCATCGCCGATCTTCCGGCGCTGTACCGACAGGTCCTGGAGCGACGTCTCGCGCGGCTCAGTTTCATCGACGCGCCGTCCAGCGCGGGCACGGCTTTGACGCGGTCCTCGGAGGGCCCCAACGGCGAGCGGCTGTTCGACATCACCTTACGCGCCGATGTGCTCGAGACATCGCTTTCGGACTTCCTCACCCAGAAGGAGGCGATGCTCTTTTCCCCGGACGGATCGGGCTACAGCGTGAAGGTTGAAGCCGGTAGGGCCTCCGCCCTGACCTACATTCTGCTGCATGAGACCACGCACGTGATCGACCGCACGTTGGACGTCACCACGGCCGGCGGTCCGTTCAAGACGGTCTGGGTCGACTACCGGAGCCTGGCGCAGCCCTATGCGACCGGCGTGATCGCCCATTCGGTCTATCGGCGCGGACCTAAGCTGCCCCTGTCGCGAAGTCCGACGCTGTACCGGGCGCTGGCGCAGGCGCCGTTCGTGTCGCTCTATTCCACCGCATCGGCCGGCGAGGACTTCGCCGAACTCATGGCTTGGCGTGAGCTCTCGAGCCGGTTCGAGACGCCACTGAAGATCCAGGTGCTGGACGCGCGGGGTGTCGCGATCGTTTCGGTCGAGCCGCTCAAATCCCCCGCCGTCCGATCGCGTCTCGAAGCGGCCGAAGCGGCGCTTGCCCGCGCGCATGCGGAGAGCCCGGAAAAGATCTGAAAGGCCGGCGGCGGGTTTGCAGACCCGCCGCCGTTCGGCTGGCTGACGCCGGAAACCAAGGCGCGCGCCTTTGGGGGACGTGATCGCGCCGGTTGGGCCGGAAGGACGCGCGTTGGGGGGAGTACGCCACGTCGAAGGTATGTCCCTTAAGGTCGGGGGGATGGGACGAAAGGCGAGCGCCTTGCGCGCCTTGGCCCCGATGCTCGGCGGGGCGAAAGAGCGGCGCTTTCTTGAGGCCGAGTGTCGTCGTTGCGGGGCGGCGCCGCAATCAAAGGGCGGTTTCAGCGGTAATAGTCGCTGCGATTTGAGCGCCGCGGTGATCGCATCGTCGGCGTCGGAACCATCCCAGGCGTGTTGGACAAAATCGATGCGACCGCCGACGCGCATGGCGTGTCGGCGGCCGGCCCATCTGGCGTCTGTCGTGGTCTTACTTCGCCTTACGCGGGGCGGTCTTGGCGGCCTGGTCGATCACGTCGGCCACCGCTCCAGGTTGGCTGAGGAAGACGACGTGGCTGCCCTTCACCTCCACCGTCTCGGCGCCGATGCGCGCGGCGGTCTTCCGCAGCAGCTTCGGATCGATGGCGCCGTCCTCGGTCGCCACGACGAACCAGCTGGGCTTGGCGCGCCAGGCGGCGCGGGTGACCTTTTCGCCAAAGGCCGACATGGCGATCGGCACCTGCGAGTTGCGCATGAAGGCGGCGTCGGCGTCGTTGATGTCGCCGGCGAAGCCGGCCTTGAACTTGGCGAGATTGACGAAGCCGAAGCGGTCGGACTGCGGCTCGATCACGAAGCCGGGAGGGGCAGGGATCTCGGCGAACTGGTCGCCGGTGGACTCACCGGTGTCGGGCGCCAGGGCGGCGACATAGACCAGGCCCGCGACCTTCGGATCATTGCCGGCCTCGGTGATCACCGTGCCGCCGTACGAGTGGCCGACCAGGATCGCGGGGCCGTCCTGGCGGGCTAGCACACGACGGGTGGCGGCGACGTCGTCGGCCAGCGAGGTCAGCGGGTTCTGAACGATGCTGACCTTGTAACCCTTGGCGGTCAGTCGGTCATAGACACCCCGCCAGCCCGAGCCGTCGGCGAAGGCGCCGTGGACCAGGACAACGTTGCGGACCGCTGGAGCGCTCGCGGCCGGCGAAGCGTCGGGCTGGGCATGGGCGGCGCCGGCCAGGCCGGTCAGGGCGGCGGCGATGAGAATGTTGCGAGCTTGGCGGATCATAGGGTTCTCCCAAAGGCTGTTTAGTGGTTTCTGCGATAAAGATTATTGCGATAATTATTTTGTAGTCGTGAGTTGATCGTGTGTCCAGGTAAAAATTATCGCGATATGTATTTTCTCCTGATCGGCGCTACGCGGGGAGTAGGAGACCGTAGCCAGGTTAGACGGTGGGTATCGTGCCGCCGTCGATGACGTATTCGGCGCCGTGGATGGCCGAGGCGCGGTCCGAGACCAGGAAGGCGATCAATTCGGCCACCTCTTCGGGCCTGGCCGGCCGGCCGAGCGGAATGCCGCCGAGCGCGTCCAGGATGCTTTGCTTGGCCTCGTCGAGACTTCCGCCCGTGCTGTCGGCGATCCGGCGCATCAGATCGTCGGCCGCCTCGGTATGAATCCACCCCGGCGACACGACGTTGACGCGCACGCCCTTGGGGCCGATCTCTTTGGACAGGGACTTGCTGTAGGTGGTGAGGGCGGCCTTGGCCGCGGCGTAGGCCGTCGTGGACTCCGGCAGCGGCAGCGTCCGCTGGATGGACGAGACGTGGACGACCGCGCCGCGTCCGCGTTCCAGCATCTGCGGCAGCAGCGCCCGGTCTAGACGCACCGCCGTCATCAGGTTGAGATCCAACTCCGCGGCCCAGTGCGTGTCGGTGAGCGCGGCGAAGCCGCCGCCGGGCGATGACGAGCCGCCCAGGACGTGGACCAGGACATCGACGCCGCCGAGGTGTTCGATCGCGGCCCGCGCCAGCTGTTCGGCGCCTTCCGGCTTGGTCAGGTCGACTTCCACGACATGGGCGCCGACAGGGGCGTTGGCGGCGCTCCGGGCCGCGGTGACGACGCTGGCGCCGCCGCGCAGCAGGCGTTCGACCGTCGCGCGGCCGGCGCCCTTGGTGCCGGCGGTGACCACGGCGCGGACGCCTTCGAATTCACGTTGCTCGCCGGACATCAGACGATCTCCAGGGCCGAAATGGCCCCGCCGTTCAGCCTGAAGCGGAAGGCGAACGGAAGCGGGCTTCCCGGGAAGTCGCCAACGGTGATTCCGTCGACGATGACGGCGCCGTCGTCCTCGCGCCAGGCGTTCGGCGTGAAGATCGCGCGAGCGGCTATGGTCGCTGACTCAATCCAGGGCTTTATCTCGGCATGGCCGCGATGCTCGCGCGCTTCGTCCTTCACGACGGCGTCGGCGGCGAAGGCGGCAAGCATGTCGTCCACGTCAAGGCGGGCATTGGCCTCGACATAGTCGGCGATAGGGCGGGGGAGGTTGGTGGACACCGATGGTCTCCGGCATAAGGTTGCTGTCCGCCACAACCTGTGAACACCCTCCCGAAATGACAAGAACGGACGAAAAAGTAAGGCACGCACCCGAAAGTAAGCGTGTGGCCTATACGGCGGACTCGGCGTCTCTGAGCATCCAGAATGTCATCCGGGTTCTGGAGGGGCGGTGGAAGCTGGTAATCCTGTTTCAGCTGTTCGGCGGCCGGGTGCAGCGGTTCTCTGACCTGGAGCGCGCTATCCCTGGCGTGTCTCAGAAGATGCTGATCCAGCAGCTGCGACAACTCGAGGCTGATGGTGTCGTGACCCGGATCGTTCACCCGCAAGCGCCGCCGAAGGTCGAGTATCATCTCACCGATTGGGGGCAGTCCCTATGTCCGGCGTTGGACGCGCTCTTGCTCTGGGCCGAAAACGCGCCCGCGGAACAGCGCTCGAGGCTGATCCCTGAACCTCTGTAGGCGGCGGTCGCCTCCAACCCTAAGATGCCGTTCAGCACCCGCCGGTCGTCCCGGCGCGGGGCTTGTCAGGCGGCAAGGGCGCGATCACCGCCCCCTCGAAATCCGTCAGATCAAACCGCGCCATTCAAACCAGTCTCAGGAGATTTGCATCAGCGTCCGGCCGCTTCTTGGGAACCCCGCTCCTGGGTCCGTGGCCTAGAGGCCTGGGCCCAGGACGATCCCATCGGGGGCTTCGCGGAGAGCCAGGCCGTGCGTCGCCGCCACGAGCTCCGCCGTCTCGCGCGGCGCCGTCGCGCGGAAGCGTCCTGTCAAGCGAAGGTCGGCCAGGGCGGTCCCGCCAAGCTTCAACGGCCGCGTGGCGTTGGCGCGGTTCAGTTCGGTCACCAGGTCGCCCAGCCGGCCGTTGTTCAGCTCGATCCAGCCGCTGCGCCAGTCATCGGCGGCGGCGGGGTTGAAGCGGATGCGTCCCTCGATCCCCCGTGCGGAAACCCGGACGCTCTCGCCGGCGACGACGACGACTGGCCGGTCGGGGGCCATGGCGGCGACGACCCTGACCTTGCCCTCGCGCACGGTGACCTCGGTTGCGTCGGCCAGGCGATTGACGTTGAAGGCGGTGCCCAGAGCGGTGACCGAGGCGTCGCGCGCATGGACGGTGAAGGGGCGGGACGGATCGTGGGCGACCTTGAAGAAGGCCTCGCCGCGGTCCAGGCGTACGTCCCGCTTCCGTCGCGCCAAGGCCACGCGGGCCTGGGAGTCGCCGTTCAAGGTCAGCCTGGAGCCGTCGGCCAGCACCTGGACCTGCTGACGGCCCTGGGGGGTCTTCAGTTCCAGCGCGGGGCGGGGCCAGGCCAAGACCGCAGCGGCGGCCGCCGCGGCGGCCAGCGCCCACGAGGGCATTCCCAGCCCGCGCGACTTGGCCCCAGGACGAGCCGCCGCGCGAGCGCCGATCAAGGCCCGGCGCAGGGACGCCGAGGCGATCAGATCGCGGTGCGCGGCCAGCAAGGCTTCGCGGCGCGGATCCGCCGCCAGCCATTCCTCGAGCTCCCGCGCGTCGTGGCGAGGCAGCGGGGCGGTCGCAAGGCGGTCGGCCCAAAGCGCCGCCAGATGATCGTCGGTCCTGTCGAGATGCGTATCGCGCATGCGGCCTATCCTTCGCCCAACGCGGAAAATCCATCCTGATGGACCTTGCGCAGGGCCGCCGACGCGCGGCTGTAATGCTTCTGGACGGCCTCGGGCGTCAGGCGGAGGTCAAGAGCGATGCGGTCGTAGTTCTGGCCGTCCAGGCGGCGTCGCAGATAAACCTCCCGACGAAGCCTGGGCATGGCGGCAATCGCGCGAGAGAACGCCTCGGCCAGCTCGCGTCCCTCAAGAAGGGCGCTCGGACCCGGCTGCTCGCACGGTTCGCTTTCGTCCAGCGCCTCGAAGCTTGGCTCCTGGCGGTGATCGCGCATCAGGTTGTCGAGCACGCGGAACGCATAGGCTAGCGGATTGAGCAAGGGCGCTCGGCGCGCTCGCTGCAGTAGTCGGAGCACGGTTTCCTGGAACAGGTCTTCGGCTTCGTGGCCGTCCGCGCCGCGTCGCCGCGCATAGGCCTTCAACCGGGTCTCGTGCGCGCGCACGGTCTCGAAGACCGGCACGGGTTCGTTCTGCGCCATTCCCGGATTCCAGGCCTCGCCGCGCCCCGAAGGCGGCTCGATGAGCGGCGGCGTTAGCCGAACTGTACGGCAGTTTTGTGAAGGACTGCGCGGCGGTCAGAAAGCGTCTGATCTCCATACGAGGATCGGATTGGAAGTATATCATCAGTATAGAGAGATATATTTCCGATGCGTGGAGCGATGGCTTGAAGGACTAGAAAAATAAAAGTTTTGCGACGCCTGTCTGATATTGCCGATGGCTCCGTCTACCCCGTTCGAGGCCCGGAAAAAGGGCTCAAGGTTCTGGGGGCGTTTGATGCGTTACAAATCTCGACTTCTCGCCGCGGTGGCGGCGTTTTCGGTGGCGGCGGGGGCCGGCGCGGCCCTGGCCGAACCCGGTTCTTCCGCGCCGCTGGCCGTGGAAGCCCGCTTCGACATACCCGCGCAGGATCTTGGCGCGGCGCTGATGGTGTTCTCGCGGATTTCCGGCGTCGCCATTTCGGTCGATCCGGCGCTGACGCGAGGCCGCCAGTCGGTGGCGGTCGACGGGCGCTTGCGGGCCGAGGCGGCGCTGAAGCAAATGCTGTCGGCCGCGCCGCTTACCGTCGAGGTCATCAACGGGGCCGTCGTGCTGCGTGAACGCCCTTTGGTCGTCGCCGATGAGGTCGACGAGTTGATCGTCGTCGGCTACGCCGCCGGCCTGCGCAAGTCGCTCGACGCCAAGCGCGACGCCGACATGATCACCGACGTGGTCAGCGCCAACGACATGGGCAAGCTGCCCTCGTCCAACCTGACCGAGGCGGTTTCGCGCCTGCCCGGCGTGTCGGCCGTGCGAAACCACACGACCGGCGAGGGCGATCGGATTTCGATCCGGGGCCTGGCCACGGAGTACAACACCTATTCGGTCAACGGCGTGCGTCTGGGCGGCATGGGCTCGCCCGGCGACAACTTCTATCGCGGCGTGCGGCTGAGCTTCCTGCCCGCCGCCGGCGTCGACTCGATCACCGTGTTCAAGTCGATCCTGCCCAACATGGACGGCGACGCCCTGGGCGGCTCGGTCGAGATCCGCACGCCGACCGCGTTCGACTTCGATCCCACGCACCTGGCGGTGTCGCTCGAAGGCACGATGCTGGACAAGCGCGACCGGAAAAAGTCGGGCGAGGCGCAGCTGTCGTTCGGCCGCCAGTTCAACGAGCACCTTGGCCTGTTCGTCACCGCCAGCTTTTCACGCCGCAATTCACAGTTCGAGCAAGTCGGCGGGTCGGGCGACGACATGCCCCAGCGCTGGTTCGTCACCAACAAGTCGCGCGACTTCGACACCTCGACCTTCCAGACCCTTGGGGTCGAGCTCTCGGCGGGCGAGACCAAGGTCGAGCGCAAGGGCGTCAACGCATCGCTGGATTGGCGAAGCGCCGACCACGAGGTCCACCTGCGTGGACAGTACAACGTCTATGACGAGACGGAATTCCGCAATCGGCTCAACTTTCGCAACTACGCCGACCGCATATCCGAGCGCCTGGTCCAGAAGGACAAGTCCCGTACAGACCTGATGACGCCCGACAAGGCGGTCATCGGCGTCGAGAACGGCGCGCGCGTCTACGGTTATTCGGTCAACGACATCGTCGATCAGAACAAGGACGGGCGGATCACCGACGCCGACCGCAAGACCAAGAGCTTCTACAGTCTGGACGGGGCTTCGGGCCTGTGGGACCCGCAAGGCTTTCGGCTGCGCCGCTATTGGGAAGGGGGCTCGACCGAAGGCGTGCTGGGCTCGGCAACTCTGGGCGGCAAGAGCCGGTTCGGCGACCTGACCGTCGACTACGATTTCTCGTACTCCAACTCGCGCGACAACATCAAAGACGAGTTCGAGCTGCAGTTCCGCACCGACGCCTATGACTGGCTGGGCAACAAGGGCGTGTTCGTCTCGACCGCTGGCGACCCGCGCTTTCCGAAGTGGGTGCTGAACGCCGCCGGCATGGCCGCCGTTCAGGACCCGGCCGCTTTCAAGTATTCGGGCATGACGGCCGGCTTCGGCGACAACGAGGAGACGCTCAAGCAGGCCCAGTTCAACCTCGCCTACGCGCCGTCCAGCGACTGGCTGCGCGAGCTAAAGACGGGCCTGAAGATGTCCGTCTCGGAGCGCCGCAAGACGGGCGGCAGCTTCATCGACCTGACCCGCAGCGGCACGATGGCCGACTTCTCCCCGTACTTTGGCAAGTCCGTCGACAGCCTGTTCGGCGGCGTCTATTCGGGTCAGTACCGGCTGGGCGTCACGATCGACACCGACAACATGATGGCCGAGCTGCGCAAGGCCCAGGACGGAAAGTCCACCTTCTTCAGCGGCCTGGCGACGTCGCCGGACGCGGCGGAGGTCTCCAACGAAGACACCTGGAACTACAAGGAGACCGTCCTCGCCGGCTACGCGATGGGCAAGGCCCAGTTCGGTAAGGCCGAGGTCATCACCGGGGTTCGCGTCGAGCGCACCCAGAACGACATCCAGGCCTGGCTGGAAGACCCGCTCAAGGGCGACACCTTCACGCGCGACAAGTCCAACTTCGTCAACGTGCTGCCGTCGATCCACACGAACTACAAGTTCAGGGACGACCTGATCCTGCGTGGCGCGGTCTGGACCAGCTTCTCGCGTCCGGACATCAACCGCATGAGTTCGGCCAAGTCCTACGGCTACAACACCGATCCGAACGGCGACGGCAAGACCGATCCCAAGGACAAGTGGATCCTCGAGAGCGTCACCACGGGCAATCCCGACCTGAAACCGATGAAGGCGGTGAACTACGACGCCTCGCTGGAATGGTACAATGGCAAGACCGGCGCCTATTCGATCGGTCTGTTCCACAAGGACATCCGCAACTTCCTGTTCCGCTCCTCGTCCAGCGTCATCCAGGACGGCACGACGGAAAACTACACGGACGGGACGGGCGTCGACATCTCGACGCCGATGAACGGCAAGTCCGCCAAGGTGACCGGCGTGGAAGTCAACGCCCGCCAGATCCTGCACTGGCTGCCAGCCCCGTTCGACGGCCTCGGCGTCGCGGCCAACATGACCTTCCAGCGCGCCCGCGCCGTCACCGGCATCAGCTGGCACCCGGCGGGCCTGGAACTGCCGCTGATGGAGACGCCCGCTCGACTGGCCAATCTGGAAGTCTTCTGGGAGCGCAACGGCTGGGAGGCCTATGTCTCGTACAGCTACCAGTCGGAATCGCTCGAAGACATCGAGGACTACGGCAACGATCCCTACGAGCAGGACTACAGGTTCGTCGACCTGATGGTCCGCCGCCACTTCAACGACCGGATGGCCGCGACCTTCAAGGTGCAGAACGCCTTGGACAGCCACACCTACTGGTACACGTTCGGCAAGGCCAAGGGCGGCATTCGCGACTACATCGAGAACGGCCGCTACATCAGCCTCAGCTTCGACTGGAAGCTTTGACCGCGACGCCTACGGGCCGCGTTGACGCGGCCCGTGGCGCAGGCGCGCCCCGCCTTTGGGGGGCGCCGCGTCGGCGCGGCTCCCCCTTGGCCGCGCCGACCTCCTTTTTCCTGAACGCCTGATCCAAGGTCGACCATGACCCAAAGCTCCAATCCGCGCCGCGCTCGTGGCGCATCGTTCAAGCCGATGGCGGCCCTCGTATGCGGCGTCGCCCTGGGCGCTCTGTCGCTCGCCGCGCCGGCGACCGCCGAGGGGCCGGCCAAGGCGAGACCTTCGGCCGAGCCGCTCATCACTGGCGGCAAGCCGCAGCGGCTGATCGTCAATCCGACCGAGGATCCGTCGCGCGGCTTCGCGGTGACCTGGCGCATGGAGGCCGGGGCCGGCAAGGGTCTGGTCGAATACGCCGAAGCGACGCCCGGACCCGCCTTCGAGGACGCCGTTCAGACCGTCATGGCCGACAGCGAGGTGATGCAGTACGTCCCTCGCAACGGCGGGCCGGTCTCGGCGACCGCCCACAGCGCCGTCGTCCAGGGCCTGAAGCCGGAAACGCTTTACGTCTATCGCGTGGGCGATGGACGGACCTTCAGCGCCTGGCGGCAGATCCGCACGGCGGCGGCGACCGCCAAGCCGTTCAGCTTCCTCTATTTCGGCGACGTGCAGAACGAGGTCGAGAGCCACGGATCGCGGGTCATGCGCATGGCGCGCCGTCTGGCGCCGGACGCGGCCTTGGCGCTTTACGCCGGCGACCTGATCAACCGCTCGGACGCCGATCGAGAATGGGGCGAGTGGTTCGACATGGCGCCGGACCTGCACGCTGAGCTTCTGACCCTGCCCAGCCCGGGCAATCATGAATATGGCCCGCAGATCGAAGGCCGTCCGAGTCTGGCCCCGCAGTGGAGACAGCAGTTCACCCTGCCGCGCAACGGTCCGCCGGGCGTCGCGGCGCTGTCGGAAACCGTCTACCAGGTCGATTACCAGGGCGTGCGGTTCCTGTCGCTCGACGCCGACGCCATCTCCGATTTTCCTGACCTCGCCGACGCGACTCTGAAGTGGCTGGAGGCGCGTCTGGCCGATAATCCGAACGCCTGGACCGTCGTCTTCCTGCACTATCCGATCTATTCGACCGCCAAGGGGCGCGACAACGCAGAGCTGCGTGCGGCGCTCGAGCCCGTGCTCCAGAAGCACGGCGTCGATCTGGTGCTCCAGGGCCACGACCACACCTACGCCCGGGGGCGCAAGGGCGCGCCGGTCTATGTGGTGTCGGTGGCTGGTCCCAAGCAGTATGTCGGCGGCGAGCGCGACTGGGCTTCGCGCAAGGCGACCGGCGTGCAGCTGTTCCAGGCGATTGGTGTCGACGGCGCCGAGCTGACCTACAGGGCCTACACCGCCACAGGCGCGCTCTACGACGCCTTCCGCCTGAGCAAGTCGGCGCCAGGCAAGCCCGCTCGACTGATCGATCTGGCGCCGAAGAGCGCCGAACTCGACCTGAAGCGCGCGCCATGATCCGTGGCCTCGCACTTCTAGGCATGCTCGCCCTTGGCATGGCCAGCGCCGCGCGAGCGGCCGAGCCGACGGCCCCGGAGCGTTGCGCGCAGACGCCGGCCATGGCGATGGCGCTCTCGCGTCTCGCCAGGCCGGACGCTGGACTGATGATCACCGCGCACCGCGGCGCGCACAGCCGCGCGCCCGAGAACAGCTTGGCGGCGATCGAGGACGCCATCGCGGCGGGGGTCGAGATCGTCGAGATCGATGTCGCCGTGACCAAGGACGGGACACCCGTGCTGATGCACGACCGGAAGGTCGACCGGACCACGACCGGCGAGGGCGTGGTCGAGGACAAGACCGCGTCGGAGGTCGCCGCGCTCCGGCTGAAACAGCGCGATGGCCGCGCCGCCGACGCGGCGCCGCCGACCTTGGCGCAAGCGCTCGCGGTGGCCTGCGGGCGTATCCTGGTCGATCTCGATCTGAAGAGCGATCGTCTGAGGCCGATCGTTGAGACGGTCAATGCCTCCGGCATGCGCGCCACCAGCCTCTACTTCGACAGCGATCCCGCCATTCTCGCCAGCGTGCGGGCCCTGGACCCCGCGGCGCGCCTGATGGTTCGGTTCACCACGGATCTGCCTTTGGCCGACCTGCTGCGGATCACCGGACCGGCGCAAGTGGTGCACGCTGATCCCGAAAGCCTGACGCCCGAAGCTCGCGACGCTATCGCGCAACTCGGTCCGCGCGTCTGGCTGAACAGCCTGGGCGACGCCGACCAGCATCTGGTCTTGGGCGACGACGTTGGCGTCAGGGCCTTACTGTCGATGGGGGCGAATATTCTTCAAACCGACGCGGTTGTCGCGCTGGTCGCTCTGCGTGGCGCGGATCTTTCCAAGCAGAGCTCAAAGCGTTGACCCCGTGAGCGACGCGTTTCCGCGCATGCGCCAGGGGCGGCGATCGGCGCGGATTGACCCGCCAGCGCCCCGATCCGATCAGACCGGAGACATAGCCATCGGTCTCCAGCCGACCACCGCGTCGACCCGTCCCTCCGGCGCGCCCTGAAGGCCGCCACGGGACTGGACAGCTAGGGGGGTATCAGGGCCTTCAACGCGTTGAGGCCGACTTCAGGCGGGCCGCCGTAGCCTATGGGCGAGACGAAGCGGCCCTTGGCGTCGAACAGATAGATCGCCGAGCTATGGTCCATGGTGTAACCGCCGCCCTCGATCGGCACCTTCTCGTAGTAGACGCGGTAGGCCTTGGCGGCCTGGGCGACCTGCTGGGGCGTGCCCGAAAACCCGCGGATGTGCGGATCGAAGTTGGACAGATATTCCTTCATCACCGCCGGGGTGTCTCGACCGGGATCGACCGAGACGAAGACCACGTTGAGCTTGTCGGCCTTGGGACCCAGGGCCTGCAGCCACTGGGTCATCTGGGCCAGGGTGGTGGGGCAGACCTCGGGGCAATAGGTGAAGCCGAAGAAGATCGCCGTCGGCTTGCCCAGCAGATCCTTGTCGGTGACGGCGCGTCCGTCCTGATCGACCAGGCTGAAGGCGCCGCCGATCGACGACGGCGCCAAACCCTGTGGCCGCATTGTCCAGAAGATCAGCAAGGCGGCGACCAGCACGCCGATCGCCGTCAGCCCCAGGGTGACTTTTGTGGTCCGGTTCACATCTTCATCCCGGGCATGTCGTGATGGGAAGGCGCGGCCGGCGCGGCGCCGGTCGCCTGCACGTCCAGGGCGGTCTTGACCGGGCCCGCGCGTTCGAAGGTCAGGGTGACCGGCACCTGCTCACCGGCCTTGAGAGGGCGTTTGAGGCCGATCAGCATCAGGTGATAGCCGCCGGGCTTCAGGGTCACGGTCTGGCCCGCGCCGATCACAAGGCCCGCGGCCACGGGACGCATGCGCATGACGCCCCCGGTCATCGACATTTCGTGGATTTCCAGCTTGGCGGCGACGGGCGTCGAACCGCCGACCAGACGGTCGGGCGTCTTGCCGGGGTTGGTGATGGCCAGATAGCCCGCCCCCGTCGTCGCGCCGGGCGGGGTCGCCCGGCTCCAGGGGTGAGAGATCTCGAGGGGCGATGCCGTCTTTTGCGCGGCGAAGGCGGGAGCGATGACCATCGCTCCGGCGACGGCGATGCAGAAAACAGAGGTGATCTTCATTGGTAGGGTCCTTTGAGGTGTGAAGCAGGAGATCGGCGTTAGGCGCGGTGGTTCAGGAACGCGGTGACGGAGGCGCTCGAAGCGCGACCCGCGCCGGGACAAACGCAGGCCTTGGTCGCGATTGGGGCCGCCGCCGCCGCCGTGGCCTGGCTCCGAGGCAGGGGCAGGGCCAGCGCGATGATCGTTCCAAGGAGGGCCGCGAAGGCGGCGGCGAGGAGACGGACGCGGATCATGGGATCCTCCTGAAAGGCGTGTGTGACGGGATGGGACACAGGGCGGCGGGGACGAGAACGGGCTGGCGGGCGGCCAGGCCGCCACGGTGAGCCCGCGCCAGGGCTTCGGCGAGCAGGGCCGCTACGTTGTCGCGTTCGGCCGGGGAGAGCATGTCGGCGATGGTGGCCGAGCGCCGCCGATGGCGTAGGCGCAAGGCCTGGCAGCCGAAGTCTGGATCATCATCGCGCTCCAGTCGGGTCCAGGCGGTGGGAATGCGATCCTCGACGATCTGCGAGATGCCGTCGGCGCGCAGGATCCGGATGGTGTCGGGTTCGACGACGACCTCCTCATAGGCTCGGCCGCGGCGGGCGATGACGAAGAAGGCGAAGGCGAGAAGACCCGCATCGAGCGCCAGGAACGGGGCGATCGGCCAGTAACCCTGACTGATGAACAGCAGCGAGACGGCGAGCGAGGCCGCGCCGAACACGCCGATGGCGACGGCTTGGCCTTGACGTGTCAGCGAGCGGCTGGGGGACAGGTGGACGTGAAGCAGGGGAGGGGGTGCTGGGGTCGTGGATGGCGATGACATGGAAAACGTCCGCATGAAGTCTGACGACAGGCGCGAGCGCGCGAAAATGCGACGCCGGCGCGGCGAAGGCGATCAGAGCGTCAGAGGCGGACCGGTGGCGGGCGGTGGTGGCGCGCAGAGCCCAAGGCCCGGCCTCAAGCCTGTTGGTGGCGGCGTCTTGTCGGTCGCGCCGATTACGACGCACCGCGCCACGCCAAGCGCGCTTGGCGGCAGCGGCCCCGTCGCGGTCGCGGAGAAGCCGCAGTGCGCGCCATGGCGCGTCTCGCCATCGTCCTTGGGATTGTGAGCAGGCCCATCCACCAGTCGACCGTCGGCGGCGATGAACCTGGTGACCGGTCCATGGCCAGAGCACAGCACGATCGGCGACATGGCGCCGGTCTGGGCCGTCGGCGCGATCATGAACCCCGGCGGCGCCAGGATCCGGACGGCCAGCACCAGGCACGTCAGAACGAAAGCCGTTCGCGCCAGGAGTCGAGCAAGCATGGGGATCAAGGCGGTCATTTCGCCAATGGAACTCCCGAGGCCGCGCGGGCGATGGGTTGGCCGAGAACCCTTGCGAAAACGCAACTCACGACCGCACCGACAGGCTTGCGCCCACGTGGCGAAGATGTGGGATCAACGTGGTCATGTATTCGAGACGCCATGAGGCAAGAGGAACCTTCAGCTTCGCGCTTGCGAGACGCGCGCCAAGGCCTCGGCCTTGTTTCTGAACTCGACCATCATCTTGAGCATGGGCGCCTTCACCTCCGGCGGCGCCGTCTGCATCGATCCGGCGTTGAACGGCGGGTGGGGTTCACGGTTGAAAAGGCGCCGCCCCGCAGCGACATAGCCGCCGAATTCACCCGAGGCGGCGACCGGCGCGCCGTAACCCTGCCGCTGGCCAGTGATGAGGACCTCGCTGACCCAGCTTTGGCCGCCGGCGGTCTCTCTGTAAGGCGTCGGAGCCTTGGCCTTGTCGCTGGACGTCGTGGCGTCTTGTGAATGGGCGGCGCTTGCGGCGGTGATCAGGCAGAACGATGTCGCGGCCAGGAGCGCGGCGCGACGGTTGATGAAGACGGGCATGGGAGCTCTTCCGAGAAAAGGTTGAAGGGCGAGACGTCAGGCTGGTCGGCGCTTGGCGGCGCGGCGCCTTCGCCAGCGAAGAAAGCCGGTGATGAACAGAGCAGGGGGCGCGAGGCCGACGGCGATGGCCAGGACACGCGTCGAAAGACCCGCGACCGAACCGTCGTGCAGCGGCCTGATCCAGTTGCTGACCGTGGTCGAGGTCGTGCCCTCGCGAGCGTCGAGAACGGCCAGGACCGCGCCCGAATATTGGTCGACGAAGACGAAGCTGTAGGGAAAGCGGTGGGTCGGATCGCCGGGGACCTGGGCTCGGAACCGGAACACGCCATCGCCCGGCCCCGGAACATCGATCCAGGCGATGCGGCCGTCAGGCAGCGCCCGATGGGCCGCCGCCAGGGCCTGCCCGATCGAGACCTGGCGCCCGGCGCTGACCGTGGAGACAGGCGCGGGGACCGCGACCACGGGCGCGACGAGCTTGGACAGCAGCCAGGTCTTCTCGGCCGGCAACGCCAGAAGCGCTCCGGTGGTTGAAAGGATCAGCAGCAGCACGAGACTGGCCAGGCCGACCAGTTTGTGAAGATCGTAGAGCCTGCGCGTCGGCGAGGCCGCGCGCTTATAGGCCAGGGCCTTTCGCCAACTGCCCCGCGGCCACCATGTGAAAAGGCCCGTGGCCAGCAGGAGCAGGGTCGCCACGCCGGTCCAGCCGACGACGACGTTGCCCAGGTCGCCGGCCAGGAAGTTGCGGTGAATGTCGTAGAAGAAGGTCATCAGGTAGTCGCCCCAGCGCGCCAGGCGCAGGACCTGGCGACCATCGGGCGTGAACCACACCATCAGCGGATCGGCGTGGCCGTGACCGGCCGCGTGTCCCTCGGTCGGCGCGTAGTAGCGGGCCGGAATAGCGCCGGGCTTGCCGGTGACCTCGAACGACCACTTGCCCGTCGCGTCCGGCCACTGTGTCCGGGCGGTGGCGAGCGCCTGGTCCCATACGGGCGAGGTCCAGTCGTGCGCGGGGGCGCTGGTCGCCACGCGGATGCCCGGATGCAGCCAGGCGTCGAGCTCAATGTAGAACACGAGCGCCGAACCGGTCACGGCCAGCACCGCGAAGGGCAGGCCCAGAACAAGGCCCAGCCAAAGATGGATCCGTCGAAGCAAGGATCGGGCGTGAACGGTCACGGTGTTGCGGGTCCTGAGGCTGACGGCCTGGGAAAACCCGCCGGCCCCTTGAAGGGCCGGCGGGTGGTTCGGCTTAGAACTTGCGCAGGAGCGAGAGCTCGACGCTGCGCGGCTCGCCCAGGAAGACGAGGTAGGACGCGTACCCCGACCAGTCGGCGTAGAGCTTGTTGGTCAGGTTGCGGCCGCGAAGGCTGAGCGTGCCGAACGGCGCGGCCCAACTGACCGAAGCATCCAGCAGCGTGTGGGCCTCGACCTTCACCGTATTGGCGTTGGCGGTGAAGAAGTCGCCGCTGTAGCGCACCGCGCCGGTGAAGGTCAGCGGCAGGGCGCGCGGCGCGTAGGTCACCAAGAGGTCGGCGAGCTTTTCGGGAACATTGGCCGGCCGGTTGCCCGCGCGGTCGGCGCCGCCAGCCTCGATCAGGGTGTCGAACTGGGCGTCCAAAGCCGTCGCGGAGAGCTTGGCCTTCAGCGCTTCACTCACCGCCCACTCGGCCGACACCTCCACGCCGCGCGAGGTCTGGCTGCCGCCCTGCACCGTCACCGCCGGGTTGGTGGGGCTGCGGGTCAGGATGTCGTCCTGGCGGATGTGGTAGGCCGAGGCGGTGAGCTGCAGGCGGTCGTCGAAGGTCAAACCCTTGATCCCGACCTCATAGGACTCGCCCATGCTGACCTTGAAAGTCGCGTTGGTCGCGCTGAGGAACAGGACGCCGCTGACCGGCGTCGCCGCGCGGCTATACTGGCCGTAGACCTGGGTCTTGGGCAGGAGGTTGTAGACCGCTCCCAGGCGCCAGGAGACGGGGCTGTAGTCCTGGCCATAGCGCGTGACCGCGCCGGTGGTGGCGTTGAGCACGCGGCGGTCCACGAGAATCTGTCCAGGCGCGCGCCGCCGACCAGCAGCAGGTCGGGCGTCAGGTTGTAGGCGTCCTCGACGAACAGCGCCTTGGAGTCGACGTCGGCCCAGACGTTCTGGCGGGTCGAGAAGTTGGCGGTCGTGTCGGCGGGAAACAGGCCCCGGACCGTCGCGTAAGGGGCGACCGAGGTCGTCGTTCCAAACCGGCGCACCGTGAAGAAGTCGGTGCCGCCCAGCTCCGCGCCCACGGTGAAGCGGTTGCGGCGGTCGGCCAACTGGCCGTCATAGGCCGCGTGCAGGCGCTGGCTCCAGAACTGGTGATCGTGGCTGATCTTTGTGGTGGCGCGGTCGAAACGGCCGCTCGCGCTGTTGAAGCTATAGTCGTCGCTGTCGCGCCACAGCCGGTCGGCGTCGTACCAGCTGCTGTCGCTGACCAGCGTCCATGCATCGCTGAGCTTGTACGCGGCGCGGACCCGCAGCCACACCGACTGGGAGTCCATCAGGCCATCGGTCGTGTCATAGTTCTTGCGACGCAGCGCCTTGTCGAGGACCAGACCAGCCGAGCCCGAGACGAGGTCGGAGGGATCCCGGGCCGCGGCGGCCGGCACGAGCGGCGCGCCATAGTAGGCGGTCGAGAAGCGGTCCTCGTAGTAGTCGGCCGACAGCGTCACCGAGAAGCGATCGGTGGGCGCCAGCAGAACGGCCAGATTGGCGGCGAAGGTGCGGGAGTCGGTGTCGTCGATCCAGCCGCCCGAGCGCGACCAGGCGACATCGCCGCGCACGGCGGCCTTGTCGCCGACCGGGGCGTTGAGGTCGGCGGCCAGGCGGTAGCTGTCGCGGCTGCCGGCGCTGGCGAAGGCCTCGCCAGAGCGTTGGCCAAGCACCGGCCGGCGCGGCACGAAGTTGATGGCGCCGGCCAGGGCGCCTTCACCGGAGGTGACGGAAGCCGGGCCCTTGATCACCTCGATCCGCTCGAAGGCCCAGGCGTCCCAATTGCGAACGCCCGCATCCGAATTGGGCATGCGCACGCCGTCGTAGAGATAGTTCACCGCGCGCTGGAAGCCGCGCATCGACACCGAGCCGACCGAGCCCGGCAGATTGCCCGAGACGACGCCGGGCGCGGCGTTTAGGGCCTCGATCGCGGTCCTCAGGCCCTGGGCCTGAATGTCCTCCTGGGTCAGCACTTCGATGGCGGCGGGAGTTTCGCGCTCGGTGAGGCCAAGGCGGCCGGCGATCTGTGTCTGGAGATTGAACGAGCGGCCGGTGACGACGACGCCTTCGACCTTGTTCTGGTCCGCGTCGAGGACGGCGTCGGCGCGCGCCATGACCGGGAGCGCGGCGCCGACGAGGGCGCTCGTGGCGAGCAGGAGAGACTTCATATGAGATCCTTCGGCGCGCATCGGCGCCGTGAGCTGAACTGATCGGCAAGACGGGCCCGGCGCGGCGCGCAGGGCCTTGCCCGGCGCCAAGGCGCCAGGGCGTCAGATCAGCAGGCTGGGAGGACCTCGGGCGGGAAGCGGCGGCGCGGCCAGACCGCGCCCCGGCGTCAAGCCCTTCACGGGGCGCGCCGCCGGTTCGACATAGACGGCGAAAGTGACCGCCTGGACGGTGATCGCGCTGGGCGCGACCGTGGCCGCGCCATGGCCCGCGAACGGGCAGGGCTGGTCGTGCGACGGCTTTTCGGACGGGGTCCTTTTGTCGTGGCTCATCGGGTCGCCGGGTTCGACGACCATCGCGCCCTGCCCAGTGCAGATGACCACGGAGAACGGCAGGCCGTTCGTCGGCCCCGGCGCTGTCATGAAGCCCGCCGGCACCAGAACCTTCAGCGCAACCGCTATCAACGCCAACGCAAGGAACGCAGCGCGCATCAAGGGCCAGCGGTGGAACGCCGATCGAGTCACGCGATGCGCTTTAGCCGCAAACCGGGTGGCTGTCGCCTACGCTTGATCCCGTACGTCCTCGGCGTCCGTCTGTCGCCTGCGCTGCCCTGCGCGTCGCGGCTCGCGCGGGTGGACAGGGTGTGCTCGCCTTGGTGATCGGCGCGAAGCCGCCCCTGACGCGCCGCCGTGTCAGTCGCGATCCCGGACCGACAGGGCCATGCGCACCAGTTCCGAAAGGCTGCGCGCCTGCATCTTGCCCATGAGATTGGCCCGATGGATTTCCACCGTTCGCGGGCTGATCCCCAGGTCGAAGGCGATGACCTTGTTGGCCTTGCCTTCGACGAGGCCGTCGAGGACCTCTCGCTCGCGGGGCGACAGCGCCGCCAGACGCTTCCGCGTCTCGATCAGAGTGGTGTCCTGGTCGCGCTGGGCCTTGCCTTGCGCCAGGGCGGCGTTGATCGCCGCGAGCAACTGGCCTTCCTCGAACGGCTTTTCGATGAAATCGACGACCCCGGCCTTCATCGCTTCGATCGCCAGCGGAACGTCCGCGTGGCCGGTCATCACAATGACCGGCGCGCGATCGCCGCGCGCCTTCAGGCGACGAACCATCTCGACGCCATTCATTTCGGGCATGCGTACATCGGTCAGGATGCAGCCCCCCTCGGGCGGCGAGGCCTCCAGGAATTCAACTGGCGAGCTGAAGACGCGGAACGGGATGCGATTGACCCGCAGCAGAAAGCCGAGGGAGTCGCGGATGGCTTCATCGTCATCGATGATGTGCACGACGCCGTTACTCAAGACTCTGGTCTCCTTCCACGATCTTCAGGGTGAACCTGAACGTCGCCCCGCCGCCGGGCGTCTCCTCGGCCCACAGCCGACCGCCGTGCGATTCGATGATGGTTCGTGAGATCGAAAGTCCCACGCCCATGCCGTCGCGCTTGGTCGTGACAAACGCGGCGAACAGATTGTCGATGATTTCCGGCGCGACGCCAGGTCCAGTATCGCTCACGGAGACGACCGCGTCTTGGTCGGCGCGTGATACGCTGATCTTCAGGTCTCGGCGAGGGCCGTCCGACATGGCTTCGATGGCGTTGCGGATCAGATTGACGATGACCTGCTGGATCTGGACGCGATCGGCCAGAACGCGGTCGGTCTTGATGTCGTAGTCGAAGCGCACCCCGACCCCGAGCTCCCGCGCGCCGATGAACGCCAGGGCCGCAGCTTCCTCGACCATACGATTGAGGCTCTCTACCTGTCGCTCCGTTTCGCCGCGCGCCACGAAGTCTCGCAGACGGCGGATGATCGCGCCGGCGCGAAGCGCCTGCTCCCCGGCCTTGTCGAGCGCGCCATCGAGGGTGTCGCGGTCAATGTCGGTCTCTTCGAGAAGGCGGCGCGCGCCCTTCAGATAGTTGGCGATGGCCGACAGCGGCTGATTGATCTCATGCGCCAGCGCCGAGGCCATCTCGCCCATTGAGGTCAGCCGGGCGATATGGACGAGCTCGCCCTGAAGCTCCTGCAATCGGGCCTGGGTGCGCTGGGTCTCGGTGAGGTCGCGTACGAAGCCGGTGAAGAACCGTTCCCGGCCTGTCCGGATTTCACCCACCGACAACTCCATCGGAAAGGTCGAACCGTCCTTGCGCTCGCCGATGACCACGCGACCCAGGCCGATGATCCGGCGCTCGCCGGTGCCGTAGTAGCGCTGCAGATAGCCGTCGTGCGCCGACCGGTAGGGCTCGGGCATGAGTCGATTGACGTTCTGGCCAAAGATTTCCTCCGGGGTCCAGCCGAACAGACGGACGGCCGTCGAGCTGAACGAGCGCACGCGCCCCGCTTCATCGATCAGCACCATGGCGTCGGGCACCGTGTCGAGGATGGAGGCCAGATGGGCTTCGCGCAGCAGCAGATCGGCCGTCACGGCGTCGGCCCGTTTTCGGGCCGTGCGAAAGCGCTCGCCGCCAAAACAGATCCCCGCGCTGACCGCCACGAACAGCAGCGTCCCGACCGCGTCGCCGAAGTCAAAGCCGTTGTGGCGCAGGTTCACGAGGAGAAGGCAGACAAGACTCAGAGCGCAGGCCAAAAGGCCCCCGGCCGCGCCGCGATAGGCGGAGGCGGCGACCACGGCCGGAAAGAAGAAGAGATAGAGGCCGCGATCGCCCAGGATCGGTTCGAACAAGACGCGCGCGATGATCCCGGCGACGACCAGCGCGGACGCGATGCTCGCGGCCATCGCCCATTCCCGAGCGGCGTTAGTCCGAGTGGAGTTGGGACGCGGCGGCGTGAATTCGTCGATGGTCGTCACTCCGCGCGTGGCCGGTCGGGCAGCCGTGGCTAGTCCGGGATTCCCCTTAGGGGCAGTCCAGATGTTTCCGACAGTCGGGCCGGCGTATCAAGCTCAGGCGCACTCGGCCCGCCGCCGGGTCACCCCCGTCAGGCGGAACAAGATCCGTGTCCTTGCCCTTGAGTTTAGCCCAGTCGCCTCGCGTTCTCGTGATCGACGAGGATGCCGCGCTTCGTCAAGCCTTGAGCTTTTCCCTGGGTCTCGAGGGCTACCGGGTGGAGACCTTCGCCGCCACGCCGACCTTTTTCGCCCGCCTGCGCGCAGGCGCGGCCGAGGCGGTGATCATGGGGCACGCCGCGCCAGCGATAGACGCGCTGGCCCTCATCGAACTGGTGCGAGGGCTCTTTCCCGACATCGTCATGGTGGTGACCGCCACGCATCCCTCCGCGGACCTGCGGCGCAAGGCGGAACAGTCGGGGGCCTTGCTGATTGAGAAGCCACTGCTGGACGATGACCTGGTCGATACCCTGCGCGCGGCGCTGACGCGCTGAGTGCGCCGAGCTTGTCGGGCCGCCCGCGGCGGCGCTGTCAGGCTTGAGCGCCTTGCGACGATGCGACGCGCGCCATTCGGCGCTCGATCTCCGCGGGCAGTTCGAACGGGTCGAAGGGTTTGCCGAGGATGGCGACGGGGCCCAGGGCCTCCAGCGCGGCGGTGCGAGGGTCGAAGCCCGAGGTCAGGAAGACGACCGGCGCGCCGGACAAGGCCTCGTCGCGCACGGCGCCGACAAATTGCGCGCCGTTCATGCCGGGCATCGTCACGTCGGAGATGATCAGGTCGACAGGATGGGTGCGCAGATGGTCCAGGGCGGCCGGACCGTCCTGAAAGGACAGGACGTCGTGACCGAGGCGTCCCATGCTGATTTTGATCAGTTCGCGAACCAGTTGGTCGTCATCGACGTGAAGAATGCGCATTGTAGACCTTCCGGCGCTCGACGAACGATGCATCGCGATGCCTAGCGTCACCATGCCTGGGGTTTGTCCACACTCGGTAAGATTACCTAAGTGGACAATCCGTCGCACCTGAATGGGACTCCAACAACGACAGGTCGAATCCGAGGAGGGCGCGGCATTGCGCCGAAAGATTGGGCGTCTTTGATCTTGGGGGCTCGTTCCGGCTTTTCCGATTGTGTTCGCCATCTTTGAGCGTGTGCGAATTGGTCGCGGGTCAAGGCGTCGAAATGAGTTCGACTAGGTAGGTTTCCTAATAGTGGGCGTGACCCTCTCGTCCCTAATCTTCTGAAGAGTTTTGGGGGAAGTCATGCCGTTTCAGGTCTTGATCAGTTCGGCTGCGGGTACGTCCGCCGACCTCGCCGCGCAGGCCGCCTTCGATCGCCTGGCGCGCACGACGCGCTTCGGGGCGGGGGACGAGATCTTCGCCCAGGAGGGTCGGGCCACCGACTACTATCGCGTGACCAAGGGCGTGGTGCGCAGCACGCGGCTGCTCGCCGACGGTCGTCGTCAGGTCAGCGAGTTTTATTTTCCGGGCGACATGTTCGGACTGGCGCTGGGCGCAACTCACAGCCACGCGGCCGAGGCCCTCACCGACTGCGAAATCGCCCATGTACGGGCCAGGCCCTCGCCGTCGCCGAGGATGGGGCGCTTATCGAGCGGCTGATCTGGACGGTCACTAGCCTGCAACTGGAACAGGCCCAGGCCCGCATGGTGATCTTGGCGCGGCGCAACGCCTACGGGAAGGTCGTCTTCTTCCTGAGCCAGATCGCCCGGCGCAGCGAAGGGGCGTGGGCCAACCTGCCGATGTGCCGCCAGGATATCGCCGACTATCTGGGACTCACGATCGAAACGGTGTCGCGCATGCTTACCCAGTTGCAGCATGACGGCCGCGTGGCGCTGGACGGTTCACGACGCTTCACGATCACCCGCCCACGCTTCTCGGCGACAGATTTGGCCGCCTGACGGCCTCCCATCAATTCCGGGTTAGCCGACCGGGTCCGGGACCGACGTCGAATCCTCGACCATCGCACCGAGCGATGCGCTCATGGACCGCCAACAGGCTTCCGGCGCCCAGGTTGAGGCAAAGACGAACGTTCGCGGGCGATGCCGGTGATCGCAAGGCGGGAAATCTCCCTTTTGAGCCATCCTGAGCCGTCCAGCGCCCAGCGCGTTGACGATCATCAAGTCCCGCGCCGTGTCCGCCCCCAAGCGGGGCGGACACGGGACGGGCGGCTGGCTTGAGGCGGAAGGGGAGGCGCCTTCCCCGCCGAACGGTCGCTCGGCGGGAAGGTCTTGCGCGAACGGGCAATCAGGCAACCCGCTCGCTCAAGGTCAAAGTTGTCGCGACTGGCCCGACGAGGCGACCGACGGGTCAGGGTCGACCTCGGCCTTCGGCGCCCCGCCATTGATCTTTGCGTCCTTGACGGGCGCGGCCCGCGCGCCAGCGCCGATGACGATGGGGGCGTGTTCGGATCGGTCGACGCCGTTCGCGCCGGTGGCGGCGGGATCGTTTCCGGGCAGGGCGAAGAGGCCGCCGCCGATATCGTGATAGCCGGCGCGTTCGAGATAGGCGCGAACCTCGCGCGCCGACCGGGCCGCGCCGGGAACCTCGCCCGTCTCCGCGCAAGCCGACAGCCGCAAGACGTCAGGCGCCGAGCGAACGATCTGGCGAACGTCAGCCAGCGCGCTTCCCGTCAGATCGAAGGCGACCCCCAAGTCGACTTCCAGCACGGGGACGTGGGCGTCCCGCAGGGCCGCTATCGCCTGGGCCAGGGTCGCGAGCTCGGGCCGGTCGCCGCCGGCGTCGCCTCCCGCGGGTGGCGAAATGCTGAACCGCGCGCGGCCGACGCCTTGGAACGCCGCGGCGCTCGCCCAGGCGCTGGACCAGGCCGAAAGATCGATCTCGGCGACGCTGATCGCGCCCGGCGCGAACCGAAAGACATGTCGCAAGGCTTCGAAGAGCCGGACCATGCCGTCGCGGGTCAGGCGATTGGCCGCGCCGCTCAGGAGGACGCCGCGCGTGCGCCGCGGCGAAGGAAGAGCCGCTTCCAGCTGGATCAGTTCCTCGATCAAGGCGTCGACGCGCAGGTCGGCCGCCCCTGGCGTGAGCATGGCCTCGACCGGCAGGCGAACCACAAGGTCGGCGGTCAGGCCGAAGTCGCGCGCGGTAAGGACGTCGAGCATGGGGATACTCCCTGTGGCCGGCCAGGCGGTCAGAGCGGATCGGCGGGCGGCTTGTCGTCGAGATGGTCGTAGAGGATACGGGCGGCGTCGCCCTTGGGGTCGTCGTACTGGCCCGAGCGCATGGTCCAGAAGAAGGCCAGCAGGCCGATGGCGCCGAGCCCGATCGACGCGGGGGCCAGGAACAGGATGATGTTCATCGACGACACCCTTTCAGGCCGGCCCGTGCGGCGGCTGAGACCGCCGTCCGATTTTCGGTTTTGGGTTTGGTGTTGTCGATGAGGGTTGGCATGGCCGGTTATTGTCCGGCGGCGTTGGCGTGGACGTAGACGGCGATGGCCTTGATGGTTTCGGGGCTGAGACGGCCGCTCCAGGTGGGCATGACGCCGCCGTTGCCGGCGAAGATCTGGCCGCGGATGGCGGCGCGGTCGGCGCCGTAGAGCCATTCGCTGTCGGTCAGGTTGGGGGCGCCGAGGGTCTGGTCGCCCTTGCCTTCCAGGCCGTGGCAGGCCACGCACTGGGTGTCGAAGACCGGCTTGGCGCGGGCGATGGCTCCGGCGTCGGCCGGACGGTTCGACAGGTGGACGACATATTCGGTCAGGTCGTCGATCTGCTCGGGCTTGAGCAGCTCGTCGCGGCCGAAGGCGGGCATCTGCGACATGCGCGCGCCGTCCGCGCCGGTGCGCACGCCGTGGGTAATGGTGTACTGGATGTCCTCCAGCTTGCCGCCCCACAGCCAGACGTCGTCGCGCAGGTTGGGATAGCCCTTGCCGCCGGTGCCGCCGATGCCGTGGCAGGTGGCGCAGTTGTCGCCGAACACCGACTGGCCGACCTGCTGGGCGTAAGCCTGCAGCTTGGGA
>CBDIPU010000020.1:0-117061 GCA_965283765.1 Caulobacteraceae bacterium
TGAACGAACTGGAGGCCAGTCTGGACCGGTTCAAGCAGCTCGAGCTGGGCCAGATCCGGATCGGCATCAGCGCGCCCCGGTGCGCCCTGTCGCTGATCGGCATGTTCATGCGCGATCACCCCGGCGTCGATGTCCACACCATCGCCGGCAACTCGGACGATCTGCTGCGCCTGCTGGAGCAGAACCGCATCGATATCGCGATCGCCGGCCTGCCGCAGGCGGTCACCGATTTCAACTGCCGCCTGATCGAGGCCATCCACCTGTGCGCCTGGCTGCCAGCCGGCGACGCGCTGGCGGGGCGCTCGGCGATCGATCTCGAGACCTTGGCGACGCTGCCCCTGGTCATGCGCGAGCAGGGGTCGATCACGCGGCGGATCTTCGAGAGCGCCTGCGCGGAAAAGGGACTGACGCCAGACGTCCGCCTGACCATTCATAGCCGCGAAAGCGTTCGCGAAGCGGTCGCGGCCGGCGTCGGCGCCGGCATCGTCTTCAATTCGGAAGCCAATTTCAACTCCCGGGTGAGCTTCATTCCGATCGAGCCGCAACTCGTCGCGGGCACCTATCTGATCTATCCGGAAACGCTGTGCGATCTGCCCGCCGTTCGCGCCTTTGTCGAACTGGTGGAACGCAAGCAGCCCGCCGCGCCGTCGCTGCTGACCGCTTCGCAAGCCGTGCGCGCCGAGCCCGTCGGGGACTCAATCGTCTGAAAGCAGGCGTTCGACGATCGGCGTGGCGCGTCGCCCCATCAGCTGTTGTCCGGCGGCGGACGGATGCAGGCCGTCGATGAGCAGGCCGGCCTCCTGATCGCCCAGCAGCAGACGCCCGTCGCGGTAGTGCAGCCGCCGGTCGCCCTGCGCTCGGCGACGGTCGACCAGGCCTTCAAGCAGGCGGCGCGCCGAGGCGGCGGTCAGCGCGCCCTCGGCCAGGCTGGCCGGACGCGGCGGCGGCGCCACGCCCTCGGCCGTACGCCGCGCGGGCCCTGGGTGGGTTTCGAAGACGCCCGAGTGGATCGGCGAGATCACCATGATCGGGACATCCGGCCGCTCGCGGCGAATGATGTCGAGAAAGGTGTGAACCGCGGGAATGAAGGCTCGCTCGCGCATGGCGTCGGTCGTGATGACGTTGACGCCGATCTCCAGGGTCAGGATGTCGGCGTCGCTCCGCGCCATCGCCCGGGCGACGAAGCCCTCGAGCAGGCAGTTGCCGCTATAGCCCAGCGAGGTGAGGTCCAGATCCAGCCCCCGCGCCGCCACGGCGGGCCAGCAATCGCTGGGGCCCTCGGCCTCCTTGCCGTGGCTGATCGAACTGCCGTAGTGCAGCCATCGCCGCTGGGCGCCGGGCGGCGGCGCGACCAGGGCGTCCGCGTCCACCCGCAGGGCCTTGAGGGTGATCGCCGCGTTCTGGGGCAGCCACAGTTCGAGCCGCTTCAGGCCTGGCGGCAGAGGGGCGAAGCGAAGGCGCGTGGTCGGCCCCGCCTGCCGCGTCACCTCGGGCGGAAACCGCCCGAAGTCGACCAGCAGGGTTGGCCCGTCGGCCGCGACGCGGCGCTCGAACAGGCGATCATCGACAAACAGGTCGAACGCGACCGGCCGTCGCGCGCCGCCGACATAACGGAGTCCGGTCGCTTCCGCGTCCAGTTCCAGCGCCCGCGTGTCGCTGTCCAGCCGCAGCCGCATCCCGGCGGCCATGCTCGCCGTCAGCACCAGCTGGGGGTCAGGGTCCCTCCCCTCCGCGGTGGCGGGAAGTCGCGACAGGCTAAGACCGTCCGTCGACCGCGCCCAGGTCACGGCGCCGCGAACGAGGTCATCGGTCAGATCCAGGGTTCGCAAGGCGTGCGGCTTCCAGAACAGGGGGGCGGCGAGAGCGGAATGTCTGGCGAACGGGCCACCGCCCCGGCGGAGCGATGGCCGTATGTCAGATCAATAGCGCAGCTTGAAGGTCGCGCCATAGGACCGCGGTTCGCGGAAGAAGCGGATCTGGTCGCCATAGGCGCCGTTCTGCGAATAGACCTGGTTCAGGCGGTCGGTGACGTTGTTGCTGAACACGGTCAGGGACCAGCGCTCGTCCAGGGCCGCCACGCCGATCTTGGCGTCGAAGGAATAGTGGCGGGGAATATATTCCCGAACCGCGTTGACCACGTTGGCGTACGAGAACGTCTCCATCGCATAGCCGCCGCCGACAAAGGCTTTCAGCGCCGGCGTGATCGGCCGCTCATAGGCGCCAGCCAGATAGAGCTTGTAGTCCGGCGCATAGGGCAACCGGTTGCCGGTGCAGTTCGTGTTGAGCCCGTTGCAGTTCAAGAAATCGGTGAACCGCGCGCGAGTATAGGCGAAATTGGCGGTCAGGCTGAGCCCTTGCAGGGGGATCGCCTCCACCTCGGCCTCGACGCCCTTCGACCGCGCCTTGCCGGCGTTGGCCAGGCGCGCGACCGACGACCCGTTCACGGTTGGCGTCCATTGCGACACCTGGAAGCCGGTGAAATCCTCCCAGAAGCCGGTCGCGTTGAAGCGCAGGCGCCGCGCGAACCACTCGGACTTGAGCCCGATCTCGTAGTTGGTGGAGGATTCGTCGCCGAGCCGCAGGCCGGCGTTGAACACGGCCTGGGTGATCACGCCCGTGTTCCAGCCGCCCGCCTTGAAGCCCTTGGACACGCTGGCGAACAGGGTGGCGTCCTCCGTCGGATGGTAGCTGATCGAGACCTTGGGCGTGAACGCCCGGAAGGTCTGCTTGTCGGTCTGGTCGGAGAACTGAGCGAAGGAGGCGTAGGCCAGGTTGGCCGCACTGGTCGGGTCGGCGCGCAGCGGATCGTTTTCCGAGAAGTGCTCGAGCGTCTTGCGGATCACCGAATAGCGGGCGCCCGCGCCGATCTCCACGTCAGGGGTCGGCCGGTAGAGCAGCGAGCCGTAGGCCGCGTAGGATTGGTCCGACACCGTCGCGGGCGCGTGGATGACGGTGTTGTTGTACAGCCGCAGCGGCGAAGCGGCCACCGCGGCGGGAATGGCGGCCTCGGGGACGCCTCGGCTCCAGAAGGTCAGGGCCGCGAACTCCGAGCCCAGATAGTAGCGGGTCTCGGCGCCGTTCTCGCCGTCCTGGTAATACAGCCCGGCGATGAAGCTGAGCGGCTGGGCGGCGTCGCTCGACAGGCGCAGTTCCTGGCTGAACTGGCGCGAGGTCTGGTTGAGGTCGTAGACGCGCCCGGGGCCGGCAGGTCGGTGGCGTCGGAAATCTGCTGGAAGCGCTCGGTCTGATAGGCGCTGATCGAGGTCAGCTTGAGCCCCCCGCTCAGGCGCCAGTCGACGGAGCCGATGAAGAACTGCGACCGGCCCGTCTCGCCCTGGTCGTTGCTGTTGACGATCTGGAGGTCGCCGGGCAGCGGCAGGCCGCTGAATTTCGGATAGAGCTTCTGGAAGCTCGCCCACTGCGCGGGCGACCAGACGCCGATGGTCCAGATGGACTTGTTGTCGTCCCACAGGCCCGAATACTGCAGATTGATCTCGACATCCGCGTTCGGCTGATAGCGCAGCTGCGCGCGCAACGAGCGCCGATCCACCCCGCCGTAGGACCGGTCGAGGTAGATGTTGTCGATGAAGCCGTCCGACGTCTCGCTGGTGGCGGTCACGGCCAGGGCGAGCTTGTCCTTGATAAGCGGCAGGTTCACGCGCGCCCCGAAGCGGCGGTGGCTGAAGCTGCCGAACTCGCCGACGGCCTCGCCGCCCAGATCGCCCAAGTCGGGCTTTCGGGTGATGAAGCTGATGGCCCCGGCGTCGGTGTTCATGCCGAAGGTCGTGCCTTGGGGACCCCGAAGGAATTCAACCCGCTCCATGCCCAGCAGGGTCTGGTTGTCGGCGTAGGAACGCTTGATGTAGACGCCGTCCAGATAGGCGCCCACGCGCGCGTCGTAGCCCGGCGTGCTGGCGTAGTCGACGACGCCGCGCATGCCGATCTGGCCGACCGTCTTGGCCCGGTTGACGGCGAAGGTGACGCCCGGCGCCGCGCGCTCCAGATTGTCGAGGCTGACCGCGTTCAGCTGGTCGATCCGCTTGGCCGTGAAGGCCAGGATCGAGACCGGAACCGATTGCAGCTTCTCCTCGCGCCGCTGCGCCGTGACGACGATTTCCTCGATGGCTTGCGAAGCCTTCGCCGGCTCCGCGAAGTTGTCGCGGGTCTCGGCGAGCGCCGGGCTGGCGGCCGCGGCGAGCGCGGTCGCGATGGCGATGAGCGATGGTCCAAACCTGTTCATGGGGCCCCCAGGATTTGCCTGACACGCATGGGCGTGTCGGTTGATCGGATTTCTTGATGAGTAGATATTCATAAATCCATGAAACTAATGTGATGGCCCGCGGCGTCGGTGCTGCCCCGACGCGAAAACCCCGATGTACGCTGACGAAGCGGCCCTGGTTCGCCCGTATCTGTTGAAGCAACCCGCCCAAAGCAGAGCCAAATTATAGATTTTTATGATCCGATAAATCTTGATATCAATTTCTCTAATTGATACGACGGCGCCATCATTCTCCCAAAGCGAGGAGCGCCCGATGACTGAGATGAAGGCCTATTTCCCAACGCTCGAGGCGCTTGACGCCTTCCTGGAAGAGATGGCCAACCGGCCGTGCGAGGCGCCGGAGCTGAGCGAACTCGACCACGGACTGCAATGCGCCGAGGTGCTGAAGGCGATGAGACCCGATGACGTCGAGTTGCAGGTGGCGGGCTTGCTGCACGATGTCGCTCACGGCCTGTGCCACATCCGCGACCACGCCGAGTTCGGCGCTCACGCGCTACGCGATGTGATGAACGATCGGGTGAATGCGCTCGTCGCCCTGCATGTCGCGGCCAAGCGGTATCTGGTGACCACTGAGCGCGCCTATCGCGATCGCCTGTCCCCCACCAGCCTGCGCAGTTTCGAGCTGCAGGGCGGCGACATGAACGCGGCCGAAATCACCCAGTTCGCCAGCGATCCCCATCGCGACGACGCCCTGCGCCTTCGGGAAGCCGATGACGCCGCCAAGGTTGTCGGCAAGGTCGTCCCGGGCCTTGACGCCTGGCGCGACGCTCTGCGCGCCTGCGCGCGACGAGCCTGAAAGTCTCACGGCGCTGACGGAGTGCGCGATGGATGGCCTGAGGAACTTTCTGCGAGAGCGTCGCGGGCTGGTCGCGCCCTGGGCCCTGTCGTTCGCGTTCGCGACCTATTTCTGCATGTACGCGTTTCGCAAGCCGTTCACCGCCGCGACCTATGATCATATCGTCGGCTGGCCCTTCGCCTTCGACTTCAAGGCCAGCCTCATCCTGAGCCAGGTGCTCGGCTACACGCTCTCCAAGGCCCTTGGCATAAGGATCGTCGCCGAGGCCGACGATCGGGGACGGGGGTGGCTGATCTTGGCGCTGATCGGCCTGAGCGAGCTTTCCCTGGTCCTGTTCGCCGTGCTGCCGACGACCTTGAAGCCGTTCGCGATGTTTCTGAACGGACTACCGCTGGGCATGATCTGGAGCTTGGTCCTGCGCTATCTGGAAGGGCGTCGGACCAGCGAAATTCTCGGCGCGGGCCTGTGCACGAGCTTTATTCTCTCCTCGGGCGTGGTGAAGAGCGTCGGGCTGTGGCTGCTGGTCGAGCGCGATGTCGCCGACACCTGGATGCCCGCCCTGGCCGGCGCGATCTTCCTGCCGATCATCGCCTGTTCGATATTTCTGCTGGCCCAGACGCCGGCGCCCGACAGCCAGGACAAAGAGGAAAGGACCGCGCGCGTCCCCATGCGCAAGGCCGACCGCCAGGCCTTCTTTCAGCAGCATCGTCTGGAACTGTTCCTGCTGGGCGGAGCCTTCGCGCTGCTGGCGACCGTCCGCGACTTCCGGGACAATTTCGCCGTCGAGATCTGGCGGGCGGTGGGCTACGCGAAAACGCCGCAGGTGTTGGCCCTGTCGGAGGCGCCGGCCGCGCTGCTGGTTCTGGTGACGGTCGCGCTGCTGGCGCGCGTCAAGGACAATCGCCAGGCCGTCCGGCGCGTTCATCTGGCCATGCTGGGCGGCGTCGCGCTGGCGCTGACCTCAACGATCCTGTTTCAGCTCAAAATGATCGGCCCCATCGGCTGGATGATCAGCCTGGGCGGGGGGATCTACCTCGGCTACGTGCCGTGCACCTCGGTTCTGGCCGACCGGCTGATCGCCGCCCTGCGATCCGGCGGGAACACCGGCTATCTGGTCAACCTGTTCGACACCTGGGCCTATCTGGGCAGTGTCCTCATCCTCCTGATGAAGGCGTTCGCCCTGCCAGACGTGAACTGGCTGCCGTTCTTCCTGGCGCTCAGCTATGCCTGCCTTTCTCTGAGCGCCTTTGGGATACTCGCCTCCTATGGCCGTTTCCTGGGACAAAGAGAGACGACGCCTTAGATCCGTCGTCCTTCTGGGGCGATGGATCGACGTCCCCGCCCCCACCAAGCGGCGCCAAAGCCACACCCCACCA
Organism: Caulobacteraceae bacterium; assembly: GCA_965283765.1. Classification (GTDB taxonomy): domain Bacteria; phylum Pseudomonadota; class Alphaproteobacteria; order Caulobacterales; family Caulobacteraceae; genus Caulobacter. The sequence continues at coordinate 6,452 of CBDIPU010000020.1, forward strand.
GAAGAAAGCCACACCTCGCCGGAAGTAAGTAACCTTTCACTGAACCGACATCGATTCCCCGCTATAGCGCCTCAGCGCTCGGGCGCGGGGAGGTTTGCTCCCTCGCCGCCGGCGCGTCTTAGACGGCCATCAAGGCCGCGAACGAGGGTCTCTCAAACACCATGCGTACTCCCCAAACCAACAAGCTCGCCCTGCTCCTGGGCGCGGCCGCCGCGACCCTGATCGCCGGCGCCGCCCACGCCCAACAGGCCGCTTCGAACGACACCGCCTCGACGGCGCTGGACGAAGTCGTCGTCACCGCCGAGCGCCGCTCGGAAAACCTGCAGAAGGTGCCGCTGTCGGTCGCCGCCGTGGCCGGCGAGCAGCTGCGCGCCATCACCGCCGACGGCAGCGACATCCTGGCCCTGTCGGGCAAGGTCCCCAGCTTCTACGCCGAGACCACCACGGGCCGGATCTTCCCGCGCTTCTACATCCGCGGCCTCGGCAACATCGACTTCTACCTCGGCGCCTCGCAGCCGGTGTCGATCATCCATGACGACGTGATCATGGAGCACGTGGTCCTGAAGTCGAACCCGCTGTTCGACATCGGCCAGGTGGAAGTGCTGCGCGGCCCGCAAGGCTCGCTGTTCGGCCGCAACACCACCGCCGGCATCGTCAAGTTCGACACCATCAAGCCGAGCGAGGACTTCAACGCCCGCTTCGCGGCCTCGTACGGCACCTACGGCACGACCACCTTCGACGGCGGCGTCGGCGGCCCGCTGGCCGACGGCCTGATGTTCCGCGCCTCGGTGCTGTACCAGCACCGCGACGACTATGTGGACAACACCTTCTCGGGCGTCAGCGCCGACGGCACCGCCTCGCCGAAGAAGAACGCCATGGGCGGCTTCAACGAAAAGGACGCCCGCATCCAGGTGCTGGCCAAGCCGAACGACAAGCTGTCGGTCCTGGTCTCGGCCCACGCCCGTGACTACGACGGCACCTCGACCCTGTTCCTGCGTCAGGCCCTGACCAAGGGCTCGAACAAGCCCAACGCGCCGCGCGACAGCGTCGCCCTGGACGAGGCCAACAACAACCCGCAGGCCTACAAGACCTACGGGACGTCGGCCCACATCGACTACGACTTCGGTCCGGTCACCCTGACCTCGATCAGCGCCTATGAGTCGACCAGCGGCTACAGCCGCGGCGACACCGACGGCGGCGCGGCGGCCAACTTCCCGGTCAATGGCGTGCCGAACGGCTTCGGCCAGTCGATGGGCCAGATCCGCGACCTCGACCAGCTGACTCAGGAAATCCGCCTGGCCAGCAACGGCGAAGGCAAGCTGAAGTGGCAGGTCGGCGGCCTGTACTTCAACTCGCGCGACACCACCGACTTCTATCAGCGCGGCTATTTCCTGCTGCCGACCTCGGCCGGCTACAACCCCAACAACTGGGTGCGCCTGAACAACCTGAACACCTCGTGGGCGGTGTTCGGCCAGGTCAGCTACCAGCTGACCGACGCCCTGACGATCACGGGCGGCCTGCGCGACACCTATGACGCCAAGAAGACCGTCCTGGTGAAGACCTCGAACAACGCCGCCAACGTGTCGACCTATACCGGCCGCCGCTACGTGCGCATGGCCGACGAGCAGGTCAGCTGGGACCTGTCGGCCAACTATCAGGTCAATCCGGACGTCAGCGTCTATGCTCGCGCGGCCAAGGGCTTCCGCGGCCCGACCATCCAGGGCCGCTCGGCGGTGTTCAACGCCGACTTCACCACGGCCGAACTCGGAAACGATCCAGTCGTACGAACTGGGCTTCAAGAGCTTCCTGCTCGAGAACACCCTGCGCTTCAACGCCTCGGCCTTCACCTATGAGGTCAAGGACATCCAGCTGAACGGCAACGACAGCAACGGCAACGGCGTGCTGTTCAACGCCGACAAGGCGCAAGCCTACGGCGTCGAGGCCGACCTCGAGTGGCGTCCGGTCCGCAACCTGCTGCTGACCGCCGGCGCCAGCTACCTGCACAGCGAGATCAAGGACAAGCGCGTCTACGCTCAAGTCTGCGCGCTGAACGGCGTGGTGGTCTGCACGGTCGAAAACCCGACGATCAAGGTGGGCGCCAACACCTTCGCCCAGATCGACGGCCAGCCGCTGCCGAACGCCCCGAAGTACAACCTGAACTTCACGGGCCGCTACGACATCCCGGTCGGCGAGGCCGGCCGCGTGTTCGTGGCCACCGACTGGAACGTCCAGGGCTACACCAACTTCGTGCTCTACAAGACCAAGGAGTTCTACTCCAAGGGCAGCTTCGAGGGCGGCCTGAAGCTGGGCTACGAGAACCTCGACAAGGGCTACGAGATCGCCCTGTTCGGCCGCAACATCACGAACGAGAAGAACCTCAAGGGCGTGATCGAGAACTACATGGCCGCCGTCTACAACGAGCCCCGCATCGTCGGCGTCTCGCTCAGCGCCAAGCTGAAATAAGCGTTTCCTCCCCGGAAAACCTCGAGCCCCGGAGCCCCGCGCTCCGGGGCTTTTTCTTTGGGGTGGCGGGCCGCACCAAAATCCGACCTTCCCGGCATTCGCCGGGGAGGTCGGAAGATGTGTCGGGCGAAGACGCTCCGCTCACATTCCGCCCAAAAGAAAGGGCCGGTCCCTTTCGGAACCGGCCCCGTCTTCAGACTGGCGACCCGAGGGTCATCAGGTCTTAGTAGGCGAAGCGCACACCCAGCTTGAACGTCCGGCCGATCACGCCGGGCGAATGGAAGGTCGTCAGGAAGTTCGGGTTCGACGCATACGAGCCCGGAGCAATCGGCGCGCGCTTGTCGAAGACGTTGCCGACATTGGCGTACAGTTGGACCTGATCGTTGATCTGGGCCGTGCCGTTCATGTCGACGTAGACAAACTTCTTGATGTAGCAGAAGCGGTTGGCGATATCCGTGTTGCCGTTGGCGTACGGGTTGCCCTTCACGCAGTCGGTGGTGCCGTAGTCATCGGCCGCGACCGACTTGATCTTACCGACATAGTAGGCGGTGGCCGACAGGGTGTAGCGGTCCCACGAGACCGTGTTCTGCCAGTTCGCGCGCCAGTTCGGCGTACCGTTGCCCGACGACAGCTCGTACGGACCCAGGGTGCCGGCGTACTTCTGCACCTTACCATCGGCGGTGTGCAGGTCGTACTTCAGCACGTGGGTGACTTCGACGCGGCTGTTCAGCTTGGCGTCAGCCCACAGGCCGACGTTGGCCGTGGCCGAGAAGTCGACGCCTGAGGTTTGCGAATAGCTGGCGTTCTCGAACGGCGCATTGATGATCAGGATGCGCGGCAAGGCCGTCGGGTACAGCGGATCGGGAGAGTCCACCACGTTGCACGAATAGCCCGCGCCCACGGCCGCCACGGCGGCGCAGGCGTCAGCCATGTTCGTCTTCGTATAATAGGCCGCCCGAGCCTCGGAGATCTTCGAGCCGCTGACGATCAGGTTGTTCTTCTTGACGTTGTAGTAGTCGACCGTCATCGACAGCCAACGGGTCGGCTGCACAATGGTGCCCAGCGTGAAGCTGCGCGAGGTTTCCGGCTTCAGGTTCGGGTTACCGACCAGACCCGAACCCAGCGAGTAGGATTGGGCGTAGGGGTTGGTGTTGCCGGCGCTGGTCAGGCCACCGTGGGCCAGTTGGAACGAGGCAGGCGTCGAATATGTCGAGAAACCGGCGTACTGCGAACGCGGACCCAATTCCGCGAAGGTCGGGGCGCGGAAGCCTTCCGAATACGTACCGCGGAAAGCCAGTTGCTTCATCGGCGTGTACTTGGCGCCGATCTTCGGCGAGAAGTGGCTGAAGCCTTCCGAGTAGTCGTCGTAACGACCCGACAGGTTGATTTCCAACTTGTCGACGACTGGCGCCAGGATTTCGAAGAACCCGGCCTTGACCGTGTGCTTGCCGAAGGCCGACGAGGTGGTCAGGCCGTAGGTGTCCAGACGGGCGTTCTGGTTGTTGTTCTCCAGGACTTCCTTACGGATCTGACCGCCGACGGCCAGCATCATGTCGCCACCCGGCAGGGTCCACAGCTTGTGGGTGATCGTGCCGTCCAGAGCCATGATCGACGAGTGCGAGTTCGTCACGACGTCAGGCGAGATCGCGTTGCGCACGGCCTCGGTGTTCTTCGACGGATCGACGAAGTTGTACGAGCCCGTGTTGATCGCGTTCACCAGGCTAGCGATGTTCAGATACCCGCGCTGGCGGATACGCAGGTTGTCACGGGCGCCGACAGCGTCGACCGACCAGTTCCAACCATCGCCGAAGCTGCCCTTCAGGCCAGCCGTGCCGCGGATGACTTCGTTGACGCGATTGCTGCCGGCGGGGATGTCGCCGAACGTGTAGAAGATTCGCGCGGCGCCGCTGGCCGGATTGCTGGCGAAGGCGGCGGCGTAGGGGTTGTTCGGGTTCAGGCGACGATCAGCCGCCGTCGCGCAGTTGGTCCCGGTCGAGCAGATCCACACCGGCAGGGCGATGTTCAGGCCCGACAGCGACGGCGAGGCGCCAAACGGCTGGGTGTTACGGATGGTGCGCGGCTGGTTCTTGATGTCGACTTCATTGCTCGAATAGCTGCCGGTGACATAGGCCTCGACGTTCTCCGAGAGGCGCATGCTGAGGCGGCCGTTGAAGGCGTAGCGCTTCTGCAGCGGTTGAACTTGGTTGTAGGTGTCGACCAGGTTCCATTTGCAGGTCGTGCCGCGGGCCGAACCGGTCGTCACCGTGTAGGTGCCGTTGGTGCAGTTCGACGTGTTGAGCGCGGTGTAGTTGTAGTAGTTTTGCGTCTTGCCGGCGGAGTCGACATAGGTGCCGCTCGGGGTCAGCGACGAGCTGCCCGAAAGCGGGTTGTTCAGGTCAGACTGGGTGCCTAGGGCGACGATCGCGGTCGGCGTCGCCGAGGTGACATTGCTGTCGGCAGAGTTGTTGTCGAGACCGCCGATCGAGGTCAGGTCCTGGTTGTTGTAGGGGAAGCCGCGCGAGTGCGTCGTGACGCGGCCGTCCTTCTGATATTCGGCGTTGACATAGAAGTTCCAGCCGGACTCCTCATAGTCGCCGTAGCCGAGAGTGATGTCGGCGCGCTTATGCTCGCCATCACCTCGGTCGGTTTCGCCGGCTTCCATGCTGCCGGCGACGCCGACGAAGGTCTTCTTCAGCTTCAGGTTCACCACGCCGCCGATGGCGTCAGCGCCGTACGACGACGAGGCGCCGTCCTTCAGAACTTCGATCCGGTCGATCAGGCTGAACGGGATGGTGTTCAGGTCGACATAGGCGTTGTGGCCGTCGTCGTTGATCGGGAAGTTGGTCGAACGCAGGCCGTCGACCAGCACGAGGGTCGACGAAACGCCCAGACCGCGCAGCGACACGGCCGAACCGCCGGCCGAGAAGCCGCTCTGGAAGCCGGTGCCGATCGAACCGGCGCCGTCGGCCGAGATCGAACGGATCGCTTCCGCAGCGGTGGTGATGCCTGCATGGGCCAGGTTTTCCGAGGTCAGCACGGTGACCGGCGACGGGGTTTCGGTGTCGGTGCGGCGGAACAGCGAACCGGTGACGATAATTTCCTCAACTTGCGTCTGGTCGCTTTGGGCCGCGGGCGCGGTCTGCGCGGCGGCCTGGCTGGCGCCCAGCACGGCCACGGCGGCGCCGCAGATCATGGAGGAAGCGAGCAAACGCTCCCGGATGGACTTCGTATTCAAGGTAGTACTCCCCAGCGTCTCTACATCGCGCATGCGCACATGCGCGGCTCCGGATCACGGATTGGGATCCGACTGGCGGGGAGCTACGAACTTAATCGATCTCAGGTCAACGAACATTGCGAGCGTGAAATGCGTCGTCAAACGGCTGTCGCAATAAAGTCACAGCCTTACAAGTTTGTAATGATCGCACCTATTCTGAGACTGATAAAGAGATCGAAGTTTAGTTCACTACTTTCAATAATATTATTTCATAAAAAATTATGAAATTTGATGCGTTTGTCTTCCTACTTTATACTTGTACACTAAATACTGTACATTTGAAACGCATCGAACGACGCCTAGCTTTCCGCGTAGTCGCGCTGGTGACAGAATTTTTCTTCCACATTACGGATATGTAAGCCTGAAACCTGGCGATAACGCGGCAGGTCTTGGCAAGCGGCGACCGCTGCGGGCGCCTCGCCGTAGTCTAACGTGCTGCTCCCAAGGCGAAGCTGTCGCCTCCGAAAATGGCGCCGCGCTTTTATGCCGGGTTTGCATTCTCGCTTGCAGGGGCTATATGTACGGATCAGTTATGCTCACTTTCAGCATAACCTAGGCGCCGGGTCGCCAGCGGAACATCCGCGGAAGCTCCCGGCGTTTTTTGAGGCCCTGGAAATGCTCACTTTGAGCATAACGGAGTATCAGATGGCTGACGGGTTTCCAATCTTGTCTGAAAATGGCCCGCTCGAGTTCACCGCCCAGGTCGAGGCGGAGACCGCCGGCGTCTGGGACAAGGTCAAGCATCACGTCACCCCGCTGGAGTGGCGCGTCCAGGCCCCGCTGATCGCCGAGATCAACCGCCTCAAGCGCGAGAAAAACGCCGCCATCCTGGCCCACAACTACATGACGCCGGACATCTTCCACGGCGTGGGCGACTTCGTCGGCGACAGCCTGGCCCTGGCCAAGGAAGCCGCGAAGTCGGACGCCCAGATCATCGTCCAGGCCGGCGTCCACTTCATGGCCGAGACCAGCAAGGTCCTGAGCCCCGAAAAGAAGATCCTGATCCCGGATCTGAAGGCCGGCTGCAGCCTCGCCTCCTCGATCACCGGCGCCGACGTGCGGCTGATCAAGCAGCGCTATCCGGGGATCCCGGTCGTCACCTATGTCAACACCACCGCCGACGTGAAGGCCGAGACCGACATCTGCTGCACCAGCGCCAACGCCGTGCAGGTGGTCGAGTGGGCGGCCAGGGAATGGGGCGTCGACAAGGTCATCCTGATCCCCGACGAATATCTGGCCCGCAACGTCGCGCGCCAGACGGACGTCAAGATCATCGCCTGGGCCGGCCACTGCGAGGTGCACAAGCGCTTCACCGCCAGCGACATCGCCGACATGCGCGCGGCCTGGCCCGGCGCGGAAGTCCTGGCCCACCCCGAGTGCCCGGCCGAGATCCTGGAAGCCGCCGACTTCGCCGGCTCAACCGCGGCGATGAACGACTACGTGGCCCAGCGCAAGCCGGCCCAGGTGGTGCTGATCACCGAGTGCTCGATGGCCAGCAACGTCCAGGCCGAGAGCCCGCTGACCCAGTTCATCGGCCCCTGCAACATGTGCCCGCACATGAAGCGGATCACGCTGCAGAACATCCATGACGCCCTCGTTCACGAGCAGTTCGAGGTGACGGTCGACGCCGACATCCTCGACCGCGCCCGCCTGGCCGTGCAGCGGATGATCGACCTGCCGCCGCCGGCCGTCCCGGCCCGTTACGACCTGGTGAAGGCCCGGCATCACGTGAATGTAGAACTCATTTAAGCCCCTTCCCCCTTGATGGGGGAAGGGTTGGGGATGGGGGTGACGCGGCCGATCCGCTTCCACCCCGTCCTTCGTCTTTCTCGGATGGCTGAACCGCCGTGTTCACCCCCATCCCCGGCCCTTCCCCCATCAAGGGGGAAGGGAGTGGAGCGTGAGATGACCCAGTATCGCGTAGACTTCGACGGCCCCGTCATCCTCGGCGCCGGTCTTGCCGGCCTCTCGGCCGCGCTGGCCGCGCACAAGGCGCTCGTCCTGTCGCCGACGCCGCTGGCGACCGGCTGCTCCAGCGCCTGGGCGCAGGGCGGCATGGCCGCGGCGTTGTCGAGCGACGACAGCCCGGCGCTGCACGCGGCCGACACCATCGCCGCCGGCGCGGGCCTCTGCGATCCGAAGGCCGTCGACCTGCTGACCCGCGAAGGCCCGCAGGCCGTCCGCGACCTGGCCGCTCTGGGCGCGCCGTTCGATCGGAAAACCGGCGGCGAGTTCGTGCTCAGCCTGGAAGCCGCCCACGCCAAGGCCCGGGTCGCCCGGGTCGGCGGCGACGGCGCGGGCGCGGCGATCATGGCCGCCGTCATCGCCGCCGTCCGCGCCGCGCCGGCCATCGAGGTCCGCGAGAACGCCCGCGCCCGTCGCCTGCTTCAGGACGCGACCGGTCGCGTGGTCGGGGTCCTGGCCGAGATCGACGGCGCGCTGGTCGAGATCCGCAGCCACAGCGTGATCCTGGCCACCGGCGGCATCGGCGGCCTCTATGCCGTCACCACCACGCCGAAGGAGGTGCGCGGCGAGGGCCTGGGCTTGGCCGCCCTGGCCGGCGCGACGATCGCCGATCCGGAGTTCGTGCAGTTCCACCCCACGGCCATCGACATCGGCCGAGACCCCGCCCCCCTGGCCACCGAGGCCCTGCGCGGCAAGGGCGCGATCCTGCGCAATGTCGACGGCCGCGCCTTCATGGCCGACTATCACCCGGCCCGCGAGCTGGCCCCGCGTGACGTGGTGGCCCGCGCCATCCACGCCGAGCGCGAATCCGGGCGCGGCGCGTTCCTGGACGCCGTCGCCGCCGTCGGCCCGCACTTCCCCAAGGAATTCCCGGCCGTGTTCGAGGCCTGCCGCGCGGGCGGCCTGGACCCGCGCCGCGAGATGATCCCGGTCGTCCCTGCGGTGCACTATCACATGGGCGGGGTCGCCACCGATCTGGACGGCCGCGCCAGCCTGCCGGGCCTCTACGCCGCCGGCGAGTGCGCCTCGACGGGCGTTCAGGGCGCCAACCGCCTGGCCTCCAACAGCCTGCTGGAAGCGGCCGTGTTCGGGGCCCGCGCCGGCCACGCGGCGGCGGCCGAGGGTCAAGCGGGCGGCGAGCCGGTCAGCCTGGAGCCCCTGCCCGACCTGCCCGACGCCGCCTTCCAGGTGCTGCGCAAGGCCATGAGCCGCGACGCCGGGGTGATCCGCGACGAAGCGGGCCTGACCCGCCTGCTGGAACAGATCGACGCCCTGGAGCCCGCCTATGGCCCCTGCCCGCCCCAGGTCGCCGCCCGCCTGATCGTCGACGCCGCCCTGGCCCGCCAGGAAAGCCGCGGCGGCCACTATCGCCGCGACTTCCCCGCGACCGCCGAGCCGGTCCGCACCTTCGTCACCCTCACGAGCGCGGACGCCGCCGTCCGCTACGCCGCCGAATGAGCATCGTTCCTCTCGACGACATCCTCGTCCGCCCGATCGTCGACCACGCCCTGGCCGAGGACCTGGGCCGGGCCGGCGACATCACCGGCCAGGCCTGCATCGACCCGGACGCCCGCCTGTCGGTGGTCTGGGCCAGCCGCCAGGACGGCCGGGTCTCGGGCCTGTCCTGCGCGCGCCTGTCCCTGGCCGCGCTCGACCCGACCGCGACCTTCGAGGTCGCAGCCCCGGACGGCTCGGATGTCATGCCGGGCGCGATCCTGGCCCGCGCCGAGGGCAATGCCCGCGCCGTGCTGGCCGCCGAGCGCACGGGACTGAACCTGCTGGGCCGGCTGTCGGGCGTCGCCACCCTGACGCGGGCCTATGTCCGCCTGGTCGAGGGCACGGGGGCGACCATCGTCGACACCCGCAAGACCACGCCGGGCCTGCGCGCCCTGGAGAAATACGCCGTCCGCTGCGGCGGCGGGGTCAATCACCGCTTCGGCCTGGATGACGCCATCCTGATCAAGGACAACCACGTCGCCGCCTGCGGCGGGGTCGGCGAAGCCGTGAGGCGCGCCCGCGCCCATGCCAGCCACCTGGTGAAGGTCGAGGTCGAGGTCGACGGCCTGGACCAGCTGGACGAGGCCCTCAAGCATCGGCCGGACGTGGTGATGCTGGACAATTTCAGCCTCGACGACCTGAAGACCGCCGTGCGCCTGGCCAAGGGCCGCGCGGTGCTGGAGGCCTCGGGCGGCGTGAACCTGACGACGGTAAGAGCCATCGCCGAGACCGGCGTCGACGTGATCAGCGTCGGGGCGCTGACCCACTCGGCGCCGGTGCTGGATATCGGGCTGGACGCGGCCTGAGGCGGTAGATGCTCCCCCAGAAGGGGAGGATCTAGAACACCTTCATCAACTCCCGCGCCACCATCGCCGCCAGCACGCCCGTGGAAATCACGAACAGCAGGAACCGCACCGGCACCAGGTTGATGCTGATCTGCAGCAGGCTGTGCAGCACCCGCACGCCGACATAGACCCAGGCGAAATGCACCGCCATCGGGTCGGCGTGGCCCGCGACCTGGATGGCCAGCGCCGCCGCGTAGAAGATGGTCGGCTGCTCCATCAGGTGGTTGTAGTTGTCGGCCGCCTGCCGCGCGGAATCCGGCAGGATGTCCAGCGAGCCCGGAAAGCGGGCGTCCTGCGGCTTGACCCCGGCCTTGTGCATCGCCGGGATGCGCTGGACGTACATCCAGACCCACATCACCAGCGACCAGGCCACCAGCGCCATCACCGGCGCGATCATCGAACTGTTCACGTGAACCCTCCCCTTGTTTTGGCAAAGCCTAACGGGATAACGCCGATATCGGAAGGGTGACGTTTGGGGACGGCGCTAGCCTTGGCCGCGATCCCTGAACGGGTCCGCCGGATAGACCCCCAGGATCTCGAACTTCTCCGAGAAGAACTTCAGCTCGTCCAGCGCCAGGGCCAGGGCGCGGTCCTCGGGGCGGCCGTCGACCTCGGCGTAGAAGAAGGTCGCCGTGAAGTTCCCGCCTTCCATGTAGCTTTCCAGCTTGGTCATGTTGACGCCGTTGGTCGCGAAGCCGCCAAGCGCCTTGTACAGCGCCGCCGGCAGGTTGCGGACGCGGAACACGAAGCTGGTCACGCAGCGGTGGGTGAAGTCCGGGGCCGGCGGGGTCTTGTCGGCCGTCATCACCAGGAAGCGGGTGGTGTTGTGGCGCTCGTCCTCGATGTCGCGGGCCAGGATGTCCAGGCCGTAGATCTCGGCCGCCAGGGCCGGCGCGACGGCGCCGTGGGTCGGGTTGGGCTTCAGGGCCAGGGCCTTGGCCGCGCCGGCCGTGTCGCCGGCGGCTTCGGTGTCCACGCCCAGGCGCTTGAGGCTGTTGCGGCATTGGGACAGCGCGATCGGCATCGAGCTGACCACCTTCACGTCCTCCAGCTTGACGCCCTTGTTGGCCATCAGCTGGAAGCGGATCGGCTTGAAGCGCTCGCCGATGATCTTCAGACCCGAGGCCGGCAGCAGGTGGTGCACGTCGGCGACCCGGCCGGCGATCGAATTCTCGATCGGGATCATCCCCAGGGCGGCGATCCCGGTCTTGATGGCCTCGAACGCCTCCTCGAAGGTCTTGCAGGGATAGGCCTCGTAGTCCGGGAAATAGGTCCGGCACGCCTCATGGCTGTTGGCGCCGGGCTCGCCCTGGAAGGCGATCTTCTTGAGGATGCTCATAGGGCCTGCTTTCCAGCTTCTTGGCGGGCGGCTTCCAGATCGGAAGGATTGTCGACGGAAATGGGGGCGGTCGCCGCCACCGCCGCGCGGATGGTCAGGCCCAGCTCGAGGGCGCGCAGCTGCTCCAGCTTCTCGCGCTTTTCGAGGGCGGACGGCGCGGCGTCGTTGAACACCACCAGCGCCTCGCGGCGATAGCCGTAGATGCCGATGTGGCGCCATACCGGCCCGTCGCCATAGAGCGTCGAACGGGTGAAATAGAGCGCGCGGCCGCTTTGGCCGTCGTCCTCCATGGCCAGGACGGCCTTGACCACGTCCGGGTTGGCGCGGTCGGCGATTGATGCTTCCGGGGCGACGACGGTGGCGATATCGGCGTCGTCGAACTCCTTAAGTATCCGGGCGCAGTCGCTTAAGCTCGCCGGGTCGACGAACGGCATGTCGCCCTGCAGGTTGATCACGACGTCATGTTCGAACCCCGGATCGAGTTGCGCGAGCGCCGCCAGAATCCGGTCCGAACCCGACGGCAGATCAGGGTCGGTCAGCACCGCCACGCCGCCAGCGGCTTGAACGGCCTCAACGATTTCGCGATCGCCGGCCGCCACGGCGACAGGGCCAATGCCGGCCGCCAGGGCCTGGTTCAGAACCCGGACGATCATCGGCGCGCCGCCGATGTCGGCCAGCGGTTTGTTGGGCAGACGCGTCGCGGCCATCCGCGCGGGGATCAGGACGATCGGGTTCATGGCGGTTCTGGGTCTCAAATCTTTGCGGACCGGTTGCGCGAGGGGCGGTAGCGTGTAAGAGACGCGAGCGCAACATGACGTGCGCTGGAGACTGGTATCGCGAGTCCGAGGCGCTGGTTCAAAGCCCGCCCTGGGGTGGGCCGACAAGAGGCTGACTAGGCTGAAATGAGCGACCTGACGTTCAACAAGATCGCTGGCGGCGTGCTGCTGACCGGCCTCATCATCTTTGGTCTGCGAGAAGCGTCGGACATCGTCTTCAAGAAGCATGAAGTCGAGAAGGCCGGCTACGAGATCGCGGTCCAGGAAGACTCCGCCGGCGGCGCCGCCGCGGCGGTCGACACCCCGCCCGACTGGAACGCGGTCCTGACCCCGGCCAACGCGGCCGCCGGCGCCGCCGTCTCGGCCAAGTGCGCGGCCTGCCACAAGCTGGACGCCTCGAACGCCAACGCCACCGGCCCGGGCCTCTGGGACGTCGTCGGCCGCAAGCCGGCCGGCCACCCGGGCTTCAACTATTCGGGCGCGATGAAGGACTTCTCGGGCAAGACCCCGGTGTGGGACTACGACGCCCTGTACACCTTCCTGAAGGCCCCGGGTAAGGACGTCCCCGGCACCAACATGACCTTCGTGGGTCTGAAGAAGCCGGAAGATCGCATCGCGGTCATCGCCTACCTGCACAGCCTCGGCTCGAAGCTGCCGATCCCGCCGCCGCGTCCGGCCGCCGCCGCCGCTCCGGCCGAAGGCGCGCCCGCCGCCGACGCCGCGGCCCCGGCCGCGCCGGGCGGCACGACGGCTCCGGCCGCTGGCGCCGCCGCTGCTCCGGCCGCCGGTGGCGCGACGGCCCCGCCGAAGGCCTAAGCCTTCCAAGGCTGACAAGATCGAAGAGGCCGCGCAGCGAAAGCTCCGCGGCCTTTTTGTTTGTCTGCATTTCCCCTCTCCCCTTGCGGGAGAGGGTGGCCGCGAAGCGGGTCGGGTGAGGGGTGCGCGGCGCGGCCGAGAGGCCCCTCATCCGTCGGCTGCGCCGACACCTTCTCCCGCAAGGGGAGAAGGAACCTAAACCCGCCGATATCCCAGCACCGCGCCCGTGGGCGTCGCCGCGATCCGCGCCACGGCCTCGGCCAGCGGCTCGACCGCCGTCGCCATGTGGTGGGCGTTGGCGTGGAGGATGGTCTCCCCGTCCAGCAGGATGGCCACGTGGCCCTTCCAGAACACCAGGTCGCCGCGCCGGCGGTCGGCCTCGGCGATCTCGGCGAAGAAGCCCCGCTGCATGTCGGTGTCCCTCGGACAGGCCCGCGCGCAGGCGTAGAGCGCCTGCTGCACCAGGCCCGAGCAGTCCAGGCCCAGGCTCTCGCGGCCGCCCCACTGGTACGGCGCGCCCAGGAAGCGTTCGGCGACGGCGACATAGTCCTTCTCGCCCCGGCCGATCGGGGTCAGGTGCGCGTCGACGAACCAGCCCGTGCCGGCGGCCTTGGCGAAGCGGCCCTCGCGGTCCTCGATCGTCACAAGGCTGTTGAGGCTGTAGAGCCCCTCCGGCCGCGACTTGATGTCGGGCTTGCTGAAGGCGTAGGTGCGGATCGCCGACACCGCGTGGGTCGGCGGGTGGCCCTGCTCGACCAGGTCAGAGGTCGCGACATAGCCGACATAGCCGTCGCGCGGGGCCTGGCCCCAGGCGAAGCCGTCCTTTTCCTCGAGCACCCGGAAGACCTCGCCGAACAACAGCTGGTCCCACTGCTCGGCGTCGGGCGCGGCGGCGGCGCGGATGGCGGCCGCGGGCGCGGCGCAGACCATCAATCGGCTGGCCGCGTAGCGCTCGGCCGGAACCAGGCCCTCCAGGCGCTGGTCGGCGAGGTCGGGCCGGGCCAGGGTGATGCGAGTATCAAGCGTCATGCGAAACGGCCCTTGAGCATGGCGAAGGCGGCGCGAATGGCCTGGACTTCCCCGCCGACCGGGAATCCGGGACGCGCCTTGGGGTTCCAGGCGAAGACGTCGAAGTGGGCCCAGGGCCCCATATCGCTACCATTTGGGGCGAAGCGCTGCAGGAACAAGGCCGCCGTGGTGGCGCCGGCCTGGGCCCAGCCGTCGGGATCGTTCTTGAGGTCGGCAATGTCGCTGTCCAGGGCCTCGCGATAGGCCTCGGTCAGGGGCATCCGCCACAGCGCGTCGGCGACGGTTTTCGACGCCGCCTCGAGCTGGCCGGCCAGCTTGTCGTCTTGTGTCCAGAACGGGATCACGAATGGCCCCATGGCCATGCGCGCCGCGCCGGTCAGGGTGGCGAAGTCCAGGGTCAGGGCTGGCTTCAGCTCGGCGGCGCGGGTCAGGGCGTCGGCCAGGATCAGGCGGCCCTCGGCGTCGGTATTGCCCACCTCCACGGTCAGACCGGCGCGGGTCTGAAGCACGTCGCCCGGCCGCATGGCGTCGCCGGCGATGGCGTTCTCGACCACCGGGGTCAGGATCACCAGGCGCACGGGCAGCCTGGCCTCCATGACCATCCGGCCCAGCGCCAGGGCGTGGGCGGCGCCGCCCATGTCCTTCTTCATCAGCCTCATGCCGGCCGAGGGCTTGATGTCCAGGCCGCCGGTGTCGAACACCACGCCTTTCCCCACGAGGGCCACGACCGGGTGGGCCGCATCGCCCCAGGCGATCTCGATCATGCGGGGGCTGCGCACCTCGACGGCCGCGCGGCCCACGGCGTGGACGGCGGGATAGCCCTCCGTCAGCAACGCATCGCCAGTGACCACGGAGACCGTCGCCCCGTACTTCTCGGCGATCTCGCGGGCGATGGTCTCGATCTGCAGCGGCCCCATGTCGTTGGCCGGGGTGTTGACCATGTCGCGGGCCAGGGCGCAGGCGTGGGCCGTGGCGGTCACCACGGCGGCGTCGACGCCCTTGGGCGCCACCAGCCGGGCGATCGGCTCGCCCTTCTTCTTGTAGCGGTCGAAGCGGTAGGTCCCGAGGGCGAAGGCCAGGGCCGCCTGCTCCGGATCGACGCCGCGCGGCAGCTTGGACAGCGCGTACTCTCCGGCCGGCAGCTTGCCCGCCAGGGTCCGGAACAGCGACAGATCAACGCGGCCCCCACTCGAATTTGGACCGGTTCCCAGCAGCACCTGCTCGACGGCGCCGCTGGACCCGGGCACAGCCAGCACCTGGCCGGCCTTGGCCGTGAACGTGTTGGCGGCGGCGTAAGTCCTGACCGGCGCGCGCTTTCGGGCGAGAAACGCCTCGAGTTCGGCCTCGCTCACCGGATGGACCGGGATCGCCTGCCCCTGCGCCGAGGCCAGGATCGGATGCGTCGCGTCGGACATCGACGAAGTCCTTTAAAATTATGCTTAACAATTCCTTGAGGGCCGCGCCCGGACAATGGGCGAACCTTCTGGAGACATGTCTTTCATGTGTCGCAAGCGCGCGCTCGTCGCAACCCTGCTCGCCCCGGCCGTCCTGCTGATCGCGCCGGCCGCCTTCGCCGCCAACTCCGCCAAGCCCGCCCAGGTCGAGGCCGCCAAGGCCGCGCCGGTCAAGGCCTCGCCGCAGCAGCGCGCCGAGGCCCGCCGCCTGGACCCGCTGGCCCGCGCCGCCTTCTGGGGCGCCGAGTTCGAGACCGACCCGGCCGACGCCGAGGCCGGCGCCGCCCTGGCCCAATCCCTGCGCGCCCTGGGCCGCAACGACGACGCCGCCGAGACCGCGACCAAGGGCCTGGTCTCCCGCCCCGACGACGAGGCCCTGCTGCTGGAGCTGGCCCGCGCCCACATCGCCCGGGGCCAGGGCTTCTACGCCATCGAGCCGGCCCGCAAGGCCGCCGTCCTAAATCCCCGCGACTGGCGTCCGCTGACCCTGCTGGGCGTGGCCTACGAGCAGGCCGAGCGCGACGACGAGGCCGAGGCCGCGCACCGCCAGGCTCTGGCCCTGGCGCCGACCGAGGCCACGCCGCTGGCCAACTACGCCATGCACCTGGCCGCCAAGGGCGACCTGGCCGGCGCCGAGGTCCAACTGCGCCGCGCCGCCGCCCTGCCCTCGGCCGGCATCCAGGTGCGCCAGAACCTGGCCCTGGTGGTCGGCCTGCAAGGCCGCCTGCCGGAAGCCGAGAAACTGGCCCGCGCCGATCTGCCGCCCGAGCAGGTCAGCAACAACCTGGCCTACCTGCGCGCCGCCCTCGGCCAGGCCGGCTCCGGCCGCAGCTGGGAGTCGCTGAAGGCGGGCGGCGGGCAGTAGGGTCTGTTGTTCGGATCCGGGTTCACGACCACCTCCCCAACGTAAGTCATTCCCGCCCTTGGATTAGGGAATACACCGATACTGGAAGCCCGGCTGCGGGCTCCCGACAGCGGACCTTCCCATCGTCTGTTCGGGTGATGGGGTGGACGCCCCCCGACGGCATCTACGTGCCAGAGTGAGGAGTGTTGAACTTCACTCGAGGGAGGCGCCCATGGGCGAGCTTACCATCATCGGGCTGGATATCGCCAAGTCAGTGTTCCAGGCCCACGGAGCCGATGCAGCAGGCACGGTTATGTTCCGCAAGAAGCTTGGGCGGGGTCGGCTGCTGGCGTTCTTCGCCGGACAGCCGCGCTGCGTGGTCGCCATGGAGGCCTGCGCCGGAGCCCATCACTGGGGCCGTGAGCTGGCGGCGCTCGGCCATACGGTCAAATTGATCCCGCCGGCCTACGTGAAGCCGTTCGTGAAGCGGCAGAAGAACGACGAGGCCGATGCGGAGGCCATCTGCGAGGCGGCCCAGCGGCCGACGATGCGCTTCGTGCCCGTGAAGAGCCGCGAGCAGCAGGCCAGCGGCGTGGTGTTCCGCGCCCGGGATCTGCTGGTGCGCCAGCGCACGCAGATCATGAACGGCCTGCGCGGCCACTTGGCCGAGTTCGGCTATGTCGCCCCAAAGGGCGTGATGTACGTCGAGCGCCTGGTCGCCGAGATCGAGGATCCCGAGAGCCGACTGCCGCTGGCCGCCCGCGTGAGCCTGCAGGTCATGGTGCGGATTCTGGCCTCGCTGCAGACAGAGATCGCCAGCCTGGATGCCGAGATCGCCCGTCGCGCCAAGGAGGATCCCGTTGCTCGGCGGCTGATGACAATCCCAGGCATTGGACCTGTCACGGCCTCGGCGATGGTCGCCCTGGCGCCGGGAGCAGAGGCCTTCCGTTGCGGGCGGGACTTCTCGGCTTGGCTGGGCCTGACGCCTGTCCAGCGATCAAGTGGCGGCAAACAGAAGCTGGGCCAGATCACCAAGGCCGGCGAGCGAACGTTGCGACGACTGCTGGTGATCGGCGCCAGCGCCGTGATCAAGCAGGCCTTGATCCGCGGCGCGCCGCCCGGATCGTGGCTGGCCCAGATGCTGGCCCGCAAGCCGCGGATGCTGGTGGCCGTGGCGCTGGCGAACAAGACCGCGAGGATCATTTGGGCGCTGCTGGCCAGGGGCGGCGTTTACAGGGCTCCGGTGCTGGCGGCCTAACGGCCGCCGGCTCCAGAGGCGTCGAAGCGTAGTCGGACGACGGAGGGTATGGCGCACAGTCGGTGAGACGGGATTGGGAAAACCAGGGCTTTCCACCGTGCCTCTTGAGCACGCTATGGGTGATTTGGACCTGATCCGCGAACTTCCATACAGGCCAGCGCTCAAGGGCGCACAACAGGCCGGACAGATGGCAGCATCCGATCGAGCGTCAGAGCTTCAAAATCCGTCTTGCGCTGAAGGGGGCGTCCACAGATGGAAAGCCGCCGTTTGGTCTGGCAAATTCCGACTGTTCGGAGATGTCGAGATGAACGGTCAGTACGATGGTTTCGGATTCTACCACGGGCCTAACGACCCACGGCTTTTCGTGCCAAAGCGCATTCCCATCATGGGGTGGACGATCAACGTCGCGCACCCCCGCGCACCCATCGTCGGCCTCGTGGTCGGGGGCGCGATCGTCGCGGCGATCTTGGCGCAGGCTTTCGCCTAAATCCGCTTAGGGTCGGGCGCGGAAACTAGGCCTGCGCCGGCTACCGGACATTGGGCGCGATGCAGAGAGCGGACACGACAACGGTCAGTCCGGAGTCGCGGCGTCTTCCGCGAGCTGCCGCACGCGGGCCTCGCAGAGTTCCTTGACCAGGGATTGGAGCAGCTCGATGCGCTCTTGAATCCAGGCCAGCTCCTCGGCGGTGACCTTGTAGTGGGGCGAGTAGCGCGCCTTCACATAGGCGGCGCGGAGCAGCTCGAAACAGCGTTTGTGGAACTTGGTGTCGGTGGGCCAGACCTCGGCCAGACGTGGGTCGAGCGGCTCGGCGAGCCCGCGTAGGCGGACCAGATTATGGGACTTGGGGGCGTAAAGCGTCAGGACGAGGAGCAGGCAGTAGTAGAGGCGCTCAACGGCCTGATGCAAAAGGAAGGCAGCCTCGTTGTTCCAATTTCGGGCGAGGTTCTCGCTGCCGTTGGTGAGAAAGCGCTCGGCGCTTTCCATCCACTTCTCATAGTACTCCCGGCTCTCCTTCAGCGCCGCCTCCGGCGACAGCGGCGTGGGTTCGACAAGGGCCAGCTCGCCAGTCTCGAACAGCGCCACCCCATCGCGCACGATGTCGGTGAAGAAGTACCGCCCGCGCGTCAGCTGCTCATTCACGTCGTCCAGGTCGTGAACGATGAAGTTGACCGGCGTCCTCAGCCGCTGACCGGCCGAAAGCTCGTCCAGTAGGCGCTTTTCGGCCCCTTCCCAGAACTCCAGGGGATCGGCGAGCTTCTCCTGATCGACCACCACCAGCAGGTCATAGTCCGAGAAATAGCGGCCCACCGGGTCCTCGACCCAGTCGCCTCGGGCGTAGGATCCGAACAGGATGATCTTGAGGATCCTGCCCTGGCCCAAAGGACCCGACCGCTTGGCGACCTCCTCGGCGAAGCCCGCTTGCAGGATCTCGACCACGAAGGCCAGTTCGCGCTGCTTGCCGGCCGGCAGGTGATCGAGGGTGTTGGCCATGTCCGCTGTCTCGCCCGCCGCCCGGCGCATGGCAAGCGCCTCCTCGGCGCGGGCGGCGCGGTGATGCTCGGGCTTGGCCATGCGGACTCTCGGCGGCGGAACAAGACTGGAACGAATCCTACACGCTGAAGTTGGATCGCGCCAGAGCGCGGCGGGCGCTCGGGCCGGTCGGTCGCGCGGATTCTGATGTCCAACTTGGGTCGAAATTCGCCATCGGCGCCTTACCGACATACCGACCTTCAGATCATCACCGCCAGGCAGTGTCGGGCCCGGTGACCAGCCGCCCTTGTGGCGGGCCAGCCCGCCACACCTCTCGCTCGCGGGCGCCTCGTCGGTGGCCCATCTGCGCGAGAACCTGGCGGCGGCGGCGCTGGAGCTGTCGGATGCGGTGATGGCCGGGCTGGAGGGGGCGGCGCGCCTACCCCAGCGCCTGGCCGAGCACCCGGCTGGCCTTGGTGAGAACGCCCAGCAGCGGCATCGCCACCATGTTCTTGATGGTGAACGCCAGAAACGCCGCCAGGCCCGCCAACAGCGCCGTCTCGATGGCCGCGCCTCCCTCTTCCTCGGCCGCGAACGCGCGGACCGGAGGGCCCTTCCCCATGTGTTTCATCCCACTGTCCCAAATCGAAACCGAGGGGTCGGGTCAGCGCAAGCCGCGCGCCACGCCTTGGACGGGTCTTTTAGGGGTGGGAAGCGTCAGTGCTTCCCGAAGATGTCCTGCACCTTCAGGATCGCCGGGCCCAGGATCATGACGAACAGCACCGGCAGGAAGAACACGATCATCGGCACGGTCAGTTGGGCCGGCAGGGCCGCGGCCTTCTTCTCGGCGGCAGAGAGGCGCAGATCGCGGTTCTCCTTGGCCATGACCCGCAGGGCCGTGCCCAGCGGCGTGCCGTAGCGCTCGGCCTGGATCATGGCGGTGGCCACGGACTTGATGCCCGGATGGTTGGTCCGGCGCGCCAGGTTCTCATAGGCCAGGCGGCGGTCGGGCAGGTACGACAGTTCGGCGGTGAGCAGGGACAGCTCCTCGGCCAGTTCCATCGACGAGGCGCCGACTTCCGAGCCGACCTTCTGGATGGCCGCCTCGATCGACATCCCGCTTTCAACGCAGATCAGCAGCAGGTCCAGCGAATCGGGGAAGGCCGCCACGATCAACTCGCGGCGCTTCTGGGCGATGTTGCTGATGTAGACGTTGGGCGCGTAGTAGCCGAGCGCCAGGGCCGCGACGCAGGCGCACAGCTTCTGCATCGGCAACAGGCCGAAACCGTTGACGACATTGAGATAGAACCCGACCACCCCGGCGAACACGAACGGCGCCACGAAGCGGAAGAAATAGAAGGTGGTCACCGGGCGCGGGCCGCGGAAGCCGGCCTGGGCCAGGTTGTCGACGACCTTGGGATCCTCGAGCAGCCGCGACAGCTGCAGCCGCTCGACGACGTTCTTGTAGAGGCCCTCGTCCTGGTGGCGCAGGGTGCCGCCCGTCGCGCCGCGCGAGGCGATGTTCTGGCGCGACCTCCGACGCAGCTCCTCGCGGCGGTTGGCCACCGACTTCAGGCGGCCCTCGAGGTTGTTGTCGCGCAGCGCCGGCGAGGCC
Source organism: Caulobacteraceae bacterium (assembly GCA_965283765.1). Taxonomy (GTDB): domain Bacteria; phylum Pseudomonadota; class Alphaproteobacteria; order Caulobacterales; family Caulobacteraceae; genus Caulobacter. Next base: position 27,098 of record CBDIPU010000020.1, read on the forward strand.
AGGGTTATGATCGTGGCGAACGTCACCAGGGCGATGAACGCCGTCAGCAGGTTCGAGGGATCGGTCAGGGCGGTGGCGAACTCACGGCGACCCTCCTCTCAGAACTTGAAGTTGATCATCTTGCGCATCACCAGGATGCCCATGGTCATCCACAGCAGGCCGCCCAGGATCATCAGGTGGCCGCGCGGGTCGGTGAACATCGGCTTCATGTAGGCCGGCGAGCTGACGCTGATCAGGATGACGACGCCGGGCGGCAGGCAGCCGATGATCGAGGCCGAGGCGATCGCCTCGGCGGAGAGCGCCTTGATCTTCTCCTTCATCAGCTTGCGCGCGCGCAGCACGGTGGAGAGGTTGCCCAGCGCCTCGGCCAGGTTGCCGCCGGTCTTGGCCTGGATGCCCAGCACGATCGCGAAGAAGCGCAGCTCGTTGGTCGGCATGCGCTCGTACATCTTCTCCAGGGCCGCATCTATCGGCACGCCCATGGCGATGTTCTCGGTCAGGGTGCGGAATTCGCCGCCCAGGGGCTCGGGGCTCTCCTTGCCGATGATCTTCAGGCAGTCGTGGACCGGCAGGCCCGACTTGATGCCGCGCACGATGATGTCGATGGCGTCCGAGAAGGCCTCGGTGAACTTCTTGGTCCGCCCCTTGGCCAGGAAGCCCAGGACCCAGCGCGGCAGGCCCAGACCCGCGGCGAAGCCGCCCGCCAAGGCGATCAGCGGGTTCTGGCTCAGCACGAGGACGATCAAGGCGACGACCAGCGCCAGCGCGCCGCTGATGATCCAGAACATCCTGACGTTCTGGCCCAGGCCCGCGGCCAGCATGCGCGCGCTGATGCTCAGCGTGGCCTTCTTCTGCTTGCGCTCCTGCTCCTTGAGCGCCTTGAGGATGTTCTGGCGGCGGGCGTCGGGCGTGTTGGCGGCGGCCCTGGCGCGCACGGCGACCTGGCGCTCGCCGCCTCCGGCGATCATCTGGGCCCGCTTGGCGGCCTTGGCCTGGCCGCTGTCCCCGCCCGCGAAGGCGAAGCCCAGGCCCGCGATGGTGATGAACCCCAGGATGCCGGCGATCACGAACAGCATAGCCTACTCCGCCGCGTCGAGGGCTTCGGCCAGCTCGCGCTCCAGGCCGTAGTAGCGGGCGCGATCCCAGAAGCGCGGCCGAGCGATGCCGGTCGAGCGGTGCTTGCCGATCACCTTGCCGTCGGCGTCCTCGCCGGTGATCTCGTAGACGAACAGGTCCTGGGTGACGATCACGTCGCCTTCCAGGCCGACCACCTCGGTGATGTGGGTGATGCGGCGACTACCATCGCGCAAGCGCGCCGCCTGGACGATGACGTCGACCGAGCCGACGATCATCTCCTTGATGGTCTTCGAGGGCAGGCCGTAGCCGCCCATGGTGATCATGCTCTCGATACGGCTGATGGCCTCGCGCGGGCTGTTGGCGTGCAGCGTGCCCATCGAGCCGTCGTGGCCGGTGTTCATGGCCTGGAGCAGGTCGAACGCCTCCGGGCCGCGGACTTCGCCGACGATGATGCGTTCGGGACGCATCCGCAGACAGTTCTTGACCAGATCGCGCATGGTCACCGAGCCGGAGCCTTCCAGGTTCGGCGGGCGGGTTTCCAGGCGCACCACGTGCGGCTGCTGCAGCTGCAGTTCGGCGGCGTCCTCGCAGGTCACGACCCGTTCCGTGGGGTCGATGAAGGCGGTCATGGTGTTGAGCAGGGTGGTCTTGCCCGAGCCCGTGCCGCCCGAGATGACGATGTTGCAGCGGCAGGCGCCGATGACCCCCAGAACCCGCGCCCCTTCCGGGCTGATGGAGGCGTACTCCACCAGGTTCTTCATGGTCAGCTTGTCCTTCTTGAACTTCCGGATGGTCAGGGTCGGACCATCCAGCGCCAAGGGCGGGGCGATGACGTTGACGCGCGAGCCGTCGGGCAGGCGGGCGTCGCAGATCGGCGAGCTTTCGTCGACGCGGCGGCCGACCTGGCTGACGATCCGCTGGCAGATGTTCATCAGCTGCATGTTGTCGCGGAAGCGGACATTGGTCAGCTGGACCTTGCCGCCCACTTCGATGAACACCCGGTGGGCGCCGTTGACCATGATGTCGGCGATGTCGTCGCGGGCCAGCAGGGGCTCCAGCGGACCATAGCCGAGGACGTCGTTGATGATGTCCTGGACCAGCGTCTCCTGTTCCGCCACAGACATCGAGACGTTCTTGATCGCCACCAGCTCGGCGACGATGTCGCGGATTTCCTCGGCGGCCTGCTTCTGGTCGAGCTGGGCCAGCTGGCTCAGGTCGATGGTGTTCAGCAGGGCGTTGAAGATCACCGTCTTGGTGGCGTGGTAGTAGTCGCTCTGCTCACGGACGATGTTGGTCGTCTGGGCGGCGGCGATCCCCTGCGCGGCGCGCAGCTGGTCCAGGCCCGGCGTCGCCTTCGGGGCGGGACCGTTGACCTTGGCGCCGGCGCGGTCGGCGCGGCGGCCGGCTCGATCCGCTGGGGACGCGTGGCGATGGCCGCGCCGCCCGCCGGGGCGGGGGGCGGCGCCTTCTGTTCGGCGGGGGCTGACGGGTCGCGCTTGCCGAACATCTACTTCTTCTTGAACAGGCCCGAGAGCACGGAGGACTTCTGCGAGGGCGGCGGCTCGCGGCGGCTGATCAGGCGCGCCAGGTGCTCCAGGCCCTCGGCGGCCTTCGACTTGGCGCCACCTCGGCCAGCATCTGGCCGTTGTTGGCCGCCTGGCCGTAGGGCTTGGGATCGAACGGCAGCACCAGCGAGGGCTGGATGCCCAGGGCCTCGCCGAAATCCTTCACCGGAATCTCGGGACGGCCGGGCACGCCGACCTGATTCAGAACCAGGCGCGGCGGCACGTCGTTGGGCCGCGAGGCCTTGACCAGGTCTATGATGTTCTTGGCGTTGCGCAGGGACGCCAGGTCCGGCATGGCCACCACCACCAGGTCGTCGGACCCGACCAGCACCCGGCGGGTGGCGGCGTTCCAGACGTGCGGGATGTCCAGCACCACGAACGGCGCGGCGCCGCGGATCTTCTGGGTCGCTTCCTCGTAGGCGTCGGCGCCGATGTCGTAGTCGTCGTCCAGCGTCGCCGGGGCGGCGAACAGCGACAGGCGGTCGCCGCAGCGGACCATCATGCGGTCCATCAGCACCGGGTCCAGGCGGTCGGGCTGGGTCAGGGCGTCCAGGACGCCTTGCAGCGGATCCTGGTTGAAGTCGAGGCCGGCGGTGCCGAAGGCCAGGTCGAGATCGACCAGCACCGTGGCGGTCTGCATCTTCTCGGCCATCGCCCAGGCGAAGTTGTGCGCCAGCGTCGAGGCCCCCACCCCGCCCTTGGCGCCGACGAAGGCGATCTGGCGGCCGACGAACGGCGCGGACGGATCGGCGTAGAGGCCGCCGACGGCGCGGATCACCTGCAGGGGCGAGAGCGGCTGGGTCAGGTACTCGCTGACCCCGCGGCGCATCAGCTCGCGATAGAGGGCGATGTCGTTGGTCTGGCCCAGCACGACCACCTTGGTGCCCGGGTCGCAGACCTGGGCCAAGCTGTCCAGCAGGTGCAGCAGGCGCTGGGCGCCGTCGGTCGTCTCGACCATGACCAGCGAGGGCGTCGGCTGGTTCTGGTAGTAGTCGACGGCCGCCTCCAGCCCGCCGTCGCGAACGATGGTCGAGGCCCGGGCCATGCGGCGGTCCGCGGCGGCGTGCTCGACCAGGGCCGCCGTTTCCGGACGGGCGCAGAAGGCGTGGATGGTGATGCGCGGGATCGCCGCGTCGCCCAGGCCGCCGTCCGAGATCGGCTCATGATAGACCGGCGCGGCCGGGGCGGCGGCCTCGGCGACGTCGAGGTCGTCGTCTTGGACGGCCGCCGGCCGCGGCGCGCGCGGTTGCGGCGGCGGCTGAGGCGGCGGGGCGGCGCGCTGCGCCTGAGGCTGAGGCTGAGGCTGGGGCGCGGTGCGCGGCGCCTGAGGTCCTTCGGGACGGGCGGGCGGGAAGTCGGCGAACGGGTCGTCGAAGCCGCCCACGGTCGGGTTCAGCGACGGCGGCGCGGACGCGCGCCAGGGATCGTTCGCGCCGGTCGTGAATTCGTCGGCGGCGTCAAAGCCCAGGTCGAAGGGATCGCTGTCGGACGGCCGCATTACTGGATCGCCTTCGAGATCGAGCCGCTGGCCTGGTCGTCCTTCTTGGAGCTGGTCGTCTCACCCTTGCGGTAGAGGCCCAGCACCGTGTCGCGACGGCCGGTGTCGGCCGGCGTCATGTCGCGCGGACGGATCAGATCCTCGGGATTGGCGACCTGGGCGGCCAGATTGGCGGCCATGGCGCAGCCGAAATTGTCATAGGCTTCGTTGTTGCGGGTGGCGGCCAGGTTTTCCCAGCGCTGCCCGCATTTCAGCTTCTCGGCCTCGTAGCGCAGGAAGCCGACGCGGATGGTCTCGTCGTCGGGGCCGGTCGGGTTGAAGCCGACGACCCGCACGCGCGAGCCCGGCGCGCCCAGGCTGACCAGACGGTCGCGGATCTGGGTGGCCATGGCGCCGGCGCTGTTGGGCGAGGTGACGACCAGCTCGCGCCCCTCGGCCTGCAGCCAGCGGTCCATCAGGGCTTCCAGCGCGGCCGACTGGTTGGCCGACAGGCCCTTGGCGTGCGGCGCCAGCACGATCTCGTCCGGCGCGGAGGTGACCTTGATGCGGTCCGTCCACTGCTGGGTGTCGGTGGCGGCGGTCTTCGACGGACCCTCGCCGGGCGGCGTCGAGGCGCAGGCGACCAGGCCGGACAAGGCCAGGGCCATCAGGACGGTCTTGACGAAAGGCTTGTGCGTCATGGGTGCGTCCTACTCGATTACATAGCCGACGGGGCCCTGGTACGCGCGCCCCGCGTTGGCGCCGGCCGGGGCCTTGACCACCTTGTTGAGACGGCCCAGCAGGACCGTGCTCATGTCGTTGGCGAAGACCAGACCGTCGGCCGGCGTCTGCAGGTTCTGCGGACGGGTCGGGTCGACGATGTACGGGGTGACGATGATCACCAGCTCGGTCTGGCCGTTCAGGAAGTCTCGCGACCGGAACAGCGTGCCCAGGATCGGCATCGAGGTCATGCCGGGGATGGAGTCGATCGTCTGCTTGGTCGTCTGCTGCAGCAGGCCGGCGATCATCAGCGAGCCGCCCGACGGGATCTCGACGGTCGTCTCGGCGCGGCGCACCGACAGGCCCGGCACCGTCAGGGCCGCCGAGGTCGAGCCGGAGGACACCGTGAAGGCGCCCAGGCTGGAGAGTTCGGAGACCTCGGTCGAGATCTTCAGCGAGATGCGGCCGCCCGACAGCACCACGGGCGTATAGCCGAGGCCCACGCCGTAGGGCTTGAATTCGATCGAGATCTTGCCGGTCTGGTCGCTGCCGGTCGGAACCGGGAACTCGCCGCCGACCAGGAAGTGGCCGGCCTCGCCGGACACCGCGGTCAGGTTTGGTTCGGCCAGGGTGCGCACCAGGCCCACGCGCTCGAACGCCTGGACCATGCTCTTGGCCTGGTTGAGGCCCGTGCTGCCGGCGGTGTCCTTGACGGTGGCGGTGTCGCCGTTGCCGATGACGATTTCCTTGCCATCCGGTCCCGTCAGGCCGGTATGGACGACCTTGCCATGGACCACGGCGTAGCATTCGCCGTCCATGCCCGAGGAGCAGGGCACCTGCAGCTGCGGCTGCTTGGTGGTGTTCAGCGAATAGCCGCCGGTGACCCCGCCCAGCAGGCTGCCGTTGACGCCGTAGGTCGGCGACAGGCCGAAGCTGAACTGATCCTGGCCCAGCTGGCCCATGATGGCGTTGAGGTCGAAGCCCAGCTGCTTGATGACGTTGCGCTGCACCTCGATGATGCGAACCTGCAGCATCACCTGGTCCTTGCCGGCGATGGTCAGCATGTTCAGCACGTTCTCCGGCTTGCCGGTGAACTGGGCGGCGATGCGCGACACCGCGTCGGATTCCGAGGCGTTGCGCACCATGCCGGTCAGGATGACGCTGTCGCGGATCGCCTGCACCTGGATCTTGGCGTCGGGCAGCACCCGCGTCAGGGTCGCCGCCAGAAGGTCGACGGGTTGGGTCACGCGGATGTTCAGCGACACGATCCGTCGGCCGTAAGCGTCGTAGAACGCCGCGTCGGTCGAACCCTCCGCCAGGCCCACCACGTGGATGTGGCGCTTGTCGCGCAGCACCGCGTCGGCGACGAGCGGGTTGGTGACCAGCAGGTCGCGGACGTCCGCGGGCAGCTCGATGATCGCCGACTTGCCCTTGACCAGCTCGACCGTGGCGGCGCTCTGGTCGGCCGTCAGGATGATGCGGGTCGCCTGGTCGCCGAGCGGCGGCGGGGCCAGCGGCATGGCCGGCGGCGGCAGGGGCGCCGGGCGCGAGACGCGGGCGGCGGGACGATAGACGTGCGAGCCGCCGACCGGACCGTCGGCGAAGACCGGCGCGGTCGAGGACAGGCCCAGCAGGACGGCCAGATGGGCCGTCAGGATACGGCGCTTCAGGGACATTTGAGCTTTCGCGAAGGCGTCCATGGGGCGGCTCACGGGCGCACCGAGACGTTGGAGGTCTGGCCGCCCCGATTGATGCGGATGGTGGAGTCCGAAGCGGCCGTCTTCCCGACGATGCCCGAGGGGCCGCCGAGATCGGTATAGGCGCGCAGGGCCAGGGTCACCGGACCGCCGGCCTTGGCGCGGGTCAGGGCCTCGGCCTCGGTCGGGCCGACCTCGAGGGTGGCGGTGGCCGCGACGATGGACTTGGCGTCCTTCTCGGCGGCGGTGCTCTGGTCGAGCGCCAGGACGCGGATGTTCTGCAGCACGGTCTCGGCCATGACGAAGCGGCCGCCGCCGCCGCCGCCCTCGCCGTCGCTGGAGGCGCTGACCTGGCCTTCGCGGGTGATCAGCACGTCGACGCGGTCGCCGGGCAGGATGAAGCCGCCTGCCGCGGTCTCGGACGTGACCGGCACGGCCATGGCGCGCTTGCCCGGGGTCAGGACGACGGACAGGTAGCCGCCCTCGCCGCCGCGCACGATCTTGCGGTTGGTGACCGGTTCGCCGGCCAGGATCGGGTCGCGGACGATCGCGCCCTCGACGATCTTGGCCGGATCGCCGCCGATCATCTGGTCGGCGGCGCCGCTGACGGCGGCCTTGGCGGCCTCGACCTTGCCGTCGGGCGCGGCCGGGGTCGCGCCATTGGTGATGAAGGCGCCGCTGATGGCGTCGGACGGCCAGGCCTGCCAGGCGACGTCGGCGGCCACCAGGCGCGTGCCGATCGGCAGGTCGCGCTTGGCCACCAGGACCTGGGTCATCGGCTTGCCCGGCGCGGCGGTCGCGGCCACGACGGCGGGAGCGACCGGCTTGCCGCCCAGCGCGCGCTGCAGGACCACGGCCAGGCCGATGGCCGAGACGGCGGCGATCAGGACGATCAGGAGGCGAACGGGACTCATGGCGCGGGCTGTAACTCAAGGGGGAACCGAACGGCCGCCGTCCGGCGGGCGCGCGCAATTCGTCAGTCAGCCTTTCTGGCCACGCTCCATGCTCGCCCGCGCATGGTTAACGGCTGCTAAAAGTTTTCAGCGTTCAGGCGGCGGGGCGCGCGGCAGGGTGTCGCGGGATAAGTCAGCGCGCGACCGGGCTCAACTCAAGAAGTCTCAGCCCAGGGCCGCGACGGCCAGGGCGCCGTGCGGGAAGGCCCACAGGGCGCCGGCGGCGATGGCGACGCCGTACGGCAGATCGCCGTCCTTGGCCGCCAGCTTGCGCAGCCAGGCCGGCCCGCCGGCCACGGCCGGAACCAGATAGCCCGAGCGCAGGGTCAGGATGGCGAAGGTCAGGACGCCGCCCGCCAGGCCGGTATAGACCAGGAACAGGAAGGCGCCGGGCCAGCCCATCCACAGGGCGCAGACGGCGAACAGCTTGCCGTCGCCGCCGCCGATCCAGCCGGCGGCGAACATACCCATTCCGAGGACGAGGCCGCCGAGGCCCACGGCCAGGCACAGACCGATCTGGGCCAGGGGCGCGCCACTGACCAGGGCGGCCGGAACGAAGGCGGCGATCAGGGCCAGCGAGATCCAGTTGGGGATCTTGTAGCTGATCAGGTCCTTCAGGCCGCCGATGACGGCCAGGACCGGAAAGATCAGCAGCAGCGGGATCTGGATAGCTTGCATGCTCTCGCGCCTTGTAAAATCCCCGTCGGGGACCCCTTCCGTACCGGGCCATTCTGGGACGGACGGATGAAGCAATCGTTTCTCGCCGCTCGGCGGAAGCCCGGAACCTCTGTCATCCAGGCAAAGAGAAATGGGCAGGCAAAGAAAAAGGGCCGAGACCTAAGCCTCGACCCTTTTCTTTTCGAGCGTTTAGCTGGACTTAGGTCCCAGCGTTCGCGACCTTCGTCTTGATGTCGTTGAACTTCGTGTTCAGCGTGGTGCCCAGAGCGCCAACACCCGTGATGATGACGACGGCGATGAGGGCAGCGATCAGGCCGTATTCGATGGCCGTGGCGCCCAATTCATCCTTCAGAAAGCGCGTGACGAACTTGGTCATGTCTAGATCTCCTAAAGTCAGAGCTGGTTGATTTGAGGCTTCAAGCCGGCTCGACTTGCTAACCCCCGAAAACACGATCAATTTCGCCGAGCTCACTTAATGCTGAGTAAACATCAGTTGGTTTCTCAGATTTTTCTTTTGGTTTATTTGTATTTACCGTTATCTGTTCTTAACCATGGCCGCAGCGAAAGCGATCAACCCCTTTTGAATCAAGGACTTTCTCAAGCGACGCTTGGACGCACGCAAACGGGCCTTAGTCTTTTGTTGACCAAACCAAAGGATGCTGAGGCACGTTCGGATCCGAGATCGGAAACCTCATGCGCCGCCTTTCGCTCGCCATCGCCGCCGTCCTGACCCTCTCGGGGGCCGGCGCCAACGCTCAGAACACGGGCGTCCTGCCGGTGAAGGCGACCTCGACCGACCTGCCGCTGGCCGCGGGCGAAGCCTCCTATATGAGCGTGGGCGGCGCGGTGCGGGACGTGGTGGTCGCCGATCCCACCATCGCCGACGTCAGCATCGTCAACGAGCGCACCCTGGTCGTGATGGGCAAGCGTCCGGGCGTCACCACCCTGATGGCCTTCGGAGCCGGCGGTCGCGCCCTGACCACCCGCCAGGTGGTGGTCTCCGAGGTCGGCGACGGCGGCGTCACCATCTATCGTGGCGCGACGACCAACAGCTACGCCTGCGGCGCCGCGCGCTGCACGCGCGTCGGCGGCCCCGGCCCGGCCTCGGGCACGCCGTAGGCGCCCTCCCCCACGCGAGCGCGCGCTCTAACCAGTGGTTAGGATCGTTCGGCTAGTCTGTCGGACGATCATTTCAGGGTCCGCGCCGCCGCATGGCCTACAATCACATCTTCGCTCGCGCCCGACGCCGGCTGGCCCGCTTCGCCGGCCGCTTCTCGCGCGCCGAGCAGGGCGCCACGGCGGTCGAGTTCGCCCTGGTCTTCATGCCCTTCCTGATGCTCGTCTTCGCCCTGATCGAGCTGGGCCTGGTCTATATGGTCTCGCTGCTGCTCGAGAACGCGGTCATCGACGTGGGCCGCACCATCCGCACCGGCGAGGTGCAGACCAACGGCGGCACGGCCGCCACCTTCAAGACCGCCGTCTGCAACAAGATCGGACCGATCGGCGCGATGAGCTGCGAGAGCGCCCTGCGGCTCGACGTGCGCACCTATGCCGACTACTCGACCGGCAACACCTCGGCCTCGGCCACCAACACCGTTCCGACCAGCATGCAGTGGAACCCGGGCACGGCCGGCTCGATCGTCCTGGTCCGCGCCTACTACACCTGGCCGCTGATCTCGCCGCTGATGCAGACCGGCTTCCAGAACGCCAGTGGCCAATGGGTCGTCTACGCCGCCACCGCCTTCACCAACGAGCCGTACGACCAATGATCCGCCGCTCGCCCCCCTGGCTGAAGAAGGTCCTCGGGAAGAGGGTCTCCCTTAAGACCTTCTGGCGCGACAGCCGCGGCGTCTCGGCCATCGAGTTCGCCCTGATCGCCCCCGTGCTGATCCTGATGTATTTCGGCTTCGCCGAGACGACCCAGGCCATGATGGCCCAGCGCCGCCTGTCGAACATCACCGCGCAGATCGGCGACATTGTCGCCCAGAACCCCCAGACCGGCCCGAGCAAGATGACCGACATCTTCAACATCGGGAATCTGATCATGGCGCCCTATCCGACCGCCGGCCTGAAGATGTGCATCTACAGCGTCGTCTCCAACGCCAAGGGCGAGGACACCGTCGCCTGGGTGCAGCCCAACCCCGCCGGCGTCGGCATGACCGGCTGCCCGGCCAAGGGCGCCCTCGTCACCGACATCTCGACCGGCGTGCTGGCGGCCAACCAGAGCGTCATCGTCTCGCGGGCCACCTACGACTACACCTCGCCGACCAAGCTGGTCATGCCCACCACCATGACCTTCAAGCGCAACTACTACCTGCGCCCGCGCCGCTCCGACACGGTGACCTGGGTCAACACGCTCTAGCCAGGCGCTCGACAAGCGGGTGCGGCGTGAAGGTCCGCTCGCCCAAGGGGGTGACGAGCCGCGAGAGCGGGCGCAAGCCGATCAGGCTGTTGGTCAGGAACACCGCCTCGGCCCGCTCCAGCGCCTCGACCCCGACGGCGGCCTCCTCGACCGCTTCGGCCGCCATCAGCCGCGCCCGGGTGATCCCGGCCAGCACGCCGCAGTCCAGGCGCGGGGTGAACAGACGCCCGCCCTCGATCCAGAACAGATTGGCCGCCCCGGCGCAGGCGATCTCGCCGCGATTGTTCAGCATCACCGCCTCGTCGGCGCCGGCGGCCCTGGCCTCGGCCCGGGCCAGGACGTTGTCGAGATAGCTCAGAAGTCTTCAGGCGGGAGGCGGGGGAGCCCTCGTTGCGGCGCGCGGCCGCGACGATCGCGCTGGCCGGCGCGATGACCGGCGCGGACGGCGCGGCGGTGGCGAACAGGCGCGGCATCGGCGCGGCCGGACGGTCCAGCCCCCGGCCGCCCGAACCGGCGGTCAGGGTCAGGCGCACGGCGAACCGGCCAGCGGCCGGCGCCGCACCGCGCACAAGCTGCTCGGCCTCATCGCGGTCGAACGGCAGGCCCAGCACGGCGCAGCCGGCGGCCATGCGGTCGAGATGGGCGGCCAGACGCGGCAGCGCGCCGTCGACCGCCAGCATCGTCTCGAACAGGCCGTCGCCGAGAAGCAATCCCCTGTCTTCGAAAGGAATAATCATTCCGTCAGGGCCTTTTTCAGCGCGGCGATCTTGGCCTCGGTCTCCAGGCGCTCGCCGCGCGGATCGCTGTCGGCGACGACGCCCGCCCCGGCGCGCGCCTCCAGGGTCCAACCCTGGCCATCCTCGACCAGGCCGACCGTGCGGATCAGCACGCTCGAGTCGAACGCCCCGTCGAAGCCGGCCCAGAACAGGCTGCCGCAATAGGGTCCGCGCGGCGGCTCCAGGCTGGCGATCACCTTCATCGCCTGGACCTTGGGCGCCCCGGTGATCGAGCCCGGCGGGAAGCTGGCCCGAAGCAGGTCGCCGACCGTGCGGCCACCGGCCAGCTGGCCGGTCACCGTGGAAACAAGGTGGTGGACGTTGGCGAAGCTCTCGACCTTGAACAGCTCGCGCGCCTTGACGCTGCCCGGCGGACTGACCCGGGCCAGGTCGTTGCGCATCAGGTCGACGATCATCAGGTTCTCGGCGCGGTCCTTGTCGCTGGCCAGCAGCTCGGCGGCCAGGGCCCGGTCCTCCGCGGCGTCGCGGCCGCGAGGACGCGTGCCCTTGATCGGCTGGGTCAGGATCGCCCCGTCCGCGTCAACCTTCAGAAACCGTTCCGGCGAGTTGGAGACCAGGGCCCAGCCCGGCAGGCGCAGATAGGCCGAGAACGGCGCCGGGCTCTGGCTCCGCAGCCGCGTGAACAGGTCGAACGGATCGGCGCCGGCGGCGAGCCGTCCGGTCCAGGCGCGGGCGATATTGGCCTGGAAGATCTCTCCGGAGAGGATGCGCGCGACCACGTCGGCCACGGCGGTCTCGTAGGCCTCGCCGTCGGAGGCGGCCAGATCCGGGCACAGCGGGCCGTCGAACGGCGCGCGATCGGCCGACGCGTCCAGCCAGGCCGAAGTCTCACGAGCGCGGGCTCCCGCCCCGGCGTCCGTCGCGCCTCGCCCCACGGCCACGACCTGCCGGGCGTGGTGGTCGAAGGCCAGCAGGGCCGGATAGCGGGCGCAGCTCAGGTCCGGCCAGGCGGTGCGGGCCAGACCCAGGTCCTCGACGCGGTCGCCCAGTTCGTAGGCCGCCAGACCGACCACCCCGCCCTGGAACGGCGGACCGTCAGGGTCGCTCGGCTGGCGGGGGCCGGTCAGCTCGGCGAGCCTGGCGAACGGATCGGCGGGATCGGCGGCGGCGAGGCTGAAGGTCGCGTCGGGCTGGCGCAGCAGATACGACCACCGCCCCGCGCCGCCGGTGACCAGGGCGCAGGCATACGGCTCGTCCCGGAACGGGGCCAGCGCCCACACCGGCTCGCGCCAGGGGGCGGTAAGGAGAGCGACGCGGCGCATGGCGCGGTGATGTAGCAGGCGGAGCAGACCCCCTCCACCGCCGTTCGGCGGTCCCCCTCCCCCAAGAGGGGAGGAGAGATTTCTCCGCCACCCTCTTGGGGGCGGACAGACCTGCGCTAGCAGGTCAGGTGGGGGCTAGTGCTGAGCCTCCCGGCCCCCGCCCTTCACCGTGAACAGGCCGACCAGCCCCAGGGCCAGCAGGCCGGCGATCGGGATGAAGCCGGCCACCTGGCTGGCGAACATCTTGGTCGCCAGGGCCACCAGCAGCGAGCCCAGCCACATGGTGGCGGTGCCCGACAGCGAGAACAGGCCGAAGAAGGCGGCCATGCGGTCCGGCGGGGCCAGGCGCACCAGCAGGGTGCGGCTCGAGGCGTACTGGGCGGTGACGAAGACCGCGATCAGCAGGCCCAGGGCCAGATAGATGATCTCCGGCAGGGTGCGGAACAGCGGACCGTTCCAGACGGCCGGATGGGTCGCCGCGTCCCAGGTCCACAGGTACAGGATCTTCTCGCGGCCCATGCCCAGCGTGCCCAGCAGCACCAGGATGCAGATGCCGACCTCGACCTGGATCGCCCGCCGGGGACCCAGGGTCTTGTCCAGCCACGGCGCGATCAGGCCGCCCAGCACGCCGAAGATCGACAGCGAAATGCCGTAGGCCAGCATCTCCAGCTCGCCCCACTTCATCAGTCCGGCCGCGAACAGGCCGCCGAAGATCAGCAGGGCGGTCATGCCGTCGCAGTAGAGCATCCGCGCGCCCAGGAACTTGGCGACGTCGGCGTGACCCTTGAGGTTGGCGAAGGTGTCGAGGATCAGCTTGACGCCTTCCTTGATCGCCACGCCCAGCGAGGCGCCGGTGCGCGGGGCGTCGCGGGTCCACAGGAAGAACGGGATCGCCCCCAGCAGCATGACCGCCGCCGACAGCGGGCCGACGATGCGGCTGGGCTCGTGCTCGACCTGGCTGAGGCCGAACAGCGGCGCGCTGGGCACGAACGACCAGGGCACGACACCGGGCAGCACGAAGGCCCACATCACGAAGATCAGCAGACTGACCGACAGGCCGTTGGCCAGGGCGTAGCCCAGCCCCGACAGCACCGGCTCCTGGCCCTTCTCGGACGCGCGGGCCAGCAGGGAATTGTTGAGCACGTCGCCGCAGTTATAGGCCACGCCCAGGATGATCAGCGCCACGCCCACCAGATCAACGGGCAGGCCGCCGGGCTTGGCCCACCACAGGGCGAACAGCAAGGGCGCCATGATCGCCAGGATCAGGGCCATGAACGGCTTGCGCGGCCCGAACCGCTCGATCGAGGCGCCCAGGATCGGCGCCAGGGCGGCGGTCAGCAGGCCATAGACGGTGGAGATGTCGGCAACGGTCGCCTGGCCCCGGACCGGATCCCCGACCAGCACCCGCGAGAAATAGGGCGAGAAGACATAGATGGTGACCAGGATCACATAGGGGTCGCGCGAGCCCTGGTGCAGGATCCAGCTGAGCGCGCTTCGGGAGAGCTTCTGTTTGGGGGCGGGGACCAGGACATCGTCGCCGGCGACATCGCTCATGCCCGGAGGCGTACCCGCCAACTCGCTCATACCACACCCTAGTGACGCTCAGCCCTCTGATGGGGCAGTGGTGCGAGGCTGGACCTTAAACGAGCGTTTGTCACCTTACGGATTTTTCCCCTTCTCCCCTTGCGGGAGAAGGTGTCGACGAAGTCGACGGATGAGGGGTCTCGGTGGCGCAGCGCCACCCCTCACCCGACCCGCTTCGCGGGCCACCCTCTCCCGCAAGGGGAGAGGGAAAGCAGATCAGAGCAGAATATGCGCCCGCACCTTTTCCCGCGTGTCCGCGTCGAGCCCCACCGCCTGCTCAAGATAGCCATCCAGGCCGCCGTGCTCGGCCTTGATCACCTCGAACGCCGCCGCCAGGTAGCGGGCCTCGACGCCCATGGCCGCGCGCATGGCGGCCTCGTCAGGGCGGCGGCCGGTGATCCCCTCGATGTGGTCCATGAACATCGCCCCGCGACGGTCGAAGCGGGTCGGGTCATTGGTCAGCAGGTAGTCGTCGATGACGTCGTCGTCGGTCACACCGGCGATGTGGTGGGTCAGGGCCGCCAGCACGCCGGTGCGATCCTTGCCGGCCGCGCAGTGGATCAGGGCAGGGCCCTTGCTCTGCGCCAACGCCAGGAAGAAGCGGCGGAAGAGGTCGATGTGCCGCTCCTTGAACGGCAGACGGCGATAGTACTCGTCCATGTAGTCGTGGACCGCGTCGACGGTCAGGTCCGTACTGGTGATGAACTCCAGCCACGGATCCGTCCCCGTGACGCCCAGGTCATTGTCGATCACCTGGGCGGAAAAGTCCGTCCAGCGGCGCGAGGGCGAACGCTCGCGCTCATTGGGCCGGCGCAGGTCGACCAGGGTGACGATGCCCAGGGCCGCCAGGGCCTCCAGGTCGGTGTCGGTCGCCTCGGCCTGGTGGGCGGCGCGGAACAGCACGCCCCGCTTCAGCCGCCCCGCCCCCGCGGCGTAGTCGCCGAAGTCGCGGAAGTTCTCGACGCCTTGCAGGGGGATGGTTCTGGTCATGGGCCGAATTAGCGCCGCCCAAACTCAAAATAAACCCCAAACCCGTTCTCCCCGGCGAAAGCCGGGGCCCAGATACATTCGGAAAGGCTGGGGTGTTCGCGCCTTGGGTCGTCGCCGAAACCACGAGAGCTCTGGGTTCGATCTGGGCCCCGGCTTTCGCCGGGGAGAACGGAAAATTCAAGCTACTTCCTCAGCAGCGGCTGGATGCGATCCTGCAGCGGTTGGTCGACATAGGTGTGAAACAGCCACGCGAAGCCATAGGCGATCGGGAAACCGGCCAGCCACATCAGCCACTGCCAGCCGATGCCGATCGGCACCGTCTCGATCAGCTTGTGCACGGCGCTCCAATAGATCACCCCGACGAAGATGTGGGTGATGAACAGGGCGAACGACAGCTTGGCGCCCTCCTCGATCCAAGCCCTCGGATGCTTGACCGGCAGGCGGCCGGCGCCCAGCACGATCATGGCGATGGCCAGCAGCGACGGGGCGTCGAACAGCCAGGGGTCGGGAAGGGCGTAGCGGTCCAGCGGCTGGGTGACGACCAGCAGGGCGACGCCGCCCCACAGCAGGGCCTTGGCCGCCGTCTCCGACGGCCAGCGCATGTCGACGACCCGCGCCAGGCAGACGCCCAGGATGAACAGCGGCAGGGCGCGCACCACGCCGTACTGGAACTGCAGATCCGGCAGGGCATGGTGGAAGACGTGGCGGGCGATCACCTCGAACACGCCCAGGATCGCGGCCGCGCCCAGCGGCAGGATCCAGGCGTGGCGCACCTTGCTGACCGTCTTCCAGAAGAACGGGAACAGGGCGTAGCAGACGATCAGGGCCGACAGCGACCAGCTGGGCAGGTTCCAGCCGTCGCTGGTGAAGCCCCAGGCGTGAACCAGGAAGGCCTGGGCCGGCAGCTGATCCCAGGCGAAGCGGCTGGGCTTGTGGGCGTCGGTGCCGACGGTGTTGAGCAGCAGCACCAGCACGGCCAGCATGGCCAGCACCACGAGGTGCCCCGGCCACACCCGCGCCGCGCGGCGAACCCAGAAGCGCGGGGTGCTGATATGCCCCTTGATCACCGAGCCGCCATAGGCCCGGCCCAGCACGTAGCCGGACAGCATCAGGAAGAAGTCCGTCGCCAGGAAGCCGCGCGAGAACACCTGGCCGAAGCGCTCGATCCGCATCGGGCTCTCGGCGCCATAGTGATAGACGACGATCAGCAGCGAGGCGAGGAAGCGCAGGAAATCCAGCGCGCCGCCCCGGACGGCGGCCTTGTCGGGACGCTCCAGCACGACCGCGGCCTGCGGCGCGTCCGGAGGAATCTGGGAAAGCGGGACGGTCACAGGCCCCGCCATAACAAAGCCGGCGCCCGTGTGAAAGCCGTGTCCGGAACGTCGTCTTGCGGTATGGCGTCGCGGCCACTATCTGCAACTCCTTCTGTTTCTAATAGGCCCAACCCATAGGATCGACCATGTCTCGCCTGCCCGTCCTGTTCGTCGGCCACGGCTCGCCGATGAACGCCATCGAGGACAATGCCTGGAGCCGCGACTGGCGCCGGCTGGGCCAGACCCTGCCGCGTCCCAAGGCCGTGCTGATGGTCAGCGCCCACTGGGAGACTCGCGGCGCCTCGGCGGTCAGCGCTTCCAGCGCGCCCGAGACCATCCATGATTTCGGCGGCTTTCCGCAGGCGCTGTTCGACGTCCAGTACCGCGCGCCGGGCGACCCGGCCCTGGCGGGGCGGGTCGCCGAGCTGCTGTCGCCCGACGTCGTGGTCCAGCACCCGACGCGCGGCCTGGACCACGGCGCCTGGGGCGTGCTGAAGCCGATGTATCCCGACGCGGACGTGCCGGTGGTGCAGCTCAGCATCGACCGCGGCCGCCCGGACCGCTGGCACTACGAGGCCGGCCGCCGCCTGGCCGCCCTGCGCGACGAGGGCGTGCTGATCATGGGCAGCGGCGACATCGTCCACAACCTGCGCGCGGCCGACTTCCGCCGGCCCGAGGCGCCGGCATGGGCGGATCGCTTCAACGAGACGGCCAAGGCGCTGATCCTGGCGGGCGATCATGAGCCGCTGATCGACTGGCGCGGCCTGGGTCCGGACGCCGAGATCTCGATCGACAGCGCCGAGCACTACCTGCCGCTGCTCTATGTGCTGGGCGCCCAGACGCCGGGCGAGCCGGCGAGCTTCTTCACGGATGATGTGTTCGCGGCGATCTCGATGACGGGGGTGAAGGTGGGGTGATTTCTCCCTTCCCCCTTGATGGGGGAAGGGTCGGGGATGGGGGTGACGCGGCGGTTCCGCCTGCACGGCCCTGCTCACCCCCACCCAACCCTCCCCCATCAAGGGGGAGGGCTCCTATAAAGCCGCCGCCGCCTTCTCCGCCGCCGCCAGCCGCCGCTCCATCCCCTTGCCGTACATCCCCGAAATCCGCCGCAGCACCTCGGCCGGCGCGGTCTCCGGCCGGCCGGCGTCGAACGGCGGGGCCGGCGCGTATTCCACGGCCAGCTGGATCCCCTGCGCCACCGCCTCGCCGGCCAGCTCGGCCACGACGGTCAGGGCGAAGTCGATGCCCGCCGTCACCCCGCCGCCGGTGATGTAGCGCCCGTCCCGCGCCACCCGCGACGGATCGGGGATGGCGCCGAACAGCGCCAGCTGGTCGCGCCAGGCCCAGTGGCAGGCCGCCCGCCTGCCCTTCAGCAGCCCCGCCGCGCCCAGCACCAGCGAGCCGGTGCAGACCGAGGTCACGTACCGCGCGCCGTCGGCCAGCCGCCGGATCTCCGCGATGAAGTCCATGTCGCCCATGGCCTGTGTCGTCCCGAACCCGCCCGGCACGATCAGCACGTCGCAGGCCTCGATGTCCGACAGTTTCGGCAGGCGCGCGAAGACCAGGCCGTCGGCCTCGATCTCGCCGCCCTCAAGGCTGGCCACGGTCACCTTGGCGCCGGGCAGGCGGCAGAGGATCTGGTGCGGACCGGTGAAGTCTAGGTGGGTCACGCCGGGGAAGATGGCGATCACGATTTGCAACTGCTGGCTCATGCGATGGTCTCCGTCATGATTTGCGTGGAGACCATGGTTCGGTTAGCGTTCGTCTGAAATGACATAGTTCCCACGGTTTCAGCCAAGGCTAAGGGCATGACCCGCGCGATCGGCTTTCTGGTCTATCCCGGCTTCCAGCTGCTGGACGCCACCGGCCCCATCGCGGCCTTCGAGATCGCCGGGCGGTTCTCGCCGGGCGCCTATGCCTTGCATTTCCTGTCGCTGCGCGGCGAGCCGACGCCCAGCTCGTCGGGCGTGACCATCCACACCACCGCCCTGGCCGACGCGCCGCGCCTCGACACCCTGCTGGTGTCCGGCGGCGACGGGGTGAAGGTCCCAGCCACCTGCCCCGAGACCCTGGCCTTCGTCCGCGCGGCCGGCCGCGACTGCCGCCGCGTGGCCTCGGTCTGCTCTGGCGCCTATGTCCTGGCCGAGGCGGGCCTCTTGGACGGCAAGCGCGCCACCACCCACTGGAGCCGGACGAAGGACTTCCAACGCCGCTATCCCGACGTGAAGCTGGAGCCCGACCGCATCTGGATTCAGGACGGGGCGGTGTGGAGCTCGGCCGGCATCACCGCCGGCATCGACCTGTCCCTGGCCCTGATCGGCGCCGACGAGGGCGAGGCCATCGCCCGCCGCACCGCCCAGCAGTTGGTCGTCTATCACCACCGTCCCGGCGGCCAGTCGCAGTTCTCGGCGCTGATCGACCTGCGCCCCGGGCGCTTCGACGCCCTGCTGTCCTGGGCCCGCCAGAACCTGGCGCAGTCCCTGTCGGTCGAGCAGCTGGCCGACCGCGCCGCCATGAGCCCGCGCAACTTCGCCCGCCTGTTCGCCCAGGAGACCGGCGTCACCCCGGCCAAGGCCGTCGAGCGCCTGCGGGTCGAGGCCGCCCGCGCCCTGCTGGACAGCCAGCCGCTGCAGGTCGAGGACGTGGCCCTGGAGACCGGGTTCGGCGACAGCGAGCGGATGCGCCGGGCCTTCATCCGCGCCTTCGGCCAGCCGCCCCAGGCGCTGCGGCGATCGGCCAAGAGCGTCTGAAACGCCGAGCCCACCGCCCCCTTGCCTCGCCGGGGCCGCGACCAAGCATGGCCGTACCTTCGGGACATCGCCCCGCAACATAGGGGCCGCAGCGTGCGTTTCGGGATCGAGGGACTGTTCGATCTTGGAGCACATCATGCCCGTCGCGAAACTGCTGGGCGTCACCGCCCTGGCGGCCGCCACCCTGGCCCTGACCGTCCCGTCGACGGCCGGCGCCTTCGACCGATACGATCGCCACGATCGCTATGACTATCGCTACGACCGCCATCACGCTCGCCATGACCGCGTGCGCTATGATCGCGGCCGCCACTATCGTCCCCACAAGGTGCGGGTGTGCCGCCCCGAGTGGCGACACCATCACCGGGTGACCATCTGCCGCTACGTCTGGCGCTAAGGTCGCGCGGGCCGCCCGCCTGATCCGCGGGCGGCCTCGCTCCTGTCTAATCCGGCGCGCCCCGCGCCTTTTCCAGGGCCTCATCGACCCGATGGGCCGCGGCCGTGCCGCCAGCGTCGTCGGCGGCGATGTCGCCCTGATCGTTCAGGTCGGTATTGGCCTTGGTGATGGCCTCTTCGGCCTTCTCTTCGGACATCTTGTCGGGGTTCGAACTGACGGTTGGCATCGGGACGCTCCTGCGGGATGGTTCTGGATCAACCCCGGGGCCGTGCGCCTGTTCCGACGGCTAAGCCGCTTCGGCGTCGGTCGTCGGCAGGAACGGCGAGATCACCGCCGTGGCGCGCGCGATCCAGGCCGCCTTTTCGCCCACGGGCGCGACATAGTGGATCGCCTCCTCGGCCGCTTCCAGCCCGGCGGCGCGCGCGATGACCCACGCGGCCAGATACTGCGAAGCCAGGCAGCCGCCCGCCGTGGCGACATTGCCGTGGGCCACGAACGGCGCGTCCAGCACCTGGACCCCCGCCTCGATGACCCACGGCTTGGTGGTCAGGTCCGTGCAGGCGGGCAGATCGCCGACCAGACCCAGCTTGGCCAGGACCAGCGTGCCCGAGCACTGCGCCCCGATCAGCTGGCGCTCAGGATCCAGCTGGATGCGGGCCAACAGCGCGGCGTCGGCGGCCACCTCGCGAGTCCTGCTGCCGCTGCCGATGATCACCGCGTCAGCTTCGGCGGCGAACTCCAGCGGTCGCTGGCGCTGGACCGTCACGCCGTTCAGCGACGTGACCTCCGGGGTCGGGCTGGTGATGTGCGCCGCCCAGCCGCTGGCCTTCATGCGGTTGAGGATCGCCGCGGCGATGAACGAGTCCAGCTCGTTGAAGCCGTCGAACGTCAGCACCGCGATCTGCATGGGAAGTCTCCTATCCCGCCAACCTAACCGGCCGGCGTAATCCGCTCAACGCGATTGAAGCCCCCAACCCTTGGCCCGGGCTTCGGATCGGTCCAGGCTGGACGCCATGCTCTATCTCGTCATCAAGGCCGCCGTCTCGGGGGTGATCGTCGCCGCCGTGTCGGAGATCGCCAAGCGCTATCCGGGCCTGGGCGGCTTGGTGGCGTCGCTGCCGCTGGTCTCGGTGCTGGGCATGATCTGGCTGTGGCGCGACACTCACGATCCGGCGCGGATGGCGGCCCACGCCAGCGGCACGTTCTGGTTCGTCCTGCCATCGCTGCCGATGTTCCTGCTGATCCCGGCGATGCTGAAGCGCGGCGCGCCGTTCTGGACGGCTCTCGTCGCCGGCTGCGTTCTGACCATGGCGCTTTACGCGGCGATGGTCTGGGCCGGGCCGAAGCTGGGCCTGAAGCTGTAGCTCAACCTCTGGACGCGCCGCGCGCGCACCGATAGCCTTCCCGCGTTCGCGGAGGGGTCATGCGCGGTCCGAACCACATCCTGCCGACGCTGGCGGCGCTGGCCCTCTCGTCGCTGGGCGGGCTGGCGCACGCCGCGGCGTGCGAGCAGCGCTCGCCGACCGTGTTCGCCCTCAGCGGCGAGACCAACCCGGCCATGGCCGACTGCGTGGCCGCCAAGCTGCAGCCGACCACGACCGAGCTGGTCGTCGACAGCCAGGGCGGTCCCAGCGGCGCGGCCATGGACATCGCCGAGCGCCTCTCGGGCCTGGACGACCTGACGATCCGGGTTGACGGCCAGTGCGCCTCGTCCTGCGCCAACTATGTCCTGCCGCTGGGCCGACGCCTGCTGATCGGGCGCCAGGCGATCATCATGGTCCATGGCGGCATGGACCCCGCCCAGGTCGCCAAGGTCGCGCCGAACAAGAAGGCCGTGATCCAGGCCCTGGCCGACAGGCAACTGGCCTTCGCGCGCCGCCACAACATCCCGCCCGGCTGGCTGCTCTACCGCACGGCGGCGGCGCCCACGCGGGTCGACGGCCTGGACGGCGCCTATCGCTGGCGGACCACGCCCGAGGCCGAACTCTATCTGGTCGAGCCGCCGATGTTGCGATCGTGCCTCCCGCGCCTCGATGTCACCGCCTACGAGACCTGGCTGAAAGGCCAGATGACCCCGGAACGGATCGCGCGCCTCAAGAAGAGCCGCATCGCCGCCACCGGCACGATCGTCTGCAATGGGCAGGGGTGGTAGGCGGCGGACCTCGGGAGCCGAAAACCTCGTCCTTCGACAAGCTCAGGATGAGGTTTTCCACTGAACCGTCGTCGAAACTAGTCCTCACCCTGAGCTTGTCGAAGGGCGAGGACGGGCCTGCTCACAGTCCCGTCCGGTCCAGACGCAGAACCATGCCGTCTACCCCTTGGCCTCCAGCCGCGCCGTCAGCGCGGTCATCTGGGCCTCGAGCCGTCCCAGCGCCTCGGCGTGCTGCTTGCCCAGCGCGACGATGTCACGCTCGCGCAGGGCGTCCAGCTTGTCATGCAGGTGTATGATCTCCAGCTCGGCCCGCAGGTTGACGACATAGTCGTGCTCGGCGTTCTGGCGATCCTTCAGCGCCTGGCGGTTCTGGCTCATCATGATCACCGGGGCCTGCAGCGCCGCGACGGTGGACAGCAGCAGGTTGAGGAAGATGAACGGATAGGGGTCGAAAGCCAGGTTCAGCGGCTTGAGCGCGACATTGACCGCCGTCCATAGCAGCAAGGCCGCGCTGAAGCCGCCGATGAACCCCCACGAGCCGCCGACCGCCGCCACCTTGTCGGCCAGCCGGTCCCAGAACGAGCGGTCGTCATTGAGCAGGATCGAGTTCAGGCCGGTCGGCGCCTCGGCGCAGATCAGGTCGATGACGCTCTTCTGGACCTCGTTCAGCTGTCCATAGGGGACAGACAGAAGTTGGCGGGACAACTGGTCGAGGCGGTCGTCGACATTCATGGGCGGGCTCTTGGGCAGGTGAAGACCGGATCATCGGCTGAGCCGGCGTGCGAGACCAACTTAAGCGTCATCACCCGGTGATTGACAGGCCCGCCTTCGTAAGGCGACGCTCGGCGGGTCGGGTGGGGCCGACCTCAAGTCAAACCGATCGATGGAGACGACCGATGGCCCATAAGTTCGTGATCAAGAAGAACAAGGCGGGCGAGTTCGTCGCCTACTTCACCTACAACAGCGAGACCATCTTCTGGACCGAAGGCTATGCGTCGAAGGCCTCGGCCAAGAACGCGATCGAGTCGATCCTGAAGAACGGCCCGGGCGCCGAGATCGACGACCAGACGGACTGAGGCTCTCCTCCCCCTTCATGGGGGAGGTGGATCGCCGCGAAGCGCGGCGAGACGGAGGGGGCTGGTCAGGCCTCGATAGCGCGGCGCCGACCCCCTCCACCGCCCTTCGGCGGTCCCCCTCCCCCCGAGGGGGAGAAGAAATCGACCGCTTGACCCATCGCTCCCCCGGGTCTCTGATCATTGATAACAATGATACGGGAGGGAGCCGTCATGCCGGCCAACGGGCGCAAGAGCATCTTCATCACCGGGGCCGCCAGCGGCATCGGCCTGGCCTGCGCCAAGCGGTTCGCCGCGGCGGGCTGGTTCATCGGGCTGTCGGACATCGACAAGGCCGGGCTCAAGGCCGCCCTGCTGGCCATCGGACCGGACAACGGCTCCATCCATCCGCTGGACGTCCGCGACCGCGACGGATGGGCCAACGCCCTGGGCGAATTCGGCAAGGAGACGGGCGGCAAGGCCGATGTCGTGCTCAACAACGCCGGGGTCGCCCGGTTCGGGGTGCTGGAGGATCTGTCCGACGCCGACTGCGACATCCAGATCGACGTCAACATCAAGGGCGTGATCAACGGCGCGCGGGCGGGTCTGCCGCTGCTGAAGGCCGCCGGCGGGCGGCTGATCAATGTCGCCTCGTGCGCGGGGCTCTACGGCTCGCCGAAGCTGGCGGTCTATTCAGCCACCAAGTTCGCGGTGCGGGGCCTGTCCGAAGCCTTGGACGTCGAATACGCCCGGCACGGCGTCAGCGTCGCCTGCGTCATGCCGTGGTTCGTCGAGACGCCGATCCTGAACGCCGGGGCTTCGGGCTCCAACGAGCACATGGCCGACGCCCTGCGCGCCGGCGGGCTGGAGGTCTATCCCGTCGAGGACGCCGCCCAGGCGGTCTGGGACGCCGCCCACGGCAAGCAGCTGCACTATTTCGTGGGCAAGCGGGCGAAGCAGATGCGCTTCGCCACCAGCCACATGCCGGGCGCCGTCAGGAAGCAGCTCCGCTCCCGGCCCCTACTGTCGTCTTGAGGCCTTCCAGCGGCGCGCGGTCGGACGAGACCGGGATCGCCTTGGTCGAGGCCGCGGTCGCCGGAGCCTTGATCGACATCGCCGAGGCCGGCGTCGTCTTGGCGGCCGTGGCGATCGGCGCCGAAGCGGGTTCGGTCACCGCCGCGCCGATCGGGCCGCCCATGCCCGGAGCGTTCGTCGAGGCGGGCTCGAGGCGACCCAGGGCGCTGGCGGCGTAGACCACCGGCGGACGACCATCAGCGGTCAGGCTGGCGATCTCGGACGGGGCGATGTCGTCGACACTGGGCAGGCGCGACGGCGCGAAGCTCGAGGCGCCGCCGCGACCGAAGCGATAGAAGATGTGCATGCCGACCTGGGCGACGCGCAGCAGGCGCGGACCCCAGCCGGGCGAAACATTGATCGTGTGGAAGTGCGTGGCCGAACCGACCTCGCTCTGGATCGTGCCGGCCAGGGTGCGCGAGGCGACCTTGCGGGCCCGGGCCCAGGCGCCGACGTCGCGGGCGCGGCGCATCGAGCCGTCGCAGGCGAAGCTGAACTGGCAGCCCGTGCGGTTGACCGCGCCTTGGAAGACCACGCCGCAGATCGACTTCGGGAAGGCCGGATGGCGCACGCGGTTCATCACCACCTGGGCCACGGCCGCCTGGCCGCTGGGGGTCTCGCCACGCGCTTCGTAATAGACGGCGTCGGCCAGGCATTCGAGCTCGCGCGAGCTCTCCAGGGCGTTGCCCAACTGGAACGGCGTGCTGCCCCCGACGTTGAAGGCGTTGCCGAAGCTGGCCCGGAGCATCAGCGGACCGGTGCGGCCGCTCTGGCCGGGCATCAGGCTGGAGCCGGCGCCTTCGAGGCGGGCGGCAAGCTGCTGGGTCTGACGGCCGCTGCGTTCGACCGCGGCGAAGAGATAGGGATCATGACGCTTGGCCACGGCAAGGGCGCCGGGGTCCATACGCGTAGAAGCGCTGAGCATCGCCGCGTCGGAGAAGTTCCCCGAAGCGCCTTCCGCCAATCGGGCGACGCGGGCGTGGGTGGAGGCCGATTGGGCCAGGCCACCCAGAAGGTAAACGCCGCCCAGAGCCAGACCCGTGATGGATCCGACCAATACGGCGCCGACCAGCCCGCGCGCATCCGCGCGCGTCTGCGACTTGATATACAAAACTCGTGTCCTGCGCGGCGAGGGCGCTCCGGCCCCCCGACAAAAACCGCCCCGAAATCCCCGGAAAAATCACTGCGGGGAGCGCTTCGAAGCGGAGACCCGGCCGTATCACGATGTGGCCAAGGTCCTGCTTGTTGCGGCTTATGACGTATCCGTGACCGACTCGCAAGCACTTGCCGCACTGCAACATGGCCTCTGCGCTCAGAAGTCGCACAGTTGAATTGTTAACGCCTTGAATCATCGCGAGAAGCTGGACGACTGCGAGCGGCGTTTTTTTGTGGATGGAAACGCCTTGCCGCACCTGTGTTCGCCGATTTCTGAACCGTCTTCGGCGGCGCCGCATCGTTACTCGACGACGACATAAACCTTAACATTCGGGGTGAACGAAGACTCAGAACACGGAGCTTCGAGGGGCCTGTCCGCCCGCCTACTTCCCCCTCGCCAGCCGACGCCCGTCGACGAACAGCTTGGTCAGATAGACGCCGGCCGCGACGACCATCATGACCTTGAAGGACAGGTCGACGGTCTCTTGCAGGCGGACCGATTCTCGCCCGGCGCATCGGGGAGCATCAAGGTGATCAGCGGCTGGGCCGGCCACAGCACGGCCACCAGGACCAGGCCGCCCAGCGAGCAGATCAGCTCCAGGCCGGCGCGCGGCCGCGCCCAGCCCGGCTTGACCACCACCAGCAGAGACGAGCAGACCTGCACCACCGACAAGGCCAGGATCGGCCAGTACAGCGCCTTCAGGACCGGGCTCAGCGCGATACCGACGTCGTCGCCGTTGTCGACGAGGGCGCCCATCGGGAACGGCAGCAGCCGGGTCCACCAGGCGATGAACAGCAGCGTGACGATCAGCTCGAACAGCCCCTCGAAGCGGCTCTTGACGAACAGCCCCTTGCCTTGGGGGATGTGCGGCAGGTCGCTGGCCTTCCACTGGCTGAAGTCGCCCAGCCTGATCCAGCCGCGCTCGACCGCCGCGCCGACCAGGGTGGCGCAGCCGATCAGGCTGAGCGCGGTCGGAATGAAATCGTTGATCACGCCGCTGATCATGTGCGACCCGCCCTGCCCCGTGACCAGCAGGATCCCCGCCGGGACGATCGCGGCGATCGCGGCGATCGCCAGCAGCACCTTCACGCCGAATTCCCAGAACGGATAGAGCTCCGGCCCGATCAGGGCGGTGTGGGGGCCGTAGCGGCCGGCCACGGCGATCGGGTGGCCGATGTCGCGCAGCAGGGCCTCGATCTCGCGCTTGTCGAGCGGACGACGACGGACGGCCTCCTGCTCCTCGACGCGGTTCATGATCAGGTCGCGCAGCTCGGCGGTGATGTCCTGGCGCTGGTCCTTGGGCAGCAGGGCGGCCACGGCCGCCAGGTAACGATCGATCAGATCGCTCATGGTCTTGTCCCCTTGGAAATGAGAGGCCGCCTTCACAGCAGCGGCTCGAGGGCGGCGTTGATCGCGCGCCATTCGTCGGCGAGGCGGGCCAGCACGCGCCTTCCCTCATCCGACAGCTGGTAGAAACGCTTCTTGCGCTTGTCTTCCTCGCGCCATTCGCTGGCCAGGAGCCCCTGGGTCTCCAGCCGGCGCAGCATCGGATAGAGCGCGCCTTCGTCAATCTCCACGCCCACGGCCTGGAGGGCCTGGCGCAGGCTGTAGCCGTACCGCTCCTCCCGCAGCTGGGCGAGGACGGCGAGGATCAGGCTCCCCCGCCGCAGCTCCAGGCGGAGCGATTCAAAGATGTCCGTATCGGTGGGCATTGGGTGTGCGTCGCATAGTGTGTGGCACATGGTGTGCGATACACACTGTGTGACATACAGTATGAGAGGGAGTCAACAGCCGGGGAACACTGTTCGGCTTTTCGCCACGGGAAAGCCCGGAAGCCGCGCGGGGCTGTCCGGGCTGACAGGCGCTGGCCCTCCCTCAGATGATGCCGCCGTTGACGCGCAGGACCTGGCCGTTGACCCAGGCGCCGTCCGGGCCGGCCAGGAAGGCGATGCTCCCCGCGATATCGTCCGGCTGGCCGAGGCGCTCGAGCGGGGCGGCCTTCGACAGGCGCTCGATCACCTCGGCGGGCTTGCCGTCCAGGAAGAGCCTGGTCGCCGTCGGTCCGGGGGCGATCGCATTGACCGTGATGTTCCGGCCGCGCAGCTCCTTGCTCAGGATGGCGCTCATCGTCTCGACGGCGGCCTTGCTGGCGGCATAGACGCCGTAGCCAGTGGGCAGCAGGCCGACGACGCTGGACGACAGGCTGATGATCCGGCCGCCGTCGCGCAGGCGGCGGGCGGCCTCGCGCAGGACATTGAAGACGCCCTTCAGGTTCACGGCGATGGTCTGGTCGAACAGGGCGTCGTCGGTGTCGGCGATGTTGGCCAGCTTCATGATCCCGGCGTTGTTGATCACCACGTCGACGCCGCCAAACGCCGTCTCGGCGCTGTCGAACAGGCGGCGGACGGCGGCGGGGTCGCTGACATCGGCCTGGGCGACGACGGCCTTGCCGCCGGCGGCCTCGATCTCGCGCGCCACCTGCTCGGCGGGCGCGGCGTTCCCGGCATAGTTGACGATCACCGCGAAGCCGTCGCGGGCCAGGCGCCGGGCGGTTTCCGCGCCGATGCCGCCCGAGGCGCCGGTCACCAGCGCCACCTTCGAAGTTTGCTGAGTCATTGGAATGTCTCCGGTCTCTTTCTGGGCCGACCTCTTGTCGGCAGAGAGACCATGCGCCTTCGCCCTGATTGAATAATTCAGCCAATCGCGACATTACTGTTCGAAATTACGAATAATGGAGGCGCGCGACGTGGATCGGTTCGAGGCGATGCGCCTGTTCACGCGGATCGTGGAGCGCCGCAGCTTCACCCAGGCCGCCGCCGATCTCGACCTGCCCCGCTCGACCGCCACCGAGGCCGTGCAGCAACTGGAGAGCCGGCTGGGCGTGCGGCTGCTCCAGCGCACCACTCGCCAGGTCAGTCCCACCCTGGACGGCGAGGCCTACTACCAGCGCTGCCTGCGCCTGCTGGACGATCTGGAGGAAGCCGAGGGCGCCTTCCGAGAGCGCGCGCCGCGCGGCCTGCTGCGGGTCGACGTCCAGGGCGCTCTGGCCCGGCGGTTCATCGTGCCGGGCCTGCCCGCGTTCCTCGCCCGCTATCCGGAGCTGAAGATCCAGATGACCGAGGGCGATCGCCTCGTGGACCTGGTGCGCGAGGGCGTCGACTGCGTGCTGCGGCTGGGCGACCTGGAGGACAGCGCCATGGTCGGCCGCCGCGTGGCCCTGCTGCCCGAGGTGACCTGCGCCGCGCCGGCCTATCTGGCGCGCCAGGGAACGCCCCGCGCGCCCGAGGACCTGAAGGCCCACCGCATGGTCGGCTTCCTGCAAGCGGGGACCGGACATCCCTACCCGCTGGAACTGACGATCGATGGCAAGCCGCGCCAGATCGCCGTGCCCGCCGACGTCACCGTCAACTCGGCCGAGAACACCGTGGCCATGGGCCTGCTGGGCCTGGGCCTGATCCAGGTCCCGCGCTACCGGGTCGAGGCCCAGCTGGCCGAGGGAAGCCTGGTCGAGGTGCTGGCCGAGTTCCCCCGACCCCGACGCCGGTGTCGCTGCTCTATCCGCGCAGCCGACAGCTGTCCCCGCGCGTTAGAGTGTTCATCGACTGGGCGGCGCGGCGGTTCGGTTCGGGATGACAGAAACTTGCAGCGGGAGTTTGCGATGGCGGATCTCAGCCGCTTCGTCGAGGCCCAGACGACCGTCCACGACACCGCCCTGGCCGAGCTGAAGCGCGGCCGGAAGACCAGCCACTGGATGTGGTTCGTGTTCCCCCAGATCGCCGGCCTGGGCCGCAGCCCGACCGCGCGCTTCTACGCCATCGCCGATCTGGACGAGGCCCGCGCCTACCTGGCCCATCCCGTGCTGGGCCCGCGCCTCGTCGAGGCGGTCGAGGCCATCCTGGCCCTGCCCGGCCACGACGCCAACGCCGTGTTCGGATCGCCCGACGACCTGAAGCTGCGCTCGTCCCTGACCCTGTTCCAGGCCGCCGCGCCGGACGAGCCGAGCTTCCAGAAGGCGCTCGACAAGTACTTCGCGGGCGCGCCCGATCCGATGACACTGGAACGGCTGTAAAAACAGCCTTGAGTTGACATTTAACCAAATTCGCGCCATGGTCCAGGCCGTACCGGGGGCGTGAATTCGTCGAGTCCGTAGACGCGTATCGCGTCCGGCCGCGCCCTCCTTTTCTGGCTTTACGTTCGCGTCGACCTCGTCCGGGGCCTGCCATGTCGCTGAAGCCTGTCGCCGACCTCGCGCAATACGGCCTGCTGATCTGGCTGGCCGTGGTCGCGGCGGTCTTGCTGCTGAAGGGCGTCTCCGGCGGCGACATCCGGGGGCTGATCGTCAATCCCAAGACCGGCGGCGTGTCGCCCGCGCGGCTGCAGGCCCTGGGCGTCGTGGTCGGGTTCGCCGGCTGGTACGCGACCCTGGGGCTGCAGGCGGTCTCGGCCCACGCCGACAAGCTGCCCGAACTTCCGACCGAGGCGCTCTCGATCCTAGCCGCCAGCCTCGGCGTGCATATCGGCGGCAAGCTCTATGAACGCACATAAGGGGGAAGCATCATGATCAACACGCCCTGGGGCCTGCTGGCCTACATCGTCGGCGTCGCCGTCGTCGCCATCATCCTGGGCTTCGCGGCCGTGGTCGCCTGGCGGCTGGCCACCAAGCGCGGCGAGCTGGACGGGCTGATCGCCGAGATCCCGTCCGAGACGGCGCTGAAGGCGGCGCTGGTCGCGGCCGTCACCGCCGCCGGCGGCCAGGCCCCGACCGCCGACGCCGTGGCCGCCGCCGTCCGTCGCGTGCCGGTCAAGGCCAGCCTGTCACGCTTCCAGTTCCTGATCTTCACCTTCGTGGTGGCGGGGCTGTTCCTGCTGCTGTCGATCGAGGCCGGGGCCTTCGTCGAGGTGCCGCCGACCGTGCTGGGCCTGATCGGCATCAGCGGCGGCAGCTTCATCATCTCCAAGGGCATTTCCAGCAACAGCAGCGGCGGCACGGGCGGAACGGCCAATACCGGCGACACCACTCAGTCCTGACCGCCAGAAACCTGATCGCCAGACGGGAGAGACCGCGATGCTTCGCTTAACCCTGCTTGGGGCCGCGTTGCTGGCGCTGGCCCCGGCCGCCGCCCTCGCCCCAAACGCTTCGTGGGCCCAGGCGACGCCGCCCGGGACGCCGCAGAAGGGGGCGCGGGCCGACCCGGCCCCGGCGGCCTGCCTGGCCCGCTTCGCCCAGGTCGGCCTGCCCCGGCATCGCGGCGACGACGAGCTGGCCAAGCAGATCCTGATCTGCCGCGACGGCTACGCCGTGTCGTTCAACAAGGAGACGCGCAATCCCGACTGGGTGATCGAGCGGCTGTCGCCGGCCGCCCTGACCGGGACCGCCAAGCGCAAGGACAATTTCCGCGCCGATCCCGACGCCAGGGGCTTCAGCCCGACGCCGCGGGACTATACCGACCCGGCCAACCCCCGCGACCGCGGCCACCAGGCCCCGGCGGCCGACTTCAAGTCCAGCCAGCCCCTGACCGACGACAGCTTCTACATGAGCAACATGTCGCCGCAGGTCGGAGCCGGCTTCAACCGCGCCCAGTGGCGGTTCCTGGAGGAGGACGTGCGCGCGGCGGTGCTGTGCGGCGGCCACCAGGACGTGATCGTCATCACCGGCCCGATCTATGGCTCCAGCGCGCTGTGGATCGGCAAGGGCCCGTACAAGATCCTGTCGCCGGCCGCCTATTTCAAGGTGCTGTACGACGTGCAGCGCGGCCGGGCGATCGGCTTCCGCCTCGACAACAAGGCCTACAAGAAGACGCCGTCGGACAAGTTCATCGTGCCGATCAGCCAGCTCGAGGTCGAGACCGGCCTCGACTTCCTGACCGCCCTCCCCCGCCGCGACCAGAACATCCTGGAAAGCAGCAAGGGCAGCTTCTGGGGTCATGGCCAGGGCTGCGCGAACGAAGTGAGGGATTAGGAGGCGGGCAAGGCTCGCCGTTCGAAGCACTGGCTTTCGCCGAAACGGACTCATCTGGAGGCGCGGGCGTCTGGCGTCGGCGCGGGCGGCGAAGGTCGAAAGTCCCCCTGACAAGTCGCCCTTTTTGAAGCGACGCCATTTTCCGCCCGCAGCCCGGAAATCGGGACGGGAGCCATTTTTCTTACGGCATCGAAACGCTGCTGCGTCCTACGAACAGGAGGCCCCAGCATGTCGGCGTCGGTCATGAGAACACCGCTTGAGCAGGTCGTGATCGACTACTCAGGACCGCTCACGCGCTTTTTCCAGCGACGTATCCGGGCGGGCCAAGAGGCGGACGACCTCGTCCAGGAAGTGTTTGGACGGCTGGCCCGGCAGAACCTTTCAACAGTGGACAACCTCCACGGCTATATCTTCCAGATCGCCGCCAATGTTCTGCGCGATCAGGCGCGCCGAGCCAGCACTCGCGCCTTCATCGTCGCTCAGCACGGTGATTTCGATGCGGAGGATCAGGCCGGCTTCTCGCCCGAACGAGTGCTGCAAAGCCGCGAGACCCTGCAGAGCCTGGTCTCGGCGCTCTACGAACTGCCGCCCGCCGTCCGCAACGTGTTCAGCCAGTACCATTTCGACGGAGTCTCCCAAGTGGAAATCGCCCGGCGGATGAGCATGTCGCTGAGCACCGTCGAAAAGCAGATGGCCAAGGCCAACGCCCACCTCCTCAAGCGTCTGCGGAAGCTCCTATGAACAGGACGCCGGACATGGATCAG
This sequence comes from Caulobacteraceae bacterium, assembly GCA_965283765.1. GTDB lineage: Bacteria > Pseudomonadota > Alphaproteobacteria > Caulobacterales > Caulobacteraceae > Caulobacter. The sequence continues at coordinate 58,874 of CBDIPU010000020.1, forward strand.
ATCGAGGCCGCCGCGGCGTCTTGGGACGCGCGACTGCGCCGGGGCGACGCGACCGAGCGTGAACGCATCGCCTTCCAGGCCTGGTTGCTGGAAGCCGACGAGCATCGCCAAGCTCACGAACGCCTGCAGGCCGCCCTGTCCACGCTTCGGGCCCAGGCGGACCTGCCGGAGCTGAGCGCTCTGCGCGACGCGGCCCGGCAGACCGCAAGGCGCATGGACCGCCGGCGCATGGCCATCGGCGCCGGTATGGCCGCGGCGCTGGCCTTGGCGGCGGGCCTGGGTTTGAACGCCAATCGCGGCGCCGAAGCCTTGGCTGTCCTGCAGGGAGCGAAGATCTACAGCACGACACTGAACGAACGGACACAGATCGTCCTTGCCGACGGTTCCGCGGTGACGCTGGATTCCAACACCCGCTTGGCGGCCAAGCTGAGCCCGGCGCGCCGGGACATCACCCTGCTTTCGGGCCGCGCCCTCTTCCACGTCGCCAAGGACCGACAGCGCCCGTTCGTGGTCCGCGCGCGGGATCGGACCGTGACGGCGTTGGGCACCGTCTTCGACGTCGGCCTTTCGCAGCGCGGTCTGCGCGTGACCCTGCTGGAGGGGCGCGTGGCCGTCCGATCGGTGCAGGCCGGCGACGTTTCCCGCGAGTTGGCGCCGCGTCAGGAATTCGTGGAACGGGACCACGTGAGCGCGATCGTCAGGACCGTGGATCCGGAGAAGGCCCTTGGGTGGGTCGACGGCCAGATCTTCTTCGAAAACGACACCCTGGCGCAGGCCGCCGACGAGATGAACCAGTATTCGCGCCTGAAGATCGTCGTCGATCCGGCCGTCGCGAACCTGAAGATCAACGGCATGTTCCGGGCCGGGAACCAAACGGGCTTCGTCGGCGCCCTCCAGACCACCATGCCGGTCGAAGTTCGGCCGGACGACCATGGCCAACTCTTGGTCACGAGACGGCCCGGCGCCGCCCGTGACGCAACGATCGTCGGAGACGGAAGTGAGCAGTAAGCAGGAAGACAAGCGCCTGGGCATGTCGGCCCGGATTAGCCGGCGCGACGTGGTCAACGGCGTCCTCGCCGGCAGCGGCGCCATCTTGATGTCCGGCTGCGCCACCGGGGCGGACGCGGCCGAAGCCGCCGGGCCGGTGCGCGACGCCTTCACCGGGCGCGGCGGGCTGGGCGACTACGCTCTGTCGAACGGCAACACTCAGACGGTGATCAACGCCGCGCACCGCGTGCGCGACATGACCTTCGACGCGCTGCCGACGGCCGATGACAGCGAGCAGGTCGACCTGGTGATCGTGGGGGGCGGGCCGGCCGGTCTCCTGACCGCCTTCGACTACGCCAACCTGACGGGCGGCAAGAAGACCACCCTGATCCTGGAGAACCACCCGATCTTCGGCGGGGCGTCCAAGCAGAACGACTTCCTGGTCAATGGCGTGCGCCTGACCGGCCCGCAGGCGGCCAACGACTTTGGTCCGCCGGTCAAGGGCTCCGGAGGAAATCATGGACCGGGTCTTCGATGATCTGGACCTTCCGCGCGACTACGCGTTCGCCAGCTTCGACCCCAAGTTCAAACCCCTGCGGTTCGCGTGGGACAACTACACGAACATGGACGGCTTCGGTGAACGGCTCGTCGACATCGGCTACCACTTCAACGCCGCCGACGGCGCCAGCCCGCCCCGCCTGGAGCGCAATATCTGGGACGATGGCCTGGCCCGCACGCCGTTCTCGCCCGAACTGCGTCGACAGCTTCTGGCCTGGCGCGCCAACGCCGGCGGAACCTCCGACCTCAGCCCCGAGCAGCTCGATGGGATGAGCTACGCCCACTATCTCGAAGTGGTGAAGGGCTATGATCCGGCGGTGACCCGCGTGGCGCGCCCGCCCATCGCCCTGCTCACCGGCCTTGGCATGGGCGCGGTGTCGGCGCTCGCCGCCAGCCGCTACGTCACCAACACCGCCCGCCAGACCATGTCCTTCCCGGGCGGCAACAGCGGCATGGCCCGCCCGCTGATCAAGAAGATGTTCCCCGGCGCGATCGGCGGCGAGAACACCTTCGCCGACATCCAAAGCAAGCCCATCAACTTCGCCGCCTTCGACCGTCCCGGCCAGCCCACCCGCCTTCGGCTGGGCGCCACCGCGGTCAAGGTCAGCCATACCGGCAAGGCGGGGCAGGAAGACGGCGTCCTGGTGGTCTACGAGAAGGGCGGGCGTCTCCATCAGGTGCGCGCCAAGGCCGTGGTCATGGCCAGCGGCGGCTGGGTGAACCGGCGCGTACTGACCGACATGCCCATCGACATCGCCTCGGCCTACGGCGAGTTCATTCACGGCCCGGCCCTGGTCATCAACGTGGCCCTGACCAACTGGCGGGCGATGTACGACCTGGGCGTGACGGCGCTACGCTGGTTCGACGACGCCAACATGCTGGGGTTCAGCGGCAACATCCGCGCGCCAATGCTGGTCGACGGCATGACCCCGCCGCTCGATCCCGACAAGCCCGCCCTCTTCACCATGTACATGGGCGTCTACCCGGTCGAGGGCGCGGACGCGCGGGCGCAGACGGTCGCGAGCCGCATCAAGCTCCTGGGAACGCCCTACGCCACCTACGAACGGATCGTGCGTCAGCAATTGGCGACGATCCTGGCCGGAACCCGCTTCGACCCCGCCAAGGACATCGCCGGGGTCGTCATCAACCGCTGGGGGCACGCCCGCGTCGTCCAGCCGCCCGGCTTCTTCCTGGGCAAGGACGGCAGGCCCAGTCCCCTGAAGGTGGTCGCCAAGGGCTACGGCCGGGTGATCATCGCCCACTCCGAGCTCAACGGCGCCCAGAACGCCCGCGGGGCCTTCGAGCATGGCGCGCGGGCGGCCAAGGAAGCGGCGGTCCTGACCTGAGCCTTCGCGCCGCCGCCTTAGACCAACCCCCGCCGCCGCCGCCTCCGCGCGCGGCGGCGTTTTCATCCCGCAGAAATGGAGACCAGATCATGCGCATCGCCTCTTCCCTCGCCGCCCTCGCCCTGTTGGGCGCGGCCTCGTCCGCCAGCGCCCAGGAGGTCGTCCGGCACGGCCGCGAGGGCTCGATGCTGCTGGAAAGCGTCGAGTTGGGCGCTGGGGCCAGGACCATCATTCTCGGCGGCTACGCGGCCGCGCCCCTCGATCCCAACGACCGATCCAAGGGCTATGGAGACACCAAGACCCAGACCATCAGCACCCTGAAGAAGATGCAGGCTGTGTTGGAAAAGCACGGTTACAAGATGTCCGACATGGTCAAGATGAACATCTTCGTGGTGACCGATCCGGCGCTGGGCAAGGCCGACTACGCCGGGGTCAACGCCGGCTTCAAGGAGTTCTTCCTGACCACGGCCAACCCCAACACGGTGGCCCGCACCGCCCTGGAGATCAAGGCGCTGCAAAGCCCCGACCTCTATGTCGAGATCGAGGGTTGGGCCGCCCGCTAATCATTTTCACAAGAGCCGGAAACGCGATCGCCGCCCCTCGGGGCGGCGATCTTTGTTTCCAACGAGCACGTCGGCCGATGGTGGAATTCTCGGTTCCGCGCGCTCCAACGCCTGGAAACAAGCGTCTCCGTCCGGGGCGCGACGATCGCCCCGGACGAAGGCGGCGTCGTCAGAAGCGGAAACGCGCCCCGACCCGGTAGGCTCGACCCAGCAGGTCGTATTGGCTGGTCGTGCCGAACGCGTAAGCGACGCTGAACAGGCCGGGGATCGGATTGGGGTCACGATCCAGCAGGTTCTCCACGACGCCAAACACGGTCACGTCGCGGCCGGCGATCTTCAGGTCGTAGTTCTGCGCCAACTCGACATAGGCGGCCGAGCCGAAGTGGTTGATCGCCTCGGCCACGCCTTGCGCGTTGGTGGTCGGGAAGTTGCTGAGCCGGCCGCCGCCCAGATAGCGCACCGTGACGGTCGTGCGGCTGGGGCCGTAGGCGTAGGTCCCCGTCACCAGGCCGTTCCACTTCATCGTGCCGGGCAGGCCCAGTTGGTCGGTCAGGGTGCCGGCCAGGGCGGTTTCGTTCTTGAGGGTGTTCGACGCCAGAAGGCGCAGGTCGATCGAACCCTTCAGGCTGTCGGTGAGGCTGGCCAAGTCGGCGCGGTAGGAGACCTCGTAGTCGACGCCTTCCACCGCCTGCTTCTGGGCGTTGACGCCGCCGATATAGATGGTGGCTCCCTCGATGCCGCGGCTGCCGGGCGCGCGGATGATCGAGGCGCAAGAGGCCGGATCCTGCTGCACGCCGGCGCCATAGCATTGGTTGATCAGCTGCTGCGCGCCGATGGCCACGATCGCGTTGCCGATATCGATCTTGTACCAGTCAACCGAAGCGCTGAAGCCCCGAAGCCAGTGGGGATGATAGACTAGGCCAGCGGTCCAGGTCTTGGCCGCTTCAGGCACCAGATTCGGGTTGCCGCCGCTGATCGTGTAGGTGGACACCGTCGGACCGCCGGGCTGGCTGGCGTCCACGAAGGTGTTCTGGAAGGCCGTGCCGGCGGCGAAGAGATCGCTCAGGTTCGGCGCTCGAATGTCGCGCGAGCGCGTGGCGCGCAGACGCAGATCGTCATCAACCTCCCAGGTGAGTCCGGCCTTCCAGGTCGTGACCGCGCCACTCGTCGAGTAGTCGGTCCGGCGGATCGCGCCGTTGAAGTCGACGCTCTTGAAGAAGGGCGCGTCCTTGATCAGCGGGACGAGCACCTCGCCGAAGATCTCCTTGACGTCATAGCTGCCTTGCGAAGCGCTGAAGTTGCCCGTGTACCAGGCCGACTGCAGCGACAGGGCGTCGGCCGTCGCTTTGAACTGTTCCTTGCGATACTCGAAGCCGGTGGCGATCGAGACCGGTCCGGCCCAGGTGGAGAAGGGCTCATATTGGGCGTCGATGGCCCAGACGTCCTGCTGGATATCGAGGTCCTGGCGGGCTTGAAGACCCTCGTCGACGCCGAGCACCCAGCGGGTCGCGTTCTGGCTGGGCGCGCCGATACCGAAAATGTTCAGCGGCACGCATCCGTTGGCGGCGTTGGTCAGTTGCGAGCGGCAGATCGCCTGGCCCGCCGCGACCCCGGCCACGCCTCCGGTCGCGGGATTGGCGATGACGTCGATGGCCTGATTGTAGCGCGCGACAATCGGATTGTTGTCGCGCGTGTACCACACGTCGCTGTCGCCGCGTTGGTAGTAGGCGCTCCACTTTCCGGTCTCCAGGAAGCGACCTTCCAGGGCGGCCAGGTAGCGGTTCTGGCGACGGTAGTAACCCGCCTCGCCGCCATGTCCGCCCGGCGTCACGAGGTCGTAGTTCAGGCGGCCCATGGTGAAGCCGGTCAGGTTGTTGGCGACCATCGCCTGGCGGATGGCGCTGGGGATGAACGGGTTGTCGATGCTGACATTGATGTTGGCCATGCGGTTATATTGCGATGACCAGTTGGAGGCGTCCGACCCGCCGCGCGAGGCCTCGAAGATGGCGGTGACGCTGTCGGTCAGCTCGTAGCTGGCGCGGCCGTAGACAGCCCAGTTCTTCACGGGCGGCAGCAGCGGCCAGATGCGCGCGATGTCCTCGACCGTGCCGCCGGCCTGATAGTCCCCGCTCTGGATCGGTCCGAAGACGAACTGGCCGACCTGGGCGTTCTCGCCGAACATCACGCCGCGCAGCGGCCCGCTGGTGATCAGGCCTCCGGGCGTGGCGCGGCCATAGCCGATGTCGTTGCGGACAATGCGGCCCGGCTGGCCGTTGGTGGCGGTCCAGGCCGGATTGGCGATCATCCGGAAGCCCGGCTGATACCAGTCGCGGCTCATCACCGAGTCGACGCCCTTTCCGTCGAAATAGTTGCCGCTCAGCAGCAGGTGACCGCGACCGCCCGCGAACTTGGCGCCGAACGCCAAGTCGGCCGTGTAGGTCTCGCTGTCGCCGCGCTCCGTGGCGCCGGCGCTGACCGAGCCCTTCAGGCCGGTGAACTTGGTGTCGAGGACGAAGTTGACCACACCGGCCACGGCGTCGGAGCCGTAGGCCGCCGAGGCGCCGCCGGTGACGATATCCACCCGCTGGAGCAGATTGGTCGGCAGCAGGTTGATATCCACGGCCGAGTTGAGGCCGGCCGAGACGACGCGTCGCCCATCTAGCAAGACCAGGGTGCGTGTCGGGCCCAGATTGCGGGCGTTGAGCAGATTGGCGCCGCCGCCGGTGGTGCCGGCGCTCAGCGTCGTGGTGCGCGGCGAGGTCGGCTGCCCCATCTGCGGCAGCTGGTTGATGTAGTCGGCGACGTTGGTCGGGGCCCGACGCTCGAGCGCCTCCTGCCCCAGCACCGTGGTCGGCGTCGGCGCCTGATAGCCATCGCGCACGATCCGCGAGCCGGTGACCATCACCTCCTCAACCACCTGCGGCGCGCTATCCTCGATCGGGGAATCGCTTGCGGCTTGGGCGACGGGCGCGGCCTGACCATAGCTGATCTTCTCGAGCAGGGCCGAGGCGCTCTTTGCCGTCGCCACCGGCGGGCTGCTGACCGCCGTCGAGGGCGTCTGCGTACGGCCGAGGGTCAGGACGGCGCCGCGATCGGAGGCCGACTGCAGGCCCGTGCCCTTGAGCAGGGCGTTCAAGGCCGCATGCGGTTCCAGGCGCCCTTGCACGCCCGCGGTGCGGCGGCCCGCGACCAGGGCGCTCGGAACCATCATCTCCTGGTTCGCCTGCCGCGCGAATGTGCTTAGCGCAACGCTCAGCTCGCCGGGCGCGATATTGAACTCCCGCGCTCGCTCGCCGGCCGCCGCGGGCGTCGCCGCCAGCGAGATCGCGAGCGCCGTCGCCGAACAGCCGCCATAGATCGAAAGCCTGTTACGCATGTTGCATCCCCGATAGTTGAGAGGCCCGCGGCCTTTCCAACTTGGGGGACGCAACACCGTCACAATCCCGCCAAAAAAAATTCACTTGGAACGCAAGGGAGGGCGTAGGGCGCGGCGCGCGCCTATAGCGAAGGCGGCTCGCCTGCATGGCGCCCAAGGTCCGATCTCAATCGGCGGCTTGGTGGGCGCTCCTGGGACATCTCCGTTGGTCTGGCGAGCACCGCAACCGGGGATATCCATTGACCTGCGCGATGAGCCTCCTCACTCTCGGGACCAAGAAACGGGCGCGCGACGCCGGTCATGATCAGCCATTGATCCGTATCGGTCTCCCACGCACGGCTGTCACAAACCCGTGCGATGCGGACCTGATGCAGGCACCTTACCTAGCGCGCAGTCGGTGGTTGGCGGCCCATGTGCTCCCGCACGAACCGGCTATGCGCGCCTGGATCCGCCGCACGACGCAGATCTCCGATACCGATATCGACGACATCGTGCAGGAGACCTACGCCATCCTCGCCAAGCTGGAGAGCGTCGAGGCGATCCGCGATCCCAAGACCTACGCCTTCCAGGTCGCCCGGTCTGTCTTTCTGCAGGGCCTGCGGCGCAGCAAGATCGTCCCCATCGGTTCCATCGCCGACCTCGCCGCGCTCGGGGACGCCGACGACGCGCCCAGCCCGGAGCAGCACACTCACGGCAAGCGGGAACTGGAGCGTGTCGAGGCTGCGATCCAGGACATGCCCACGCAGGTCCGCAAGGTCTTCTGGCTTCGCCGAGTGGATGGCCTTTCCCAGCGCGAGACCGCAAAGCAGCTTGGCCTTGCGGAACACACCGTCGAAAAGTACAGCGCCAGGGGGCTGAAATTCCTGCTGGCGCAATTTGGCCGTGGCGGAAATGCCGCCGCCAAGTCATCTAAGACACAGGACACCGCTCAGGACCCCGTGGTTGTAGACCCCAAACCTTCGAATGCCCGAACGCGAACACGCCAATGATATAGAAGACGCCGCCACGATCTGGGCGGCCAAGGCTGAACGCGGACTGACGGCGGAGGATCGGGAAATCCTCGATCGGTGGCTTGAAGGCGACAGCAGACGGCTCGGCGCCTTCGTTCGCGCCCAAGCGGCCTGGATCCACGCCGAACGCGCCGTCGCGCTCGGAAAGATGCCCGAGCCGGAGGACGCCCCTCCTCCCAAGCCCTTCGCCGAGTCTGCCTCCGTCCCTCATCATTCGCCGCGCCGCCGAGCGCCGGACCGACGCATGGTCGTGGGCGGCGGCGTCGCCCTCGCTGCGGCCTTCGCCGGCGCCTACGTGGTCGGCTCGGGTCGGCACCGCACTCTCGAAAGCGGTGTCGGCGAAATCCGCCGCCTCGCGCTCAAGGGCGGAACCATCCTGACGCTCGACACCGATACGCGGGTCGATCTCGCCGCGTCGTCGGAGGATAGGCGCCTCGAACTGGTTCGCGGCAAGCTGTTCGTCGATGTGGCCCGATGGCAGGATCGCCCTTTCGTCGTGCGGGCCGGCGATCTCGTCCTGGAGACCGTGGATGGCGCGTTCGGCCTGCAGAACCTGGGAAAAGCGCCGATCACGGCGCTCGTCACCCAGGGCAAGCTGATCGCTTCACAATCCCGAGGCATGTTCGGGGCAAGACGAACCGTCACGGTCGAAAAGGATCATGCCCTCACGCTCGCCTCGGATGAGCTCCTGGCCACCAGCGGCGTGCGGCCCGTGGCGGTCGCCCAGCAGGCTCAGCTCCTGGCCTGGCGCGAGGGGATGCTGTCGTTTGGCGGCGAGCGGCTCGAGGACGCGGTCCGCGCCTTCGATCGCTATGGCCCGGTGCGGATCGTCGTGGCCGATCCTGGGCTTGCCCGCCAGAGGATCACCGGCCTCTTCAAGGCCGACGATCCTAGGGGCTTCGCCACAGCCATCGCCGCCAGCTTCGGCGGCAGCGTCGAGAGCCAGGGCGAGACCCTTCGGATCACCGCAAAAAAATCCGGTTCGGCGTAGCCGGAAAGTCGCGGCCTCGCGCATCTACCCAACAAGGGTCGTTCCACGCGCGGGTGCGTGTCGTTCGTCAGGAGGCCAGACGTGTTTCCCGCGCGGGTGACAGTCGCGATCATCGCGTCGATGCTGGCGGTCGCGCCGGCGGTCGCCCACGCGCAGCAGAAGATCCGCTTCAACCTCGCCGAACAGCCCGCCGTGACCGGAATTCCCGAGTTCGCGCGTCAGGCCGGACTCCAGATCGTGTCGCCCGCCGGTCTCGCCGGCCTGAAGACACGCGCGGTAAGGGGTGACCTTACCGTCGAAGAGGGCCTTCGCCGGCTGCTCGGTGGCGCCGACCTCTACGTCGCGGCGCGTAGGGGCGACGTCATCAGCCTCGCGGCCCGACCGCGCGTGGCGATGCGGCCCCCAAGCCCCTCGCCCGCGCGCCGGTCGATCGAAGCGCCGCCGCCCGGGCCTCAGCCGGACACGGTCTCCGACGTCGTCGTCACCGGCACGGTGTCGCCCGAGCGGCGGCTCGACGCGGGCCTGGCGATCACCACCGCGTCGCTAGACCGGATCCACGAACTGGCGCCCAACAACACCGCCGATCTCCTGAAGCTGGCCCCCGGCATCTGGGCCGAGACCACGGGGCGCCACTGGGGCCAATGTGTTCGTCCGCGGGTTCCCGACCACGGGCGACGCCCCTTTCCTTACCGTACAGCTGGACGGCGCGCCGATCTTCCCGCCCACCGAGCTGGCCTTCAGCGAAAACACCACGCTGTTCCGCATCGACGACATGATCGAGCGGGTCGAGATCCTGCGCGGCGGCGCCAGTACGATCCTGTCGAACGGCCAACCCGGAGCGGTCATCAACTTCATCCAGCGCATCGGCACGCCTGAGCCGCACGCCGGGCTGCGACTGACGACGACCGACTATGGCACGAGGCGCGCCGACGCCTGGCTCAGCGGACCGGTGGCGCGCGACACGGTCTTCGCCGTCGGCGGATTCTACCGGATCTCCGAGGGTATTCGGGACACCCAGTTCCCGGCCGATCGCGGCGGCCAGATCACCGCCAACCTGACCCGCCGCTTCGACGGCGGCTCCGTCACCGGCTATGTCCGCTACACACGCGACCGCAACGCCTTCTACACCGGCGCGCCGCTGATCGCGGACGGCGACGGCGGCTTCAGCGCCCTGCCCGGCTTTGATCCGCTGCGCGACACGCTCGTCGGCTCGGATACCCGACGCCTGGCGATCGAGACCGGGCCGGGCGCGTATCGGCCGGTCGACCTGGACAATGGGCGCGGTCTTGATCTTCTCATCGCCGGCGCCAGCCTGGAATGGTCTCCGGGCGGCGACATAGAGGTGACCAACCGGTTCAACGTCACGCGCGGCGACGCCAATACGATTGGGCTGTTCACCGGCCCCGTCCCAACCACCCTGGGCCAGTACATCGCTGACACGGTGGCGCGAGCCAATGCCGATCCTCGCGTGATCCTGGCGGCGGGACGCGCGTCATCGGGCCAAGCGTCGCTGGCCGCCACCGGCGCTCCGCTCGCGCCCGACCGCTATGTCCTCACCGCCGGGCTCTGGTCGGTAACGAAGACGATCGCCTCGGTCACCGACGAGCTGCGGGTGTCGCGCGCGATCGGCGCGGATCACAGACTGACGGCGGGCCTCTATGTCTCGGACTATCGGTCAGACGATGTCCGCCAGTTCGGCAACAACCTGCTGCTGCTGGCCGAACCCAACGCCCGGCGGATCGATCTCGTGCTCGACAACGGCGTCCGGGCCAGTCGCGACGGCTTCGTCAGCGCCACCACCAGCCAGGTCGTCGGCTACAGCCACGGCAGCAACATCGCGCTGCTCCTCAACGACCGATGGACTGTCTCGGAGCGGACCAGCCTCAACGCCGGCGTCCGGATCGAGCATCAGTCGCTGCGCGGCGCCGTGCGCGAGGTCCAGGCCAACACCGATTTCGACGGCGACCCGCGCACGCTCTACGACAACAACGGCGCCCTGCTGCTCGGCTCCTCGACGGCGCTGAAAGACGAGTCCGGGAAGGCGTCCTGGACCGTCGGGCTGGTCCACAAGGCCCTCCCCGATCGACTGACGCTGCACGCGCGCTTCAACCACGGCTCCAACCTGCAGAGCTTCGAGAAGCTGCGGATCGGCGGTCGACGCGGCCAGTCGGCGGACGTGCTCGAGGCGGGCGCTGACGTCGCCGCGGGATCCGTGCGCGCCTCGGTGAATGTCTTCGTCAACCGGTTCTCGGGCCTGCAGTTCACGCGACTGCTGGCGCAGCCGGACGGAACGGTCGGGTCGATCATCCTGCTGGGCGGCGCGCGCGCGGCGGGCCTCGAACTCGACGCCGACATCGCGCCGGCCCCGCGCTGGAAGGTCGAGCTGCGAGGGACCTGGCAGGACGGCCGCTATCGGGGCTTTGGCGACAACAGCGGCAACCGCGTCGTGCGCCAGCCCAACCTGCAGTTCGCCGTGTCGCCGGCGTACGCCACGCGCATCGCCCACGCCGACGTCAAGCTGCGCGCCACCTACACCTTTGTCGGCGAACGCTATTCGGACGTCGAGAACCTGCAGAAGCTTCCGCGCTATTCGACGATCGACGCGGGTGTGCACGTGCAGCTGGACAATGGCGTTTATGGCGATCTGGTCGCCCAGAACCTGTTCAACGCCTTTGGCCTGACCGAAGGCAACACCCGCGTGCTGGGCGCGGTTCTGTCGTCAGGCCCGATCATCGCCAGGCCGCTGTTTGGCCGGAACCTGAGCCTGTCCCTGGGCTATCGTTTCTGATCGCCGCCCGCCGCGACGCGCGGTCCCCGATAAAAAACTTCCGGTCCCTAGCCGGATTTCGCGAGCGCTCCGCATCTAGTTTTCGGAAGCGGGCCAACCGCCGCGCTTCCGCCAACCCGTGGTTCGCGCAGCACGAATAAATCCAGAGGCGCGATCCACCCGACTTTTCCGGGGGGAGCCCAATGAACCTGACCCTACGCATCGCCCTGCTCGCGTCCGCCGCCGCGATCGCCTGTCCAGCCGCCGCCCAAACCCAGTCCGACACCACCGCCGCCACGGTCGACGAGATCGTCGTCGTCGGCTCGGCCAATCCGAACGGCCAGAAGAAGCTCGAGGCTGGCTACGCGGTCACCTCGCTCAGCGGCGACGCGATCAGGGCCGCCGCGCCGATCAGCGCCGCCGACGTGCTGAAACAGGTGCCCGGCATCTGGGCCGAAACCACCGGCGGCGTCTCGGGTCCGAACATCGCCGTGCGCGGCTTCCCGACCGGCGGCGACGCCAAGTTCGTGACCATGCAGATCGAACTCGCTGCCGATCTATCCGGTCCCCAGCCTGTCGTTCCTCGACAACTCCACCCAGTTCCGCCTCGACGAGACGGTCAAGCGTGTGGAAGCCACGATCGGCGGCCAGGCCGTGCTGTTCGGCAACGGTCAGCCCGGCGCGACGGTCAACTGGGTGCAGAAGACCGGCAAGAGCGATCCGGGCGGCCTCGCCCAGTTCACCTACGGGACCGGCAAGCTCATGCGCGCGGACGGCTACTATGGCGCGGACCTCGGTAATGGCTGGTACGGCAGCCTCGGCGGCTTCTACCGGACGTCCAAGAGCGTACGGAACACCCAGTTCCCGGCCGACCAGGGCTACCAGGTGGTCGCCACTCTGACGCGCGAGTTCGAGAACGGCTCGGCCACGCTCTACGGGCGCCAGACCTACGACCGCAACGCCTTCTTCACGCCGATCCCGCTGCTGCGTTCGGGCGAGGGCAATGACGCCAAGCTTCACCCGTTTCCGGGGTTTGATCCGACGCGCGACACCTTCCTGGGCAACGCCACGCGTATCGTGACGTTCGACGTCGCCTCGAACGGGACCAACACGCCGCTCTCAAAAACGGTGGATCTTGCCCGCGGGCGGGGTGTCGACATCCACCTGGTCGGGTTCGATTTCGACCGGAAGTTCGGCGACTTCGCCTTCTCCAACAAGATGGCCTACTCGGCCGGCACGACGCCGACGATCGCGCAGTTCACCGGCGCCACGCCCGTGACGCTGGGCTCGTTCATCGCCACCCAGGCGGCGACGGCCAACGCCAACGCCGCCGCGCTGGCGGCGGCCGGACGCCCCGCCACAACCGGCTCGGCGACGCTGATCGGGACCGGCGGCGCCCTCACCGACATGACCCAGAACGTGATCGGCGTCGGCGTCTTCTACGTCGTCAAGAAGATCAAATCGTTCCAGGACGAGGCGCGCCTGTCGCGCGAGATCTTCAGCGGCAACACCCTGACCGGCGGCGTCTATTTCGCCGACTACAGCTCGGACGACACCTGGCTGACCGGCCACAACCAGCTGATGACGGTTCAGAACCACGCCCAGCCGATCAACCTGGTGCTGGACAACGGCGTGAAGATCACCAACGGCAGCGGCGTCTACACCCCCACGGCGCTGGCGCTTCACAATGTCTATAACGGCCGCAACACCGCGGTCTTCCTGAACGATCACTGGGAAGTCACCGAGCGCCTGCGGTTCGACGCCGGCTTCCGCTACGAGTGGGAAGAGATCGACGCCAGCTTCCAGAATTCGGCCAAGCAGAACATCTCCACCGACCCGCTGGCGCTGTACGACGTCCAGGCCTCAGTGCTGCTGCCCGGTTCGCGGCCGGTCCACTACAGCGGCTCGAAGGGCGCGTTCAACGTCAACGCCAACTACGAGATCACGCCGGGGATTAACGCCTTCATCGGCTACAACAAGGGCTACGCCCTGCCCGTCTTCGACGACCTGCGCAACAACGTCACCGCCGTCACGAAGGTCGACCAGTTGCAGGGGGGCATCAAGACCCGCGGGTCCTGGTACGCCGTCAACCTGACCGGCTTCTACAACACCTTCCGCGGCCAGCCGAGCTCGCAGATCCTCGCCGACGGCACGGTGGTCCGGTACCTGACCAGCTCGGACACCTACGGCCTGGAGTTCGATGGCGTCATCCGGCCGTTCAAGGGCGCGGCGCTGACGGTGTCGGGCGACTACCAGCACGGCAAGTACGTGGCCGGCGGTCCGGGCATCACCGGCAACCAGGTGCTGCGCAACCCCGACTTCCAGGCCCGGGTGACGCCCAGCTACACCTTCGACACCCCGGCCGGCGGACTGACACTCTACGCCACCGGGACCTATGTCACCCAGCGCTTCGCCGACCTGCAGAACCTGCAGCCGCTGCCCAAGTACGCGACGCTGGATCTCGGGGCCTCGCTGGCTCTGGCGAACGGCATGGAGCTGGCGGTCACCGGCACCAACGTCACCAACAAGCTGGCGATCACCGAGGGCAACACCCGCGTGGTCGGCAGCGGCGTCGGGGCCGGCGGCGTCTTCCTGGGCCGCCCGCTGTTTGGGCCCAACTACCAGGTCAGCCTGCGCATGAAGTTCTAAGCCTCTCGGCCGGCCCGGGCTTCAGCTCGGGCCGGCGCCTTCCAGGGATTCCCCATCATGAAGACGTTCCGCGCCGCGCTTGCGGCGCTAGCCGTGGTCTTCGCGCCAGCGACGGCCGCCCAGGCCGCCCCGGACACTTTACCGGCCTGGTCGCAGGGCTATCTGTATATCCACCACATCAGCACCGGACGCGGCAACGCGACCTATTTCGTCTTGCCCGACGGGACGACGATGCTGATTGACGCCGGCGAGGCCGATCCGGAGTTTGCGAAGATGGTGGCGCCGCTGAAGGCGTTCCCGCCGCTTCCCGACGGCGAGCATTCGGCCGGCTGGTGGATCGCCGACTACATCCGCCAGTTCGCGCCCGCCGGCCGCCCGGTGAAACTCGACTACGCCCTGATCACCCATTTCCACACCGACCACATGGGCACGGTCACGCCGGACAAGCCGATGTCGCGAACGGGCGCCTATCGCCTCGCCGGCGTCACCGAGGTGGCCGACCTCATCCCGGTCACCACGCTCGTCGACCGGGCCGCGCCGTCTTACGACTATCCGGTCGACCTTAAGACATGCGCGAGCCCCGGTGGCCTGCCCGGTTCAAACGGCCTGTCCCTGGCCAACTATCTCGCCTTCGCCGACTACCGCATGAAGCATGGCCAGGCCGTGGTGGGCCTGAGACCCGGCGCGCTGGATCAGATCAGACTGGCCAAGGCCGAGGCCTACCCCACCTTCCACATCCGCAACATCGCCTCCAGCGGCGTGATCTGGACCGGCGCGCGCGACGAGACCCAGGACTACATCCCCAAGGGCGCGGTCAAGGATTGCGGCTTCGACGAGAACCCGTTCAGCAACGTACTGACGCTCGCCTATGGCCGGTTCAAATACTATTCGGGCGGCGATATCCCGGGCGTGCCCAACTACACCCAGCCCTGGTGGCGCGACATCGAGACCCCTGTGTCGGCGGTGGTCGGCCCCGTCGACGTCATGCTGCTCGACCACCACGGCAACCGCGACACCATCAACGAGAACATCCTGCGTAATCTCGCGCCGCGCGTCATGGTGCAGGAAAACTGGCTCTCGCCGCAGCCGGGCGAGGAGGTGGTCACCCGCATGGCGTCCAAGGGTCTCTATCCGGGTCCGCGCGACGTCTTCTCCACCGGCATGGCGCCAGAGACGCGGGCGGCGATCGGGCCGATCATGGACAGCCTCTACAAGAGCTATAACGGCCACGTCGTCATCCGCGTCGCGCCCGGTGGCGAGCAGTACGAAGTCTATGTCCTGAACGACACCGATGCTCGTCGCGAGACGGTGAAGCGGTTTGGCCCCTACCTGTCGAAGTAGCCCCTGGCCGCACCCGCAAAAGCTAAACTCTGGCCGGTCCTCCCCTTATGGCCGGCCGAACGGGCGATCGGTTCGATGGCCCTGACTGGCGAGCAGCCGGCCCGACTGGCTGCTCGCCGCTTTTTGCCGCCTGCCGCCGTCGCCGGCCGACCTCTTTCCGGGCCTCTTCCACGGTGCAGATGCGTCGGCTGTTTCCGGACGGGAAGACCTTCGGTCCCCAAGCGCGCAAGAGAGATACAGCCCCGAAAACTGCGATTGACAGTCATTCTCAATTAAACGTAATTGCGACGCATTATTAGATTCTGGGGCGGTGATGCGTTTTCAACTTTCGATGATCGGAGCCGTCAGCGCTCTGGCCTTGACCGTGGGCATGGCCCACGCGACGGAAACCCCAACAGCGCCCGCGGTCGATCAATCGACCAACGCCGTCGAAGCCGTGATCGTCACGGGCGAGAAGTCGTCGCGTGGCCTGCAGGAGACGACGACCAGCGTCGCGGTGACCACGGCCCGCACGATCGAGCGCGAGCATCTGAAAACCCTCTACGATGTGGTCAATCGCACCGCCAACATGAGCGACACCTACGGCAAGAGCGGCTTCACCATCCGAGGGGTGTCCAACACCAACGTCTCGGGCGGCGGCTCCAGCGGCCTGGCGACGATCTACCTGGACGGCGCGGCCCTGCCCGACGCCGCGGCCTATAGCGGCCCGCTGGAGATGTGGGACATCGGCCAGATCGAAGTGTTCCGCGGTCCTCAATCGACGCTTCAGGGCCGCAACGCCCTGGCCGGCGCGGTGGTGATCCGCTCGACCGATCCGACCTTCACCTGGGGCTTCAAGGCCCGCGCCGAAGCCGCCAGTGGCGACGAGCGCTCGATCGCCTTCGCCGGGGGCGGCCCGATCATCGCCGACCAGCTGGCCTTCCGCCTGGCGGTCGAGGACAAGTCCACCGACGGCTTCATCTACAACCCGACCCGTCACGTCGACGCCGAGGCCGCCGACATCTTCAACGTCCGCGGCAAGCTGCTGCTGACCCCGACCGCCCTGCCCGGCCTCAAGGCGCTGGCGACCTACAGCCATTTCAAGCGCGACGCCGGCTACCTCTATACCTATTCGCGCACCGATACGCCGGACCACTACGACCACCGCGTCGACACCTCCGGAGATCCGCAGACCTCCAATTCCAAGGGCGACATCTTCACGCTCGACGCCAGCTACAAGTTGACCGACCAGCTGACGGCGACCGGCGTCGTGTCCTGGAACAAGCTGCACTCGATCGGCAAGTACGACGCCGACTACTCGCCGGCCCGTATCAGCTACGGGACGCGCGACGATACAACCAAGACCGCCTCGCAGGAGCTGCGGCTGAACTACGCCCACACCCGCTTCAAGGGCCTGTTGGGTTTCTATCACGCCAAACGAGACAGCGACCTAAGCTCCGTCAGCCTGACCAACGTCCAGTTCCCAACCTCGACCCTCACGGCGGTCATGACGCAAACCCTGGTGGGCATGGGCTATTCCCAGCCCGTCGCGGCGGCGACGGCGGCGGACTTCTCGGCCCGCTATGCCGGCGCTTTGCCAGTCATTCCGGTCAATTACAGCTCGGCGAACCCCGAGGCCATCGAAACGAGCGCCTTGTTCTTCGACGGCAGCTTCGCCCTGAACGACAAGCTGACCCTGCTGGGCGGCCTGCGCTACGATCACGAAGAAAACACCAGCAGCAGCACGGCGACGGCGATCCTGGCCTCGGCCCTGCCCTCGGCAGCGACCTTCCCCGCGCCCTACCAACCTTTCGTGCCGACCGTGAACGCTTTCGTCACCGGCATGGTGGCGCAGGCCGGCGCCTCAGCCCCGGAAGCGACCCGCAAGTTCAATGCCTGGCTACCCAAGATCGGCGTGAAGTACGCCTGGACCGACGACATCTCCACCAGCCTGACCGCCCAACGCGGCTATCGCTCAGGCGGCCAGATGGTCAACATCGCGCGCTCGACGGTCGCGCCCTATGACCAGGAGTATACCTGGAACTACGAAGCCTCGCTACGCACCGCCTGGCTGGACAACACCCTGACGGTCAACGCCAACGCCTACTACACCGACTGGAAGGACCAGCAGGTCATCGTCTACCTGGGCCTGAACGCCTATGACTATCAGGTGGTCAACGCCGGCAAGTCGCACCTCTACGGCTTTGAGCTTGAGGTGTCGCAGCAGGTGACGCCTCGGTTCAACTGGTACGCCTCGGCCGGTCACACGCGCACCCAGTTCGACGAGTTCAAGGTCAATGTCGGCGCGACCTCGACCGACCTGACGGGCGCGGAGTTCCCCTACGCCCCGCACTGGACCCTGGCCGCCGGCGCCGACTATCGCTGGGACAACGGTTTCGTGGCCAACCTCAACGCCAACTACCGCACCAAAGCCTATTCCCAGGCCGACGTGAACCAGGCCACCGACGACCCGGTCAAGGCGCGGGCCTTGGTCAACGGGCGGTTCGGCTATGAGCAGGAGCACTGGGGGATCTACGTGTTCGGCAAGAACCTGCTGGACAAGAAGTACGCCCAGTATTCCCGTTCCGACCAGAACATCGCCCTGCTCGGCGATCCTCGGGTGATCGGCGTCTCGCTCGAGACCCGCTGGTGACCGGTTCGCTGGCCCCCGACGCCTTAATCGGCCTGGCCCTGACGCCCCTCGCTCTGGTCGCGGCCCTGATGCTGCGCCAAGCCTGGAGACGCAACAGCCTAGGCCGCCCTTGGCTGATCTCCGGCGCCTGGGCGCTGCTGGGGATAATCCTGGCAGCCAGTGGTTTCCTGCTGGGCGGCGCACGGGGGCCGGCCATCGTTCTGGCGCTCGGCTCGACCGTGGCCCTGGCGCTGGTCGCGACCGGCGTCGAGTTTCGCAACGCCAAGAAGAAGGCTCCGCGCGAGCTGGCTCTCGAGCCGTCCGAGCGCCGACGCATCGCCTGGCGCGGCTGGCTGCGGGGCTTCCTGGCCGGCCCGCTGGCCGGGGTCGCCGCCCTGGGCTGCGGCCTGGCCATCGCCATCTGCGCGCCTGGCGCGATACAGAGCCGCATGGTGATCGGCGGACTGATGACGCCGTTCCTGTGGGCCGGCGGCATGGCCTGGACCCTGTCCGACGACAAGATCCTGCGCGCCACCGCCGTGCTGACCGGCGTTTCGGTCGTCACCCTGGGCGCGGCCTTCCTGAAGGGGGCGCTGTAATGGACGCCGCGAAACCGACGCCTTCCGTCAAGCCGCGCGCGATCGGCAAGCCGATCTGGCCCAAGATCCCCGCCGAGTTCGTGCGGGCCATGCTGGCCGGCCATTCAGCCCTGGGCCTTGCCTTCGCGGCCCTGATCTACCTGGTCTGCTTTTCCGGCTCGATCGCCGTCTTCACCCAGGAATATACCCGTTGGGAACAGCCGGCAGGGCCGGTGCTGCAGCACACCACGCCCCAGGCGGTGGACAGAGCCTTCCGCCAGGCCCTGGCGATCAATCCCGCCGCCCATGACCTGTTGATCCAGCTGCCCCAGCCCGTCCGCCCGCGCCTGACCGTCCATCTCGACGACGCCAAGAAGGCGGAGCGCACCTTCGTTGCCGACGCCGCCGGCGCGATCGTCGGCGAGCTGAAGACGCCCTGGACCGAATTCCAGGCCGAGCTCCACACCGTGCTGCACCTGCCCCGCGCCTGGGGCGGCTTCGTCGTAGGGCTCACCGGCGTGGCCCTGCTGTCGTCTCTGATCTCGGGCGTCCTGTCGCATCCACGCGTCTTCAAGGACGCCTTCGCCTTTCGTTGGGGAGGATCCAAGCGCCTGCAGGAGGCCGACCTTCACAATCGCATCAGCATCTGGGGTCTGCCCTTCCACCTGGTGGTGTCGCTGACCGGCGCGTTCCTGGGCCTGACAGTGATCATTGTCGGCGTGCTGGCCCTGGCCACGTTCAAGGGCGACACCGCCAAGGCCTATGCTCTGTTCAGCGGCCCGACGGCGGCCGACGATCCACGCCCCGCGCCGGTGCTCGACCTAGCCAAGCCGCTGGAGACCCTGGGCGCCGCTCGTCCCGATGCGCGCCCGGCATACCTCTATGTCGAACACCCCGGCGAGCGCGGCCAGCACGTGATGGTCAACGCCGTCACCCCTGGCCGTTTGTCGCGCGGCGAGACGTTTGTGCTCGATGGTGATGGCAAGCTGCTCGGCGAGGTCGGCTACGAGAGCGGCGCCCTGGGCCTCAAGGTTCTGTCGTCGATGACGCCCCTGCACTTCGGTTGGTTCGGCGGCTGGCCGGTTAAGGTCGCCTATCTGCTGCTGGGACTGGGCCTGACCTCCGTGACGTCCAGCGGCGTCGCCATCTGGCTGGCCCGCCGCCGCGACAAGGGCCGGCCCGCGCCGCGCTGGGAGCGCGTGTGGACCGCATTCGTCTGGAGCCAGCCTTTCGCCTACGCCGCCTCGGCCGTCGCCGCCCTGATCCTACCCGTCCCGCCGGTGACCGTCTGGATCGTCGCCACCCTGGCGGCCAGCGGGACGGCGATCGTCTGGACGCCCGCGGCCATCTCGGTCCGCCTGCGCCTGGCGACGGCGGCCCTATTGCTGCTGACGGCCGGCGTTCATGCCGCGCTAAACGGCGCGCGAATGGCCGATCCAGTCGGCTGGATCACCGACGCCTGCGTAGTGCTGGCCGCTCTCCTCCTGGCCGGTAGTGTCTGGAAGCCGCGCCAGCCGGTGTGAGGCGAACTGGCGCCATAGGCCGCCCAGCCGGTCCTCCCGCCATGCTGCTGCCACTCCCCGTCAGCAGGCCCTCTAGCCGTGAGCCTCGCGGGTCCCTAACTTGGGGCCATGCCTCGCACCCCCGACACCGCGCCTCTTGGGGGCGTTTCCGACGTCTCGACGCCCTTCGTCCTGGATACCCTTAGGGACACGGTCCAGGACGTCGCCGACACGACCATGCCCATGCTGTGGACCCCGCACCGCCCCGCGCGGCCGGACAAGTCCGAGGGCGGCAAGAAATTCAAGCTCGTTTCCGACTACCAGCCCGCCGGCGACCAGCCGACGGCGATCAAGGAGCTGGTCGAGGGCATCAACAACCGCGACCAGGACCAGGTGCTGCTGGGCGTCACGGGCTCGGGCAAGACCTTCACCATGGCCCAGGTCATCGCCGCCACCCAGCGCCCGGCGCTGATCCTGGCCCCGAACAAGACCCTGGCCGCCCAGCTCTACAGCGAGATGAAGTCGTTCTTCCCCGAGAACGCGGTCGAGTACTTCGTCAGCTACTACGACTACTACCAGCCGGAGGCCTATGTGCCCCGGACCGACACCTATATCGAGAAGGACAGCTCCATCAACGAGCAGATCGACCGGATGCGCCACTCGGCCACCCGGGCGATCCTGGAGCGCGACGACGTCATCGTCGTGGCCTCGGTCAGCTGCATCTACGGCATCGGCTCGGTCGAGACCTACACGGCCATGACCTTCACCCTGACGGTCGGCGACCGGGTGGACGAGAAGCAGCTGATCGCCGACCTGGTGGCCCAGCAGTACAAGCGCAACGAGATGGCCTTCGAGCGCGGCACCTTCCGCCGCCGCGGCGACACCATCGAGATCTTCCCCGCCCACTACGAGGACCGTGCCTGGCGCGTGACCATGTTCGGCGACGAGGTCGAGTCGATCAGCGAGTTCGACACCCTGACCGGCAAGAAGACCGCCGAGCTGGAGACCATCAAGGTCTACGCCAACAGCCACCACGTCACCCCGCGCCCGACCCTGCGCCAGGCGATCATCGCCATCCGCGCCGAGCTCAAGGAACGCCTGGCCTGGATGTACGAGAACGGCAAGCTGCTGGAGGCCCAGCGCCTGGAGCAGCGGACCAATTTCGACCTCGAGATGATCGAGACCACCGGCTCGTGCGCCGGCATCGAGAACTACAGCCGCTATCTGTCCGGCCGCCAGCCGGGCGAGCCGCCGCCGACCTTCTTCGAATATATCCCCGACAACGCCCTGCTGTTCACCGACGAGAGCCACCAGACGGTTCCGCAGATCGGCGCCATGTACAAGGGCGACCGCAACCGCAAATGGACCCTGGCCGAGTACGGCTTCCGCCTGCCCTCGGCCCTGGACAACCGCCCCCTCAAGTTCGAGGAGTGGGACGCCATGCGGCCGCAGACGGTGCACGTCAGCGCCACCCCGGCCGGCTGGGAGATCGAGCGGGCCGGCGGCGTCTTCGCCGAGCAGGTGATCCGCCCCACCGGCCTGATCGACCCGCCGGTCGAGGTGCGCCCGGTCTCCAAGGACGGCGCCAGCCAGGTCGACGACGTGGTCGACGAGATCCGCCAGACCATCAAGAAGGGCTACCGCACCCTGGTCACCGTCCTGACCAAGAAGATGGCCGAGGACCTGACCGAATACCTGACCGAACAGGGCATCCGCGTCCGCTACATGCACAGCGACGTCGACACCCTGGAGCGCATCGAGATCATCCGTGAACTGCGGATGGGCAATATCGACGTGCTGGTGGGCATCAACCTGCTGCGCGAGGGCCTGGACATCCCCGAGTGCGGCTTCGTGGCCATTCTCGACGCCGACAAGGAAGGCTTCCTGCGCTCGGAGACCAGCCTGATCCAGACCATCGGCCGCGCCGCGCGCAACGTCGACGGCAAGGTCGTGCTCTATGCCGACCGGATCACCGGCTCGATGGAGCGGGCCATGGCCGAGACCTCGCGCCGCCGCGAGAAGCAGCACGCCTACAATCTCGAGCACGGCATCACGCCCGAGAGCGTCAAGCGCGACATCAAGGACATCCTCAACAGCCCCTACGAGCGCGGCGACCGCGTGCTGGTGCCGATGGGCATGTCCGAGACCGACGACCGCCCCTTCAGCGGCGACAACTTCAAGGCCGCGCTCAAGGACCTGGAGGCCAAGATGCGCGAGGCCGCCGCCAACCTGGAGTTCGAGACCGCCGCCCGCCTGCGCGACGAGATCAAGCGCATGAAGCTGATGGACCTGGAATTCGCCAACGAGGTCCTGGCCGCCACCGGCGACGAGGTCGACAAGTCCGCCCCCAAGCGCCTGCGGGCCGAGATCCGCCAGGAGAAGGCCGAGGAGTTCAGGAAGAAGCGGAAGTAGCGGGGATCGGCTCCTCCTCCACGTCGCGGGCGGGGGCCAATGCGGCCCACGTCCCCGTTCGACCCGGCGCCGCCTTCCGAGGATAGCCTGGTCAATGACCTGCGCCCCATTGACGCAAGTCGGCGTCTGGGGTCGCGAATTAAGATTTCGTCAAACTGAAAAGCCAAGAGTTCGCGGACGGACAAAGTGTATTTCGCCCGCCTGTTTGGCGTTCCAAAAATTACATAGTCAGACGAACAATAATTTCGCGCTCCTTGGTGCGCGGAGGGGAGACATCTGTGCGCCTGTTGGAGAATACGAAGATCGGCGTGAAAATCGCCTCCATGATGATCGCGCTTGGGCTGATCTGTATGCTCGTCGCCGCCTATGGCGGTGAGCAACTGAGGAAAAGCGATGCAACCTATTCTGTTCTCTCGGACGTGCGTGGTCCCGCCAGGGTAGAGATGGCGCGCGCAAACCGCAGCTTGAACCAGATGGCTTACTTCGCCGCCATGACCGTGTTCTATGACGGCGCCTCGCCTGAAGGACGCAGCGCCAAGGCCAACTACGACAAGGCCTATGCGAAACTCCAGGGTTTTCTGAAGGACGGCGCCGAGGGCCTGCCCGACCAGAGCGACCAGATCAAGGCGCTGTCGGCGAACGCCGTGGGCGTGAAGGCCGCCTTGGACAAGGTCGTTGAATTCGGCTTGCAGAACCGCAACGACGAGGCGGCCCAGGCGATGATCGTTGCAGCCAAGCAAGTCGAGACCTTCGGCGCGGCCAACACCAAGATCGTCGAGGCCAGCATCAAGGACGGCCACGAACAATCCAACGCCTTGAGCGCCAATTCCAGCCGCACGCGCTGGCAGTTGCTGATCATCGCCGCGCTCGGCACGGCCGTGGGCGTGGGCAGCGCGCTCTGGATGACCGGTGTCAGCATCACCCGGCCGCTCGACCACCTGGCCGACAGAATGCGCCGCCTGGCGTCCGGCGATCTCGAGGTCGAGGTCGACGGCCAGGCGCGGGGCGACGAGGTTGGCCTGATGGCCAAGGCCGTCCAGGTTTTCAAGGACAATGGCCTGAAGGCTCGCGATCTGGCCAGCGACGCCGATCGGCTGCGGGCCGAGGCCGAGGGGGAGCGCGGGCGGGCCGAAGCCGAACGTCGCAAGACCGAAGCCGAACAGGCGATGGTGGTCTCCGCGCTCGCCGCCAGTCTGGCGAAGTTGGCCCAAGGCGATCTGACGACCCAGATCGATGCGGAATTCAACGGTCAGTACGCCCAGATCAAGTCCGACTTCAACGACGCCATCGCCAGTCTGCGCGAGGCGATGACCGCGATCTCGGGAACGACCGACGGCATCCGCGGCGGCTCCGACGAGATCGCCGCCGCGTCCGACGATCTGTCGCGGCGGACGGAGCAGCAAGCCGCCAGCCTGGAGGAAACCGCCGCCGCGCTCGACGAGATCACCGCCACGGTCAGGCGCAGCGCCGAGGGGGCCCGCCAGGCTTCCGGCGCCGCCACGGGCGCGAAGGTCGACGCCGAGAAATCGGGGCGGATCATGCAGGAAGCGGTCACGGCCATGACCGAAATCGAGCAGAGCTCGGGCCAGATCACCCAGATCATCGGCGTCATCGACGAGATCGCCTTCCAGACGAATCTCCTGGCCCTGAACGCCGGCGTCGAGGCCGCCCGGGCCGGTGAAGCTGGACGTGGGTTCGCCGTCGTCGCCCAGGAAGTGCGCGCCCTGGCCCAGCGTTCGGCCGAAGCGGCCAAGGAGATCAAGACCCTGATCGCCAACTCCTCGTCTCAGGTCGAGCGTGGGGTGAAACTGGTCAGCGCGACCGGAGAGGCCCTGACCGACATCGTCGGCAAGGTCAGTCAGATCGACCTGCTGATTTCGGAGATCGCCCAGTCCTCCCAGGAACAGGCCACGGGCCTCAACCAGGTCAATGTCGCCGTCAATCAGATGGATCAGGTGACCCAGCAGAACGCGGCCATGGTCGAGCAGGCCACCGCCGCCGCGTCCAACCTCAAGAACGAGGCCAATGAGCTGGGGCGCTTGGTGCTGCGCTTTGAAACCGGCCAGGGCGCGCGCCGCGCCGCGCCAGCCCGCGCCCAACCGGCTCGGCCTGATCGTCAGGCGCCGCCGCGCAATCCCGTGGCCAAGATGCAGGCCAAGATCGCAAGTTTCACGCGGCCGAGCGGAGGCGGCGCGGCGGCCGTGGCTCAGGAATCCTGGGAGGAGTTCTGATCCTGACCGCCAGTCCCTCGGCCTGACCTGAAACGCGGAGCGGCCCAGCGCGGCGACGAAGAAGCGGCCGGTTCAGCCGGAGCCGGCCGCGCTCCAGATCGCGTGAAACGGTGACCGTCGCCAAACTGACACCTCGCTTCGCTACTCCAGCGCTCTGGGAGTTGGCGGTCGTCGCCGGCGGGACGCGGCGCGATGGCTTGGCTACGTGACATAGACAAGTGGTTCGCCGAGGCGGTGCTGCCGTTCGCGCAGACCTACCGCGCCTATGCCCGCAAGCTGACCGGCGACGCCGTCGAGGCCGAGGACCTGGTGCAGGAAGCCTACGCCAAGGTGCTGAGCGTGCCCGACTGGCGGCGCCTGGAGCAACCGGAGCGCTTTGTGCTGACCATCATCCGCAACCTGGCCTTCGAGCGTTTCCGCCGGGCCAAGGTCGTGGGCATTCGCCAGATCGGGGTGCTTGAGATGGAAGCTCTGCCCGACCCCGCGCCGGACGCGCACGCCGTGACCAGCGCCCGCGAGGAGCTGTCGCGCGTCCTCGATGCGGTCAACCGCCTGCCAGAACAGTGTCGGCGCGTGGTCACCTTGCGGAAAATGGAAGGCCTTTCGCCGGGCCAGATAGCGGTTCGGTTGAACTTGTCCATCTCTACGGTTGAGAAGCACCTAGCCAAAGGGCTGATGCTGCTGACCAAGTCCCTGGCGGCGAGCGAAGACCGAAGGATCGGGAGTAAAGCGAGTACATGGCGAAAACGGGCGATCAAGACAGAGACGCGCTGATCGCCCAGGCTTCGGAATGGCTGGCGCGTCTGGACGCCGGCCGCGCGGATCCCGCCGAGTTCGAGGCTTGGCGCGACACCGATCCGCGCCGCGCCGCCGCCTTCGCCGAGGTCGCGGCCGCCTGGAGCAAGCTGGACGCCCTGCGCGACGCCGAGCCTGGCCCTGACCTGATCGGGCGGCCGGCCGTGAGCCGTCGCGCCTGGCTGGGCGGAGGCGTGGCCCTGGCCGCGGGCGTCGTCGGCGCGGCCTATCTGGGACGTGATCAACTGCTGCGCGCCCGAACCCTCACGGGTGTCGGCGAACGGCGGACCCTGGCCCTGCCCGACGGCAGCTCGGTCGAGCTGAACACCGACACCGAGGTCCTCTGGCGGTTCGACCGCAAGCGCCGTCGCCTGTGGCTGGAGCGCGGCGAGGTCGCCTTGACCATCGCCCAGGACGCCCTGCGGCCGTTCGAGCTGTTCACGCAGCAGGGGCTCGCGCAATTGGCCTCGGGCCAGTTCAACGCCCGACTGCGCCCCGTCGGCCTGGACCTGATCGTCCTGGCCGGCCGCGCGGCGATCAAGACGGCCGCTGGCGAGACCCGGGCCGTCGTCGAGAGCGCCACCGACGAGCGCCAGGCGCTGGCGGTGACGACGACCGGCGTCGTCATCGCGCCCGCTCCCGAATCCGAGGTGCAGGCCGTGCAGGCCTGGCGTCGCGGTGAAATCGTCTTCGACGGTCAGCGCCTGGCCGACGCTGTCGAGGAGTACAATCGCTACCTCACCCGCAAGTTGGTCGTAGAAGACCCCAAGGTCGGCGCCATGCGTCTGGGCGGCCGGTTCCTGACGGACAATCCCGAGAACTTCCTGGACGCCTTGCGCACAACGTTCGGCATACGGATTATCGACGACGGATCGTCACGAATTCTTCTAAAATCTCGATAGCGGTTTTTCGCGCCCCCTCCATCTGGCCGAACGAGACGCCGGTTTTCGGCGGACGAAAAGAGGGGCGAATACGATGATCAAGTCTTGGACGCGATTTGGGGCGCCGCGCATCGGCGCATGTCTGCTTCTGGCCACGACGGCGCTGGTCGCGCCGGTCGTCGCCCAGGCCCAGGCGGCCGCGCGGGTGGAGTTCAACATCCCGGCCGGCGACATGGCCCAGGCCCTGACCGCCTTCTCGCGCCAGGCGGGCGTGCAGATCCTGTTCCCCTATGACGTGGCCGCCAAGCACCGCGCGGCGGGCCTGCAAGGCGCCTATGGCCGCGAGGACGCGGTCCGCAAGCTGATCGACGGCAGCGACCTGGAGATCGCCTCGGCCACCGCCCAGGTCATCACCCTGCGCCAGCGGGGCGCCGGCCCTTTGGCCGCCGGCTCGGCCGCCGCTGAGGTGTCGACGGTCGAGGAGTTGATCGTCACCTCGCGCGCCGGCTCCGACGCCCGCACGCGTCTGGCCACCAGCTACGCCGTCACCACCATGAACGAAGAGACCCTGCGACTGCGCTCGCCGATGGGCGTGGCCGACGCTCTGAAGTCGGTGCCCGGCTTCTGGGTCGAGGCCTCGGGCGGCGAGGCCAGCGCCAACATCCGCGCCCGCGGCATCCCGCAGGAGGGCTTCTCGGCCATCGCCCTGCAGGAAGACGGCGCGCCGGTCCAGCACGACGGCGGCCTGGGCTATCTGAACGCCGACCAGTCGTTCCGCCTGGACGAGACCATCGAGCGCATCGAGGTGGTGCGTGGCGGCCCGTCCTCGATCTTCGCCTCCTACGCCCCGGGCGGCACGGTCAACTTCATCACCCGCAAGGGCGAGACGAAGGAAGGCGTCGTCAAGGTTCAAGCCAGCGACTACGGCCTCAAGCGCGTCGACGCCTATTACGGCGGCCCGATCGGCGACTGGCGCGCCAGCGTCGGCGGCTTCTGGCGCGAGGACGACGGCATCCGCGATCCCGGCTTCACGGCCAACAAGGGCTATCAGGTCCGCGCCTCGATCGGCCGCGACTTCCAGCGCGGCAGCTTCGACTTCAACATCAAGCACCTGGACGACAACGTCATCCTGTTCGCCGGCGTGCCGCTGAAGTTCGACTCCAATGGCGAGGCCAGCGCCGCGCCGGGCTTCGATCCGCTGACCGGCACGCTGGCGGGTCCGGAGACCACGAAGCTGACCCTGCGCGGCCCCAAGGGCCCGTTCGACTGGGACCTGTCGCGCGGCACCGAGGTCAAGCTGACCCAGGCCACCGCCGCCCTGAACTACGAGATCGCCGATGGCTGGCGTCTGCAGGAGACCCTGCGCTACCGGACCTCGGAGTCCAAGCGCATCGGCCTCTTCCCCAACACCCCGGTGCTGGGCTCGGCCCGCATCGCCCAGTACAAGGCCGCCCTGCTGGCCGCGACGCCCGGCGCGGTCGACGTGCAGCTGCGCTACGCCACCAATCCCAGCCAAGTGTTCGACACCGCGGGCCAGAACGGCAACGGCCTCGTGGTGGATGGCTCGCTGCGCTACGTCTCCGTGCCGCTGGATGAGCTGATCAACGACACCCGCCTGCTGCACAAGTTCGAGATCGGCGGCCAGACCCATGACGTGGCGGCCGGCTTCTATCACGCCCACGTCGAGGAGGCCTTCAACCGCTATTCGGCCAATGCTCTGCTGGACGTGCGCGAGAACGCGCGCCGCCTGGACCTGGTGGCGGTCGACGGCGCGGGCAAGGTCCTCTCCAGCCTGACCGAGAACGGCATCAGCCGTTACGGCGCCGAGTTCGCCAATGGCGACGGCAAGTCCAACACCACCGCCCTCTACCTGACCGACGAATGGCAGGTGACGCCAAGTTTCGCATCGACGCCGGCGTGCGCTGGGAGAAGGTCGAGTTCACCGGTCGCAGCGAGCGGACGGCGACCATCAACCTGGGCCTCTCGCCGACTCCGGCCGACGACACCGTGCTGGCCGGCTCGGGCGTCTATGACCGCTTCACGCGCAAGTTCGAGCACAGCGGCTGGACCGTCGGCGCGGACTATCGGATCAGCCCGCGCATGGGCCTCTTCGCCCGCTACACCTCGGCCTTCCGCCTGCCGTCGCTGGGCGACTACATCACCAACGCGTCCAACACCGCGCCGATCGTCCAGACGATGGATCTGTGGGAAGCCGGCTACAAGCTGAGCGCCGGCAAGCTCGATCTCTACGCCACGGTGTTCCGCACCGCCTATGACGCCCTGACCTTCGGCAGCCTGGTGTTCAACCCCACCACCGGCGCCTATGTGAACCAGACCAGCATCACCGACACCAAGACCCTGGGCCTGGAGCTGGAAGGGACGTTGCGCCCGGTCTCGTGGTTCGACCTGGGCTTCAGCGCCACGATCCAGAACCCCGAGTTCGGCGACTACAAGTTCGAGGAAGGCTGCGCGGTCTCGGCCTCGGACCCGACCTGCCAGATCAAGCCGCCGGCGGGCTCGGCGACGCGGACTCGCGACTTCACCGGCAATCAGCTGATCCGCGTGCCAAAGACGGCCTTCCGCCTGACGCCCGGCCTCAACCTGATGGACGGCCGCCTGCGGATCGAGAGCACCATCGAGCGCTACGGCGACCGGTTCTCGGACGCGGCCAACACCTCCAAGCTCGCGGCCTACACCCTGGTGGGCGCCACGGTGCGGTTCAACGTCACCGACCAGCTCTCGGCCTATGTCTACGGCACGAACCTGACCAACGAACTGGGCCTGACCGAGGGCAATCCCCGCGCCGGCCAGATCATCAGCAGCGAGGCCGGATCGCTGTACGGCGTCGGCCGGCCGGAGTTCGGCCGGGCCTTCAAGGCGGCGCTTCTCTACAAGTTCTAGGGCGCGCCGCCTGACTTCCTTCCCCTGAACCTTGGGGCGGCCGCAGCTTCGGCCGCCCTTCTTTTTATTGGAGCTTCCGATGATCCGCTGGCTCACTCTGGCCCTTCTGCTGATCGCCGCGCCCGCCTGGGCCCAGTCCGGCGGGCCCGACCTCGTCCTGACCGGTCAGATCACCGGCGCCGACCACCAGACCTACAAGCCGGTGACCTTCGACGTTCCGGCCGGCGTCACGCGCCTGTCGGTCGCGTTCGACTACACCGGTCGAGAGGACAAGACCGTGGTGGACCTTGGGTTGCTGGACCCCATCCGCTTCCGCGGCTGGAGCGGCGGCGCCAAGAAGGCGTTCTTCGTCTCCGCCGAGGCGGCGACGGCCAGCTACCTGCCCGGGCCGCTGCCGGCCGGGAAGTGGACGCTATTGCTGGGCGTGCCCAATGCTCGGCCGAACGCGAAGGCGACCTACGAGGCCCGGATCTGGTTCCAGCGCACGCCCGCGCCGCTTCCCGCCGTCCTGCCCAAGGCCACGACGCCGGGCTGGTATCGCGGCGACCTGCACATGCACACCGCCCATAGCGACGGCGGCTGCGTGACCGGCGACGCCCCGCGCGCGCCCTGCCCCGTCTACCGCACCGTCTTGGCCGCTCAGGCCGCCAGTCTCGACTTCATCGCCATCACCGACCACAACACGACCAGTCAGGCCGAGGCGATGGCCGAGCTCCAGCCGGCGTTTCCCGGCCTGCTGCTGATCCCGGGCCGCGAGGTCACCACCTTCCAGGGTCACGCCAACGTCTTCGGCCCCACGGCCTTCATCGACTTCCGCCTGGGGTCCAAGACCGTGCCGACCCTCCGCGACCTGCAGCGGGCGGTGAAGGCGGCGGGCGGCGTCTTCTCCATCAACCACCCGGCCGCGCCGTCCGGCGAGCAGTGCATGGGCTGCGGCTGGACCGTCAAGGACACCGACTACGACGCCGTCCAGGCGATCGAGGTCGCCAACGGCGGCAACGAAAAGGCCCTGGGCGACTTCGAGGGCGTCCTGTCGGGCGTGCCCTTCTGGGAGGCCCAGCTGAACCAGGGCCGGCATATCACCGCCGTGGGCGGCAGCGACAACCACGACGCCGGCATCCCGCACGACAAGCCGTCCGCCGTCGGTCGTCCGGCGACGGTCGTCCATGCCGAAGGCCTCTCGACCGAAGCCATTCTCGCCGGCCTGCGCGCCGGCCGGGTGTTCATCGACCTGGACGGGACCCGCGACCGTATGCTCGACCTGACGGCCACGACGGGCGGCCGAAAGGCCGTCATGGGCAAGACGCTGGCGGTTAAGGCCGGCGAGACGGTGACCTTCACCGCCGTCGTCTCCAACCTCGATGTCGCGGGCCTGGAGGTGATCCGTGACGGGGCCAAGGCCGCCGTGAGCATCTCTCCGGCGGGCGAGTTCTCGATCCGCGCGGGACAGGGCGCCAGTTGGGTGCGGGTCAATTCGCGCGACCCGGCGGGGCGATTGCTCGTGATCGGCAACCCCATCTATCTCGCGGTCGGCCCTTGAGGCTAAACGACCTTCCGAGACGTGTGGAGCGTCGGAGCATTCCGGTCAGATCGACACCGGTCCCCATGCCGGACGGCGTTGCGTCCTAACCCACCATCCCCGCCAGCCGCCCGCGGATGATCTCCTCGGCCTCGGCCACGATGCGGTCGACTAGGTCCTTCACGGTCGGGATGTCGTGGATCAGGCCCTGGACCATGCCGGCGCTCCAGATGCCGCCGTCGGTGTCGCCCTTGGCCAGGGCGTCGCGGCCGCGGGTTCCGGCGACCAGGTGGGCGACGTCCTCGAACTTGGCGCCGCCGGCCCGCTCGATCTGCACCACCTCCTGGCTGACGGCGTTGCGCATGACGCGGGCGGTATTGTGCAGGGTGCGGAAGATCAGGTCGGTCTGGCGCTCGTCGTTGGCGACCATCTGCTCCTTGAAGGCCATCGGGATCGGAGCCTCCTGGGTGACGCAGAAGCGGGTGCCCATGTTGACGCCCTCGGCGCCCAGGGCCAGGGCCGCCACCAGGCCGCGGGCGTCGGCGATCCCGCCCGAGGCCAGCATCGGAATCTTCACCTTGTCGGCGGCGGCGGCGATCAGGATCAGGCCGGGGATGTCGTCCTCGCCCGGGTGGCCGGCGCACTCGAAGCCGTCGATCGAGATGGCGTCGACGCCCATCCGCTCGGCGCTGAGGGCGTGGCGGACGGCGGTGCACTTGTGGATGACCTTGACCCCGTGGGCTTTCAAGTCGTCCACGTGCTCCTGAGGCTTATAACCCGCGGTCTCGACGATCTTGATCCCGCTCTCGATGATCGCGGCCCGGTACTCGGCATAGGGCGGCGGGGTCATGGCCGGCAGGATGGTCAGATTGACGCCGAACGGCTTGTCGGTGAGGTCGCGGGTGCGGGCGATCTCCTTGGCCAGCGCTTCCGGCGTCGGCTGGGTCAGGGCGGTGAGAAAGCCCAGCGCCCCGGCGTTGGCGACGGCGCTGACCAGCTCGGCCTTGCCGACCCACTGCATGCCGCCCTGGGCGATCGGATGCTCGACGCCGAACAGCGCGGTGAAACGGGTCTTGATGGCCATGGCGTGTCGCTCCCTCGGGGTTTGGGGAGACTATGCCGGAGTGACGCTAGGGGCAGGCAAGCGCCTTCAGCGCCGCCCGATCCGCGCCAGCTCATCGGCCCGGTCGCGGGTGCGGTCCGTTATGCATTCCTCGCCGTCCAGCTTGCCCTGCTGGCCGTATTGCGTCTCGTCATAGTAGGGCATGCACTCGGCGTCGCGGTCCTTGATCCAGGCGCGCTGCTCGTTGCGCAAGGTCAGCCTCTGGGCGGGCTTCAACCGGGCCATCAGCGCCTGGTAGACGCGGTTGAGCCGGGCGTCCTCGGCGATGCGCGGGCCGGAGAAGCACCGCATCAGTTCCATGTTCGACCCGCCCAGCCGGTCGCAGCGTTCGCGGGTGGTTTCGCCGTGCGCCTGGGAGGCGGCGGGCGCGGCCAGCAGCAGGACGGCGGCGATGGCGAGGACGCGGATCATCGGGGCAAGCTCCACCAGAGAGCGCCACCGTAGAGCATTTTCCGACGAAGTGGATACCGGTTCGTCGTCAGAAAATGCGTTAAAACAAGAGCCTAGAGCATTTCGCCGATCCAATTGGAACAGCGATCCGCAAACCTTTCCGGCGGACGTCAAATCCGCCGGTTAAGTCTCCTACTGCAGCCCCGCGCGGCCGATGGCGTAGAAGCGGTCGGCGCGTTGCTTGCGCAGCTGCTCGGCGCTCATGTGGGTCATGGCCTTCAGTTCTTCCTCGACCGCGTCGCCGACGGCCTGGATGGCGACGTCGCCGTTCGAGTGGGCGCCGCCGGCGGGCTCCTCGACGATGCGATCGACGATGCCCAGCTTGATCAGGTCCTGGGCGGTGATGCGCATCTGGGTGGCCGCGTCCTTGGCCCGGGCGCCGTCGCGCCACAGGATCGAGGCCGCGCCTTCCGGCGAGATCACCGAATAGATCGAGTGCTCCAGGATCAGCACGCGGTTGGCGCCGGCCAGGGCGATGGCCCCGCCCGAGCCGCCCTCGCCGACGATGGTGGCGACCATCGGCGTGCCGAGCGTGAGGCAGCGTTCGGTGGAGCGGGCGATGGCCTCGGCCTGGCCGCGCTCCTCGGCCCCCAGGCCCGGATAGGCGCCGGCGGTGTCGACGAAGGTGATGACCGGCAGGCTGAAGCGCTCGGCCATGTCCATCAGGCGGACGGCCTTGCGATAGCCTTCGGGGCGGGCCATGCCGAAATTGTGCTTCAGGCGCGTCGTCGTATCGTGGCCCTTCTCGTGGCCCATGACCACGACCGGCTGGCCGCGGAACCGACCCAGGCCTCCGACGATCGCCTGGTCGTCGGCGAACTTGCGGTCGCCGCGCAGCTCGACGAATTCGTCGATCAGGCCCGCGACATAATCGCGCAGGTGCGGCCGCTGGGGATGCCGGGCGACCATGGTCTTCTGCCAGGCGTCCAGATTGGCGTAGGCCTCCTTGCGGAGCTCCTGGGCGCGGTCGCGCAGGGCTTGGATCTCGAGGTCGAACGCCCCCGGTCCAGCGGTCTCGGAGAGCTTGCTCAGCTCCTCGATCTTGCTTTCCAGATCAGCGATTGGGCGTTCGAAATCGAGATAATGGGCGGCCATGGACTCTGAACGTCGCCGTTGATGAAAGGGTGCGAACCTAGTGGCGGAATCCCCGAGGGAAAGGGGCCAGATTCAGGCCGGGAACCGCCGCGAATCCGACGTGTTTTATCCACAGGCTGAATGGTGCGGTTCACAGGTGAGTCTCGAATCAGAACTTCTCCCCTGGTGAATCGCGACATAGAGTCCTATGTTCTTTTGTAGCAGGTCGCGGAAGTCGATCTGCGCCCCGCGGCCCCCGCCATCGAACGTGCGCGGCCCCGCCTGTAGAGAGTGCATAGCGCCCATGCAGGTGTTCACCTTTTTCTGTGTTGAAGCCGACGGCTCGGTGCCGCGCTTCGACGTCACGCCCTGCGCCGACAACTCGGCCGCGCGCGCGAGAGCTTTCGAACTTCTCGACATGCACCACCGCTGTGACTTCGTGGAGGTCTGGCGCGGATCGCAGCGTGTGTTCGACGTCAGCCCGCTGCGGGCGGTCGCGGCCTGAGGGTCCATCCTCGTCCTTCGACAGGCTCAGGATGAGGATTACTCTCGACGCGTCCGTAGAAACCTCATCCTGAGCCTGTCGAAGGACGAAGTTGAGGGCCAAGAATTCCGACCGCGATGAATAATTGCATCGCGACGTGAGCGGCTATAGCGTCAACTTCCGGATGGGGCCCGACCGCGCTCCGCTTGCCGGAAGGCCGCCTCATGGACGTCGCCGTCTCTTCGCGTTTTGGCCTCTCCGCGCCGCTTATTCCCCCCGCCCCGAAGATCCACGCCAAGCCGCTGGGCGTCACCCCGCTGGGCCAGCTGCGCGTGGCCTGGGAGATGGGCCGCAGCCTGATCGGGGCCTATTGCGAGGAGGACTATGAGAGCCTCGCCGCGCCGTACATGTTCATGGGCCAGCCGGGCCTGTTCCTGAACGACCCCGCCAGCGTCCGCCACGTGCTGACCTCTCCCAAATACGCCCGGCCGGTCAAGGCCGCCCGCTCGCTGAAGCCCCTGGTCGGCGAGGGCGTGCTGATGTCCGAGGGCGAGACCTGGCGGCGGCAGCGCAAGAGCCTGGCGCCCGTCTTCACCCCCGCCGCGATCAGCGGCCTGTTGCCCCACTTCGTCGCCGCCGGCGCCGGGCTGGCCGAAGCCCTCGAAGGCAGAGACCGCGCCAATCTGGCCCAGGACTTCCACCGCGCCACCCTGGACGCCGTGCTGCGGGCCCTGTTCTCGCGCCGCGCCGACACGGAAGGCGCGGTGCTGGCCGACCTGGCCCGCCGCTACATGGAGGGGCCGGCGCACTTCAACCTGATGGACTTCGTCGCCAAGGGCGCCGACGACCTGCTGTTCATGGACGGCGAGCGACGACGGCTCGGCCGGCGCTGGTTCACGGCGGTCGACGCCCTGATCGAGGAGCGGCGGGCCAAGCCGCATCCACCAAACTCTTCTGGGGGCGCCCGCGATCTGCTCGACCGCCTGCTGGCCGCGCGGAACGAGGATGGCTCGCCCCTGCCCGACCAGGAAATCCGCGACCAGTGCAGCTCGATGCTGGCCGCCGGTTTCGAGACCACCTCGCGGCTGCTGTTCTGGGCGACCTATCTGCTGGCGCTGGACCCGGCGACGCAGGACCGCGTCCGCGCCGAAGTGCTGGCCTTCCCGGCCGAGCGGGTGACCAGCCTGGACGACCTCAAGGCCTGGCCGCTGCTGCGCTCGGTGCTGTTCGAGACCCTGCGGCTCTATCCGACGGCGCCGCTGATCGCCCGCCAGGCCCTGGAGGCCGACGTGGTCTCGGGCTGCGACGTCGTTCCCGGCTGCATGGTCACCATCAGCCCGTGGGTCATCCACCGGCACCGCAAGCTGTGGGACGCCCCGACCGCCTTCAAGCCCGAGCGGTTCATCGACCAGCCTCACCCGTGGGGCCTGGAGGCCTTCCTGCCGTTCGGGGCCGGGCCGCGCGTCTGCATCGGCGCGGGCTTCGCCCTGGCCGAGGCGCAGATCGTGCTGGCCAGCCTGCTGGCGCGCTTCAAGGTCTCGATGGCCAGCGACCGGCCGGTCTTGCCGCGCGCCTCGATCACCCTGGGGCCGAACCATGCGCCGGATTTCCGTCTGGAGCCGATCGTACAAGCCCGGCCTTGATCGGCGGGACATGAAGCGCCAGCTTCCGACCACCGCTCTGCAAGGATTTACGTCATGACCGAAGTCGCCCAGACCCGTCCGTTCGCCACCGCCACGGACACCGGCACAGGGGTCCTGCAGACCTTCGTCACCGCCGGCCCGTCGACCATCGTCGCCGACGTCTCGGTGGCCCAGGGAGGCCTGGATCTCGGTCCGGACCCGCACGAGCTGGTCGCCGCGGGCCTGGCGGCCTGCACCACCATGACCCTGCGCCTCTACGCCAACCGCAAGAACTGGGACGTCAGCGGCCTGCACGTCGAGGTGTTCTCGCACTACGACGCCGACAAGACCCCGCCCGAGCGCTTCGAGCGGGTCATCAGCCTCGACGGCAACCTCAACGAGGAACAGCGTGAGCGCCTGTTCGAGATCGCCGATCGCTGCCCGATCCACAAGCTGCTGACGGCGGGAGCGAGGATCGTGACGACGGTCGCGGAGCAGGACTGATTGCTTCTCCCTTCCCCCTTGATGGGGGAAGGGTCGGGGATGGGGGTGATGCTGAGCTGGAAGCCGCGCTCGGCATCAACCGCCGTAGTCACCCCCACCCCTGCCCCTCCCCCATCAAGGGGGAGGGAACCTGTTTCAGAACCCGTACAGCGCCTTATACTCCGCATCCTTGCCCGCGATCTGCCGGGCGCAGTCGACCATCACCTTGGCCTGTTTCCAGGTGGCGTCGTCCTGCATCTTGCCGTCGATCATCGCCACGCCCGTGCCGTCCGGCATGGCCTCCAGGATTTTGCGGGCGAAGGCCACCTCGGCCGGGTCGGGGCTGAACACCCGCTTGGCGATCTCGATCTGGCTGGGGTGCAGGCTCCAGGCCCCGGCGCAGCCCATCAGGAAGGCGTTGCGGAACTGCTGCTCGCAGGCTGTCGGGTCGTCGATCGCCCCGAACGGACCGTAGAACGGCTTGATCCCATGAGCCGCGCAGGCGTCGACCATCTTGGCGAAGGTGTAGTGCCACAGGTCCTGCTGCACCGAGACGCGCGGCGAGCCGTCCGCATGCGGATCCTCGATGACGCGATAGCCGGGATGGCCGCCGCCGACCCGCGTCGTCTTCATGGCCCGGCTGGCGGCCAGGTCGGCCGGACCCAGCGAAATCCCCTGCATGCGCGGGCTGGCGGCGGCGATGGCCTCGACGTTCATCACGCCCTCGGCCGTCTCCAGGATGGCGTGCAGCAGGATCGGCCGCGTGACGCCATGCTTGGCTTCCAGCGAGGCCAGCAGCTGATCCATGTAGAAGATGTCCCACGGACCCTCGACCTTGGGCACCATGATCACGTCGATCTTGTCGCCGGCCTTCTCGACGATGGTGCTGATCTCATCCAGGTGCCAGGGCGAGTTCAGGCAGTTGATCCGCGTCCAGAAGCCGACGCCCAGGGCCTTGAAGTCGACCTCGCGCGACATCGAAACCAGCCCGGCCAGGGCCGCGCCCTTGGCGTCGGCCGGGATGGCGTCCTCGAGGTTGGCCAGGATGACGTCGACGGTCGGGGCGATCTCGGGGACCTTGGCGCGGACCTTGTCCAGATGCGGCGGCACGAAGTGGATCATCCGCTCGACGCGCGCCGGCAGCTCGCGATAGGGCGCCGGCGCGCCGATGGCCAAGGGTTTGAAAAAGCCGCGCGGCGTCTTCATGCCGATCACTCCCCGAACAGTCTTTGTTGACGCGCGACAGTCGCCGAAACCGGCATCCGCCTTCGGTTGTCGCACTGCCGTTTCGCAGTTGCGAGAAGACTGCGGCGACGCGGCATCAAGGTCAAGGCTGACGCGCGGGTCAGGCCTTGGCGGCGGGCGGCGGGACCGGCTTGGGCGCCTCGTCGGGGTCCTCGCGCTCGAGGTCGGCGGCGGCGTCGTTGCTGGAGCCGGGCTTGACGGCCTTGGCGGCCTTGCGGCGGCGGGCGGCGGGTTCCAGCTTGAGGCTGGTCAGGGCGTCCTCGCCCTCCTCGCCAAACAGCCCCCGCACCCGGATGTCGCGCTGCGGATACGGGATCTCGATTCCCGCCTCGCGCAGGGCGTCGTCGATCAGCCAGGTATAGGCCGCGTAGATCGCCGCCGGCCGGCGCACGGCCTCGACCGTCGGCCAGACCACCAGCTCGAACTTCAAGCTGCTCTCGCCATAGCCGACCAGCCAGACCTGGGCCCGGCGCACGGCGTCGTCGGGCGAGGTGTAGGGCGCGGCCCTGGCGGCCTTCAGCACCGCCTCGCGCACCTGGTTCTTGTCGGCCCCGAAGGCGGCGACGAACGGCACGCGCAAGCGGCGGTTGGTGTTGCGCAGGGTCCAGTTGATCACCTGGTCGTTCACCAGCACCGAGTTGGGCACGATGATGTCGGTGCTGTCATTGGTGCGGATGCGGGTGGCGCGCGGGCCGATCTCGTGGACCACGCCGCGCCCGCCATTGGACAGCTCGACGAAGTCGCCCACCGCCACCAGCCGCTCGAACACCAGGCTCACGCCGGAGGCGAAGTCCTTGATGATGCCCTGCAGGCCCAGGCCGACGCCGACACCGACGGCGCCGGCGAACACCGCCAGGGAGGTCAGGTCCAGGCCCATGGTCGACAGGCCCACCGTCACCCCGATGATCACCAGGCCATAGGTCAGGACCTTCTCGACGATGTAGAGCGAGGCCGCGTCCCCGGCCGCCCGCTCGCGCAGCCCCCGCAGCCCGACCGAACTCAGCCGCGCGGCGAACAGCGCCACCGCCACGATCAGCACCCCGGCCGCGAGCCCTCCGACCGTCACCGACGCCTTGCCCAGCTTCAGGAGTTCGAGGAATCGAGCGTGCGGAGCGGGTTGGCGGCCATGGGGCGGAGTGTGGGCGGATCGGGCGGGAGGGATCAAGGGCCCTCTCCTCCCCCTCTTGGGGGAGGTGGCGCGCCCGCGAAGCGCGGCGTGACGGAGGGGGCTGGTCATGACTCAGCAGGCGCGGCGCTGACCCCCTCCACCGCCGTTCGGCGGTCCCCCTCCCCCAAGGGGAGGAGAGATTTAGCCGTGGCCCCTCTACCGCCCCACCATCGCCATGCCGGCCTTGGTGTAGCGCTCGCCCTCGATGGCCGTTTCCGGCACGGCGGCGGCGATGCGGGTCAGGTCTTCGGCCGAGAGGGTGACGTCGACGGCGCCGATGTTCTCCTCCAGGCGGGCGATCTTGGTGGTGCCGGGGATCGGGGCGATGTCCGAGCCCTGGTGCAGGATCCAGGCGAGCGCCAGCTGGGCCGGGGTGATCCCCTTCTCGCCGGCGATCTGGGTCAGGGCTTCCACCAGGCCGAGGTTCTTGGCCAGGGCCTCGCCCTGGAAACGCGGCAGGTTGCGGCGGAAGTCGTCGGCGGCCAGCTCGCTCTTCAGCGCCCCGGTCAGGAAGCCCCGCCCCAGCGGGCTGTAGGGGACGAGACCGACGCCCAGCTCGCGCAGGGTCGGCAGCACCTCGGCCTCCAGCTCGCGGAACCACAGCGAATATTCGCTCTGCAGGGCCGCGACGGGCTGGACCGCGTGGGCCTTGCGGATGGTCGCCGCGCCGGCTTCGGAGAGGCCGAAATGCTTGACCTTGCCTTCGGCGATCAGGTCCTTGACCGTCCCGGCCACGTCCTCGATCGGCACGTTGGGGTCGACCCGGTGCTGATAGAAGAGGTCGATGACCTCGACACCCAGGCGCTTCAGCGAGGCCTCGGCCACGGCGCGGATGTGCTCGGGGCGGCTGTCCGTGCCGCGCATGCGCGAGAAGCCTTCGCCCGTCCCTTCCGGCGCGATGTCGAAGCCGAACTTGGTGGCGATCACGACCTTGTCGCGGAAGGGCCTCAGGCCCTCGCCGACCAGGATCTCGTTCAGATAGGGGCCATAGACCTCGGCGGTGTCGAAGAAGGTCACGCCCAGCTCGACGGCCTTGGCCAGCACCTTGTGGGCGTCGGCGCTGTCGAGGGCCGTGCCATAGACCTGGCCCATGCCCATGCAGCCGAGACCGATGGCCGAGACCTCGAGGCCGTCGCCGAGTTTGCGCGTCTTCATGGGATGCTCCTTGGATGTGGAATGACGATGAAGATGGGACCCGCGCGCGGCAAGCCTAGGGCCGTCGCGTCGATGTGGAGGATCAGGCAATCTTCCCGGCGCGACAGACAATCAATCGTCTTCAGGCCGCCAGCTTCATCAGGCTGCCCGGCGGCATGTCCTGCCGGATCTGCGTGTCCAGATCCTCGGTCATCTGGTCGAGGTCCTTG
Organism: Caulobacteraceae bacterium; assembly: GCA_965283765.1. GTDB lineage: Bacteria > Pseudomonadota > Alphaproteobacteria > Caulobacterales > Caulobacteraceae > Caulobacter. Next base: position 98,905 of record CBDIPU010000020.1, read on the forward strand.
AGGCCGTCCCCGGCGTCCTTGACCTCGTCGGAGCGTTCGAACTTGCCAGGCTGGGTCAGGATGCCCTTGGTCTTGGCGGTCTGCAGCTCGTCCTTCAGCGCCTTGCTCAGGCCGCGGACCGACTTGATGAAGTCCATGTCGCCGCTGGCCTCGCCCTTGGCCTGGTCTTCCAGGTCCTTGCGGGCGGCGGCCTGCTGGTCGGGCGTCAGCGAAGCGTCCGGGGCGGCGGCGAAGTCGGCCTTGAACATCTCGCCGGCGTCCTTGGCCGCCTTGCCATATTCCTTGACCGCGCCCTGCAGCTCCTTGGCCACGGCGGCCAGCGCCTTGGCCATGGCCTTGGGGTCGTTGGCGTAGAGCTTCTTCAGCAGCTTCATCTTCTCGATGACGCGATTCAGCTTCTCGCGGGCGCGGCCCTTGGCGTCGCCGATCTGGGTCTTGCGGTTGGTCCGCATGTCGCTTTTCAGGCGGTCCAGCGCCTCGGCCTCGGGGCTCCTGGTCGCCACGGGGGCGTCCTTGGACTCTTGCGGAGACGTCGCCCCGACCAACCCCATCGTCTTGCCATAGGCGGCCAGGACCATCGGTCCCGCCTGCCCCGCCGTCGTCACCATGGCTTTCAGCCCCGCCCGGCGGTTCTCCGCCCGTTCGACGGAGACCCTAACGCGGGAGGGTTAAGCTAGGCCTTCTTCACGAACTCCGTCCGCAGGACCAGGCCCCGGACCTTGTCGACATTGGCCTCGATCTCCTCGGGATCGCCGGTCAGGCGGATCTTCTTGACCACCGTGCCGCGCTTCAGGGTCACGCCGCCCGAACCCTTGACCTTCAGGTCCTTGATCAGGGTGACGGTGTCGCCTTCGGCCAGCAGGGTTCCGTTGGAGTCGCGGGTCTCTTCCGACATGGTGGGCCTTTCGGGATAGGGCGGCCCAAGAGGCAAACCCGTAGATTTGGTGGGGGCTTTCCTAAGGGCTGCCAAGGCCGCACGTCAATACGGCGTCTTCTTGCGCCCCAGCGGATGCTTGGTCTGGACGATGTGCTGCAGGTGCTCGCCGGCCACGTGGGTGTAGATCTGGGTGGTGGCGATATCGGCGTGGCCGAGCAGGGTCTGGATGACCCTCAGGTCGGCGCCGCCTTCCAGCAGGTGGGTGGCGAAGGCGTGGCGCAGGACGTGCGGGCTGACCTTCTCGCGGTCGATGCCCGCGGCGATCGCGGCGTCCTCCAGCAGCTGGCCGACCCTGCGGGCCGTCAGGCGGCCGGACACGCCGCGCGACGGGAAAAGCCAGGGGCTGTCTTTCGCGCCCTTGGGAAAGAAGGCCGGGCGCTCGACGAGGTAGGCCTTCACCGCCGTCCGGGCGGCGTCGTTCAGCGGAGCCAGCCGCTCCTTGCCGCCCTTGCCCTTGACGATCAGATAGGCCGGATCCCGCGCCAGGGCCAACAGCGGCAGGGCCAGCAGCTCGGAGATCCGCAGGCCCGAGGCGTAGATCAGCTCGATGATGCAGGACAGGCGCAGACCTTGCGCGCCGTCTTTCGCGATGGCGGCGGCCAGCAGGCGCTCGATCTCCTCGCGCTCCAGCACCTTGGGCAGGGGTCGTCCGGCCTTGGGCGCGGCGACGCGGCGGGAGGGGTCGTCGGTTCGCCAGGTCTCGCCCAGCACGAAGCGGTAGAACTGCCGCACGGCCGAGCGGCGGCGGGCGGCGGTGGCCGGCGACAGGCCCCGCGCGCCGAGGTCCTGGAAATAGGCCTCGATGGTCTCGGCGTCGGCGTCGTCCAGGTCGTGACCCGAGCGGCTGAGGAAGCCTCGGGCGTCCTCCAGGTCCTTGCCATAGGCGGTCAGGGTGTTGCGGGCCGCGGCGCGCTCGACGGCCATCATCTCCAGGAAGGCGTCGACCCAGCCGGAGCCCTTCGTACTCATTTGACGAAGGCGAGCGACAGCAGCCCCTCGACGACGATGGCGCGGGCGTCGGCGGTCAGGCCGGCGCGGTTGAGGGCGTGGGCGATGCGGGCGCGATCCACCGGCTGCGGCCCGGTGGCCCCGGCGTCGAGCGCGATCGACAGGGCCAGCAGGCCCGCCTCGCCCTTGCGCTTGGCGCCGGCGGCGTCCTCCAGCAGGACTGCCCGCGCGGACGAAGCGGCCGGCTTGCCCAGGTCGAAATTGGCGAACTGCGCGCGGGCGTCGGGGTCCATCGCGCCGCCCAGGCTGGCCAGCAGCACGGAAGCCGACTGAGCCGCCGACCTGGCCCCGCCCGAGGCGCCCCGCGCCACCAGATTGCCCAGCACCTGATTGTCGAGCTTGCCGGAAGCGGCGGCGATCAGGGCGTCGAGGATGGCGAGATCAGCGGGGCCGGGCCGGGGATGCTGTCCTGGACGAGATGGCCGCGGATGGTTCGGGCGCTGGCGACATCGCCGGCCGCGACGGCCGCGCGGGCCATCAGCACCGGGTCCTGCAAGGGCGCGCCGGCGGCGGCCAGGGCGGCGATCGAAGCGGCCGCGGCGTGGGCGGCCTCGACGAAGGTGGGCACGGTTTTGGCCTGACGCAGGAACGCCAGGTCCGAGGCCTCCTGCGCCGTCAGGTCCGCGCCCGGCGCGACGCCGGCCAGGTCGCCGCCGGCGGGCTTCAGCACCGGCTTCAGGGCCGGCGAGGCCGAGGCGACAGCGGCGGCCGACTGCAGGTCGAGGTTCAGGCGGCGCGACAGGGCGTAGTTGACCCCGTTCTTCAGATTGGCCGCGCCCGGCGCCGTACCGCCCAGCGCCGCGCCCATCAGGCGCGCGTAGTCCGTGTCTCCGTCCTGTTTTCTTGGCGTGGCGTTCTGGGCCAGCTGGAAGGTCAGCTGGGCGGCGTCGGCCTGGCCGGCCTTCAGCTGGCAGAAGGCCCGCAGGCGCAGCCAGTAGGCCGCGCCGCGATCGACGGTCAGGGCGTCCTGCACGCGGCAGGCCTTGTCGTCGTCGCCGGTGATCAGGGCCGCCTCGGCGGTGACCATGGACAGTGGGGCGCTGCCGGTCGCGCCGGTCGCGCGGTCCAGGATGGCGTTGGCGCCCTTGGCCTCGCCCAGGGCCACCAGAGCCATGCCGCGCGCCGCGCCCATGTCGACATTGTCGCCCACCCCGGCCGGACCATTGGCGCCGGTCGAGAGCATCCGCCTGGCCAGGTTCGCGAAGGCCGGCGACAGCGGCTTGGTCCCGGCCAGTTTCGGCACGACATCGCGCATGATGTCGGGCGCGGTGTCCTTCCACAGATCACCGGGAAGGCCGGTCTCGGCCACCGGGCTGGAGAAATAGTCGGGCGCGGCCAGGCTCTTGACCCTGACCTCCTCCTGACCCGCCTCCTGGGCCCCGGCGACGGTCCCCAGACCCGAGGACGTGAGCAGGAGCGCGGAGAGCGCGACGGCTTGCGTGTGACGCTTCGAAAAGACCATGGACCGGTTATGACGCATCGCGGCGCTCTCGCAAACTTGGCGGTTTGGCCAAGCCTCGTGTAAACCCGCGACCGCATCATGACCGCCATCGTCCTTTCCCCCGAAGAACTCGCCGCCCTGCGCCAGCGGACCATCGTGCTGGTCGGCCTGATGGGCGTGGGCAAGTCCAGCGTCGGACGGCGGCTGGCGACCGTGCTGGACCTGCCGTTCCGCGACGCCGACAACGAGGTCGAGGCCGCCGCCGGCCGCTCGGTCTCCGCGATCTTCGCCGAGTTGGGCGAGGCCGCCTTCCGCGATGGCGAGCGCCGGGTGATCGGCCGCCTGCTGGACGAACCGCCGCACGTGCTGGCCACCGGCGGCGGGGCCTTCGTCAGTCCCGAGACCCGCGCCCTGATCAACGCCAAGGCCATCTCGGTCTGGCTGAAGGCCGATGTCGAGCTCTTGGCCCGTCGCGTCTCGCGCAAGGACAACCGCCCGCTGGTGCGCGGCAAGGATCCGGTGGTGGTCCTGACCGAACTGGCGAAGGCGCGCAATCCCGCCTATGCCGAGGCCCAGGTTCACGTCGAGACCGGCGACACGCCGCACGGGGTGGCGGTCGACGCCATCCTGACCGCGCTGCTGGCCCACATGTCCGCCCAATAGGAGTATCGCCATGATCCGCACCGTTTCCGTGGGGCTGGGCGAGCGCGCCTATGACGTCGTCATCGGTCCGGGGCTGATCGACAGGGCCGGCGAGCGGATCGCTCCGGTGCTTGGCAGGCGCAAGCGCGTGGCCATCGTCACCGACAGCAACGTCGGCGAGCACCATGGCGAGCGTCTGGCGGTGTCGCTGGAAAAGGCCGGCGTCGCGGTCGACGTCATCACCATCCCGCCCGGCGAGGAGAGCAAGAGCTTCGAGGGCCTGGCCGATCTCTCCGACCGCCTGCTGGCCCTGGGCCTGGAGCGCGGCGACCAGATCGTGGCGTTCGGCGGCGGCGTGGTCGGCGACCTCGCGGGCTTCGCGGCGGCGATCTACAAGCGCGGGATCGACTTCGTGCAGGTTCCGACCACCCTGCTGGCCCAGGTCGACAGCTCGGTCGGCGGCAAGACCGCCATCGACACCCCGCGCGGCAAGAACCTGATCGGGGCCTTCCACCAGCCGCGCCTCGTCCTGGCCGACCTCGACGTCCTGGCCACCCTGCCCGCCCGCGAGCTGGCCTGCGGCTACGCCGAGATCGTCAAGTACGGCCTGCTGGGCGACTTCGCCTTCTTCGAGTGGCTGGAGACCAATGTCCAGGCGGTGCTGGACCGCGACGTCGACGCCCTGGTCCGCGCGGTGGGCCGTTCCGTGGAGATGAAGGCCGAAATCGTCGAGGAGGACGAGAAGGAAGCGGGCCGTCGCGCCCTGCTGAACCTCGGCCACACCTTCGGCCACGCCATCGAGGCCGAGATGGGCTTTGGCGACGCGCTCAAGCACGGCGAGGCGGTGGGCGTCGGCATGGCCCAGGCGTTCCGGTTCTCGGCCAAGCTGGGCCTGTGCCCTAGCCAGGACGCGGTCCGCGCCGAGGCGGCGATCAAGGCGGCGGGGCTGCCGACGACCATGGCCGAGGTTCTTAGCAAGAATGGGCGCCCCGAACCGTTCAGCGCCAACGCCCTGGTCGCCCACTGCGGCCAGGACAAGAAGGCCGAGGGCGGCAAGCTGACCTTTGTCCTCGTGCGCGGCATCGGCGACGCCTTCGTGGCCAAGGACGTGGATCGGGAAGCGTTGAAGGCGTTCCTGGTGGAGGAAGGCGCGGTCTAGCGGCCTAACCTAAAGGGCCGAACAAGGCTGGGCCTTGACAAGCTTCGCCTTATGGCAGAATTTCGTTCCTATACATTTTCTGCGAGCATTCCTGACCCCCGCCTGGACGCGGGCCGCGACCATGGTGCTTCGGCGTAAGCGTACGCGTCACGGATCCACAAAACCGTCGGGACTTCCGCCATGAGCATCACGGACTCCGGCAGCGTCAACAATCGCATTCGACTGCGGTCGATCTTGATCGCGATCGCGATACACTTGGCGCTGGTCTTTTCCACCGTTGGCTTCTGGTTACTCGTTCTCATCCCTGTGTGCTTGATCACGGCGGCGATCGTCCGAAGTGAGGTCGAGAATGTCCAGCGTGATGGAATGAACTTCAAGAAGTCATTCCCCTTTCGCTATTTCGGGGACCCGTTCGGCGATTTCGTCCACATCTTCCACTGCAAGAGCGATCTAACATCGAGCATCGCCACGAGTATTTCTCGGGAGTTGGAGGCGCGAACGCCCGTGAGGGCGCTGAGGGAGGTAACGATCACCGACGTCGATACGGAGTTGGTGAGCAAGGAAAATCGCATATTCATGATCGCCGACGCGGGTCGGACAGGGCGTGGCACCGCCGTCACATTGATCTTGAGCCTCACGACATTCGGTGAGATGCGATCCGTACGCTGGTGGGTCACCGCCGGCGGCTACATCGATCGGAACAAGCGATTTAACTTCATTGCTTATTCCCCGTTACTTTTCTGGTTCTGGATCATTCCATATCTGTCGAAAGATTACGACGTGCTGCCACAGGTCAGGACGATCTATTCTTCCTCGTACAACGAATTCGACATCACCACGCTGGTCCGCAGCCTCCATAAATCCGTATTTGACGCCCTGGTCGTCGAGTTGGAAACGCACGGGATCGACACCAGCGACCTGCGCCTTCAAAGCACGCAGGTGATGAACATCAACGTGTCCGGCGGTCACGCGCAGATTGGCAATGTTGTTCAAGGCGCGATCGGTAAGGTCGCCGCCAAGGTCGGTGTCGCAAAATGAGCGGCGGGATCAATATCAACGTCTCTGGCGGTCAAGCCCAGTTTGGCAACCTCATCCAGGGTGACAACAACACCGTGACATCTAACGGTCAGAACCTGACAGCGCCCCAGACCGAGGCCTTCGAGACCCTGCTGGCTGCGCTGAACGGCCGCCCAGCGGGTGCGCCAGATGATGAGATCGAACGGCTGAAGGCCGATATCGCCGAGTTGCGGGCGGCGATCAAAACGCAGCGTCCTACCCGCTGGGGGTCGATCGAGCAGGGCCTGAAGATCATCAAGGACGCCTACGGTTGGGCTGCGCCCCTGCTGACCCCGCTGATCAAGGTGCTCGCCCCCGGTCTGCCTTTCTAACACTCTCCCTTCATGTTGGATGGCTACGCCCGCCCGCTGCTCAATCCCAATGGCTGAGAAAAGCCCAATGGCTGAGAAAAGAACCTAGCCGCGCTGTCGTCCCTTCACCGTCAGCGCGATCCCCGCCACCAGGAAATAAAACGCCCCGAACGCGGCATAGGGCGCGACCTCCACGGCCGCAGGCGGGTGACCGCCGCCGCTGATCGAGCGGCTGATCATGAACACGCCCGCCAGCACCGACTGCGCGCCGCTCAGCACCATCGGCCACTGGCCGCCCACCGAGCGCCAGCGGCGAACCCCGGCGGCCAGTTGCAGTATGCCCGAGAAGGCCGCCCAGACGCCGAACACGGTCAGCACCCGGCGTGGATCGGTCTGCAGGGTGAACAGCACCGCGACCGCGACCAGCAGGCTCACCACCAGGTTGAAGGTCTGCGGACCATTGGCCTTGAAGCCGCCGTTGGACCGGGCGTCGAGCGCGTTGGCCAGGGCGTCCCAGGCCGGATAGGCCACCAGCAGCACGCCGGCCGCCAGCGGGCTGTGCGTCCCGACCGCCACGGCGGCGAGGATCCAGGCCGCCGAGACGCCGGCCCGCAGGAAATAGTAGCGCTTGAGACCGTCGCGCTGGACGTTGTCGACCTGGGCCATGACGGCCTCCCTGAAACTGAAGTTCTGAAGCTGAAGTTCTGGAGCTGAAGTTCTGGAGCTGAAATTTCATGCCGAGACATTATATGTCGCGACATATGACGACGCTCTACAGAACCGCCTCCGGCGAGTCCAGCCAATATTTGTCACGACATCTAATTTCGCGGTAGGAAACGCCGACGATCAGGAGCCTCGCCGTGTCCGACTACATGCCCACGCTCGACCAGCAGCTGTGCTTCTCGCTGTACGGCGCCAGCCTGGCGATCAACCGCGCCTACAAGCCGCTGCTGGACGCGCTGGAGATTACCTATCCGCAGTACCTGGTGCTGAGCGCGCTGTGGGAGACCGATGGCCTTTCGGTCGGCGCGATCGGCGAACGGCTGGGCCTGGACTCCAGCAATGTCACGCCGCTGGTCAAGCGGATGGAGGGCGCGGGCCTGGTCAGCCGCGTGCGCAATCCGGCCGACGAACGCCAGGTGGTGGTCAGCCTGACCGACGCCGGCCGCGACATGCAGGCGCGCAGCACGTGCCTGGGCCAGACCCTGTTCGCCGCCGGCGGCATGGACGTCGCGCGTCTCGTCCAGCTCAACAAAGACGTCCAGGCGTTCCGGGACTCGGTCGCGCGCTTTGTCAGCGACCAGCCCAGGCAGTAGAACACCCCCATGCTCACCGCCCTTCTCGGCCTCGCGCCCATCGTCATCGCCCTGTTGGCCCTGTCGGCGATCTTCTCGGCCGCCGAGACGTCGATGACGGGGGCCAGCCGTTCGCGGATGCATCAGCTGGAGCGCGAGGGCGACGCGCCGGCCCGTCGGGTCAACAAGCTGCTGTCCGACCAGGAGACGATGATCGGGGCGGTGCTGCTGGGCAACAACCTGATCAACATCCTGGCCTCGGCCCTGGCGACCCAGGTGCTGACCCGCCTGATCCCCGGACCGTGGGGCGTGGCCGTGGCCACCGCCGCCATGACCGTGCTGGTGCTGGTGTTCGCCGAGGTGCTGCCCAAGACCGTGGCCATCGTCCGCCCGGACGACACGGCCCGCGCCCTGTCGGGCCCAACCCTGTTCATCGTCCGCGCGTTCGGGCCGATCATCTACGTGATCCAGTGGATCGTGCGCCGCGCCCTGCGGGTGTTCGGGGTCAAGCTGGACATGGCCGTCGACGTGCTGGCCGCCCACGAGGAGATCCGCGGCGCGGTCGACTACCACCATTCCGAGGGCCTGGTTGAGACCGACGACCGGCGGATGCTGGGCGGGGTGCTGGACCTGTCGGACATGGACGTCTCGGAGATCATGGTCCACCGCAAGTCGATGGTCCTGCTGGACGCCGACCAGCCCACCCGCGACCTCGTCGAGGAAGTGCTGGAGGCCCAGCACACGCGCATCCCGCTCTATCGCGACGAGCCGGACAACATCATCGGCGTGCTGCACGCCCGCGACCTCCTGAAGGCCCTGGCGCAATCGCCGACGGGGGTCGAGGGCCTGGACATCGCCGCCATCCTGCGCGAGCCCTGGTTCATCCCCGACACCACCAATCTGAAGGACCAGCTCAACGCCTTCCTCAAGCGCAAGAGCCACTTCGCCCTGGTCGTCGACGAGTACGGCGCCCTGCAGGGGCTGGTGACGCTGGAGGATATCCTCGAGGAGATCGTCGGCGAGATCGACGACGAGCACGACACCGCGCTGGAGGGCGTGCGCCGCCAGCAGGATGGCTCGGTCTATGTCGACGGCCACGTCACGGTGCGCGACCTGAACCGCGCCATGGACTGGCGCCTGCCCGAAGGCGACGCCGTCACCATCGCCGGCCTGGTCATCCACGAGGCCCAGATGATCCCCGAGCCGGGCCAGACCTTCATCTTCCACCACCACCGCTTCCAGGTCTTCCGCCGGCAGAGGAACCAGATCACCGCCCTGCGGATCAGCGCGCCCCTGGACGAAGACGCCGAACTCTGAATCTCTACAGTCAGGGTCGCCCATTTCTGTGACTGGGAACCGGATCGAAAAAGGCGCGTTTTGCGTCCTTGCGGACCAGGGGCGGTCCGGACTCTAGGGGGCGCGTTTGGCCAGCTTGGTGGCTGAGAGCAGGGTTCGCGACGGCGATGAGCCGGACGCGCGAGCGCGCTTGGCCCAGCTGGAAGCCGCCCTCGCCGACGAAATCCGTAAGTCCGAAACCCTGGCCCGGGTGAACGCGGCCGTGACCAGCAGCACCGACATCGACACCTGCGTACAGGTGGTGCTGGACGGGGCGCGCGAGATCATCGGCGCCGCGTACGGGGCGTTCTTCTACAATCAGGTCGAGCCGGATGGGGAATCCTACGCGCTCTATCGCCTGTCGGGCGCCGCGCCCGAAGCGTTCGCCAGCTTCCCCAAGCTCCGCAAGACCGAGGTCTTCGCCCCCACCTTCGAGAACGCCGGCGTCGTGCGGTCGGACGACATCACCCAGGACCCGCGCTATGGCAAGAACGCCCCGCGCAAGGGCATGCCGGAGGGGCATCTTCCGGTCCGCAGCTACCTGGCCATTCCGGTCGCCACGCGGCGGGGCGAGGTGCTGGGCGGCCTGTTCTTCGGCCATCCCGAGCCGGGCCGCTTCAGCCTCCACGACGAGACCCTGGTCATCGGCCTGGGCGCCCAGGTGGCGGCCACCATCGATTCGATCAAGCTGAACGCCGGAGCCGTGGCCGAACTGACCCAGCGCCGGCGGGCCGAGGAGCGGCTGAAGTTCGCGCTCGACAGCGGCCGCATGGGGTCGTGGGATCTGGACGTTGCCACCAAGACCTACGAGGCCTCGGACCTCTGCAAGCTCAACTACGGGCGCCGGCCGGACGAGACCTTCACCTTCGCCGACCTGATCGAAACCATCCATCCCGAGGATCGTCCGCGCGTCCTGGCGGCGATCGAGAGCGCCATTCGTGACGGGACGAACTACGACATCGAGTATCGCGTGGTGCACCCGACCGGCGAGCTGCGCTGGCTGCACGCTCGCGGCCGCGCGGCCACGAGCGCCGACAACGGCGGCGTGCGGCGCCTGGCCGGGGTGTCGCTGGACATCACCGAGCGCAAGCGCGCCGAGGAACGTCAGAAGCTGCTGGTCAACGAGCTGAATCACCGGGTGAAGAACAGCCTGGCCACCGTGCAGTCGATCGCCGCCCAGACCCTGCGGTCGGTCGCCGCGCCGGAGTTCTTCCGCGACGCCTTCGAGACCCGGCTGATCGCCCTGTCGCACACCCACGACCTGCTGACCCGCGAAAGCTGGGCCGGCGCCAGCCTGCGCGAGGTGTTCGACCTCGAGCTGCACGCCATGGCCGGCGAGGATCGCGTCGGCTTCACCTATGCCGGCGACGTGCGCCTCAATCCGAAGGCCGCGGTGGCCCTGGGCATGGGCATCCATGAACTGACCACCAATGCGGCCAAGTACGGCGCTCTCTCGACCCCGAACGGCCGCGTGGCCGTCGATTGGGCCATCGAGGACGGCGTTTTGCGTCTCACCTGGACCGAAAGCGGCGGTCCGCCCGCCTCGCCGCCGGCCCGTCGCGGCTTCGGCGTACGCCTTCTGGAGCGCGGCCTTGCGGCCGAGCTATCCGGCGCGGTCGAGCTGACCTATGATACCGTCGGCCTCGTCTGCCAAATGGCGTTGCCCCTGCGCGCGCTGGAGCCCTGAAACATGAAGACTTTACGTCCCTGAAGGTCCTGGTCGTCGAAGACGAGGCGCTGGTCTCGATGCTGGTCGAGGACATGCTGACCGACCTCGGCTGCACGATCGTCGGTCCCGCGGCCGAGATCGAGGAAGCCTTGCGCCTGGCGGGGTCGGCCGACATCGACGCGGCCCTGCTGGACGTCAATCTGGGCGGCCGCCCGATCTTCCCGGTCGCCGACGCCCTGAAGGCGCGCGGCGTGCCCTTCGCCTTCGCCAGCGGCTATGGCGAGGCGGGCCTGACCGACGACCACCGCGGCGCCACCGTGCTGCAGAAGCCCTTCCGCGAGGCCGATCTGCGCCGTGTGCTCGAGACCCTGGTCGGCCAGACGGCTTAGGCCGCTCCCCTCCCAGGGAAACGGCTCATCGCAAGAATTTCGCGCGGCGGGTCAGTCCAGGTCGCGTGGCCCGAAGGAATGGGGCAGCAAGGTCCAGAAAGGGATCCGCTCGGTCGTCCGGCCGCCCTGGACCGAGACGATCTCGCAGGCTTCGCCCGCGAACTCGGCGATGCGCTGACGGCAGGCGCCGCACGGCTGGACCACCGCGTCGGAGCCGGCGGCGATCAGCACCTTGTCGATCTTCCGCGAGCCGCCGGCCGTGATCATCGCCCCGATCGCCGTCTGCTCGGCGCACGTGCCCGCCGGATAGGCGGCGTTCTCGACATTGACGCCGTAGTGCGCGCGGCCCTCGTCGTCGATCACCGCCGCGGCCACCGTGAAGTTCGAATAGCGGGCGTAGGCGCGCGACAGCAGGTCCGGCAGGATCCGCGCGGCGTCCTGTTCGACGGATTCGGGGCTTTGGGTGACGTCGGCGCTCATGCGGTTTCTGGCCTGCCGGCAGGATCGCGCCGGGGAGAGAGGCAATCAGCCGCAGAGCCGTCAGGCAAGCAAAAAAGTAAGCGCCGCCTTACGCTTCGCCGGGCGCCTTGGCGATGATCGACAGGGCGTGGACCGGCCCCGCCAACTCTTCGGCCAACACCTTCATCACCATGCGCTGGCGCATCACCCGGGCCTTACCGGCAAAGGCCTCGGCCTCGATTTGCAGATTGAAGTGGCTCTCGCCCGAACCGGTGTGGCCCGCGTGGCCGTGATGGCGGTCGCTGTCGTCGACCAGTTCGAGCTTCGAGGGCGAAAAAGCCTCGTTCAGCTTGCGAAGGAGGGTGTCCGTGACGTCGCCCATGTGCGTCTCTTGCATGTCAATCCTTGAACGGAAATAGCGCGGGATTACTCTAAGCGCCATGAACCGGCCGTTCGAGTATCGCCCCAAATTCACCGACATCCGTGTCCGCCCTCCCAAGAAGGGCGAGGACGACGTGGTCAACGACGTCCTGGGCCTCAAGCCCGGCGAAAAACGCTGCGATCATCCCGACTGCCGACTGGCGGGATCGACCAAGGCGCCGAAGTCGCGCGACCTGCCGAACCAGCACTACTGGTTCTGTCAGCAGCACGCGGCCGAGTACAACAAGAACTGGAATTTCTACGCCGGCATGAGCGAGGCGCAGATCCGCGCCGCCCAGGAGGCTGAGCGCCAGACCGGCGGTCGCCCGACCTGGAGCTTCAAGGCCGACGCCAACTCTCGGGAAGCCGCCGCGGCGGCCGCCCGCGACGCCCGCGCCTTCGCCGACCCGTTCGGCATCTTCCGGGCCCAGCAGCGCAAGGCCGAGTCCGCGCGCGACGCCGCCGAGCGCAGCCTGGGCAAGCTGGAACGCCAGGCTCTGGCCGACCTCGACCTGGAAGCCGGCGCCGACAGCGCCGCGATCAAGGCCAAGTACAAGGAACTGCTCAAGCGCTGCCACCCCGACGCCAACGGCGGCGACCGCAGCGCCGAGCACAAGCTCCAGAGGGTCATCAAGGCGTACAAGACCCTGCAGAAGTCGGGGATGGTGAAGGCTTAGGGCCTTCCCCTCCCCGCGCTCCCGGCCGCGCGACGGCCAAATCGCTCCGAGCTTGCGAAGCGACCCACGCCTGGGCCATCCTCGCGCCGCCTTTCCGGGCGAGGGACAGACATCTCATGACCGACCCAGATTGGCGCGCGCCGGTCGATCCGCCGACGCCGGTGACCCCGGTGCCGTTCGGCAAACCCTGGAGCATCTGGGCCTGGGGCGGCCTGATCTCGACGGCGGGCCTGGCCCTGGCCGTCGCGCCGCGCCCGGTGCTGGCGCTGCTGCACGCCCACGTCGAGACGGCCTCCCTGCCCTGGGTGCGATTTGCCGGCCTGCTGCTGATGGCCTACGCCATGGGCTACCACGTCGCCGGCTGGACCGGGCAGCGCACCTATATGCGGGCCTCGGTGGTGCTGCGGGTGTTGTCGCTGGTGGTGATCGGCGCCTTCGTCCTGCTGGACTGGCTGCCCAAGGCCTGGCTGGCCGTGGGCTTGGCCGACATGGTCGGAGCCGTGTGGACGACGCTGGAACTCAGGTGGCGGCCAAAGCCGAAGGCCTGAACCGCCGCTGGACGAAGAACGCCGCCAGCCAGCAGGCCATGGCCCAGGCCGCGCCCATGCACCAGCCGGCCAGGACGTCGCTGGCCCAGTGGACGCCCAGATAGACGCGGCTGAGACCGACCAGCAGGCTGACCAGCACCGCCGCCCCGACCGCCAGCACCTTGACCCGCCGCCGCTCGGCGAAGCGCGCGGCCAGCACGCCCAGGGTCAGGAACACGACGGCCGACAGCATGGCGTGGCCCGACGGAAAGCTGGCGTTGACCGCCTCGACCGCGCGGTAGACCAGATCCGGCCGCTCGCGCTCGAACACCCGCTTCAGGCCCTGGCTGATCAGCAGGCCGCCCCCCGCCCCGGCCACCAGCAGCAGTCCCTCGCTCCAGCGGCGCAGGGACGCCAGCAGGGCGAAGGCCAGCAGGATGATCAGGCCCAGCACCGTCACCGAGCCCAGGGCGGTGATGTCGGCGGCGGCCACGTGCAGCCATCCAGGCCCGATCAGTTCGTGCGGCTGGCCGTCGACCCGCAGGGCCTTCAGCACCGAGAGATCCAGCGCCCGGGTCTTGCCCTCGGCCACCTCATCCGCGATCGACAGGAAGCCCCAGCCGCCCAGCGTGACCACCAGCAGGGCGCTGGTCGCGCCCAATTCGCGGCGCGCGGCGGACATCAGTCCCGGAAAGCCGATGCGGATCAAACGGATGGTCATCTAGTCGACACTTCTCGCAACAACATATCTCAAATGAAACATGAACTTAAGCTGAGCGGGGCCGTTCATCCCGCCTCTAGGTCGAGCATCCTAGGGTGCTCTCACCTTCCAAGGAGACCGACCATGAAACGTCTTATCACCGCTTCGCTCGCCGTTCTGATGCTGGCCGGCGGCGCTGGCGCCGCTTCGGCCCAGGACTATCGCAACGACAACCATCGCGGCAACCAGGCCTATGAACAAGGCCGCCGCGACCAGGCGCGTCACGAAAACCGTATGGATCGCCGCGACGACCGCCGTGACGACCGACGCGAGTATCGCCGCTGGGCCAAGGGCCAACGCCTGGACCACCGCTATCGCGGCAACAGCTATTACGTCAGCGACTATCGTCGCTACGGCCTGCGCCAGCCGCCGCGCGGCTATCGCTGGCAGCGCGTGAACGACCAATACGTCCTGGCCGCCGTCGCGACCGGCCTGATCGCCTCGGTGATCATCGCCAACCACTAGAAATAGCGCTGGAGCGGGCGCGCGACGCGGCGCCCTCTTCCCCTGCCCCAAAGCGTGACTTTGGTCGCGCTCCGCGGACTCAAACTTTCGTTTCAATTGGATTCCAATTGAAACGGGGGGCTCAAGCGTTTAATCCGATGTCATGCCCGAGTTCGCCGAAACCAGCTCCGCCGCCGATCCGCTGATCACCCTGGTCCCCGACAAGTGGGTGACGCTCCGCGACGCGTTCGGCGTCGACAGCGACATGAAGGTTCCAGCCTTCTCGCACCGCGACCCGCACGTCCCCGAGATCGACACGGCCTACAAGTTCGATCCGCAGACGACCAAGGCCATCTGCGCCGGCTTCGCCAAGGACCGCCGCGTGATGGTCCAGGGCTATCACGGCACCGGCAAGTCGACCCACATCGAGCAGATCGCCGCGCGCCTGAACTGGCCGCTGGTTCGGGTGAACCTGGACAGCCACGTCTCGCGGATCGACCTCGTGGGCAAGGACGCCATCGTCCTGAAGGAAGGCAAGCAGGTCACCGAGTTCCGCGAAGGCATCCTGCCCTGGGCCCTGCAGCGCCCGATCGCCCTGGTGTTCGACGAATATGACGCCGGCCGTCCGGACGTGATGTTCGTGATCCAGCGCGTGCTGGAAGCCGGCGGCAAGCTGACCCTGCTGGACCAGAACCGCGTCATCCGCGCCAATCCGTATTTCCGGCTGTTCTCGACGACCAACACCATCGGTCTGGGCGACACCACCGGCCTCTATCACGGCACCCAGCAGATCAACCAAGGTCAGATGGACCGCTGGTCGATCGTCACCACGCTGAATTATCTGGAGCACGACGTCGAGGCGGCGATCGTCCTGGCCAAGAACCCGTCCTACGACACGACGGAAGGCAAGCGCACGATCTCGGCCATGGTCCGCGTCGCCGACATGACCCGCAACGCCTTCATGAACGGCGACATCTCGACGGTCATGAGCCCGCGCACGGTGATCACCTGGGCCCAGAACGCCGAGATCTTCGATCACGACGTGGCCCTGGCCTTCCGCCTGACCTTCCTGAACAAGTGCGATGAGCTCGAGCGCCCCACGGTGGCCGAGTTCTTCCAGCGCGCGTTCGGCACGGACCTCCCGGAAAGCGCGGCGCGGGTGAAGGTGGCCTAAAAGATCACGCCGCCCGCGGCGTGATCTTGTCCAGCTCCGCGCCCATCTTCCGCTTCTGCTCCATCAGGTCGAAATCCGTCTGCAGGTGCAACCAGAAGCCTTCGGACAGGCCCCAATAGCGCGCCAGCCGCAAGTCGGTGTCGGCCGTCACGGCACGCTTGCCCAGGACGATCTCGTTGATGCGGCGCGGCGGCACGCCGATCGCCTTGGCCAAGGCCGTCTGGCTCATGCCGATCGGCTTCAGGAAGTCTTCCAGCAAGATATCGCCCGGCGTGGGATTGTGCAGCCAATCGGCCGGGTCGATCTCAATGGTAGTCGCAGATTTTGACATCCTCGGCATTCCCGTCGCGCCAGCGGAAGCAGATTCGCCACTGGTCATTGATGCGGATGGAGTGTTGCCCGGCGCGATCGCCCTGCAACGCCTCCAACCGATTGCCCGGCGGCGCGCGCAATTGATCGAGGCGCGCCACGCGATTGAGAATACGCAGCTTCCGCAGAGCCGAGGCCTGTATGTCACCAGGCAGTCGACGCGCGCGCGCGCCTTCCCAGATGAGCTGGGTTTCGCGATTGGCGAAACCTCTGATCAGCTTGGGGAAACATAACGCATAACGTTATGCGGTTCAATCATGGCGCCCTCACTAAACTCGCTATAGTAGATTTATATTACCATAGATTGCAGCGCAATCGATGGACGGCGATCGTCATCTGCCGCACGATCCGACAAGACCCGCCATCCGGAACCCCCTCCCCTGGCGCCCGTTCACCTGCGACGCTTACCTGGAGACGCCCCATGACCGACCTCACCTACATCATCGTCGAGCACGACGGCGGCTGGGCCTATAAGGTGGGCGACACTTTCTCCGAGACCTTTCCCAGCCACGACGCGGCGCTGAAGGCGGCCCAGCGCGCGGCCGGCGAGCAGCGGGTTTCGGGCGAGACCGAGGGCATCACCTACGAGGACAAGAACGCCGTCTGGCATCAGGAAGTCTCGTCCGGCGAGGATCGCCCCACCACTCACGTCAAGGACGCCTGACGGCTCAGTCCTGAAATCGGCCCGGTTCTTGCGGCATGGTGCTTCCTGAAGCCCATTTTGAGACAAAGGTCGCCGCCGATGTTCGCCAAGAAGAAAGACACCGCCGCGCCGCTGGCCCTGACCCCGCTGGATCAAGGTCGCGCCGCGGCGCCGCAAGCGCAACCGGCCGCGCCGGCGCCCGCGCGTCCGAAGCCGGCCTCGATGTTCAGCCAGGGCCTGACCATCCGCGGCGACATCGTCGGCGACGTCGAGGTGCATCTCGACTGCGTGGTGCTGGGCGATGTGAAGGTGGGCAAGCTGATCGTCGGTCCGAACGCCCGCATCGAGGGCTCGATCATCGCCCAGGCCATTGAGATCCACGGCCTGGTGATCGGCGCGGTGACGGCCCAGGCCGTGCGCCTGTACGGCACGGCGCGAATCGACGGCGACATCACCCATGAGCAGCTGGCCATGGAGACCGGCGCTCAGTTCCAGGGCCGCAGCCTGAAGTTCCGCCGCCCGGCCCCGGCTCAACCGCAACCGCAACCGCAAGCGGCTCAAGCTCAGCCCCAGGCCCACGCCCAGCCGGCCCCGCAACCGGCGCCGACCGCTCCGCCGTCGGCTTCGCAGACGCCGTACAGCCACGTCGCGCACTAGGTGTGTAGTCCCATGGCGCGTCATCGGTCCTGACTCGTCAGGAGTAGGATGGCCTATGGCAAGCGAAGCTCAGGCCGTCGCATTGGCCATCTTGCGCAGGCGGCGCGCCAGGTCCTCGGGCCGGTCGGCGATCTGATCGAACAGCGCCTGGACCTCGGCCTCGCCGAACCCGGCCGCGCGCAAGGTGCGCCACGCCCCCGCCAGCACGGCCTCGGCGATATCCAGCCGATCGTCGGTCAGGCGCAGGCCAGCGCCGAACGGGCTCTGGAAGACGGAAGTCTGATCGGCGAACGACATGGGCGATCCTCCTGCGGCGCGGCAACGTTCCTTTTTTGTTCTTATTGTTCGCCAGAGTCGAGTCCCGAATCCTCAAAACGAAGAAGCCCCGACGTCCGAAGACGCCGGGGCTGGACGGCGATGTCGGGGCGGACAGCGCCTGTCGGGTCGCCGGCTCACAACGGCGATCCGATTTCATGAACGCTTAGCGGCAGACGGTCCGCTCGTAGTACGCGCCGTTCCAGCGGTCGTACTCGCGGGTCGTCCAGCAATCGCGAGCGGGGCGGCCGTAGTACGGTCGCGGAGCGTAACCGTAGCCATAGCCATAGCGCGGCGGGGGCGGCGGCGGGGCGTAGTAGCCTTGGTCGTAGTAGCTGCGGTCGTAGCGATCGTTGCGGTTGCCGTCCGAGATCGCCGCGCCGACCGCCAGACCAACGATGCCGGCGGCGACGGCCACGGCGGCGGTGTCATTGCCACGATGGCCGCGATAGTGGCCGTAGCGCGGGTCG
>CBDIPU010000021.1:0-85306 GCA_965283765.1 Caulobacteraceae bacterium
GGCCGCTGGCCCAATCCGCTGCTGCTGCTGGCGGTGTTCATCGGCGCGGCCCTGATGCGCGCGGCCGGTTGCGCGTTCAACGACATCGTCGACCGCGACTTCGACGCCCAGGTCGCCCGCACGGCCATGCGGCCGATCCCGGCCGGGCTGATCACGGTCAAGCAGGCCTGGGCCTTCCTGATCGGCTGCTGCCTGGTCAGTTTCCTGATCCTGGTGTGCCTGGGCTGGCTGGCCATCGGCCTGGGCGTGCTGTCGCTGGGTCTGGTGGCGGGCTATCCGTTCATGAAGCGGATCACCTGGTGGCCGCAGGCCTGGCTAGGCCTGACCTTCAACTGGGGCGCCCTGCTGGGCTACGCCGCCGCCACCCATCACCTGTCGTGGTCCGCCGCCCTGCTCTACGCCTCGGGCATCTTCTGGACCCTGGGCTACGACACGATCTACGCGATCCAGGACATCGAGGACGACGCCCTGGCCGGCATCAAGTCGTCGACCCGCCGCCTGGGCGACCACGTGCAGATCGGCGTGGCGGGCTTCTACCTGGCCAGCTTCGTCTGCGTGGTCGCGGCCGGCTGGGTCGGCAATATCGGGCCGCTGTTCCTGCCGCTGGCGGCCTTGTTCGCCCTGCACCTGTCGCGCCAGGCGGCCGCCGTCCGCGTCGACGACGGCCAAGGCGCGCTGAAGCTTTTCAAGTCCAACGCCATCGCCGGCCTGATCGTCTTCGCGGGACTGGTGGCTGGGCTGTGGAAGCCGGGTGTGCGGTTCTAGCGCCAAATTTTCTTGTCATCCCGGCCGCAGCGAAGCGGAGAGCCGGGATGACAAGGGGAATGGACGTCTAGAACGGCCCTTGCTGGTACACCCGGTCCATGACCGTGTTCAGCTGCCGGATGCGGTTGTCATAGCTGCGCGCCAGGCAGGCCCGGTTGCCGCCGCAGGCCTTGCGGGCCGCCAGCCACGCGCGCTGGTCGTCCATGATCGCGCCGCGACCGCCCATCGGCACGAGATGGCGGGTGATCCCGTACAGCTGGTCCATCCGCACGTCCTGATCGTTGAGGTCGCGGTTGGCGCAGATCGCCTTCTCGTCCGCGGTGCGGGCCTTGCGGCAATCGAAGCTGGCGGCGGCGGCGGGCGTCGCGCCAATGGCGAAAACACCGGCGCAGACAGCGGTCAGAACGAAAGCGGGGATCAGTCGGCGCATGGGTGGCTCCAAATGTGACGTCGGGTCATCCTGTCAGGCCTAAGCTGAATGTGCGATGATCGTTCCATGGCCGTCGCCCCCCGCGTCAAACCGCAGGATCTGTTCACGCCCGACGAATGGACGCGGATCTCCGCGCGCTCGTCCTGGCGCGGGATCTTCATGGTCGCCCACGCCTGGGCGGTGATCATCGGCGCCGGAGCGCTGTTCGTCTTCTTTCCCAACCCGCTGACCTACTTGCTGGCCGTGATGCTGATCGGCGCGCGGCAGCTGGGCCTGGCCATCCTGATGCACGAGGCCGCGCACGGCGGGCTGCACCCGAACCTCAAGGTCAACGACTGGCTGGGCGAGTGGCTGTGCGCCGCCCCGACCGGCGCGTCCCTGGCCAGCTATCGCCCCTATCACCTGACCCATCACAAATACGCCCAGCAGGCCGAGGACCCGGACCTCATCCTGTCCGCGCCCTTCCCGACCACGCGGGCCAGCCTGCGCCGCAAGATCATCCGCGACCTGACCGGCCAGACCTTCTTCAAGCAGCGCATTGGGCCGCTGCTTGGGAAGATGAAGGGCTCGAAAGCCGTCGGGCAGCCCAAGGGCGCGATCTTCGCCGGCGAGGTCGCCCGGCAGAGGCCATTCCTGCTGTGGAACCTCGGCATTCTGGTCGTGCTGTCGGCGCTGGGCCTCTGGTGGGCGTGGCTGGCGCTGTGGATCGTGCCGATGGCGACCTGGTTCCCGCTGGTCACCCGCCTGCGCAACATCGCCGAGCACGCCCTGGTCGCCAAGGATGAGCCGGACCCGTTCCGCCATGCTCGCACCACCCAGGCCAACTGGATCGAGCGCGCCCTGATCGCGCCCTATCACGTTAATTTCCACGCCGAGCATCACCTGTTCATGCACACCCCGTGCTGGAACCTGCCGATGGCCCACCGGCTGCTGGAGCAGAAGGGCCTGACCTCCGGCATGCTGACCGCCCCGGGCTACCTGACCGTGCTGAAGGCCGCCTCGAGCAAACCGGTCGCCGCCTGAGGCCCGCCCTCGCCCTTCGACAGGCTCAGGGTGAGGACTACTTTCGACGTCACGGTAGAAATCCTCATCCTGAGCCTGTCGAAGGACGAGGATTTCAGCTCCCCAGCCGAAGCCCTGGATGCTCTAAGCGCGCCATGATCGTCCAGACCCTGGAAGGCCGCCGGGCCTTCATCCGCGACAACACCCGCTTCCAGCCGACGCCACACGCGCCGGAACTGTCGCTTCACCTGGCCGACGAGATCACGCCGATCTGGAAGCTGACCGAGGAGGCGCTGGAAGAGATCGGCCTGCCGCCCCCCTTCTGGGCCTTCGCCTGGGCGGGCGGCCAGGCCCTGGCGCGCTACATCCTCGACAACCCGCAGACCGTCGCCGGCAAGCGCGTGATCGACTTCGCCACCGGCTCGGGCATCGTCGCCATCGCGGCGATGAAGGCCGGCGCGGCCAGCGTGCTGGCCGCCGATATCGACGTCTTCTGCGAGGCCGCCGTCGGCCTGAACGCCGAGGCCAACGGCGTCGAGGTGGCCTTCACCGACGTCAACCTTCTCGATGCTCCGCCGCTGGCCTGCGACGTGCTGCTGGCCGGCGACATCTGCTACGAAAAACCGATGGCCGAAGCGGTGATGGATTGGCTGCGGCAGGGCCGGGCCGCCGGCGCGACGGTGTTCATCGGCGATCCGGGCCGCACCTACTTCCGCAAGGACGACCTGGTGAAGCTGGCCGAGTACCAGGTCGAGACCACCCGCGAGCTCGAGGATTTCGCCGTCAAGCGCACGAGCGTCTGGACTTCTACCCTAGCGGCGAACTAGAACATTTAGAGAACATCGTTTCGAGAGAGCACCCATGCGTGAGAACGGCAAGATCGACTATATCGAGTGGCCGGGCGGCGACCTGCCGGCGACCAAGAGCTTCTATTCGGCCGCCTTCGGCTGGAGCTTCGTCGACTACGGCCCCGACTATGTCGCCTTCGAGGGCCAGGGCGCCGATGGCGGCTTCGCCAAGCCGCAGGAGGGCGCGACCGACCGGCCGCTGGTCATCCTCTACGCCCACGACCTGGAAGCCATGCTGGACAAGGTGACGAAGGCCGGCGGCGTGATCACCGCCCCGATCTTCAGCTTCCCCGGCGGCCGCCGCTTCCATTTCACCGATCCGTCCGGCAATGAGCTGGGCGTCTGGAGCGCGACTGGGATCGAGTAGACCATGCGTCTGGTGAGCTTAAGCATCTTGCTGTTGGCGATGGCCGGAACCGCCCGGGCGGAGGATCCGCCGCCCGCGCC
Source organism: Caulobacteraceae bacterium (assembly GCA_965283765.1). Taxonomy (GTDB): domain Bacteria; phylum Pseudomonadota; class Alphaproteobacteria; order Caulobacterales; family Caulobacteraceae; genus Caulobacter. The sequence continues at coordinate 3,493 of CBDIPU010000021.1, forward strand.
CGTGCCGGCCGAGGTCGGCGCGCTGCAAGGCTGCTGGCGCGGCGCGGGCGAGGTCATGGGCAAGGCGGTCGAGATCACCCTCGCCGCCAAACCCGTCGCGCTCGGGACAATGCTGACGGTGGACGCCGACAGCCGCGCCAAGGCCGATCCCAAGGATCGCTACGCCGCCCACCTGGTGTTCGGCGGTAGGGGCGCGGCGCCAAAGAGCGGTGAGCCCGCCGGCGTGTCCGGCTTCTGGTCCGACAGCTTCGGGGGCGACTTCACCGCCGTCGGCCAGGGCGCGGCCCAGCCGGGCGGATTCGACATCGCCTACGCCTATCCGGACGCCAGCTACGTCAACCGCTGGCGGCGCGACGGCGACCGGCTGACCTGGACCATCGTCGCCCAGAGCGGGGCCAAGGAAGCGCCGTTCGCCCGCTACGAGCTGACCCGGACGAGCTGTCCCGCGTAGCGCCGCCCCATCAAACCGTCACACGGCATTGCTACCGTCCGCCTCCTGACGATCAAGCTCACTTCGGGCAGGAGGGCGGCGGCTGCGGCGACTATGAACTACGGCCCCAGGCGTGCCGGAGCTTCATGTGCCTGTGGATCACGTCCGAGAAGCTGGGCGACGCCTGGCGGCCCGACAAGGCCGGCTTTGTCCTGTATTCCGACCGCGACGGCAAGCGCCTGAACGTGGTGGTCGACGCCGGCAAGCCCACCAGCTGGAAGCGCGAGCCGTACTATTCCTACATCAAGAACATGTCCCGCCGGGCCCTGGACGGTTACGAGCTGGTGGTCTGCATCGGCGACCGCCGCATCGTGGTGTTCCCGACCGAGGAGATCGACCTGGGGGTCCTGCCGCCCGACCGCAAGCTGGTCAGCGGCTATGTCGAACGCGACGGCGGCCTGACGCCGTTCGCCATGGTGCTGGCCGACACAGACTAGAACTAGGTGCGTTGGAAGTTGGGCCGGAACGCTCTCGGCGCCCACCCGAAATCCCGCATCGCCGCCGAGCTGTCGAAAGTCAGGTCCTGGCCCATCCGCGCGCCCATGGCCACGGTCGCGCCCGGATAGAACGGCTTGGCCAGCCGCATGATCAGACCGAACAGCCAGGTCGGCATCGGCAGGCTGTGCGGAGTCTTGCCCAGGCCCTCGAAGATCCGGTCGACCATCAGGCGGTAGGTCACGGTCTCACCGCCCACCAAGTCGTAGGCCCGGTTCTTCGTCGCCGGCGCGTGGGCGGCGGCCAGCGCTCCAGCCGCCAGGTCCTCGGCATGGACCGGCTGGCGCAGGCCCGCGCCGTCGCCCGATAGCGGCATGACATGGAAGCGGCGGATCAGGCGGGCGATGCGGCTGACGTTCTCGTCGTGGCCCTCGTCATAGATCAGGGTCGGCCGCAGGATGGTCCAGGCGACGCCGTGCTCGGCGCACCAGGTTTCGACCGCCGCCTCGGCCTCCGCCAGTGTCCGCGCCACCGCCCGCTCGCCCTCGTCCGGCGAGTCGACCTTGGTGAAGCGGCTGGTCGAGGAGAAGGCGATCAGCCGCTCCATGCCGCGCGCCTTCAGCGCCGGCAGCGCCGTCGGCAGCAGCCAGATCGGCGACAGCGCGAACACCGTCGCCGCCACCGGCAGCCGCTCGTCCAGATCGGCGTCCTTCAGGTCACCACCGATCCAGCAGGTCTCCTCGGTCGGCGGACGCCGGCTGAACGCCGTCGGATCCAGGTCCTCGGCCTTCAGCCGCGCCAGCAGGTGACCGCCGATCAGGCTGGTCGCGCCCAGCACCAGGACCGGCGTCTTCAGGGTGTTCTCAGCGTCCATACCGAACATATAGCCATGCATCTGGAGCATGGCAGCCGAAAGTGCGAGCAGCTTCGGCGCGTTCGCATCAAGGTGGCGCTCGGCCGCCCGGCCCCTATATCCGCCTGACGTCTTCCCAGGAGTTCTCCATGTCCAAGCTCGTTCCCGCCATCCGCTCGGGCGACGTCCTGATGCCCGCCCTCGGCTTCGGCACTTGGCAGCTGGAGAACGGCGCGGCCACGCCGCTGGTCGAGAAGGCCCTGGAGGTCGGCTATCGCCATATCGACACCGCTCAGATCTACGGCAACGAGCGCGATGTCGGCGCCGCCCTCAAGGCCAGCGGCGTCAAGCGCGACGAGATCTTCCTGACCACCAAGGTCTGGATCGACAAGTTCCACGACGGCGATCTCCAGCGCTCGGCCGAGAAGAGCCTGGAAAAGCTGGGTGTCGACCATGTCGACCTGCTGCTGCTGCACTGGCCCAAGCCCGACGTGCCGCTGGCCGAAACCCTGAAGGCCCTGAACGAGGTCCAGTCGCGCGGCCTGACTCGCGCCATCGGCCTTTCGAACTTCCCCTCGGCCCTGCTGGAGGAAGCCTCGAAGCTGTCGGAAGCCCCGATCGCCAACGACCAGGTCGAGTATCACCCCTATCTGTCGCTGAAGACCCTGAAAGCCAAGGCCGACGCGCTGGGCGTCTCGATCACCGCCTGGTCGCCCCTGGCCCAGGGCAAGGTCGCCCAGGACCCGGTGCTGGTCGAGATCGGCCGCGCCCACGGAAAGACCCCCGGCCAGGTCACCCTGCGCTGGATCATCCAGCAGGGGATCATCGCCATCCCCCGCACCAAGAACCCGGCCCGCATCGAGGAGAACTTCGACATCCTCGACTTCAACCTGTCCGACGACGAGATGGCCCGGATCCACGCCCTGGCGCGACCGGACGGACGGCTGGGGGACTGGCTGGACAAGGCCTACGCGTGGGACGCGGAATAGGTCGCCAGACGCGACGCTTGCCAATTTTTGCCAAGAACCTCATCCTGATCCCATGACCACGATGAACATCTCGCTGCCGGACTCCTTGAAGGCCTTTGTCGACGAGCAAGTCTCTGGCCGGGGCTACGGCACCAGCAGCGAGTATGTTCGGGAGCTGATCCGCAAGGACCAGGACCGCCAGCATCTCCGCACCCTGCTGCTGGACGGCGCGGCCGCGCCCTCTGGCGCCAAGGCGGACGCGAGCTACTTCGACGCGCTTCGGACGCGCGTGCGTGGCCGCTCTTGAAGTCCAAGGACGTCGTTCCGCGCGCCCTGGCGGAGCGCGACATCAACGACGCGCTGGATTTCTATCTCGCGGAAGCCAGTCCGAAGGCCGCGCTCGGCTTCATCGACGCGCTCGAACGGGCCTACCGGCTGATCGGCGAACGACCGGACGCCGGCTCAAGCCGCTACGCCCACGAGCTCGATCTGCCCGGCCTGCGCAGCTGGCCGTTGCACGGCTATCCCTATGTCGTCTTCTACGTTGCCCGCGAGGATCACATCGACGTCTGGCGTGTGCTGCACGCCGCCAGCGACATACCAGCCTGGATGGTCGGCGACCCATCCTGAAGCGAGACCGCCCCACCAAAACTCCGTCCGTTTTCAGACGATGACGGTTTCATCCTGCCCTGAAAGCGCCTAGGTAAGCCTCAACCTGAGCATAACTGACCAGGGCCATCAGGATTAGGATGGGGACGATGGACGACGCGGGCGCCGGCTTGCAGGCGACGATGGCGGGGATGGGCCGGACGGCCCGCGAGGGCGCGCATGCGCTCCGCCTCGCCACGCCAGAGCAGCGCACCGCCGCCATCCAGGCCATGGCCGCCGCGATCCGGCAGGACGCCGTCGCCATCCTGACCGCCAACGCCAAGGACCTGGGCCGCGCCGAGGCCAACGGCGTCTCAGGTCCGATGCTGGATCGCCTGGCCCTGGACGAGGCGCGGCTGGAAGAGGTCGCCGCCGGGGTCGAGGCCGTGGCCGCCATCCCCGATCCGGTCGGCGTCGCCACCGCCCGCTGGACCCGGCCCAATGGCCTGGACATCAGCCGCGTGCGCACACCGATCGGCGTCATCGCCATGATCTATGAAAGCCGTCCGAACGTGACCGCCGACGCCGCGGCGTTGTGCGTGCGCTCGGGCAATGCGGTGATCCTGCGCGGCGGGTCGGAGTGCATCCACTCCAACCTGGCGCTTCACGCTTCGATAGAACGCGGTTTGAAGGCCGCTGGCCTTCCCGCCGCCGCCGTCCAGATCGTCAAGACCCCCGACCGCGCCGCCGTCGGCGCCCTCCTCTCGGGCCTGGACAAGGCCATCGACCTCATCATCCCACGCGGCGGCAAGAGCCTGGTCGCCCGCGTCCAGGCCGAGGCCCGCGCGCCAGTCCTGGGCCACCTGGAAGGCCTCAACCACGTCTTCGTCCACGCGGCCGCCGACGTGAAGAAGGCCGTCGACATCGTCGTCAACGCCAAGCTGCGGCGGGTGTCGGTCTGCGGCTCGGCCGAAACCCTGCTGGTCGACAAGGCCGCCGCCGAAAAGCTTCTCCCGCCGATCGCCGACGCCCTGATCCGGGCCGGTTGCGAGCTGCGCGGCGACGCCGCCGCCCGCGCCATCGAGCCCACGATGAAGAAGGCGACCACCGAGGACTGGACCACCGAATACCTGGCCCCGATCCTGGCCGTGGCCGTGGTCGACGGCGTGGCCGGCGCGGCCAGGCACATCGCGGCCTATGGCTCGGGCCACACCGACGCGATCGTCACCGAGGACGCCGGCGCCGCCGACGCCTTCGTGGCCGAGGTCGACAGCGCCATCGTGCTGGTCAACGCCTCGACCCAGTTCGCCGACGGCGGCGAGTTCGGCTTCGGGGCCGAGATCGGCATCGCCACCGACAAGCTTCATGCCCGCGGCCCGGTTGGGGCCGAGCAACTGACGACGTTCAAATATGTGGTTCGCGGGACCGGCCAGACTCGTCCCTGAGGCCGGCCGGCCCAACGCTCAGCGTCTTGGCTTCCACCTGGAGCCGGGCATGCGCGTCGGCCTGTTCGGCGGCAGCTTCAACCCGGCGCACGAGGGCCATGCCCACGTAGCCGAGACCGCCATGCGCCGCCTGGAGCTGGACCGCGTCATCTGGCTGGTGTCGCCGCAGAACCCGCTCAAGTCCTCGCACGAGACCCGTCCCGTCGCCGAACGGATGGCCAATGCCCGCCGCTGGGCGCGCGGCTCGGGCATGATCGTCTCGGACGCCGAGACACGCCTGGGGTCGCGGTACACGATCGACACCCTGCGGGTGCTGCGGGCGCGCTATCCCGGCGTGAAGTTTGTCTGGGTGATGGGCGCCGACAGCCTGGCCACCTTCCATCGCTGGCGCGGCTGGACCCAGATCATGCGCGAGGTTCCGGTCGCCGTGATCTCCCGCCCCTGGATCGCGCTGAAGGCCCGCACCTCGCCGGCCGCCCGCCGCTTCGCCTTCGCCCGCTGGCCCGCCAGCGCCGCCGCCAAGCTCCCCAACGCCAAGTCGCCGGCCTGGGTGTACCTGACCGGACCGCTGAACTTCGCCTCTTCCACGGCGATGCGGTCGAGGCAAAAGGGCTGAAGGCCAAGCTTTCGGGCGTTGCGTGAACGCCTCAGGGGCGCCGACGAATCGGCGTTCGGCCATCACCCCCTCACTTCCGGCTCAATTCCGTGCTATGGAAGATATCCACAGCGAACCCATAAGGAGCAATCCGCTGCGTAGCGACCCCGCGCTTAGTGCGCACGAAGGCCTGGCCGGCGCCAGTCATCGACTGAATCCCCGGGCCTGAGTTCTGCCCCTCGATCTCAAGGCGCTGGAGCGCCTGATCCTGGAACGTCTGGATGACGACAAGGCCCAGGACATCGTCCACATCGACTTGGCGGACAAGAGCTCGGTCGCCGACAGCCTGATCGTGGCGTCGGGCCGTTCGCACCGTCACGTCGGCGCGCTGGCGGACCACCTGCTGCGGGCGCTGAAGGAAAACGGCTACGGCAAGGCGCGGGTCGAAGGCCTGCCGCATTGCGACTGGGTGCTGATCGACGCCGGCGACGTCGTCATCCACCTGTTCCGTCCCGAAGTGCGCAGCTTCTACAATATCGAGAAGATCTGGGCGGTCGACGCCCCGCACCGCACCGCGGCGAACTGATAGCGCCAGGCGACCTCGCCCTTCGACAAGCTCAGGGTGAGGTCTATTGATGCGCGTTCTTGAGATCCTCGCCCTGAGCCTGTCGAAGGGCGGGGATCTCAACGCACTCCCCCGATGAAGATCACCATCCTCACCGTCGGAAAGCTCGGCCGCATGGTCGAGGCGCAACTGGCCGTGGACTATGCGTCCCGCGCCACGGCGTCCGGCCGCGCCCTGGCCCTGGGACCGGTCGAGATCTTCGAGGTCGAGGCCCGCAAGCCCGGCAAGGCGGCCGAGGCCGAGGTGCTGCGCCCGCACCTGGAGGGCGCGCACGTCATCGCCTGCGACGAGCACGGCAAGGTCCGGCCCAGCCGCGCCTTCGCCGACCACCTGGCCCGTCTGCGCGACGACGGGACGCGGCGGGTGGTGTTCCTGATCGGCGGGGCCGACGGCCTGGATCCCTCGATCCTGGCGAACGCCAACGAGACCATGGCCTTCGGCCCCCAGACCTGGCCGCACGCCCTGGCCAGGGCCATGCTGGCCGAGCAGGTCTATCGCGCCGCCACCATCCTGTCGGGCTCGCCCTATCACCGCGACTAGGGCTAAAGGTTGGGCGATGTCCCGCTCGCGACTCGTCATCGCCGTTTGCGCCCTGATCCTCGCCGTCCCGACGGCCGTCGTCGGCTGGCAGCGCGCTGACCGCATCGTCGAGGACCAGCGGGCCAGGGATCGCCAGACCGCCATCGACACCCGTCGCGAGATCGAGGATCTGCGCGCCGAGCTGGACCGCCTGGACCACGCCCGCATCGCCGCCGGCGGCGACGTCGACGCCAAGCGGGCCCGGCTGGAAGCCTTGAACGCCCGCGAGAACGCCATCCTGGCCGACCTGGGCGCCAACCGGCAGCGGCTGTCGCTGCTGCTGTCGGCCCTGCAGCTGTTCCGCCGCGATCCGCCGCCGGCGCTGCTGGTGACGCCGAACGATGCGCGCGATGCGGTGCGGGCCGCGATCCTGATCCGCGCCATGACGCCCGAGCTGCAGAAGCGCGCCGAGGCCTATGGCCGCCAGGCCGTGGCGGTCGGGACCCTGCGCCGCGAGGCCGCCGCCGCCTCGGCCGAACTGTTCACCGCCGAGAGCGCGGTCGCCGACCGCAAGGGCGAGATCGAGCGGCTGATCATCGAGAAGACCCAGCTGGAGCGGGCCTATGCCCAGGAGGCCCTGACCCAGCAGAACGAGCTGCGCACCCTGGGCGCCCTGACCGACGGCCTATACGCGCCAGGAGGGGGTAGGGTCGAGGCCACCGGGCCGCTGGTGCTGCGACGTCCCGCCGCCGGCGAGATCGTCCGCCGTTTCGGCCAGGAGATGCCGGCCGGCGGCAAGTCGCCCGGCCTGACCGTGCGCACGGAGAAGGGCCTGACCGTCACCGCTCCCGTCGCCGGAACCGTCGAATTTGCCGGCGCGCTGAGCGGCTGGGGCGCGGTGCTGATCCTTCGCGCCCAGGGCGCCTATCACGTGGTCGTGGCCGGCCTCGACCAGATAACGGCCTCACCCGGACAATCTGTCGCGGTCGGCGCCCATCGGGAAGATGCCGGATCATGTATCTTCCGAGCCGGAACTCTATCTAGAGGTCCGGGAGAACGGCGCCCCGGCCGATCCGGAGCGTTGGCTCAAACAGGAGTCGCGGTAGACGGCTTTTTCAGTAATGGTGGCCGTAATTATACCTCCGATCCCTGACAGGGTTGGATGGAGCTAAATTCGGTTGCGGCGCCGCGCGTCGCGTAGGGAGCCTTCCGGGCCTTAATGCGCAAGTACCTGCTCATCGGCGTTTCCGCCTTCGTCCTCGGCGCGGGGGCCATGGCTTATGTCAGTCCCATCGCCCAGGCCAACAACGCGCCTAAGACCAAGACCTACAAGATGCTTGAGCTGTTCGGCGACGTGCTGGGCACGGTCGAGGACCAGTACGTCACCGAGGTCGACGACAAGAAGCTGATCGAAGCGGCCCTGGACGGCATGCTGACCAGCCTCGACCCGCACTCGGGCTATCTGGCGCCCGACGCCTACGAAGACATGCAGGACACCACCCGCGGCGAGTACGGCGGTCTCGGCCTGGAAGTGACCAGCGAGGACGGCGTCGTGAAGGTGATCTCGCCGATGGACGGCACCCCGGCCTCGCGCGCCGGCGTCCAGGCGGGCGACTACATCACCGCCGTCAATGGCCAGAGCGTGCTGGGCCTGACCGTCAACGAGGCGGTCAAGCAGATGCGCGGCCAGCCCGGCGAAGGCGTCACCCTGACCATCGCCCGCGACAAGACCGATCCGTTCGACGTCAAGCTGGTCCGCGAGGTGATCAAGCCCAAGGCCGCCATCGCCCGCATGGAAGGCGACTATGGCTACGTCCGCCTGCCCGGTTTCAACGAGAAGGCCACAGACGCCCTGGTCGCCTCGATCAATGACCTGAAGGCCAAGAACCCGAAGATGAAGGGCCTGATCCTCGATCTTCGGAACAATCCGGGCGGCCTGCTCGACCAGGCGGTCGGCGTGGCCGACGTGTTCCTGGACGGCGGCGAGGTGGTCAGCCAGCGCGGCCGCGATCCGCGCAACATCCAGCGCTACAACGCCCGCCCGGGCGATCTGCTGAACGGCATGAAGATGGTCGTGCTGATCAATCAGGGCTCGGCCTCGGCCGCTGAGATCGTCGCCGGCGCCCTGCAGGACCGTCACCGCGCCGAACTGGTCGGCCTGACCAGCTTCGGCAAGGGTTCGGTGCAGACCGTGATCCCGCTGCGCGGCGGGGCCGACGGCGCCCTGAAGCTGACCACGGCCAAGTACTTCACGCCGTCGGGCCGCTCGATCCAGAAGACCGGCATCGCCCCGGACCTCGAGGTCGCCCAGACCCGTGACCAGGCCCAGGACATCGCCAACCGCGTCTGGTTCAGCGAGGCCAGCTTCAAGAACGCGCTGAACGCCGACGAGGGCAAGAGCCGCGTGGGCGTCCACACCCCGGCCGAGGCCCCGCCGACCGCCTTCGACGACAAGAAGGGCGACTTCCAGCTGCAGCGCGCCATCGCCGTGCTAAACGCCGGCGGCGTCGCCAATACGCCCAAGCTGCCCAAGCCGGCGGCCAAGGTCGCCGAGGTCACCGCCAAGGCGGCCGCCGCGGCGAGCGGCAAGCCGGTCAGCGAGAATAAGTAGGGTTTCGCCTTCCTCGATCCGATCAGCGCCGCTCCGGGCAACCAGGGCGGCGCTTTTCGTTGGTCCTTACGCCGCCTTGGCCGCCTCGGCCGCGCGCAGCAGGCGCAGGACGTTGCCGCCCCAGATCTTGGCCAGGTCGTCGCGGGTGTAGCCCTCGGCCAGCAGGCGCTCGCTGATCTTCCAGTAGTCCGAGGCGTCGTTCAGCCCCGTCACCCCGCCGCCGCCGTCGAAGTCGATGCCGATCCCGACGTGGTCGACGCCGGCCACCTTCAGCGCGTGGTTCAGGTGGTTCATGAAGTCCTCGAAGGTCGCCTTCGGGACGGGATATTTGGCGTCGATCGCCTTCATCTCGGCCATGAAGCCCGCGCGCTCGGCCTCGGTCATCTTGGCCCGCGCGCCCGCCTTGGCCCGTAGCGCCGCCATGGCCGCGTCGCGCTCGGCGTTCTTGGGCGTCTCGATCAGATAGCTGGAATAGGCGTCGACCTGGATGACGCCGCCGCTGGCCGCCAGGGCCTTGATGCGGGCGTCGTCGACATTGCGCGGATGGTTGAACACCGCCTTGCAGCCCGAGTGGGTCAGGATCACCGGCGTCTTGGACAGGGTGATCAGCTGATCCAGCACCTCGTCGGACGAGTGCGAGCCGTCCAGCACCACGCCCAGGCGGTTGGCCTCGGCGACGAACTGTTTGCCCAGCGGCGACAGGCCATGCCACTCGGGCGTGTCGGTCGAGCTGTCGGCCATGTCGTTGTTCTTGAAGTGAGCCAGGCCCGAGATCCGCACGCCCAGCGCGTAGAAGGTCGACAGCAGGGTGACGTCGCCATCCATCGGATAGCTGTTCTCGACGCTGACGAAGACCACGCGCTTGCCCTGGGCGGCGATGCGCTCGGCGTCGTCGGCCTTCAGGGCCAGGGCGAACTTGTCGCCGTGCTTGGCGACCATTTCGCGGATCTCGACGCCGCGGATGATCGCCGCGTCGCGGGCGGCGCGCGTGGCCTCGGGCGTGCGCGGCCCCTGGTTGGTGAAGATGGCGAAGAAGCCGCCGTCCAGCCCGCCCTCGACCATGCGCGGATAGTCGATCTGCGAGCCGTCCTTGTCGACGGAATGGCGATCGAGAATGTCCCAGCCCGGCCGGCCGAAATTGGCGGGGGTGTCCAGGTGGGTGTCGAGGGTCAGCAGGCCCTCGTGCAGCTTGCGCGCGGCGGCCGGATCGGCGGCCCAGGCCGTCATGGGCGCGGCGCCGGCGACCAGGGCCAGGGCGGCGCTCGTGGCGAGGAGGAAACGGGTCATGAGTACGCTCGAAAAGGGTCCGGCCGGCCTTTGCAGAGGCCGACCGGAGGGCGGGGACTAGAAGTCGGCGGAGATCGTGAACTGGATCGTGCGCGGCGGGGCCGGACGGAAGCTGGCGGGCGTGTTCACCGTGGTGTTGATCGTGCCCAGATAGTCCTTGTCGAACAGGTTATCGATGTTGACCCGCGCCTTGACCTGGCTGAACGGTCCGGCCGCGAAGCCGTCGCCGATATCGATATAGGCGTTGACGATGGTGTAGCCGCCGACCTTCTCGCTGTTGACGAAGTTGGTGAAGCGGCTCTCCAGGTGGCGGGCCGAGACGTTCATCAGCAGGCCGTCGAACGGCTCCAGCGTCACGCCGCCCTGGAACACCCAGTCGGGGAAGTCCGGCACCTTCTTGCCGGCGACGGGCAGGGTGGTCGGCGCGGCCGTGGTGCTGGCGCGGTAGTTCAGGACGTCGTCCTGGAACTTGGCGTCATTGTACGAAACGTTGGCGTTGAAATAGGCCTTGCCCGCGAAGATCTCCGGCTTCCACTGACCGCTGAACTCGACGCCCTTGGCCTTCACCGCCCCGACGTTCTGATAAAAGGTCTCGGTCGTGCCGCCGCCGCCGGGCACCAGCGAGGCGAAGGCCTGCAGGCGGTTCTTGAACTCGGTCTGGTAGGCCACGATCGAGGCGTTGAACGTCTTGTGGTTGGCGCGGTAGCCCAACTCCCAGTTGGTCGAGGTCTCGGGATCGGGGCCGGCGACGGTCGGGCTGGCGGCCGAGAAGATGTCGTCGGCGCCGCGCGGCAAGGCCATGTTCTCCGAGTACGAGGCGAAGATCTGGTCGCGGCCGGTCACGCTGTAGACCGCGCCGACCTGGGGCAGGAAGCTGTCCTTCCAGTTGTCCTTCAGGATCGGGTGGCGGCCGGCGATGTAGTCCAACGGATTGCGATAGCCGGCGATCTTGTAGTCGATGTCGGTGGCCTTGAAGCCCAGCTCCAGCTTCAGCTTGGCGTCCAGCAGGGTGACGGTGTCCTTGACGAAGAACTGCTTGGTCTCGCGCAGCGACTTGTAGTCGCGCTGGGCGTGGACCCGCTCGTTGAACAGCGGCTTGCCGTCGGGATTGCCGTTCTCGACGTTGTAGCGGTTCTGGGTGCGGTGATAGTCGTCGTTCTCCAGCCAGAGGCCGGCCTCGATCTTGTTGAAGCCGAGGCGCCAGGCGACCTTGGCGGTGACGCCCTTGCGGATGCCGTCGATGCCGGAGAGGCCGTACTGGATGCCGCGCGGGGCGACGATGCCGGCCACCTTGCCGACCTCGGCGTCATAGCTGGACTTAGAGGTCGAATAGGCCTCGGGGGAGACGCCGTAGCCGCCCTTGTCCTCGTAATAGGCCGTGGTGGTCAGGTCGACATTGTCGGTGATCGGCGTGTTCAGCGTCAGGCCGTAGAGGTGATCCTTCCGCTTGTTGACCGCGAACTTGTAGTACTGGGCGTAGTTGGCGTTGGAGTACGGAACCCCCGCCTCGGTCTCGGGCAGGCTGCCCGTCGGGGTCGACAGCGGCGTGCCAAACGGAACAGAGGTCGGCACCGAGCCCAGGTACGAGAAGTAGCGCCCCTTGCGGCCGAAAATGTCGCCCGCCGTCCCGGCATATTGGGCCTTGGTGATCGACGGGCTGTCATAGTCGAAATAGTCGTTGTGGACGGTCTGGAAGCTGATGTCGCCGCCGTTGGGCAGGTCGTACTTCAACTTGCCCTCATAGTGCTTGCGATCGATCGTGCCCGGGCCGCGCCACAGGTCGCCCTTGATCCAAGAACCGCTGACATAGCCCGACAGCGGACCCACCTTGCCGGACTCCAGGCGCAGGAAGGTGCGGCGAAGGTTGTCGCTGCCGAAGGTCTGGCTGATCGCGCCGCCCGCCTCTTGCGACGGCGCCTGGGTGAAGTAGTCGACGATGGGGCCCAGCGAGGCATAGCTGGGCAGGGCGACGTCGCCGGCCCCGGCCGAAGCGGTCACCCGCAGCAGGTTCTCGTTGTCGACATAGCGATAGATCGGGCTGCCGCCGAACTGGTCGCTGCGGCCCATCGGGATGCCGTCCAGCAGGAAGCCGATCTGCTGGAAGTTGAAGGCCCGCACCGAGACCGAGTTGCCGAACTCATACATGCCCAGGGCGTCGTTGGCCTGGACGTTGAAGCCCGGCAGGCTCTCCAGCATCTTCAGGCCGGTGATCCCCGCCGGCGCGGACAACAGAGCCTCGCGGGTGATCGAAACGGTGGCCGTGGCGTGGTCGGTGCCGATGGCGACGCTGGCTTCCGACAGGCGCTTGCCGGTCACCACGACGGTTTCCAGTTCGGCCGCCTTGTCGGCTTCCTGGGCCAGGACCGGCGTGGCGCTTCCCAGAACCGAGGCGGCGAGCAGCAGCGCCCTAAGACGAACGGCGGCGTGTGCAGGTATGCGAGTGGTCATGACTATCCCCGATCATTTTTACCAGGGCAGCGTCATCAACAGCTCATCGCAGGTAAACTAAGAATTTCTCGGATCGTATTCACATAATCACAAAGTGGAAACGTTACGCATCCATGTTCGATTTATGAACACTTCGAATATGTTCATTTTATATACCTAACAGATATCTCACGAAAGTCGTACACGACGATCGCGTTCATTACATTTGGCTATATCGATATGGAAATGCCTAGATCTGCATTGGCGCACGCGTGGGTCTGAGCGGGCCGGGACGGCTCGCCTTCGCACCCCCGCTGTCCTTGGGCCTGAGAGATTCAGCGCCCCGTCTCCGATGGACGGGCGGTCGCCTTGCTCCTTCGGCGAGGGCGTTACGCGCCCTGCTTTCCAGCGTTCAACATCTCGCGCGGTCCTTCTGCTTGAGCGTTTCCGGGGCGGTTTCGCCTTCAGCGCCGGGCCGGGGCCCGATCTCTCCCGCGAGAGGACTCCAGGGAAAGAGCCGGGGCCGCGCCCGTCAACCGATCAGACCCCCCGTGACCGCACTCAGCGTTCAACGCCTGCGGCGATTGCAGAAAACGCCAATTTCAGCGGCGCCCGCGTCGCCGCGCCGCGGCCAGAAGGTCGACAGACGCCATCCGGCCATATCTCGTTAACCATATATTCGAAGCTTACCCGCTAGCCTTAAGAGGTCATGGCCGTATCCTTTTCGCGTAAGCCCGCCTATGCCGCCGCGCCCGCTCCGGGCGGGTCCGGCGACCTGCGCGCCAAGCTGATGGCCGCGGTCAGCAATCCCTTCATCGGCGCCAGCGGCGCGGCCTGCCTGTTCCTGGCCTCGCTGGCGACGCTGGTTCTGATCACCAGCGACCCGCACGCCGGCTCGCCGGTGATTCGCCTGGAGTTGACCAAGATCGGCGCCACCAAGAACGCGCCGGACGGCTGGCGCGAAGGCCTGGGCGGCGAGGATCCGCACGGGGCCGAGTTGGTTCCTGGCCAGCTGGGCCTGTCGGCCAATCCCTTCGCCCCGGTGAAGCCCGAAGAGGACAAGGCCCCGACCGCCGAGGGCCTGCAGAACCTGCCGCCGATCCAGCAGGGGCCGGGCCTGGCCCAGGCCCCGATCGCCGGCCTGACCGCGCCGGGCCCCGGCGGCGGTCCTCTGCCGATCATCGGCGCCGACGGCCGCACCGCGGCCGAGGCCTATGCTCGCCCCTTCACGCCCAACGGCCGCCCCAAGGTGTCGATGGTCATCGGAGGGCTCGGCCTCAACGCCCAGACCACCCGCGCGGCGATCGAGACCCTGCCGGGCGAGATCACCCTGTCCTTCGCGCCCTATGCCGAGGGCCTGCAGGGCTGGATCGACCTGGCCCGCGCCCATGGCCACGAGGTGCTGCTCGAGACCCCGATGGAGCCGGCCGACTATCCGGCCAACGATCCGGGTCCCTATACCCTGATCGCCGCCAACCGGCCCGAAGACACCGTGCGCAAGCTGGAATGGCTGATGTCGCGCGCCACCGGCTATTTCGGCCTGTCGAACTATCTGGCGACCGCTTCGTCGATAACGACCAGGCGATGGCCACCTTCAACGGCGTGCTCAAGTCGCGGGGCCTGGCCTTCGTCGACGACGGCCTGGCCGCCCGCCGCGCGGGCCCGATCCCGCGCGCCTCGGCCGACCGGGTGATCGACGACGAGCTCTCGGCCGGAGCCATCGACACCCAGCTCAAGGCGCTGGAGACGGGCGCGGCCGGTCGCGGACAGGCGCTGGGCTCGGGCTTCGCCTATCCGGTGACGATCAACCAGGTGCGTATCTGGGCCGCCGGCCTGCAGGCGCGCGGCATGCAGCTGGCCCCGGCGTCAGCCCTGGCGCACCGCTAGAACTCGTGGAAAAAGGCTCGGCATGACCGAGCTCGACCATCCCAAGCACCGACCGAACGTCGGCGTCGTCCTGTTCCATCCGGACGGCCGCGTCTGGCTGGGTCGTCGCCACAAACAGCCCCCGCCCTACAATTGGCAGTTCCCGCAAGGCGGGGTCGACGAAGGCGAGGACCTGGAGGCCGCCGCGCGCCGCGAGCTGGCCGAGGAGACCGGCGTCAGCTCCGTCGAACTTCTGGGCCGCACCGAAGGCTGGATCACGTACGACTTTCCGCCCGAGGTGCTGGCCAACGAGAAACGCTCGCGCGGCTGGCTGGGGCAGAAGCAGGTCTGGTTCGCCTATCGCTTCATCGGCGACGAGGCCGAGATCGATCTGGAAGCGGACGCGCACGTCGAGTTCGACGCCTGGAAATGGGGCAGGCTCGACGAAGCACCCGAACTGATCGTACCCTTCAAGCGCGGGGTCTACGAAGCTGTGGTCGCCGCGTTCCAGGAGTTCGCGCGCGGCGGCTGATCTCCCGCGCTGGGGAGTATCGAATGGCGAATACGGTCCTGCTGATTCACGGCTATGGCTGCGCGGGGGACGTCTGGGGTCCCGTCGCCGCGCGGCTGAAGGCCGAAGGCTATCGCGTGGAGGCGCCGACCATCCGATCTGCGGTGCGCACGGTCGAAGGTCCGCGCGCGGGTCTGGTCGGCCTCTCCCTGGCCGACTATGTCGCCGAGATGAGCGCCCTGGCCCAGACCCTGGCCAAGGAGACCGGCAAGAAGCCGCTGGTCTTCGGCCATTCGATGGGCGGGCTGATCGCCCAGAAGGTCGCCGAGGCCGGCCATGCGTCTGCGCTGGTGCTGTTCGCCCCGGCCTCGCCGGCCGATGCGCGCGGCAAGCCGAAGCTCTCTCCGGTCTTCACCTTCCTGAACATGGCCCTCCGATCCAAACCCGAGACTCGGGCGGGCAAGATGTGGAAGACCGGCTTCAAGTTCGGCGTCATGAACGCCGTGCCGGCCGAACGTCACGACGCGCTCTACGCCACAATGGTCTATGACAGCGGCCAGGCGCTAGCCGACCTGGCGTGGCCGCACAAGGACGTCCACAAGACGGCCTATGTCGACGAAGCCAAGGTGACCGTGCCGATCCTGATCAATGCCGGCGCCCTGGACCGCACCACGCCGCTGGACGACGTCCAGCGCCTCGGCCGCAAGTACCCGCAGGCCGACCTCAAGATCTATCCCAACAACGCCCATTATCTCATAGACGAGCCCAACACGATGAAGATCCTCGACGACGTGATCGCCTGGCTGACGGGCAAGAAGCAAACCCCGGCCACGACGGCGGCTCCGGCCCCCGCGCCCGCCCCGGCTCCGGCCAAGCCGCCCGAACCCGCGCCGACGCCCGCGCCCGTGAAGGCGGCGGAACCGACACCGGCTCCGGCTCCGGCTCCGGCGCCCGCGCCGACCCCGGTGGCGGCGACTCCCGCTCCGGCGGCCGAGAAGCCCGCGCCGAAGAAGGCGGCGGCTCCCAAGGCCGCCGCCAAGCCCAAGGCCGAGGCGAAACCCAAGGCGCCGGCGAAGGCCGCGCCCGCCAAGGCCGAGGCCGCGCCGAAGCCGGCCGCGAAGGCTCCGGCCAAGGCCGCCGTCGCGCCGAAGCCCGCCGCCAAGGCCGCTCCGGCCCCGAAGGCCGCGCCGGCCGCCAAGGCCAAGGTCCCGGCCAAGCCGAAGGCCGAGGCCGCTCCGGCTCCCGCCAAGGCCGCCGCGCCGAAGGCCGCTCCGAAGGCCGCCGCCGCGAAACCGGCCGCCGCCAAGGCCGCGCCGAAGGCTGCCGCTCCCAAGGCCGCCGCCCCGAAGGTCGCGGCTCCGAAAGCAGCCGCCGCGCCCAAGGCCGCCGCCAAGGCCCCTGCGACAAAGACGGCCGCCAAAACCTCGCCCAAGGCGAAGTAGAGCGTGTAGGCTCCTCCCCGCCGGCTGCTTCGTCGGCGGGGTTTTCTTTAGGGCGTTCATGCGCGCACCCGTGATCATGGTCCACGGCGCCTTCTGCGGCGGCTGGACCTTCGACGCCTTCCGCGCGCCGTTCGAGGCGGCGGGTCATCGCGTGCTGACGCCCGACCTGATCGGTCATGACGGCCAGAGCAGCGCCGCCGGTGTCTCGATGAGCGACTACGCGCGCCAGATCGCGCGCCAGATCGAGACCTGCGAGACGCCGCCGATCCTGATCGGCCACTCGATGGGCGGCCTGGTCGCCCAGATGGCCGCCAGCCGCGCCAAGGCCTCCAAGCTGATCCTGCTGGCCCCCTCCGCGCCCTGGGGCGTCTCGGGCGCGAGCCTGGAGGAGGCGGTCTCGGCCGTCAGCCTCTACACCCTCGGCCCCTACTGGCTGCAGGCCATCGCGCCGGACTATGGCGTGGTGCGGCGCTACAGCGTCGACCGCCTGCAGCGCCCCGAGCGAAAGGCGATCTTCGCCCGCATGACGGCCGAGAGCGGCCGGGCCCTCTGGGAAACGCTCAACTGGTGGCTGGACCCGTTCATGACCACCTCGGTCTCGGCGCCGGGCTGTTCCGTGCTGGCGATCGCCGGCGGCCAGGACGTCATCCATCCGCCCGCCACGGTCCGCCAGACGGCCGCGCGCCTGGGCGGCGGCGTCGAGGTGTTCCCCGAGATGAGCCACTGGCTTCCCGGGGAGCCGGGCTGGGAAAAGGTGGCGGAACGGTGCCTGGCGTTTATCGCTGACGAAGGCCGGGCAGCGGCTTAAGCCGTCGGCGAGAACACCTTCAGCCCCAGGATCCCGGCTACGATCAGGCCCAGGCAGACGAGCCGGGCCGCCGTCGCCGGCTCCTTGAACAGCACGATGCCGACGATGGCCGTGCCGACGGCGCCGACGCCGGTCCAGACGGCGTAGGCCGTGCCCAGAGGCAGGGTCTTCACCGCCCAGCCGAGCAGCCCCATGGACAGAACCAGGCTGATCGCCGTCAGCGCGATCGGGATCGGCTTGGTGAAGCCCTCCGTGAACTTCAGGCCCACGGCCCAGCCCACTTCGAAGACGCCGGCGATGAGGAGAATGATCCAGGCCACGACGAGCCCCTTTCCTGAAAAGGTGGGGTCGTCCCCGGACAATCGGCTTTCGCGAAAAGCAAAAGGCGCGGGGGTCGTCCCCCGCGCCTCGCCTAGATAGATCGCGCCGCCCCGAAGGGCAACCAACGGGCCTTAGCGGCTGGTGGTGCTGTACAGGATCTGGGCGCGTTCGAAGTTCTTGCCGACCGAGGTTTCGTCGGTCTTCTTCAGGCGCATGAACACCAGACCGGCGTGGCCGCCGGCCCAGGCGTCGTCCCACGACACGGTGAAGCGGCGGAAGTCGCTGCCGACCGTCTGGTCGTTGCGGATCAGGCGCAGCTGCGGGCTGTTTTCCCAGGTGGCGTAGTCGTGCAGGGCGTTGGCCAGTTCCTGAGCCTGCTCGGGGGTCTGCGCGTAGTCGATGGTGATCGTGCAGACGTTCTTGTTCGAGCCCGGGTTATCCAGGGTGATGTTGTAGGGCTTCTCGAGCGCGAAGACCCACTGTTCCTTCTTCTTCTTGAAGCCGTAGTCCTTGACCAGCTGGGCGAAGTCGCCGCCGGCGACCGACGGCTTGCAGACCCTGTCCAGCACGTCCATCAGGCGGACCGACAGCGGGTCGGTGGTGCGCGGACCACGAACCGGAGCGGTATAGGTTTCGGCCGGAGCGGCGCCGGCCGCCGGCGCGGGCACCGGCGGAGCGGCTTGTCCATCAGCCGGGGCGGCGGCGGGCGGCGCGGCTTGATCAGCCGGAGCGGCGGCCGGAGCGGCCTGATCGGCCGGAGCAGGCGCGGCGGCCGGAGCCGGAGCGGGCATGGCGGCGGGAGCGGTGGTTTGCTCCTGGGCGACGGCGGCGGTCGAGACCGCGCCCATTCCTAGAAGGGCGGGTGCGATCAGGCTGGCGAGCGCAAGGCGCATAGGCTGGATATCCCCAACAAGACGAGAGGTCGGCATTAAAACCGACGGGCGGTCCCTCGCAACCCTTATGGCTGCGGATTAAGACCAAGATTAGGCCACAAGTGTAATTTTCTCACTCATGACGCGACGGATGGTCGCTCCGCACGCGAAAACGCCCCCGATCACGAGGACCGAGGGCGTTTCAGAACACGTAGCAAACCTGAATCAGGCCGCTTCGACGGCGTGCTCGGCCAGGATCGTCAGGCCTTCCGGACCGACGTCGGCGAAGCCGCCCTGGATGTCGAACACCTTGGTCGTCGCGCCGTCCTTCACGGTCACCTTGCCTTCGCGCAGGGTGGTCATGAACGGAGCGTGGTTGGCCAGGACGCCGAAGTCGCCTTCCGCGCCGGGAGCCTGGACCATGTCCACGTCGCCGGAGAACAGTTCGCGCTCGGGCGCGACCAGAGAAAAGTGCAGCTTGGCCATCAGTTGAAGGTCTCCTCGACGTCGCCCAGGGCGGCTTCGATGTCTTCGTCGGTCTGGATTTCGGTCCCGCAGAAGGGGCAGAAGCGGATGGTGGCCAGCACCAGGCCCGTCTCGCCCTCTTCCTCGCGTTCGCCGAGATTCAGCAGGATCAGGCCGCTGTCGTGCTCGATGAGGCTGGCGGTCATGTCCGGGGACACGGCTTCCGCCAGTTCCTCACAGCAGAAATGGCCCAGATCGGCGTCTTCGGTCATTAGGCTTCGGCCGCCATCTTCTCGGCCTTGGCCACGGCTTCCTCGATCGCGCCGACCATGTAGAAGGCGCCTTCCGGCAGGTGGTCGTATTCGCCGTCCACGATGCCCTTGAACGAGCGGATCGTGTCCTTCAGCTGGACGAAGGCGCCCGGCGTGTTGGTGAACTGCTCGGCGACGTGGAACGGCTGCGACAGGAAGCGCGAGATCTTGCGGGCGCGCGAGACGACCAGCTTGTCCTCTTCCGACAGCTCGTCCATGCCCAGGATGGCGATGATGTCCTTCAGGGCCTTGTACTGCTGCAGCACTTCCTGGACCGAGCGGGCCACGTTGTAGTGCTCTTCGCCGATGACCAGCGGGTCCATGATCCGCGAGGTCGAGTCCAGCGGATCGACGGCCGGGAAGATGGCCTGGGCGGCGATGTCGCGGCTCAGAACGGTGGTGGCGTCCAAGTGGGCGAACGAGGCGGCCGGGGCCGGGTCGGTCAAGTCGTCGGCGGGCACGTAGATGGCCTGGACCGAGGTGATCGAACCCTTGTTCGTCGAGGTGATACGCTCCTGCAGGTTGCCCATCTCGGTGGCCAGGGTGGGCTGATAGCCCACGGCCGAGGGGATGCGGCCCAGCAGAGCCGACACTTCAGCGCCGGCCTGGGTGAAGCGGAAGATGTTGTCGACGAACAGCAGCACGTCCTTGCCTTCTTCGTCACGGAAGTATTCCGCGATCGACAGGCCGGTCAGGGCGACGCGGGCGCGGGCGCCCGGGGGTTCGTTCATCTGGCCGTAGACCAGGGCGCAGCGCGAGCCTTCGGTCGAGCCGTTGTTGGCCTTCGGGTCGACGTTGACGTTCGACTCGATCATCTCGTGATAGAGGTCGTTGCCTTCGCGGGTGCGCTCACCCACGCCGGCCAGAACCGAATAACCGCCGTAAGCCTTGGCGATGTTGTTGATCAGTTCCTGCATCGTCACGGTCTTGCCGACGCCGGCGCCGCCGAACAGGCCGATCTTGCCGCCCTTGGTGTAGGGACACATCAGGTCGATGACCTTGATGCCCGTGACCAGCACTTCAGCGGTGTTGGTCTGCTCGGCGAAGGTCGGGGCGTCGCGGTGGATCGTGCGATAGATGTCCGACTTGATCGGGCCCTGCTCGTCGATCGGCTCGCCGATGACGTTCATGATGCGGCCCAGGGTGCCCGGACCGACCGGAACGCGGATCGACTCGCCGGTGTCGCGCACGGGCTGGCCGCGAACGAGACCTTCGGTGGCGTCCATGGCGATGGCGCGGACGGTGTTCTGACCCAGGTGCTGAGCGACTTCGAACACCAGGCGCTGGCCGGTGGCGGTGTTGACGGTCTCGACGGCGTTCAGGATCGCCGGCAGCTCGCCGGTGAACTCGATGTCGACGACGGCGCCGATGATCTGCACCAGGCGACCGGTGGCGCCATCCAGGTTGACGGCGGCGTTGGCCGAGGCGGCGGCGGCGGCCTTCGGGGCGGCCGGCTTCCTGGCGGCCGGAGCCTTAGCGGCGGCGGGAGCCTTCGCGACAGCGGCCTTCGGCGCCGCGGCGGCCTTGGGGGCGGCGGGCTTCTTGGCGGCGGCGGCCGGCGTTTCGGTGGCGGGAGCCTTAGTCGGGGTCTTGGCCATGGCTTGCGGTCTTTCGGTCTCTGCGTGCTTGTGTCGTTAGGCTTGGATCAGACGGCTTCGGCGCCGGAGATGATCTCGATCAGCTCCTTGGTGATCTGGGCCTGGCGGGAGCGGTTATATTCGAGGGTGTAGCGCTTGATCATGTCGCCGGCGTTGCGCGTGGCGTTGTCCATGGCGGTCATCTGGCTGGCGTAGAAGCCGGCCATGTTGTCCAGCAGGGCCGACAGGATCTGGACCGTCAGGTTGCGCGGCAGCAGGGTCTCGAGAATGGCCTCTTCCGAGGGCTCGTACTCGTAGACCGCCGAAGCTCCGGTCGCTGGCGCCGAAGCGTCGTCGACCACGGCCGGAATCAGCTGCAGCGCCGTCGGGGTCTGGACGACGACCGACTTGAACTGGCTGTAGAACAGCGTGACCACGTCGATGTCGCCGGCTTCATAGAGGCGCGTGACGACGTCGGCGATCGGCTGGGCGACCGACAGGGTGAACTGGCGATAGGCCGACAGGTCGAAGTTCTCGACCACCTTGGCGCCGTAGGGGCGCTTCAACTGGGCGGTGACCTTCTTGCCGACGCAGACGATCTTCACGTCCTTGCCCTGGGCGATCAGGCTGTCGATCCGCTGGCGCGCGGCCCGCACGATCGACGAGGTGAAGCCCCCGGCCAGGCCGCGATCGGCCGCGGCGACGATGATCAGGTGACGATCGTCGCGCCCCGTGCCGGTCAGCAGGGCCGGAGCCCCGTCGCCCGACACGCCGGCGGCCAGGTTGGCGATCACCGAAGCCAGGCGCCGGGCGTACGGACGGGCGGCTTCCGCCGCGTCCTGGCTCCGGCGCAGCTTCGCCGCCGCCACCATCTGCATCGCCTTCGTGATCTTCTGCGTCGCCTTGACGCTCGAGATCCGATTGCGCATTTCCTTTAGGCTTGCCATCCGCCTATCAGACCTTCCTAAACAGCCACCAGGTGGTGTCGTCCATCACGGTCGTTCTTCTCCAGAAGAACCCGTAATCAACCAGCACCAGATCCGGGAACAGATCCAAATAGAGCGAGCCGAAATCGTTCTTGAACAGAAGATCCGTCTCGCCTCGGTACGTAATCGTTTCCGCCTTCGGCGAAAAATACTCGGCGCAGAGGACGTACTTGGCGGACACGCGATGAATCTCGCGCATCGTCGCCTCGAGCTGGGTCGGATCCACATGGATCAGAACGCCCGAGGTGAACGCCAGGTCGACCGCGCCATCCGCCAGCGGAATGCTGTGCCCGAAGCCCTCGAACAGACGCTCGGGCGGCAGGACGCCGTCCTCGAGGATCTGCTTGCGGGCCGCGCCGTTGGGCTCGATGCCCCACAGCTCGGCGTCGGTGATCGCCTGGAGACCCCGCAGGTTCAGCCCGACGTTCGGACCGACTTCCAGGATGCTCTTGGGCGGATCGCCGACCAGACGCGGCAGCACCTGCCCCCAAGCCTTCGTCCGGCCGCGCACGGCGTCGACGGTCACGGCGTTCCGCTCGGTATAGCGGTCGCCGAAATCGCCGGACCAGGCGTCCAGGGTCTTGGGGGCGTCAGCCATCTGCCTCGCCTTAGGCGAAGGTCGCCGAGAAGCTGTCGAGCGCGCTCTTCAGCGTGTTCTCCAGATCCTTGTCGAGGGCCTTCTTGGTGCGGATGCCGTCCAGCAGATCCTTGTGCGCGCTGTGGAGGCGAGCCAGCAGCTCGGTCTCGAAGCGACGGACCGACGAGGTCGGGATCTTGTCCAGATAACCGCGCGTGCCGGCGTAGATCACGCAGACCTGCTCTTCGACCGACTGCGGCGCGTACTGGGGCTGCTTCAGCAGCTCGGTCAGGCGCTCGCCGCGGGCCAGCATCTTCTGGGTCGAGGCGTCCAGGTCCGAGCCGAACTTCGCGAAGGCGGCCATTTCACGATACTGGGCCAGTTCGCCCTTAATCGGACCGGCGACCTGCTTCATCGCCTTGATCTGGGCCGACGAGCCGACGCGCGACACCGAGATGCCGACGTTCACGGCCGGGCGGATGCCCTGGTAGAACAGGTCGGTTTCCAGGAAGATCTGGCCGTCGGTGATCGAGATCACGTTGGTCGGGATGTAGGCCGACACGTCGTTGGCCTGGGTTTCGATGATCGGCAGCGCCGTCAGCGAGCCCGAACCGTTGTCTTCATTCAGCTTCGCGGCGCGTTCCAGCAGGCGCGAGTGCAGGTAGAACACGTCGCCCGGATAGGCTTCGCGGCCCGGCGGGCGGCGCAGCAGCAGCGACATCTGGCGGTAGGCGACGGCTTGCTTGGACAGATCGTCATAAATGATCAGGCCGTGCAGGCCGTTGTCGCGGAACCACTCGCCCATGGCGCAGCCCGAGAACGGCGCCAGGTATTGCAGCGGGGCCGGCTCCGAGGCCGAGGCGACGACGACGATCGTGTATTCCAGCGCGCCGTGCTCTTCCAGGGTCTTGACGATCTGGGCGACGGTCGAGCGCTTCTGGCCGATGGCGACGTAGACGCAGTAGAGCTTGGCGCTCTCGTCCTTGCCGGCGTTGACGATCTTCTGGTTCAGGATGGTGTCGATGGCGACGGCGGTCTTGCCGGTCTGACGGTCACCGATGATCAGCTCGCGCTGGCCGCGGCCGACGGGGATCAGGGTGTCGATCGACTTCAGGCCGGTCTGCACGGGCTCGTGCACCGACTTGCGCGGGATGATGCCCGGCGCCTTGACGTCGACGCGGCGACGCTCGGTGAACTCGATCGGGCCCTTGCCGTCGATCGGCTCGCCCAGCGGGTTGACGACGCGGCCCAGCAGGCCACGGCCGACCGGCACGTCGACGATCTCGCCGAGGCGACGGACTTCGTCGCCCTCCTTGATGGCCTGGTCCTGGCCGAAGATCACGGCGCCGACATTGTCGCGCTCGAGGTTCAGGGCCATGCCCTTCACGCCGGCCTTCGGGAATTCCAGCATTTCACCGGCTTGGACGTTGTCCAGGCCGTAGATGCGGGCGATGCCGTCACCGACGGACAGCACCTGGCCGACGTCCGAGACGGCGGCCTCTTCGCCGAAGTTGGCGATCTGCGACTTGAGGATGGCCGAAATCTCGGCGGCGCGGATGTCCATGGTCTTCTGGGCTCTCTGCGATCTAATTTTTCTGGCGCTTACTTAAAGGCTTAAGCGCGCTTCAGGGCGAATTTCAGGGAATCGAGCTTCGAACGGAGCGAAGCGTCGAAGAGACGCGAACCGACGCGCACCTTCAGACCGCCCAGCAGGGACGGATCGACGCGCGTGGAAACTTCAGGGGTCTTGCCGAGCGCTTCAGCGAGAGCGGCTTGCACGCCCTTCAGCTGCGCGGGCGACAGGGCGGCGGCCGAGACGACCTCGGCGGTGACGACGCCGCGGTGCTTGGCCGACATCTCGGTGAAGGCGGTGATCGCGCCCAGCAGGTCGCCCGCGCGACCGTTGGCGGCGACGAGGCCCAGGAACTTGGTGGTCAGCGGCTGGAAGCCGGCCTTCTTGGCGACGGCGGACAGGCCCTTGCCCTTGTCCTCGGCGGAGAAGGCCGGCGAGGCGATCAGACGGCGCAGGTCGGCGCTGTCGGCCACCATGGCCTTCAGGCTCTTCAGGTCGGCCTCGACCTTCTGCAGGGAGCCGTTCTCGATCGTCAGTTCGAAGAGGGACTGCGCATAGCGCTGACCCGCATCCGTCGCCTTGGTTTCGTCCGCCACTTGGTATCCGCCCGGTGCGTTGTAAATGGCCGCGAACAAGAAGGTTAACCCTTATCGCGGCTTAAAGGCTTGAGCGTGCTTATGAAAAGCACATGGACGGCCGACGCGTCCGCGCCGCCCTGTCCGAAGCCGCGCGCCTGATAACACGGGCCTTTCGCAGTCGCAACCAAAGGGGCGAGGCTGGTTAGCCGTTCAGTCCGCGGCGCGGCGGAACACGGCCGAGGCGGAAGCGGCCAGAGCGCCGTCCGGACGCCGCAATTCGCCCTGGGCGAAGACCAGGCTGCGGGTGCCCCGCTCGACCCAGGCCTTGGGCTCCAGACCCTCTTCGCCGGCGCCCGGCATAGTCCACGGTCATCGAGGCCAGGGCCGTTCCTTCGCCCGCGGCCTTGCGCAGAACGGTTTCCAGCTGTGCGGCCAAGCTCATGTCCATCAGCGTCAACTAATCACTGGTCCGGAAAAGAAAAGGGGCGACGGAAGGTTTCCGCCGCCCTTGAAGGTGAATGCTCGAGGAAACAGCCAGACCGGGTCGGAGAAACGGCGACCCACAACGCGTCTGGTACTCAGGTAGAGCGCGGTACGTGTTCCTACTTAGCCGAGGCCAGGGACGAAACGTCCTTGGCCGAGGCGTTGCAGCGGGTCAGCTCGTCGGCGTCCAGCGACTTGGTTTCGCCGCCGAAGGCCGCGACGCGACCCACTTCCTTGGCGAGCGCCTTGCAGGCGACCGCGGTGAGGGCCCGCGACGGGGCCTGGGCCGAGACGCATTCGGCGCCTTCGCAGACGAAGACCGCTCCGCCGGCCACGACCTTGGTCTTGGCGGCGACGGGGGCGTCCAGGGCGGCGGCGATACGGCCGTCGGCGAGGGCGCTGCCCGCGAGGGGCCCGGCGAGCATCGAGAAGGAGATGGCGGCGACAGCCGCCAGGGTGCGGAGCTTCATCAGAAAGCCCTCCGGTGTTGGGGAATTGCGGTCAGATCGTTGATCGTCGAAAAGCGGTACTGGCCGCCCGGACCCTACCAATCCCTTGGGACCGCCCTACCTAAGGCAGCCACACCGGTATCCCCACCAGTGCTTCGGGTCCGAACTAAGCATCGCTTAGATATCAGTGATAAGAAATTGCGCAAGCGGAATTTTGCACGCGCATCGCATTTTCAGAAAACGGGGATTTCGGAGCGATCGCGGCGAATGGCGGCCGGAAACGGCGAGCCTACAGCCCCAGGATCGAGTCGATCCGGCTTTCGGCCTTGGCGTGGATGGCGCGGTCCTCGACCATGCCCTCGGCCCGAGCATAGCGGCCGTTCTTGCCGGCGCGGCGCTGGATGCCCTCGGCGGTGAGCACCGGCGCGACCTGCTTGGGGTCTGTGAAGGCGCCCAGCAAGGCGGCCATGACGGCGCCGATCACGGCGGCGGCCACGGGGCCGATCATGCCGATCCAGCCTTCACCGAAGATCGCCTGCAGGCGGATGATCAGAACCTCGCGGTTCGGCTGGCGCTCCATGATCCCGATGGCCCAGTAGACCCCGCCCTCGACGAGCACGGCCAGGACCATCGGCAGCAGAACGCCCAGCCAGCGCGGCCGGACGAACAGTCCGAGCGCGGCCCCGATGATCGCGAAGGCGGCCATGGTGATCATGGCCGAAACCCTACGCACGCTCTGGTCAAGGACCGGTTAAAACCTCATTCCGCCCTCATTCCCAAGGGGCACGGTTGGCCGCGACCGCGCGCCGCGCTTAGTCTCTCGCCATAACCATAAGATGTGCGCTCAAGAACGCGCTTGAGGGAGGCTTCGCCATGGACTTCCACTTGCCACCAGAGCTGACCGCCTATCTGGGCGAGCTGGACGCCTTCATCGACAGGGAGATCGCGCCCCTGCAGGCGCGCGACGACAACGACCGCTTCTTCGACCACCGCCGCGAATGGGCCCGCACCGACTGGGACGGCGGCGGCCTGCCCAAGCACGAGTGGGAAGCGCTGCTGGCGCAGGCCCGCAAGCTGGCCGACCAGGCCGGCCACTACCGCTTCGCCCTGCCCAAGGCCTATGGCGGCCAGGACGGCTCCAACCTGTGGATGGCGGTGATCCGCGAACACCTGGCCAGCAAGGGCCTCGGTTTGTTCAACGACCTGCAGAACGAGCACTCGATCGTCGGCAACAACCCGTTCGTGCTGATGATCCGCGACTTCGGCCGGCCCGACCAGCAACACCTGATCACCGACATGCTGGACAAGGGCGCCTTCCGCCCGACCTTCGGCCTGACCGAGCCCGACCACGGCTCGGACGCCACCTTCATGGAGACCGAGGCCGTGCGCGAGGAACGCCATGGCGAGGCCGGCTGGCGGATCGACGGCGAGAAGATGTGGACCACAGGCATGCACGCGGCCACCCACTGCTGCCTGTTCGCCCGCACCTCGGGCGAGGACGGCGACGCCCGGGGGATCACCGCCTTCCTGGTTCCGGCCCACGCGCCCGGCGTGAAGATCGAGGAGTACCTCTGGACCTTCAACATGCCGACCGACCACCCGCGCGTCAGCTTCACCGACGTCTGGGTCCCGGAGAGCGCCATGTTCGGACCCGAGGGCGGCGGCCTGGCCCTGGCCCAGCACTTCGTGCACGAGAACCGCATCCGTCAGGCCGCCTCCAGCCTGGGCGCGGCGACCTACTGCATAGAAGAAAGCATCAAGTACGCGCGCGCGCGCAAGCCGTTCGGCAAGGCCCTGGCCGAGAACCAGGCCATCCAGTTCCCGATCGTCGAGCTCTCGACCCAGGCCGAGATGCTGCGTCTGCTGATCCGCAAGACCGCCTGGGACATGGACCAGATGTCCAAGGTCGAGGTCGAAAAGCGCCTCTCCGACAAGGTCTCGATGTGTAACTACTGGGCCAACCGCCTGTGCTGCGAGGCCGCCGACCGGGCCATGCAGATCCACGGCGGCATCGGCTACTCGCGCCACAAGCCCTTCGAGCACATCTACCGCCACCACCGCCGCTACCGGATCACCGAAGGCAGCGAGGAGATCCAGATGCGCAAGGTGGCCGCGTGGCTGTTCGGCTATGCCGGACCGCGAAAACAGGCCTTCGCCCAGGAACGGGCGGTCATGGATAAGGTTTAACCCGTCGCGACCTGACGTGTATCAATGGACACGCTATCTAACCGCGATACGCGAACATACGTGTTCGCGCAGGAGGCTCCATGAACCGTCTCGTCCGTTACGCCGCGCGCATCGCCCTGATCGTCGCCATTCCCGCGACGCTGGCCGGCTGCGGCATCAACACCATCCCCACTCAGGACGAGGCCACCAAGGCCGCCTGGGCCGAGGTGCAGAACCAGTACCAACGCCGCGCCGACCTGGTGCCGAACCTGGTCGCCACGGTGAAGGGCTACGCGGCCCAGGAAAAGAGCGTGCTGGTCGAGGTGACGCAGGCCCGCGCCAGCGCCACCCAGGTCAAGGTCGACGCCTCGACCATCACCGACCCGGTCCAGTTCCAGCAGTACGCCGCCGCCCAGGACAAGCTGTCGGGCGTGCTGGGTCGGCTGATGGTCATCCAGGAGCAGTATCCGGACCTGAAGTCGAACCAGAACTTCCTGGCCCTGCAGAGCCAGCTGGAAGGCACCGAGAACCGCATCACCATCGCGCGCCGCGACTACAATAGCGCCGCCCAGACGTACAACACGACCCTGCGCACCTTCCCCAGCGTGCTGTGGGCCAAGACCGTCTACAGCGGTCAGAAGCCGGCCCAGCTGTTCCAGGCCACGGCTTCGGCCCAGAGCGCCCCGACGGTGGACTTCTCCAGCCCGCCGACGGCGACCCCGCCGAAGGTCAACTAGGTTGCAACGCGCCCTGCCCAAGGTCCGGGCGAGCGTGAGGACGTGGCTGCTGGCCCTCGCGGCCGTGCTCTTCGCCCTCCCCGCCTTCGCCGATCCGAAGTTCCCGCCCCTGACCGGGCGGGTGGTCGACGACGCCCAGATCCTGTCCCCCAGGTCGAGCAGGACCTGACGGGCAAGCTGGAAAACCTCGAGACCACGACCGGCCGCCAGCTGGTCGTGGCCACCGTGCCCAGCCTCGACGGCTATCCGATCGAGGACTACGGCTACCAGCTGGGCCGGACCTGGGGCATCGGCGAGAAGGGCAAGAACACCGGCGTGATCCTGCTGGTCGCGCCCAACGACCGGAAGGTGCGGGTCGAGGTCGGTTACGGCCTTGAGCCCGTGCTGACCGACGCCCTGTCCAGCGTCATCATCCAGAGCGCCATCCTGCCGAAGTTCCGCGCCGGCGACATGGAGGGCGGCGTCGTCGCCGGGACCGACGCCCTGGTCGAGCAGCTCAGCCTGCCCGCCGACCAGGCCAAGGCCCGCGTCGCCGAGGCCAGCCAGCCCGACCGGCAGAAGGCCAAGGGCTCACCGATCGTCGGCTTCCTGATCTTCCTGTTCATCATCTTCGTCTTCTCCAGCCTGTTCCGGGGACGCCGCGGTCGCGGCGGCCTGGGCTCGGCCCTACCGTGGATCATCCTGGGCGCGCTGAACGACAGCGGCCGGCGGGGCGGGGGCGGGGGCTGGGGCGGCGGCGGTGGCGGCGGCTTCTCCGGCGGCGGCGGATCGTTCGGCGGCGGCGGCAGCTCGGGGAACTGGTGAGATGGCGCAATTCATGACCCCGCAGGACCTCGACCGTATCGCCGGCGCGGTGGCCGAGGCCGAGAAGACCACCGGCGGCGAGATCTTCTGCGTGCTGGCGCCCGAGGTGTCGGACTATCGCGAGACGCCCCTGGCCTGGGCGGCGTTCGCGGCCCTGGTCCTGCCGGCCGGCGCCCTGTTCGCCGGCTTCCGGCCCGAGATGCTGACCCGCCTGTTCGGCGGCTGGAGCATCGGCCACCAGGCCGCCCTGGACGGCGCGATCCTGTCGGCGCTGTCGACCTACATCGCCCTGCAGCTGGTGGTGTTCGTCGTCGTGGCGCTGGTGGTGTCGATGCCGCCGGTCCGCCGCGCCCTCACGCCCGGCTCGCTCAAGGCGGCCCGGGTCAAGCGCGCGGCCCTTGAGCAGTTTCTCAGCCACGGCCTGCACGTCACCCGCGACCGCACCGGCGTGCTGATCTTCGCCGCCCTGGCCGAGCACCGGGTCGAGGTCATCGCCGACGAAGGCATCTACGCCGCCGCGCCCAATGCGGTCTGGGACGAAGTCGTCGCCGACCTGGTCGCGGGCCTCAAGCGCGGCGAGATCGCCGACGGCTTCGTCGCCGCCGTGAACCGCACCGGAACGATCCTGGCCACCCACATTCCGCCGCGCCCCGACGACCGCAACGAACTGCCCGACGGCCTGACCATCCTGACGAAGCGGTGAGGGCAGGGACAGGGAGATGGGCCGCCTTACCCGCTTCTTCGTCCTGACCTTCACGATCACCTGGGGCGTCGGCGGGTTGTGGCTGCTGTTCCCCAGGCCGCTGACGGCGCTGTTTGGCCCGTTCGCCTACGGCTCTCCCGCCTATCTGGTCGCCGCCTGCGCGCCCTCCTTGGCGGGCCTGGCCTTAACCCTCGCGGAGGACGGCCGCGCCGGCCTCGTCGCTCTGGCCCGGCGTTTGCTCCCCGGCACCAGCCCGAGCCTGGCGATCGCCGTGCTGGCTCTGCCCGTCATCGCCCTGGCGCTGAGCTTGACGATGCCGCAGCCTTGGCCGGTCAAGCCGGCCGACGTGCTGGTCGCCACGCCGCTCCTGCTGCTGACCACCGCGCAGCTCATCCACAACTCCGGCCCGCTCGGCGAGGAGCTTGGCTGGCGCGGCTTTGCCCTTCCCCGGATGCTGGAACACTGGCAGCCCATGCTGGCCGGGACGATCCTGGGCCTGATCTGGACGCTCTGGCATGTCCCCGCCTTCCTGTTCTCGGGCATTGTGGCCACGCCGGTATCCGACCTCGGCTGGTACGCGCTCGGCACGGTAGCCCTGTCGCTGTTGATGACCTGGCTGCATCTGAACGGCCGGGGAAGCCTGCTGGTCGCCGGTCTGATCCCTCACGCGATGATCAACGCCCTCGGGGCCGTTGGCGCCTGGCGGACACGTCCGGCTGAAGCCGTCGCCCTCGCGATATTGAGCTTGGCGTTGTTTCGGTTCTGGCCTCCACTGCGGTCCGAACAAGAGCGCTGAGGCGCCGAGACCGGAGGAACCATGTCCAGCATCGACCCGACCCGCGCGCAGTTCGACGCCTTCAAGGCCTTGCCGCGCGACACGCCGATCCAGATGCTCAACCTGATCCGGCTGAAGCCCGCCGCCGACTATCCGCGGGGGCATCCCCTTCATGGCAAGGGCCTGACCGGCCTCGACGCCTATCGCGAATATGGCCGCACGACCGCGCCGCTGTTCGCCAGCCTGGGCGGGCGGCAGGTCTGGGCGGGACGGCCCGAGGGCGTGGTCACCGGCCCGACGGACGAGCGCTGGGACCTGGCCTTCATCGCCGAATATCCGAACGCCGGCGCCTTCCTGGCCATGGTCACGAACCCGGACTACCGCGTCTTCGTCGAGCACCGCACGGCGGCGGTCGAGGATTCGCGGCTGATCCGCCTGGCGCCGATGGAGCCGGGCCAAGGGTTCGGGGAATAGACCTACCGTTGACGCTAACGTCATCTTTCGCCGCGCGGAAAGCCGGTCTAGGGTGAGCCCAATTCAAACTAACGTTTAACGGGGAGTGCGCCTCTATGCGCGAAGCGGTTATCGTCTCTTACGCCCGCACGGGCCTGGCCAAGTCCAATCGGGGCGGCTTCAACAACACCCATGGCGCGGCCATGGCCGGTCATGCGATCCAGCACGCGGTGAGCCGCGCCGGCCTTGAAGGCGCCGAAGTGGAAGACGTGGCCCTGGGCTGCGGCGGCCCCGAAGGCGCCACCGGCATGAACGTGGCCCGCAACGCCGCCATGTGGGCCGGCCTGCCGGTGACCACCTCGGGCCAGACTATCAACCGCTTCTGCTCGTCGGGCCTGCAGGCGATCGCCACGGCGGCCAACTATGTGCGCAATGACGGCGCCAATGTCGCCATCGGCGGTGGCGTCGAGTCGATCTCGCTGGTGCAGGGCGGCGGTCACATGAACCGTCACCACATCACCGAAGAAAAGCTGATGGGCACCCATCCGGCCCTGTGGATGGCGATGATCGACACCGCCGACATCGTCGCCAAGCGCTACAACATCAGCCGCGAATACCAGGACGAATACGCCCTGCGCAGCCAGCAGCGCATCGCCGCCGCCCAGGCCGGCGGCCTGTTCAAGGACGAGATCGTCCCGATGGCCACCAAGATGAAGGTGGTCAACAAGGAAACCAAGGAAGAGAGCTTCGTCGACTACGTGGTCGACAAGGACGAGTGCAACCGCGCCGACACCACCCTGGAAGGACTGGCCAGCCTGAAGCCCGTCATGGGCGAGGGCAAGTTCGTCACCGCCGGCAACGCCAGCCAGCTGTCGGACGGCGCCGCCGCCGTGGTGGTGATGGAAGCCAAGGAAGCCGAAAAGCGCGGCCTGACCCCGCTGGGCGCCTTCCGCGGCTTCGCCGTCGCCGGCTGCGAACCCGACGAGATGGGCATCGGCCCGGTCTTCGCCGTGCCGCGCCTGCTGGAACGCCACGGCCTGAAGATCGACGACATCGACCTGTGGGAGCTGAACGAAGCCTTCGCCAGCCAGTGCCTCTACAGCCGCGACAAGCTGGGCATCGATCCTGAGAAGTACAACGTCAACGGCGGCTCGATCGCCATCGGCCACCCCTTCGGCATGACCGGCGCCCGCTGCGCCGGCCACCTGCTGATGGAAGGCAAGCGTCGCGGCGCCAAGCTGGGCGTGGTGACCATGTGCATCGGCGGCGGCATGGGGGCCGCGGGTCTTTTTGAGATCTTCTAAGCCGACCTTTTCGTAACGCATCGGTCCAAAAGAGGCCGGGAACCCGCAAGCGGGTTTCCGGCCTTTCCTGTTGGATCAGGACGCTTCGGGACCACAGGACCCGGGCCTTGAACCCGGCGGCGGCGGGGCCATCTAGGCTCTCGTCTGCGCCCGCGAATTGTCGCTTCAAGACGCCAGACCCGAGATAGGACCATGGCTGCCAAGGCCTTCTTCACCGTCGCCCTGCTGATCGCCGCCGCCATCGGCCTGGCCCTGCCGACGCCGAACGCCAGTCACGGGCCGCAGACCACCAAGTCGTCGTTCGAGACGATCGCCCTGAACCGCGGCTAAGCCCTCGGCTGAACGAAGACGGGCTCCCCGGTTTCCCGGAGAGCCCGCGCAAGATCGCTGATCAGACCAGGGCGATCAGAACTCTTCCCAATCCTCGCGAACCGCCACGGCGGCCGAACCGCGTCCCGGACGAGCCGAGACCGCCGGACGCGCGGGCTCGGCACGGGCGGGAGCCCGAGCCGGCGCCGGAGCCGGCGGACGATAGGTCGTTTGAGCCGGACGCGACGTGGCGACGGCCGGCGCGCCCTCGGTCACGCGGAAGCGACCGACCAACTCCATCAAGGCCGCGGCCTCGTTCTTCAGCGAGTGCGAGGCGGCGGTGGCTTCCTCGACCATGGCGGCGTTCTGCTGGACGACCTGATCCATCTGGTTCACCGCGCCGTTGACCTCGTTCAGACCGGTGGCCTGCTCGGTGGTCGAGGCCGAGATCTCTTTCATCAACGCGTCGATCGAGGCGACCTGCTCGACGATGCGGCTGAGGGCCTCGCCGGTCTGGCCGACCAGATCCACACCCGCGCCGACCTGCTGGGTCGAGGTCGAGATCAGGGTCTTGATCTCCTTGGCGGCGTCGGCCGAGCGCTGGGCCAGGGCCCGAACTTCCTGGGCGACGACCGCGAACCCGCGGCCGGCTTCACCGGCGCGAGCGGCCTCGACGCCGGCGTTCAGGGCCAGCAGGTTGGTCTGGAAGGCGATCTCGTCGATGACGCCGATGATGTTGCCGACCTGGGTCGAGGAGGTCTCGATCTCGGTCATGGCGGCGACAGCCTGGCTGACGATGCGGCCCGAGCGTTCGGCGTCCGACCGGGCGTTGGCCACCACCTGCGAGGCCTCCTTGGCCCCCGCGGCGGTCTTGCGGACCGTCGCGGTGATCTCATCGAGGGCGGCGGCGGTCTCTTCAAGGCTGGCGGCCTGCTGTTCCGTCCGGCGCGAGAGGTTGTCCGAGGCCTCGGCGATCTCGTCGGCGCCGCTGTTGACGCCGCCGGTGGCCGCGTTGATCGACTGGATCGCCTGCTGCATGCGGTCGGCGGCGGCGTTGAAGTTGGCCTTCAGGCTTTCGGCCTTGGGCGCGAACGGGGTGGTGATCCGGTGAGTCAGGTCGCCGCTGGCCATATGGTCCAGCGCCTCGTTCAACGCGGTGATGGCGATGGCGTCATTGCGGGCGACCTCGGCCTTCTCGGCCTCGTTGGCGGCGCGCTCGTCGTCGGCGGCGCGGCGATGTTCGGCGGCGGCGGCCTCGATGCGGACCTTCTCGGCCTCGGAATCCTTGAAGTAGGCGACGGCGGCGGCCATGTGGCCGATCTCGTCCTTGCGGCCCTGGGCCGGCACCTCGACGGTGCTGTCGCCCGAGGCCAGGCGGCGCATGGCGTTGGTCATGGCGGTGACGGGGGCCGCGATGGCGGCGGTCAGCAGCAGGCCGCCCGCGACCGCGATGCCGGCCGTGATCAGGATGCCGATGGCCAGGGCCAGGGTCGATTCCAGGGAGGTCTTCTTCTGGGCGGCGGCTTCCGTCGCCAGTTGGGCCTCGGCGTGCTTGGTGATGGCTTCGATGGCGTTTTCGACCGGCTCGACCGCCTTGTCGGCGACGCCGTCGTTGCGCACCAGCTCGACCGCCTGAGGACGAGTGGCCGGATCGGCGCCCAGCCGCTCGCCCGGCTCGATGGCCATCTTGCGATAGTTGGCGTAGGCGGCGTCGACGGCGGCGATGCGGGCCAGGTCTTCCTGGTCGCCAGCGGCCAGCGCGCGCATCTCGTCCAGCGCCTTCAGGAACTTCGGCTTGTGCGCCTCTTCCAGGCGCTGGATGTAGTAGTTGTCGCCCGACAGCAGGAAGCCGCGCAGCGAGTTCTCCTGGCGAGTCAGGCGGAAGGCCGCCGTGTCAGCCTGGCGCAACATCTCATAGGCGCGCTCGGTGCGCTCCACCGACTGGGCCAAACCGACCTTGTTGGCGTAGAGGGTAGCGCCCATCACAACGATGGTCGTGAGCATGACAGCGAAGACCGCCATCAGCTTGTGCGGAATTTTTAGATCGCCAAAAGACACCGGCCGGGGCTCCTCGAAATGGGGCGGCGACCGCTAAACCTCGGATAACACTACTCTTTGAAACTGCACTACGGTTCGCGGGCGTCACAGGCACAGTGGCCTCGAACGATTGCCGGGGCATTAACCGTGACGTGACGGAATGTCGCATAAATGACAACTCCGCCACTTTTTTGGTCAGTGGGCCTCATCCCAGTTGAGCGCGGCGCGGGCCTCGACGGTGAGCGGCACGGACAGCGCCACGGCGGGCTCGGCGGCCTTTTCCATGACCTCGCTGATCACCGCGCAGGCGCGCTCGGCTTCCGCCTCGGGCGCTTCGAACACCAGTTCGTCGTGCACCTGCAGCAGCATCCGCGCCTCCAGGCCAGCCGCCGCGAGGGCGGCGGGCATGCGGATCATGGCCCGGCGCATGACGTCGGCGGCCGCGCCCTGGATCGGCGCGTTGATCGCCGCGCGCTCGGCGAACTGTCGCTGGCCCACCGATTTGGACTGAATCTCCGGGATGTTGATCTTGCGGCCGAAGACGGTCGAGACGTAACCGTGCTCACGCACGAAGGCCTTGGTCGCGTCCATATAGGCCTGGATGCCCGGGAAGCGCTCGAAATAGGTCTTGATGTAGGCCCCCGCCTCGCCTTGCGAGATGCCCAGCTGGTTGGCCAGGCCAAAGGCGCTGATGCCGTAGACGATGCCGAAATTGATGGCCTTGGCCCGGCGGCGGATCATCGGGTCCATCCCCTCGATCGGCGTGTCGAACATTTCCGAGGCCGTCATGGCGTGGATGTCCAGGCCCTGCTGGAACGCCTTCTTCAGCTGCGGGATGTCGCCGATATGGGCCAGCAGGCGCAACTCGATCTGGCTGTAGTCGGCGCTGATCAGCACCTTGCCCGGCGGGGCGATGAAGGCCTTGCGGATCTTGCGGCCTTCCTCGGTGCGGACCGGGATGTTCTGCAGGTTCGGGTCGGACGAGGACAGGCGGCCCGTCGTCGTCGCGGCCAGGGCGTAGGAAGTGTGGACCCGGCCCGTGGACTCGGCGATCGCGGCGACCAGGTTTTCGGTATAGGTGCCTTTCAGCTTCGACAGCTGGCGCCAGTCCAGCAGGACGCGCGGCAGCTCGTGCTCCAGAGCCAGGCTTTCCAGCACGTCGCTGTCGGTCGACCACTGGCCGGTGGCAGTCTTCTTGCCGCCCTTCATGCTCATCTCGCCGAACAGCACGTCGCCGATCTGCTTGGGGCTGCCCAGGTTGAAGGGGCGGCCGACGATCTCCTGGGCGCGCGCCTCGAACTTGGCCATGCGTAGCGAGAACTCGTTGGAGAGCAGGCGCAGCGCCTCGGGATCGACCTTGACCCCGTTGTTCTCCATCATCGCCAGCACCGCCGGCAGCGGCCGTTCCAGCGTCTCGTAGACGGTCGCCAGGCCCTCGCGCGCCAGGCGCGGCTTCAGCGTCTGCCACAGGCGCAGGGTGACGTCGGCGTCCTCGGCGGCATAGGCCGTCGCCTCGTTCAGCCCCACATGCTTGAAGCTGATCTGGGCCTTGCCCGTCCCGGCCACCTGCTTGAACGGGATCGGCTTGTAACCAAGGTGCAGCTCCGACAGTTCATCCATGCCGTGGCCGTGCAGGCCCGCCTCCAGCACGTAGGAGATCAGCATGGTGTCGTCGATCGGCGCGACCTGGATCCCGTACCGAGCCAGGACGGCGATGTCGTACTTGGCGTTCTGCGCCACCTTCAGCACCGCCGGATCCTCCAGCAGCGGCTTCAGAGTGGCGATGACCTCTTCCAGCGGAATCTGCACCAGGTCGGCGGCGGCTTCCAGCGCCAGGCCGTCCTTCTCGCAGTGACCGACCGGGATGTAGCAGGCCTCGCCGGCGTTGATGGCCAGCGACACGCCGCACAGACCGGCCGTGGCCGACGACAGGGCGTCGGTCTCGGTGTCGAAGGCCACCACGCCCTTAGCCGTGGCCTTGGCGACCCAGGCCTTCAGGGTGTCGAGATCCTGGATGCGGACATAGGCCGCATGGTCGATGCTGACCGGCTCGGCCACCGCGCTGGCGGCGGCGCGGGCGGCAGCGCCCATGTAGGAGACCGTGCTGACCGGCGCCTTGGGCTGGGCCGGAGCCCGCTCGAGCGTGCCCGGCGTGGCGGCGGCCGAGCCGTCGCCGACCCGGCGAGCCAGGGTGCGGAACTCCATCTGTTCGAGGAAGGCCGCCAGGACCTCCTTGTCCGGCTCGCGCACGGTCAGCTCGTCCAGCGGCTGGGGCAGCGGCGTGTCGCAGTCCAGCTTGACCAGGGCCCGCGACAGGCGGATCTGGTCGGCGAATTCGATCAGGGTCTCGCGGCGCTTGGGCTGCTTGATCTCGCCCGCCCGGGCCAGCAGCGTGTCGAGGTCGCCATATTCGGTGATCAGCTGAGCAGCGGTCTTGATCCCGATCCCCGGCGCGCCCGGCACGTTGTCGACGCTGTCGCCGCACAGGGCCTGCACGTCGACGACCTTGTCCGGATAGACGCCGAATTTCTCGAACACTTGCTCGCGCTCGATCCGCACGCCCTTCATCGGGTCGAACATCGAGACGCCGTCGCCGACCAGCTGCATCAGGTCCTTGTCGGACGAGACGATCACCGCCTCGCCGCCGATCTCGCGGGCCTTGCAGGCATAGGCGGCGATCAGGTCGTCGGCCTCGTAGCCTGGCAGCTCGATGGCCGGCACGCCGAACGCCAGGGTGGCCTCGCGCACCAGCGGGAACTGCGGGATCAGGTCTTCCGGCGGCGGCGGACGGTGGGCCTTGTACTGATCGTACAGGCTGTTGCGGAACGTCTTTTCCGAGTGGTCCCAGATCACCGCCAGGTGGGTGGGCGTGTCGCCCTGCATGTCGCGCATCAGCTTCCACAGCATGTTGCAGAAGCCCTGGACGGCGCCCACCGGCAGGCCGTCGCTCTTGCGCGTCAGCGGCGGCAGGGCGTGATAGGCCCGGAACAGATAGGCCGAGCCGTCCACGAGAAAGAGCCGGACGGCGGGGCCGTCCTGAGTCAGGTCGGAAACGTTCGGAAGCGGGGGCGCGGCGGCGTCGGTCATGGCCGGCAACATAGGGGGCGGAAGGTGCGTCGGGAACCCTCTGGCGGCGCGCAAATGGATCGCCTAAGCTCCACCTAAGGTCGAGCCACGAAGGGGTCGTGCGCTGGCTGGTTCCTGGGGTTTCCCGTGCTGTCGCGCACCTTCCTGCTGGTCCTGCTCACGGCCGGCCGCTCCACCGCCGCCCTTTCCACGGTCGCCTTGGCCACGGTCGCCTTGGCCCAGACCGAAGACGACGCCCCGCCCTCGGGCTGGCGGCCAAACTTCGTCACCCACGTGCCCGAGGCCAGGATGAAGGCCGCCTTCCCAAAGGGCGCGACCGTCACCGGCAAGGCCGTGCTGGGCTGCGTCGCCGACAAGGGCGGCCGCTTGGCCGACTGCAAGGTGCTGCGCGAGGATCCCGTCGGACAGGGCTTCGGCGAAGCCGCCCTGTCGGTGGTCGGCTACGAGCGGATCGCGACCAAGGACGCCCAGGGCGCCTCGGTCGAGGGCCGCCCGGTCCGCACCAGCTTCGAGTTCCTGGCCCCCGGCGACGCCAATCCGGGCTGGATCCGCAAGCCGAACGGCGCCGAGATCGCCAATGTCTTCCCCAAGAAGGCGCTGGACAGGCGCGTCGGCGGCAAGGCCGTGATCCGCTGCAAGGCCACGGTCGAGGGCTTCCTCGAAGCCTGCCGGGTCCTCTCGGAATCGCCCGAAGGCATGGACTTCGGCGGCGCCGGCCTGCAGCTGGCTCCGCAGTTTCGGATGTCGCCCAAGATCCGGGGCGGCCGCGCCGTGCCGGGCGGCGACGTCAGCATCCCGATCACCTGGGAGGAGCCCCCCGGCGGGGCGCCGATCAACAGCACCTCCATCGTGCTGGACCCGCCCTGGAGCCGCGCGCCCACCCTGGCCGAGCTCGACGCCGCGTGGCCCAAGGCCGCGGCCGGCGAACCGTTCGGCCAGGCCGCCCTGCGCTGCGTCCTCATGAAGACCGGCCAGTTGCGCAGCTGCGACGTGATCTCCGAAAACCCGCGCGGCAAGGGTTTTGGCAAGGCGGCCCAGGACCTCTCGAAGCTGTTCCTGGTCAATATCGGCCCGGCCGACGCCAAGTCCTTCAAGGACTACAAAATCGATCTGCCCTTCCGCTTCCGCGATCCGGCCGCGCCGGAGGCCCGCAAGCTGACCAAGCCGCGCTGGATCCGCACCCTGTCGGCCGAGGGCATGGCGGAGGTCTATCCGCAGGCGGCCGCGAAGGCGGGGGTCAAGTCCGGCCTCGGCGCGGCGACCTGCACGGTCACCGCCACGGGCGAACTGACCGGCTGCAAGCCCGCGCGCGAAAACCCGGCCGACCTTGGCTTCGGCGCGGCCGCGGTCGAGGCGGTCAAGCTCATGCGCATGAACCCCTGGACGCGGGAAGGCGACACCGTCGACGGCCTGACCATCACCATCCCGGTGCAGTTCACCCTGGACGTGAAGGCCCAGGACGAGCCCGCCGCTCCAGCTGGCAAGCCGGGCTGATTGCCCCGCCAACTTTCCTCGCCTTGCGCGCCTGGACCATGAAGCGTAACGAACCACGCTCCGCGCGGTACGCGGGCACAGTTTCAGGAGAGCGCGATGGGTTACCGGGTCGCCGTGGTCGGCGCCACGGGCAATGTGGGCCGCGAGATGTTCAACATCCTCGAGGAAGTCAAATTCCCCGTGGACAAGATGCACGCCATCGCCAGCCGCAAATCCATCGGCGTGGAAGTCTCGTTCGGCAACCAGATCCTGCACTGCGAGGACCTGGAGAAGTTCGACTTCTCGACGGTCGACATCGTGCTGATGAGCGCCGGCGGCGCCATCTCCAAGGCCTGGGGCGAGAAGATCGGCGCGGCCGGTCCGATCGTCATCGACAACTCGAGCCACTTCCGGATGGATCCGGACGTGCCGCTGGTGGTGCCGGAAGTGAACCCGAACGCCGTCGACAAGCTGCCGAAGAACATCATCGCCAACCCCAACTGCTCGACCGCGCAGCTGGTGGTGGTGCTGGCCCCCCTGCACGCCGAAGCCAAAATCAAGCGCGTCGTCGTCTCGACCTACCAGTCGGTGTCGGGCGCGGGCAAGGAAGGCATGGACGAGCTGTGGGAGCAGACCAAGGGCGTGTTCGTCCTGGGCGCTCCGCCGCCCAAGAAGTTCACCAAGCAGATCGCCTTCAACGTCATTCCGCACATCGACGTCTTCATGGAGGACGGCTACACGAAGGAAGAGTGGAAGATGATGATGGAGACCAAGAAGATCTTGGATCCGTCGATCAAGCTGACCGCCACCTGCGTGCGCGTGCCCGTCATGGTCGGCCACGCCGAAGCCGTGAACATCGAGTTCGAGACCCCGCTGGACGAGGACGATGTCCGCGAGATCCTGCGCGACGCCGAAGGCGTGGAAGTCATCGATAAGCGCGAGGACGGCGGCTACATGACGCCGAAGGAAAGCGCCGGCGAGTTCCCGGTCTATGTCTCGCGCATCCGCACCGACCCGACGGTCGAGAACGGCATCGCCCTGTGGTGCGTCGCCGACAATCTGCGCAAGGGCGCGGCGCTGAACGCCGTGCAGATCGCCCAGCTCCTGCACGACAAGGGCCTGATCAGGCAGAGAACTCCGGCCTAGGGTTCTTTAAAATCCGATTTCCCCGGCGAAGGCCGGGGCCCAGATGGAAGAGCGCGGGGCTGACGCTATCGGCTCCGCGCGCTTCCCATCAGCCCAAGCGCCTTGAGATCTGGGTCCCGGCCTTCGCCGGGAAGATCGGATTTTGGAAAGCCCAGCAAGATGCGGGCGGACGGCGAACTTGCCGGCTGAGACAAACGCCGCCGAAAGGTTTGGTCCCATGCCGTCCAGTTCAGCGAGTTCCTCGGCCGAAAGTCGCTCCGCCTATGTCGCCGGCGTCGGCTGTTACGTGCTCTGGGGCTTCCTGCCCCTCTACTTCCACCTGCTGTCGAACCTGGGCGCGACGTCCTGGGAGATGATCGCCCACCGGACGCTGTGGTCGGTGCTGTGGGCTGGCGGCCTGGTGCTGATCGCCCGGCAGGGCGGCCAGGTGGCCCAGGTGCTGCGCCAGCCGCGCACGCTGGGCATGCTGGCGCTGTCGACGGCGGCGATCTTCAGCAACTGGACGATCTACGTCTTCGCGGTGAACGCCGGCCACGTGATCGAGGCCAGCCTCGGCTACTATATCAACCCGCTGATGAACATGGCCGCCGGGGCCCTGCTGTTCCGCGAGCGCATGACCACCGAAGGCAAGGTCGCCATCGGCTTCGCGGCCATTGGCGTCGCCATCCAGACCATCGCCCTGGGCCATCTGCCGATCGTCTCGCTGGGCCTGGCCGCCACCTTCTGCGCCTACGCCATCCTG
This sequence comes from Caulobacteraceae bacterium, assembly GCA_965283765.1. GTDB lineage: Bacteria > Pseudomonadota > Alphaproteobacteria > Caulobacterales > Caulobacteraceae > Caulobacter. The sequence goes on from CBDIPU010000021.1 coordinate 44,891, forward strand.
CGCAAACAGGTGAAGGCCGACGCTCAGACGGGCCTGTTCATCGAGTGCGCCTATCTGGCCCTGCCGGGGCTGGCCTATGTGCTGCACCTGCAATCGACGGGACAGGGCCATTTCGGCCACGGCGGCGGCGTCACGGGCCTGCTGGCCCTGGCCGGTCCGGCCACGGTCATCCCCCTGGCCCTGTTCGCCTGGTCGGCCCGCCGCCTGCCGCTCAGCGCCGTGGGCTTCCTGCAGTTCATCGCCCCCACGCTCCAGTTCCTGCTGGGCGTGGCGTTCGGCGAGGCCTTCACGCCGCTGCGGGCGCTGTCGTTCGTGTTCATCTGGCTGGGCGTGGCGACCTTCGCCTACGGAGCCTGGAAGAGGACCAGGGTCCTGGCGCCGGCCTGAAGACCGGGCCATGGGTCCTAAAAGCGGTGCGCCAGGCCGACCACCAGCTCAAGGTCCGGCGTCTGGCGGTTGAGGCCGACATAGGCCGAGGCGTCCAGTTGGACGTCGTGCAGGGCCTTGGGCGTCCAGGCGGCGGTGAGGTCAAAACTGGCCTGGGTGACATGGCCCGACGGGTCGTCGTCGCGATCGACCCACAGCTCCGCGCCCAGGTTCACCGGGCCGACAGCGCGGCCGACGCCGCCGGCCAGGGCGTAGCCGGCGTGGCGACCAGACCCGCTGGCGTTCTCGCGCGCCTCGACCTGGGGCGACAGGCTCAGCGACCAGTCGGCGTTGAGCGGGATCGAGAGCGGGACGATCACCCCGCCCCGCCACAGATCGCCGCCGACGCCGTTGGCCCCGGTCGGGGCGGTGACATAGGGCTGGATCGCCGCCGAAAGGCCGTCGCCGCCGGGGTTCTTCAGCGACCACCGCAGGCCAAGGCCCAGGTCGCCCGCGCCCGAGACGGTCGAGACGACGCCGTGGTCGTTGGTCCTCACCCGCTCGTGGGCGGTCCAGGTCAGCTGGCCTTCGACGGTCGAGGTCAGGCCCAGCCGCAGCTCCAGCCCGCCGTAGGAAACATCGTCGACCGAGACCCCGCCGCCCCGGCTGAAGGCGGCGTCAACCCCGCCCAGCTCGGCCTGAAAGCGCCCCTTGTCCAGCACGCACGGCGGCGAGCCCTTGCCGGGCCGGTCCGCGCAGAAGTCGCGATCCTCGGCGTGGGCCGCGCCGGCCAGAACGAGCGACAGGGTTGCGACAGCAAGAGCGCGCGTCATTCGACGTCTCCCAACTCGATGGCTATTCCAAAATCCGAGTTCCCCGGTGAAGGCCGGGGCCCAGATCATAGGGCTCTAAGGCGCCAAGATAGTCTGAAAGCCACGGCTGAACCTGGACCCCGGCTTTCGCCGGGGAGATCGGGATGAGGGGGACCTAAAGCGAAGCGTAAGCCGCCTCGATCAGGCGCACGGCGCGCGGATCGCCGATCAGGGCGGCGCCCTGCTTGTTCATCACATAGGCCCCGGAGACGCCCCGCGTCGGATCGGCGAAGGCGCACGAGCCGCCCCAGCCCGAGTGGCCAAAGGCCTCGGGCGTCGGGCCGTAGAACATGTTGGGTTCGTTGCGCATGAAGCCCGCGCCCCAGCTGATCACGAAGGGCAGCACCAGGTCCTGGCCGATGATGCGCTGGGCGCTGGCGGCCTTGATCCCGGCCGGGGTGATGATCGAGCGGCCGCCCAGGGTCCCGTCGGTGGCCAGGGCGCCCATCAGGCGGGCCAGGGCCTCGGCCGTGGCGTGACCGTTGGCCGAGGGGATCTCGACCCGCCGCCACTCGGCCGCGCCGCGTCCGCCGGGCGAGGACCAGGGCTTGAGGAAGGCGGCGGTCACGGCGGCGTTGATCTCGCCGAACTTGGGCAGGGCCGTCGGACGCATCAGGTCGGCGACGCGGCCGTGCTCGCTGTCGGGCAGGCCAATCCAGAGATCCAGGCCCAGCGGGGCGCAGATGTCCTCGCGCAGGGCCGTCCCCATCGTCCGGCCGTCGACCCGGCGGAAGATCTCGCCGGCGATGTAGCCGTAGGTGACCGGGTGATAGCCGCTGGCCGAGCCGATCGGGAACAGCGGAGCCATGGCGGCCAGCTTGGCGCAGGTGGCGTCCCAGTCGAACCACAGGGCCGGGTCGGTCTCGTCGGGGAACCCCGACAGGCCGGCCTGGTGCGACAGGGCCTGCTCGACCGTGACCGCGCCCTTGCCGGCTTGCGCGAACTCCGGCCAGACGTCGGCGACGGGCTGGTCGTAGGCCAGGCGCCCCTCGTCCACCAGGCGCGCGACCATCAGGGCCGCCACGGCCTTGGTGGTCGAGAACAGGGCCGTCAGGGTGTCGGGACCGAAGGCGACCTCGCGCTTGCGGTCGGCGAAGCCGCCCATCAGGTCGACGACGATCTCGCCATCGACGGCGAACGAAAAGCGCGCGCCGAGCTCGCCCCCATCGACGAAGTTGGCTTCGAACGCCTCGCGCACGCGGGCGAAACGGTCGGGGCAGAGGCCGGTGATGTCGCCAGTCATCTTACGCCAGCCGCTCGATGCGGACCGTCGGCGAGGTCTGCTTGATCCGCGCGCCCATGGCCACGATCGGCAGCTCCGGGGCGTTCCAGATATTGGCTGCGGTGACCGTCTCGGCCACCCCGCCCACGGCGCGGGCCAGGCCGTACGAGAAGGTCTGCCCCTCCAGGATCGAGGCGGCGTAGAGGGCGGTCAGCAGGTCGCCGGTGCCGTTGGGCGAGCGCTCGGCCTTGGCGTGAGCGGCCAGCCAGGCCTCCTTCTTGTCGGCCAGCACGGCGCCGATCTCGGCCCCGCGATGCACGGACGAAACCAGCGTGATCTTGCCCAGCAGCCGGGCGGCGCGCATGGCGCTCTGCGGATCGCGGGCGTCCGTGCCGGTCAGCTTCTGCAGCTCCCAGCTGTTGCAGGCCACGACGTCGGCGCGCGGGATCAGGTCGGCGATGATGGCGTCGGCGGTCTCGGCCGGGATGTAGAGGCCCTTGCCGGCGTCGCCCATGGTCGGATCGACGATGACGGTGGGCCGCCGCGTGGCCGCGCCGTTCGGGCGGGGCAACTCGCGCACGGCGTCGATGACCCGCGCGGCGGCCCGCACCTGGGCGGCGGTGGCGAAATAGCCGGTGATGACCAGGTCGACGAGGCCGAACAGCCCGTTGGCCTCGATGCCGTCCATCATGCCCTCGAACACCTCGATCGGCACCGGCGCCCCGCCGGGGATGCCCCAGCCGGGATGGCGGCCATACAGCACGGTCGGCACGACCATTGAGTCGATACGGAACTGCGCCAGGGCGGTGGCTTGCGCCGTCGCGCCCACCTGGCTGCCGGCGACGTGGCTGGAGATGATCAAGGCTAACGGCATGGCAAAGCGATTAGCCGAGCAATGCGGACTTGAATAGGGCGTCCCGACCTGTGGCCGAAAAAGAAAAGGCCCACCGTCGCCGGCGGGCCTTTCCTCTTGGTTTCAAACGATTTCCGCAGCGGAAACTGTTGCCGCGGATGTCGCTATTAGTAGCGATAGTGGTCCGGCTTGAACGGACCCTTTTCCGGCACGCCGATGTAGTCGGCCTGATCCTTGCGCAGGGTCGAGAGCTTGGCGCCCAGCTTTTCCAGGTGGAGGAAGGCAACCTTCTCGTCCAGGTGCTTGGGCAGGGTGTAGACTTGGTTCTCGTACTTGGCCTTGTTGGTCCACAGTTCGATCTGGGCCAGGGTCTGGTTGGTGAACGAGGCCGACATCACGAACGAGGGGTGGCCCGTGGCGTTGCCCAGGTTCACCAGGCGGCCTTCCGACAGGACGATGATCTTCTTGCCGTCCGGGAATTCCACGTGGTGGACCTGCGGCTTGATCTCGTCCCACTTGAAGTTGCGCAGGCCGGCGATCTGAATTTCCAGTCGAAGTGACCGATGTTGCAGACGATGGCGTTGTTCTTCATCCGGCGCATGTCGTCGACCGTGATGACGTCCTTGTTGCCCGTCGCCGTGACGAAGATGTCGGCCTTGTCGGCGACGTCCTGCAGGGTCTGGACTTCGTAGCCTTCCATCGCCGCCTGCAGGGCGCAGATCGGGTCGATTTCGGTGACGATCACGCGGGCGCCGCCTTGGCGCAGCGAGGCGGCCGAGCCCTTGCCCACGTCGCCGTAGCCGCAGACCACCGCGACCTTGCCCGACAGCATGACGTCGGTGCCGCGACGGATGGCGTCGACCAGCAATTCACGGCAGCCGTACAGGTTGTCGAACTTCGACTTGGTGACGCTGTCGTTGACGTTGATGGCCGGGAACGGCAGGTCGCCCTTGGCGGCCATCTGGTACAGGCGGTGCACGCCCGTGGTGGTTTCTTCCGACACGCCGCCGATGGCCGCGCGGATGGCCGAGTAGAAGCCCGGCTTTTCGGCCAGATACTTCTTCATCACGGCGTAGAGGGCTTCTTCTTCCTCGTTCTGCGGGTTGTTCAGGATCGACGGATCCTTCTCGGCCTTCGGGCCCAGCACGCAGAGCAGGGTGGCGTCGCCGCCGTCGTCGAGGATCAGGTTCGGGTAGCCGCCGTCGTGCCACTCGAAGATCTTGTGGGCGTATTCCCAGTACTCGACCAGGTTCTCACCCTTGAAGGCGAACACCGGCACGCCCGAGGCGGCGATGGCGGCCGCGGCGTGGTCCTGGGTCGAGAAGATGTTGCACGAAGCCCAACGGACCTCGGCGCCCAGGGCCGTCAGCGTCTCGATCAGCACGGCGGTCTGGATGGTCATGTGCAGGCTGCCGGCGATGCGGGCGCCCTTCAGGACCTGGGCCGGGCCGTACTCGGCGCGCGTGGCCATCAGGCCCGGCATCTCGGTCTCGGCGATGGCGATTTCCTTGCGGCCGAAATCGGCGAGCGAGATGTCCTTGACGATATAGTCGGCCACGGTCGGGCTCCTGCGGTCGGATGGGATCTTGAGCGGCTTATAGCGCGCCCGACCCTTCCTAGCAATTAACGCATAAAGATATCTTTATGTCCGGCGGGGCGCGCCGTTCAGAAGCTCAGTTCGGGCTGCATCGCGCCAGGCTGCTGGGTCTCGGGCAGGTGGCAGGTGAAGGTCGAGCCGGCGCCCGGCTCGCTCTCCAGCGCCACCCAGCCGCCATGCAGCTCGACCAGCGCCTTGACCAGGGCCAGACCCAAGCCAGGCCCGCCGCGATCCCGGCCGACGAAGCGGTCGAAGATATGGGCCTGGACGTGGAACGGCACGCCCCGGCCGGTGTCGGAGACGTCGAGGCGCACCTCGCCCAGCGCGCGGCGGGCCGACAGGGTGACGCGGCCGCCCGGCGGGGTCTGGCGCAGGGCGTTCTCGACCAGGTGGTCCAGGGTCTGGGCCAGGCGCTTGCCGTCGCCGCGGATCAGCCCGACTTCCTCGTCGCACTCGACCGCCAGGGTCACCGCGCCCAGCTGGGCGTCCTTCAGGGCGTGTTCCTGGGCGTTGAGCAGCAGGTCGGAGACGCGGATGTCCCCGATCTCCAGCGCCATCTCGCCAGCGTCGATCTGGGCCATGTCCAGCACGTCGTCGATCGAGCGGGCCAGCTGGGTGGCGGCGGCGCGGACGGCGGCCACGTGGTTGCGGCCGCGCTCCGAGATGCCGTCGGCGCGTTCCAGGAGCTCGGAATAGCCGATGATCGTCGTCAGCGGGGTGCGCAGCTCGTAGCTGACATTGCCGACGAAATCGCGCTTCAGGCGCTCGGCCTCGGCCAGGGCGGCGGACCGGTCGGCCAGCGCGCTCTGCAGGTCGCGGGTGTCGGTGACGTCGGCGAAGGCGATCAGGGTCGCGCCGTCCGGCAGCGGCCGGCTCTGATAGACGACGATGCGGTCGTCAGAAGTGCGGACCTCGCCCGAGGTCGGGGCGCGCATCTGCGGATCGGGATCGGCCACCCGCCCCTTCAGTTCACGCCAGAAGGCCAGGTCGTGCAGGCGCGGCACGCACAGCTCGACCACGCCCTCGAAGTCGCCGGCCGCCTCCAGGGCGAAGGCGCTGACGTTCCAGAAGGTCTCGAAGGCCTCGTTGTGCAGGCGCAGGCGCCCGTCGGAGCCGAACACCGCGACGGCGTCGTTCAGCTTGTCCAGCGTGGCCTGCTGCACCTGGATCAGGGCGTTGTACTGGGCCTTCAGGCGCAGCTCGCCGGTGATGTCGGAATAGATCAGCAGCATGCCGCCCAGCGGATGGGGCTGGCGCACCACCTTCAGCGTCCGCCCGTCGGGCAGGTGCCACAGGTCGTCGGCCTGGGGTCCCACGTCTTCGTAGCGGGCCAGTTCGGCGGCCTTCCAGACGGCGTAGTCGATGGTCTCGGGCAGGCGACGGCGCTGGCGCAGGCGATCCAGGATCTCGCCATGGGTCGGACGGTCGGCCAGCCAGGCCGGCTCCAGGCCCCACAGTTCGGCGAAGGCGGTGTTGTGGAACGACAGCCGCCGCGTGGCGCTGAAGATCGCCACGGCCTCGGCGATGTGGTTCAGGGTCTCGTCGTGGGCCTCGACGTGCTTCTTGAAGGCGTCGCGGACATCCTCGATCTCGGTGACGTCGGCGCAGAACACCCCGACCCCGCCGCCTTCAAGGGGCTGGGCCGACAGGCGGAACGCGCGGCGGCGGCCTTCCAGGTTGATCCAGCGCACGGCCTCGCGGCGGCCTTCTCCGTTGGCGCTTTTCTCGACGGCCTCGACGACCAGGGCGTCGGCGGCGCGGTCGAAGCTCTTGCCAGCCAGGGCGGCCGCGGAGGCGGAGCTGGCCCCGACGGCGCGGACGAAGGCGGCGTTGCCCCAGACGGCCTGGCCGTCGGCCCCGGCGATCCAGGCCGGCTCGGCCACGCTGTCGACGAAGGCGGCGAAGCGGGACGCCGACGGCAGGCCGGAATCGCCGCCGCTGCCGGCCATCAGGCGCAGCCAGGCCAGCGCCCCGACAGCGCGCCCCTCGACCGAGACCCAGCCCGTCGCCCCGCGCGCTTCGAACACGCAGGCTTCGCCGCGCTCGAACAGCGCCGTCAGCTTGTGGGCATGGTCGGGATCGGCCCCGCCCAGGGCGGCGATCACCGCGTCGACGCGGGGCTCCACGCCCAGCACCTGGGCGCAGGCCGAAAGACCCTCGGCTCCAGCGGCCAGATCGGCGCGGCCGCCCTCGACGGCGATCACCGCGGTGTCGAAGGCTTCGACCCAGGCGGGCGCGTCCGGGGCGTCGCCGCCTTGCAGGCCAAGGCGGGCCTTCAGCGCGGCGATGCGGGCCTCATAGCCGCGGCGCTGCCCCAGCGACCACAGGGTGACGCAGATGGCGAGACAAACCGCGCCGGCCACGGCCGCGAGGATCAGGTCGTACGAAGTCATCAGGCGCGTCGCTTACCCCAGCGGGTCGTCGAATCAAAATCCCAGATTAGTCGGGCCATGACCAGAGCGCGATCAAGGTCGGGTGTGGCGGTCGGTCGCGATTTCATCGCGACACCCGGTGGCTTAACGCTCCAATCGCTCTATTTGGAGACCCATGACCTGGTCCGACCGCCTCGCCCCGTCGCTCGACGACTTCGCCGCCCTGGCCCGGCTGGCCTTCGACGCCCTGCCCGACGAATTCCGCAAGCTGACCGGCAACGTGGTCATCCGGGTCGACGACTTCGCGGCCGAGGAGGTCCTGGACGGCCTGAACATCGAGGACGCCTTCGAGCTGACCGGCCTCTATCAGGGCGTCGACCTGGGCCGCCGCTCGGTGCTGGACTACGGGACCGAGCCGTCACGGGTGTTTCTCTACCGCCGGCCGATCCTGGACGAGTGGGCCGAGCGCGGCGACGTCAGCCTCGGCGACCTTATCGCCCACGTGCTGGTCCATGAGATCGGCCACCATTTCGGCCTGTCGGACGACGACATCCACCGCATCGAGGACGAGGCATGAGCCCGCTATTTGACGCCGACACGTGGCGTGAGCGCATGGACGAGCGCTGGTTCGACACCGGCGCGGCCATGGCCGAGGCCGGCGCCGTCGACCTGGTGGCGATCGAGGACGAGAAGGTCACCGCCCACGTCACCGGCAGCGTCGGCGATCTCTATGTCGTGCAGCTGTGGGCTCCGGCCGGCGAAGGCCTCTGCACCTGCCCAGGCTTCGAGAAGTTCGGGGCCTGCAAGCATCAGGCGGCGGTGGTCACCGCCGCCAACGCCGCCGACCTGGCCAAGGTCCGCGAGCGCATGGCGAAACTGCGCGACGGCCTGGCCCTCGACAGCAAGGACGCCCTGATCGAACGCCTCGCCGAACTGGCCCGCGTGCAGCCGGCCGTGCTGGCGGCGCTGGAAGGGCGCTAGAGGAAGTCGTCGATCGGCGGCGTGCGCTTCTTCTTCGGCTTCGGTCGCTCCCACATGACGCCCGGATAGCCCTTCAGCGGGACCAGCTTGCCGCCGCCATAGGCCCAGTCCGGCGCCTGGTCGAGCGACGTGTGGTAGCGCGGCTCGCGGCCGGTGCGGGTCTCGAACAGGGCGCGTGGCAGGTTGATCATGGTCGGGGCGCGCTTGCGCTCCATGAAGATCGGCGTCCCGCAGCGACTGCAGAAGCCCCGGGTCGTTCCCTCGTGCTCGTGGCGGGTGACGAGGTCCTCGCCCTCCAGCCAGCGGAAGCGGCTGCGGTAGCTGGCCGTGTAGGTGACATAGGCGCAGCCCTGGGCGCGGCGGCTGGCGGCCGAGTGGTCGTGGAACGCCCACCGCGCCGGCACGCCGATGGCGACACGCACCGCGCCACACGCGCAGGCGCCCTCGGCTTCCTCGGCGGGCGGTTTGAGGGGCCTGGGCATGGGGCGAACTCCGAAGCGACTGGTCGTTTCCGAATAAAGCCCATTGCCGCCAGATCTGACAGGAGTCGGCGCTTGACCGCGCCCGCGCCGCGCCGTTCTGCTGCCAAGTCAAAGGGGGAACACGCCATGGCGACGCTGTACGAGCGCTACATCCTGCCAAAGCTGCTGTGCTGCGCCTGCGGCGCGCCGGCGTTTCGCGAGCAGCGGACCAGGATCGTGCCCCAGGCGCGGGGCGAGGTGCTGGAGCTCGGCGTCGGCGGCGGCTTGAATCTCGCCTTTTACGACCCGGCCACGGTGACCCGCGTCACCGGCGTCGACCCCTCCGCCGAGCTGCGCGCCCTCGCCCAGGCCGCCCCGCGCCCCGAGGGCCTGGCGGTCGAGATCGTCGCCGGCGAGGGCGAGAGCCTGCCGTTCGCCGACGCCCGTTTCGACACCGTGCTGTGCACCTTCACCCTGTGTTCGGTCCGCTCGCCCGCCGCCGTCTTGTCCGAGGCCCGGCGGGTGCTGCGGCCGGGCGGACGCTTCCTGTTCTGCGAGCATGGCCTCACGCCCGACGCCGGCGCGGCGCGCTGGCAGCGACGCATCGAACCGCTGTGGAAGCGCCTGGCGGGCGGCTGCCACCTGACGCGGCCGGTCTCGGCGGCGGTCCAGGCGGCCGGCTTCCGCCTGGACGAGAACCACCGCTTCTATCTCGACAAGACGCCGCGTCCGCTGGGCTGGTGCGAGCGGGGCGCCGCGAGCGTCGCCTAGAGGCTGGTCACATCCCAGCCCAGCCACGCCAGCAAACCTGACGCCTCCGTCATTTTTTGTTTGACCCGTCCGCTCAACTGAGTTGACAGTGTTCAGATGGGCCGAGATCCGCGCAAGACGGACCCTGCCCGCTGGACATCGCACGGCCGATAGGGAGCGCCGACATGACCGACCCAATCTCTAAAGACCGGAATATCACCAAGGACGCCATGTACGACGCGGTCGCGCCGGACGACTTCGAGTCGATGCTCGAACTCGACCGCTACGGCAATCGTTCCAGCGCCTTCGACAAGATCATCTCGGCGACCCACGACCACTTCTGGGATCCGCTGGACAAGACCTATATCGACTTCGACGAGCCGTTCGACATGGAGAACCAGGCCCTGGTTCCCGAGGACATGGTCATCGCCCTGTCGACCGACTACGTCTCCAACCACCTGTCCGACCCGAAGACGCGCATCCGCTTCATCAACCAGTCGGTGCTGCGCAGCTTCTCGTCGATCCTGCACGGCGAGCAGGGCGCGCTGAACCTGTCGGCCAGCCTGTGCCACGTGCTGAAGGACCAGGGCGCGCAGGAATACGCCGCCAACCAGACGCGCGAGGAAGCCCGCCACGTCACGGCCTTCGCCAAATATATCAAGGCCCGCTGGGGCAAGCCGGTCGAATGCGGCCCGGCCCTGAAGACCCTGCTGGTCGAGATCATTGGCGCGCCCGAGGTCTACAAGAAGATCATCGGCATGCAGATGCTGGTCGAAGGTCTGGCCATGGGCGCCTTCGCCACCTTCTACAACAATATCAACGATCCCGTGGGCAAGCGCCTGCTGCAGCTGGTGATGACCGACGAGGCCTTCCACCACAAGTTCGGGAAGATCTGGGCCGACCGCACCGTGCCCAAGCTGAGCCCCGAGGAACACGCCATCATCGAGGACTGGGCGGCGCACTGCTTCCAGACCCTGCTGTTCAACCTCGTCTCGCCGCACCAGCAGCTGGACCTCTATGCCGAATTCGGCCTGGATCCCGACAAGGTGGTCGAGGAGTACGGGAAGATCATGACCGACGACGTGCGTCGGGAGAACATGAAGGAGCAGACCAACATCTTCCGGGTGCTGGTCAAGACGCTGCTCAACGCCGGCATCATCACCGACCGCACCAAGGCCTTCTACGCCATGTATGTCGACATCGACGAACTGAAGGGCGAGGGCGACCGGATGGTTGGCGACGACATCGCCGAGGAAGGCATCCGCCACCTGCAGGCCATCAACTTCAAGGATCGTCCAGTCGGCGCCGTCAGCATCGCCGCCGAGTAGTCGCGCCCGGCGCCAGAGCTTAGCCGCCCCGTCGGAACCCCGACGGGGCGGTCGTCGTTTTTGGACCGCGCTATCATCCGGCGGCCGCGGGCCGTCGTATCTGGTCACGCGTTCACGCCCCGGAGTCTTCATGCGCATCGCCCTGCTCGCCCTGCTGCTCGTTCTGTCGCTGAGCGCCTGTGTCGCTGGCCCGGTCGGCAATGCGCATCCGCCCCAGCCGGCCAAGGCCGTCGAGCTCGATCGCTACCTGGGCAAGTGGTACGAGGTCGCGCGCTACGACATGCGCTTCGAGAAGGGCTGCGAAGGCGTCACCGCCGAATATTCCAAGCGCCCCGACGGCCTGATCCGCGTGCTCAACACCTGCCGCAAGGGCGTCGTGGACGGCCCGGTGAAGGTCGCCGAGGGCAAGGCCAAGGTCGTCGATACGGCGACCAACGCCAAGCTGAAGGTCAGCTTCTTCGGCCCGTTCTTCGGCGACTACTGGGTCATGGACCACGCCGACGACTACAGCTGGTCGATCGTCGGCGAGGGCTCGGGACGCTATCTGTGGCTCTTGTCGCGCGAGCCGCCGACCGAAGCCGATCGCGCGGCGCTGACCGCGCGGGCCAAGGCGCTTGGCTATGACGTGGGCATGCTGCGGCCGACGAAGCAGCCAGCGCCTTAGCTCCCCTCTTGATCCGCGAACAAAGCTGGAACACTATTCCGGCGATGGACGTGATCATCCAGCTTCAGAGCCGGCCTGAAACCACCCTGAACGTGACGCGCGGCGCCGCGCGACTGCTGGTGGATCTGGGCTATGCGCCGCTCGCTGAAGTCACCCTGCCCAATGGACGACGCGCCGACCTGGTGGCGCTGGGTCCCAAGGGCGACGTGCTGATCGTCGAGGTGAAGTCGGGGCTGGAGGACTTCCGGGTCGACCGGAAGTGGGGCGAGTACGCGCCTTATTGTGACGCGTTCTATTTCGCCGTCGCGCCGCATTTCCCGGAGGGCGTCCTGCCGGACGAGCCCGGGCTGGTGGTCGCCGACGGCTTCGGCGGCGCGGTCGTGCGCGAGGCCCCGCTCACGCCCCTGGCGCCGGCGCGTCGCAAGGCCCTGACGCTGGCCTTCGCCCGCCTCGCGGCCTTGCGGGCCGCGGGCGTGAACGCCGAGCGCCTGAGTCTCTAAAGGTCTGGCTAGTCCAGGTTCCGCGCGATCAGGAAACCCACGCCCAGGCCGATGGCGAACGCGCCGAAGGCCACGCCGATCGGGTGTTCCTCGGCGGTGTGATGAACCACCTGGGCCTTGTCGCGGGTCCAGGCCGCGCCGACCTTGGCCTTTTGCTCGGCGAAGGTGCGGGTCTGCTGGGCCACTTCGGTGGCGGTCTCGCGGGCCGACTTGACGGCCTTGGTCACCGCTTCCTTGGCGCGCTTGGTCTTTTCGGCGGTCGTCTTCCTGGCCTCGTCAACGGCCGCAGCGGCGGCGGACGAGGCGTCGTTCGGGGTAAAGCTGCTGACGTCGGTCATGGGGGGAGGCTCCTCGGCTTGACGGGGAGCTAACGCGCGGGGAGCCGTCTAGTTCTCCCGCACGACCTTCAAAACCGCCTCGCCGTAACGATCCAGCTTGCCCTGGCCGACGCCGCCGGACTTGCCGAGCGCCGCCAGGGTGGCCGGACGCGCGGCGGCGATCTCGGCCAGGGTGGCGTCGTGGAAGATGACGTAGGGCGGCACGTGCTGCGCCTGCGCCTGCTCCTTGCGCCACGCGCGCAGGGCCTCGAACAGGACCTGGTTCTCGGTCGGGATGGTCAGGGCCTTGCCCTCGCGGCGCTTGCGGCCGGCCGTCGAGCGGCCGGTCTCCGGCGCCTCGGCCATCTGGCGCAGGGCGACGCGGCGCTCGCTACGATAAACCTGGCGCACGCCTTCGACATCGCCCAGGCCGATCAGCGGCCGGCCGTCATTGGGATCCTCGCGCAGCAGGCCCTCGAAGATCAGGGTGTCGAACAGGTCGCGCCATACCGGCTGGCTGAACTCTCGGCCAATGCCGAAGGTCGGCAGCTGGGCCTCCTGCGGCGTGACGTCCTTGGTCTTGCCCAGCAGGTGTTCGATCAAGCGACCGCGCCCGAAGCGGCCGCCCATGCGATGGACGGCGGACAGGGCCTTCTGGGCGGCCTCGGTGGCGTCGATGCCGGTCGGCGGCGAGACGCAGACATCGCAGACCCCGCAGCGGGCCACGCCCTCCTCGCCAAAATAGCGACGGACGGCGGCGGCGCGGCAGGTGACGCCCTCCAGCATGGAATAGAACTGGCGCAGCTTGCGGCCTTGCGCCTGCTTGACCTCGTCGGGGGCGTCCTTGGTCTCGATCCGGCGGCCGGCCCAGGCCATGTCGGCCGAGCCGTAGAGCGTGATGCCCTCGGCCGGCTGGCCGTCGCGGCCGGCGCGGCCGACCTCCTGCCAGTAGGCCTCGATGGCGGCCGGCGGGTCGGCGTGGATCACGAAGCGGACATCGGGCTTGTCGACGCCCATGCCGAACGCGATCGTCGCCACCATCACCGCGGCGTCGGCCTCCAGGAAGTCCTCCAGCCGCTTGGCGCGGACGGCCTTGTCGAGGCCGGCGTGATAGGCCAGGGCCGGAACGCCCTCGGCGTTGAGCTTCTCGGCCAGCTTCTCGGTGAAGTCGCGGCTGCCGGCATAGACGACGCCGGCCCGGCCAGGACGTTCCAGCACCAGTTCGACCACCCGGTCATGGCCCTTGCCGCGCTTGCGCTCGGCGGAGAGGGCCAGCTCGGGCCGGGCGAAGCTGTCGACGAACTCGGCCGCGCCCTGCAGGCGCAGTTCGGCGCGGATGTCGTCACGGGTCCGGGCGTCGGCGGTGGCGGTGACGGCCAGGCGAGGCACGTTGGGGAACAGCTCGGCCAGCCGCCCCATCATCCGGTATTCGGGCCGGAAGTCGTGACCCCACTGACTGACGCAGTGGGCCTCGTCGACGGCGACCAGGGCCAGCGGCGTGCGCGAGAGGCGATCCAGCATCCACGGCTGCATCAGGCCCTCGGGCGACAGGTACAGCAGGTCGACCTCGCCGGCGTCGATGCGCCGCCAGATGTCCGAGCGCTCGTCCATCGAGACGTTGCTGTCCAGCCGCTCGGCCGCCACGCCCGCCTGGCGCAGGCCCTGGACCTGGTCGGCCATCAGGGCGATCAGCGGCGAGATCACCAGACCCAGCCCGGGCCGGATCAGCGACGGGATCTGATAACACAGGCTCTTGCCGCCGCCGGTCGGCAGCACGGCCATGGCGCTGCGCCCGGCCAGGATCTCGTTGATCACCCCCGCCTGCATGCCTCGGAAATCGGCGTGGCCGAAGGTGCGCCGCAGGACGTCGCGGGCGTGGTCGAGTTCTGGGGATTCGGGAGGTACATACACGGGCGCTCTTTTGGCAGCGTCCGGCCCCCAGGCCAAGTGTTGGGGACCCCAGGACGTCATGATCACCGCACCTCTCGCTTACTCAATTCCAGGTGGCATATCGCCATGATCGGCCGAGCGCCACAAGAGCGCCTCGGGTCGCATTTACCTCTCGTCAATCTTGTCGCGCGTTCTGTGGGCTTCGGCTAAACGGAACACGCGCGAGCGTGAGCCTCCTCGCGGCCGCATCTTGGAACAGGACGACCATGGCGAACGGACCCTTCGGCGGGAACAAGGCGGCCAGACCGCAGCGCACCCCGCTCCAGGCCCTCGTCTATTGGGGCACGGTCCTGGGCGTCTGGGGCCTGATCTTCATCGTCGCCTTCTTCGCGGTGTTCGCCAGCGATCTGCCGGACACGTCCAAGCTCTACGACGTCAAGCGCCAGCCCTCGATCAACTATCTGGACCGCTCGGGCGCCCTGCTGGCGGTGCGCGGCAGCCAGTACGCGCCGCCGGTCGATATCGACGCCCTGCCGGAATACGTGCCGGCCGCCTTCGTGGCGATCGAGGACCGGCAGTTCTACCACCACTTCGGCTTCAACCCCTGGGGCATCATGCGATCGGTGGCGTGGAACGCCACCCATGACGGTCCGCAGCGCGGCGGCTCGACCATCACCCAGCAGCTGGCCCGCAACCTGTTCCTGAGCCCGGCCCAGAACTATCGCCGCAAGGCCCAGGAGCTGATCCTGGCCGTCTGGCTGGAGATGAAGTTCAGCAAGAAGCAGATCCTGGCCCTCTACATGAACCGGGTCTATTTCGGCGCGGGCGCCTACGGCATCGAGGCCGCCTCGCAGCGCTACTTCAACAAGCCCGCCAAGGACCTGACCATCGGCAAGTCCGCGCTGCTGGCCGGGATGATGAAGGGGCCGGCCCGCTATTCGCCGGTCTCGGCCAAGGAGCGCGCCGCCCGCCGCGCCACCATCGTCCTGGACGAGATGGTGCGCATCAAGGCCATCACGCCCGAGCAGCGCGACGAGGCCTTCAAGGAGCCGGTGCGGGTCTCGGCCACCCTGGCCAACCAGCGCGCCCAGTACTTCACCGACTATATCGACGCCCAGGTCCGCTCGCTGGTCGGCGAGCCGACCGAGGACCTGGTCGTCGAGACCACGCTGGACCTGCCGATCCAGGTCTCGGCCGAGCGCGCCGTGAAGCTGGGCGTCGATGGCCACGGGGCCCAGGGCGTGCAGCAGGCGGCGCTGGTCGCCATCGACGGCGAAGGCCGTATTCGCGCCTATGTCGGCGGCGCCGACTATGCCGACAGCCAGTTCGACCGCGCCACCACCGCCCGCCGCCAAGCCGGTTCGGCCTTCAAGCCGTTCGTCTATCTGACCGCCATGGAGCAGGGCCGCACGCCCGCCGTCATGGTCGTCGACGAGCCCGTCAAGATCGGCAACTGGGAACCGAGGAACTACACCAACAAGTATCTGGGCCCGATCACCCTGCAGACGGCCCTGGCCCAGTCGATCAACACGGTCGCCGCGCGGCTGGCCAACGAGGTCGGCACCAGCAATGTCGCCGCCACCGCCCGTCGTCTCGGCATCACGAGCAAGATCCAGCTGGACCCGTCGATGGCCCTGGGCGCGGTCGAGGTCTCGCCGATGGAGATGGCCCAGGCCTACGCCCCGTTCTCGAACGGCGGCTTCATGGCCAAGGGCTACGGCATCGAGCGCATCCGCACCGCCAGCGGCAAGGTGCTGTACGACCACAGCGTCGATCGCCAGGCCCGCTCGGCCGTGATCGGCTCGCCGGCCCTGCAGTACATGAACCAGATGATGCGCCAGGTCGTGGCCTCGGGCACCGGCACGCGCGCCAAGGTCGCCGGCTACGACATCGCCGGCAAGACCGGCACGACCAGCGACTACAAGGACGCCTGGTTCGTCGGCTACACGGGCGGCTTCGTCACCGCCGTCTGGACCGGCAAGGACGACAACACCCCGATGAAGCGGGTCACCGGCGGCGGCGCCCCGGCCGAGATCTGGCGCACCTTCATGTCGGCCGCCCTGCCCCGCCTGAAGGCCACGCCGATCCCGGGCGGCATGGTCGAGCCTCCGCCGGTCGAGAACACCGACCCGATCGGCGATCTGATGAACACCACCCCGGGTCCGGAAGGCCCGGCGGCGGAGACGCCCTCCGGCGCGACCCCGCCAGCGGACCAGCTGCCTTACTAGGTCGGCGAAGCCCCCTCCGACCGCTTCGCGGCCACCTCCCCCATAAAGGGGGAGGAGATTCAGGATCCTGCTCCCCTTTATGGGGGAGCTGTCGGCAACGCCGACTGAGGGGGCAGCGCCGCCCTAGGCCCCGATCGCGTGCAGCTCCGCCGCGTGGGCCCGTAGCCACGCGCGGTGGGGCGCGGGATCGCCGGCCAGTTGCTCGCACAGCGCCCAGAAGCGCGGCCCGTGATTGGCCTCGATCAGGTGGGCGCACTCGTGGGCGGCGACGTAGTCGGCCACCACCGCCGGGGCCAGGATCAGGCGCCAGCTGTAGCGAATCGCCGCCGGAGCCCGGGATGTCGCCGGCCGGCAGGAGCCCCAGCGCGCCTTGGGATCGGCCACCGCCACCGACGGCATCGGCCGGCCCAGGGCCGCGGCGTGGACGGCGGTGCGCTCGGTCAGCACGGCCAGCGCCTCGCGCCTGGCCAGGCGGATGACCTTCAGCCCCCAGTTGGCGTCGTCGGGCGCGACGATGCGGGGTCCACCGCCATGGGCGTCGTCAAGGCGGGCCCGCCCCGGACCGACCTCGAGGCGATAGGCCTTGTCGTTGAGCCGCAGGATCCCGCCGGGCGCCAGGTTCATCCGCTCGGGCAGGGCCGCCAGCTGCTTGGCGATCCAGCCGGACTTCTCCTGGGCGAAGGCCACGGCCTCGTTGAGGCGCTTGGGATTGGGGGCCAGGGCGACGATCTCGGACCGGGCCCGGTCGACGCGCAGCGAAATCCGCCGCGCCCGGCCGTCCACCCGCAGGCGAACCGGCCAGCCGCCGATCTCCAGTCGATCACCGTCGGAAAAACGTTGGGCCTTGAGCGCGAACATCCGCCCTTAGATCGCGTGACCAGGGCCGCGCCGCAAGATGAACTCGACGTTACGCCTCTTCCTCGAAGTGCGGATCGCACTTGCGGATGAAGCGGCGCACGCGCGGATAGATCTCCTCGCGGAAGCGACGACCGTTGAACACGCCGTAGTGGCCGACGCCGGGCTGCACATAGTCCAGCTTCAGGTCGTCGGGGATGTTCGCGCACAGGCCGTGGGCGGCCTGGGTCTGGCCGATGCCGGAGATGTCGTCGTTCTCGCCCTCGACCGTCATCAGGCCGATGTCGGTGATCGCCTCGGGCTTCACCAAGGTCCCGCGGTGCGTCAGCTCGCCCTTGGGCAGCAGGTACTGCTGGAAGACGATGTCGATGGTCTGGAGATAGAACTCCTCCGTCAGGTCCAGCACCGACAGATACTCGTCATAGAACTCCAGGTGCTTGTCGGCGCTGTCGCCGTCGCCGGTCACCAGGTGCTCGAAGTAGCGGCGGTGGGCCTCCTGGTGGCGCTCGGCGTTCATGCTCATGAAGCTGGCCAGCTGGACGAAGCCCGGATAGACGCGCCGGCCCGCGCCCGGATAGGGCGGCGGAACGGTGTAGATCATGTTCGACTGGAACCAGGTGAACGGCTTTTCCTCGGCCAGCTGGTTGGTCACGGTCGGCGACAGGCGCGCGTCGATCGGCGAGCCCATGAAGGTCATGCTGGCCGGGCGCGACGGATGGTTCTGCTCGGCCATCAGGGCGGCGGCGGCCAGGACCGGCGGCCCGGGCTGGCAGACGGCCACGACGTTCGGGCGCGGACCCAGCACGGCCAGCATCTCGATGATGTGGTCGATATAGTCGTGGAAGTCGAAGCGGCCTTCCAGCACCGAGACGTTACGGGCGTTGACCCAGTCGACGATGAAAACCGAATGATCGGGCAGGAAGGCCTCGACCGTGCCGCGCAACAGGGTGGCGTAGTGGCCCGACAGCGGGGCGACGATCAGCACGGCGGGATCCAGCGAAAACTTCCCGGCCCGGCGCATGTCGGCCATGTCGCGGTCGAACTGGATCACCCGCGCCCAGGGGCTTTGCCAGACCACGGTCTCACGGACGCGGACGTCGACCTGACCGACCCTGATCGTATCCAGGTTCCACTTGGGCTTGCCATAGCGGCGCGTGACGTTGGCGAACAAATTCGCGCCGGCGTGCATGTGTCGGCCGACGGCCGAGTCGGCGGCCGGATTCAGCGGCGATCCCCAGAAGTCCCGGGCCGCCCGCGCCGCGAGGCGCATCGGCGTGGAGGCGTAGTAGGCCAATTCGTGAAGAGCGTAGAGCATGGCGCACCCGCGATGTTGCATCGCAACATAACACGCCAAAGCCTAAGAGAGTCTACCTTTCACAGCGATTGGCGCCGCGTCATGGGGTCGCCTCACGCCGGAGTGGTAGCGCTCTCACCCCTCGCGCATCGCGTCGCTGATCCGGCGCGCGATGTCCGCCGGCGGCAGGTTATAGGGGATCACCGTCTTGAAGCGCCCCTTGGGGTCCATCAGGTAGATCGCCGTCGAGTGGTCCATGGTGTAGCCGGGGCCGTCGCCGACCTTGGCGTAGTAGACCTTGTAGGCCTTGGCGGCCGCCTGGACCTGCTCCTGCGTCCCGGTCAGGCCGATCGTCGTCTTCGGCACATAGTCGGCCGACAGATAGGTCTTCATCTGCCCGGGCGTGTCGCGGGCGGGGTCGATCGAGATGAAGACGATCTGCAGGTCCTTGGCCTTGGGGCCCAGCTGGTCGGTCGCCGCCGCCAGGCCCTGCAGCGTGCCCGGGCAGACGTCGGGGCAGTAGGTGAAGCCGAAGAACACCGCGCTCCATTTGCCCTTCAGCGCCTTCTCGGTGGTCGGGACGCTGTTCTGGTTCACCAGCTGGAACGGCCCGCCGACCGCGACGGACGCCTGGGACTTGAACACTCCGGCGCGCCACGCCAGGCCCGCGGTCACGGCGAGCCCCAGGATGCAGGCCAGAATCAGGACAAGGCGGTGGCGAAGCATGTGCATTTCATCCTTTTCTTGCCGCTTGTCCTTTTGCTCTCGCAAAGCGCGCGGTTCTGGACAATCCTGCGACCATGACTGACGTATCGTTCGCGAGAGCGCCCGACGATCAACGTCACAAAGGGCTCGATAAGCCGGGCGACGAACCGGCGCAAGACGACGCCTGGTCCTGGACGGCTCCAGGACTGCGCCGCGGACGCTTAAGGGTGCGAACCCTTCTGGCGCAGCGCTGGCTATGGGTGGTCGGCCAGACCGCCGTTCTGCTGATTTCCGGACTGGTTCTGAAGCTGCAGGTGCCGTGGGCGCTGTGCTTCACCCTGATCGCCCTTTCGGCCTGGCTGAACGTGCTGCTGGGCCTGGCCTCCAGCGGCCAGCGCCTGGCCCGCGACGGCGAGGCCACCGCCCAGATCGCCTTCGACATCCTGCAGCTGTCGGGCCTGATCTACCTGACCGGCGGCGCGCACAACCCCTTCGCCTTGCTGCTGATCGCGCCGGTGACCCTGGCGGCGGCGACCTTGCCGGCCCGCTACGCCTTCGGCCTGGGCGCCCTGGCCATCGCCGCCTCGGTGCTGCTGGCGATCTTCCACATGCCGCTGCCGACCATAAACGGCCGTCCGTGGCCGTTCGAGCCGAACCCGCTGATGCTGTGGACCATCGTGTCGGCGCGGATCGTCGGCATCATCCTGACCGCCGCCTATGCCTGGCAGGCGGCCAGCAAGTCCGCGCGGATGGAGCTGGCGCTCAACGTCACCGAAACCGTGCTGGCCCGGGAGCAGCGCCTGTCGGCCCTCGGCGCCCTGGCCGCGGCCGCCGCCCACGAGCTCGGCACGCCGCTGGCGACCATCTCGGTGGTGGCCCGCGAAATGGCCCGCAACGCGCCCGACGAGCAGACCCGCGAGGACGCCGAGCTGATGATCGGCCAGGCGGCCCGTTGCCGCGAGATCCTGCAGCGCCTGACCGAGATGCCCGAGGCTCAGGACGCCGTGCACGAGCGCATGAGCCTGGTCCAGCTGGTCCAGGACGTGATCGAGCCGCACCTGGTGCATGGCGTCCGCGTGGAAGCCGTCGTCAACGGTCCTTCGGGCGAGACCGCCCCGGACATCTGGCGGCGCCCGGAGATCATCCACGCCATGACCTCGATCGTCGAGAACGCGGTCGATTTCGCGAGGGGCGAGGTGATCGTCATCGCCCGCTTCGACGCTCGCTACATCGTCATCGAGGCGCGCGACGACGGTCCGGGCTTCTCGCCGGAGGTGCTGGCCAAGCTGGGCGAGCCCTATGTCACGACCCGTCCGGGCGCGGAAGGGTCGCGAACGGGGCACATCGGCATGGGTCTGGGCTTCTTTATCGCGAAGACCTTGCTGGAACGAACCGGCGCGACAGTGGATTTCCGCAATGGTCGCCGGGGTGGGGCGGTGGTTTCGGCGCGCTGGCCTCGTCCGGCCTTGGAAGCTCCTGGTTTCGCGGGGGCTTGAGTACGACGCGGAAGCACGAAAGTATGGGTTGTTATTTGGCCTGTTGAGTATTGGCGCTGGGGAGGCGCGGACTTCTATGGCGGATATCGGTGAGCTGGTTTCGGCGCTGCCGGACAAGACGCTGCTCTTGTTGGATGATGACGGCCCGCTGCGAACCCGATTGGGTCGAGCGCTGGAGCAGCGAGGGTTCGAGGTGACGCTGGCCGCCTCCGTGGCCGAGGCCCTGACCCTTCTGCGCAGCCATGCCCCGGCCCACGCGGTGCTGGACATGCGGCTGGAGGACGGCTCGGGCCTGAAGGTGGTCGAGGCGGTGCGCGACGCCCGCGCCGACGCCAAGGTCATCATGCTGACTGGCTACGGCAACATCGCCACGGCCGTGGCGGCGGTGAAGGCGGGGGTGGTCGACTACCTCTCCAAGCCCGCCGACGCCGACGACGTGGCCCGCGCCCTGCTGGCCGCCAAGGACGCGGCTCCGGTGCCGCCGGAAAACCCCATGAGCGCCGACCGCGTGCGGTGGGAGCATATCCAGCGCGTCTACGAGATGTGCGGCCACAACGTGTCGGAAACGGCGCGCCGGCTGAACATGCACCGGCGGACGCTGCAGCGGATCCTGGCCAAACGCGCGCCGCGGTAGTTTTCATTGTCATCCCGGACGGCCTGAAAGGCCGATCCGGGACCGCCGGAAACGCCGACGCTTGCCGCGGTCCCGGCTCGGCGCGCTACGCGCTTAGCCGGGATGACAGCTTTCAAGGTCACATCGCCGAGATGCCGCCGTCGACCTTGATCTCGGCGCCGGTCATGAACTTACTCTCGTCGCTAGCGAGATAGAGCACCGCGTTGGCGATGTCGTTCGGCTCGCCGATACGGCCCAGCGGCACCTGGCGGGCCAGCTTGGCGAAGGCCTCCTCCTTGCCGAACCGCGAGGTGAAACCCTCCAGGATCGGGGTGTCGATGAAGGTCGGGTGGATGGAGTTCGAGCGGATGTCGAGCTTCATCTTGGCGCAGTACAGCGCGATGTTCTTGCTGAGCAGCCAGACCGCCGCCTTGGAGGCGTTGTAGGCGGGCGAGTTGCCGTTGGCGATCAGGCCGGCGATCGAGCTCAGATTGATGATCGAACCGGGCTGGTGGGCCCGCATGTGGGTCAGGGCGTGCTTGGCGCCCAGGAACACCGAGTCGACATTGACCGACATCACCTTTTTCCAGAGCGCGAAATCCAGGCTCTCAATCGGGCCGTCGCCGCCGATGCCGGCGTTATTGACCAGCACCGACAGGCCGCCCATGTCTCCGGCGGCCTTCTCCAGGACCTCGATCCACTGGTCTTCCTGGGTGACGTCCAGCAGGTAGGCGAAGGCCGTGCCCGCGCCGTGGGCGGCGTTGATCTCGTCCGCCACGGCTTGGGCGCCGGCCAGGTTGAGATCGGCCAGGGCGACCTTGGCGCCTTCCTTGGCCAGCATCCGCCCCGCCGCCGCGCCCAGGCCTTGGGCCCCGCCGGTGATGAAGGCCTTCTTGCCGGCGACCCGGCCCGTGCTCTGCGCCATGCGGCGTCCTCCCAATTGTTCAAACAACAGTTTGAACCGGGCGCGAGAACAGGGGAAGCCGAAATCTCTCCTCCCCTCTTGGGGGAGGGGGACCGCCGAACGGCGGTGGAGGGGGACAGCTCGGCCTCGCCTACGCAGACCCCCTCCGTCTCCGCGCGTATTCGCGCGGAGCCACCTCCCCCAGAAGGGGAGGAAAGTCCCAGGCGGCGTTGTCCATGAACTTCGCCAGCGTCACGTCCAGGTCCGTCACCCCATCCGCGTCGTGCGTCGTCAGCAGCACCTCGA
Source organism: Caulobacteraceae bacterium (assembly GCA_965283765.1). GTDB lineage: Bacteria > Pseudomonadota > Alphaproteobacteria > Caulobacterales > Caulobacteraceae > Caulobacter. The sequence continues at coordinate 67,465 of CBDIPU010000021.1, forward strand.
CGCGGTTGTAGACGTTGAACCATTCCGGGTGATGGTCGAGCTTGTCGGCCATCAGCGCCACGCGGGTCATGAAGCCGAAGGCTTGATTGAAGTCCGCGAACTTGAAGGTCTTGGTGATCGCGTCCTTGCCGGAAGCCGCGCTCCAGCCGGAAAGCTGGGCGAGCGCGGCCTCTGCGCCGATCTTGGGACGGGACATGGGATTCTCCGAAAGAGCTTCGCCCTCTCAGAACGCCAAACCGGTCGCTTGGGCAAGGTCGTCCAACAACTGAGCCTCGCCCGACACCTTGATCGCCGTCATGCCCAGGGTCGCCGCCGGCTTGCAGTTGATCCCCAGGTCGTCGAGGTAGACGCACCTCTCCGGCGCGACGCCGAGCAGCTCGCACATCATCTGGTAGATGCGCGGATCCGGCTTGCGCACCCCGGCCTTGGAGCTTTCGATCACCGCGTCGAACAGGGCCATGATCTCGCCGACCGCCAGGGCCTTTTCGGCGCTCTGGGCCATGCCGGGTCCATGGCCGGTGGGGACATTGTTGGTGATGCAGCCGACCTTGAACCGCGCCTTGCAGGCCTTCAGCGCGTCCAGCACCCGAGGCCGCAGGTCGCCATAAAGCAGCGGCAGCACCTCGGCGCCCGGACCGCATGGCCCAGGCGCGTCGCCTCCTCCAGGAACAGGCCGTCGAAGGCCGCCGCGTCGATCTCGGCCCGCTCGAACCGTGCCCAGGCGTTCACGTCGGGGTCGGTGGCGTTGACCGTGCGGATGAAGTCCGCGGGCAGGCCGCGTTCGGTCTCGAAGCGGCGGAAGGCCTCGAACGGCGAGGTGGTGAACACCCCGCCGAAATCCCAGATCACCGCCTCGATCGCCATGGCCGCCCTCAAACAGATGTTTGACGCAACGCTACCCGTCTCGCGGCGTGAGGGGAAGCCGCCACGGCCACGCTCGCGCGACGGGTGAAAGGACGCTCGCGACCGCGCTGGAAATGTTTTGTTAACCCTCGTCCGGAGTCGCCCATGATCGCCTTTCGCCGCCTGACCACGATCGCCCTCGCCACGGCCGCCGTCCTGACGGCCGCGCCCGCGGCGGCCGGTTCGAGCCCTGGCGGCGTCGGCGGCCCGCCGGGTCCGGAGATCCTGCCGCCCAACGCCGCGCCCGGCCAGTGCTTCTCGCGCCGGGTCACCGGTCCGGGCGGCGCCTATCGCTGGGATCGGATCGAGTGCGACAGCGCCTATGGCGGCGGCTACGGTCACGGCTATGGCGGCGGTCGCCTCGACGTCCAGACGCAGGGCGCGCCCGCCTACGGGTATCAAAGCAGCTACCAGGGCGGTTACACGACCGACTGTGGCGGCTGCGGCGGTTGCGCGGACCGTGGCTATCCGGGCGGCTACGCCCATGCTGGTGATCGCTACGGCGAGCGCTGGTACGACGGTCGCAATTCGCGATCACAGTACGCGTACGAGAGCAGCTCATACAGCGGCGGTTACGCCTATGGCCGTGGGGGCCAGGGCGAGAACTATCCGCCGCCGTATGGCTACGGCTCTTCCTACCACGGTTACGTCGCCGCCGGGCGCGACGAGGCCGGTTACCTGATCTGGCCCGGAAAGGCGCCTTAAACCCCAAAGTGGGTGGCGCCGCCCTTGCGCCGGAAGCGTCGAGTTGCACCAAAATGGGACGGGGGAACTATTCATCATGCGCACGCCAAGCCGGCCGTTTTTCAAGGCCTATGAACTCGTGGCCATCGCCGTCTTCATCATCGCGGGGGTGGTCGTCTGCCGGATCGGTCTCGTCTACTGACGGGCTGATCCCGGAACCGGCCTGAAGGTCGTTTCGCTTCAAATTGGAACAGGATCGCCCGGCTCACGCGTTGTGTGGGTTCAACCGGAGCCACGATCCTGTCCACGGCCGACGTCACGCCCGCGCCCAAGCCGCCTAGGAACCCGTTCCGAGGCCTGTCGCGGCGCGCCCGGATCGGCATCGGCGCGGCCCTGACCCTGGTCGCGGCGATCGTGATCTTTCTGGTCGTCTTCGACTGGAACTGGCTGCGCGGCCCGATCGGCCGCTACGCCTCGGCCCAGCTGCAGCGCGAGGTGGCGATCACCGGCAACCTGCGCGTCCGTCCCTGGTCGTTCTCGCCCAAGGCCGAGGCTTTTGGCGTGCGGATCGGCCAGCCGGCCTGGGCCAAGTCCGTCGATCCTCGGGCCGGCCAGATGGCCCAGGTCGAGCGCATCGCGGTGCAGATCAAGATCCTGCCGCTGCTGCGCGGCCAGGTCATCCTGCCGTTCCTGGCCATCGACAAGGCCGACGTGCGCCTGCTGCGCGACAAGGACGGCCGGGCCAACTGGACCTTCGGCGCGAAGAAGAGCGACAAGCCGCTGAAGCTGCCCGCAGTCCAGCGCTTCGTGATCAACGAGGGCCGGCTGCGGGTCGACGACCGCCAGCGCGGCGCGCTGTTCGTCGGCACGGTCAGCGCCCAGGAACGCGCCGGCGCCAGGGGCGGCCGCTTCGTGCTGGAGGGCAAGGGCAACCTGAACCGGTCGGCCTTCGTCGCCCAGGTCACCGGCGGCCCGCTGCTGAACATCTCGCCCAGCCGCCCCTACCCGTTCGACGCCGACATCCGCGCCGGCGCGACCCGCGTCACGGCGCACGGCAAGGTCATCAAGCCGTTCGATCTGGGCCGCTTCGAAACCCAGCTCACCGTGTCCGGCGCGGACCTGAACCGCCTGTACGACCTGACCGGCCTGACCCTGCCCAACACCCCGCCCTACAAGGTCTCGGGTCATCTGGTCCGCAGGGGCGGCCGCTACGACTTCGAAAAGCTGTCGGGCCGGATCGGCAACAGCGACATCCGCGGCGACCTCTTTGTGCTGACCGGACGCGAACGGCCTTATCTGGAAGCCGACCTGCGCTCGCGCCGGCTGGATTTCGACGACCTGGGCAGCCTGTTCGGCGCCGCCCCGGCCACCGGTCGCGGCGAGACCGCCTCGGCCGGCCAGAAGGTCGAGGCCGCGCAACGTGACGCCACCCAGCGCCTGCTGCCCGACGCCACCCTGCAGGTCGAGCGCATCCGCGCCATGGACGCCAAGGTCAGCTACCGCGCCGAGACCGTGAACGCGCCCAACCTGCCGCTGCGCAAGGTCAGCGCCGAGGTGGTTCTGGAAAAAGGCGTGCTGACCGTCGACCCGCTGGCCCTGACCTTCTCGCGCGGCGACCTGAAGGGAACCGTGCGCCTGGACGCCCGCCCGGCCACGCCGAGGACCGACATCGACGTGCGCCTGCTGAACGGTCGCATCGAGGACTTCATCCCGATCAAGAGCGAGGGCAGGCCGGCCATCGAGGGCGCGGTGATGGCCCGCGCCAAGCTGACCGGCACGGGCGACAGCGTCCACCGCGCCGCCGCCACGGCCGACGGCTCGGTGACCCTGGTCGCGCCGCGCGGCCAGATCCGCCAGGCCTTCGCCGAGCTGCTGGGCGTCAATGCCTCCAAGGGTCTGCTCCTGCTGCTGTCCAAGAGCGACAAGGAGACGCCGGTGCGCTGCGCCGTCGCCGACTTCGACGTCAAAAATGGGGTGATGACCACCACCACCCTGGTCGCCGACACCGGCGTGGTGCTGGCCAAGGGCCGCGGCACGGTAAACCTCGCCACCGAGCGCATGGACTTCCGCATCGAGGGCGACAGCAAGAAGCCGCGCCTGGTGCGCCTGTTCATCCCGATCACCATCAAGGGCCCGATCATGGCCCCCAAGCCCGGCCTCGACGTCAGCAAGACCTTGGGCCAGGGCGGCGTCGCCGCGGCCCTGGGCTCGCTGATCAACCCGCTAGCGGCGTTGCTGCCCCTCATCACCACCGGCGAGGCCAAGGACGCCGACTGCGCCGGTCTGGTCAGCGAGGCCCGCCAGCAGGGCGCGCCGGTGAAGGTCGGGCAGACGACGGCGGCGAAGGCGAAGAAGTAGCGGTCGCTTGGGTTCGCGAGGATGTCCCGAACGTCCAGCCGAAGACCCGACCTTGAGCTTCGCTGGCTCTTCCCCCATCTTCCCGTCATCAACCTCTCTTGTGTGGTTCATGTCCGAGATTGTGCGCGAGGCGCGGGCCTAACAGGCTCCGAACCTCGGTTCGAAAGTCGCTAGGCCCGCTATCCGCCCGCGTATCCGCTGGCCGGATGCGCGATCGTATGCCTCGATCTCTCGGACAATCCCTTGAACATCTCCAAACCGCAGCAAAGGACGCTGCACGCGCTGGCCCAGGGCGGCCGGATCGAACTCGAACGCGACGACAACGGTAAAATCATCGCGGCTGATTGCATCACCCGCGACGGCTGGGCGCTGACCGACTGCTCGGTCGGCGTGTTCCAGTCGCTGAAGCGCAAACGGCTGATCGCCAGCCAGGACGGCGGCCCCTACCGGATCACCCGGCTGGGGCTGGGCCATCTGCGGGCCCAGCTCGACAACCGGGTGGGGGCGAAGGCGTGGTAGCTAGACCAGCTTGAAGAAGAGGACGCGCGCGGCGCCGTAGTCGCGCGCGTCGATCTGCTCGAAGCCTTCCAGAACCGGGTCGATCTCGCCCCGGCCGCGCTCGAACATCAGGATCGCGCCGGGGGCCAGCCAGCCGTGGGCGCGAAGCTCGGCGACGGCCTTCTCGCCCAGGCCCTTGGCGTAGGGCGGGTCGAGGAAGGCGATGTCGAACGGCGTCCCGGCGCTGGCCGGGCGGGGTCCCAGGTCGGTGGCGTCGCGGCGGTGTACCCGGGTGACGCCGAACAGGTGCATGGCGTCGATGTTCTCGCGGATCGCGCCGCGCGCGGCGTCGTCCGTCTCGACGAACAGGCAGAAGCCGGCCCCGCGCGACAAAGCCTCCAGCCCCAGCGCGCCCGAGCCGGCGAACACGTCGATGACCCGCGCGCCGTTCAGCTCGGGCGCCCAGGCGGCGTGCTCCAGGATGTTGAACACCGCCTGGCGGGCGCGGTCGGAGGTCGGGCGGGTGGCCTCGCCCGGCGGGGCGACGATGGCCTTGCCGCGATACTGGCCGGAGACGATGCGCATCAGGCGGCCTTCGCCGGCAACGAAACGATCCGGCGGCCAAGCCAGGAGAGTCCGAAGACGAGCATCAGCCTGTGCCGGCGCCCCGCGCCCGTGTCGCCCCTGCCCGAAACGCCGTCACTCATGCCTGCCCCCTTACAACCCGTAACCGGATGTGTGCCGTCCCGCGCGCGCCGCGGCAAGCACCCGCTTTACAAGATCGCGCCCCTTCCCTCTTAGTCGGCCCGGAAGCCAGCAACGCGTGGCGAGAGGCGAGCGGACGATGCGCATGGGCGAGCTGATGGAGGCGGTGAAGCGTTCGCGCTTTCTGGCCGACCTGTCGCCCTATGACCGCGACCCGTGGCGGACGGTCTTCGCCGTGCCGGTCGGCATGCTGGCCGGCGCCGTGGCGGGCCTGCTGGGCGCGACCAGCGCCACCCTGATCAGCCTGCTGGTGGTCAGCGGCCTGGACGGCGCGCCGGCCGCCGGCGACCTGTTCAGCGTCTTTTCCGATCCGAACCTGACCGAGCCGACGGCGCGGCAGTCGCTGTTCTTCCTGGCCGTGCTGGCCGGCGTGAACCTGGGCGCGGCGGTCGGCTTCGTGTTCGCGGCCGGCGCCATCCACCACCGCCGCATCACCGACTACATCAATCGCGGCCAGCCCGTGCGCTGGCGCCTGCTGCTGGGCGGGCTCGTCCTGGTCGGCGGGGTGATGATCGCCGTCACCGGCGTCGCCGCCGCCCTGGGCGAGTCGCTGGATCCGCCATTGTGGAAGGTCTCGCCGAACCTCGTGGGCCGCACGCTCTACGCGACCATGGCCATCGCCCTGCTGATCCTGGCCTCGGCCGCCGAGGAGCTGGTGTTCCGCGGCTGGCTGCTGAAGCAGAGCGCGGCCTATGTCCGCGACCCGATCGTGCTGATGGCGCTGAACGGCCTGCTGTTCGCGGCCATCCACTTCGACCCGAACATCGACGCCTTCCTGGTCCGCGCGGCCATGGGCGCGGGCCTGACCTGGATGGCGCTGCGCCTGGGCGGCATCGAGCTGGGCATCGGAGCCCACGCGGCCAACAACGCCGTGATCCTGCTGCTGATCCGGCCGATGACCACCCGTCCGGACTCGCCGCACGAGTTCAAGGCGGGCCTGATCGCCAGCGCCCTGGTGGTGCTGGCCGGCTTCATCGGCGTGGCCGAGCTGTCGGTGCGCTGGCCGGCCCTGCGCCGCTGGACCAGCGGCTCGAGCCCGGCGGCGGCTTAGCGCCGAAGCGCGTCCCCGCCCTTCGACAAGCTCAGGGTGAGGACGAATGCTGACGTCGGTCTAGAGACCCTCATCCTGAGCTTGTCGAAGGACGAGGGTCTCGGCTCCTCAGCGCTTAGGCGGACCACCGCGCGGGGCAGGACCGCGCGAAGGCTTGGCCGCCCCCGGACGCGGCGCCGCCCTGCCCGGCTTCTCCGACACGCGACGCGCCGCGCCGTCCACGGGCTTGACCGTGGGCTTGGCCGCCGGCTTGCCGCGCGCGGCGGGTTTGCCGATGTCGATGAACTTGCTCTCCATCGACTTGGGGGCGCGCTTGGCCTTGGGCGCGGCGATGCCCTTGCTGGCGCCCTTGGCCGGGGCGTGGGGCGAGACCTTCTTCTTCGGCTTGGCCCAGCCGGCTTTGTAAACCGGCTTCTCGGACTTCTGCGGCGTATCGAGGACCACCGCCCGGTCGGCGCGCGGAACGCCCCGGCGCTGCAGGTCGCCGCCGCCCGGCGTGCCGGGCGCCTTCACGGCGGCGGCGATGCCGTTGAACTTCGGACGATCGCCCGTCGGCATGTTCTCCTCGGAGACAATGCCTTCCATCAGCTCGCGGATCACCCGGGGGCCGACCTCCTCGATCTGGCCGGCTTCCAGCGGGCCCAGGGCGAACGGGCCGTAGGACATGCGGATCAGGCGATTGACCTTCAGGCCCAGGGCTTCCAGCACCTTGCGGACCTCGCGGTTCTTGCCTTCCGACAGGCTGACCGTGATCCAGATGTTCTTGCCGCCGCCGGCCTTGTCGTGGGCCTTGTCGATCTTGGCTTCGATCGAGCCGTACTTGACGCCCTCGACGGTAATGCCGTCCTTCAGCGCATCAAGCTTGGCCTGGGTGGTGTCGCCGAAGGCGCGGGCGCGGTAGCGGCGGACCCAGGCGTTGCTGGGCGTCTCCAGGGCGCGCGACAGCTCGCCGTCATTGGTCAGCAGCAGCAGGCCTTCGGAGTTCAGGTCCAGGCGTCCGACCGAGATCAGGCGCGGCAGCTCCTTGGGCAGCGACTGGAACACCGTCGGCCGGCCCTTGGGGTCGTTGTGGGTGGTCATCAGCCCGGTGGGCTTGTGGTAGCGGAAGATCCGCGTCGGCTCGCGCTCGGCCACCAGCTGGCCGTCGACGGTCAGGAAGTCGCCGGGCTGGACCTTGACCGCCGGGGTGGTCAGCACCTTGCCGTTGATCGCCACGCGACCCGCCTCGATCAGCCGCTCGACCTCGCGCCGCGAGGCCACGCCGGCCCGCGCCAGGGCCTTGGCGACGCGTTCGCCGGGACCGCCGTCGAGCTCTCCGTCTTGACCGTCGAGTTCAGGCTCGTACAGGGGATCGTGTGGCTTGGTCATTTTCGGCGTCCTTCTCGGGCTGGGCGCATCTCTCGATGGGCTTTTTCTAGCTAATGCACACCGATCTTCCCGACGATCAAGACCACGCCATGATGCGGCTGGCGCTGGACGCCGCCCGCGCGGCGGCCGAGGCCGGCGAGACCCCCGTCGGTGCGGTGATCCTGGATCCGAGGACCGGCGAGGTCATCGCCACGGCCGGCAACGGCCCGATCGCCGCCCACGACCCCACGGCCCACGCCGAGATCGCGGCGATGCGCGCGGCGGCGGCGAAGCTCGAGAACTACCGCCTGACCGACCTGACCCTGGTCGTCACCCTCGAGCCCTGCGCCATGTGCGCCGGCGCGATCAGCCACGCGCGGATCGGCCGGGTGGTGTTCGGGGCCGAGGATCCCAAGGGCGGCGCCGTGGTCCATGGTCCGAAGTTCTTCGCTCAACCTACCTGCCACTGGCGGCCGGAGGTGACCGGCGGCGTGCTGGCCGAGGAGAGCGCCGAGCTGCTGCGGGGGTTCTTCCGCGCGCGCAGAAAGACCAAAGGCTAGCTGAGCAGGGTCGAACCGAGCAGGACCTTGGCGCCGGGCTTGCCCACGATACGGTCGCAGGCCTTCTGAAGCTCGCGCGCGACATAGTCGAGGTCCGGCGGGGCGCCGCCGCGCAGGCCGGCGGCATAGACCATCAGCACCTGGGCGAAGGCCGCCCGCAGGCGCGGCGTCGAGGCCTGGGCGCGCTCCATCAGCTTCGGATCCTTGGCCTCGATGCCGGTCTCGACGGTCATCACGCCCCGGCGGCCGTCGCGGCGCAGGACCACCGCGTTGATCGGGTCCAGCGCGAAATAGGTCGGTGGCGCCTTCTTCTCTTCCTTGCCAGCGTTGGCGAAGGCGACCGTCGGCGCGGCCAGGGAGCCGCCGGCGAGGGCGGCGATCAGGGCGATCGGGAGGAGGCGGTTTCGGCGCATGTCGCCTTGCTACCGCACCGGGGTTGACGTCCTCTTTACGCCTGCGAGCGCACACAGGGGCGTTAACCACGATTCGTCGCCACGCCCGCTCTGGGCGCCTCTAGGGCGGACGAACGTCGCAGGAGGCAGTCCTTGGGCCGTTTTTCCCCAAATCCCTCGATCTGGACGGCAAGGTGATCCTGGTCACCGGCGGCACCGGCTCGTTCGGCCGGCGCTTCATCGAGACCGTCCTGCGCCGCTACGCGCCGCGGAAGGTGATCATCTATTCCCGCGACGAATTGAAGCAGAGCGACATGCAGCTCGAAATGCGCGAGCAGTTCGACGAGGCCACCTACGGCAAGCTGCGCTTCTTCCTCGGCGACGTCCGTGATCGCGAGCGCCTGACCCTGGCCCTGCGCGGCGTCGACATCGTCATCCACGCCGCGGCCCTGAAGCAGGTGCCGGCGGCCGAATACAATCCGTCCGAGTGCATCCACACCAACATCATGGGCGCCGAGAACGTGGTCTGGGCCAGCCTGAACAACGCCGTCAAACAGGTCGTGGCCCTGTCGACCGACAAGGCCTGCAACCCGACCAACCTCTATGGCGCGACCAAGCTGGCCTCGGACAAGACCTTCGTGGCCGCCAACAACCTGTCGGGCGATATCGGCACCCGCTTCGCGGTGGTTCGCTACGGCAACGTGGTCGGCTCGCGCGGCAGCGTCGTGCCGCTGTATCGCCGCCTGCTGAGCCAGGGCGCGACCGAACTGCCGGTCACCGACCCGCGCATGACCCGCTTCTGGATCACCCTGAACGAGGGCGTCGACTTCGTGCTGTCGTCCCTGACCATGATGCGCGGCGGCGAGATCTTCGTGCCGAAGATCCCTCCATGGCCATGCCGGACCTGGTCAAGGCCATGTCGCCGGACGCCGGCATGAAGGTGGTCGGCATCCGTCCCGGCGAAAAGCTGCACGAGATCATGATCAGCGCCGACGACGCCCGCGCCACCGTCGAGTTCGAGGATCGCTACGCCATCGAGCCCAACTTCGCCGAGTTCGGCCGCACGCCCTATTCGGAAGCCGACGGCGCCCGGCGCGTGGCCGAGGAGTTCTCATACAGCAGCGACAACAACCAGGACTGGCTGACGCCCCAGGGTCTGCTGGACATGCTGGAGGAGAAGGCCGCACGATGAGCGGCTTCCTCCCCTACGGCCGGCAGACGATCGAGGACGACGACGTCGCGGCCGTCGCGCAGGCCCTCCGTGGCGACTTCCTGACCACCGGGCCGACGGTCGAGGCCTTCGAGACCGCCTTCGCGAAAAAGGTCGGGGCCAAGCACGCGATCGCCGTCTCCAACGGCACGGCCACCCTGCATCTGGCGATGATGGCCTTGGGCGTCGGCGAGGGCGATGTCTGCGTGGCGCCGTCGATCACCTTCCTGGCCACCGCCAACTGCGCCCGCTACGTCGGGGCCGAGGTGGTGTTCGCCGATGTCGATCCCGACAGCGGCCTGATCACTCCGGACACCCTGGCCAAAGCCCTGAGTGGAAGGGCCCTGAACAGCGCGCCCGGCAAACGGATCAAGGCCGTGCTGCCCGTCCATCTGCGCGGCGACGTCTGCGACCTGCCGGCGCTCAAGGCCATGGCCTCGGCCGCCGGCGCGGTGTTGGTCGAGGACGCGCCCCACGCCCTGGGTTCGGTCGGAACCTTCGGCGGAACCGCCCACCCGGTCGGCGACTGCGCCTTTTCCAGCTTCGCCAGCTTCTCGTTCCATCCGGTCAAGACGCTCGCCACCGGCGAGGGCGGCATGCTGACCACCAACGACGCGGCCCTGGCGGCCAAGGTCCGGCTGCTGCGCTCGCACGGCATGGTCCGCGAGCCCGGCGGCGATCCCTGGTGGTACGAAATGCCGGAGCTGGGCTTCAACTACCGCATCCCGGACGTGCTGTGCGCGCTTGGCCTATCGCAACTGAACAAGCTGGATCGCTTCGTCGCCCGCCGGCGCGAACTGACCGCGCTCTACGCCAAGCGGCTGGCCGAACGCGCCCCGCGCGTGCGTCTGGCCGCGAGCCCGGCCCATTCGAACCCGGCCCTGCACCTGCTGACCGTATTGATCGACTTCGAGGCCGAGGGCCTGTCACGCCGCACCGTGGTCGACAGCCTGAAGGCCGGCGGCATCGGCACGCAGGTCCACTACATCCCGGTGCACCGCCAGCCCTACTATGTGAACCGCCAGGGTCTGGCCGACCTGCCCGGGGCCGACGCCTGGTACGCCCGCTGCCTGACCCTGCCGCTCTATCCGACCATGGCCGACGGCGATGTGGAGCGGGTCGTGGACGCGCTGGCGGGAATCCTGGCTAACCTGCCACGCTCACCTGCGTGACCGGCGTGATGTCGGTGAACTTGGCAACGTCGCCCAGCACCTCGGGCGCCCTTGGACCGCCTAGCGAGGCCTGCAGGGCCGCGGCGTCGCGGAAGGTGATGTTGACGATGACCACGAACGGCGCGGGCGAGCCGTCCGGGCCGGGCAGGCCCTTGAGCACCTGTACGTCGGTCAGGCCCGTGGGCGTGAAGGCCTCGCGGACCAGCGGGATGTGGGTGGCGTCGTAATAGGCCTGATCGAACCTCGCGCCGGGCGCGGCGGGATAGAGAACGGTGAACACGACCATGGCGATCTCCCAGGATGACCGGAGGCGAGGCGGTCCGATCGACCGCGTGAAGCCAGCCTACGCGGCGCCGTCGGGGAAGAGGCAAGATCATTAAATAAAAGACAGGCGCCTCCGTTCACCCTCCTCCGGGCCTCTAAGCTTGAGCAGCTATCCGAGGGGCCTCCATGTTTCGCACCGTTCGTGTTCTCGTCGCCGGCGTTGGGGCGCTGGCGATCCTCGCCGGCGCCGCCCAGGCGCAAGCCCAGCCGCAAGCCCAGACCCGGGCGCGAGACTACCGGCCCACCTTCCATCCCGAAACGCTGAAGGGCCCGCCCGCCGGCAAGGCCAACGAGGTGCTGGTGCTGGGCACGGCGCACCTGTCGGGCCTGCCCAAGACCTTCGACATGGCGCTGTTGGCGCCGCTGGTGGACCGCCTGACGGCCTGGAAGCCGACCGGCATCGCCACCGAGGATCTGTCGGGCCTGCAGTGCGACGCCCTGCGCCGCTACCCCGCCCGCTACGCCGAGACGGTGAAGAGCTATTGCTACGATCCGACCAAGGCGGGCCAGGCCGTCGGCCTCGACGCGCCCGCCGCCAACGCCGAGGCCGAGCGCCTGCTGGCCGCCTGGCCGGCCCAGCCCACTGCGGCTCAGCGCCGGCGCCTGGCGGCGGTGTTCATGGCGGCGGGCGAGCGTAATTCGGCCCTGGTGCAGTGGCTGCGGTTGCCGCAGGCCGAGCGCCGGGCCGGCGACGGCCTGAACGACGAGCTGGCCGCCTATCTGGACTCCTCAAGGTCCGCCGTAACGAGTTCACCCTGATCGCCGCGGTGGTGGCCGCGCGCCTGGGCCATGAGCGCGTGTGGAGCGTCGACGACCACTCGGCCGACACGCCCGACAGTCCCGACCCGGCCGAATCCAAGGCCTTCGAGACCGCGATCCGGTCGGCCTGGGACAACCCTGTCAGCCACGCCCGCCGGGCCGAAAGCCAGCGCCTGGAGGCCGCCCTCGACAAGCCGGACGGCGTGCTGAACCTCTACCGGGCCTACAACAGCGCCAACGCCCAGCTGATGGCCTTCAGGGGCGACTTCGGCGCGGCGTTCGTCGAGCCCTCGCCCAGGGCTTCGGCCGGCGGTATCTCGGCTACTGGGAGACCCGCAACCTGCGCATGGTCGGCAATATCCGCGACGTACTGGGCCAGCACCCGGGCATGCGGATGCTCGCCATCGTCGGCGCGTCGCACAAGGGTTACTACGAGGCCTATCTGAACCAGATGCACGACGTGCGGCTGGTGAGCGCGGACGCGGTGCTGCGGTGAGGCGGATAGCTCCGGTGGCGGCCTGAACGTCCTCCGGTGGCAAGCGCCCCCTAAGCCGCCTGCCCCAGCAGGGTCTTGAGCAGGTCCATGGTTTGCGGCGAGCCCTGGAGCTGTTCGCGCGAGGTCGGATCGCGGGCCAGTTTCAGAGCCTCGACCCGGGCCTTGTCGGCGACCGGGCCGGTCGGACCGGCCTCGCCGAGGGCCAGCTTGGCCAGCAGCTGCAGGCGGTGCGGCAGCGGCGCGGGGGCGCGGACCAGCATGGTCAGCAGACGCAAGTCAGCCTCGATCAGCGCGCCGATCTCGCCCAGCTTGACGCACAGCGGCTCGAAGTCCTCGCGCACCAGGCCCGAGCGGACCAGCTGGCGCTGGAGGCCGGCCAGGTTGCCGAGCTTGGCAACCGGCGAGTCCGGCCCCGCGCGCAGTTCCTTCTCGAAGCGCATGGCGCTGATATTGGCGTTCAGCCAGCGGGCGGCGTTGCGCTTGTTGACCGCGCCCATGACGTTCTCGGCCAGGCGGATCAGCATCTTGATCTCTTCATAGGCCGAACGGTCTCGACCCAGCAGCGCCTCGATGAAGTCGCCGTTCAACAGGGTCTTGGAGCGGGTCGTGAAGGCGTTCTGGATGTCCTCGGCCTGGAGGATGCGGCCGGCGGCGGCCGTCAAACTCATGGCCAGGGCGCGCAGATATTCGATCTCGGCCTCGGCGTCCGTGGGCTTGAGGCGACGAACGCCGTTCAGCTCGGTCAGCACGCGTTCGGCGATGGCCTTGCGCACCGAGGGGAAGTTGTCGCCGGCCAGCCATTCGCCCAGGCGCCGGGCCGTGCCCGACAGCTCCGGCATGCAGCCGCGGACGCTGGCTTCTATCTTGATCAGGGCCTCGACGGCGACGCCGCCGGTCAGCCGGGTCATGGCCGCCAGGGTGACGCCCAGATCCTCGTTGGTGGTGTCCAGCAGGTCGGCCATGCCGGCGCGCGAACCGATGATCTCGGCCAGCGGCTGCTCGATGGCCTGCAGGGCCGCGAAGCGGGCGCGCGGCTCCTCCGGGGCGGCGTCGGCCAGATCCAGCAGACGGGCGATCTTGGCCGACCAGCTGACGGCCGGAGCGATCGAGGCGGCGACGCCGGCCCCCAGCAGGAAGGCGCGGTCCGGGTCGGCGACCAGGCGCTCGGCGGCCCTGGCGAAGCCTTCCTTGTCGAGGTCCGGCAGGGCCCCCTTCTTGAAGGCCTTCATCAGGTTGGCGACGGTGCGCTCGACCAGGCCCTGGAAGTGGCGGATGACCTCGTGCACGGACTGGCCGCGCGCCTCGGCTTCCGGAATGGCGATCTTCTGCAGCGCGTGCTGCAGGTCGGTGCCGGACGCCTCGAGCTTCTCGACGAGATCGGGGCGGTGCAGCAGTTCGAACGGCGTGGCCTTGTGCCGGGCCAGCCAGCCTTCCAGCAGGCGGCCGATGCGGTCGCGGGCGTGGGCGGTGTAGAGATCGGCCGGCTGCACGCAGAGGGGGTCGCGGTCCTCGACCTCCTTCTTGGGCTTGCCGCCGTCGACCAGCCCCTTGGTGAAGATGGCGATCGACTTGTATTCGCCGGTGGCCTCGTCGAGCGTTTCCTTGCTGACGCGCACGGCGACGGCGCGGTTCTGGACGAGCACGTCCTCGGCGACCTGCAGCGCGTGCGCACGGTTCTCCGAAGCGATCTCCAGCGTCCACTGGGCTCCGACTTTCCGCCGGACAAACAACTCGTAATGGACTTGGCTCATGCCCGCCCCGCTTCAGGAGGCCTCACTATGGGCTTTCAGACCTTAAGGTGAGGTTGAGGGAACCCGCTCCGGACGGCCGCCGGCGCCGCAATCGCGCCTTTCTGGAGCCGCAAAGGCCAGGAAGAAGCAGGGAAAGCTTTACCGCGCCGCGCGTTGAAGCCAGGACGTTCGACCGATAGGATCGGCCGACGCAAGATAAGGCTAAGGACAAGAACGACCAGATGGCCGCCATTACGCTCATTGACGACGACGAGAACATCGTCGCCTCGGTCTCGCTGGCCCTGGAAAGCCACGGTCACGCGGTGAAGGCCTATTACGACGGAGCCTCGGGTCTCGAGGCCGTCGAGGCCAGCCCGCCCGATCTTGTCATTCTCGACGTCAAGATGCCGCGCATGGACGGCATGGAGGTGCTGCGGCGCCTGCGCCAGACGTCCGAGATCCCGGTGATCATGCTGACCTCGAAGGATGACGAGATCGACGAGATCCTCGGCTTCAACCTCGGCGCCGACGACTACATGCACAAGCCGTTCAGCCAGCGCCTGCTGCTGGAGCGGGTCAAGGCCGTCCTGCGCCGCGCGCGTCCGGACGACGAGGACCTGGCGCCGATGGCCGGCTCGGCCGCCGCGGCGGCGGGCTCCAAGGTCATGAAGCGCGGCAAGCTGACCCTCGACCCGGCCCGCCACGACAGCCTGTGGGACGGTCGCCCCGTGCGCCTGACCGTCACCGAGTTCCTGCTGCTGCAGGCCCTGGCCCAGCGTCCGGGCTTCGTGAAGAGCCGCGACAACCTGATGGACGCCGCCTACGACGATCAGGTCTATGTCGACGACCGCACGATCGACAGCCACATCAAGCGCATGCGCAAGAAGTTCCGTCAGGTCGATCCCGAGTTCAACTCCATCGAGACCCTGTACGGCGTTGGCTACCGTTACCGCAAGTCCTGAGGCCGAGAGCCTCGAGGCCCCCAAGGCCAGGCGACGCTTCGTCTGGCCGCGCGGGTCCAGGCTCGGCCGGCTGATCATCGTCCTGAACGTGCTGGCCCTGGCGATCGTGGTCGTCGGGGCCCTGGTGCTGAACGAACTGCGCAGCGGCCTGATCGCCGCCCGCATCGACAGCCTGACCACCCAGGGCGAGCTGATCGCCAACGTCATCGACCAGACCGCCACGGTCGGCGAACCCGAGCCGGCGCTCGACCCCTATGTCGCCAGCCAGCTGCTGCAGGTGCTGTTCATCCCGCGCAACCAGCGGGCCCGGCTGTTCGACGCCCACGGCAAGACGCTGGCCAACTCGTTCGTGGTCGCCGACCGCGTCGACTGGAAGGTGCTGCCGCCCGCTCGCAAGCCGGGAGACAAGGACGCGCCGCCGCACCTGACCCCCGCCGCCCAGGCCCGCGCGGAGAAGGCCCGCAAGGCGCTGGCCAACGAGATCACCCAGGCCATGAAGGGCCGCCCCGTCGCCGGCACCCGCGTGGCCGAGGACGGCGAGCGGGTGGTGTCGGTGTCGATACCGATCCAGCATGTCCGCGCGGTGCTGGGGGTCCTGACCCTGGAGGCCGGCGACGTCGACGAGATCATCTCGGCCGAGCGCAAGGCCCTGCTGCCGTTCATCATCGTGGCCATGGTCGCAATCGTGATGTCCAGCGTGATGCTGCACCGCCTGATCGCCGTGCCGGTGCTGCGCCTGGCCCGGGCCGCCGACCATGTGCGCCTGCAAGGCGCGCGCGCCATCTCCCTGCCCGACCTGTCCGAGCGCCGCGACGAGCTGGGCGACCTGTCGCGCTCGCTGGAGGACATGACCCACTCGCTGTCCGAGCGCATGGACGCCATCGAGCGTTTCGCCGCCGACGTGGCCCACGAGATCAAGAACCCCCTGACCTCGATCCGCTCGGCCATCGAGACCCTGGACCTTGTCACCGACCCCGCCGCCCGGGCCCGGCTGCTGGCCATCCTGCAGAATGACGTCAACCGCCTGGACCGCCTGGTCACAGACATCTCCAACGCCTCGCGCCTCGACGCGGAGCTGTCGCGCGAGCATCCCAAGGCGATCGACCTGTCCAAGCTGCTGGCCGAGGTCGCCAGCCTGTACGAGACCCAGCTGCGCGCCGGCCCGGCGCCGGGCAGCGTGCGGGTGCGGTTCGCGGCCGAAATCCCCCGCCCGACCCTGGTGCTGGCCCGCGAGACGCCGATCGGCCAGGTGTTCCGCAACCTGATCGACAACGCCCGCTCGTTCAGCCCGGACGATGGCGAGGTGCGGATCTCCCTGATCCGGCCGCGCGGCAAGTCGACCGTGGCCGTGATCGTCGACGACGACGGTCCGGGCATGCCGCCCGACAATCTGGAGACCATCTTCGAGCGCTTCTACACCTCGCGCCCCAAGGGCCGGGCGTTCGGCGGCAATTCGGGCCTGGGCCTGTCGATCGCCCGTCAGATCGTCGAGGCGCACGGCGGCCAGATCCACGCCGAGAACCGCAAGAACGAGGCCGGGGCCGTGATCGGCGCCCGCTTCGTGGTCGAGCTGCCGGAAGTCCGGGAGTGATTCGGCCAGAGACCCCGCCGGGCGCGCCGTCCGAGATCCGTCACGCCGGCCTGATCGCCCGGCGCCAGGACGGCCTGTGGCGGGGCGCCCTGATCGAGGGCCCGTCGGGCGCCGGCAAGAGCGACCTGGCCTTGCGCGCCCTCGACGCCGGCTTCCGGCTGGTCGCCGACGACCGGGTCGTGGTCTTCACCGCCGACGGGCGCCTCTACGGCAAGGCGCCGGAAACCCTGGCGGGCCTGATCGAGGTGCGGGGCCTGGGCGTGCTCGACGCCGGCGCCCTGCCCTTCTGCGAAGTGGCGCTGGTCATCCGCTGCGTCGCCGACCCCGCCGCCGTCGAGCGCCTGCCCGATCCGCGCGCCGAGACGATCACGGGCGTTTCCGTTCCCGTTTTCGACCTGTGGCCGCGAGAACCCGCCGCCCCGGCGAAAATAAGACGCATGATGCAGTCTCTTGGAGTCGCCTCCTAACGAGCGTATCAAGGCCGCCCGCGCGACGCTCTCCCGGTCGCCACGGGAATGGGGATCCCTGTTGAGATACAAGGCATGATCGGGCTCGTGATCGTGACGCACGGGCGTCTGGCGGAAGAGTTCATCTCCGCCATGGAGCATGTGGTCGGGCCGCAGGCCGCCGTGAAGGCGATCTGCATCGGCCCCGAAGACGACATGGAACGCCGCCGTTCCGACATTCTGAAGGCCTGCGCCGAGGTCGACACCGACGGCAACGGCGTCATCCTGCTGACCGACATGTTCGGCGGCACGCCCAGCAACCTGGCCATCTCGGTCATGGAGCAGACCAAGGCCGAGGTCATCGCCGGCCTGAACCTGCCCATGCTGATCAAGCTGGCCAGCGTGCGCCAGCGCGAGACTCTGCAAGCCTGCGTCGCCCACGCCCAAGAGGCTGGACGCAAGTACATCTCCGTGGCCTCCTACGTGCTCGCGGGGGAAAAGTAGGGAATGACGTCAAGAACGGTCGAGATCGTCAATGAGCGCGGCCTGCACGCCCGCGCCTCGGCCAAGTTCGTGAAGATGGCGTCCGGCTTC
>CBDIPU010000022.1:0-84791 GCA_965283765.1 Caulobacteraceae bacterium
AGCTGGAGGGCGGTGTAGCCGTCCCTCTCAACGGTGCGCTGAGCGGTGACCTGGCAACCGTCGAGCGACAGGACGGTGACCGGCACGTGCTGACCAGCTTCGTCAAAGAAGCGGGTCATGCCGAGCTTCTTAGCGATGATGCCGGTGCGTTGGGTGGGGAGAGTCATGGATCGGCCCTCCTTACAGCTTGATTTCGACGTCAACGCCGGCCGACAGGTCGAGCTTCATCAGCGCGTCCACGGTCTGCGGAGTCGGGTCAACGATGTCGAGAACGCGCTTGTGCGTACGGATCTCGAACTGCTCGCGCGACTTCTTGTCGACGTGCGGCGAACGGTTGACGGTGAATTTCTCGATAAGCGTGGGCAGGGGGATGGGGCCCCGCACCGTCGCACCCGTGCGCTTGGCCGTGTTGACGATCTCGCGCGTGGAATGATCCAACACGCGGTGATCGAAGGCCTTGAGCCGGATGCGGATGTTCTGACGATCCATATCGCTCGGTTTCCTAGTGGGCTGCGCCCGCGTCTCGAACCATTTCAAAGACCAACTCGAACTCCCGAGAGAGCTCGTACGCAGCGTCCGCAAAACAAATGACCCCCGCGGTTTCCCGCCGGGGCTGATGACCAGATATCACACCACCCTCTCGAAAGAAGGCTTGAGGCGCTATGTCCGGGCGTCTCGCGAACCGCGTTTGAGCCCGAGAGCTCACAGCCGGTCCAACAAGGCGCGCTTGTACGTTCCGGAATCGGTTTCGTCAAGCGCTCTGTCCGGTTCCTCGCGCCTTTGTAGGACGCAACTCGTCGGGCCGGTTCTGAATAGGCGCCCTGCCCCCGCGGCGCAAGTCCCGCGAAAACATAACGTCGGTCTGCATTTAACCCATAAGGCCCAATGGTTAGCAAGAACGTGCGCCCGCTTGCGCGTAGGCGAAAATCTCACCCGCGCAAGTGTCACAAATTTGTATAAATCCGCCTTGAAGCGTCGCCGGCGATCTTGAGGCCAAGGTCGAACCTCCATAGATGCCGCCCCTCACCGACGGACTGGGCGGCCCCTCCCCCAACAACGACCGTCCAGCCAGCCGGTGAGCCACTCTTGTGTAAGGGGATACCCCACTATGAATACGAAGCTCTTCGCCACCGCCGCCCTGATCGCCGCCGCCGTCTCGGCCCCGGCCTTCGCCCAAAACATCGGTTCGGTCGGCGCCGCCGTGAACTACGCCGACGTCAACACCCGCGCCGGCGGCGCCAACGGCACGTCGGCCGTGCTCGACGGCTCGGTCGCCATCCCCCTCTCGGGCGCCTGGACCGTGACCGCCAACGGCGACGTCTCGATCTCGGACAACGACCTGTCGGACGAAACCGTCGCGTCGGGCGCTGTGCACCTGACCACCAAGCTGGGCGACACCGTGCGCGTCGGCGGCTTCACCGCCCTGTCGCGTCCGTCGAACGACACCCTGTGGGCCGTCGGCGAAAGCCCAGAAGTACCTGAACAACGTCACGCTGACGGGCCTGGTCGCCTACGGCCAGTCGAACGACCTGGACGCCGACCTGTACACCGTCCGCGGCGAAGCCCGTTACTTCGTGTCGGATAACTTCCGCCTGAACGCCGGCGCCGGCTGGTCGCGCATCGACACCAACGTCAACGCCGACCTGTGGGACGTGAACGCCGGCGGCGAATACAAGTTCGCCAACACCGGCTGGTCGACCTTCGCCAAGTACACCCACGCTAAGTCGAAGGACCTGGCCAAGCTGAACTCGGACGCCGTGAAGGTTGGCTTCCGCTACACGTTCGGCGGCA
This sequence comes from Caulobacteraceae bacterium, assembly GCA_965283765.1. GTDB lineage: Bacteria > Pseudomonadota > Alphaproteobacteria > Caulobacterales > Caulobacteraceae > Caulobacter. The sequence goes on from CBDIPU010000022.1 coordinate 1,792, forward strand.
GCCTGAAGGACCGCGATCGCGCCGGCGCCGACCTGGCCACGGCCAGCGACCTGTTCGGCTTCGGCGTCCGCTAAGGACGGCCTGGACCCAAGGTCCGGACATGAAGAAGGCCCCGGGAGCGATCCCGGGGCCTTCACTCTATATATAGAGTGACGCTCGCCGGTCAGCGGCCGCCGATGATCACGTCGCCCGAACCGGCCACATGCTTCTTGACCGCGCCATTGACCTTGGCGATGCGCACGTCGCCCGAACCGGCGACCGAGACGTCGACATCGTCGGCCTCGCCGTTGAAGGCAACGTCGCCCGACCCCATCACATTGACTTCGACCATGCGGCTGCGGCCGCCCAGGACGGTGATGTTGCCCGAACCGGCGATGTTGCCCTCCAGCTTGCCGGCGATGCTTGCCACCTTGATGTCGCCCGAGCCCGCGATGCTGGCCTCCAGGTCACCCGAGATGGCCTGGGTCACCACGTCGCCCGAGCCAGCGATGCTGATCTCGACCGACGACGCCGTGCCGGCCTTGGTGTCGCCCGAACCGGCCTGGCTGACGTGCAGTTCGCCCTTGGTGTTGGCCACGGTCCAGTCACCGCAGCCGGCATTGGCCAGGTTGACGCTGTCGGAGCGACCGATGTCGCCGAACACGGCGCCGCCAGCCTGCACCCGCACGTTCATCGGCACGCGCACGGCCACCTGCGGGAAGTTGTCGTAGGACACCTGGCCGACGCCGCGAACCTTCACCCAGACCTTGCCGTCGCGGCTGTTGCAGCTGTTGATCCGGTTCATGCGCAGGTCGCCATCGACGATCACCTCGTCGCCATTCTGGCGCACGCTCAGCGGCAGGTCGGCGTTGGTGGTGATGAACTCGACCTTCACATCGGTGCGGTTCTCGGGGATCACCACCACGCGCGCGACGGCGTCCTTGATCTTCACGGACGGAGCGGCCTGGGCGGCGCCGGCGGCGGTGACGGCGGCGGCCAGAACGGCCAGGGTGGTCAGAGCGCGCATCGATGTTCTCCCCTCGATTGCGTGTAATTCGATAAGGGGAAGCTAGCGGTCGCCCGACAAGGTTTCGACTTAATTCGAGGTCATGACCGCGATGTCATATAACGCGGGTCGCCTAGTCGACCATCATCGCGGCCAAGCTCAGCCCCAATCCCAATCCTAGGCCCACGCCCGCCCCCAGCCTGGGATGGCGGCGCGCCATGGCGGCCATGAAGCCCGTGCCGCCCCGGATTTGGCCGACCAGGCCAGGCTCGCAGGCCACGATGCGGTCGAACCGTCGGGCTAGCCGCGAAACGCCGAAGCCGCGCATCGACAGCCCCCGTGAGGAGACTCGCCGCTCGATCAGCCCTTCGAACGCCGCCTCGGCCGGATCGGCGAAGTCGCGCTTGTAGGCGTCGGCGTCGACGCCGAAATCCACGCGCGTGACGCCACGCGCCGCGGCGGTCTCCAGGGTGTCCAACGTCATCAGGCTGCCCGGCGAGTATTTGGCGAAGGCCGGGTCGTAGATCGGGAACCACAGGTGATGCCGCGCGCCCGAGGTCAGGCCCAACTCGGCGGCGACGAGCGCGCCGCCCGCCTTCAGCACCGCCAGCCGCAGCCCGAAGTCCGGCGCGTCGATCTCGGCCAGCCGGTGCAGCAGCGCGACCGTCCAGCCGCAGGCGAAGATGTCATACTGGTGCGTACGAGCCAGCTGAGCCCGCTTGCGGTCGATGACCAGGTCGATTTCCGCCCGTGTCGGCCGCTCGAAGTCGAACGACAGCGGGCCGTGATCGCGCTCCAGGGCCCGCCGGCGGCGGCGCTTGTCCTTCAGGAACCGCGTGTCGCGGCTGGCCAGGTAGGCGTCAAAGCCCTGCGAGAGATCGGCGGCCATCGCGCGACGGGCCGACAGCCCCGGCCGGTCCGCTTCCCGCCCCGATCAGGCCGCTGACCCGCGCGCGGCGCACGCCCTCCAGGCGCGGCAACAACGCGCCGATGGAGAGATTCGGCTCGGCGATCAGACCGTGGAAGTCGCTGAGTGGCGCGGCCAGGGGCTGCAGCAGGCCGCCCCGCTGCTGGAACGGCAGGAATCCGCGAACCGCCCCGTCCTCGCGAATGACAGCGATCCGGGCGTTCGGCGCGACCTGGCTGGCGGCCTCCACGAAGCGCAGGTCGAAATAGGGACTGGCTAGGGCGGGGTCTTCCTCGCGGAAGCGGCTCCAGAGCGCGCGCTCGGCCGCTCCCAACTTTGAAACCGCCACGGTCTCGACATCCACGCCCACGCGCCTCTCCCTTGGGTTGGGCGCATTAAACATAGCGGCCCCTAACAACCGCTTTAGTTGCGCGCCGCCGCGCCTTGCCAAGCGGTCTGGTGAGGACGCAAGCGCACGGGGGCGGACTTGTAGGCCGGCGTGCCCGAGCGCTGGTCATGGTCGTCCAGCGACACCACGACATTGGTCTCGGGATAGTATGCCGCCAGGCAGCCCGGCGGAATGTCGCGCGCCACCACGGTGAAGGCCCGCACGATCCGCTCGCCGGTCTCGTCGAACGCCGCGCCCAGGTCGACGAGGTCGCCTTGCGCCAGGCCCAGCCGGGCCATGTCGTCGGGATTGGCGAAGATCACGTCGCGCCGGCCGAACACCCCGCGATAGCGGTCGTTCAGCCCATAGATCGTGGTGTTGTACTGGTCGTGGCTACGCAGGGTGGTCAGGATCATCACGTCCGGATCGCCTTGGCGCGGATCGCCGCCCTTGGGGTTGAACGGCAGAAAGTTGGCCTTGCCGCTGGCCGTCTTCCACACCCGCTCCGTCGGCCCGACCGGCAGACGGAAGCCGCCCGGAACGCGGACCCTGTCATTATAGTCTTCGAAGCCTGGGAAGACCCGAGCGATCATGTCGCGGATGGCGTCGTAGTCATCAGCCAGACCCAGCCAGTCGACATGCGGATCGTGGCCGAAGGCCGCGTGAGCGATCCCCGATACGATAGCCGGCTCTGACATCAGGTGCTCGGACGCCGGCGGATTGAGGCCGCGCGAGGCGTGGACCATCGACATCGAGTCCTCGACCGTCACCGATTGGCGCACGCCGGCGCGGACGTCCATCTCGGTGCGGCCCAGGCAGGGCAGCAGGATCGCTTCCTTGCCGATCAACAGGTGCGTGCGGTTGGGCTTTGTGGCGATGTGGACGGCCATGTCCAGCTTGCGCATGGCCGCGAAGGTCCGCACCGGGTCCGGCGCGGCCACCGCGAAATTGCCGCCCAGGCCCAGGAACACCTTGGACCGGCCGGCTTCCATCGCCTCGATCGTCTCGACCACCGTATGGCCGTGCTCGCGCGGCGGCTCGAAGCCGAAGACGGTCTGGATCGCGTCCGACAGCGCCTTGGACGGCTTCTCCCAGATGCCGACCGTGCGGTTGCCCTGGACGTTGGAGTGGCCCCGCAGCGGGCAGATCCCCGCCCCTTCCCGACCGATATTGCCCTTCAGCAGCAGCAGGTTGACCAGCTGCTGCACCGTGCCGGAGCTGTCGCGGTGCTGGGTCAGGCCCATGCCATAGCAGAGGATGGTCGCCTTGGCCTTGGCGTAGACAGCCGCCGCCTCTTCGATCCGTTCGCGGGACATGCCACTGCCCGCTTCGATATCGGCCCAGTCCATGGCCTCGAGCTGGGCGGCCAGGATCTCGAAGCCGGCGGTGTGTTCTTCGATGAAGGCGCGATCCAGGACGCCGCCGTCGCGGGCCTCCATGGCCAGCACCGCCTTCATCATGCCTTGCACGAAGGCCGCGTCGCCGCCGATCTTCAGCTGGAAATAGGCCGAGGCGATCGGGGTCGAACTCAGGGTCGCCATCTCGACCGGATCCTGCGGCGCGGCGAACTTCTCCAGCGCTCGTTCCTTCAGCGGATTGAAGGCCAGGATCGTCGCCCCGCGCCGGCTGGCGTCGCGCAGCGAGGTCATCATCCGCGGGTGATTGGTGCCGGGATTGTGCCCGAAGCACAGGATCAGGTCGGCGTGGTCGAAGTCCTCCAGGGTCACCGAACCCTTGCCCAGGCCGATCGAGTCCGGCAGGCCGACGCTGGTCGGCTCGTGGCACATGTTCGAGCAGTCCGGGAAATTGTTGGTCCCGAACCGGCGGCCCAGCAGCTGGTAGAGAAAGGCCGCCTCGTTGCTGGCCCGACCGGAGGCGTAGAACTCCGCTTCATCCGGATGGGCCAAGACCTTGAGCGCTCCGCCGGCGCGGGCGAAGGCCTCGCCCCACGAAATCGCTCTATAACGGTCGTCGGCCGGATCGTAGGCCATCGGCTCGGTCAGCCGGCCCAGGTCCTCGATGGCGTGATCGGTCCAGGTCAACAGCTCGCTGACCGTGTGCTGGGCGAAGACCTCCGGCGTGGCGCGCTTGGTCGTCGCCTCCCAGGCCACGGCCTTGGCGCCGTTCTCGCAGAACTCGAAGGATGAGGTGTGCTTGGGATCGGGCCAGGCGCAGCCGGGGCAGTCGAAGCCCTCGGGCTGGTTGGCCCGCATCAAGGTCTTGCCGCCCTCGACCACCGTCTCCTGGTCGACCAGCGCGCCCGCCACGGCCTTCAGCGCGTCCCAGCCGCCGGCCGGATGGGTGTAGGGGCGAACGCCCTCGACCTTGCCTGAAGCAACCTTGTCGTCCGCCATCAGACCGGCTCCAACTCGACTCTATAAGACGCTCGCCGCCGGCGAACACCGCGTGGCCGTCGGCGCGGGCCAGGGCGACCAGGGTCAGGTTGGCCTCCTGCGCCTTGATCACCGCCAGTTCGGTCGGGGCCGAGACCGCGACCAGGATCGGACAGCCCATCCGCGCGGTCTTTTCGATCATCTCGAACGAGGCGCGGCTGGTGGCGACGACGAAGCCGTCCGCCGCGTCGATCGCCTCGCGCGCCATCAGGCCGGCCAGCTTGTCGAGGGCGTTGTGCCGACCGACGTCCTCGCGGACCACGACCAGGCCGCCGGCTTTATTAAAGAAGGCCGCCGCGTGAGTGGCGCGGGTCAGGCGGCCCAGGGCCTGCTCCGCCTCCAGCGCCGCCAGGGCGCGGGGGATGGCGGCGTGTTCGATCCGCGAGCCCGCTCCCAGCACCGGCAGCGGCCGCACCGCGTCCGCCAGGCGCTGCACGCCACAGAGCCCGCAACTGGAGCGGCCTTCCAGGTTGCGCGGTCGCGCCTTCCTGGCCAGCGCGCCGGGCGCCAGGCGGATATCCACCAGAATGCCCAGCGCCTCGTCCTTGCGAACGATGTCCAGCACGTCGCCGGCGGCGGCTATGCCTTCGGTGATTACGAAGCCCAGGGCCAGGTCCTCGACATCCTGCGGCGTGGCCATCAGCACCGTGTGCGGACGGCCATCGAACGAGAGGCCCACGGCCGTCTCGCGCGGCAAGGGCCGCTCGAGGGCCTGGACAGCAGTCCCGGCGCGCCATTGCACGGCGGGGCGTGGGGTAGCGGAGGAACGCGACATGGTCGAAACCTAGGCCTCGCGTCGTGCGAAAGGAACCATTCGATCGAATACTCCGTCACGTCACCGCACGAATGTTCAAATCCGTCACCTTCAACGGATGACCGGGAGCCGTTCCTGACGCAATCTCCTCCCATGGCTGGCACGACCTTCGACACCCGACGCGCCCAGATGTTTCCCCGGCTGGAGCCGGTCGAGATCGATCGGCTGCGCCGCTTCGGCCAGGTGATCCATGCCGAGGCCGGCGCGGCCCTGGCCACGGCCGGCGTCGCCTCGCCCGGCCTGTTCGTCATCCTGGCCGGTCGGGTGGCGATCAGTCGCCGCGACGCCCACGACGAAAGCCAGCCGATCGTCGAGCACGCCGCCGGCCAGTTCGTTGGCGAGATCGCCCAGCTGTCGGGCCGCCCGTCGCTAGTCGACGTCAAGGCCCTCACCCAGGTCGAGGCGCTGCTGATCGCCCCGGAGCGTCTGCGCGCCGTGCTGGTCGCCGAGGCCGAGCTGGGCGAACAGATCATGCGCGCGCTGATCCTGCGCCGCGTCAGCCTGATCGAGACCGGGGCCGGAGGTCCGATCATCATCGGCCGCGAAGCCGACGCCGAGGTCATCCGCCTGTCGGGCTTCCTGGCGCGCAACGGCCATCCCTACCAGCACCTCGACCCCGACCAGATGGACTGCGCCAAGGTGCTGATCGAGCGCTTCCAGGTCGACGACAGCGAACTGCCGATCGTGCTGTGCCCGAACGGCGAGATCCTGCGAAAGCCCACCAATCACCAGTTGGGCCGCTGCATCGGCTTGGTCGGACCGATCGACGCCAACCGCCTCTATGATGTCGCCATCGTCGGGGCCGGGCCCGCCGGCCTGGCCACCGCCGTCTACGCCGCCTCGGAAGGGCTGTCGGTGCTGGTGCTGGACACCCGCGCCTTCGGCGGCCAGGCCGGAGCCTCGGCGCGGATCGAGAACTATCTGGGCTTCCCCACCGGGATCACCGGTATGGCCCTGATGGGCCGCGCCTATGGCCAGGCCCAGAAGTTCGGGGCCGAGCTGGCCATTCCCGACGAGGTCGCCTCTCTGGTCTGCGAGGACGACGGCCAGCATCGATATCGCCTGGCCCTCGCCAGCGGCGAGACAGCGCAAGCCAAAACAGTCGTCATCGCCAGCGGCGCCCGCTATCGCCGGCTGGAGGTCGAGAATCTGGATCGCTTCGAAGGCGCCTGCGTCCACTACTGGGCCTCGCCGCTGGAGGCCAAGCTGTGCGCCGGCCAGGAGGTCGCCCTGGTCGGGGCCGGCAACTCGGCGGGCCAGGCGGCGGTCTATCTGGCCAGCCAGGTCAAGAAGGTCTGGATGATCGTGCGCGGCGAGAGCCTGGCGGCGACCATGTCGCGCTACCTGATCGACCGGATCGAGAGCACGCCTAATATCGAGGTCATCGTCAAAAGCGCGATCGTCGATCTGGAAAGCGAGGACGGCAAGCCCAACCAGTTGTCGGCCGTGCGCTGGCGCGGTCCGGACGGCGTCGAGACCGTCCAGACGATCAGCCACCTCTTCCTGTTCATCGGCGCCGCGCCCAACACCGCCTGGCTGACCCACTGCCATGTGGAGCTGGACAATCACGGCTTCGTCCGCACCGGGACCGACCTGGCGCCCGGCCATCCGCTGCTGCAGACCAGCCGCAAGGGCGTGTTCGCGATCGGCGACGTCCGGGCCGGCTCGGTCAAGCGGGTCGGGGCCGCCATCGGCGAAGGCGCCCAGGCCGTCGCCGCGATCCACGCCTATCTCGCCGAAGCCTGAGAGGATCTGCCGCATGACCTGCACGCACGGCGACGCCATCCATCACGTCACGCCTAGCGCCAAGGGCTGCGAGGAGTGCCTCGAGACCGGCGGCTGGTGGGTCCATCTGCGCCTGTGCCGGACCTGCGGCCATGTCGGCTGCTGCGACGACAGCCCCAGCAGGCACGCCACCGCCCACTTTCGCGCGACCAAGCATCCGATCATCGAGGGCTACGACCCGCCCGAGGGCTGGGGCTGGTGCTTCATGGACGAGGAATTCGTGGAGCTGCCGGACCAGACCCCGCAGCTCGGACCGATCCCGCGGTTCGTGGAGGGCTGAGCGCGCGCCGGCGCCCTTCCGCCGGTGGAGCCGGCGGGCTTGGGGAGGCGGCGGAGCGTCCGGGCAGGGCCCGGATGATGGGGTAGAGAAATACCGTTTCGGCCGAGGCCGGAGCACTCCGCGTGACCGTTGTTCGTGAGCCTTCGGCGCGCGGGGTCTTAACCCGCTTCCGACAGTGGCCCCCGGCGGGCGGAGGACATGCGTTCCCTCCGGACCGCGCGGGCGATTTCAGCCCGCGCCTGCCGCGCCGGTCGACCCTCGCCGCTGGATTTTCGTCCCGATGTTTCAGGGAACCCGTCCAGATCCGTCACGAGGGCGGCCCGAAGGCCACGACCAGCGCTTCCCGCTCGATCACCCCCGCCGCTCGTTCGGTCGCCAGCTGAACGCCCTCCCCCGCGACGGGGCGAGGAGAAGTATGGGTCAGGTTTTCAGGGCGATGTGTCGATTTTGGATGGGCTCGTGGGTGGCGAGGGTAAGGTGTTGATTTAGCTCGGGTCGTCCGACCTAATTCCCGTACATCGGCGGGAATTACCGCTCACCGTCAATCAACAGCGGACGCTACGAAACTCCGCGTGCGACGCATGTCGAACGTTGTCGGCACCTACCTATCGGAGCACTCTGGACGCGCGCCAACGGAGGAGTCGACGGTGGAGTTTTGGGCATCCAGCGAGGTATACCAGCCAGCTTACGGGATGCTGTCTCGCGTACGCCGTGAAGTAGAGGCTCGGCTCAACGTCGAACTGAACCGTTCTAACCTGTCTGCTCGCGCCATTAAATTCCGATACGTCCCTGTCGTGATGCCGGATGACATGAAAGATCGATATCCCGCGAGGAGTCGCCCGCTCCCCGCACAGGGCATTTATGACTGCGCTCCCCAACTCGACTACGACACTTTCGTGAACGGAGCATATGATCGTTGCGTGGATGAGTATCTGCGTGGGGTTCTCTCTTGCGCGTCGTCACTCACCGCTGTTGGCATGACGGACATTGAGATCGAGCTGTTCGAGGCCCTCGTGGGTAGGGTTCGAGATGCGATTACTCTGGCAAACGCCGCTACTGAAACGCCCACCTAGCGTCCGCTCCCCAGCCAAGTCAGACATCGCCCAAAAACAAAAGGCCCCGGAGATTGCTCTCCGGGGCCTTCGCTTAGTTCAGGTCAGCCGAAGCTAAGACCGCTCGAGATTACTCGACGATCTTCGCGACCACGCCGGCGCCGACCGTGCGGCCGCCTTCGCGGATGGCGAAGCGCAGGCCTTGGTCCATGGCGATCGGGGTGATCAGCTCGACGTCCAGCTCGGCGTTGTCGCCCGGCATGATCATTTCCACGCCTTCCTTCAGCTTGATGATGCCGGTGACATCGGTCGTGCGGAAGTAGAACTGCGGACGGTAGTTGGTGAAGAACGGGGTGTGACGGCCGCCTTCTTCCTTGTTCAGGATGTAGGCCTCGGCCACGAACTTCGTGTGCGGGGTGATCGAGCCCGGCTTGCAGAGCACTTGGCCGCGCTCGACGTCTTCACGCTTGGTGCCGCGCAGCAGCACGCCCACGTTGTCGCCGGCTTGACCTTGGTCCAGCAGCTTGCGGAACATTTCGACGCCCGTGCAGGTCGTCTTCTGGACCGGACGGATGCCGACGATTTCGACTTCTTCGCCGACCTTCACGACGCCCTTTTCGATACGGCCCGTGACCACGGTGCCGCGGCCCGAGATCGAGAACACGTCTTCGACCGGCATCAGGAACGGCAGGTCAACGGGGCGTTCCGGCTGCGGGATGTAGGCGTCGACCGAAGCCATCAGCGCCAGGATCGCCTCTTCGCCGATCTTGGCGTCGCGGCCTTCCACGGCGGCCAGGGCCGAACCCTTGGTGATCGGAATGTCGTCGCCCGGGAACTGGTACGAGCTGAGCAGCTCGCGCACTTCCATTTCGACGAGCTCCAGCAGCTCTTCGTCGTCGACCATGTCGACCTTGTTCATGAACACGACCAGGGCCGGCACGCCGACCTGACGGGCCAGCAGGATGTGCTCGCGGGTCTGCGGCATCGGGCCGTCGGCGGCCGACACGACCAGGATCGCGCCGTCCATCTGGGCGGCGCCCGTGATCATGTTCTTCACGTAGTCGGCGTGGCCGGGGCAGTCGACGTGCGCGTAGTGACGGTTGGCCGTCTCATACTCGACGTGAGCCGTGTTGATCGTGATGCCGCGGGCCTTTTCTTCCGGCGCGGCGTCGATGTCGGCGTAGTTCTTGGCGGTCGCGCCGCCCGACTTCGCCAGCGTGATCGTGATCGCCGCCGTCAGCGTCGTCTTGCCATGGTCAACGTGACCAATCGTGCCGATGTTGCAGTGCGGCTTAGTGCGTTCGAACTTTTCCTTGGCCATCGTCTCTACCTTCGCGCCGGCGGGTGTTGTTGGGGTAACTCATATGGGGAGCTGGAGCGGGTAGCGGGAATCGAACCCGCATCCTCAGCTTGGAAGGCTGCTGCACTACCATTGTGCTATACCCGCCTTATCACCCAATCGTGGGCTAGCGGGGTCGCGATCGGCTCCCGGTCTCTGGCTCTGGGACCCATCTTGCCTTCAGGACGCGCCCGTCTCGGAACTCGTCGCGTGCATGGTGGGGGAAGCAGGACTCGAACCTGCGAAGGCGTACGCCAGGGGATTTACAGTCCCCCCCTTTGCCACTCGGGACATTCCCCCAAGCACGCGACGGAGTTCCGAAGCCGGCGGCCTTTAGCCGGTTCGATGCGCAACAGCAAGCCGTTGAACTTCGAACCAGAACAAAAGCTTCTTTGGACGGTGACGGACGATGCTAAGAGCAGCGCCGGCCGGCTAAGAAACCCTTGGGGCCCCAAATCGGAGCGCGTCTTATAGTGTCCTCTCATTCCGAACGCAACGACCGGAAACGTCCTTCTGCCCCCGGACGCGATTTTCGTTCCAAGCCCCGGAATAAAAACGAGTTTTCTCGCGGGCAAGGTGACGCCAAGGACTGGATTTGGGGGACGCACGCCGTCGAGGCGGCGCTTTCCAACCCGCTGCGGCCGGCGCCGAAGCGCCTTCTGGCGACCCCGGACCGCGCCAAGCAACTCGGCCCCGATCTGCAGAAGCTGACCTGCCTCCAGGTGATGGAAGGCCAGGAGATCGCCAAGCACCTGCCGCAGGGCGCCGTGCACCAGGGCCTGGCCCTGAAGATCGACGAGGCTGAGTCCCTGTCGATCGCCGAGATGGGCTCGCCCGCCAAGGGGCTGCTGGTCATGCTGGACCAGATCACCGACCCGCAGAACATCGGGGCCATCTTCCGCTCGGCCGCCGCCTTCGGGGCCAAGGGCGTGATCCTGCAGGACCGTCATGCCCCGGTGCTGTCCGGCGTCCTGGCCAAGACCGCCGTGGGCGCGGTGGACAAGGTCGCGCACGCGCGCGTGGTCAATCTGTCCCGCGCCCTGGAGGAACTGGCCGACATGGGCTGGCGGGCCGTGGCCCTGGCCGGCGAGGCCGAGGAAAGCCTGGAGGCCGTACTCGACCACCAGCCCACCGTGCTCGTTCTGGGTTCGGAGGGCGAAGGCGTTCGTCGTCTTGTCGCGGAACATTGCGACGCCTTGGGAAAGATCCCGATGCCCGGCGGGTTCGAAAGCCTGAACGTGTCGGCCGCGGCGGCCATCGCGCTTTATGAAGCCTCGAAAGTTCGCGCGCAGGACGAAACTGTTTCGTGAATCCCTCTTAACCGTTTTGATTTCGTCGCAAGCACGTGCTCTTCTCGCGAACAATGGTCCGCGAGCGCTTGCTCGCGGAGGAGTTAGACATGGGATCGGGGGACCCGATGTTTGGACGTAAGGTACGCTTGGCCGCCTTGGCCACTACGGCGGTCGGCGTTCTGATGCTTGCCGGCTGCAGCGCCGGCGACCAGGTGAGCGCGCCGCCACCGCCCAGCGATCGCCAGGATGCGTCGACAACGCCGGAGCTGATGGGCGCCGCGCCGCCGCCCAGCGCCGACCAGGCCCAGGACGGCCTGCTGGGCGGTCCGAGCCAGGCCCAGGCCCAGGCCCGCGCCGACGCCGGCGTGGGTTCGAGCCCGCTGCCGCCGCCTTCGCGCAATTCGCATCTGAAGACCTGGCGCCGCCCGGACGGCACGCTGGTCACGGCCATGCGCCCGATCGCCAATCCGAAGGGCTCCAGCCGCTACGAGCAGAAGCCGCGTCGCGTCCACGCGACCATTCCGGCCGCCACGACGGCTCACGCGGCGTCGAAGCCGACGCCCAAGCCGATGGTCGTCGCCAAGCCGGTGACCCCAAGGACGGTCGCCCCGGCGCCCGCGCCGGTCCAGGCCGCCAAGCCGGTCATTCCCGCCGCGCCGCTGGCCAAGCCGCCGGTCGTGGCCGCCAAGCCGCCGATCGTTCCGGCCGCTCCCGCGAAGCCGGCGACCAAGCTCGAGAAACTGCAGGCCGTCGTCGCGCCCGCCGCCACCAATGGCGCGGTCCTGGCCGCCGGCGAGAGCCTGGGCAAGAACCAGCCCGGCCAGGTGACCCTGTCGCTGCCGGCCACGCTGGGCGACCTGATCAAGCAGGAAGCCGCCAAGCTAGGCCTGACCAAGGCCGCCAAGAAGACCAGCGCCTATGCCGAACTCTCGGGCGAAGGCTATGAAGTCACCCCGAACGGCCGTCAGACGGCCGTGGTCAAGCCGGGCGAGCCGACCACCTTCGCGTGGCAGGTCAAGCCGGGTCCGGAGGCCAAGGGCCAGCTGACGTCGCGGTTCGGCCTCGAGCTGAACGGCGCCAAGACCCCGCAGGGCTTCTCGCTGGGCGAGATCAGCAAGCGCGTCGCCGCCCTGCCGGAACAGGCCAAGAAGGGCGTGGGCAAGCTCGACCTGGGCGCCCTGAACGGAAACGTCACGCTGCCGGGCCTCGGCGCCGTGTCGATCAAGACCGCCCTGGGCGCAGCCCTGGTGCTGCTGGCGCTGATCATCCTGGTCGGCGTCTCGCGCAGCGCCTCGGCGGCGCGTCGTCGCGCCGAGCGCCAGCGCAAGTACCGCACCCTGACCGACTACGGCCGCAACGAGATGGAGTATGAGCAGGAGCAGCACGCCCCGGCCTCGACCCACGTCTCGCACGTCAACCCGTTCCTGGCCGCCGGCGGCGGCGCGGTGGCGGGCGCGGCGGTCGCTTCGGCGGTCTCGCACGACCACGGTCATGGCCACGACGATCATGGCCAGGCGCATGATAGCCATGGCCACGACGCTCACGCCCATGACGATCATGGCCATGCCGCGCATGACGGCCACGGCCACGATCTGCACGCCGAGGCTCATCCCGAGCCGCACGCGCCGGCCGAGCACGTCGGTTACGTGAACCCGATGGTCGCCGCCGCCTCGGCCCACCCGGTCAGCCATGACGACCACGGCCACGACACGCACGCCGCGGTGCATGACGAGCACCACGGCGAACATGCCGCGACTCATGACGAGCCCGCGCACGCCGCGCCCGATCATGACGCTCACGCCGCCGGGCATCACGACGCCCACCACAAGGAACCCGAGCACGCCCACTAGGGCCTGCGCCGGACGAAAAAGCGACGCCCCGGATCGACGGTCCGGGGCGTCGTCGTATTTGCGGCGGACCGGACCTTTTTGCGCCTTGCATCGCCGCGCGCCTCACCGCATTGAGGGTACATGTTCGAAACGCTGACGGCCCATCTGGGCGGCCTGCAAGGCCCTCTGACCGCTCTGCTGCAAGTGCTGATGATCGACCTGGTCCTGGCCGGCGACAACGCCGTGGCCGTGGGCCTGGCGGCCGGCGGCCTGCCGCCCAAGGACCGCAAGAAGGTCATTCTCTACGGCCTGGGCGCGGCGGTCGTGCTGCGCATCAGCTTCGCCCTGATCACCACCTGGCTGCTGGGCGTCATCGGCCTGCTGCTGGCCGGCGGCTTCCTGCTGCTGTGGGTCTGCTGGAAGATGTGGCGCGAACTGCGCGAGCAGGCGGCCAACGACGACGCCATGGCCTCGATCGACGGCGATGACACCACTGAACCACGGCCCCGGCCCGCCAAGTCGTTCAAGCAGGCCTTTGTCCAGGTGCTGATCGCCGACGTCTCGATGTCGCTGGACAATGTGCTGGCCGTCGCCGGCGCGGCGCGCGAGCACCCGGGCATCCTGATCTTCGGCCTGCTGCTGTCGATCGCCCTGATGGGCCTGGCCGCCAGCGCCATCGCCAACCTGCTGCATAAGCACCGTTGGATCGGCTTCATCGGCCTGGCGATCGTGCTCTATGTCGCCGTGCACATGATCTGGGAAGGCCACCGCAGCGTGGTCATGGACCTGAACCAGACGGCCGCCTACAACGCCGCCGCCCCGGCGCCGCTAGACATCAAGCCGGACGAGCTGGCCCAGCACAACAAGCACAAGTAGGCGAGGATCACGCTCAGCGCGCCGGAAGCGGCGGCAGGTCCAGCCGCCGCAGGTCGGCCATCCTGACGTAGAGCCGCAGGATCGCGTGGTGGCGCGCCGTATCGTCCCGCGCCTCGACCGCCTCGTGCAGGCCGATCAGCGCCCTCCGCAGCGTCGCGTTGACACGGTCGAGCGCCGAGACAGTCACCTCCTCCGTGAACGGAAGACCCGCGACATCCAGCCCATAGTCGGCCGCCGCCTCGAGCAGGGCCGCGCGGATCAGGGCGTTCTCCTCGACCCGCGCCGCCACGCCGCGCTCGGCTTCCTGGGCGGCCAGCAGCGACAGCAGAGCCACCAGCCCGACCTTGCCGGCCAGGAATTCGCCCTGCTGTTCGGGCGGACCGGGATCGGCCATGCACATGAAGTTGCCGACCAGGATGTCGGGCAGGCTCGGAGTCATGACAGGTCCTCCAGACGCAGCATCGCGGCGGTCAGGATCTGGTCGTGCCGCCGGGCGGTGTACCAGCCCGACACCGCCAGGATCGGCTCCTTGAAACCGCCGTCGCGATATTCCTTGGCCGCCGAGGTCCAGATCGCCTGGCCCTTCACGGCCGCGAACAGCGACCACCAGGCCAGGGCCTCCTCATCGACCGTGAGACCGCTGGCCTTCGACCAGATGGCGAGGGCCTCGTCGCGCGGGATCATGGCGGCGACGGTCGTGGCGTCGAACGGATTCCACAGAGGGTCGATGGCCCAGGCCAGGTCCTCCAGCGGGTCGCCCAGATGCACCATCTCCCAGTCCAGCACCGCCAGGATGCGGCCGTCCGGAGCGTGCAGGAAATTGCCGCCGCGATAGTCGCCGTGCACCACCCGCACCATGCTGGGTGGCGGCGGCGGCTTGCGGCGCAACAGCCGGATGGCGGCGCGGACGATCGGTTGCGGATGCTGTTCGTCGGCCTCGATCACGCCGGCCCAGTGGTCGAGGGCAATTCGCCGACAGTCTTTGGGCGCGGGCGTCTCGGCGGCTTTCGCCAATGGCAGGCCGCCGGGATCGACGCCCGCTATGCGGCCCAGGATGTCGAAGAACGCCTCGCCGACCGTCCGCGCGTGGGCGCCGTAGGGCATCGCCGTGAACGGCAAGACCACCGTCCCGCCCTCGACCCGCTCCATGATGAAGAACGGCCGCTCCAATTCCGCGCCCTCCGCGTCCATGGCGACAGGGCGCGGCGCGGGCACGCGATCGTGGAAACTCTCCAGGGCCAGGTATTCCAGGCCGCGGTCGGTCTCGATCAGGCTGCCGGGCGGGTCGCGGCGCAGGATCAGGGGCTTGGCTTCTCCCCCCGTGTTCGCCACGAAACGATAGGTCTCGCGGCTGGCCCCGCCGGGGATGCGCGACAGGTCGGCGACGGTGACCGGCTGGCTCCAGATCCGGGTGAGATACGCCTCCAGGCGTTCGGCCAGGCCGCTCAAGGCGCCATGTCCAGGATCGAGGCGAAGCCCGATGTCGCGTGCGGACCGATGGCCAGCTGCTCGAAGACGCCCCTGCCCTTCCGCGATCGGCCCGCGCCGTCGACATAGGTCACATCGCTTAGCGCCTGGACGTGCAGCAGGTGCGGCATCTTCCGGTCCATGTCGGCGGTGACGAAGTCCTCCCGCTCGACCTTCAGTTCGCCGTGGTTGAGGCCGTGTCCCCAGACGGGGTGGTTGTAGCCCAGGCCCAGCATGAAGAACTCGGTCTTGGGTTCGATCGTCACAGAGCCATCGGCGCCGAGGTCCAGCGTCGCGGCGGACGCGTGGCGCGTGCCGCTCTTCCACTCGATGGCGCAGGACGACTGCGCGAAGCCGCCAAAGTCGTTCTCGCGATCGCCGTCTTCCAGCCAGAGCGCGCGACGGTTCCAGGGGCGGCCCAGTTCGTCGTCATTGGTGTGGAAGAAGAGGCTCCCGTCGGCGAAATTGCACGGCGCCCACAGCCAGAAGAATTGCGGCGGGGCCGGCGGCGCCAGCTCCTGCGGGTCGCGCGCGCCGACGGGCCGCACGCCCCACGACCGATCGCGGGTGCCGACGAAACCGTCCACCGAGGTTCGCGCGCCGTCGACCTCGATCCAGCCGCTGTAGCGGCCATTCTGGGTCAGGCGCGTGTAGTCCAACAGCGTGCGCGGGCCGTTGCGGCGCACGAAGCGCGGCTCCTCGATCGGGAACGCGCGGCCCTCGAAGACGATCTCGGCGGCGATCCCCTGCTCCGGCGCGGTCACGGTCAGCTTCAGGCGTCGCAGCGGCTCAAGAACTTCGATGGAGATCGGCCCGACCGTCAGATCCATCCGCTCCATCTTCAGCCAGCGGCTGGCGTGCAGATTGACCTGCCTGCCGTCCTTCATCACGCAGAAGGCCGCGTCGGCGATGTTGAGATGCGGATAGACGCCGAACGCGGCGGCGAAGAACAGGTCGTTCCCGTCGCCCCGCGGGGCGTAGCCGTTGAAGAAGTAGCGGTCGTAGAAGTTCCGATCCGTCCCCGCGTAGGCCACGGGCTCGGGCGTCTGATGGATCGGGTAATCGTCGCCCCAGGTGAGCGCCATGCCGTCCTCCCTTCTGGACACGCGAACGCTCTGACTGCTTACGAAGTCGGCTTCGCTTTACGTCCAGATGAACGACGTTAAGGTCGCGCTCGACGATTGCAACGGTGACGGAGCGTAAGCCGATGGAGGGATGGACTTCCCGGACCTGGACGGGCCTGGCGGCGCTGAGCGGCCTGCTGTCCGTGGCCTTCGGCGCCTTCGCCGCCCACGGCATCGACAGCTGGAAGGCCGTCGAGTGGCTGAAGACCGGCGCCCAGTACCAGATGATCCACGCCCTGGCGGTGTTTGGAGCTTTCGCCCTGCATCGGGCCGGGGCCAAGGGCATGGGCCTGGTCACGGCGCTGTTCTTCGTCGGGACGCTGGTGTTTTCGGGCTCGCTCTACGCCATGGCCCTGGGCGCGCCGAGGATCCTGGGCGCGATCACCCCGATCGGCGGGCTGTCGTTCATGGCCGCGTGGGCGCTGATGGCCTGGCGTGGCTTCTCGATGCCCAATCAAGCCTGAGACTTCGCGCCTGGCAGGGCCAGGAAGAAGATCGCCAGGGCCGAGCCGACCAGGCAGGCAAACATCACAACGGCCACCGGACGCGGCGTGCCGTCATGCAGCAGGCCGCCAGCCCATGACGCCAGCGCGCCCGCTCCGAACGAGGCCGAGCCCATCAGGGCGGAGATCGAACCGGCGCGGCGCGGGTCGACGCTGAGCGCGCCCGCCATGGTGTTGCCGCCCATCAGGCCGTACAGCGACAGAGAGGCGAACAGCAACGGCAGAACGGTCCACTGGCCGCCCCAGCCGGTCCAGGCCGCCACGGTCAGCAGGAAGGCCGCGGCGATCGAGGCGATGCTGGCCTTGCTCAGCACCTCGTCCGGCAGGTTGCGCCGCAGCAGCAGGCGATTGACCTGGCTGGCCCCGATGATGCCGACGGCGTTGAAGGCGAAGATCAGATTGAAGACCAATGGCGTGTGGCCATAGATCCCCATGACCAGGTCCGGCGCGCCGGAGATGTAGGTGAACAAGACCGCCCCGTTCAGCGCGCCGGCCAGGGCGTAGCCGACTAGGCGACGCAGACCCAGGAGAGCGATATAGGCCTTCAACGGGTTCTCCGACCGCGCCTGGGCCAGGGTCTCGGCCGAGCGGGATTCCTTCAGGCCCGCCAGCACCCAGGCCCCGACGGCGAGGCCGAAGACGACCTGGACCCAGAACACCACCCGCCAGCCGGCGAACGCCTGGATAACGCCGCCCAGTTGCGGCGCCAGGACCGGCGCAAGCCCCATGATCAGCATCATCAGCGACAGCACGCGGGCGGTGTCGGTGTGACCAAAGCGATCGCGCACGACCGCGCGCGCCACCACCGCTCCAGCGCATCCCCCCAGGGCCTGGACGAAGCGCGCCCCGATCAGGGCGTGGATGCTGGGCGCCACGGCGCAGGCCAGCGATGCGACGATATAGACACCGATCCCCGTCAGCAGGGGGCCGCGCCGCCCCAGACGGTCGGACAGGGGGCCATAGACGAACTGACCGATGGCCATGCCCGCGAAGAAGGCCGCCAGCGTGGCCTGGGTCTGGTCCGGCCGCGCCGACAGGCTATGGCCGATCTCCGGCAGGCTGGACAGGTACATGTCGATCGACATCGGCGCGAAGGCCGTCAGCGCGCCGAGAAGCAGGACGAGACGCCACGGAACGGCGGCGGGCGGCGGAACGGTGTCGGTCATGGCGCGCCCTTCTACGCCCTTTGGACCTTACGCAAACCTGAAATGAAGCTTGCCCGGATCCGCGACGGGCTCCAGGGTGATCAGCAATCACCTGGAAACGCGGGAGGACGCGCGATCATGACGGTCAAGAATCCGGGCCTGCCCGAGCCGCGGTACGCCGACGTCAACGGCAT
This sequence comes from Caulobacteraceae bacterium, assembly GCA_965283765.1. Taxonomy (GTDB): domain Bacteria; phylum Pseudomonadota; class Alphaproteobacteria; order Caulobacterales; family Caulobacteraceae; genus Caulobacter. The sequence goes on from CBDIPU010000022.1 coordinate 20,165, forward strand.
CCGCATGGCCTACTACGAGGCCGGTCCGCGCCACGGAGTCCCCGTCGTCTTCTGCCATGGGTTTCCGGAGCTGGCCTTTTCGTGGCGCCACCAGATCGCCGCCCTCGCCGCCGCCGGCCGTTGGGTGATCGCCCCCGACCAGCGCGGCTATGGCCTGACCCCCGGTCCCGAGGCGGTCGAGGCCTATGACATGGACCACCTGACCGGCGATCTCGTCGGACTGCTGGATCATCTGGGCGTGGAGAAGGCGATCTTCGTCGGCCATGACTGGGGCGGCATCATCGTCTGGCAGATGCCGCTGCTGCATCCCGATCGCGTGGCCGGGATCATCGGCCTCAACACCCCCTTCACGCCGCGCCTGCCGCTGGATCCGATCGAGATGTTCCGCAACGCCTATGGCGAGGACATGTACATCGTCCACTTCCAGAAGCCGGGCGAGGCCGACGCGCGCCTGGGCGCGGATCCGGAGCGGACGATCCGCTTCTTCATGCGCAAGCCCAAGAGCTCGCAGGACGAGTTCCTGGGCCGCCCGGCCGAACGCCGGAGCCTGGCCCTGCAGGACGCCCTGCTCCACTACGACCCGGCGACCGACGACAATCAGTTCCTGGAACCCGACGAACTGGCCTTCTTCGTCGACGCCTTCAAGCGTACGGGCTTCACCGGGGGCATCAACTGGTATCGCAACTTCACCCGCAACTGGGAGAAGGCCGAGACCCTGCCCCGCCGGATCGACGGCGTCCCCTGCCTGATGATCATGGCCGAGCTGGACGTCGTCCTGCCGCCAGCCATGGCCGACCGCATGGGTGAGCAGATCTCGGACCTGGAGAAGGTGCTGATCGAAGGCAGCGGCCACTGGACCCAGCAGGAGAAGCCCGCCGAGGTCAACGCGGCGATCCTGGATTGGGTTGAGCGGCGGTTCCCGCTGTAGCCGATGCGTGATCTTCGTCCTTCGACAGGCTCAGGATGAGGATCAAGGCAGGCTCAGTAGAAAACCTCATCCTGAGCTTGTCGAAGGACGAGGTTTTCGGTCTCTCAGTTCCGCGCCGCGATCATCTGGCCAGCCCGCCTCCGCATGGCGGCGGCCAGTTGCAGCATGGCCAGGGCCGAGACCTCGTCGCGCTCGCCGGCGCGCAGGCTGTAGACGCTGGCCATGGCGAACAGCGCCTCGGCGCGATCGACGCCCTCGGCCCCGAACATCTCACCGATCTGCCGATCGAGTTCGGCCAACTGCACCGGGTTCAGCATCGCGAGAAGTTCGTCATCGGAATAGTCTTCGGGCGCGAGCTGAGTCATGGCGGGCAACATACAGAACCGAGCGAAGGGCGAAAACCTCAAGGGTCTGCCGAAGCAGACCCGTGTGTTTCTTTGACGAAAGGCCTGCTTTTCCGACGCGAGGAAAATCCCCGCGATCGGGCAGGCCTTTTGCTTTCCTCCGTTCACAGGCGGCGGAAAAACACGTTAGGGTTCGTCTCATGGATCGTAACGCTTCCGCCGCCGCCATGAGTTCCGTTGGTCGCCGCGGCCTCTTCCGCGAGGTCGAACCCTTTTCGTTCGGCTGGATGCCCACCGGCGGCCCGCACGAAATCTACTACGAGGAATGCGGCAATCCGCGGGGCAAGCCCTGCGTGATCCTGCACGGCGGCCCGGGCGGCGCGGTCAATCCGACCATGCGGCGGTTCTTCGATCCAGCCAAATGGCGCATGACCCTGTTCGACCAGCGCGGCTGTGGCCGGTCGCGCCCGAACGCGAGCCTGGAAGACAACACCACCTGGAGCCTGGTCGAGGACATCGAGCGCCTGCGCGAGCATCTGGGCGTCGAGAAATGGACCGTGTTCGGCGGCTCCTGGGGTTCGACCCTGGCCCTGGCCTACGCCATCAAGCACCCCGACCGCGTCGCCGGCCTGGTCTTGCGCGGCATCTTCCTGCTGACCGAGCGCGAGCTGGGCTGGTTCTACCAAGACGGCGCCTCGATGCTGTTCCCGGACGCCTGGGAGCGGTTCCTGGCTCCGATCCCCGAGGAGGAGCGCGGCGACCTGATGACCGCCTATCACCGCCGCCTCACCGCCCAGGACCGCCGCGTGCAGCTGGAAGCCGCCGCCGCCTGGAGCCAGTGGGAAGGCGACACCATCTCCCTACGCGGCCCCGACGCCCGGCCGCCCAAGTTCAATGAAGAGGACTTCGCGATCGCCTTCGCGCGGATCGAGTGCCACTTCTTCACCAACAAGGGCTTCTTCGATCACGACGGCTGGATCCTGAAGAACATCGACAAGATCCGCCACATCCCCGGCTGGATCGTCCAGGGCCGCTTCGACGTCGTCACCCCGCTGGACAGCGCCTGGAAGCTGCACAGGGCCTGGCCCGAGGCGCGCTTCGACATCGTCTGGGACGCGGGCCACGCCTCGACCGAGCCAGGCGTCATCGACGGGCTGATCCGGGCGACGGAAGCGGCGCTGGTTTCTTAGAGGCCAGCCCAGCCCTACATCAACGAGCCCTTGCCGCTGGTCACTTCGGTGTAGCGATGCACGCGCACGGCCTGCACCAGGCCAAAGCCGACCATGACCGTCAGCATGACGGTGCCGCCGTAGGACAGCATCGGCATCGGCACGCCGACGACGGGGGCCAGGCCCATGACCATGGCGCCGTTGATCAGCACATACAGCGAGAAGGTCGCCGTCACCCCGGCGGCGGCCAGGCGTCCGAAGTGGCTGTGGCTGATCGAGGCGATCCGCAGGGCCATGAAGATCACCGCGCCGTACAGGAACAGCACGCCGAAACAGCCGACGAAGCCGAACTCCTCGGCCAGGGTGGCGAAGATGAAGTCAGTCTGTTTCTCGGGCAGGAAGTTCAGCTGGCTCTGCGAGCCCAGGCCAAAGCCCTTGCCCAGCAGGCCTCCAGAGCCCAGGGCGATCTTCGACTGCAGGATGTGGTAGCCGTCGCCGGACGGGTCCTGCTCGGGGTTCAGGAAGGTCAGGATCCGGTTGCGCTGATAGTCGTGCAGCCCGAACATGATGAAGGGCGGAATGGCCACGGCCGCCATCGCGCCCAGGGCCGCGATCACCCGCCAGGACAGGCCGGCCAGCATCATGATCGCCCCGCCGGTGGCGGCGATCAGGATGGCGGTGCCCAGGTCGGGTTGCTTGGCCACCAGCAGGAACGGCACGCCGATCATCGCGGCCGGGATCAGCAGGCGCCAGGAGAACCGGGCGCTGTCGGAGGACAGGCCGTGGTAGTAGCGGGCCAGGGCCAGCACGAGGCCGATCTTCATCACCTCGGACGGCTGGAAACGCAGCGGCCCCAGCTGCAGCCAGCGCTGGGCCCCCAGCGAGATGTCGCCGACCAGGTCGACGGCCACCAGCAGGATGAGGCCTACCCCGTAGATCGGATAGGCGGCGGCGAACCACCAGCGCAGGTCGCACATCGCCAGGGCGATCATGATGATGAAGTAGACGCCGAAGCGCAGCAGGTGCTTGTCGGCCCAGGGTTCCCACGAGGCCCCCGCGATCGAAAACAGCATCAGGCCGCCGACGCCGGCGATCATCGCCAGCACCAGGCAGAAGGTCCAGTCGACCTCCATGAACTTGATGATCGGCCGGTCGCGTTCGCCGGGCCGGGTCAGGCCGCCGCTCAAGGTCATCTTTGCTCTCCCTGGGGCGTGGTCGGCGGAACGGTCGACGCGGCGCCGACATCGGGCGCGGGCGGCGCGACGCCCTCGACGGGGTCGTCCGGCGCGGCGCCTTCCATGACGTCTTCCGGAGCGACCTCGGGCAGCGGCGCGGGGCGCTCGATGCGGGCGCGGATCTCGGGATCCTTCAGCAGGGCCACGCGCATGACTTCGCGCGCGCGCGGGGCGCCGGCGGTGGCGCCGCCCAGGCCGCCGTGCTCGATGATCACCGCCACGGCGTAGCGCGGGTCGTCATAAGGGGCGAAGGCCACGAACAGGTTGTGGTCCTTCAGGCGCCAGGTCGTGGCGTAGCCCTTGCGGTTCTTGACCCCGTCATAGCTGCGCACCTGAGCGGTGCCGGTCTTGCCGGCCATCTGCACATCGCCCAGGCCCAGCTGGCTCTGCCTGTAGGCGGTGCCGCGCACGTCGTTGGCCACGGCCGCCATGCCGCCGCGGACATAGTTCAGGTGCTCGGGGGAGAACGGCAGGTCGGGCACGGCGGCGCCGCTGGGCTGCTCCACCCCGCCGACCGACTTGATCAGACGCGGGACCAGCGCCTTCTTGCCGTTGGCCAGGCGCGAGGTCATCACCGCCAGTTGCAGGGCGTTGACCGTCAGAGCCCCCTGCCCGATCCCGTAGCTGGGGGTCTCGCCCGGAAACCAGGTCTGGTTGGCCGGATTCTTCTTGAACGCCCGCTTCTTCCAGGCCGGGTCGGGGACATTGCCCCTCTTCTGGCCGGGAATACCGATATCGTAGATCTGGCCAAAGCCCATGGCCCGCGCCGCGTTCGCGATGGCGTCGGGACCGATCTTCAGCGACGTCTGGTAGAAATAGATGTCGCAGGAATTCTTGATCGCCTCGTGCAGGTTCTGCGAGCCGTGGCCGCGCGGCTCCCAGCACCGCCAGGTCCGGCCGCCATAGTACCAGCTGCCGCCGCAGTTGATGCGGACCTCGGGATTGATGCCGGCGGTCAGCGCCGCCAGGCCCACGGTCGGCTTGAAGGTCGAGCCCGGAGGGAAGACGCCGGTCAGCGACTTGTCCAGCATCGGTTTGCGCTCGTACTCGGCCAGCGCCTTGTACTCGGCGCCCGACAGGCCCTTCACGAAGCGGTTGGCGTCGAAGCTGGGAGCCGACACCATGGCCAGCAGGTCGCCGTTACGCACGTCCATCACGACGATGGCGCCGCTCTCCTCGCCCATCACCTCAAGGGCGCGGTTCTGGATGTCGGCGTCCAGCGTCAGCAGGACTTCCTTGCCCGGGGTCGGCGGCACGTCGCCGGCCGGATCCAGGCGTACGACGCGGCCCTGCGCGTCGACCTCGGTCTTGGTGGCGCCGGCGCGACCGCGCAATTCCTTGTCGAAGGCCTTCTCCACGCCCTGCTTGCCGATGCGGAAGCCCGGGTGGTGCAGCAGTTCCTGATCCTGGGTGGCGTCGTCCTTGGCCGCTATGAGGTCGCGGTCCGAGACCTTGGCGACATAGCCGATCACGTGGGCGAAGGCGCCGCCGAACGGATAAACCCGCACCTCGCCCATGTCGGCGGTGACGCTGGGCAGCTCGGGGGCCCGGATGTTGACCCGTGAGAACTCCTCCCAGGAGAGGTCCTCCATCACCACGACCGGGGCCTTGCGGGGCGCGCGGTCGAGCTCCCTCAACACACGGGCGCGGCGCGAGCCGTCGATCGGCACCAGCTTGGCCAGGTCGTCCATGACGGCCTCGGCGTCCAGGCCCTTGTCCTTGTTGATGATCAGCCGGAAATTCGGACGGTTGGACGCCAGCGATACGCCATTGCGGTCGCGGATCAGGCCACGCGGCGGCGGCACCAGGCGGTAGTTGAACTGGTTGCCGGCCGAGAGCTTCTGATAACGCTGGGCCTCGACCAGTTGCAGCTGGGCCAGGCGTCCGCCCAGGGCCAGCAGGCCCGCGCCCGTCAGGCCGCCCAGCAGGAACGCGCGCCGGTGGAATACCCCCTGACGCTCGTTGACCTCGAAGAAGAAGATGGACGGTTCGCTCATGGCCTCACCGGAACCGCACGTCGGCGTCCTCGAAGCGATCGACCAGGCGGTGGGCGAACGGGAACAGCAGCGCCGTGACCAGGAACTGCCAGAACACCGCCAGCAGGCTCGGCATGGCCAGACTGTCGAGCATGGTGAACAGGAAGCCGGCGACCATGGCGACGGCCGTGACCCCGGCGAACCAGGCCCACATCATCGGCCGGCTCTGGCCGGTCATGGCGTTGCGCAGGATCAGAACCATGGCGTAGGCGACCAGCAGCGACAGACCCCACAGGCCCGTTGGACCGCCCCAGAAGATGTCCAGGAACAGGCCAAGGATCAACAGCGCGAACGGGGCCAGGATCGAGGGGCGGATCATCGCCCAGGCGAAGGCCGGCACCATGGCGAACACCGGTTCGGGCAACTGCAGGCCCCAGATGCGGATCGGCGCGGCGAACAGGATCGTCGCGAAAATGCACAGCAACATCGGCACGCCCAGCCAACGGGCGGGATTGAGCGCTCGCCCGCCGCTCATGCTCATCGTGGCGATCCCGTCGGCGCGGGCGTCGCGGTCGCGGCGGGCCTGGGCTGGGCCGGTTTCGGCGTCGCCGGCTTCTGGGCCGCCGGCCTGGGCTGAGCCGCGGCGGCCGGCGGCGTGGCCGGCGGGGTCGCCGCGGGTTTCGGCGCGGGCGTCGGGGCGGACAGGATCGAGGTCTGCGGATCCTCGGTCGTCACCGGCGGCAGGGTCTTGGCTTCCAGCTGCTTCTCGTCGGCCAGTTGGGCGAAGTCCTTGAACAGCAGGATGCGGATGTAGTCGATCGACGACTGGTCGGCGAACAGCACCACGCGCCAGCGGCCGTCCAGCCCCTTCACGGCCGCGCCCACCGGCAGGCCGCGCGGCACGACGCCCCCGTCACCGGAGGTGACAACGCGATCACCCTGCTGGATGGGATCGACGCCCCGAAGGTACTCCAGCTTGGGATTCGGGCCGCCGTCGCCGGTCAGGATGGCGCGGGCGTTGGTGCGGTCGATCATCACCGGCGTGCGCGAGGCGATGTCGGTCAGCAGCAGCACGCGGCTGGCGCCGCGCGAGACGCCGACCACGCGACCGACCAGGCCGCGTTCGTTGAGAACCGGATTGCCGACCTCGATGCCGCGCTCCGAACCGGCGTCGGCCAGGCGGGTGTTGGCGAAGGGACCGCGGCTGTCGGCCACCACCCGGGCCGAAGCCATCGGGATCGGCGGATCGGTGCGCAGGCCCAGCAGGCTCTTGAAGCGTTCGTTCTGGTCTTGCAGGTCCAGGGCCCGGTCGCGCCACTGGCGCATTTCGGCCAGCTCCGTCTTCAGGCGACGGTTCTCCGAGGCCGTGAAGAAGTAGCTGCGGACGAAGTCCAGGCCCAGGCCCGTCCAGCGACCGGGCGCGGCGATGGCGCCGCTGACCGGCTTGGCGACGACGTCCACCGTCTGGCGGGTGACGCCGTAGGCCTGCTCCTGCAGGGTCTCGCGACGGTCCGCCAGCAGGAAGGCGACGGCGATAACGGCCGCCACGATCAGGGCCACCGCCGCCGTCCAGGTAAGCGGCACTTTCAGGTCGCCGAGGGGACCTTCGCGAAAGGGCACGTAGTTTCTCCCGACGCCCCCCAAGGCGCCTCTAGAGCAATACCGGCTTTAGGCCAGCGTGGATTCCAGGACGCCCTTCATCCACTTCGGATGCTCGAGAACCTTGCCGCAGCCCAGGGCCACGCACGACAGCGGATCGTCGGCCACCGTCACCGGCAGGCCGGTGTGGTCGCGGATCTCGGCGTCCAGGCCGCGCAGCAGCGCGCCGCCGCCGGTCAGCATGATGCCCTTGTCGGCGATGTCCGAGGCCAGCTCCGGCGGGGTGGCTTCCAGGGCCACCTTCACGGCCTCGACGATCTGTCCGACCGGTTCGGCCAGGGCGTCGGCGGCCTGCTTTTCGCTGATGCGGACCTCGCGCGGCACGCCCTGCATCAGGTCGCGGCCCTTGACGTCGATCGACAGCCCCTCGCCGTCGGCCGGCGCGCGGGCGGTGCCGATTTCCTTCTTGATGCGCTCGGCGGTCGTCTCGCCGATCAGCAGGTTATGGTGGCGACGCATGTAGCTGATGATCGCCTCGTCCATCTTGTCGCCGCCGACTCGGACGCTGCGCGAATAGACGATGCCCGACAGCGACAGCACGGCCACCTCGGTGGTGCCGCCGCCGATGTCGACCACCATCGAGCCGGTCGGCTCGTGGATCGGCAGGCCGGCGCCGATCGCGGCGGCCATCGGCTCGTCGATCAGGCCGACGCGACGCGCGGAGGCGTTCAGGCAGCTGTCGTTGATGGCGCGGCGTTCGACGGCGGTGGCGCCCGACGGCACGCACACGATCACTTTCGGGTTCACGAAGCCCTTGCGGTTGTGAACCTTGCGGATGAAGTACTTGATCATCTCCTCGGCGACTTCGAAGTCGGCGATGACGCCGTCGCGCATCGGACGGATGGCTTCCATGTGGCCCGGGGTGCGGCCCAACATCTGCTTGGCCTCGATGCCCACGGCGTGGACAATCTTGCGACCGCCGACGTTGCGTAGAGCCACCACCGACGGTTCATTCAGAACGATCCCCTTACCCTTCATGTAGATGAGGGTGTTGGCCGTGCCGAGGTCGATGGCGATGTCGTTCGAGATCACGCCGAAGAGGGAAGAGAACATTGAAAGCCCTGACTGAGGGGTAGGAGGGGCGTTACGGACGGCAGATCGGTGAAGAAGGGGCCTGATCCGTCCTGAAGACGGGGTCGGCTGAGAAAAAAGGCTCCTACTTCAATTCAATGCGAGGACAACATGATTCCCGCATTTGGCGGATTTCGATCCGGTCAACATGCCTCGATGTTCGGCGGGAGCGCCGCCCCCTGGCCGCGCCGTCGTCCGAACGGCCAAAAGCACGCCGACGCCCGCCCGTGTGCCCTGCGAAAGCGTTGAATTCAAGGTCTATTAGCGGGGTTCTCGAAGGCTTTTGCGGTCAAGCCGACCAAGCACCCCAACATGGCGAAATCTAGCCGAGCGCGGCCATGACGACCCCGAGCGCCGTTATGCCGCAGGCGGCCATCTGGAAGAGGGTCAGACGCTCCTTGAACAGACGACGTCCGGCGATGGCTGCGATGGGCATTTCGACCACCCCGACCGCCCTCACCGGCCCGACCGGCGACAGAGTCATGGCCGTGAACCACAGGCCCGAGGCCGCCGCGCCGCAGAAGCCCGCGCCCAGCGACTGCCGCCAGGCGGCGATCACGGCCCTCAGAGAGTCCGGGTTTCGCCAGGCCAGATAGCTGGTCAGGCCCACGGTCTGGATGGCCTGGACCACCATCACCGTCACCAGGGCCGAGGCCGCGGCGTGGGCCGGATCGAAGGCCAGGCTGGCCTGCCGGAAGCAGTTGGCGCTCAGGGCGAAGATCGCGCCCGAGCCCAGGCCGGCCAGCGCCGCGCCCTTGCGCATCACCACCTCGCCGCGCGGCCAGGTCAGGGCGGCCAGACCCACGCTAGCGATCAGCCCGCCGGCCCAGGTCATCGGACCGACGTGATCGCCGAAGAACAGCGCGCCCCAGATCAGGGCGAACGGCAGGCCGCTCTGCTGCATGGTCGTGCCCAGGGCGAAGGTCGAGCGATGCATGGCCGTCAGCAACGCCGCCGTCGCCGCGATCTGCAGGCCGGCGCCGGCGGCGCAGGCCAGCCAGAAGGCTGGTGTCGGGTGGGCGTTGGCGCCAGGCGTCGCCAGCCAGGCGACGGCCGCGAAGACGGTGGCGAACGGCAGGCCGAACAGGAACCGCACCAGTCGCCCCCAGGGACCCGCCCCGCCCATGACCGAGCGCTGGGCGGCGTTGCGCGCCACCTGCAGGGCGGCCGCGCCCACGGTGATGGGAATCCAGATCATGCGCCCTACCCCTTCGCCGCGACGATCAGGCCCGAGGCCCAGTCCATAGCCACGCTGGTCAGGCCTGGATAGGCCCGCAGGCGCTGGACCAGGGCGTCGACGCGGGCCTGGTGGCCCTCCGGCCAGTTTGGTTGGGGCAGCATGTCGTCGATCGCGTACAGCCCGCCCGGCTTCAGCAGCGCCAAGGTTTCATCCAGCGCCTCGTACTTGCCGGGCCAGGCGTCGGCGAAGACCAGGTCGAACGACCCCGGCGGCTGGGCCCGCACATAGTCCAGCCCGTCCGCCAGGACGAAGCGCAGGCGCTCATCCTTCAGGCGCCCGCGAGCCACCTCCTGGACGACCGGGTCGACGTCGACGCTGACTAGGCTGGCGGCGGCGTCGAGGCCGTCGAGCAGCCAGGCGGTGGCCAGACCCGTGCCTGTTCCCAGTTCCAGCATTCGCCCGCCGGGCTTGGATGCGGCCAGCAGGCGCAGAAGCGCGCCGGTGTTGACCTCGGAGGGCATGTCGAAGCCGAGCGCGGCCGTGCGGGCCTGGATCTGGCGCCAGGCCGCCGGGGCGGCGCGCGCGTTGTCGCCGAACATCATGTCGCTCCTTACGCGGCCCTTATGCGAAGAGGCCTATTTCCGAATGGAGCCCTTTCGGGCCTTGGGCGCAAAAGCTGGAGGCGGACTCGCCGCGTGGCGGGCCGCGTCAGAAGAAGGCTTACCGAACATGTCGCCCCACCCGCCCAGGAAAACGCCTCTTAGGCAGGCCGCCCAGTTCCTGCTGGGCGTGCCCACCGAGGGGATCAATCCCGCCCTGGACCGCATGCTGGACCTCGCCGAGGCCACGCCGCTGTGCTTCGTGGCCGTCGCCGGCCCGGGCGCGGGCGAAGCGATGTGCCAGCTGTGGCGTCGCGGCTATCAGCGCGTCGAGGCCGCCCGCCGGGCCACGTGCGGCGCGGCCGACGAGCGCAGCGACTTGCTGCTGGTCCTGGACTGCCAGACGCTGCAGGACACGCGCGCGTTCGTCGCCGCGACCTATGCCATGCTGCGTCCTGGCGGGACGCTGGTCGTGGACGCGGGCGCGCTGCTGGACGAGGCGCCCCGCAGGGCGCTCGCCGACAGTCTGCGAGAACTGGGCCTGGAGGTTCAGCCCCAGGCGCACCTGGGGGCCGAGATCCTGGCGACGCGGCCGTTCAGCAAGCGGCAGGCGGCCTGAACCATCCTGTCATCCCGGGCGAAGACCCGGGACCGCCCCGAACTCAGAGCTTCCCGCGGTCCCGGCTCGGCGCGCTTCGCGCTTGGCCGGGATGACAGTTTTAAAAGCCGCTGGCGATCGCCGCTTCGGGCCGGCTCTTCTCCTTGCGGGCGAAGAGGTTGTTCAGCGCGTTGACGTACGCCTTGGCCGAGGCCGTGAGCGTGTCGGTGTCGGCGGCCGCGCCGGTGGCGATGCGGCCGTCCTCCTCCAGACGCACCGAGACCTGGGCCTGGGCGTCCGTGCCTTCGGTCACCGCGTGCACCTGGAACAGGCGCAGGGCCGCGCTGTGCGGCACGATCTTGTGGATCGCGTTGAACACCGCGTCGACGGGACCGTCGCCGGTGGCCTCGGCCGTGCTCGAGACGCCATCGACGTCCAGGGTCAGCTCGGCCGACTGGCCGTCGGTGCCGGCCACCACGCGCAGGTGCGAGACGCGGATCTTCTCCGAGCCGCGGGCCAGGGCGTCATCGACCAGGGCGATGATGTCGTCGTCGTAGACGTGCTTCTTGCGGTCGGCCAGGTCCTTGAAGCGGCCGAAGGCCTCCTTCAGCGCGTTCTCGCCCAGCTCGTAGCCCAGGTCCTTCAGCTTGGCGCGGAAGGCGTGGCTGCCCGAGTGCTTGCCCATGACCAGGCTCGACGGGGCCTGGCCCACCGATTCCGGCGTCATGATCTCGTAGGTCTCGCGGTTCTTGAGCATGCCGTCCTGGTGGATGCCGCTCTCGTGCGCGAAGGCGTTCTTGCCGACGATGGCCTTGTTGTACTGCACCGGGAAGCCGGTGATGGCCGAGACGTAGCGGCTGGCGCGGGTGATGTGGGTGGTGTCGATGCCCGTCTGGAAGGGCAGACGGTCGCCGCGCACCTTCAGGGCCATGACGATCTCTTCCAGCGCGGCGTTGCCGGCGCGCTCGCCCAGGCCGTTCACGGCGCACTCAACCTGGCGGGCCCCGCCCTGCACGCCGGCCAGGCTGTTGGCCACGGCCAGGCCCAGGTCGTTGTGGCAGTGGGTCGAGAAGATCACCTTGTCGGCGCCCTCGACATTATTGACCATCCAGCTGAACAGGTCGGCGTACTCGGACGGATAGGTGTAGCCGACGGTGTCGGGCAGGTTGATCGTCGTGGCGCCGGCCTTGATGGCGGTCTCGGTGGCGCGGCGCAGGAACTCGCGGTCGCTGCGGGTGGCGTCCTCGGCCGACCACTCGACGTCGTCGCGCAGGTTGCGGGCGTGGGCCACCGAGCGGGCGATCACGTCGATGACGGCGTCCGGCTCCATCTGCAGCTTGTGCTTCATGTGCAGGTCGGACGTGGCGATGACCACGTGGATGCGGCCGCGCTGCGTGGGCTTCAGGGCTTCGGCGCAACGGTCGATGTCGACCTGGTGGGCGCGGCACAGGCCGGCGATGGTCGAGTTCTTGACGATCTTGGCCACTTCGCGGACGGCCTCGAAGTCGCCGTTCGAGGCGATCGGGAAGCCGGCCTCGATGATGTCGACCCCCATCTCCTCGAGGATCTTGGCCAGCTCCAGCTTCTCTTCCAGCGACATCGACGCGCCGGGCGACTGCTCGCCGTCGCGCATGGTGGTGTCGAAAATGACGACGTTGTCGCGCTTGTCGAAAGCGGCGGGCGATACGCCCGAGATGGGGGAAGTCATGGGAATACTCGTCGAATGGGGTGTCTGCGTGCGGGCTGCGGGAACTATCCCCTGTGCGCCCGGCCGCGACGAAGCGCGGCCCCTAGAGCGCCCAGGGGCTGATAAGCCGAAGCGAAAGCAGTGCGCGCGCGACGTTCATGGCGGACTTTCTACACATCGCCCGGGAATTGAGCAAGCAATTTGCGCCAGCCGCGCGATCCGTCGCAGCTGGCGCAAGTTTATTCCAGGTCCAGATTAATTTGGGCGCGTAACGATCGGGAAGTCGGTCGGGAAAGCATCAAACCATCCCGTCATCCGCCCCATCGCCGCGCGATCGCCCTCGAGCTTGACCTGCCCGGTCAGGATCTTCGGAACCAGCGACTTGCCGGTGAACAGCGAGTTCAGGAACACCGGCCGCGCCACGGTCAGAGTGGCGTCAGCCTTCTCGCCCTCCCCATTTTCGCTTTTGGGGGACGGCTGGGCGACCAGCACGCCGTTGCGCACCTCGACCAGGAACCGCTCGTTCCGATCAGGGAAGACAAAGATGATCCGCAGGTGCGCGTCCTTGGCCTTGTCGGGGTTCAGGCGCACCGACAGCACGTCGAAGATCATCGCGCTGTCCAACGCCGCCAGCATGTCCAGCGGGGCCATCGAGGGCGGCAGCTTGCGCACCCCGCCCCGCAGCTCGTCGGCGCCCGTGAGGTAGATGTTACGCCACAGGCTGTTCTCGGTCTGGTAGCCCATCTGGTCGTAGGCCGAGGCCAGCAGGGTCTTGGCCTCCTTGTCGCCGTCGTCGGCCATCACCGCGTGGTTTAGCAAGGTGGCGGCCCAGGCATAGTCGCCGTTCCCCGCCGCCTCCTTGGCCATCGCCTTGACCTTGGCCGCCCCGCCCATGGCGGTGACATAGCGCTTGCCCGCGTCGGCCGGCGGCGCGGGCTCCAGGTGGGCCGGGTTGGCGTCGTACCAGCCCATGTAGCGCTGATAGACCGCGCGGCTGTTGAAGCTCATCGAGCCGTAGTAGCCGCGATTGAACCAGTCCTTGGCCAGGGCCGGCGGCAGCTGGATCCTGGCGGCGATCTCGTCCCCGGTCAGGCCCAGGTTCATCATCCGCACCGTCTGGTCGTGCAGATATTTGTAGGCGTCGCGGTGATCGGCCAGGAAATCCCTGACCACCGTCCCGCCGAAGCGCGGCCAGCCGTGGCTGGTGATCATGGTGTCGGAGACATCGCCGAACAGGCGGATGGACTCGGTCAGGCCGTCGGCCCAGGCCTTGCTGTCGCGGACCAGCGCGCCGCGCGGCGTGAGGATATTGTGCATGGTGACATTGGCGTTCTCGGCCATGTCCAGGATGCGCATGTCCGGGAAATAGAGGTTCATCTCGGCCGGCGCCTCGGTGCCGGGCGTGTACTGGAAGCGGATCTTCACGCCGTCGAGCGTCAGCTCCTGCCCCGTATGGTCGATGCTGATGGTCGGCGGGATCAGGGTGATCGAACCCTTGGCGATGGTCTGGCCAATGCCCGAGGTGATCTGTCCCTCGACGCCCGGCGGCAGCATGATGCCAAACTGGTATTGGGCCCGGCGGCCCATGGCGTTGCCGGCCAGGATGTTCTCGGCGGCGACCTCCTGCATGAAGCCGATCGGCGCGACGACCGCCACCTTGCCGGCCTTCACGTCGGCCTCGTCCACGACCCCGCGCACCCCGCCGAAGTGGTCGCTGTGGCTGTGGGTGTAGATCACCGCCTTGACCGGCAGGACGCCCAGCTTGTCGTTAACCAGCTCCAGGGCGGCCTGGGCCGTCTCCTTCATGGTCAGCGGGTCGATGACGATCCAGCCGCTGTCGCCGCGCACGAAGGTGATGTTGGAGATGTCGAAGCCGCGCACCTGGTAGACGCGATCGGAGACCTTGAAGAGCCCGTGCTCGGACAGCAGTTGCGCCTGCCGCCAGAGGCTGGGGTTCACGGTGGCCGGCGGCTCGCCCTTCAGGAAATCATAGGCGGCCAGGTTCCAGGCGACCTGGCCGTCGGCGCGCTTGATCAGGGGATCGGTTCGCGTGCCCAGGAAGCCCTGGTCGGCGAAGGCGAAGTCCTGATTGTCGGCCATCGGCAAGGTCGCGGCGAAGGCCTTCTGCCTGTCGACCGTAGTCGGGCTAGCTGGATCCCCCGCCCTGGCCGCGCCCGCGACCATCGCCAGAACCGCGACACCGGCCGCCAGAATCTCCCTACGCATCCCGCCCTCCATGTTTTGAAACTTTATAGTTTCATTCTACATAGCATCCATGAGCGGAGTCGCGAAAGTCCCCCCGGCCAAGGCCCCTGTCCCCAGAGGTCGCCCAGGTCAGCCCAAGCCCCGGGTCGACAAGGCCGCGCGCGGTCTCGCGGTGCTGGAGGCCGCCGTCGAGGTGTTCTCCGAAAAGGGCCTGCAGGTCGCCACCATGCAGGACGTCGCCGACCGCATGGGCGTGGCCAAGATCCTGATCTACCGGCTCTATCCCTCTCGCCAGAGCCTGATCGACGCGCTGTTCGGCGAGATGCTGGTCCGGATCAAGGCCGACGCCGGCCGGCCCTGGGGCGGCTACGGTTCCAGCATCGCGCGGCTGGTCGAGATGTCGCGCGCCAATCCGAAGCTGGCCTTGCTGCTGCTCCGAGACGCCCGAGGCGCGCCAGAGGCCGCTGCCTGGCGCGCGGCGCTGGAAGCCCTGCTGACCAAGCTGATCGAACCGTTCGTCGCGCCGCCGGAAGACGCCTCGGACGCCCAGCGCGCGACCTGCAGACACGCGGCCCGCACCTTCATGCCGTTCGTGATCGAAGCTTGGGCGGCCGGGGTCGAAGAGACCGACGGCATGGACGACACCACCCGCACGCGCTGGTTCGGCGAGATTGTCCGCGCCTGGCGCGAAGCGACCTACGCGGCGGCGGGGCTTACGACTTCGCCTCTTCCGCCGCTTCACGCTTCTTGAGCCAGGCGCGGCTGACCAGGCCCATGGCCA
The DNA here is from genome assembly GCA_965283765.1 of Caulobacteraceae bacterium. Classification (GTDB taxonomy): domain Bacteria; phylum Pseudomonadota; class Alphaproteobacteria; order Caulobacterales; family Caulobacteraceae; genus Caulobacter. Next base: position 35,597 of record CBDIPU010000022.1, read on the forward strand.
GCCAGATCACGATGGCCAGGGCGATCATGACGATATGCTGCTTACCGCCGCCCCTCATGGCCTGGACGATCGAATTGCCGGCGAAGGCGGTCAGGGCGATCTTCGGCACGATGCCGATGGCGGTGCCGGCGGCGAAGTCGCGTAGCTTCATCGGCGTGACGCCCGCGGCCATGTTGACGATGATGAACGGCGCCGAGGGCACCAGGCGCACGATCAGGCTGGCCGTGAAGCCGTTCTTGCCGATCATCCGCATGAACTTGTTGACGCCCTCGCCCGCGAAGTCGCGCAGGATCCGCGCGCCGTAGGCCCGGCCCAGCCAGAAGCCGACCAGGGACGAGACCAGGGTGCCGATCCAGCTATAGGCGAAACCGGTCCAGGGCCCGAAGGCGACCACCGCCGCGGCGATCAGCACGAACTGCGGCACGCCCAGGAAGGCCATGACCGCGAAAGCCGCCACGGCCATCGGCAGGGCCCAAGGCCCGCTGGCCGCGCCCAGCCAGTGCTCGACCGCCGTCTCGCCATTGACGCCCAGCATCTGCGCGCCGAACAGGAAAACGACGCCGACCCCGCCGAACAGCACGAACGAGACCGCCACCGTGCGCCAGGCGCGGGCGTCCATATTGGTCAAGAAGTCGATGATGCGGCGGATCACGGCCCCTCCTCGCGCAGGCGCCGCCCAGGGTCAAGCGCCGCCGCCGAAACAGGGGCGCGACAGGTGCAAAGGAAACGGGCGAATTTCCGGCCATACCCGCCGAACCGCGATCCGGGGACATTAACACTCGCCCGTCACGACAAATCGGTTGCGGTTCCGTCACATGACAGCGTTACTTATCCACAGGCCGCAAGGACGGAAAACCTTGGCCTGACAAGGAGTTTTAAAGTGAAGACCCTGGCTGTGATCTCGCGCAAGGGCGGCGCCGGCAAGACGACCTTGGCGGTGAACCTGGCCATTACCGCCCATCTGGCGGGACTGAAGATCATGCTGGCCGACATCGACCCGCAGCGGTCGGCGTCGGACTTCCTGCGCGCCCGCACCGGCGACGGCCCGCTGCTGGCCGAGATCAACGCCGGCAAGCTGTTCTCGACCCAGACCCAGGCGCAGCACGGCGACTTCGACGCCCTGGTCATCGACACCCCTGCCTCCCCGGAAGCCGACGTGTTGCAGGCGATCAACAGCGCCGACCTGTGCGTGCTGGTCTGCCGCCCGACCTTCCTGGATATCGCCTCGGTGGCGCGCTCGGCCGAGTTGGTCCGTCGCTTGGGCAAGAAGGGCGTCATCGTTCTCAGCCAGGCCCCCTCGCGCCGCAACGGCGTCGAGCCGCCGGCCGTGATCAAGGCCGCCGAGGCCCTGCGCTTCACCGGTATGCCGCTGGCCCCGATCGGCCTGCGCGCCCGCGCCGTCTTTCAGCAGTCGGTGGCCCACGGTCGCTCGGTCTGCGAATGGGAGCCCGGCTCGGCCGCCGCCGAGGAGATCAACCGGTTGTGGGATCTGATCGCCCCCCTGTTGCTGGGCGACCACGTCAAGACCCTCGCCGCGAACCAGGCCTGACGCTTTCCGAGCCTTCACCAGAATGTCGCCTAACCGCGTTGCGCCGCGGCGAACGGGCGCGTAAAGACCCCCGCAATCCTGAAACGGTCCCGTTTGGCGGACCAGTAAGCACAGGGGAGTCCTGCATCATGTCGCTCGAGTCCGCCGCACTGCGGCGCATCGCACCGTCGGCCACCATCGCCATCAGCGCCAAGGCGCGCGCGCTGAAAGCCGCCGGTCGTGACGTGATCGCCCTTTCCGCGGGCGAACCCGACTTCGACACGCCGGACAATATCAAGAACGCCGCGATCGAGGCGATCAAGGCCGGCAAGACCAAATACACCGACCCTGACGGCATGCCCGAGCTGAAGGCCGCCATCTGCGCGAAGTTCAAGCGCGAGAACGGTCTGGACTACAAGCCGAGCCAGGTCCACGTCGCCCCGGGCGGCAAGCCGGTGATCTACAACGCCCTGGTCGCCACCTTGAACCCGGGCGACGAAGTCATCATCCCCGCGCCCTACTGGGTGTCTTACCCCGACATGGTCCTCCTGGCTGGCGGCACGCCGGTGCCAGTCGAGACCACCGCCGGGAGCGGCTTCAAGCTCACGCCGCAAGCCCTGGAAGCGGCGATCACGCCGAAGACCAAGTGGCTGATCATCAACAGCCCGTCGAACCCCTCGGGCGGCGCCTATGCCCGCGCCGAGCTGCAAGCCATCGCCGACGTCCTGCTGCGCCACCCGCAGGTCTGGGTGCTGACCGACGACATGTACGAGCACCTGGTGTTCGACGATTTCGAGTTCACCACCATCGCCCAGGTCGAGCCCCGGCTCTATGACCGCACCCTGACGATGAACGGCGTCTCGAAGGGCTATTCGATGACCGGCTGGCGCATCGGCTACGCCGCGGGTCCCGAAGCGCTGATCAAGGCCATGGGCAAGATGATCAGCCAGACGACCTCCAACCCCTGCTCGATCTCGCAGTGGGCGGCGCTGGAAGCGCTGAACGGCACGCAGGACTTCATCAAGCCGAACGCCAAGCTGTTCCAGGAGCGCCGCGACCTGGTCGTGTCGATGCTGAACCAGGCCACTGGCCTGCAGTGCCCGACCCCGGAAGGCGCCTTCTACGTCTATCCGTCGTGCGCCGGCCTGATCGGCAAGACCGCGCCGTCGGGCAAGGTCATCGCGACCGATGAGGACTTCGCCGGCGAGTTGCTGGAAGCCGAGGGCGTGGCGGTCGTGCACGGCGCGGCCTTCGGCCTGTCGCCGTTCTTCCGCATCAGCTACGCGACCAGCAACGAGATCCTGGAAGACGCCTGCGCGCGCATCCAGCGCTTCTGCGCCAGCGTGAAGTAAACAGCGCCACGGCGTTGAAACGATGAAGGGGACCGGTTCGCGCCGGTCCCCTTCTTCTTTAGCCATCGATCCAGTCGGTCAGGCCTTCGCGGGCGTGAACTTCCCGCAGCGCCGGCCGCTGGCGGATCATGTCGAGATAGCGCTTCAGGTTCGGCCATTCAGTCGCCGGCTTGGGCATGTTGCGCGTCCAGCGGCACAGGATCGTCGCCAGCAGATCCACGGTCGTGAAGTGGTCGCCGACCAGATAGTCGCGGTCGGCCAGGCGGGCGTCCAGCCGCGCCAGACCCGCCTCGATTCGTTCACGGGCGGCCGCCTGGACGGCCGCCTGCGCCTCGCCACCGGCGGGCTCATGCGGATAGAACCAGGCCCGGAAGTGCGGCTGGAAGCTGTTGGCCAACCACAGGGTCCAGCTCAGATACTCGGCCCGAGCGGCAGATCCTGGCGGCGGGGCGAAGCCAGCCTCCGGGTGACGCTCGGCCAGCAGGGTCGCGATGCCGGCCATCTGGGTGATCGGCGCGCCATCGACGATCAGGGTCGGCACGACGCCGTCAGGATTGAGCGCCAGATATTCAGGCGTCTTGTGCTCGGCCTTGTCGAAATCGAGCAGCTTGGCCTCGAACGGAACGCCCAACTCCAGCAGCAGCCAGTGTATGGCCGTGCCGGCCGTGCTGGGTGAACCATAGAACGTGTACATCGAACCCTCTCCGCTGATGCGGCGGATAGGCGGATGCTTCCGGGGTCCGGTCAAGCAAAAGACCTCCGCCCCTTTCAGGGCGAAGGCCTTGGAGTTCACCGAGTGTCTAGTCCTTGGGCTTTTCGCGCCACTTGGACTTGGCGTCGTCCTTGGTCACGCTCAGGTGGAGCTTGTCGTCATTGATATATTCAACCCAGTCCAGCGGGATCATGTGGTGCTTGAAGCCGGCGCCCAGATCCAGCTTGGCCAGCTCGATCTCCCCGCCGACGATGTGATCGACGCGACCGACATGGCCGCCGTCCGAGCCCACGACTTCCTGGTGCTCCTTGATTTGCGAGAGGTCGATCATGTGTCGTCTCCAAGATTGAGCGAGACCGTCACGGGTCCCTCGCGACATCAAACGGCCATGCCCGTGGTTAAGTTTCAGCTTGCCATGCACGCATGGATTGTTCTTGATACGTTCTGAAGAATTCGAGGGACGACGTATGAGCCTCCGCGCCCTTCTCGCCTGCGCCCTGTTCCTGGTCGCCGGCCCAGGCTTGTCTTCCGCTTGGGCGGATCCCGCGATCAACAAGCGGGTCGACGCCATTTTCGCCGACGATGCGGTGACCCTGACCGAGGCGGGCAAGACCGTGCTGGTCTACCGAACCAAGCCGCTCGATCCCGCCGCCGAGCCGGGCCGCTCGAACTATGTCGGCGTGCTCTACGCGCCGGACGGAACGGCCTTGACCGAGGACAGGCCCGGCGACCACCCGCACCAGCGCGGTATCTGGTGGGCCTGGATGAAGGTCCAGACCGACGGCAAGACCGTCGCCGACGGCTGGTACATGAAGGGCCTCAGCTACTTCGTCCGCTCCAAGACGTTCCTGGGCGACGCCGAGGGCGGCGGGACCCTGACGGTCGAGGTCGACTGGATGGTCAATTCCGGACCGGAGCTGGCCTATGTCGCCCGTGAGACCACCAAGGTCACCGTGCGTCCCCTGAAGAGCGGCGCGCGACGGGTGGAATTCGACACCACGATCACCTCGCGCGTCGCCGCCCTGGGCCTGGGCGGCAGCGAGGACGACCGCGGCTTCGGCGGATTCTCGATCCGGCTGGTCGATCCCGAGCACCTGACCTTCGCCTCTGGGGGCAAGACGATCACCCCGAACGGCGCGGCGATCACCGCCGGCGGCAACATGGGCTTCGCCTGGACCGGGGACGCCGCGCCCGCCTGGGCGGTGGGCCTGGCCTGCAAGGCCAATGGTCAGGCGGTCACGCGCTGGATGCTGTATAGCGACCGCTCGATGCAGAACTGCGTCTTCCCCGGCCGCGCGCCGCTGGTCCTCAAGAAGGACGAGGCGTTGCATCTGCAGGAAACCTTGGTCATTCGTCCCATCCCCAAGAAGAAGTCCCCGTAAGCCCGCAAGAAAGCCTGGAGAAATGGCCGACATCGTCAATCTGAACCAGGCCCGCAAGGCCAAGGCCAAGGCCGATGACAAGGCCCGGGCGTCCGAGAACCGCGCCAAGTTCGGCCGCACCAAGGCCGAGAAAACGCTGGACGCGGCGCGCGCCGACAAGCTCAAGCGCGACCTCGATGGCGCCAAGCGCGAGGATTGAGGCCAATGGACGTCATATGGCTGGTTTGAAGAAACGCTCGGTGAACCTGGCCGGCCACGCGACCTCGCTGGCCCTGGAGCCGGAGTTCTGGGCGGTGCTGGAGCGCGCGGCGACCGAGGAGGCGGTGAGCCTGGCCGGTCTGGTCCAGAGGATCGACCTGGAGCGCGGGGAGCGGCCGCTGGCCTCGGCCTGTCGGGTGTTCGCGCTGGCGCGGGCGACTGAGACTAGCGCGACAGGCTAGCGTGCGCTTCGGGCGTCACCGCTGGACGACGCTGTGTCGGGATCGGCGTTGGCTGTGGGTTCGGCGCTTGGCGCAGTGTTCTCGACAGCACCGGCAGGCTCTGGCGCCAGTCGGCCCGATCACCGGCCATCACGCCCAGCGTCCACGCGCCCCAGACCGCCGCGCCGAGCACGGCCACGACCAGCAAGGCCGCCCAGAGGCCGCCGCCCTCGCGCCGACCATGATGACCGCCGTTATGAGCAAGCGTCTTGGCCATCGATCAGCCTGGCGCCTTGGGCGCTTCCGGAAGCTTCGGCGCATCCGGCAACTTCGGCGCCGAGGCCGAGATGTTCACGTCGACCTTCTTGTTCTGCGTGAAGCCGCCGGACATCATGAAGAAAGCGATCACCGCGACGATCACGACCAGTCCGCCCACGATGAACGCCAAGCCCATGTTGCCGCCGCCGCCGCTGGTTTCTTCGGCCATGAGAGTCTCCGTGCCTGTTCGGCTTTGTTCGTGATGGCGGATCAACGGTACGCGAGCTCCGAAGTTCCTTTCCCGACACTTTCACCGCCGCGCGGCGGCGCTGTTGGGGCTTAAGCTGCGCGCGGTTTGTGCTACATATGTTCCATGTATCCCGATGATGACTCGCTCGAAGCCGCTGGCGGCTTTCCGGGCGACCTGCCCTCTCCGCGCATCTCCGACCTGGCCCGGCCGCAGCCGCCGGCCCATGGCCATGCCACGCCCAACTATCTGGACGGCCTGAACCCCGAGCAGCGCGAGGCGGTCGAGACCACCGAAGGCCCGCTGCTGGTCCTGGCCGGGGCCGGCACCGGCAAGACCCGCGTGCTGACCACCCGGCTGGCCCATATCCTGGCGACGGGCCGCGCCCGCCCTTGGGAAATGCTGGCCGTCACCTTCACCAACAAGGCCGCGCGCGAGATGCGCGAGCGGATCACCCACATCATCGGTCCGGAGGCGGAAGGGCTGCGCTGGCTGGGCACTTTCCACTCGGTGGCCGCCCAGATTCTGCGCCGCCACGCCGAGCTGGTGGGGCTGAAGTCGAACTACACGATCATCGACACCGACGATAACGAGCGGCTGCTCAAGCAGTTGATCGAGGCCGAGAACATCGACGCCAAGCGGTGGACGCCGCGGATCCTGTCGCAGATCATCGACGGCTGGAAGAACCGCGGCTGGACGCCCGACCGCGTGCCGGCCAGCGAGGCCGGCGAATTCGCCAACGGCAAGGGCATCAGCCTCTATCGTCAGTACCAGGATCGCCTTCGCATCCTGAACGCCTGCGACTTCGGCGACCTTTTGCTGCACAATATCAGCCTGTTCACCGGCCATCCCGACGTGCTGGACGAATTCCAGCGCCGCTTCAAATACGTGATGGTCGACGAGTACCAGGACACCAACGTCGCCCAGTACCTGTGGCTGCGCCTGCTGGCCCAGGGCCGCCAGAACGTCTGCTGCGTCGGCGACGACGACCAGTCGATCTATGGCTGGCGCGGGGCCGAGGTAGACAACATCCTGCGGTTCGAACGCGACTTCGCCGGGGCCAAGGTGGTGCGGCTGGAGCGCAACTACCGCTCGACCGAGCACATCCTGGCGGCCGCCTCCGGCCTGATCACCGCCAACAAGGGCCGCCTGGGCAAGACCCTGTGGACCGAGGCGACCGGCGGCGAGAAGGTCCGGGTCAGCGGCGTGTGGGACGGCGAGGCCGAGAGCCGGATGATCGCCGACGAGATCGAACGCGCCAAGAAGGCCGGCCGCAAGTACAACCAGATGGCCATCCTGGTGCGGGCCAGCTTCCAGATGCGCGCCTTCGAAGAGCGCTTCGTGATGTTGCAGATCCCCTACAAGGTGGTCGGCGGTCCACGCTTCTTCGAACGGGCCGAAATCCGTGACGCCCACGCCTATCTGCGCCTGATCCAGTCGCCGGACGACGACCTGGCCTTCGAGCGCATCGTCAACACGCCCAAGCGCGGCATCGGCGACACCTCGGTGCAGAAGCTGCTGCAGATCGCCCGGCTGGGCGGGATCTCGACCGTCGAGGCGGCGCGCCAGATCATCGCCAGCGACGAGTTGCCAGCCCGCACGCGGACGGCGCTCAGCAACTTCATCCGCGACCTCGACCGCTGGCGCTCGCTGATCGGCTCGGTCCACCACCAGCGCCTGCTGGAGACGGTGCTGGAGGAGAGCGGCTATACCGACGCCCTGCGCCTCGACAAGGGTCCGACCAGCCAGACGCGGCTGGAGAACCTGAAGGAACTGGTCCAGTCGATGGCCGCCTTCGACACGCTGGAAGCGTATCTAGAGCACGTGTCGCTGGTCATGGACCTGGACCGCGAAGCCACCGGCGACGCCGTCTGGATCATGACCCTGCACTCGGCCAAGGGTCTGGAATTCCCGCTAGTCTTCCTGCCCGGCTGGGAGGAAGGCGTTTTCCCCAGCCAGCGCAGCATGGACGACAAGGGCGAAAAGGGTCTCGAGGAAGAGCGCCGCCTGGCCTATGTCGGCATCACCCGCGCCCGCGAGCAGGCCCTGATCAGCTTCGTGGCCAATCGTCAGGTCTATGGCCGCTGGACATCGCAACTGCCCAGCCGCTTCGTCGACGAACTGCCGATCGCCCATGTCGATGCGGGCTCCGAGACCGGCTACTACGGTGGCGGCCCTGGGATGCAGTCGACGGCCGCCTCGCGCTGGGACGATCCCGGCACCTCCGCCTTCCAGGCCGGCAGCAGCTATGACAGCCCCGGCTGGAAGCGCGCTCAGGAACGCACGGCGGGTTTTGGCGAGCGCAACCCCGCCTGGCGCGGCCCCCAGGGCGTCCGCGCCGGCTCGTCCGCCCGCTCGGCTCCGATCGAGGGCGAAGGCCGCCTAGTCGCCGTCTCGGCCCCGGCCGGCAGCGCCTATTCGCGCGGCGACCGGGTGTTCCATGTCAAGTTCGGCTACGGCCAGGTGACGTCCATCGAGGGCAACAAGCTGACCGTGGCCTTCGATAAGGCCGGCGAGAAGAAGGTCATCGACAGCTTCGTCGAGAAGGCTTGAAACAACGGCGGATGCTCCCCCGCGGCGCGTGAGGAGCATCCTTCCCCCGCGCCCCGATGTCGCGGGGGTTGAACGCGACAAGCGGATAACCATATGCTAGTCAGGAAGCAGCCAAACGCTTCAGCCAAGGCGGCTGAGCAACTAGGCGCTCCATCGCCCCCACCGTCACCGACGGCTTCGGGCGGACATCTCCACCCCTTATGATCTATCGGGTCCGGCGACACGCCCGACCCTTGTCTGGAATTTTATGAAAACCAACTTTACCCGTAAGGCCGCCGCCAAGAGCGCGCCCCACATGCCTTCGACCTTCCGCACCGCGACGCCCGCGCGTTCCCCCCAGCCCGACTGGGTCTGGCCGGGCCTCACCCGCGCTCAACTGCGCGACATCGTCATCGACCAGATCGGCTAACTCAGCCGTCTCTCCGCCAGCCACGTCTCCCACGCCCCGACCACAACCAGGATCAGGGTTGTCGCCACCGACAAGGTCAACGGGCTGACGTGGCTCGCGATCGGGATCAGCGCCGCCAGCAAAGCCAGGCCGACGATCCGCGTCCTCGACCACTGCCTGAACACCGCTAGCTTGAAGACCAGAGCTCCGAACAGGAACAGCGCCGGTCCGCCGATCAGGGCGGCGGCGGTCTTGAAATCGGTATGGCCCAGCGGATGGTGCAACACCCACTCGTCGCCGACCGCCGCCACGATGACCCCGGCCACCGGTAGAAGGTGGCTGTAGGTATAGGCCACCCGCGCGATCCGGCCGGGATTGTCGGAATGCGCGATGGCCTCGCTGGCCGCCTCGGCCGTGAACGAGAAATAGATCCACCACATGGCGATGCTGCAGACCAGGGCGCTGGCGAAGGCGGCGATCACCTCGAAAGTCCATGGCAGGCCGACCACCGTGGCCCCGGTGACGATCACCGACTTGCCGAGGGCGATGATCGTGAACAGGGCGCAGCGCTCGGCCAGGTGACCGCCCTCGACGACCCAGTCGGTCGAGGACGAGCGCCCCAGGCCCGGCGTCCAGAAGCCCATGGCCGGCGAGGCGTATTCGATCGCCATGGCCACGGCCCAGATCAACAGCCGCGCCTCGCCCTGCTGGAAGGCGCCGCCGATCCAGAAAGCCGCCGACAGGGACAGCCAGGACAGGATGCGGATGAAGTTCAGTCGGTGGGCGGGCTCGCGCCAGACGCCAACCAGGAAGAACAGGCTCCGCCCCACCTGGATGAACACATAGGCGCAGGCGAAGACCAGGCCGCGCTTTCCGAAGGCGTCCGGTATGGCCGCCGACAGCACCAGGCCCGCCGCCATCAGCACGAACAGCATTACCCGCACCGGCGTTCGCTCGGGATCCATCCAGTTGGTGACCCAGGCGGTGAACACCCACGCCCACCAGACCGCCAGCAGCAACAGGCCCGCGTGCAGCAGGCCAAGGCCGGTCGGGTGTCCGATGACGGCGTGGGACAGCTGGGTGACCGCGAACACGAAGACGAGGTCGAAGAACAGCTCCACATAGGTGACGCGGGCGTGTTCGCGCCCGTGGCGTTCGCGCAGCAGCGGCTTTTGGCTCATGACGTCCCTCTTCACGCCCAACCTAATCCGCCCGCTGAGTCTCGCGAGCGGGATTTCGAACCAAAAGCCTTCGTGGCGCGCTATGCCGACATGGCCCCGTGGCTCGAACACATCCTTGGCCGTCTGAAGGCCTTCGCCCTCACCCGCCCCGTCGCCCTTGGCGCGCCGGCCTGCGCCGTGCTCGGCGCCCTGGCGGGCCTGGCCATGCAGACCGGCGACCAGCATCTCGGCTACACGCCCGAGATGGAACCCGCCCAGTATGCGCGACAGGACTACGCCGAGCCGATCTCCTGGCCGGCGGGCAAGATCCCGGACTACGTGGTCGGAACGGACTTCCTGCGGTCGACGCAGCCGCCGCCGCCGATCCAGTACGCTGACTACGAACCGCCGCCGGCGCCCGAGCTTCCGCCCTATGTCCCCGCCCAGCACGGTCCGGCGACGCCCCCACCGCCAGCCGATGCGCCGAATTGGGCGTCAGAACGCGGCGACATCCTCGACATCTCCCTGCCCGAGGATCGCAAGCCCCAAACCGTATCGGCCTCCACGCCCCCGATGATGGTCGACGCCGCCGCGACGGGCATGACGACGCGCTGAAGGCTCGCTTTTTGACGCCTTTGCCGCTAACGGAGCGGCATGACCGACTATACGCCCCAGCAGATCGTCGCCCGCGGCGCGCGCGCCGAAGCCGAGACCGCCGCCGACGCCGTCGACAACCATCCGGGCCTGGAAGGCGCCACCTACTCGATCCTCGAAGAGGACGAGGACAAGGGCATTTGGCGCATCGACGCGTTCCCGACCACCGATGAGGAAGACGCCAGCCTGATGGCCCTGCTGGGCGAATACGACCTGAAGGTCGTGCGCGACACCCTGGCCGACGCCGACTGGCTGGCCATGGCGCTGTCGGGCCTGCCGCCCGTGCGCGCCGGCCGCTTCTTCGTCTATGGCATGCACGACCGCGGCCGCCTGCCAGCCAGCACCGTCAACCTGCGCATCGAGGCTGGCGCGGCGTTCGGCACGGGCCACCACGGCACCACCGTCGGCTGCCTGCAGGCCTATGACCGCCTGATCAAGGCCCGCAAGTTCAACAAGGTGCTGGACGTCGGGGCCGGCACCGGCCTGCTGGCCATCGCCGCCGCCCGCACCGGCAGCAAGCTGGCCGTCGGCACCGACATCGACAAGCCGTCCGTGCGGATCTCCAAGGAGAACGCCAAGGTCAACAAGGCCAACGCCCGGTTCGTGCACGCCTCGGGCCTGTCAAACCCGCTGGTGGCCAACAACGCGCCCTATGACCTGGTGTTCGCCAACATCCTGGCCCGCCCGCTGATCAGCCTGGCCCAGGACATCAAGCGCGCCCTGGTTCCCGGCGGCACGGTCATCCTGTCGGGCCTGCTGCGCACCCAGGAGCGGATGGTCAAGGCCGCCTACCTCTCGCGCGGCTTCAAGGTCGTGAGCCGCATCCACCGCGACGCCTGGGCGACGCTGGTTCTGCAGCGGCCGTAGGACTTCCCTGTTCGCATGGGGAGGCTTAAATCCTTCCCATGCGCCAGACCTTCGACGAATCCACCGACCCGTCCTTCGGGCCCAAGCACGTCCCGCTGATCCGCGCCGCCATGGCCGCGCAGGGTCTGGACGGCTTCCTCGTGCCGCACGAGGACGAGCACCAGAACGAATATCTGCCCGCCGCCAACGACCGACTGGCCTGGGCCAGCGGCTTCACCGGCTCGGCCGGCGCGGGCGTGATCCTCAAGGACCGCGCCGCCGTCTTCGTCGACGGTCGCTATACGCTGCAAGTCCGCCAGCAAGTCGACCAGGGCGTGTTCGAGATCCGCGACCTCGTCGAGGGCGGGGTGGCGGCCTATCTGGAGACCACCGACAAGGGCGCAGTGATCGGCTACGATCCCCGCCTGCACAGCCCCTCGGCCCTGGAAGGCCTTAAGGTCGCCGCGAGCCGGGCCGGCGCGATCCTCAAGCCCGTCGCCGCCAATCCGATCGACCAGGCCTGGGGCGAGGCCCGTCCCGCCCAGCCGATGGCGCCGGTCGTACCGCAATACGTCGAATATGCTGGTGAGGAGTCGAACTCCAAGCGCGCGCGCGTCGGCGCGTCGATCGCCGCCTTTGGCGCCGATGCGGCGGTGATCACCGCCCCGGCCTCGATCGCCTGGCTGTTCAATGTGCGCGGCGGCGACGTCATCCGCTCGCCTCTGCCGCTGGCTCAAGCCATCCTCAACGCCGACGGCACCGCGCGCCTGTTCCTGGAACCGGCCAAGGTCACGACCGACCTGCCCGCCTGGCTCGGCAACCAGGTCTCGCTGGAGACGCCGGACAAGCTGGAGGAGGCACTGGGCGACCTGTCGGGCAAGGCCGTGCTCGTCGATCCCGGCCAGTCCTCGGCCTGGTACTTCGACATGCTGGCCGCCGCCGGTTCCAAGATCGTCCGGGCCATGGATCCCTGCGCCCTCCCGCGCGCCTGCAAGAACGGCGTCGAGCTGGACGGCACGCGGGAGGCCCACAAGCGCGACGGCGCGGCCCTGACCCGCTTCCTCCACTGGCTGGCCACCGAGGGCCAGATCAGCCCGCCGGACGAGAAGGAAGCCGTCGCCAAGCTGGAAGGCTTCCGCGAGGCCACGGGCCGGTTGAAGGACCTGTCCTTCGACACCATCGGCGCGGCCAACGGTCACGGCGCCCTGCCCCACTACCACCCGACCGAACGCTCCAACGAGCGCGCCGCGATGGGCTCGCTGCTGCTGGTCGACAGCGGCGGCCAATATCTGGACGGCACCACCGACGTGACCCGCACGGTGGCGATCGGCGAGCCCTCGGCCGAGATGGTCAACCGCAACACCCTGGTGCTGAAGGGCCACCTGGCCATCGCGCGCCTGCGCTTCCCGCCCGGCACCACCGGCTCGGCCATCGACGCCTTCGCCCGCGCCGCGCTGTGGGCCCACGGCCTGGACTACGACCACGGCACCGGCCACGGCGTCGGCGTCTATCTGGGCGTTCACGAGGGCCCGCAGCGGATCGCCAAGGCCCCCAACCTCATCGCCCTGCAGCCCGGCATGATCGTCTCGAACGAGCCCGGCTACTACAAGGACGGCGAATACGGCATCCGGATCGAGAACCTGGAAGTCGTCATGCCGGCCGAGGACGTCCCCGGCGGCGACCGCCCGATGCATCGTTTCGAGGCCCTGACCCTGGCGCCGATCGACCGCCGCCTGATCGACAAGAGCCTGCTGAGCGCCGAGGAAGTGACCCAGTTCGACGCCTACCACGCCCGCGTGCTGCGCGAGATCGGCCCTCGGGTCGAGCCGGAGATCCGCGCCTGGATGGAAGAGGCCTGCGCGCCGCTCTAGGCGGCGCTGCCCCCTCCGCCCCTGTGGGCCACCTCCCCCATGAAGGGGGAGGAGTACCTAGGCGTGCTCCCCCTTCATGGGGGAGCTGTCGCGAAGCGACTGAGGGGGCTTCTCGGCCCTACTTCAACCGCGTCCACCGCTGCGTCTTGCACAGCGGCGCGACGATGCAACCCTTCAGCTTCAGCTCGTTGTCGCTGAGCAGTTCGACCGTGCCCGAATAGGTGCCGCCGTCGTCGGGATTATAGACCTTGCCGCCGGTCCACTTGGTCGGGCCGCCGGAGAAGTCGTACAGCATCTGCAGGTTCTTCAAAGGACGGCCGCGCTGGGACTCGTCCTTGTTCTTGGCGTCCTTCTGGGCCGGGTTGGCCTTGATGTGGTCGGACGTAATCAGCTTGCCGCACAGACTGTTGCCGCAGCGGGCGATCTCGACCTGGCCGCCGTTGGTCGGCGTCTGCCAGACCCCGGTGACGTCGGCCGCGAAGGCAGAACCGGCCGTAACAGTTAGGGCGGCGGCAAGCAGGATAGTGCGCAGCATTCGATACTCCCGATAGGTTCGCGCCTTCAAATGCGCGTTTGAACCCATTCGTTGCGTGATCCGCCCAGTCAGGACAAGGCCGAAGGCGAAAACGAGGCGGGAATTGCGTTTGCGGCGACGCGCCTCAGCCGTGAGCCCGGGGGCGGCGAGCGCTGACCGCCCCCTTGGGCGGCGTGTAGCCGTCGTGGTCCAGCCGGCCGAGGGTCATGCCCAGGCGGCCCGGAAGGTCGCGTACATGCGGCGCGCCGTTCAAGCTCGCCGCCGCCAGCGCCACCTGTCCGCAGGCATAGGCGTCGCCCGCCGCGTCGTGGTGCTTGAAGTCGACGCCCAGGTGGCCGCAGACCACGTTCAGCTTGTGCGACGACAGCTCCGGCCAGACGCCGCGCGCCACCTGCACCGTGCACAGATAGTCGAAGCCGGGCGCCCGCACCCCATAGTGCTCGCATGTCCGGCGGATCACACTGACGTCGAACGAAGCGTTGTGGGCCAACACCAGCGCGCCCTCTAGTTCGGGCCGCAGCCGCTCGAGAACCTCCGGCCACTCGTCGGCGTCCTCGACATGCTGAGGACCGATGCCGTGAAAAGCGATGTTGAACCGCGCGAAGCGATTGCCGGGCGGCCGGATATAATGGTGCTCGATCCGCGCCACCTGGCCGTCCTCGATCCAGGCCAGGCCGATCGAACACGGGCTCGCGCGCTGCTCATTGGCGGTCTCGAAGTCCAGCGCGATGACCTTCATTTGGTGACCATCTCCAGCCACTCGTCTTCAGTCATCACCTGGATGCCTAGGTCGGTCGCCGTCTTCAGTTTCGAGCCCGCGCCGGGACCGGCGACCACCAGATCGGTCTTCTTCGACACCGACGAGGCGACTTTCGCACCAAGGCTTTCTGCCTGGGCCTTGGCCTCGTCGCGGGTCATCTTCTCCAGCGCACCGGTGAAGACGATGGTCTTGCCGGCCACGGCCGTGTCGGTCTTGGGCTTGGCGACCGGCTGGATGTCCAGCTCGGCGACGAGGTTGGCGACCTTGGCGCGGTTGTGTTGCTCGGCGAAGAACCGAGCCAGCGACTGGGCCGCCACCGGACCGACGCCGTCGATGGCCGCCAGGTTCAGATAGTCCTCGCCCGGCGCGCCCGAGGCTGCCGCGGCTAGGCCCTCGGCGAAAGCGTTCCAGGCGCCGTAGCGCTGGGCCAGGGCCGCGCGGGCGGGCTTGGTCAGCTTCGGAACCGCGTGGCCGATCTTGATCTCCAGGTCGTCGGTCTGCGGCCAGGGATCAGCCATCGGACCGCCCCTCCCCGCCTCGACCAGCGTGTCCAACGCCTTGGGCCCGACGCCCGGCGCGGTGGAAAGCTCCAGATAGGTCTCGCCCGGCAGGCCCTTGGCGGCGGCCTCGGCGGCGGCCTGCAGGCCCTCGAAGCGGTCGAAGTTGCGGGCCAGCACCGTCGAGGTCGTCTCGCCGATGTCGCGCGCGCCCAGGCCATAGATCATCCGGTCCATGCCGATCGTACGGCGCGCCTCGATGCCCTTGACCAGGTTGGCGACCGAGGTCTCGCCATAGCCCTCGCGTTCGCGCAGGGCCGAGAGCTTTTCCTCGTCCTTGGCCAGCTTGAAGATGTCGGCCGGCTCGGTAATCCAGCCCTCGTCGAAGAAGGCCTGAAGTTGCTTCTCGCCCAGGCCCTCGATGTCGAAGGCGCGGCGCGACACGAAATGGCGCAGATGCTCGACCCGCTGGAACGGACAGGCGAACTCGCCGGTGCAGCGGCGCACCACCGATTCCTGGCCCGAGGCCGTGACCTCGCGGGCCAGCGGCGTCTTCAGCGGACACGGACAGACGTGGGGGAATTCGCAGGCGCGGCGCCGGGTCGGGCCGCGCGTCCAGGGCCACCTCGACGATCTGCGGGATCACGTCGCCGGCCCGCTGGATCACCACGGTGTCACCGAGGCGGACGTCCAGGCGGGCGATCTCGTCGGCGTTGTGCAGGGTGGCGTTGGTCACCGAGACGCCGCCGACCGTCACTGGCTTGAGCCGCGCCACCGGCGTGATCGCCCCGGTGCGGCCGACCTGCAGGTCGATGGCTTCCAGGATCGTGCGGGCCCGCTGGGCCGGAAACTTGCGGGCGATGGCCCAGCGCGGCGAGCGCGACACGAAACCCAGCCGGCGTTGCCGCTCCAGGTCATCGACCTTGTAGACGACCCCGTCGATGTCGAAGCCCAGCGTGGGCCGCAGGATCTCGAACTCGGCATAGACGTCCAGCAGCCCTTGCGCGTTCTCGACCCGCTTGGCCGGCGGGGCCGTGGTCACGAAGCCCCACTCAGCGAGCATCGAAAGCGCGCGCCACTGGCTGTCGGCGAACGGCTCGGACACCAGGCCCCAGGCATAGGCGAAGAATTGCAGCGGCCGCTGGGCGCTGATCTTCGGATCGATCTGGCGCAGCGAGCCGGCGGCGAAGTTGCGCGGATTGGCATAGGTGCGTTGACCAGCTTCCTCGGCGGCCTGATTGAAGGCGGCGAAGGCCTCCAGCTCGACATAGACCTCGCCGCGCACCTCGATCACGTCGGGCCAGCCCGAGCCCTTCAGGCGGTGGGGGATGTCGGCGATGGTGCGCAGGTTGGCGGTGACGTCCTCACCCACCCGGCCATCGCCGCGCGTCGCGCCCTGGACCAGCACGCCTTTCTCGTAGCGCAGCGAAGCCGACAAGCCATCGATCTTGGGCTCGGCCGTATAGGCGACGGTGTCGGACGGCGTGAGACGCAGGAAACGCCGAATCCGCGCGTCGAACTCGATCGCCTCGTCGTTGGAGAAGGCGTTGTCGAGGCTGAGCATCGGCACGCCGTGCTCGACCGGGGCGAATTGCTCGGCCCGCGCCGCGCCAACCCGCATGGATGGTGAATTGTCGCGAACCAGGTGCGGAAAGCGGGTCTCGATGTCGAGGTTGCGGCGCTTGAGGGCGTCGTACTCAGCGTCGCTGATCGTGGGCGCGTCCTTCTGGTGATACGCGATATCGTGCGCGGTCAGCTGGTCGGCCAGGCGCTCCAGTTCCTCGACGGCCTGGGCTTCGGTGAGGTCGGCGACGGGAATAAGGGACACAGCGGCGAATCCGAAAGACGGGAAGTCCCTGCAGGTTAGCAACGCCGTCCTGACGGGGGAGTCAGCGATGTGGTCGCCTGTCAGGGGAAAATTGGCCCGTCCCTTGCGCCGCAAGGCTTGAAGGAGCCTTCGATGTTCAAAGCCGGCACAAATAACGCTCTGCCCGTCCTGTCGCGGGACGGTCCGCTGGACGCCCTGCGGTTCCTGGCGGCGCTGTTCATCGTGCTCTACCACGTGGCCGAGCGGGCCCCGGTGTCGCTGTTCAGCCTGTCGCCGGCCTTCGGGCGCGGCTATCTGGCGACGGATTTCTTCCTGATGTTGTCCGGCTATGTGCTGGCCCGGGCCTATGGCCCCCGCGTTGAAAGCGCCGACGTCGACACCCTGACCTTCCTGAAGCGGCGCGTGCAGCGCATCTGGCCGCCGCATCTGGTGATGCTGGCTCTGTTCGTCGCGTTCTTCGTTGGAACCTCGGCGATCGGCCTGGCGCCGCAGAACCCGCAGTGGTTCCAGTGGGACCAGCTGCTGCCGCAGGTCTTCCTGGTCCAGGCCTGGTTCGTGCCAGGGAGCTCGGGCTGGAACATCCCGACCTGGACCCTGTCGGCCCTGATCGTGGCCTACGCTCTGTTCCCGATGGTCTGGCGGCGGGTGGCGGCGACGCAGCGGCCGCTGGCGCTCTTGATCCTGGGCGTCTGCGCCTACGTCGCCATCGACCAGGCCGCGCTGATGGTCTTCGGCATCCCCGGCTACCAGCTGCCGCTGCGCTTCGGCCTGATCCGGGGCATACCCCTGTTCATGATCGGCCTTCTGGTCGCCCGCCTGCCGGTGACGACCCTGGCGCGCCGACAGGCCCTGCCGCTGGCCGTGGCGACCCTGGCTGCCGTCGTCGGTATCCAGGCCCTGGGCCGGTTCGACTATTTCAGCCTGGCCCTGCTGGGCTTCCTGATCTACGCGGCCGGCGCCTCCAAGCCTCGCGCCTGGCGCTGGGCCGGCGCGGCCGGGAAGCTGTCGTTCTCGCTGTTTCTGACCAACACCCTGACGGCGGCCATGTGGTTCGGCGTCGCGCGGATGGTCGAGAGCAAGCTCGGCCTGCCCTCGGCGGCGGCCTGGGCGCTGTGGGCGCTGGCGATCCCGGCGACGATCGTCGTGGCGTGGCTGTTCGAGCGGATGGTCGACGCGCCGTTGCAGCGGTGGATGAAGGGGCGGTCGACCGCCCAGCGCGTTCCGACCAACGCCCCGGCGACCGCCTAGAGCCTGTCCGCTTCTGATGGAAACATCAGAAGCGGATAAACAGGCTCCATTTCAAGCATTTGGAGCGTGGCAGGCGCCGAAGCCGCTCACATTTTCGGCTGCCACGCTCTAGGCCATCAAGGCCCGCGCCGCCGCGCGCGCGGCTTCCGTCACCTCGGCGCCTGACAGCATCCGCGCGATCTCTTCCTCGCGCTCGGCCGGGCTGAGCGGTTCGACCTTGGTGCGGGTCGAGGTGTCGTCGCCCGACTTCGAGATCCGCCAGTGGGCGTCGCCCCGCGCGGCGACCTGGGCCGAGTGGGTGACGACCAGAACCTGGGCGTTCGAGGCCAGACGCTTCAGGCGCAAACCCACTGCGTCGGCCACGGCCCCGCCAACGCCTTGGTCGACCTCGTCGAAGATCATCAGCGGCTGCGGGCCGCCGCCGCGCCCCGCCAGCGCCGCCTTCAGGGCCAGGGCGAAGCGGGCCAGTTCGCCGCCCGAGGCGATGGCCTCCATCGGGCCGAACGGCGCGCCGGGATTTGTCGAGATCTCGAAGGCGATGCGGTCCAGGCCGGTCGGGCCAGCGCGATCCTCGGCCAGGGGCTCGACAGCGACGCGGAACCTGGCCTTTTCCAGCTTCAGCGGGGCCAGTTCGGCCTCAACGGCCTTGGCCAGGGCGTCGCCAGCGGCGCGGCGCTCGGTCGACAAGGCCTCGGCGGCGTAGAGATAGGCCTCGCGGGCCTCGGCGGCTTCCTTGTCAGCGGCTTTCAGGGCCTCCTCGGAGGTCTCGATGGCCTGCAGCCGCGCGGCGAACTCGGCGCGCTTGGCCGGCAGGTCCTCGACCAGGACATTGAGCTTGCGGGCCATGCCGCGCAGGGCGAACAGGCGCTCTTCGGCCTTTTCCAAGCGATCGGGCTCGAACTCGAAACTCTCGGCGACCGAATCGATGGCGGCGCTGGCTTCCTGGGCCTCGACCAGAGCCCGGTCGACGGCCTCGCAGGCGGCGGATAGCCGGGTCATGGCCGCGCCGTCGGCCGGGGCGCCAGCCTGCAGGGCGCGCTCGCGGGCCCGCTCCAAGGCGCGATAGGCCTGGGCCAGCTTTCCGGACAAGGCGTCGCCGCCCAGGGCGTCCTGGGCCGAGGCGAT
Organism: Caulobacteraceae bacterium; assembly: GCA_965283765.1. Taxonomy (GTDB): domain Bacteria; phylum Pseudomonadota; class Alphaproteobacteria; order Caulobacterales; family Caulobacteraceae; genus Caulobacter. Next base: position 54,960 of record CBDIPU010000022.1, read on the forward strand.
GTCGATCATCGCCTTCTCGGCCGAGCTCAGCAGGGCCCGCTCCTCGGCCAGGGCCGCCTCCTCCTCTTCGCGGGGATCGAGACGGTCCAGTTCGGAGAGGCGCAGGGTCAGTTCCTCGGTCTCGGCGGCGGCGCGGCCGGCCAGGTCGCGCAGCGCGGCGGCCGCCTCGCGGGCGGCGCGCCAGGCGCTCCAGGCCGAGCCGACGGCGCCGACGCTGACGCCGCCGAAGACGTCCAGCAGGCCGCGGTGGGTCTTGGGATCCAGCAGGCCGACGGTCTCGTGCTGGCCGTGAACCTCCAGCAGCAGCGCGCCGAGGTCCTTCAGCACGCCAACACTGGTGGCCTGGTCGTTGACGAAGGCGCGGCTGCGACCGTCGGGCGACAACTGCCGGCGCAGGACCAAATCCTCGTCACGGGCGTAGGCCAGGCCCTTGTCGTCCAGATAGGCGAAGGCCGGGTGGTCGGCCGGCAGGGCGAACATCGCCGTGGCCGAGGCGTGGCCGGCGGCCCCTCGGCGCACCAGCCCCGCGTCGGCGCGCGCGCCAGTGGCCAGGCCCAGGGCGTCGAGGATGATCGACTTCCCCGCCCCGGTCTCGCCGGTCAGCGCGGTCAGGCCCTCGCCGATGGCCAGGTCCAGGCTCTCGATGAGCACGACGTCACGGATGGAGAGGCCGATCAGCATGATGCGCAAGATCGCCGGGAATCAGGATTTTTCAAAGCGCAAAGGTAGAACGAAACGGGACCAGGCATCCGATCCCGTCGCTTCTACATGCCCAGGACGCCCATCAGGCCCTTCCTGGACTTCTTTTCGCCCGGAGGCGCCAGGGTCGTGTCCTTGTCCTTCGACAGGACGCGCTCCAGGACGTTGCGCTTGGCGCCGGCCTTCAGCGGCTCGACGGCGGGACGCAGGCCATTGTCGTTGAGTAGCTTGTAGGCGTCGGCGTACCAGCGGTCGCCCGGGAAGTTGTAGCCCAGAATCGCGCCGTTGCGCTTGGCTTCCTCGGTCAGGCCGATGGTCAGATAGGCCTCGACCAGACGATAGAGCGCTTCAGGCGTGTGCGAGGTGGTCTGGTGCTTCTCGATGACGGTCTTGAAGCGGCCGATGGCGGCCAGGGTCTGGCCCTGCTTCAGGTAATAGCGACCGATGGCCATTTCCTTGCCGGCCAGCTGGTCGTTGACCATGTCGATCTTCAGGCGGGCGTCCTGGGCGTACTCGGTGGTCGGGTAGCGCTGGACGACGTCGCGCAGCGCGGCCAGGGCCTGCTCGGTGGCGGCCTGGTCGCGGTTCACGTCGACGATCTGCTCGAAATAGCAGATGGCCTTCAGATAGTAGGCGTACTGGGCCGACGGGTTGCCGGGGTACAGCGAGATGAAGCGGTCCGAGTTGCCGATGGCGTCGGCGTACTGGTTGCCCATGTAGTGGGCGTAGCCGGTCATCAGAATCGAGCGGCGCGACCATTCCGAATAAGGGTGCTGGCGCTCGACCTCGCGGAAATAGTCGACGGCTTCGTTCCAGTTGCCACGGTCCAGGCGGTTGGCGCCCGTGGAATACAGCAGCTCGACCGGGCGCTCTTCGTAGGCGAGGGTCGGCTTCTTGGACTTGCCCGCGCAGCCCGCCACCGACACGGCGACCAGCATTGCGGCGATCGTGACGGCCGAACGTCCCTTGAAATTACGAAGCACGGAGTTCTCACCCTCGAAGCAAACGTGCGCCCCAGCGCCGTGCAAGGCTTCTACACCACGCCGTCGAAGGCGCAAATGCGAACGCCGAGCCCGACTCCCGGAGACGCTATCTAGACCGCTTCAGCCAGTTCCGACGCGAGGGCGCGTAGGCGCCAGGCGCGCGGCTGGGCCATCAATGCCCGAACCACGGCGTTATTGAGGCCGTGACCGGCCAGAACGCCTTCGAAGCGGCCCACAAGCGGCTTGCCCAGCACATAGAGATCGCCGATGGCGTCCAGCGCCTTGTGGCGAACGAACTCGTCCGGACGGCGCAGGCCTTCCGGGTTCAGCACGCGGTCGCCGTCGATGACCACGGCGTTCTCCATCGAGCCGCCCCGGGCCAGGCCGATGGCGCGCAGGGCCTCGACATCGCGGACGAAGCCGAAAGTGCGGCAGTCAGAGAGCTCGGCGCGGAACGAGTCTTCGTCGACGACCAGGTCCACGGCCTGACGGCCGATGGCCCGCGAGCCGAAGGCGATCTCGAAGGCGACCTCGAAACGGTCCGACGGCAACAGGCTGGCGCGCTTGTCGCCCTCCTCCACCGTGATCGGGGCCAGGATCTCGATGTACTGGCGGACGGCTTCCTGCTTGCGGCGGCCGGCGCGGTCCAGGATCTGGACGAAGGGCTCGGAGGAGCCATCCATGATCGGCACTTCCGGACCGTCCAGCTCGACGACGCAGTTGTCGATCGACAGGGCCGCCAGGGCCGCCATCAGGTGCTCGACGGTCGAGACGCGGACGTCGTCGCCATTGCCGATCACGGTGCCGAGCTGCGTCTGGCAGACCGCCTGGGCGGTCACGGGGACGCGGTTGTCGCGGTCCTGCACATCGGTCCGCACGAAGACGATCCCCGTGTCGGGGGCCGACGGACGCACCGAGACGCGCACGTGCGCGCCCGTGTGCAGGCCGATCCCCGCGAAGATCACCGGCCCTGCGACCGTGTGCTGAAAATAACCCGAAGCCGACACTAGAGACACCTTATCGTTCGACGGACAACTCTGCGGTCGTCCTTTCGCCCCAACTACCATCTAGGAAGGATGCTGCGTCGCGGCAAAGCAAAGTCTGTTTCGGATTGTTACGCGCTAAACGACTGACTTGATTACAGTTTTGTCACAGAAACGCAGGCGCGGAAACAGACCGTCGGTCGACGATCCGTGCTCGGGAATCTTGTACCGGGGTCCCCTATCCCCTCGGCGAAAGCAGGACTACGCTCCGCCGCCAAAGCGATAACCGTTTCCGGGAATTTCGGTTTCATGATCAAGAGCTTGCGTATCGTCGCCCCCATGGCCGCCTCCGCCGCGGTCCTCGCCATCGCCCTCGCCGGGGCGGCCCAAGCGCAGACGCCCGCCAAGCCGCACGTCTTCACCGCCAAGGACATGGCGAGCCTGGATCGCCTGTCGGATCCGCGCGTCTCGCCCGACGGCCGCTATGTGCTCTATTCGGTGCGGACCATGGACTATCCGGCCAACAAGGCCGCGATGTCGCTGTGGGTCGCCGACCTGAAGACCAGGATGGCCCCGCGTCGGCTGGCGATCTCGAACGGCGGCGCGTCGAGCGGCCGCTGGAGCGCCGACGGCAAGACCATCTACTTCTCGTCCAGCCGCGCCGGCGGGATCGAGCAGGTGTTCAAGACCGACGTCATGGGCGAGACCGCGACCCAGGTGACCGCGGCCCCGTTCGACGTCCAGGCCTTCAAGGTCGCCCCGGACGGCAAGACCATCGTCGTGGGCCTGGCCGTGTTCCCCGACTGCGCCGACTTCGCCTGCACCGAGGCCAGGCTGGCCGCCAAGACCGCGACCAAGGCCACGGGCGTGGTCTATGATCGTCTGTTCGTCCGCCACTGGGATACATGGAACGACGGGACCAAGAACCACCTCTTCGCCTGGACGCTGGACGCCAACGGCGTGGCGGCCGGCCAACCGGTCGACCTGATGAAGGGCTTCGACGGCGACACGCCCACCAAGCCCTATGGCGACGACGCCGATTTCACGATCACGCCGGACAGCAAGGGGCTAATGTTCTCGGCGAAGGTCGCGGGCAAGGATGAGGCCTGGACGACCAACTATGACGTCTGGAGCGCGCCGCTGGACGGCTCGGCCAGGGTCCAGAACCTCACGGCCGGCAACAAGGCCTGGGACGCCGCCCCGGTGTTCTCGCCCGACGGTAAGCAGGCCGCCTATCGCGCCATGAAGCGCCCCGGCTTCGAGGCTGATCGCTTCGCCATCATTGTGCGCGACATGGCCACCGGCCAGGAACGCGAACTGGCGCCCAACTGGGACCGCTCGGCCAACTCCATCGCCTGGAGCCCGGACGGCACGACGATCTACGCCACCGCCCTGGACGTCGGCCAAGGCAAGCTGTTCGCCATCGACGTGAAGAGCGACAAGGTCGTCGCGCTCACCGGCGACGGCCATGTCACCGGCTTCGATGTGGGCCCGGCGGGCATCGTCTACGCCTCGGACTCGCTGAAGAGTCCGTCGGAGCTATTCCTGCTCGGGTCCAAGCGCCCGGTGGTGAGGGTGGCCAGCGTCTCCAGCGAAGCGCTCAGGGACGTAGCCTGGGGCGAGCCGGAACAGTTCAGCTTCAAGGGCTGGAACGACGAAGAGGTCCACGGTTTCGTCGTGAAGCCGGCGAATTTCGACCCCGCCAAGAAGTATCCCGTGGCCTTCCTGATTCACGGCGGTCCGCAGGGCTCATTCAGCAACAGCTGGTCCTATCGCTGGAACCCGCAGATCTACGCCAATGCCGGCTACGCCGTGGTGATGATCGATTTCCACGGCTCGACCGGCTACGGCCAGGCCTTCACCGACGCGATCAGCCAGCATTGGGGCGACCGCCCGCTGGAAGATCTGCAGAAGGGCTGGAGCGCGGCGCTGGGCAAGTACGCCTTCCTGGATGGCGACCGCGCCTGCGCCCTGGGCGCCTCGTACGGCGGCTACATGGTCAACTGGATCGCCGGCGCCTGGCCCCAGCCCTGGAAGTGCCTGGTCACCCACGACGGCGTCTTCGACACCCGCGCCATGGGCTACGCCACCGAGGAACTGTGGTTCACCGAGTGGGAGAACGGTGGAACGCCCTGGCAGCCCGGAACGACCTACGAGACCTTCAACCCCGCCCTGCACGTGGCCCAGTGGACCAAGCCGCAGCTGATCGTGCAGGGCCAACTGGACTATCGCATCCCCGTCGAACAGGGCCTGGGAGCCTTCACGGCCCTGCAGCGCAAGGGCGTGCCCAGCAAGCTGCTGTACTTCCCGAATGAGAACCACTGGGTGCTGAAGGCCCAGAACTCGGTGCAGTGGCACAAGGAAGTGCTGGACTGGCTAGACCAGTGGACGGGGAACACCCGGCCGGGGAAGTGACCGCGGTAGGCGGTCATCCCGGCCTTCGAGCCGGGATCCAGACATAAATCCCGTCTCCCCGGCGAAAGCCGGGGCCCAGATGCAAGAGCGACCGCGATCCCCGCTAGGTTCGCGGGCGTTTCTGCGTGCGCCTCCCAGTTCTACGATCTGGGCCCCGGCTTTCGCCGGGGAGACGGATGATGGGTTTGTGTCAGAGTTTTCCGGTGGCGACGGCCACCGTCAGTCGGGCCTTCTTTTCCAGCTCTCCCATCTCGCGCCCGGCCATATAGGCCCGCGCCAGGGCCGCGGGGGCCACGGCCGGGAACGCCGCCACCGGCAGCCCCCTCACCTCTCTGCGCGCCGCTTTAAGCTGGTCTTCGACCCGCCGCTTCATATCCGCCTGCGTCCAGTCCGCCGGCAGCCGGTCACGCCCCGCCTGCTTCAGCCGCCACAGCCCAGAAAGTCCCCAGGCCCGCGCCGCGCCCTTGACGGCGTGCGGGTCGGCGCCCGGCTCCAGCCGCCGCGCGGCCAGCACCGCCAGGGCTCCGGCCGTAGCGTCGACATAGGCCAGCACCGCCGCCTCGTCCTTCAGAGGACCTTCGTCCAGGTCGGTGAAGCGCGCCTCGGCCAACGTCGCGAGCGCGTTCGGGTCGAACCTCGACGCGGCCAGGGCCTCGACATTGGGATGCTTGCGGGGCGGCTTGCCGGCGGCGATCTCTTCCATCGCCTCGCGCCACCAGGTGATGCGGATCTCGCCCATCAGGGCGTTGGAGACGCCGCCCGCCACCCGGGCCAGCTCGTAGTTCAGGCCGAAGAGCGCGATGAGGTCGGCCCGCGCGGCCAGGTCGCCGATGAACCGGCTGGCCAGCCAGCGGTCGGGATCGACGCGGCGGACGAGGTCGTCGAGGGTTTCGGTGTCGGCCATGGTCTCAAGAGGAAGAAGGGCCCGCCGAGCTGGCGGGCCCTCCCCTTACAGCGTGTCGCGTCGGGCGTCAGCCGAAGACGGTCTGGTTCATCGCCATGGTCGCCAGCATCGGCAGGCTAAGCAGGGTGTTGGTGCGCGAGAACAGCATGGCCAGCTTGGCCGCCTTCGCCTTGGCGTCCGCGTCGGCCTCGACCATGCCCAGCGCGATCTTCTGGTTCGGCCAGATGAAGACCCAGACGTTGAAGAACATCACCGTGCCCAGCCACATGCCGGTGCCGATGAAGGTGTACTGCATGTCCACGCCGGGCGTGTAGCCGCCGGCCAGGCCCAGGGTCGCCGCTTCCAGCAGGTAGCTGCGGCTGAAAGCCAGGATCACGCCCATCACCCAGGTGAACAGCGCCGCCCAGCGGAACCAGAACAGGGCTTCGGGCGCGATGTACTTGCTGACCGCCGGCTTCAGCTCGGCCGGGATCTGCGGCATCACGCGGATCTGCACGAAGTTGAAGTAGTAGAGCAGTCCGATCCACAGGATGCCGAACAGCACGTGCAGCCAGCGGAAAACGGCCTGCAGGAAGATCGCGCCATGCCCGTCGGGGCCGTGCGCGTAGCCGATCACGATCACCAGGGCCAGCACGAAGCTGACGATCATGGTGTTGCGGAAGTTGGAAAGCAGCCCGGACATCGTTTCCCCCAAGTCCTTCTGAAAGCTTGGCCTGGACCATAGGACCGTTTTCGGGAGTTGGCAAAGTCGCCGCTAGGACGCTGTTAAGGCGAATGCCGTAACCTCAAGTTGCGCCAAAGCGAGATCCGCCATGCAAGTGTCGTCCGTCGCCCAGCCCCTCTCCCCGCCGCCCGCCAGCGGTGGCGGCGTCGTCGCCGTGGTTCTGCGCCAGTCCGCGATCCTAGCCGACGGCTCCGGCGCCTCGGATGACCAGAAGATCGACGCCTATGTCGCCATCGGCAAGGCGCTGTACACCTCGGACCAGGGTCGGGCCGACTGGTTCAAGTCCAGCACCCAGGCCGATCGCGACGCGCTGAACGCCGCCTGGAACAACTCGACCATAGCCAAGCAGATCCGCCAGGCCGCCGATGACTTCAACGCCCGGGGTATGCGCACGCCGCGCGAAGGCAATGTGATGGCCGACCAGATCGTCGCCCTGAACCGGATGTCGCCCCAGCAGCAGAAGATGATCTTCGCCGGGACGGCCAGCCTTGAGCAGACCGGAACCCTGGAGAGCTGGAAGGCCTTCCTCCAAACCAATGCTGATGGACGCGAGCAGCAGTTGGCGGAGGAGAAGGCTGAAAAGGCCGAGAAGACCAGCAAGGACGCGGCCGTGCAGGTCTCGTTGTCGGACGACGCCAAGGCCGCCCTGGATACCCTGACCGACGAGAACCGCGTCGGCGGCGTCGCCGAGGCGGCCCTGGGCATGCTGCGAAAGGCGGCCGAGGAACGCGCCGAAGCCAAGGCGAAGAAGGATCGCGCCGAAGAACCCGGCGCGACCGTCGACCAGACAGCCTAGACCGCGATCAGCGCAGCCGCCAGCCTGCGGCCTTCGCTGGCCAGGACGTTGTACGTCCGAGCCGCCGCTTCGGTGCTCATGAACTCCAGACCCACGCCCGCCGCCTTCAGGGCGTCGCGGACCGCGCGCGGCGGCAGGCCGTTGTTGAGGCCCGTGCCCAGCAAAACGAACTCCACCGCCCCGCCGGCGGCGAACACCTCGGCGAAGGCCTCGGGGGTCAGCTCGGCCAGGGACGTGGCGGACCAGTCGCGGGGCTGATCGTCGAGGATCAGCAGCGAGCCGGACCGCCAGTCGCCGGAGACCCGGAAGCCGCCGCCGCCCCAGGCGTCGATGGACGGCGGCTGACGCATCAGGGGCGCGAGGCCGCGCCGAGCTTGATCGGCGTGGCTTCCTCGTCGTTCCGCTTCACGCCCCAGATCAGGATCATCGGCAGGGCGATATAGATCGACGAATAGGTGCCGATGATGATCCCGAAGATCATCGTGAACACCAGCGGGAACAGGACCGGCCCGCCGAAGATCATCGTGCCGCCCAGGGCCAGCAGGGCCGTGGTGCCGGTGATGATCGTCCGCGACAGACGCTCGTTTTCCGACAGGTCGATGATGTCGCGTAGCGGCGTCGTGCGGTACTTGCGCAGGTTTTCCTTCAGACGGTCGAAGGTGATGACCTTCTCGTTCATCGAATAGCCGATGACTGTCAGCAGGGCCGCGATCTCGGTCATCGAGAACTCGATGCGCATGACCGACAGCAGGCCCAGGGTCAGGACGATGTCGTGGATCACGGCCACGACCGCGCCGGTGCCGTACGACAGGCCGAAGCGGAACCAGATGTAGCCCAGGGTCAGCAGCAGGGCCACGCCCAGGGCCTTGAAGCCCGAGAGCAGCAGCTCGCCCGAGACCTTGGCGCCCACTTCCGAACGGCTGGTCACCTTCAGGTCGGGGAAGCGCTTCACCAGTTCGGTTTCGACGTGCTTGGACGCGTCGCTGGGCTTTTCGCCCTTGGCCGGCAGGAACTTGACCATGGCCGAGTTCGGCGAACCGAAGCCCTGCACCTGGCCGTCATGGGCGCCGATCTGGTCCAGCGTCGTGCGCAGCTCGGCCAAGGGAGCCGGGCGCGACATCTGCACTTCCAGGGCGACGCCGCCCTTGAAGTCGATACCCAGGTTCAGGCCCTGGAAGACCAGCAGGCCGATCGAGGCGGCGATCAGGACCGCCGAGATGACGGCCGCGACCGGGGCCCAGCGCACGAACCGATAGTGGGTCGAACGCGGGATGTAGCGAATGAGTGGCCAACGCATGGTCGGTTCTCCTATGCGATCGGCAGCTTCTTCGGCTTGGTGGTCTTGAACCACCAGCCGATGAGCACTTGGGTGATGAAGATGGCGGTGAACAGCGACGTGAACACGCCGATCACCAGAGTCCAGGCGAAGCCCTTCACCGGGCCCGAGCCGAAGCTGAACATGATCAGGCCCGAGATCAGGCTGGTGATGTTGGCGTCCAGGATCGAGGTCAGGGCCAGCTTGTAGCCGTGGTCGGCCGCGGCCATGGGCGTGCGCCCGGCGTTGGCCTCGTCGCGCATGCGCTCGTAGATCAGCACGTTGGCGTCGACGGCGACGGCCAGGGTCAGGATCAGGCCGGCGATGCCCGGGAAGGTCAAGGTCGCCTGGGTCATCGACATGATGCCGACGATCAGCAGCACGTTGACCACCAGGGCGATGGCCGCGAAGCCGCCGAACAGGCCATAGGCCAGGATCACGAACACGAACATCGACGCCGCGCCGATGGCCAGCGAGATCGCGCCGGCCTTGACGGCGTCGGCGCCGAGCTCGGCGGTCACGGTGCGCTGGTCTTCCACGTTCAGCGGGGCCGGCAGGGCGCCCGAGCGCAGCAGCAGCGACAGTTCGTTGGCGCTTTCGACGGTGAAGCTGCCGGTGATGATGCCGCTGCCGCTAGTGATCGGATCGTTGATCACCGGGGCAGAGATCACCTTCTTGTCCAGGACGATCGCGAACCGCTTGCCGGGGTTGCGCAGGGTGATGTCGCCGAACTTCTTGGCGCCGGAACCGTTGAACGCGAAGCCGACGGCCGGCCGGCCATTCTGGTCGAAGGTTTGCGAAGCATTGGTCAGTTCGTCGCCCGAAACGACGGCGCGCTTCTTGACCACGTAATACGGCGCGGAGCGGTCCTCGCTCTCCAACACTTCCGAGCCCGGGGGCAGACGGCCCGCCTGGACGTCCTCGGGCGTGACCGTCTCGTCGACCATCTGGAAGGTCAGCTTCGCGGTCTTGCCGATGACGGCGCGCAGCTTCTCGGGATCGCTCTCGCCGGCCGCCTGGATCATGATCCGGTTGGTGCCCTGGCGGTTGATCGAGGGCTCCTTGGTGCCCAGGCTGTCGATCCGGCGGCGAACCGTCTCGATCGACTGGTCGACGGCCTTGGCGGCGTCGGCGCGCTGGGCTTCCGGCACGAAGGTGACTTCGATGCGGTTGTCGCCCTTGCCCTGGACGCTGACGTCCTTGCCGCCGATCACGCCGGCCAGAGGCGCGCCGAGATTTTCTGCGCAGCAGATTCAGGGCCGCTTCGTAGCGCGAGGCGTCGCCGATGCGGACGCTGATCACCTCGCCCTGCTGAGCCAGTTCGCCGAACGGGATCTGCTCGTTCCGCAGCTGAGTGCGGGTGTCTTCCATCAGGTCGGACAGACGCTCGCGGTGCAGGGCGTCGGTGTCGACCTCATAGAGCAGATACGAGCCGCCTTGCAGGTCGAGGCCGAGATTCAGCTTCTGGTGCGGCAGCCAGCCGGGCATGGCGTCCAACGTCTTCTGAGGGAGGACGTTGGGCAGGGAGAACAGGATGCCGAAGATCACCGACAGGGTGACGGCGATGATCTTCCAGCGGGAGAGGGTCAGCATGGATCAGGGACTTTCAGGCGACGTCGCTAGAACGCCTCGCGATATTCTGAGAGCGTCTTAGTTCTTCGCGTCGTTGGCAGGGGCCGGCTCGCCCTTGGCGCGGACTTCCGTGATCATGCCCTTGATGACCTTCACGGTCACGCCGGTGGCGATCTCGACGCCGACTTCCTTGTCCTCGACACGGACGACCTTGCCGATCATGCCGCTGGACAGGACGATCGTGTCGTTGCGCTTCAGGTTGGTGAGCATCGCCTGATGCTCCTTGGCGCGCTTCTGCTGCGGACGGATCAGCATGAAGTAGAACAGCACGACCATCAGAAGGATGGGCGCGAGCTGCAGGAATTGAGCGTTCAGACCGGACATGACGTCTCCAACAAAACCGATGCGGCGCGCCAGCCAAAAAGAGACAAGCTCATAGGGTCGCGCCAAGTCGGCGGAAGCTATGCGTTCGCCTCCCCTTTTGCAATCCAAGCGCACCCGGTATGCAGCGTGCCCATGACCGACGCGCCCAGTCCCTCACTTACGCCCCTGCTCGCCCGCATCGCCGAAGCCCTGGAACGCCTGGCGCCGCCCGCGCCGCCCGCGCCGGACTTTTCGTCCGCGCGCCTGTTCCGGCACGAGCCGAAGGACGGCGCCTTCGTCCCGGCGGCCGACTATCCGCTGTCGCTGGACCTGCTGGTGGGAATCGACCGCCAGAAAGGCCGTTTCGTCGACAACCTGCGCCGCTTCGCGCTCGGCGTGCCCTGCAACCACGTGCTGCTGTGGGGCGTGCGCGGCACCGGCAAGAGCTCGGTGACCAAGGCCGCCTTCGTCAGCCTGGCCGACGAATTCCCGGCCCTGAAGCTGATCGAGGTCGATCGTGACGAGGTCGCGGCCCTGCCGCCGCTGTTCGATCAACTCCGCGCACGTACGGAGCGGTTCGTGGTGCTGTGCGACGATCTTTCGTTCGAGGACGGGGCCGCCGCGGCCAAGGCGCTGAAGTCGGCGCTGGAGGGCGGCGTGTCGGGCCCGCCCGAGAACGTGCTGTTCGTGGCCACCTCCAACCGTCGCCACCTGATGCCGCGCGACCACGTCGAAAGCCAGGGCGCCATCGCCGCCGCCGAGAACGCCGAAGAAGAGATGAGCGTCTCCGACCGCTTCGGCCTGTGGATCGGCTTCCCGCCGATGGACCAGGACACCTATCTGGCCGCCATCCGCGGCTATGCCGAGCAGTTCGGCCTGACCGCACCCGATCTCGACCGCCGCGCCCTGCAGTGGTCGCAGATGCGCGGGGCCCGCTCGGGCCGCGTGGCCTGGCAGTTCGTGCGGGATCTGGCCGGCGAACTGGGCGTCAGGCTGCCCAGCTGAACAGCAGAACGGCCCGCCTCTTTCGAAGCGGGCCGTGCCAGGGTTCAGTGAAGGCGTCGTCTTAGCGCGGCAGCACCAGGGCCGGGTCTACCGGCTTGGCCTTGTCCTTGACCGTGGGCGCGTAGCGCATCTCGAAGTGCAGCTTGAACTCGTTGGTGCCGCCCGTGGCCGACCGCGCCCAGTTGCTCGCCCTGCCGCACCTGCTGGCGCATCTTGACGTTGATGCTGGAAAGGTGGGCGTAGGCCGTGACCCAGCCGTCGGCGTGCTTGACCAGCACCAGATTGCCGAAGGTCGGGACCTGATTGCCGGCATAGGCCACTTCGCCGTCAGCGGCGGACAGCACCGGCGTGCCTTGCGCGGCGCGGATGTCCAGGCCGTCATTGCGCTGGCCCGTGCCCTTGACGCCGAAGGTCGAGATGATCTCGCCCCGCACCGGCCAGGCGAACTTGCCCTTGCCCGAGGCGATGATCTCGGCCTCGGTCGGGGCGGCGCTGCTCTCGATGATCGGACGCGCGGACGGCGTCGGGCTGACCGGCTGGGCGGCGACCGGCGCGCTGGGGCGCGAATAGCTGTTGCCGCTGGGCTGATAGGGCTGCGGGTTGGAGGGCGTCGATGGCGCGGGGGCCGTGGGCGCGGAGCTGTCGACGCGGGCGTAGGTGTTCGAGGGCGTCGACGGCGAAGGCGCCCGTGTCGGCTCGGGACGCTTCACCACCGTGGTGGTCGTGGTCCGGATCGGGCCCTTGTCCTTGTAGCCGTCGGGCAGCAGGATCTTCTGGCCCTTCTTCACCGAGGCCGTGGAGCGCAGGTTGTTCTCGGCGGCCAGTCCCTTGACGCTGACATTGAAGCGCTTGGCGATGCCCGCCAGCGTATCGCCGCTCACGGCGACATAGGCCTTCTGTGTGGTCGCCGGCCCCTTGATCTTGGCGCCCAGCTTCAGCGGCTTGTCGGCCTTCAGCTTGTTGTCGTCGGCCAGGTCGCTGACGCTGATGTCGAACTTGCGGGCGATGGCGGTCAGGGTGTCGCCCGATTTCACCGTGTGGATCTGGCGCGGACCGGCGACGGTCGTGACCGAGCCGGTGACGCTGAGCGTCGTCGTCGAGGTCGTGGCGGGGGTGGTGTCCGGCTCGCTCACGGCGGGCGGCGTGTAGGTCGGACGCGAGGCCGTCGGCCGGCTCGGCGCGGGGCGGCTCGGCTGGGCCTCGGCGACGGCCGGTTGCGCGGCGGGCGCGCCGGCCAGCACCGTGGTCGTCTTGATCGGCCCCTTGTCCTTGTAGCCGTCCGGAAGGACCAGCTTCTGGCCCTTCTTGATCGCCGAGGAGGCCTTCAGGTCGTTCTCGTCGGCCAGGGCCGCGGCGGTGACGCTGAAGCGCTTGGCGATGGCGAAGATCGTGTCGCCGGTCTGGACTACGTAAGCCTTCTGGTCGTCCTTGGCCGGGCCCTTGATCTTCTGGCCCAGCTTCAGGCGGTACGGGGCCTTCAGATCGTTCAGTTCGACCAGCTCGGCGCGGGTCGCGCCGAAGCCGCGGGCGATGGCGTCCAGGGCGTCGCCGGATTGGACGACGCGCACTTGCGGCTTGCCGGGAACATTGACCACGGGACCGGTGACGGTGGTGGTGACCACGGTCCTGGGCGGGGCGGCGCGCAGTTGCGGCGCGGGCGCGGAGGTCATGGCGCGCGCGGGGGGCGGCAGCTCGGACTGGGTGACCGACGGCGCGGCCGGGGTCGAGATCGGCGTCGGACGCGGCAGGGTCTCGGCCTCGCTGGGCGCGGTCGAGACGGCCTCAGACGTGGGCGCAGCCGGCTGGGCGGCGGGGGGCTGGGTGATCGGGAAGTTCGGCGTGAAGCGCTGGCCCGCGGCCCGCGCGTCCTCCGCATGGGCGCCGAGCGTTCCAGCCGTCAGGGCGATCACCGCCGCGCGCGTCCACAACTGCCTCATAGCCTCTCCTTTCCCGCCGGAGCCACCAAAGGGCGCCGCCAGGGTAAATCAACCTTTAACACCAGAGGCCGCGAAACGCCGCGTCCCCCAACCTTCACTGATCCTTCGCGACGCCGGCCAGCAGGGGCACGAAACGCACGTCGCAGAGAATCTCGACCCGGAAGCCCCCCTTGCCGTCGCCGGCATAGCGGCGAAGGCTTTGAACTGGCCCCTTCCCCACCGGCGCGACCAGCACGCCGTTGGGCTTCAGCTGCGAAAGCAGCCGCTTCGGATCATCTTCGGCCGCCGCCGTGACCATAATGCGGTCGAACGGCGCCTGTTCGGCCCACCCCTCGCCGCCATCGCCGAACTTGGTGATGACGTTGGTCAGGCCCAGCTTGTGGAAGCGACCTTCCGCCTCCTTCATCAGGGTGCGATAGCGCTCGATCGTATAGACGAGGCGCGAGACCTTGCTGAGGATCGTGGTCTGGTAGCCCGAGCCCGTGCCGATCTCCAGCACCCGGCATCGCGGCTCGATCGTCAGGGCCTGGGTCATCAGACCGACGATATAGGGCTGGCTGATCGTCTGGCCGCAGGCGATCGGCAGGGCCGAATCCTCCCACGAGCGGTCCTTGAACAGGTCCGGCGTGAACAGGTCGCGCGGCGTGGTCTCGATGGCCTTCAGCACCTGCTGATCGGTCACGCCCTGGTCGCGCAGGGCCTGCATCAGGCGCGGCAGGTCAGCCTTGGCGTTGTCGGCGGCCTTGGACGTCCCTCCGCTCATGGAGCCGCCTTCAGCTTCGGCGGAGCGCCGCCCAGCACGCCCTTCAGCTTGTGGACGGTCTCGTTGTGCGTCAGGTCGATGTGCAGCGGCGTGACCGAAATGCGGCCCGAATAGATCGCCTTCAGGTCGGTGCCGTCGACGGGCTCCGACGCCTTGGCCGAGAAGCCCATCCAGTAATAGTCGCGACCGCGCAGGTCGGTGCGCTTTTCCATGTTGCGCAGCAGGCCGTCGCGGAAGCCCTGGCGGGTGACCTCGACCTCGGTCACTTCGTCCGGCGTCACGGCCGGGAAGTTGACGTTCATGATCACATCGGTCGGCCAGCCCACCTCCAGCAGGCGCTGGACGACGCCCGGGCCGAAGTGCTCGGCCGTCTCCCAGTGGGCGACGACCTCGTCGTGGAAGAAGTTCATGGTCTGCGACAGGGCGATCGAGCGGATGCCGTGGGCCATGCCCTCGATCGCGCCGGCCACCGTGCCCGACAGGGTGACGTCCTCGGCCAGGTTCTGGCCGCGGTTGACGCCCGACAGCACCAGATCCGGCGCGGGACCGTCGATCAGCTGCTGCACGGCCATCATCACGCAGTCGGTCGGCGTGCCCTCGACGGCGAAGCGGCGATCATCGAGCTTGCGGACGCGGATCGGGTCCGAGAGCGTCAGAGCCCGGCTGGCGCCCGACTGCTCGTATTCCGGCGCGCAGATCCAGACGTCGTCGGTCAGGGCGCGGGCGATCCTCTCCAGGCTCTTCAGGCCTGGCGCGTTGACGCCATCGTCGTTGGTGAGGAGGATCCTCACGCAGCGCCTCCGATGTGGGTCAGCCCGCCCATATAGGGCTGCAGCGCCGCCGGGATGTGGATGCGGCCGGCCTCGTCCTGGTAGTTCTCCAGAACGGCCACCAGGGTGCGGCCGACGGCCAGGCCCGAGCCGTTCAGGGTGTGGACGAAGTGGCCGCCCTTCTCGCCGGTCTTGCGGTAGCGGGCCTCCATGCGGCGGGCCTGGAAGTCGCCGCAGTTCGAGCACGAGCTGATCTCGCGATACATGTTCTGCGACGGCAGCCAGACTTCCAGGTCGTAGGTCTTCCTGGCGCCGAAACCCATGTCGCCGGTGCACAGCAGCATGGTGCGGAACGGCAGCTCCAGCTTCTTCAGCACGGCTTCCGCGCACTCGACCATGCGCTGGTGTTCGGCCTCGGACTGGTCGGGGGTGGTGATCGAGACCAGTTCGACCTTGTAGAACTGGTGCTGGCGGATCATGCCGCGCGTGTCGCGACCGGCCGACCCGGCCTCGGCGCGGAAGCTGGGCGTCAGCGCGGTGAGGCGCATCGGCAGCTCTTCCTCGACCAGGATCTGCTCGCGGACGATGTTTGTCAGCGAGACCTCGGCGGTGGGGATCAGCCAGCGATCGTCGGTGGTGTGGAAAAGGTCGTCGGCGAACTTCGGCAACTGGCCGGTGCCGAACAGCGCCTCGTCCCGCACCAGCAGCGGCGGGCTGATTTCCGTGTAGCCATGCTCGACCGTCTGCAGGTCCAGCATGAACTGGCCGATGGCGCGCTCCAGGCGGGCGATCTCTTTCTTAAGGACCACGAAGCGCGCGCCGCTCATGCGGGCGGCGGCTTCGAAGTCCATGCCGCCCAGGGCCGCGCCCAGGTCGACGTGGTCCTTGGGCGCGTTCAGGCGGCCGGCCGGCAGCTTGGCGGCGTCGCCCCAGCGGCGCGCCTCGACATTGCCATGCTCGTCCTCGCCCGCGGGCACCTCGGCGGCCGGGATATTGGGAAGGCTGGCCAGCAGATCCTTGAGCTTGCCGCCGACCAGGGCCTCTTCTTCGGACGCGGCGGCCATGACGCCCTTCAGCGCTTCCACCTCGGCCATCAGGCGCGCGGCCTCGGCCTCGTCCTTCTTGGCCTTGGCCATGCCGATCAGCTTGGAGCTCTCGTTGCGCTTGGCCTGGGCCTCTTGCAGCGCCGTCTGGGCCGCGCGCAGCTGGGCGTCCAGCTTGACCGCCTGCGCGGCCTCGCCCGACCGCCCCTTGGCCGACCATGCGGCTTCGAAGGCTTCGGGGTTTTCGCGGATGGCCTTGATGTCGTGCATCGGACGCAAGCTCGGGAGATGGGCGATGGAGAAACGCCCTCTCTAAGGCGCGTCGGCGGGGGCGCCAAGCTTTCCGGACGGGCGGGCGGCCTGTCCACGGCTTCGTGATCCCGGGCCAGGGCGGCCAGGACAACCCCGCATTGCGCGAAAACCCGGATCCGAGAAACATACGCCCCTCATGAGGAAGGTCGAAAAGCCTGTTATCGCGCACGATACCGGTACCTAGGCATGAAAAATCCAACCCCTAACGAAAATTAGCCGGACTTTGTCACACGGACTTAATCCAGATCGCCGACAAGCCGCGCCAATTCAGTACGCGTGCTTTTTCGGCCCTCCCCGGCCGCCCGATCATTCCTAGGAATTTGAAATCATGAAGACGTTCGCCGCTTTCGCCGCCCTCGCCATCGCCGCCGCCCTCGCCGCTCCGGCCGGCGCCAAGACCGTCACCGAAGTCCGCGTGTCGCTGGCCGGCAAGAATTCGGTCCAGATCGAAAACGAGATCAAGACCGCCGCCGCTTCGGTCTGCGGCGCCGGCGATGCGACCTGCGTCGACAACGCCCTGATGAACGCTCACCGCCAGCTGGCCTCGATCATGCGCGCGCGCGACACCGGCAAGCCGGCCGCCGTCGAGACCGTCTCGGTCGTCCGCATCTCGCTGAAGGGCAAGACCCAGGACCAGATCCACGCCGAGATCCGCACGGCCGCCCAGACGGTCTGCAAGGTTCAGGGCCCGAACTTCAGCGTCGTGAGCTACTCGTCGTGCGTGGCCGACACCGTCCGCGCCGCCAAGGCCCAACTGCAAGCCCGCGTCGGCGCCGCCGCCTAAGGGTTCAAGTTTCGCTCGCTTATCTGAGCTGAAAAGAAGGGCTCCGCGGCTCAGTCGCGGGGCCCTTTTTATTTTGAAAATCCCCTCCCCTTGATGGGGAGGGGTAGGGGTGGGGTGAATGGGGCGGTTGACGCCGGGCGCTGCATCCAGCGCAGCATTCACCCCCATCCCGGCCTTCCCCCATTAAGGGGGAAGGAGAATATCTTAGACCGAAACGATATCCTTGCCGGCTTCCTCGTCGTCTTCCCGCTTGCGGCGGCGCTCGATCAGCCACACGCACCAGATCGAGATCTCGTAGAGCAGGCACAGCGGCACCGCGAGGGTGATCTGGCTGATCGGGTCCGGCGGGGTGACGATGGCGGCGACCACGAAGACGGCGACGATGGCGTAGCGACGGCCCGTCCGCAGCATATCCGACGTGACCAGACCCGCCAGGCCGCCCAGCGACAGCACCACGGGAAGCTGGAAGCTGAGGCCGAAGGCCAGGAGCAAGGTCGTGACCAGGGTCAGGTATTCCGAGACCCGCGTCTGCAGGACGACCTTCACGCCGTCGCCGACGATCTGCTGGCTCAGCGAGAACCACAGCACGAACGGCAGCATCACGTAGTAGACCAGCGCCGAGCCCATCAGGAACAGCACCGGCGAGGCGATCAGGAACGGCAGGAACGCGTTGCGCTCCTTTTTGTAGAGACCGGGCGCGACGAAGCGGTAGAGCTGCCAGGCGATGATCGGGAAGGCCACGACGATGGCCGCGAACGCCGACAGCTTGATATTGGTGAAGAACTGCTCCAGCGGCGCGGTGGCCTGCAGGGTGATGTCCTTCAGGGCGGCGGGCGGCACGTGCTTGATGCCGACCAGGGCCAGGATCAGGTCGAACGAGCCGTGGTGGCCGCCCGCGTCCTGCACGGCCTTCAGGCCCTCGGCCACGGTGAAGGGGCGGACCAGGAACAGGAAGATCGGCTTCACGAACGCGAAGCAGACGCCGAAGGCGACGGCGATCGCGCCGACGCAGACGATCAGGCGGGTGCGCAGTTCGATCAGGTGATCCAGAAGCGGCGCGCGCGAGGACTCGATCTCGTCCTCATGCGCATCCTGGGGGTCGTATCCGATGGCCTTGTCGTTCACGAGACGATGTCCGAAGCGGTGGAGCCGCCGGCCTTGGCCGCGCGCTTACGCGGCGCGCGGACGGCCTTGGGGGCCTCGACCGTGATGTCCTTCTTGGGCGCGGCGGCGCGCTTGCGCGGAGCTTTCGCGGTTTCAACCGGCGCCGGCTCGGCCACCGCGACGGCCTTCTTGCGCGGCGCGCGCTTGGGCTTCTCGACGATCTGGGCCGCCGGGGCAGGAACCGAATTGTCGGCGCTCAGGGCCGGATTGTGGATCTCGGCCCCGGCATAGGGGTGCATCTGGGTCGCGCCGCTGGACAGCGAGGCGTCGATGTCGGCGAAGACCTGGTCGACGTGCGGATCGGCGGCCGGCGTCGGATTGTTGAACTGGCCCGAGCGCATGGCCTGCACTTCGCGGCGCAGCTCGTCCAGTTCGGACTGGCGCGCCATCTCGTCGAAGCTGGCGCGGAATTCCGAGGCCATGCCCCGCATCCGGCCCACGAACTGGCCCAGCTTGCGCAGCAGAGCGGGCAAATCCTTGGGACCGACCACGATCAAAGCGACGGCGGCGATGACAAGGAGTTCTGTGCCGCCGATATCAGGAAGCATGGACGCGCCTTAGAACGGCGGAGCCGATGGCTCCCCGCGTGATTGGACAGACGCGCGCGAAGAACCCCTCCCCGCGCGCTTCAAGGTCTTACGACTTGCGAAGCTCTTCGGCTTCCTGCTCGGTACGCGGCAGGGCGCCCTTGGACTTGTTGTCGGCGACTTCGCTGCTGGTGTCGTCCTTCAGGCCATCCTTGAACGCGCGAATGCCCTTGGCCGCGTCGCCCATGATGCCCGACAGCTTGCCGCGGCCGCCGAACAGCAGCAGCACCACGACGGCGACGATGATCCAGTGAATTGGACCTAGACTTCCCATAATCGAGACTCCTTGCGACAGCGCCAGATAGCCGCTGCGACGCGTCGTTACAACATGCCGAAGAATATAGGCGCTCGCGGGGCCGGAGACCATGGTTCGCCCGGGAGACGCAAGGTCGCGGGGCCTGGCGCGACTTCTGGGCAAGTTCTGCTCGGCGGAGTTGACCGACCGGCCACGCTTTCAGCGCGCCCTTGCCTGCCAAGGATCTGTAAAGTCTAGCTTCCCGGCCGTGGCCCACGCCTTGCACAGAGTGTCGCACCCTCAAGTTCGAGAGCGCGTCATGTCCATTTCGTCCATCGGTTCGTCCAGCTACGCCGGCGCCTATAGCGGCATGACCGCCAGCACCTCGTCGCCCATCGGCGAAACGTCCGCCAAGGACGAGTTCCTGAAGTACCAGGCGATGACGCCGGCCCAGAAGATGCGAGCCATGATACTGGCCAAGCTGGGCGTCACCGAGGAGCAGGTGAAGGCGATGAGCCCCGAGGATCGGGCCAAGATCGAGCAAAAGCTCAAGGAAATGATCAAGCAGCAGGTCCAGAACGATCCGGACAAGAAGGACAAGACCGGCCAGATCGCCGACGTCCTCGCCTAGAGCATTTCTCCGATCCAACTGGATCGGTGAAACGCTCTAGCGTTTTGTTTTGACGCATTTTCTGACGACGAACCGGTATCCACTTCGTCGGAAAATGCTCTAGCTTTCCGCCTTCTCCGGCTCGCCCAGGAAGTCCTGGGCGAATTCCGGCGTTTCGCCGTCGTCCAGGTCCAGCGGATCCTCCTCATCGGTGCGCAGGCCCAGCGGATCGGGCACGGTGAAGCCTGGTGGCAGGTTCATTTCCAGCAGGCCCGCGGCCTTCATCTCGGCGACGCCCGGCAGGTCCGACAGCGCGGCCAGGCCGTAATGCTCCAGGAACGCGTCCGTCGTCCCGAACGTCACCGGACGACCCGGCGTGCGCCGGCGGCCGCGCATGCGGATCAGGCCCAGCTCAAGCAGGACGTCCAGCGTGCCCCGGCTGGCCTGCACCCCGCGCACGGCCTCGATCTCGGCCCGGGTGACGGGCTGGTGATAGGCGACGATGGCCAGGGTCTCCTGGGCGGCCTTGGACAGGCGGCGCGGCTCCTCGCGCTCCTCCGTCATCAGGAACGACAGGTCGGTCGCCGTCTGGAAACGCCAGCGGTCGGCCACGCAGACCAGCTCGATCCCCCGCCCCTCGTAGCGCGTCCTCAGGCCCGCGAGGCCAGCGGCGATGTCGGCCCCCGCCGGCAGACGCTTGGCCAGGTCGACGTCGCTGAGCGGCTCGGCCGCCGCGAACAGCAGGGCCTCGATGCAGCGCTCGACGAAGAGGGGTTCGAGTTCGGTGCTCATGCCCACCCCATAACCGATTTCCCCGGCGAAAGCCGGGGCCCAGAGTCAGCTTGAGCGGCTTTCGATGATCCGAGATGCGCCCTGTCGGATTGTCGGAGGCTGGGGGGTTCGACCTGGGCCCCGACTTTCGCCGGGGAGATCGGATGGAGGGAAAGGCTCACTCCAATGCCTCCAGCGGCTCCGCCCTGGTCCGCAAGTAGATGTCCTCGAACGCCCCCATCTGCCGCGCCTCCAGAATGCCCTCTTTCACCAGCTCCAGCGAGGCCGACAGGGTCGAGGCCAGGTAGGAGGCGGGCGTGGGGCCGTCCTCCTCTTCCAGCGCCCGCTCGATCGGAGCGACGGTGGAGAGGACCGTCCACTCCTGCATCTTCGGCAGCAGGCCGCGCAGGCGGTCGCGGGCGTCTTCCAGCGGATAGGCGGTCGGCGGGCGCGGGGCGTAGTGGCGGCTATGTTCGCGTTTGCGCTGAGTGATGTAGGCGCTCATCAGGCTATAGAGATCGCCCTCCAGACGGGTCGAGGAGACGATCCTTACCGCGTCCGGATCGCCGCGCATGAAGACGTCGCGGCCCAGGATCGGGCGGTCCTTCAGCGCCTCGACGGCCTTGCGCATCACGTCCAGCTTGGCGAGGCGGAAGGCCAGCTGGGCGGCCATTTCCTCGGCCGGCGGCTCCTCGGCCTTGGCGCGCTCGGGCTTGGGCAGCAGCAGGCGGGACTTGAGGTAGGCCAGCCAGGCGGCCATGACGAGGTAGTCGGCCGCCAGGGCGAAACGCACGCGGCGAGCCTGCTGCACGAAGGCCAGGTACTGCTCGGCCAGCTTGGTGATCGACAGCTGCAGCAGGTCGACCTTCTGGCTGCGCGCCAGGGCTAGCAGCACGTGCAGCGGGCCTTCATAGCCGTCGATGTCGATGACCAGCGCCGCGCCGTCCTCGGCCGCCTCGTTGGCGGCCGCGAAGTCGAAGGTCGGCTGGAAGCCCGTGCTCAAGCGTATTTGCCGTCAAACGCGGCGTCGAAGCGTGCGCGGGCCTCGGCCACGTCGAAGGGCTCGGGGACCTTGACCAGGCGGCCCATGACGGCCTGGGCCCGGCGGCGGGCCTCCTTGCCCAGCCGGCCGACGCCGGACATCACGGCCTTCATCTCGGCCATGTCGCCGTTGCAGTGCAGGACGACGTCGCAGCCGGCCGACAGGCTGTCCTTGGCCCGCTGCTTGAAGTCACCCGACAGCGCCTTCATCGACAGGTCGTCGCTCATCAGAAGTCCGTCGAAGCCGATGGATTCACGAATGATCTTCTTGATCACCTTCTTCGACGTGGTCGCCGGACGGTTGCGGTCGATGGCCGAGTAGACGACGTGGGCGGTCATCGCCATTGGCATGTCGGACAGCACCCGGAACGGCGCGAAGTCGCGGATGTCCAGCTCGAGCAGCTTGGCCTTGACCACCGGCAGCTCCAGGTGGCTGTCGCTCAGCGCGCGGCCGTGGCCGGGGATGTGCTTGATGATCGGCAGGACGCCGCCGGCCAGCAGGCCTTCGGCCGCGGCGCGGCCCAGGGTCGCCACCTGCTCGGGCGTGTCGCCATAGGCGCGGTCGCCGATAATCTCATGGCCCTGGGGGTCCGGCACGTCCAGCACCGGCACGCAGTCGACATTGATCCCGATCGAGCGCAGGTCATGGGCGATCAGCCGCGAGCCCAGGCGGGTGATTTCGCGCGCCGTCAACGGATCGTTCGCCACCAGCTCGCCGTAGGCCCGGCCGGGCGGATAGATGCGCCAGTGCGGCGGCTGCAGACGGGCGACGCGGCCGCCCTCCTGGTCGATCAGGATGGGGGCGTCGTCACGGCCGACCGTGGCGCGCAGGGCGGCGGTCAGCGCCCTCACCTGCTCCGGATCAGCGATGTTACGCTTGAACAGGATGAAGCCCCACGGCTTCACGTCCCGGAAGAAAGCGACCTCTTCGGCCGTCAGCGTGGTCCCGGCGCAGCCGAGGATAGCGGCGGAAGAGGTGCTCAAAGGGGTAACTCCTTACTTCACGAAGCAGGACTTGCCCGAGGCCGAGATCGCCTCGCAGAAGGCCTTGGCCGCTTCACGCGAGGCGAAGCCGGTCACCGAGGTGCGGTAGAGCGTCGTGCCGTTCTTGTCGATCGCCTCGACCTTCTTGCCCTTGCCGGCGGCCAGGCCCGGGGCCAGGCGGGTCGCGTCGGTCCAGGCCTTGTCGGCCAGGGCCGGAGACGACAGGGCGCCGATCTGCACCATGGCGGGGCCGCCCGATGCGGCGGCCGGGGTCGCGGCGACCGGCTTGGCGGGCGCGGCGGCGGCCAGTTGCACAGGCTTGGGCGCCGGCTTCTGGGCGGCGGCGGTCGCCAGGGATTCGATGGTTGGGGCCGGCTGCCGCGCGGTCGGCGCGGGCTTGGCGGCCGGCAGGGCGGCGGTCTGCACCGGGGCGCTGGCGACCGGCGCGGCCGGACGGGCCTGCGGCGCCTCGGGCGGCGCGGCGAAGGTGGTCGACGGCTGCGGATCCTCGTTGTGATAGATTTGCAGACCCGCGGCCGGATCCTGCGGCTGGCTGCCGGCCGGCGGCGGGGTCTTCATCTGGGCCACTTCGGTCCCGACGGTCTGCGGCGGATCGTTCGGGTTCCGCACGCCGCCGCGATAGACCAGGATCACCCCGACAACGAGGGTCACCAGCACCACCGCGCTGATGATCAGGGTCATGGGCAGCGGGCGCGCGCCTCGCACGGGCTGACGCGCATCGAACGACAGCGGCGCGTCGGTGGGCGGCGTATAGGCCCCGCGGTGCGGATCGGACATCTCGGCTAGGCTCCAGATACTCTCGGGCGTCCAAACAAGGGCGCACAGGTCGAACGCATCGAATCAGACGCGCGCGACCCTAGGTTACCCAACGGCGGCCCGTCCAAGAAGCGTCCGCCCCGCTCAGGTGGCAGACGATCGGCCGCTCGCGCCCACGTTCCGGATCCCTGGCCCGAAGGCCTAGTTCCAGACGTCCAGGTGGAACAGCTTGCGGTGTTCTTCTATCGCGAAGCGGTCGGTCATGCCCGCGATGTAATCACATACCACGCGGGCGCGGCCGGCTTCGTCGCGGTTCTGCGACTTGGCGAACCAGATGGTCGGCAGGACCTCCGGCTCTTTCAGGAATAGCGCGAACATTTCGCCCAGAATACGGCGAGCCTGGCTGCGCGTGCGGTTGACGCGCCAGTGGCGGTACATGCGCTCGTGCAGGAAGGCGCGCAGGCGCGCCAGGTCCTCGGCCATGTCCGGCGAGAAGGCGACCAGGGCGTGGTCCAGGGCCCGGACGTCGTCGGCCGAACCAACGCCGGTGGCCGCCGCGCGCTGCAGGGTCTCGCCCATCACGTCGTCGATCATCGCGCCGATCATGCGGCGAATGGCTTCCAGGTGGGTCAGGCGCGGGTCGAGGTCGGGACGTTCGCTCTTCACGGCCGCCAGGATCGGGCCGATCAGCGGCACGTCCATCAGCTCGTCCAGGGTGAACAGGCCCGCGGTGACGCCGTCGTCGACGTCGTGATTGTTATACGCGATGTCGTCGGCCAGGGCCGCGACCTGCGCTTCGGCCGACGCCCAGGTGTTCAAGCCCAGGTCGTACTCAGCGTCGTACTTCTGGATCGCCTTCCAGGAGGGCTTGCCCAGCTTATTCGTGACCGGGCCGTTGTGCTTGATGATCCCTTCCAGGGTCTCCCAGGTCAGGTTCAGGCCTAGAAAGTCCGGATAGCGGTGCTCGAGCTCGGTCACCACCCGGAAGGTCTGGACGTTGTGGTCGAAGCCGCCGAAATCCTTCATCTGCTGCTCAAGCTCGTCCTCGCCGGCGTGGCCGAACGGCGGGTGGCCGATGTCGTGCCCCAGGGCGATGGTCTCGGCCAGGTCACTGTCGAGGCCCAGGGCCGTGGCCAGCGAGCGCGCCACCTGCGCCACTTCCAGCGAGTGGGTCAGGCGCGTGCGGAAATTGTCGCCCTCGTGCGCCACGAAGACCTGGGTCTTTTCCTTCAGCCGGCGGAAGGCCGAGGTGTGAATGATGCGGTCGCGATCGCGCGCGAACGGCGTGCGCGTGCGGCTCTCGTCCTCCTTGAACCGACGGCCCCGAGACTTGAACGGATCTTCGGCGTAGGGCGCGCGCGGGACGAAGTACGGGGTCGAGGTCATGAACCGCCTTTATCGCGTTGGACGATTTGGCCCCTTCCGTAGAGGCCGCGTCACCCTCATATAGGCCTGAGGTGAGTTTTCCACAGCCATGACCCAAGTAGACTTAACGCTTTCCGAAAACGCCGCGCGTCGGATCAAGGCCATCGCCGCCAGCGAGGGCCGCCCCCTGATGCTGCGCGTCGCCGTCGATGGCGGCGGATGCTCCGGCTTCCAGTACCGCTTCGACCTGGTCGACGCCGTCGAAGACGATGACCTGAAGGTCGAGCGCGACGACGCCGTGGCCCTGGTCGATGTCGTCTCCTTGGCCCTGTTGAAGGGTTCGGAGATCGACTTCGTCGACGAACTGGCCGGGGCGGAGTTCCGCGTTCGCAACCCGAACGCCAAGTCCAGCTGCGGCTGTGGCGTCAGTTTCTCTATTTAAGCCGGCACGAACTGCAGCAGAGTCAGCGTCAGCGCGCCCCAGGCCAGCGGCGCGGCCATAGCGGCCCAGGCGAACGACGTCTGGTCCTTGCGCCACAGGATCCAGCCGGCCAGCGGGGCCAGCAGGCACACCGCCCAGAACAGCGCGCCGAACACGAAGCCCAGCCAGGCGATCGGGTTCAGCATGTTGCCCGCCCGGTCGAAGACCAGCGGCGTGAAGATGGCCAGGATCGCGCCGATCGCTGCGAAGGCCAGGCACGCGCCGGTAGCCAGCACCATGAGCGCGAGCTGTCTTCGATCGATTGGCTTGCCAGCTGACTTGAGCGCGACCTTCATGAGCCCTAGCCTCCCGCCGCAGTCTGGAGCCGTCAATGCGTATCGCCACTTGGAACGTCAATTCGATCAACGCTCGCCTGGAAGGCGTGTTGGCTTGGTTCGAATTGGAAGCGCCGGACGTGGCCGTGCTGCAGGAGATCAAGTGCGTCGACGAGAAGTTTCCCACCGAAGCCTTCGAGCGGCTGGGCTACAATGTCGTCGTCCACGGCCAGAAGACCTATAACGGCGTCGCCCTGCTTTCGAAGTTCCCGATCGAGGACGTCCGTAAGGGGCTGCCCTTCCTGTCGGAAGACGAAGTCGACGAGCAGTCGCGCTATGTCGAGGCGGTGATCGCCGCGCCGGTCCCGTTCCGCGTGGTCGGCATCTACCTGCCCAACGGCAATCCGATCGGGACGGAGAAGTTCGACTACAAGCTGGCCTGGATGCGCCGCCTGCACGCTCACGCCCAAGGCCTGCTGGCCTTCGAGGAGCCGCTGGTCATCCTGGGCGACTACAACGTCATCCCCGAGGCCGAGGACGTGGCCAATCCCGAGGCCTGGCTTGGCGACGCCCTGTTCCAGCCCGAGAGCCGCGGCGCGTTCCGGGCGCTGAAGAACCTGGGCTTCACCGACGCCTACATGCAGGTCGACGGGGCGCCGGGCGGCTACACCTTCTGGGACTACCAGGCCGGCGCCTGGCCCCGGAACCTGGGGATCCGCATCGATCACCTGCTGTGCTCGCCCCAGGCCGTCGACCGCCTGACCGACGTCGTCATCCACCGCGACGAGCGCGACAAGGAAAAGCCGTCCGACCACGTGCCGGTCGTCGGCCACTTCCGCGACTAAGGGCCCCATAGCCCCTCTGTCGCGGAATCAGGACTTCTCGCTAGCCTGTCTTCACTATGAGCGAACTCGCGCGTCTTTTGCTGTTCGTGGCCATCGCCGGCTCGGCGGTGACGTTCCTGGGCAGCCTGGCCATCTGGTACGGCGACGAGGACCGGCGTCTGCGCCGGGCCCTGCGCAACGTGCTGAAGAGCGATCCGGAAGGCTTCATCGTGGCGCGCGGCCGGGGCCGGGGCGCGGGCTTCTCGTTCTCGACCAACCTGCTGGCGGTGGCCTGGGACCGGGGCGCCTGGTGCCTGATCTATCGCCTGGACGAGCTGATGGGGGCCGAGTTGCTGGTCGACGGCCAGGTCATGGGTCGCGTCTTCCGGGGCGAAGGCCGGCGGGCCATCGACCATGTCGCGCCCCAGGCCCAGTCGGTCACCCTGCGCCTGGTCTTCGATGATCCGCGCCATCCGGACTTCGCCCTCGAGCTCTGGGCCCCCGGCGACGAACAGCGCCGTGAGAGCCGCTCGCCCGGCGAGCTGATGCAGGAGGCTAACCGCTGGCTGGCCCGTTGCGAGGCCATCGTCCGCCGGCCGCTGCCGCCGCGCCCCATGAAGCCGGAGCCCGCCCCGGTGGTCGCCGCCCGCCCCGCGCCGCCGCCCGAACCGCCCGAGTCCTTGGATTACGACGAGGACGACGAGGACGATTTCCGCGCCCCCCCGCCCCTACCCGACACCCCGCCGCCGCTGGCCCGACGCTCGTCGTTCGACGGCGCGCCGCGCGCCGCGCCGACGCGTCCGGTCTCGCGGCCGACGGCTCCGGTCCCGGCTCCCGCGCCGAAGCCGGTGGCCGAGCCCGACATGTTCGAGGATCCGCCGTGGGACGACGCGGACGACGACCTCCCGCCCCCGCCGGCGACGCCGACCTACAAGCCCGTCTCCAAGGCCCGCCGCGACACCGCCGTCGATCAGGATGAACTGCCCTTCGATCTCGACGACTGATCACGCTTACGGCAACGGAAACGCCGATCCGTCGAATTTCGATTGCTGCGACGCGGCGACGCGCGTAAATCGCCGCCGCCGGCCGTGAGCTGGCGCTTTGGAGCTTCGAGCTTGCATGGCGGGTAAAGACCCCCTCGCCGCGTCCGACTTTGCCACCCCGACAACTCAAGCTCCCAACCACGGCCACGCGGCGTCGCGTTTCTGGCCGTTGGCGCTGGGCAGCGTGGGCGTCGTGTTCGGCGACATCGGCACCAGCCCCCTCTATGCCTTCCGCGACGCGCTGGAGGAGGCCGCCCGCGACGGCCTGGTGCGTCCCGAGATCATGGGCGTGCTGTCCCTGGCCCTGTGGGCGCTGATCCTGGTCGTGACGGTCAAGTACGTCCTGTTCCTGATGCGCGCCTCCAACAAGGGCGAAGGCGGGGTGCTGTCGCTGATGGCCCTGGCCCAGCAAGGCGCCAAGGGCCGCACGGGCCTGATCTTCGCCCTCGGCGCCATCGGCGCGGCGCTGTTCTACGGCGACGGCGTGATCACCCCGGCCATCTCGGTGCTGTCGGCGGTCGAGGGCCTGAAGTCGGTGCGCGGCTTCTCCGGCTGGTTCGGCGCCCAGGAGGTGATCGTCACCAGCCTGGTGATCCTGACCGCCCTCTTCGCCTTCCAGGCCAAGGGCACGGCCAGGGTGGCCGGCGTCTTCGGTCCGATCATGGTGTGCTGGTTCCTGTGCCTGGGCGCCCTGGGCGTCTGGCACATCAAGGACGATCCCAGCGTGCTGACGGCGATCTCGCCGACCTACGCCATCTATTTCCTGACCCATCACGGACTGACCGGCTTCCTGGTCATGGGCGCGGTGTTCCTGACCGTCACCGGGGCCGAGGCCCTGACGGCCGACATGGGCCATTTCGGCCGCGGCCCGATCCAGATGTCGTGGTTCGGCCTGGCCCTGCCGATGCTGGCCCTGAACTATTTCGGCCAGGCCGCCCTCGCCTCACAGGCCCTGACCGCCGCCGAGGCCGCGGGAACGGCCCTGCCGAACGCCGACTGGTTCTTCCAGCTAGCGCCCCACCAATGGCGACTGGCCCTGGTGCTGTTCTCGGGCGTCGCCACGGTCATCGCCAGCCAGGCGGTGATCACGGGCGCTTTCTCGCTGACCCAGCAGGCGATCCAGCTGGGCCTGCTGCCGCGCATGGACATCAAGATCACTTCGACCACCGAGGCCGGCCAGATCTATGTCGCGCCGATCAACTGGCTGCTGTTCGTCGGCGTCGTCCTGGTGGTGCTGTCGTTCCGCTCGTCCAGCGCCCTGTCGCACGCCTACGGCATCTCGGTGACCGGCACGATGGTGGTGACCACCCTGCTGGCCTACATCGTCGTGCGCCACGTCTGGAACTGGAGCCTGCTGGCGGCCCTGGCCCTGATCGTGCCGCTGTTCGCCCTGGACCTGACCTTCTTCGTCGCCAATCTGCTGAAGGTGCTGACCGGCGGCTGGTCGCCCTGGCCCTGGGCGCGGGCCTGTGCCTGCTGATGTCGATCTTCGTCAGCGCCACCGAGCGCCTGCGCAGGAAGCTCAACAAGGACGGCCTGCCCTTCGCCGACTTCCGCGAGATGATCGCCCGCCGTCCGGCCGCCGCGACGCCGGGCACGGCCGTCTATCTGACCTCGGACCCGGAGACGACGCCGCCGGCCCTGATGCACAGCCTCAAGCACTTCAAGGTCCTGCACGAGCGCAATGTGCTGCTGAAGGTCGTCAACGAGACCACGCCCTATGTGCCTGACGACCAGCGCATCGAGATCAAGACCCTCGACGACCGCTTCTCGCTGGTCACCGTGCGCTACGGCTACATGGAGAGCCCGAACATCCCGCAGGCCCTGGCGGCCTGCCGCAAGCAGGGCCTGAAGTTCGACATCATGAGCACGTCGTTCTTCGTCAGCCGCCGCACGATCGTGCCGTCGGTGGCCGCCGACGCCCTGCCCGCCTGGAAGCGCAAGCTCTTCACTTTCCTGACCCGCAACGCGGCCGACCCCACCACCTTCTTCCACCTGCCGCCGGGACGGGTGGTGGAGCTGGGGGCTCAGGTCAGCCTGTAGCGGGGCGGGTCAGCCCTCGGCCGCCTGCTCCACCGCCAGCGCCAGGTCCAGCGCCCGGGCGGCCTCTTCGCCCGTCACGACCGGACGCGGGGCCTCGCCGCGCACGGCCGCGAGGAAGCCGGCGACCGACAGGCCCAGGGGGTCCTTGCCGGCCGGGGTCTCGGTGAAGTTCTCGATCAGCGGGAACGGGGTGGTGTTGCGGAAGGCGCGGGTGAGGAAGTCGATCTCGACCTCGCCCGACGGGTAGACGACCTTCATGGTCCG
>CBDIPU010000023.1:0-78744 GCA_965283765.1 Caulobacteraceae bacterium
GGCGAGGAGGACCGCCATGGCGTCCCGCATCGTCGCTTTCGCCGCCCTGAGCCTGGCCGTCCTGCTGGCCGGCTGCGCGCACGAGAAGGTCGCGCTGGACGGCTATCGCTGGGCCTATCTGGCGGAAGGTTCGGAAACCCCTCGCCTCGCCTATGGCCGCCCCAACACCGACGATGTCGTGCTGATGATCAGCTGCCGCCCGGGTCAGGATCAGGTCGAGATCTCGGCCGTGGGCCTGTCCGGCGGCGAGATCGTCCTGGCCTCGGGCCGCACGGAAAGCCTCTTCGCCGCCGCCAGGGTCGACGACGCGCTGAGTCAGGGCGGCTTCCTGGAAGGGCGCGGCAAGGCCAGCGCTCCGGCGCTGGACGGTTTCCGGAAATCAGGCGACCTGGCCCTGCTGACCCAGGGCGAGCGCCACAGCTTGGCGGCGGCCCCTGCCGACCGGGGCCAGGTAAGGGCTTTCTTCAAGGCCTGCGGGGTTTAGGCTCGGCGGCCAGCCCCCGCCGCGCTGACATTGTCCATGCCCATGGCCGACAAGGCCCCGCGCAGGATGCCCTCGGCGTCCAGGCCGGCCTGGGCGTACATGAGGTCGGGCTTGTCCTGGTCCTGGAAGACGTCGGGCAGGCACAGGGTGCGGATCTTCAGGCCGCGGTCCAGCGCGCCGTGCTGGGCCAGGGCCTGCAGCACGAAGGCGCCGAAGCCGCCCATCGCGCCTTCCTCGACCGTGACGATAGCCTCGTGCTCGCGCGCCAGGCGCAACAGCAGGTCCAGGTCGAGCGGCTTGGCGAAGCGGGCGTCGCAGACGGTGGCCGAGAGGCCACGCGCCGCCAGGAGATCGGCGGCCTTCAGGCTTTCCGACAGGCGCGTGCCGAACGAGACGATGGCGACGCTGGTCCCCTCGCGGACGATGCGGCCCTTGCCGATCTCCAGGGGCTCGGCGATGGCGGGCATGTCCAGGCCCAGGCCCTCGCCGCGAGGATAGCGGAAAGCCGAAGGACGATCATCGATCTCGGCGGCGGTGGCGACCATGCGGGCCAGCTCCACCTCGTCGGCGGCGGCCATCAGCACCATGCCCGGCAGAGCGCCCATGAAGCCGATGTCGAAACTGCCGGCGTGGGTGGGACCGTCGGCGCCGACCAGGCCGGCGCGGTCCATGGCGAAGCGCACGGGCAGGCCCTGGATGGCGACATCGTGCACCACCTGGTCGTAGCCGCGCTGCAGGAAGGTCGAATAGATCGCCGTGAAGGGCTTCATGCCGTCGGCGGCAAGGCCGGCGGCGAAGGTCACCGCGTGCTGCTCGGCGATGCCGACGTCGAAGGTGCGATCGGGGAAGGCCTTGCCGAACAGGTCAAGACCGGTGCCCGAGGGCATGGCGGCGGTGATGGCGACGATCTTGTCGTCCTTTTCCGCCTGCTTGATCAGTTCCTGAGCGAAGACCTTGGTGTAGCTGGGCGGACCGGCGGCCGCCTTGTGCTGCTGGCCGGTGACCACGTCGAACCTGGCCACCGCGTGCAATTTGTCGTCGGCGCCCTCGGCCGGGGCGTAGCCCTTGCCCTTCTGGGTGACGCAGTGGACCAGCACCGGCTTGTCGCCGAAGGCCTTGGCGTTCTTGAGCACGCTGACCAGGGCGTCCATGTCGTGGCCGTCGATCGGGCCGATATAGTAGAAGCCCAGCTCCTCGAAGAAGGTGCCGCCGGTGACCATGCCCCGGGCATATTCTTCCGCCTTGCGGGCGGCTTCGCGCATCGGGGTCGGCAGCTTCTCGACCACCGTCTTGCCCAGCTTGCGCACCGAGCGATAGGCGCCGCCCGAAACGAGGTTGGCGAGATAGGCGCTCATGCCGCCCACCGGCGGGGCGATCGACATGTCGTTGTCGTTGAGGATGACGATCAGGCGCTTGGTGGTGTCCGTCGCCGCGTTCATCGCCTCATAGGCCATGCCCGCGCCCAACGAGCCGTCGCCGATCACGGCGATGACGCTGTTGTCCTCGCCTTTCGCATCGCGCGCGGCGCAGAAGCCCAGGGCGGCAGAGATCGAGGTGGCCGCGTGGGCCGCGCCGAACGGGTCGTACGCGCTCTCGGTCCGCTTGGTGAAGCCCGACAGGCCGCCGCCCTGGCGCAGCGTCTTGATCCGGTTGCGTCGGCCGGTGAGGATCTTGTGCGGATAGGCCTGATGGCCGACGTCCCAGATCAGGATATCCTTGGGCGTCTCGAAGACGTGGTGCAGCGCCACGGTGAGCTCGACCACGCCGAGGCCCGCGCCCAGGTGGCCGCCTGTCACCGACACAGCGTCGATCGTCTCGGCGCGCACCTCGGCCGCGAGCTGTTTCAGCTCCGCGACGGAGAGGCCTCGCGTGTCGGCCGGCGAAGCGATGGTGTCGAGCAGTGGTGTTTTGGAGGACATGTTGGAAGAAAGCGCGGTCAGTTGCGGCGGTCCAGCACGAAATCGACGCTTTCGCGCAGATGTTCGGCTCGTTCGCCAAAGATTTCGAGATGGGAGCGAGTCTGGTCGGCCAGAAGCGCCACGCGCTCTTTCGCCGCGTCCAGCCCCAGCAGGGTGACGTAGTTGGCCTTGCCCTTGGCGGCGTCCTTGCCGCCCGTGGCCTTGCCCATGGTCTTGGGATCGCCCTCGGCGTCCAGGATGTCGTCGACGATCTGGTAGGCCAGGCCCAGGTCCTGGGCGAAGGCCATCAGGGCGGCGCGCTCGGCTTCCTTGGCGCGGGCGATGATCAGCGGGATCTCGAAGGCGAAGGCGATCAAGGCCCCGGTCTTCAGGCGCTGCATGCGGGCCACGGCGCCCAGGTCGTCGCGAACCCCGAGAATGTCGATCATCTGGCCGCCCGCCATGCCCTTGGCGCCCGAGGCGATGGCCAGCTTGCGCACCAGCTCGCAGCGGACGTGGCCGTCGTCGTGGGTGTCGGGGTGAGCCATGATCTCGAAGGCCGCCGTCTGCAGCGCGTCGCCCGCGAGGATGGCCGTGGCCTCGTCATACTGCTTGTGCACGGTCGGACGGCCACGACGGACGGCGTCATCGTCCATGGCCGGCAAGTCGTCGTGGACCAGGCTGTAGGCGTGGATGCACTCCAGCGCGCAGGCCGCGCGCAGCACCGGCCGCTCGGGCAGGTCGAACATCTTGCCGGTCTCGAGCGCGAAGAACGGACGCAGGCGCTTGCCCGGGCCCAGAGCCGCGTAGCGCATGGCCTCGGTCAGACGGGTTTCCGGACCGTCGGCCCGCGGCAGCAGCTCGTCGAGCGCCACGGTGACGATGTCGGCGGCCTGGACGATCCGCTTGGCAAGATCTGTCAAGAGCGGCTCCCCTCGGTCTCCGAACGAACGCCCGCCATCAGTTGAACTCGGCCGCTTCGGCGGTCACGGCCCCACCCTGGCCCAGGACGATCTTCTCGACCTTCAGGCGCGCGGCTTCCAGCTTCTTTTCGCAGTGAGCTTTCAGGGCCGCGCCGCGCTCGTAGATGTCGATCGAGCGCTCCAGCGGGGCTTGGCCCATTCCAGCTCGGCCACGATCCGCTCCAGCTGCGCCAGGGCTTCCTCGAAGCTCAAGGCGGCGATATCGGCGGGATTGCTGGCGGCGTCGGTCATTTCAACTCTCAGGTGAACAGCGCTCAGCCTAGTGGCGCAAGGCCGCGCGGGCAACGGCGTAGAGCCAAGGCATGGTTAAGGGAAGAGGCTTTGGCCAGTCAGCCGCGACGGAAGCGCTTGAGGCTCCAATAGGCGTGGCCTTCATCCACCAGTTTCGTCAGCCCACGCGCCTTCAGCGCATCGGCGATCATCCAGTTGAAGAAGCCGTGGGCCACGACCAGCACGTCCTGGCCCTGGTCGGACAGCGCGACCAGCCGGTCGGCGGCCTGGCCGGCCCGGACCTGCGCCTCGGCGCGGGTCTCCTGGCCGCCGTGGTTGTTGAAGAACCACCACCAGAAGCGGGCGAAGAACCCCAGGCGCTTGGGCGACATTCTCAGCCACAACGGCCAGGGCGGCGGCGGCAGCGGGGCCTCGATGAAGGTCTCGTCGGTGACGAAGGCGCGGCCGGCGACCACCGCATTGGCGGTCTCGATGGCGCGGCGACGGGTCGAGACGATGATCGCGTCGGCGTCGCGGGCGATCCGCATCAATCCGTCCGGTGGGGTCTGGTCCGCCTTCAGGCCGCCCACCTCGTAGCGGGCCCACCACTCGCCGTATTCGGGCGCATTGAGCCGGATCTTACGCGACAGCGCGGGTTCGCCGTGGCGGGCCAGAGTGATGGTCCCCGATTTCACGGGCGAGGACGCTTGGTCGGCGATGGTGACGTCGGCCATGTTGAAGAGAAGTCGGTGGGCGGCAAGCCCGTCCCGTCCCCTCACCCCTCCTGAAGAGCCCGCACATGCGCGGCGGCGGAAAGCCCCAGCGCCTGGAGGTCGTAGCCGCCCTCGAGCGAGGACACAACCCGGCCCTTGGCGCGGGCGTTGGCCACCGAGACGATCGCGCGAGTCGCCCAGGCGAAATCCTCCTCGTCCAGGCTCTGCGCCGACAACGGGTCGCGGACGTGAGCGTCGAAACCGGCCGAGACGATCAGCAGCTCCGGCGCGAAGGCGTCGACCTTGTCCATCAGCCCCTCGAATTGCGACCGCCAAGTCTCGCGCGGCGCGTGGCGACGGTGGCGTTGGCGATGTTGCCCACGCCCCGCTCCGACGGATCGCCCGTGCCGGGATAGAGCGGCGACTGGTGGATCGAGGCGAAGAACACGGTCGGGTCGTTCTCGAACACCGCCTGGGTGCCGTTGCCGTGGTGGACGTCGAAGTCGACGATCGCCACCCGCTTCAGCCCGGCCGCCTGGGCCGCGCGGGCGGCTACGGCGACGCTGGAGAAGACACAGAAGCCCATGGCCACGCCCGGTTCGGCGTGGTGACCGGGCGGCCGGACGGCGCAGAAGGCGCGGTTGGTCTCGCCCGCCGCCACCGCCCGCACGGCCGCGACACCGGCCCCGGCCGCGCGCCGGGCGGCGGCCAGGCTGCCGCTCGACATCACCGTGTCGGGATCCAGCGCCAAGCGACCGGACCTGGGCGCCGCCGCGAACACGGCGTCGACGAAGGCCTTGGGATGCACCCGCAGCAGATCCTCGACCTCCACCAGCGGCGCGTCCAGCGCCTCCAGTTGAAGATTGGGATCGTCGTTCAGAGCGTCGACCACGGCCCGTAGCCGCTCGGGGCTCTCGACGTGGCCGTGGCCGGGCTGGTGATCCAGCATGTCGAGATGCGTGTAGAGCGACAGGGCCATGGGTCAGCCCGCCTTGCGGACCGGCTCGGCCTGAACGCCCAGCACATTGGCGTCGCCCCAGGCCTTGAGCGCGCAGATCACCGGCTCCAGGCTCCTGCCCTTGCTCGACAACGCGTATTCGACCTTGGGCGGCACCTCGGCATAGACGGTGCGGACGATCAGGCCGTCGCGCTCCAGCTCACGCAGCTGCTTGGTCAGCATGCGCTGGGTCACCGCCCCCAGTTTGCGCCCCAGGGCGTTGAAGCGCAGGCGGCCACTGAGCAGGTGGTACAGGATCACGCCCTTCCACTTGCCGTCGATCAGGTTCAGCGCCGCCTCGACGCCGCACTCCTTGGGATCTTCCACAGCCGCCTCACGGTATCCATTAGGGTACTACATACAGAAAATGACCGTACTTGCGAAGATCGTAGCGTGGCGCGATCTCCTGGTCGGGGCCTGAGACCGCCCTTCTTTGCTGGAGACCATCATGAAGATCGTCGGCTTCCGTGAGTTGCTGCCCGCCACCGATCCCAACGCCCTGCTCGACCTGGAAGCGCCCGATCCCGTGGCCAGCGGCCACGACGTCCTGGTGCGGGTGAAGGCCGTTTCGGTGAACCCCGTCGACACCAAGGTGCGCAGCCGCGCTCAGCCAGCGCCGGGCGAGGTTCGGGTGCTGGGCTTCGACGCCGCCGGCGTGGTCGAGGCGGTCGGCGAGGCCGTCACCCTGTTCGCGCCGGGCGACGAGGTGTTCTACGCCGGCGCCATCGGCCGCCAGGGCTCGAACGCCGAGCTGCAGCTGGTCGACGAACGCATCGTCGGCAGGAAGCCCAAGAGCCTGGACTTCGCCCAGGCCGCCGCCATGCCGCTGACCTTTATCACCGCCTGGGAACTGCTGTTCGACCGGTTCGGCGTGGCGCGCGACGGCGGCGAGGGCCAGACCCTGGTGATCATCGGCGGGGCTGGCGGCGTGGGGTCGGCCCTGATCCAGCTGGCCCGCAAGCTGACCCGGCTGAACGTCGTGGCCAGCGCCTCGCGCGACGAGACCCGCCGGTGGGTCGAGGACCTGGGCGCGCACCAGACCTTCGACCACACCAAGCCGCTTGCCGGCGAGCTGGCGCGCCTGGGCCTGGACGCCCCGGCCTATATCGCCTGCCTGACCCACAGCGCCCAGCACTTCCCGCAGGTCTCCGAGGCCATCGCCCTGCAGGGCAAGATCGGGATCATCGAGGCCGACGGCAACCTGAACATCCGCCCGCTGCAGGCCAAGGCCGCCTCGATCCACTGGGAGTACATGTTCGCCCGGCCACAGGGCACGCCGGACATGATCGAGCAGCATAAGCTGCTGACGGAGGTCTCGGCCCTGGTCGACCAGGGGATCCTGCGCACCACCCTGACCCAGGTCGTCGGCAAGATCCGCGCCGCCGACCTGCTGGAAGCCCATCGCATCGTCGAGAGCGCCCGCACCATCGGCAAGGTGGCGCTGGAAGGCTTCTGACCGTTGAAGGGCCCATATTGAAGGCGGGGGTCATGGCGGCTACTCAAGTCGCCATGACCGACAAGCTCCGCCGTGCGACGATCGAAGACGCCGACACCGTGTCCAGCCTGGGCGCGCGCACCTTCACCGAGACCTTCGCCCATCTCTATCCGCCCGAGGACCTGGAGACCTTCCTGGCCCATGCCTACGGCCTGGAGCGGACCCGCAACGACCTGGCCCATCCCGACAAGGCGACCTGGCTGCTGGAGGACGAGGACGGCGAGGCCATCGGCTACGCCCTGGCCGGGCCCTGCGACCTGCCGCATGACGACGCCGGCCCCGACCATGGCGAACTGAAACGGGTCTACGTGCTGAAGAGCCACCAGGGCGGCGGTCGCGGCTCGCGCCTGCTGAACACCGCTCTCGACTGGCTGGAGAAGGACGGTCCGCGCCCGCTGTGGATCGGCGTGTGGTCCGAGAACTTCGGCGCGCAACGGCTCTACGGCCGGCTGGGGTTCGAGAAGGTCGGCGAATACCACTTCCCGGTCGGCGAAACGCGGGACTTGGAGTTCATCCTGCGGCAAGGGTGAAATCCTCCCCTAGCGGGGGAGGATTGGATTGCGTCTGCTTTCAGAACCCTCCACAATCGAACATCTGTTCGAAAGCCGCGCCGATGTTCCTTCGCTTCTTCTCCGAGCTCCGCCAGGCCAAGGTGCCGGTCAGCCTGCGCGAATATCTCCTGCTGATGGAAGCCCTGGACAAGGACGTCATCGACCGCTCGGTCGAGGACTTCTATTTCCTGTCGCGCGCCAGCCTGGTGAAGGACGAGAAGAACCTCGACAAGTTCGACCGCGTGTTCGGCCACGTCTTCAAGGGGCTTGAGACCGTCAACGACGGCCTCGCCGCCGACATCCCGGAAGAGTGGCTCAAGGCCCTGACCGAGAAGTTCCTGACCGACGAGGAAAAGGCCCAGATAGAAGCCCTGGGCGGCTTCGAGAAGCTGATGGAGACCCTGCAGGAGCGGCTGCGCGAGCAGCACAAGCGCCACGAGGGCGGCAACAAGATGATCGGCTCGGGCGGCACCTCGCCGTTCGGCAACAACGGCTACAATCCCGAAGGCGTGCGGATCGGCCAGGACAAGAGCCGCCACGGTCGCGCCGTGAAGGTCTGGGACAAGCGCGAGTACAAGAACCTCGACGACTCGGTCGAGCTGGGCACCCGCAACATCAAGGTCGCCCTACGGCGCCTGCGCAAGTTCGCTCGCACCGGCGCGGCCGACGAGCTGGACCTGAACGGCACGATCAAGGGCACGGCCGAGAAGGGCTATCTGGACATCCAGCTGCGCCCCGAGCGCCGCAACGCCATCAAGGTGCTGATCTTCTTCGACATCGGCGGCTCGATGGACGGCCACATCAAGCTCTGCGAGGAGCTGTTCAGCGCCGCCAAGACCGAGTTCAAGAACCTGGAGTTCTACTACTTCCACAACTGCCTCTACGAGACCGTGTGGAAGGACAACAGGCGTCGCAACACCGAGAAGATCCAGACCTTCGACGTGCTCCACAAGTTCCCGGCCGACTACAAGGTGATCTTCGTCGGCGACGCGACCATGAGCCCGTACGAGATCACCTATCCGGGCGGCAGCGTCGAACACTGGAACGAGGAGCCCGGCGCGATCTGGATGCAGCGGGTCACCGACATCTATCAGAGCTGCATCTGGCTGAACCCGACGCCCGAGCGGCACTGGGACTACACTCAGTCGATCGGAGTCATGAAACAGATCCTGTCCGACCGCATGTACCCGCTGACCCTGGAAGGCCTGGACAAGGCCATGCGCGAACTGGTTCGCGGTTAGATCAGCGGACCGGCGCCGCGTCGCCGAAGTGGCCGGCGTCGTTCGACGGCTGGCCGATCAGCGGCACTTCCGGCGGCGCGGTATGATCGTTGGCGATCATCGTCCCGATCCGGAAGGTGGAGCTGGTGGCCCCGCCCAGCAGGATGAAGACGTCCTCGCGCCCATCCCCGTCGATGTCGAAGCCGATCCGGGCGCCTGACACCGCCTGGCTGACATCGGCCGCCTGCGTGACAGCGGCGTCGTTCAGCGCCTGGGCCTGAGCCGTCATCACGTTGCCGACCGCGGCGGTGCTGACCACGGTCACGCGCCCCTCGCCCATCACGGCCAGGTGGTCACCCTTGGCGGCCGAGTAGTCGAGCACGACGCCCAGCAGGGCGGCGAACTTGTCGGCCGGTGGCGCGGCGGAGATCAGGAAGGTGTCGGCGCCCGTCCCACCGGTGGCGACCACGCGGGCGTTCATGACGATGCGATCGGCCCCTTCGCCGCCGTCCAGGTGATCGACCTCGCCCTTCGGCGCGCCGCGGCCGTCGATATAGTCGTCGCCGGCGCCGCCGCGGATCGTGTCGCCGCCGGCCGTGCCGTACATGACGTCGTTGCCGGAGGTGCCGACCATGACGGTCCTGGTGGCGGCGAAGCCCTGGCCGCCCAGGTCCTCGACCACCGCCTTGTCATCCGACGCGGCGGGCGCATGGCCGGAGCCCGGCGGGCGCCGACGCCGCGGCCAGATGCGCGATCTTGAACACCGGCAGGCCCTGCGGGGCCTCGCTCGGCGCCTGGACCGCGATCGTCCCGACGCCTTCCGGCTTGACCGCCGACTGCGGCGTGGCTTCACCGACCACGGGGGCGGGCGTATGCGCCTGCGTCCGGTCGGCCTCGAGGTTGAGGGCGGCGATCAGCTTGGAGGCCATCGTCTCGATGGCCGGATCGTCGGCGCGCGGCAGGTTCTCGAAAGTCAGGCGGCCCGCCTCGCCCAGGTCGGCGCCGCGCAGTTCGAGATAGAGGCCGACGGCGATGACCAGCGACAGGAAGGACTGGGCCTCGCGGCTGGCGGGATTGAAGGCGACGACCGTGCCGTTCTGCTCCGGTATGCCCGAGGCCAGCACCTGGCGCAGGGCGCCCCACAGGCTGCCCACCTGGTGGAACATGTCGATCGCCGCGTCGTGGACGACGAACTGGCCGTCGATGCGGGCGATGTGGACCAGCACGTCCTGGTTGGAATCGGTGACCACGTACCAGGGGTCGCCTGAGTTGGTCTGGCCGAAGATCCCGTCGACCTCGCCATAGGCCGTCTCCAGCTGCTGCGTCAGCAGCATCAGCAGACCGCGCTCGTTGGCGGACCAGTCGCTGGCCGGAGGCCGCGGGCTGAAGGCTAGGATCTCACCCATCTCGTCGTCGCTCGTTAGGCCTGGGCCGCTCGCTCGGTCACGACCGGCTCAGCCTCTTCGGCGGCGCCGTCGAACAGAAGCCGGTACAGCTCGGGTTCGTAATATCGCAGCAGGGTGCGGGCGAACTGGCCGGGATCAAGACCCAGGCTCTCCGCCCAGACGGCTTGAGCCTCGATCGGAACGCGACCCAGACCGTTCTCAACCTGCGAGACGAAGGTGTAATAACGCAACCCTGTCTTCTCGGCTAGTTCCGCCTGGGTGAGGCCCGCGGTCTCTCGCGCGGCCTTCAGCCAGCGTCCAGCTTCGCGACGCAGGGTCTTGGTCAGGGCCGCCTTGGCGGGATTCATCGCCGTTCTGGACATCGCTAAGCCGCTTCCTCGCCCCTTACGCGGGCGCTCCCCTAGTTGTTACACAATGCGTAAAAACGCAACAATCGATCGCAGGTCTCGCGAAGAGGCCTTGCGGATCACCTTCGACCCACATACAGTTTTTATGCAACTATTTTGAATGTATCGGGCCGCATGTACGTTTCGATCGACCTCGCCCACGCCCGCACCGCGCCCTCCTTCCAGCAGGATTGGGCCATCCGGCCGCGCCTGTCGCTGATCATGGTCGTCTACATGACCGGGCCGGCGCTGATGGAGAGCGTGCGTCACGCCCTGGCCGAGCCCCGGGTCGAGGAGTTCGTCGTTGTCGACAACGGTTCGTCCCTTGCCGACGCGGCCTGGCTGCGCGACCTGGCTCGCCGCGAGCCGCGCGTGCGCCTGCTGCAAGGCCTGGGCAATATCGGCTTCGCCCGCGCCGCCAATCTGGGCGCGGCCGCGGCCAAGGGGGAAGAACTGGTCTTCCTCAATCCCGACGCCTTCCTGACCCCCGGCGCGGTGGCGGCCCTGTCCGAGGCCGCCCGCGACCGCCCCTCGCCCTGCGTGATCGGGGCCCGGGTGTTCAATACCGACGGAACCGAACAGCGGGGCGCGCGGCGCGGCGAGATCACGCCCGTCACGACCCTGCTCACCCTCTCGAAGCTTAGCGCCCTTCTGCCCCCGCTGCGCCGCTTCGAGATCCACCGGGAGAGCGAACTCCCCCCTTCGCACCCGGTGGACACCCCTACGATCTCGGGCGCCTGCTTCTACATGCGGGCCACCGATTTCCACGCCCTCGGCGGCTTCGACGAGGGCTATTTCCTGCATGTCGAGGATATCGACCTGTGCTGGCGGGCCCGTCGTCAGGGCGGCAGCGTGCTGTTCCAGCCCGACGCCCGCATCGTCCACGTGGGCTCGACCAGCAAGGAGAACCCGCTGGTCGTCGAGTGGCACAAGGGTCGCGGTCTGGTGCGCTATTTCCTCAAGCGCGCCGATAGCCTGCCGCGCAAGGCCCTGGCGCTGCTGCTGGCGCCGCTGATCCTGGGCGTGGCCTTGGGCCGGCCGCTGCTGCGCCAACTGCGCCGCGGCCGGATGGGTCGCCCCGTCGAGCGCCTCGCCGCCGTCGGCTGAAACGCCCGCCATCCATCGGAACAGCACGCGTTTGGCGGAAAACGCCACAAACAACCGTCCATCCGCGTTCAGACGATGATCTTGACGCTTGCGCCAAATTCGAACGCCCGTAAGACTTCCCCACGGGTAAAGGGGAACATGTAGTGAGTCCGACCACCGACGCCGCCGCTTCTAACGAAGTCGAGGCCGCCGAGACCGAAGCCGCCACCAAGAACCTGGTCTTCGTCGCCGCCGAGCGCCTGTTCGCGCTGCACGGTTTCCAGAATGTCTCGGTGCGCGACATCACCGCCGCCGCCGGCGTGAACCTGGCCTCGGTGAACTATCACTTCGGGTCCAAGGACGCCCTGCTGTTCGAGATCTTCCGGCGCCGCACGGCCGAGCTCAATCGCGAGCGGGCCAAGATGCTGCACGAGGCCAACGACCGCAACGACGGCGCCCCGCCGCTGCGCGAGATCCTGGCCGCCCTGCTGACCCCGCCCCTGCGCTGGCTGGCCCCGGACCACGAGCGCCGCATCTCGCTGCAGTTCCTGATCCGCGCCCGCAGCGAAGGCACCGACGAGATCCGCGCCGTGCTGAAGACCGACGTCTCGCACCTGCGCCGCTTCTCCGACGCCCTGCTGCGCGCCCGCCCGGATCTGTCGCCGGAAGAGGTCTACTGGCGGCTGCACTTCACCCTGGGGATGCTGCACAACAACCGCTTCGCCGAGTTCGACCGCCTGAACGTGCTGTCGGAAGGCCAGACCAGCGAGTCCGACGTCGTGGCGCTGCTGAGCCGGATGCTGGCCTTCGCCGAGGCCGGCTTTCTCGCTTAGCGAGTAGCTGGAACCTCCTCCCGGCCGGCGCGTTGTCGCTCCGGCATGGGACGGCTGCGGATCCTTCACGAGACCCGATACTACTATGAGCGGCCGGTGCGGTTCGGGCCGCAACGGCTGATGCTGCGCCCGCGCGACAGCCACGCCCTGCGCATCGTCGAGGCTTCGCTGCGCCTGTTTCCGCCTGGCGCGACACGCTGGAGCTATGACGCCAACGGCAACTGCGTCTGCATCTTCGAGCCGGCGAGCCAGGCCGACGCCATGCGGGTGGCCAGCGAGCTGGTCATCGACCGCTACCCCGCCCCCCTGGTCCCGCAGCGGATCGAGAACCCCGACACCCTGACCCCGATCGTCTATTCCCGCGAGGATCGGACGACCCTGGAGCCGTTCATCGCCCCGGTCACCGACGACCCGGACGCGGTGCTGCTGCGCTGGCTGCGCGACATCCGAGCCCATCGCGACGAGCCGGCCCTGGCCTTCCTGCTGCGCATCAACGAGCTGATCCACAGCCAGTTCGAATATCGCACCCGCATGGAAGAAGGCGTGCAGACCCCGGTCGAGACCCTGCGGAAGCGCAGCGGCGCCTGCCGCGACCTGGCCTGGCTGATGGTCGAGGGCCTGCGCCGCCTGGGCTACGCAGCCCTGTTCGCCACCGGCTACATCCATTCGCCCGGGACGATGATCCGCGGCGCCGGCGCACCCACGCCTGGTGCGAGGTCTTCCTGCCCGACCTGGGCTGGCTGGAATTCGACCCGACCAATGGCCTGGCCGAGTCGCCGGACTTGATCCGCGTCGCCGCCACCCGAACGCCCACTCAAGCGCTACCGGTGTCCGGGGCGATCATCGGCGATCCGGGTTCGTCGCGTCTTCACGTCTCCGTGGAGGTGCGCCTCATCGATCCAATCGACCATGCAGCGTGATATAATGAGTGTGCGTACGGGAGGAAAAGCCATGACCAGCGGCTTCCAGAACCAAGACCCCATGCGGAACGTCAGCTTCCCGAAATCGGAGCCGAAGGCCCAGCATGGCCAGAAGCCCGACCAGGAGTGCCTGAAGGTGAAGGAACGACGGACCTTCGAACCCAGACCGGGCCACTGAATTGTAAATAAGCGTGAAGACGAGCGCCTTCCGCCACCCCTGTCACGCGAGCGACCTGTACAGACACCCGCGGCGCCGTTAATTTTTGGGGCGAGGGGAATGGGGGAGCACCACGAGCATGCGGCGCGTCGCGCTCGGATGTCTGTTGGCGACGGCTGGTCTGGCGGTGGTAAGCGCCGCGACCGCCCTGTCGAACTCGCGCCCCTGAGGAGTTCAACCAGACCCTGACCCTGGCGGGCGGACCCGA
Source organism: Caulobacteraceae bacterium (assembly GCA_965283765.1). Taxonomy (GTDB): domain Bacteria; phylum Pseudomonadota; class Alphaproteobacteria; order Caulobacterales; family Caulobacteraceae; genus Caulobacter. The sequence goes on from CBDIPU010000023.1 coordinate 13,608, forward strand.
GGCGGGCGGACCTGAAGTCCGCGCCCCGGCGGACGATCCCGACGCGCCGATCACGACGGCCCGCTACGGCGGCGAGCGTTCGCGTGTCGCCGCACCAGTGGCGATCGCCGCCGAAACCCACGCCGTTCCCGCCGTGGCGACGATGGCCCTGGCCGGCGGACCGCAAGACGTCAGCCTGGCCAGCGCAGCGCCCGCCGTGGCCGTCGCCGACGCGCGGACAACGCCCCCTTCCCCTCCCGCCGCCGCGCGTCCGGCCGCGCGAATTCTGGCCGAGACCTCAGCCGCCCCGCACCGTCCGGTGCTGGCCCTCACGCGTGTCGAGCATCGCCGCCCGGCGGGCAAGATTCTGCGGATGCAGGTCGACGACCAGCCGCTGGCCTTCACGCCCATGGGCCTGCAGTCAGGCGCGGTGAAGCGCCTGACGCTGAACGCCTCGAACCTGATGTCCAAGGCCAGCGCCTCGGCCGAGGACCTGCGCCGCGGCCGCTGGATGCTGTACGCCGCCAGTTCGGGCAAGGCCTATGGTCTGAACCTGATCCGCGACACCTTCGGCGGCTGGCGCAACGCCGGCTACAGCGAGGAGAAGATGGCCCGGTTCGGCAGCCGCCAGATCGGCCTGGGCTATCGCAAGGGCAACAGCCTCATCTCGCTGAGCGCCACGCGCCGCAAGCTCAATTCGATCGACTATTCCGACAAGGACACGGTCGTCGGCGTCAGCGTCTCGGTGCGCGGCCGTTAGCCGCCTGTTTCGGTTCTGCAAGGATGTGACGCACGCGCGTCTGGACCCTCTTCGCCTAGGGGCGTAAAGCGCCCTCGTGTCCGATCAGCCTCCCGCATCCTCGCCACTCGCGACGCGCCTGATCTCCATCGCCGTGGCTAGCGCGCTGCTGATGGAGTTCATGAACTCCACGGCCCTGTCGACTGCCCTGCCGACCCTGTCGCGGGCCTTCGCGGTCGATCCGATCCACCTGAAGCTGGCCCTGACCTCCTACATTCTGGCGCTGGCGGTGTTCACACCGGCCAGCGGCTGGGCGGCGGAACGGTTTGGCGCGCGGCGGGTGTTCCTCTCGGCCATGACCGTCTTCCTGCTGGGCTCGGCCCTGTGCGGCCAGTCGCGCAGCCTGGAAGCCCTGGTCGCCTCCCGGATCGTTCAGGGGATAGGCGGGGCGATGATGACGCCCGTGGCGCGGCTGATCGTGGTCAGCGCCACGCCCAAGGACAAGCTGCTGACCGCCATGGGCTGGTTCACCATGCCCGCGCTCGTTGGACCGCTGATCGGCCCGCCGATCGCCGGCCTGGTGCTCAGCGTCGCCGCCTGGCCGTGGATCTTCTACATCAACCTGCCGGTCGGCCTGCTGGGCGTGATCGCCGTCATGCGCTTCGTGCCCAAGAGCGAGCCCAAGCGTGATCTGGGCCGCTTCGACACCGCCGGCTTTGTCCTGTCGGCCCTGGCGGTCAGCGGCCTGGTGATCGTGGCCGAGACGGCGGGCGTCAACCTGCTGCCGCCCTGGGCGCAGGTCACGCTGCTGGCGCTGTCCGTCGGCTGCGGCTTTGTCTACCTGCGCGTCGCCAAGCGGACCGGCCGACCGATCCTGGACCTCACCCTGCTGCGCTACCCGACCTTCCGCGCCAGCCTGGTCGGCGGCACGCTGGTGCGGCTAGGCATCGGGGCCAGCCCGTTCCTGATGCCCCTGCTGCTGCAGGTGGCGCTGGGCTGGAGCCCGCTGAAGGCCAGCTTCGTCACCCTGGCCACCGGCGTCGGCGTGCTGGCCGCCCGCCCGTTCGCGGCGGCGGGGCTCAAGCGCTTCGGCTTCCGCACCTCACTGGCGGTGTTCGTCAGCCTGACGGCGCTGTTCACCGCCACCCCCGGCTTCTTCGGTCCGGCCACGCCCATGGCGCTGATGATCGCGGCCCTGACCCTGGGCGGGTTCTGCCGCTCAAACCAGTTCATCGCCGCCAACACCATCGCCTATGCCGACGTGCCGGAAACCTCGACGGCGGCGGCCTCGACCCTGTCGGCCGTAACCCAGCAGGTCGGCCTGGCCCTGGGGGTCAGCTTCGGCGGCATGATGCTGCACCTGGCGCGCGGCGCCGACGGGGCCCTGACGCCGGACCGCTTCACCTTTCCGTTCGTAGCGATCGGCCTGGTGACCCTGCTGGCCCTGCCCGTCTACCTGTCGCTGGACAAGGACGCCGGCGCGGCGATCAGCGGCCGGAACCGGCCGGCCTAGGACTTGGTCCGGCGGCCTCCCCGGGAGTGGTTGGCGGTCATCGGGTCCGGCTTCTTCGGCGGAACCCAGCCCTCGGGGGTCTTCGGGACCGGCTGGTCCGTCCCCAGGCCCATGCGGCCGGGAACCTGGCGCTGGAAATAGGATGCTTGCTGCGCATCCTCGACGCCGCGCACCAGCGCGCTGTGCTGGATGGCGCCGATCTCGTCGCGCAACTTGGCCGCCGTCTCGAAGTCCTGAGCGGCGATAGCCTCTTCCATCTGCGTTTTCAGGTCGTCGATGTGCGACATTACGTTCTCCATGGGGCCACCAGGAAGAACGCCCGAGGCCGGTTTTAGGCCCGCGCCGCCGCAATGCGGGCGCGGGCGATCTCGTCGGCGACCAGATTGGCCGGACGTTTCTCGGCGATCGACTGGTCGATGACCTCGGCCAGGGTTTGGGCCAGGCGGTCCAGCTTGGCCGCCACCCAGTCACCGTCGAAGGCGCCGCCGGCTTCCAGGGCCCGGATTTCGGCTGCCACGTTGATGATGCCGCCGCCGTTGATGACATAGTCGGGGGCGTAGAGGACGCCACGATCGAACACGGCCTGGCCGATCATGGCGTCGGCCAGCTGGTTGTTGGCCGCGCCGGCGATGATCCTGGCCTTCAGCCGGGGCAAGGTCGCCGCCGAGATCGCGCCGCCCAAGGCGCAGGGGGCGAAGACGTCGGCCTCGACGTCGAAGATGGCGTCGGTCGAGACGATCGTCGCGCCGGTCTTGGCGGCGACCGCGTTCAGGGCGGTCTGGTTGACGTCGGCGATAGTCAGGACCGCGCCGGCGGCGTGCAGCTTCTCGGCCAGATAGCCGCCGACATGACCAACGCCCTGGATGGCGACGTGGACGCCCTTGAGGTCACGGTTCAGGGCGCGCTCGACGCACAGCCGCACGCCCCGGAACACGCCCTCGGCGGTGACCGGCGACGGATCGCCCGAGGCGGCCGCGTGGCCTTCCAGGCCGGCGACGAAGCGGGTGGTCTTGCGGGTGCTTTCCAGGTCGGCCGGCGAGACGCCGACGTCCTCGGCCGTCCAGTACTGACCATTCAGGCTATCGACCGCGCGGCCGAAGGCCTCGAATAGTTCCGGCGTCTTCTGGCTGCGGCTGTCGCCGATGATCACGGCCTTGCCGCCGCCCAGGTCGAGCTCGGCCATGGCGTTCTTGTACGACATGCCGCGCGACAGGCGCAGGGCGTCGGTCACGGCGGCGTCGGCGCTGGAATAGTCCCACATGCGGCAACCGCCAGCGGCCGGGCCGCGCGCGGTCGAGTGGATCGCGATAATCGACTTCAGACCAGTTTTTTCATCGAAGAAAGCGTGGACGCCTTCGTGTCCCTCGAAATCGGGGGAATCGAACAAGGTCATGCCGTCTGTCTCGCCTATGCCAGAATGAACGTGGCGGCTTTACGCCCCCTGGCGACGCCTCACAAGCCCGAAGACTGACGTCGCGTCCCCTTGCGTTTGGCGGGTTTGGGCGGATCCAACGCTGTCATCGCCGCGACGCTCGACGGAATGGCTGGCGCGCCCGAAGGCGGCCAGGGCCCTGGCGCGTCGCGCAGGAAGGCCTCGGCGTCGCCCCAGACCTTGGCGGCCTGCCGGTCGACCAGCAGCAGGTGATAGCCCTTGGCGTAGTAGGCTGTCCGCGCGCCCGGCTTCAGGCGACCCACGGCCTCGACCGTCGGCTCGCGCGGGATGATGTGGTCGTTGGCGCCGTAGAACCACGCGACCGGGACATGGATGTCACCCGTCGACTTCCAGGCCCGCTCCATCAGCCCGACCAGGCCGTAGATGGTGTCGGACCGCGCGCCCCAGATCATCAGCGGGTCGCGACCCATGCGACGCAGCTCGTCGATATTGTCCGAGGCCATGACGTTGCGGACCAGCCAGTCCGGCGGCTTGACCACCCACTGGCCCAGCACGTGGGCGCTGACCCACAGGCTCATGCGGTTGGGCAGCGGCTGGTTCGACCAGCCCCAGACGGCGGGGGCGAACAGCATCAGCTTGTCGACCGGCGGCGGATTGTCGGAAGCCATGGCGCTGATCGCCAGCGCACCGCCCATGCTGACGCCGGCCAGGGCGAGCCTGGCGTTCGGATGACGCTCGCGCACCGCCGTGATCAGCGCCCGAACGTCGTCCAGCACCAGTTCGGTCGGCGCCCAGACGCCGCGCTCGGGCGAACGGCCAAAGCCCCGGACGTCCAGGGCGTAGGTCGCGATCCCCTTCCCCGCCCACCAGCCGGCCGCCAGGTGAAAGGCGTTCGAATAGTCGTTCATGCCGTGCAGACCGACGATCACCCACTCGGGCTCGCCCGCCGGCAGCCAGCGCATCAGACCCAGGCGCGCGCCGTCGAAGCTGACGAAGGCATCAGCCTCGATCCGAGGCCCGCGAAAGCCCAGCGGCCCGAGGCCTGGCCCTTGTCGCAGCGGCGCGCAGGCCGAGAGCACGGCGGCGGACGCGGTCACGATCAGGGCGCGGCGGTTCATCGTCCCAGAATGTCCGCGACCCGTTGGCGAAGGAAAGGCACGACATCCGCCTCGAACCAGGGATTGCGCTTCAGCCAGGCGGTGTTGCGCCAGGACGGATGCGGCATCGGCAACAGGTTGGGCCCGAACTCGCGCCAGCGGGCGATGGTTTCGGTCATGGTCTTGCTGGTCCGGCCCGGCAGCGCCCAGTTCTGGGCATAGCTGCCGACCAGCAGGGTCAGCTCGACGTTCGGCAGCCCCGCCAGCAACCGAGGCCGCCACATCGTCGCGCAGCGCGGCGGCGGCGGATAGTCGCCGCCCTTGGGATTGGTGCCCGGAAAGCAGAAGGCCATGGCGGCCACGCCGATCTCGGGCCGGCCGTAGAAAGTCTCGCGGTCGATCCCCATCCACTGGCGCAGGCGGTTGCCGGACGGATCATTGAACGGCAGGCCGGTCTCGTGGACCAGCCGCCCCGGCGCCTGGCCGGCGATCAGGATGCGGGTCTCCTCGCGCACCCGCGTCACCGGCCGGGGAACATGCGGCAGGTAAGGTGCGCACGCCCGGCAGGCGGCGATGTCGGAGAGGATCTCGTCGAGCGGCATCAGCGAGGATTTAGGCGCGCGCCTGCGGATGCCAAGCGTGACTAGTTCTCATCGCCCTCGATATCGTCCGGGACGGCATCCTCGCCAACTTGGTCATCGAAGCTGGTAGGGTCGCCCTCAAGCCGCGTGCGGATGCGGTAGACGCCGCGGAATTTCTCCGGATTGACCGGCTTGTTGTGGCGCAGGATCACGACCTTGCCCTCGCGGGCCAGTTCGATGGCGTTGGTGCGCACGTGGCCCAGCAGTTGCTGCCAGCGCTCGGGCTGGATGGCCTTGGCGACGTTCATCGGGTCGATCGACTTGCCCTCGGGCAGCGCCGCCAGCTGGGACAGGATGGTGTCTTGGATCGGGGAGGTCATGAGCGCTCCCTTGCCATGGATTGTCAGCAGAGGCGAGAGCGTGGACAGGACTTGGCCGCTTGCGCCCAGCGACGCGCCCTTCTAACTGAACAACGATAAGAACACGCGGAGGGGATGCGTCATGGACGGCGGAAACGAAATCTCGAGCGGCCCGCGCCTGGTCGAGGCGGGCGACTGGGCCGGCTGGCGAACCTGGTCGGGTCAGGACCCGTTCGAGGACCAGTCTGGCCCCTTCTACTTCCGCGAAGACGACAACGGCCGCGTCACCACCGGCTTCCGCGCCGAGACCAAGCACATGAACGGCGGCGGCTTCATGCACGGCGGCTGCATGATGACCTTCGCCGACTTCTCCCTGTTCGCGATCGCCTGGAAGGAACTGGCCGACAGCCGCGCGGTGACCGTCAGCCTCAACGGCGAATTCATCGGCCCCGCCCGACCCGGCGACCTGATCACCGGCGGGGGCGAGGTGATCAAGGCCGGCGGCTCGCTGCTGTTCATCCGCGGCCTGATCTCGACCGGGACCGGGCCGATGCTGAACTTCTCGGGCGTGGTGAAGAAGATCAGGGCGCGGGTTTAGGGGCGGGCATCCCGGCGGCCGCGGCGGGGCGCGCCAGCATTTCGGCCAGCCAGCGGTTGACGTGGACCAGATCCTCATCAGGTCGGAAGTCGATCATCCGGCCGAAGTCGACGCCCGTGACGGTGACGACGTCGGCGATGGTCACCCGGTCGCCTCCGACAAACGGACTTTCCGCAAGACGCTTATCTAGGAACTTCAACGCCCGCTTCGCGCCGGCCAGATTGTTCTCGCCGACTTCGGGCACCTGCTGCTCCAGGGCCGCCATGTTGGGGTTGGTGTGGCGCACGGCGAGCGCCAGAGGCGTCACGATCATCATTTCCGTGCGCCGCTGCCACATCTCGATGACGGCGGCCTCCCGGGCGTCGCGCCCAAACATGTTCGGCTCGGGATAAAGACTTTCCAGATAGCGGCAGATGGCGACCGACTCGGTGATCACCGTCCCATCGTTCAGTTCCAGGGCCGGCATATGGGCTACACCAACCTTCGTCCGGTATTCGGGCGACTTGTGCTCGCCGCGCATGATCGACAGCGTCACCACCTCGATGTCGGTGATCCCCTTCTCCGCCATGAACCAGCGGACACGCCGAGGATTGGGCGCGCGGAGACAGTCGTAGAGTTTCATGCGTTCCTCCCGTTTCCGCACATAGGAGCCCTTCCCCCTTGATGGGGGAAGGGTTGGGATGGGGGTGACCGCTGAATTTCCGCCGCGACGCGCTCGGCCACGAGGTAGGGATTGCCGAACGCCTCGCCGTCGCGAACACGCATCACCCGATAGCCCTGCTCGGCGAGCCACGCGTCGCGCTCGGCGTCGCGCAATTGAGCCTCGGGATGATCGTGCCAGCCGCTATCGACCTCGATCACGAGTTTCGCGCCGTGATGGATGAAGTCGGCGATGTAGCGGCCGATCGGCGCTTGCCGGCGAATGTGGAGATCGAGGGCGCGAAGGGCTTTCCAGAGGACCCTTTCGCTGACGGTCATCTCTCTACGGAGACGACGGGCGCGCTTGGTGGCGCCGGATGCCTGTCTTGGTCTCGGCGCCTTTTCTGACACGCTGTCACCCCCATCCCCAGCCCTTCCCCCATCGAAGGGGGAAGGGAGAACATAAAGACAACATTTGAAGATTTACAGCCCGAACAGCGCCCGGGGCATCAGGCCGATCAGCGAGCCGGTCAGGCAGGTGGCCAGGAAGCCGGCCATCATCGCCTTCCAGACCAGGCTCAGCACCTCGGCGCGGCGTTGCGGCACCAGCACCGAGAAGCCGGCCACGTTCATGCCGACCGAGCCGATATTGGCGAAACCGCACAGGGCGTAGGTCATGATCATGCGGGTGCGCTCGTCCAGCGTGGTGACGCCGATCTTGGCCATCTGGATGAAGGCGGTGAACTCGGTGAGGATCAGCTTGACGCCCAGCAGGCCGCCGGCCGTGCCGGCTTCCTTCCAGGGCACGCCCATCGACCAGGCCAGGGGCGAGAAGACCACGCCCAGCCCGCGCGCGATGCTCAGCGGCTGGCCGCCGATCGGCGGCATGGCGCCCAGGATCTTGTCGACCATGGTGGCCAGGGCCACGAAGACGATCAGGGTCGCGCCGACGTTCAGCGCGATCTGCAGGCCGTCGGTGGTGCCCTTCATCACCGCGTCGATCGAGGAGCCGTAGGTCTTGTCCTCGACCGAAAGATCCAGGTCGCCGCCCTTCTCCATCGGGTCGGACGGCACGATGATGCGGGCCAGCAGCACGCCGGCCGGGGCCGAGATGATCGAGGCGGTCAGCACGTGGGCGGCGGCGTTGGGCAGCACGCCGGCCAGGATGGTGGCGTAGGCGACCATGGTCGAGCCCGAGACGCAGGCCATGCCGACCGTGATCAGCATGAAGAGCTCAGAGCGCGACAGCTTGTCGAGATAGGCGCGGATGAAGATCGGGCCTTCGATCTGGCCCATGAAGATGGTCGCGGCGGTGGCCAGGGCCGGCGGGCCGCGCAGGCCCAGCGTCTTCTGGAAGAGGAAGCCGAAGCCCTGAGCCAGCCACTTCAGGATCTTCCAGTGCCACAGCAGCGCCGACAGGGCGCAGACCACCAGGATCACCGGCATGACACGGAAGGCGAAGATGAAGCCCGCGCCCGGATTGCTGACCGGATACGGCTGGTCGCCGCCGGCCAGGAAGCCGAACACGAAGGCGGTGCCGGCCTGAGTCGAACTGGCCAGCCCCTCGACGGCCCCGTTGACGCCCTGCAGCAGTTGGCGCGCCTGGGGCAGGCCGAACAGCACCACCACCAAAAGCACCTGCACGACAAGGGCGGCGATCGCCAGAACCCACGGGAATCGCTTGCGATTCTCGGAAACGAGCCAGCAGAGGCCCAAAGTGAGCGCCAGACCCGCCAGGGCCTGAACGTTCTCGGGACGGAACATCAAGACGACAACCTTACAAAGAGGCGACGCCCCCGCGACGCCGATCAAGGGGCGAAGAATGACACCAAGTCAGCCGTCGCACGCAAGCGGCTTGCGTAAGGAATGGTTAAGGAAGGCGTCGATTGCCTAAGTCAGAGACCTCTTACCAGTCATGGCCGTCATCCCGCGCCTTATGCACGGGATGACGATGTAGGTTTAAGCCATAACGTTCGTCCCGCCGCTCGCCGCCGTGCTGGTCGAGGACGAGGTCGTCATCGCCTTGTCCAGCTGAGCCAGCAGCTTCTGCATCAGGTCGGCGGCGACCGTGGAGCCCGACATCAGGCTGGACAGAGTTGAGGACGTGTCGGTCCCGGTCGACTTGCCCTGGTCGAGCAAGGCCGCGAACTCGTCGCCGCTCAGCGTCCCGTCGCCGTCCTGGTCGGCGGTCTTGATCAGGTCGGAGGCGGCGCTCGTGCCGCTCGTGCTGTCGCTGCTGTTGGCGGCGGCCAGTTCCTCGGCCGAGACCGTGCCGTCCTGGTTGGTGTCGAGGCTCTCGAACACCCCGCTCGAGCTCGACGCGCCGCTGGCCCCGCCGGACGGCGGCGGGCCGCCGTGATGCCCCTTCGGGCCGCGCGTCGCCTGGGCCGACGACTCGTTCGCGGCGGCCGTGGTGATCGCCGACGAGATCTCGGACGACGACAGCCCGCCGTCGCCATCGGTGTCGAGGGCCGACATGATGTCCGACGCCATCTTGTCCTCGATCCCCTGCCCCTTCGCGCCCTCAGGGGCGTTGGCGGCCAGGGCCGAGGAGAGTTCGCTGGCGCTCATCTTGCCATCGCCGTCGGCGTCGCCGGCCTCCATCAGCGAACTGGTCAGGTCGTCGACCGACTGGGTCGAGAGCAGCGACGACAGTGTGTCGCCGCTGAAATGTTCACCCGGTCCGCCGCCCCCGCGCATCGGGGGCGGGCCCTGCTGGCCTTCCGCCCCCTGCACATTTTGCCCGATGGACTGGAATTCGGTCAGCGAAAGCTGCCCATCGCCGTCGGCGTCCGCCGTCTTGAAGGCCGACTGCTGCAGTTGGCGAAGCTGGGCCAGACTCGTCGATGAGCCAGCGCTGGCTATGGTCATAGTGCTCACCCTCTGTTGGGAGGCCGCCTGCGTGGGCGAGCCCCTTCTTCGCGCCGAGTGTCGACGCCCGAGGGATCACGCGAGAAACATTCCAGTTTTCAGCATGTTGCGGTTAAGACATGAGGCATTTCGCGGGCAAGGTTAACGCTGCACGGCCCCCGCGAAACACGCCCCTCCAGCTCGCGCGGAGCGCGCGCTACCGGCCAGTTAGTTCGCGGACCAGGGCCGTGCGGTCGTAGACCTTGCGCAGCGCCTCGAGGATGGCCGCCGACGACACCGAGATTGTCCGGTTCCGGGTTCCATCGTAGCCATAGGCGCCGCCCAACGCATGGATGTTGCCGTCGAAGGCCACGCCGATCAGCCGGCCCTTGGCGTCCAGAACCGGCGAGCCGGAATTGCCGCCGATGATGTCGTTGGTGCTGACGAAGTCGAACACCGTGTCGGGCTTCAGGTCGTCCTTGGCGCCCAGCCAGCGGGGGGCGGCGGCGAACGGTTCGGCGCCGGTGACGCGGTCGTAGAAGCCGGCGAAGGTGGTGACGGCCGGAACCGCCCGTCCCTGCTCGCGCCAGCCGGCGACCTGGCCGTAGGACAGCCGCAGCGAGAACGTCGCGTCCGGATAGACCGCCTCGCCCAGCACGGCGAACCGGGCCCGGGCGATCTTCTCCGCGGCCTTGTCTACGGGCCCCGCGACCTCGGCCTCGTAGGCGGTGCGGGCCGCGCGCGCCAGCGGATCGACGCGGCGGACGAACTGGATCAGCGGGTCGTCCGAAGCCTCGACCGCGTCCAGTCCGCCCTTCCACAGGGCGTCGCGCACCTCGGGATCGCCGAGCCGGCTTTCGGCCAGGCGTTCGGCGATGGCCTCGGGGCTTTCCTGGCCCAGCAGGGCCCGGACCTGCGGCGCGTCGACGGTCAGGACCTCGCGGGTCTTGAGCAGCCAGTGCTCCAGATAGACCCGCTCCAGCACCGGATCGACCGGCGGCAGGTCGGCCAGCTTGCGCTCGATCATCGGCAGGCGGGTGTCGGCGTATTCCGGCAGCCGCGCGGCGTTGGGCTTGGTCCGCTCCCGCGCCGCCCGGACCAGCAGGCGGGCATAATAGTGGAGATCCGAACCGCCGCCCGCCCCGCTCTCCAGCATCCGCCAGGCCGGATAGAGCTCGGCCGCCTGGGCTTGAGCGGCGGCGATCTGGTCCCAGGCCGCGCCGGTCTCCGCCGCCAGCTTCGGATCGGCGGCCACCTTGGCGCGCAAGGCGTCCTCGACCGCGCGCTTGGCGGCCATGAAGGCCTTGTCGTTGAGCGCGGCCTGCTTGCCCAGCCCCACCTTGTAGCCGTTCTCGACCCAAGCCAGGCCTTGCGTCGCGGCGCGGGCGTGGTCGTCGTCCTGTCGCCGCAGCTGGAGCAGGCGGCCCCGCAGCTCGGCCCGCTGCAGCTGCTGCATCGGCAGGACGAGGTCGCGCTGGGTCTCCAGCTGGGAAACCGTCAGCTGCCGGTCGGTCACGCCGGGATTGCCGACCACGAAGGTCGGCTCGCCCTCGACCGGGGCGCTGGTCCGCAAGCCGAGAAAGCCCGGCGTCGCGGCCGGCTGGCCGTCGGCATAAAGCCGCACGAACGCCGCATCGAGCGCGTAGCGGGGGAAGTTGTAGTTGTCGGGGTCGCCGCCGAACGCGGCGGAGGCTCTTTCCGGCGCGAAGACCAGCCGCACGTCGTCGTAGCGCCGGTACTTGTAGACCTTGTACTGGCCGCCCCGGAAGAAGCTGATCGCCTGGCAGCGCAGGGTCTGGTCCTGGCCGCAGGCGGCCAGTTCGGCCAGCGCCAGCGCGCCCTCGCGGGCCTGGACGAAGTCGCGGCCGACCCTGCCCTCCGCCGCCGCCCGCACCTGGTCGGTCACGTCGGTGATGGTCAGCAGCACCTCGGCCTGCAGGCCGGCGCACTTGCGTTCGTCCTCGCGCCCATCGGTCAGGAAGCCGTCCTGGACGTAGTCGCTCCCGCCGTCCGACAGGGCCTGGGCGCAGTCGGCGAGGCAGTGGGCGTTGGTGGCGACCAGGCCTTCGGGGCTGACGATCCCCCCGAGCAGCCGTTGGTCAGCCGCACCGCCGCGGCCTGGGCGGCGTCCAGCCAGGCCCGGTCCAGGGAGACGCCATAGGCCTGGCGGATCGCCTCGACCGGGATCTTGTCGAAGGTCCACATCCCCTCGTCCGCCCGCGCCGGCGCCGTCGCGGCCAGGGCGAAGGCCACCACGCTGAACTGAGCGGACGCTGTGCGAAGAACCGTCATGGGCCCGTGGATCGTTGCACTCCGTTCGCCGCTTAGCGCCGGCGCCGAGGACTAGCCAGCCTCCATCCGCGCACCTGTCCAATATTTCATGCCTGCAACGCCGCCTTACCCCGATTTAACTTGGCCGCTCAACGATCGCCGTTCATTGCTGCAACCATCGGTTTGGGGGAGCATGGTTTCGAATGTCGTTGGCCTTGGCCACACTTCTCTATGAGTGGCGTCGTTACATGGCGGCCGTGGTCGCTCTAGCTTTTTCGGGCCTTCTCGTCCTGGCCCAGGTCGGCATGTTCGTCGGCATCGGCAAGGGCTTCACCGCCCAGATCGACCGCGCCCGCGCCGACGTCATGGTGCTGGGCCCTGGCGCCAAGGCGCTGTTCGGCGGCCCCTCGGGCCTGCCGCGCCGCATGATCCCGCTGGTCTACAGCCATCCCGAAGTCACCCAGGTGGCCCCGCTGGACGGCTCCGGCGGCCGCTTCCAGAACATCCTGAGCCCCGAGCAGCAGGCCAAGGAAGAGGCCCGCGCCAAGAAGGCCGGCAAGGGCAAAGGCAAGGGCGCTGGCAGCTCGGCCCGCAAGAGCGAGTTCGTCAACGTCACGGTGATCGACGCGATCCCCGGCTACGTGACCGTGCCCACCGACTACACCCAGTCGATGATCGAGGCCCTGCGCCGCCCCTACGCCGTGGCGGTGGACGAGACGGCCCTCAAGCGCCTGGGCGTCAAGAAGGGCGACAAGGCCCTCTACAATGGCAAGACCATCAACATCGCCGTCGTCACCCGCGGCTATCCCAACATCATCCAGCCGACGCTGGTCATGTCGCGCGACACCCTGCGGATGCTGGGCGAGGCCGACACCGGCCAGCGCGTCGGCCCGCTGATGGTCGAGATCCAGGATCCCGCGCGCGCCGAGATCGTCGCGGCCCAGCTGAACAAGAAGGCCGACGGCAAGTTCCGCGCCTGGACCCGCCAGGAGCTGGCCGACGCCAATTCCGGCGCCATGCTGGACGACCAGATCATCGGCATCATGCTGGGCTTCTCGGCCTTCCTGGGCCTGCTGATCGGCGTGGCCATCACCTGGCAGACCCTGCGCGGGGCGATCATGGCCAACATCAAGGAGTTCGCCTCCCTGCGCGCTCTCGGCGTCTCGATGGGCGACCTGCGCAACATCGTCATGGAGCTCAGCTTCTGGGTCGGTTGCGTCGGCGTGCTGGCCGCGGGCCTGTTGACCTGGCTGGTCTCGCTGCTGGCCGTGGCCGGCGGCGTGCCGATGTACTTCCCGCCGACGCTGGTGATCATCGTCGCCGTGTTCCTGATCATCATCGCCATGCTCTCCGGCTTCCTGTCGCTGGGCATCCTCAAGAACAGCCAGCCGGCGGACCTGCTGCGATGAGCAACGATCACAGCCACAAGCGCGGCCAGAGCGCGCTCACCGCCAAGGGCCTGGTCAAGCGCTTCAAGACCGGCCGGACCTTCATCGAGGTGCTCAAGGGCGTGGACTTCGACGCCAAGCACGGCGACGTGACCATGGTCATGGGCCCCTCGGGCTCGGGCAAGTCGACCCTGGTGGCCGCCCTCTCCGGCCTCTTGATGCCCGACGAGGGCAAGGTCTCGGCGCTGGAGGCCAAGGACCTGTGGGCCCTGCCGAAAGGCAAGATCGACAAGTTCCGCCTCGACCACTGCGGCTTCATCTTCCAGGGCTTCAACCTGTTCCCGGCCCTCACCGCCAAGCAGCAGGTGATGACGGTCCTGAAGTACCAGGACGTCGGCCCCGGCGAGGCCGCGCGCCGCGCCCAGGCGGCGCTGGAGTCGGTGGGCCTGGGCCCGCGCGTCAACCAGCGCCCCTCGGAACTGTCGGGCGGCGAGAAGCAGCGCGTGGCCATCGCCCGCGCCCTGGCCAAGAACCCGAACCTGATCTTCGCGGACGAACCGACCTCGGCCCTCGACGGCAAGAGCGGCGAGATCGTGATCAAGCTGCTGCGCGCGGCCGCCACCGAGCGCGGCGCGGCGGTGATCTGCGTGACCCACGACCCGCGGCTCGAGGCCTATGCCGACCGCGTCATCCACATCGAAGACGGCCGGATCCTGGACGACGTGCGTAGAACGCCCGACGCCAATCCCGCGTCGCTCAGCCACTGATTTCCTGGGGGAACCTTAGAATGCCCGCGTTTCTGCGCCGACCCGCCTTCTGGATCGCCATCATCGTCGTCGTGCTGCTCGGCGGCGGCTTCTTCTACATGAAGGGCCAGGCGGCCGAGAAGAAGAAGAAGCTCGAAGCCGCCGCCGCCCAGGAGGAGCCCTCCCCCTACGCGGCCATCGCCCAGGGCAAGGCCGACGTCGAGGGCGGCGTGATCCAGGTGGCCGCGCGCCGCCAGGGCATCGTCCGCGACGTCTATGTTCAGGAAGGCGACCAGGTCGTCGCCGGCCAGCCCCTGGCCAAGCAGGAAGACGACGAGCCGCGCCTGGCCGCCCAGACGGCCACGGCCAGCCTGGCCTCGGCCCGCGCCCAGCTGGCGCTCTACCAAGTGCAGCTGCGCACGGCCCAGCGCGAGTACAAGCGCCTGCAAGGCCTGGCCGCCTCGAACTACGTCGCCGCCCAGAAGCTCGACGCCGCTCAGGACGCGATCTCGCAGGCCAACGCCAATATCGGCGCCCAGTCGGCCGCGATCCAGGTCGCCGGCGCCCAACTCAGCCAGTCGAAGTACCAGCAGGAGCTGACGGTGATCCGCGCGCCGGCCGACGGTCGCATCGCCCGCCGCTACGCCAATCCGGGCGCCGGCGCCTCGACCCTGAACGTCACCTCGATGTTCGACCTCGAACCCAACACCCCGCGTATCGTCCGCGCCGAGATCGTCGAGGCCGACATCCCCAACGTGACCCCCGGCCAGGAAGTCGAGATCCAGCCGGAAGGCGATCCCGACAAGACCTATGTCGGCAAGGTCCTGCGCACCGCCCGCGTGTTCGGCGCCCGCAAGCTGGCCTCGGACGACCCCAGCCAGCGCAGCGACGAACGCGTCGTCGAGGTCGTGGTCAGCGCCGACAGCGCCCCCTTCCTGGTCGGCCAGCGCGTGCTGGTGAAGTTCATGAAGCCCGGCCAGAAGGCGGGCATCAAGCGCGACAAACCGACCCAGCCGGTGGCCGGCGGGATGACAAAGAAGAAGGGTTAGGGGCGCTGATCCAACCCCTCTCTCTTAGAGAGGGGTTCTTGAGGGCGACCTTGGGGCTCCGATGTCGGCTAACGCCCCAAGTTGGACATAAGAATCCGCGCGACCGACCGGCCCGAGCGCCCGCCGCGCTCTGGCGCGCCCCAACTTGAGCGTGTAGGATTCGTTCCAGTCTTGTTCCGCCGCCGAGAGTCCGCATGGCCAAGCCCGAGCATCACCGCGCCGCCCGCGCCGAGGAGGCGCTTGCCATGCGCCGGGCGACGGGCGAGACAGCGGACATGGCCAACACCCTCGACCATCTGCCCGCCGGCAAGCAGCGCGAATTGGCCTTCGTGGTCGAGATCCTGAAAGCGGGCTTCGCCGAGGAGGTCGCCAAGCGTTCCGGCAGGCTGGGCGAAGGCAAGATCCTCAAGATCATCCTGTTCGGATCATACGCCCGAGGCGACTGGGTCGAGGACCCGGTCGGCCGGTACTTCTCGGACTACGACCTGCTGGTGGTGGTCGATCACGAGAAGCTGGCCGATCCCCTGGAGTTCTGGGAGGGCGCGGAAAAGCGCCTACTGGACGAGCTTTCGGCCGGCCAGCGGCTGCGGACGCCGGTCAACTTCATTGTTCACGACATCGAGGACGTGAACGAGCAGCTGACGCGCGGGCGGTACTTCTTCACCGACATCGTGCGTGACGGGGTGGCGCTGTTCGAAGAGCCGGGGCATCCGCTTGTGGAGGCGACGCCGTTGTCGCTTGAGGAGGCCCTCGAAGAGAGTCACAAATACTACGACGAAGGCATAGAGAGCGCCGCCTATGCACGTCGCCTTGCTGAATACAGCCTTCGTGATGGACAGCTAAAGTACGCGGCCTTCCTCCTGCACCAAGCTGCTGAACAAGCGTACAACACGCTCCTTCTCGTGATCTCGCTCTATGCGCCCAAGTCCCACAACCTTGTGCGCCTACGCGGGCTCGCCGAGCCGCTCGACCCGCGCCTAACCGAGCTCTGGCCGACCGACACCAAGTTCCACAAGCGCTGTTTCGAGTTGCTCCGCGCCGCCTATGTGAAGGCCCGCTACTCGCCCCACTACAAGGTCACCGCCGAGGAACTGGCCTGGATTCAAGAGCGCATCGAGCTGCTCCAATCCCTGGTCAAGGAACTCTGCGAGGCCCGCGTGCGGCAGCTCGCGGAAGACGCCGCGACTCCGGACTGACCGTTGTCGTGTCCGCTCTCTGCATCGCGCCCAATGTCCGGTAGCCGGCGCAGGCCTAGTTTCCGCGCCCGACCCTAAGCGGATTTAGGCGAAAGCCTGCGCCAAGATCGCCGCGACGATCGCGCCCCCGACCACGAGGCCGACGATGGGTGCGCGGGGGTGCGCGACGTTGATCGTCCACCCCATGATGGGAATGCGCTTTGGCACGAAAAGCCGTGGGTCGTTAGGCCCGTGGTAGAATCCGAAACCATCGTACTGACCGTTCATCTCGACATCTCCGAACAGTCGGAATTTGCCAGACCAAACGGCGGCTTTCCATCTGTGGACGCCCCCTTCAGCGCAAGACGGATTTTGAAGCTCTGACGCTCGATCGGATGCTGCCATCTGTCCGGCCTGTTGTGCGCCCTTGAGCGCTGGCCTGTATGGAAGTTCGCGGATCAGGTCCAAATCACCCATAGCGTGCTCAAGAGGCACGGTGGAAAGCCCTGGTTTTCCCAATCCCGTCTCACCGACTGTGCGCCATACCCTCCGTCGTCCGACTACGCTTCGACGCCTCTGGAGCCGGCGGCCGTTAGGCCGCCAGCACCGGAGCCCTGTAAACGCCGCCCCTGGCCAGCAGCGCCCAAATGATCCTCGCGGTCTTGTTCGCCAGCGCCACGGCCACCAGCATCCGCGGCTTGCGGGCCAGCATCTGGGCCAGCCACGATCCGGGCGGCGCGCCGCGGATCAAGGCCTGCTTGATCACGGCGCTGGCGCCGATCACCAGCAGTCGTCGCAACGTTCGCTCGCCGGCCTTGGTGATCTGGCCCAGCTTCTGTTTGCCGCCACTTGATCGCTGGACAGGCGTCAGGCCCAGCCAAGCCGAGAAGTCCCGCCCGCAACGGAAGGCCTCTGCTCCCGGCGCCAGGGCGACCATCGCCGAGGCCGTGACAGGTCCAATGCCTGGGATTGTCATCAGCCGCCGAGCAACGGGATCCTCCTTGGCGCGACGGGCGATCTCGGCATCCAGGCTGGCGATCTCTGTCTGCAGCGAGGCCAGAATCCGCACCATGACCTGCAGGCTCACGCGGGCGGCCAGCGGCAGTCGGCTCTCGGGATCCTCGATCTCGGCGACCAGGCGCTCGACGTACATCACGCCCTTTGGGGCGACATAGCCGAACTCGGCCAAGTGGCCGCGCAGGCCGTTCATGATCTGCGTGCGCTGGCGCACCAGCAGATCCCGGGCGCGGAACACCACGCCGCTGGCCTGCTGCTCGCGGCTCTTCACGGGCACGAAGCGCATCGTCGGCCGCTGGGCCGCCTCGCAGATGGCCTCCGCATCGGCCTCGTCGTTCTTCTGCCGCTTCACGAACGGCTTCACGTAGGCCGGCGGGATCAATTTGACCGTATGGCCGAGCGCCGCCAGCTCACGGCCCCAGTGATGGGCTCCGGCGCAGGCCTCCATGGCGACCACGCAGCGCGGCTGTCCGGCGAAGAACGCCAGCAGCCGACCCCGCCCAAGCTTCTTGCGGAACATAACCGTGCCTGCTGCATCGGCTCCGTGGGCCTGGAACACTGACTTGGCGATATCCAGCCCGATGATGGTAAGCTCGCCCATGGGCGCCTCCCTCGAGTGAAGTTCAACACTCCTCACTCTGGCACGTAGATGCCGTCGGGGGGCGTCCACCCCATCACCCATGGCGGACATTGGGAACGCTCACTTTTCGGCCGACGACGGGGATTGGCGCCTCTTATCCCCGGCGTTCGCGACATCGGCCCCAGCAAAATCAACCACTTCCCACTTTTACACGCCCCTGAATCCCCCGCGCTCAAAACGCGCCCATACTGACTCCACCTGACGGCTTGAAAGGGACGTCCGGCCGGCGATCGTGACGGCTGTCAGGGGTGGTCGAGCGGGTAGCGCTCGTCGGTGCGGGGGAAGCTCCGCAACCGCATCCCTCTGGCGGCGGTCGGCCCTGGAACACAGAAACGACGTGGGATGTCGGGCCGATGACGCGGCAGGCGCAGGCTGAAATCGCCCGTGCGGTCCGGGACCGGGGTTCGTCGCCCTGGCCCGCCCGTCGGGGGCCTCCTTCGGAAGCGGGTTAAGACCCCGCGCGTCGAGGGCTCACCGGATAACGGACCACGCGGAGCGTTCGGCTTCGTCGAAACGGTACTTACACACTCACACACCGGGCGTCGCCCGGGCGCTCCGCGTCCCTTTCCACGCTTCAGCGGCCAGCCGTGTGAAGTCGAACACGCGTGCGCGCGGCGCAGGAGGATCGCTCCCCTTGACGCCCCCTCTCCCGCGCCGCACAACACGGCCAAACCAAACATGCGTTTGAGGGAGACTTGGGCATGGCGGACATCCGCTTCGACGGCAAGGTGGCGATCGTGACGGGCGCCGGCGGCGGCCTTGGCCGGCAGCACGCCCTGGAGCTGGCGCGGCGCGGCGCCAAGGTGGTGGTCAACGACCTGGGCGGCAGCGTCGACGGCTCGGGCGGCTCGTCCGAGGCGGCCCAGAAGGTGGTCGCGGAGATCGAGGCGTTCGGCGGCGAGGCCATCGCCCACGGCGCCTCGGTGACGGATGACGCCGGCGTCGCCAACATGGTCCAGACGGCCATGGACAAGTGGGGCCGCATCGACATCCTGGTCGCCAATGCCGGCATCCTGCGCGACAAGACCCTGACCAAGATGGAGCTGGCCGACTTCGAGCTGGTCATGCAGGTCCACGTGTTCGGCACCTTCAAGCCGATCAAGGCGGTCTGGGACATCATGAAGGCCCAGAACTACGGCCGCATCGTCGTGACGACCTCGTCGTCGGGCATGTACGGCAACTTCGGCCAGAGCAACTACGGCGCGGCCAAGATGGCGGTGCTGGGCCTGATGAACACCCTCAAGCTGGAGGGCGCCAAGAACGACGTGAAGATCAACGCCATCAGCCCGGTCGCCGCCACCCGCATGACCGAGGGCCTGATGCCGCCGGAAGTGCTGGCCAAGCTGGCGCCGGAATATGTCACGCCGGGCGTCGTCTACCTGTGCTCGGAAGAAGCGCCCACCGGCGCGATCCTGACCGCCGGCGCCGGCGCCTTCGCCCTGTCGCGCATCTACGAGACCGAGGGCGTCTATCTGGGCGAGGACGGCCTGTCGGCCGAGGAGGTCCGCGACAACTGGGGCAAGATCACCGCCGAGGACGGCCAGAAGGCCTACTTCAACGGCGGCGAACAGGGCCAGAAGTTCTTCCGCAAGATGGCCGGCGGCTAAATTGGCATAAGCATTGCCGCTTTCTTGCCAAGTCACGGCGCGGTTTTTTGACATAACGACGATTGATACGGGGCCTTCGCGGCCCCGTATCTTTATCAAAACTGACAAAATTCATGTTCTGGACAATTTATAGCAACGGTATTTGAACAGATGCGTTAAACGCGGCGCTCCTCGAGCGCCCAACAAGCGTTCGGCGAGCCTCTTCCTCCCCAAGAAGGTCGCACGTCAAAATGTCTCTCTCGCGTACCAGCCTCGCCGCCGGCGTCGCTCTGCTGGCGCTCGCCGCCGCGTCCCAGGCCTCCGCTTCGGCCTTCTACCTCCAGGAACAATCGGTGCGCGGCACCGGCCGCGCCTATTCCGGTGAAGTCGCCGACAAGGGCGTCGGCAGCCTGTGGTGGAACCCCGCCTCGATCGCCGGCATCCAGCGCAACGAAGGCTATATCGGCCTGAACATGATCCAGGTGGACTCCAAGGTCACCAACACTGGTTCGACCATCACCCGTCCGGTTCCGCCGGCCGGCCTGACCACCCCGATCGGCGGCGCCAACACCGCCTATGACCCGATCAACGATGGCATCGTGCCGAACGCGGGCGCCGCGTTCCGCATCAACGACAAGCTGGCGTTCGGCGTCTCGGTCGCCGCGCCCTACAACTTCACCACCGAGTACAACGCCGACAGCTGGACGCGCTACGACGCCCTGAAGTCACAGCTGCGCACGGTCAATGTCGACGGCGTCGTCGCCTATCGCGTCAACGACATGATCGACCTGGGCGTGGGCGTCACCGCGCTCTACGCCGACGCCAAGCTGACCAACGCCCTGCCGAACATCTCGCCGCTGCAGGCCGATGGTTCGCAATCGCTGAAGGGCGACGGCTGGGCCTACGGCTACACGGTCGGCGCGCAGATCCATCCGAGCAAGGCCCTGACCATCGGCGCCAGCTATCGCTCCAAGATCGACCAGAAGCTGGACGGCACGGTCACCGTCGGCGGCCTGCTGGCCCCGATCCCCGCCGCCAACAACTTCTCGGTCGACGGCCAGGCCAAGATCACCCTGCCCTGGATCGCCAATGTCGGCGCCCGCTGGGCGGTGAACGACCAGTGGACCCTGAACGCCTCGGTCAGCCGCGTCGGCTGGAAAGAGTTCGACGCCATCCGCGTCAGCTTCCCGGGCGGCGGCTCGACCAGCGTCCAGAACTACAAGAACGTCACCACCTACGCCGCCGGCGTCGATTATCAGGCCTCTCCGCGCCTGACCCTGCGGGCCGGCGTCCAGTACGATCCGACCCCGACCCCGGACGTCGGCCGCACCGCCCGCGTGCCGGACGGCGACCGCATGATGTACGCCGCCGGCGCCACCTGGGCCGCGACCGACAACATCAAGCTGGACGCCGCGATCAGCTACATCAGCTTCGATGACAGCAAGATCAACCGCACCGACGTGACCGCGACCAGCTCGACCGTCCGCCTGAACGGCGACGTCACCGGCTCGGCCGTCGTCCTGGCGACGGGCGCCCGCTTCAGCTTCTAAGGCTGACGCACCGCTGAAAAGACAAGCCCGCCCGGATCGCTCCGGGCGGGCTTTTTCATGCCTTGAAAACTGTCATCCCGGCCAAGCGCGAAGCGCGCCGAGCCGGGACCGCCGAAAGCGCCGAGCCTATTGCGGTCCCGGGTCTTCGCCCGGGATGACAACGAACTAGTGGCTGACCATTCCCCACAACGTCTTCGCCGCCGCGACGAACACCTCGGCCGCCTGGCCCTTGGGCTCGGAGATCACCGCCGGAACGCCCTCGTCTCCGCCCAGGCGGACGGCGATCTCGATCGGCACACGGCCCAGCAGCGGTACGCCCAGGCGCTCGGCCTCGGCGACGCCGCCGCCCTCGCCGAAGATCGGGATCGGCGCACCGGTCGAGGGATCGGGGAAGAACGCCATGTTCTCGATCAGGCCAAGGATCGGGGTGGCGGTCTTCTGGAACATCGAGGCCGCGCGGCGGGCGTCGATCAGGGCGATTTCCTGCGGCGTCGTGACCAGCACCACGCCGTCGATCCGCAGCTTCTGGACCAGGGTCAGCTGGACGTCGCCGGTGCCGGGCGGCAGGTCGACGACCAGCACGTCCAGCGGCTGGGCTTCCGAGCCCCAGGCCACGTCGTGGATCATCTGGCGGACGGCCGAAGAGGCCATCGGCCCGCGCCAGATCATCGCCTTGCCCTCGTCGACAATGAAGCCGATCGACATCAGCTTGACGCCGTGGGCTTCCAGCGGCTGCAGCTTCTCGTTTTCGAACAGCGGATCCCCATCGACGCCCATCATCTTGGGGGCGGAAGGGCCGTAGATGTCAGCGTCTAGCAGCCCCACGCGCAGGCCCATCCTGGCGAAGGCGACGGCGAGATTGGTCGAGACGGTGGACTTGCCCACCCCGCCCTTGCCCGAGGCCACGGCGATCACGTGGCGGACGTGGGCGGGCTTCTCGGCCTCCGGCGGCGGGACCACGCGAGCCTGCGGGTCTTCGCTGATCTTGGCGCCCTTGCGCACCCGGGTCGCGCCCTCGGCGGCCTGGGCGGTCAGGACGACCTGGGCCTGCTCCACGCCCGGCAGGGCGGCCAGGGCCTTCTCGGCGGCCTCGCGAACCGGGGCGTAGGCGACGGCCTGGCTGGCCGGGACCTCCAGCATGAAGCCGGCGCGGCCGTTGCGGACCACCAGGCCCTGCACCAGGCCGGCGGCGACCAACCCCTGCCCGCTCGCCGGGTCGGCGATGCGGTCCAGCGCCACGCGGGCGTCGTCGAGGGTAGCGGTCACGGGCGGGGCCCTCCGGTTGCGAGGACCTGATATCCGCGCGACCGCCCGCCTTTACAAGTGCGTAGCGCCGCGTAACGCGTGACGACGTCCCTCCGTCGCGCCCGAGCGCTAGGCCGCCATCTCCTCGACCGACGCCTTCAGCAGGTCCAGCACGTGGTGCAGGCTGTCGGCGATGTGCACGCACTTGTCGTGCATCTCCTCGTTCGGATCGAGGATATCGGGAACCATGATCGTCATCATGCCGGCCGCGTGGGCGGCGCGGACGCCCGGGTGGCTGTCCTCCAGCGCCAGGCAGTGGGCCGGATCGACGCCGAGGCGCTCGGCGGCCAGCAGATAAGGATCCGGGTTCGGCTTGTGCCGGGTGACGTCCTGGTGGGCGACCACCGCGTTGAAGCGGCGCAGCAGGTCGAAGCGCCCCAGATATTTTTCGACCGCGATCATGCCGTTCGAGGTGGCGATGCCGCGCGGCAGGCCCCGGTCGTCCAGATAGTCGAGGATTTCGATCACCCCGGCCTTCAGCCTGGTTTCGGCCGCCAGCAGGTCCTCGACATCGGCCCAGACCCGTTCGAAATAGGCCTGGACCGGAAATTCATCGCCATAGAGGTCGCGCAGCATGAGGCCGCACTCGGGCGTCGTCTTGCCCACCATCGCCGCGTAGGTCTCGCCGGTGAAGTGGACATCAAAGACGGATCCGGCCTCGATCATGGCGGCGCGGTAGACGATCTCGGTGTCCAGCAGCAGGCCGTCCATGTCGAAGACGACGGCCTCCACGCGACGGGGAAAGCTCACTGATGGAACTCCTCGGTCCTGTAGCCCTGGAAGTAGAGCAAGGTGGTCAGGTCGGTATGGTCGACCTTGGCGTCCGCCTGGGCCGCCACGATCGGCTTGGCGCGATAGGCCACGCCCAGGCCCGCGGCCTCGATCATCGCCAGGTCGTTGGCGCCGTCGCCCACGGCCAGGGCGTCGGCCGGGGTCAGGCCCAACGCCGCCGTTTCCTCGTTGAGAGCGGCCAGCTTGGCTTCCTTGCCCAGGATCGGGTCGCCGACGTGGCCGGTCAGCGCGCCGTCCAGCTCGATCAAGGTGTTGGCGCGGTTCAGGTGGAAGCCCGCGGCCTTCGCCACCCGGCTGGTGAAGAAGGTGAAGCCGCCCGAGACCAGGGCGCAGCGCGCGCCGTGCTTGGCCATGGTGCGGACCAGGATCTCCGCGCCCGGGTTCAGCCGGACCCGCTGCTCGTAGCAGCTCTGCAGCGCCTCGACGCCCAGACCCTTCAGCATGCCGACCCGCTCGCGCAGGGCGCCTTCGAAGGCCAGCTCGCCGCGCATGGCGCGCTCGGTGATCTCGGAGACCTGTTCCTTGACGCCGGCGAAGTCGGCCAGCTCGTCCAGGCACTCGACGTTGATGATCGTCGAGTCCATGTCGGCGATCAGCAGGCGCTTCCTGCGATTGGCGACAGACTGGACCGCGAGGTCGACCGGCAGGTCCGCCAGATCGGTCTTGAGCGACGGTAAGTCGCCGCTTTCGACGAAGAAGTCGGCGGCCAGCGGCCCCAAGTCCTCGCGACGGCTGGACAGCCTGGCTTCGACGCGCGACACGGCTTGTGCGTATGCGTCGGGGTCGGCCCCCACGACGGTGAGGACGGTCGGAATGGTGGAGAGTTCGGACATCGCGCCCCGCATCTGGCTGATCGCGGGCCCGACCGCAAGCGGCAAGTCAGCCCATGCGCTGCAATTGGCCGAGTGGACGGGCGCGGAGATCGTCAACGCCAACTCCATGCAGATCTATGCCGGCCTGCGCGTCCTGACCGCCGGCCCGTCTGCCGAAGAGCAGGCCAAGGCGCCGCATCACCTGTTCGAAGTGGCCGACGCCGCCGTCGGCTGGTCGGTCGGCCGCTGGCTGGAGGCGGCGACCAAGGTCATCGCCGAGATCGAGGCGCGCGGCAATCCGGTGATCGTGGTCGGCGGCACCGGCCTCTATTTCCGCGCCCTGACCCATGGCCTGGCCGACGTGCCGCCGGTGTCAGAAACCCAGCGCGAGATCTCGGGCCTGCTCTACGCCGCTCGAGGCGAGGAAGCGTTTCGCGAGATCCTGAAACCTCTAGACCCTGAGGCCGAGGCCCGCATCGAGATCGGCGACCGCCAGCGTCTGGTCCGCGCCCACGCCGTGGCCGTGGCCACCGGCAAGTCGCTGACCTCCTGGCAGACCGACACCAAGCCGGCGCTCAAGCCCGGTACATGGGAGGGCCGCGTCCTCGATCCGCCCCGCGCCGAGCTCTATGCCCGCTGCGACGCGCGCCTGTCGGTGATGGTCGAGCGAGGCGCCCTGGATGAGGTGCGGGCCATGGAGGCGCGCGGTCTGGATCCCTCCCTCCCCGCCCTCAAGGCCGTCGGCTATCGCGAGTTCGCCGCCCACCTGCGGGGCGAGACCACGCTGGAACAGGCCCTCGACGCCGCGCGCCAGGAAACCCGCCGCTACGCCAAGCGCCAGCTGACCTGGTTCCGCAACCAGACGCCGGACTGGGAGCGCATCAGCGCTCCGTGATGGTCCCTACGAAAGAAGCATGATGTCCGACCTCCACGCCCTCGCCGAACGCGTCGCCGCCAGCCTGATCGCCCGGGGCGAGACGATCGCCATCGCCGAGTCCTCGGCCGGCGGCCTGATCTCGGCGGCGCTGCTGGCCGTGCCGGGGGCGTCGAAGTTCTATGTCGGCGGCGCGGTCGTCTACACGGCCCGCGCGCGCCTGACCCTGATGGACATCCCGCAGAAGGCCATGGACGGCCTGCGCTCGGCCAGCGAGCCCTATGCGGTGATGCTGGCCCGCGTGGCCCGCAAGAATCTGAAGGCGACCTGGGCGCTGTCGGAAACCGGCGCGGCCGGCCCTGACGGCAACCGTTATGGCGACGCGCCCGGCCACTGCTGCATGGCCGTGGTCGGCGAGGAGGTCTCGGTCAGCGCCACGCTGGAAACGGGCAGCGCCGAACGCGGTCCCAATATGCGGGCCTTCGCCGCCTTCGCGCTGGAACGGCTGGCCCAGACGCTGGAAGCCTAGACCGCCTGCATCAGGGCGAATCCGAGATCGTCCATCCCCTTCTGCGACAGGCCGGTATTGTTGAGCAGGACGATCGTGGTTTGGTCGTCGAACCGGTGTCCTAGAACGGAGCGATAGCCGCCGGTGCGCCCCGTCTCCCAGGCGTAGACGCGGGGCATGCCATCGGCGAACCGGATCTTGACGCGGCCGCCCAGGGCGTAGTCCTGGTCCGAGCGGATGATGGTCAGCATCTCGCGCTTACGGTCCGGCGTCAGGACGTTTCCGTCGAACACCAGATGCGCCGCCCGCAACAGGTCGCTGGCCGTGCTGACATATCCGCCGCTGGCCGCCATGATCGGCAGACGATCTTCCATGTGCCGGGTGAGCGGCTCGATGCTGCGATAGGCCGAGGCCATGCCCGGCGGGTCGCCCAGCACCGTGTGGGTCAGCCCCAGTGGCGCGGTGACGAGATCGGCCATCGCGGCGGCGAACGGCTTGCCCGTCACCGCCTCGACGATCGCCACGATGATGATCCAGTTGGTCATCGAGTAGTCGAACTGCTTGCCCGGCTCGAAGGCGAAGTCGCCCTGGCCCCAGCGCTTGACCGCGTCGGGCGCGGTGACGCCGCTCCTGACCAGGCTGGGTAGCAGGTTGGGGTCCGCCTTCAACGCCGCGATGAAGCCGTTCGGCACGCCGCTGGTGTTGGACATCAGCCGCCGCAACGTGACCAGGGCACCGGTGTCGGCGCGATAGTCCGGCAGCCAGCGGGTGATCGGCGCATCGAGGTCCAGCTTGCCCGCCTCGACCAGATGGAGCACGCTGACCGTGGTGATCCACTTGGAGATCGAGGCGATCGCATAGGGCGTGGCCAATGTGGCCGGGCGCCTGCTCTCGATGTCGGCGAACCCGACGGTCCGGGCGTGGATCGGCTTGCCGGCCTTGCCGATCAAAATCACGCCCTGGAAAGGCTGGGCCTTGAGGAAGGCGTCGACCGCGCGGTCGGCCGCACCGCCCATAAGCACGCTCGCGCTCGCCTTTTCGGCCAGCCCCAACGCCGCCGCGCCGGCCAGAAATTCACGCCGTCCGAACACTGATGCGCCCCCTCATTCCAGGACCGCGACCGTGCGAGGGAAAACCTGCCCCTGTCACGTGAAAGTCCGGTAAGGTCACACCACGCCGGAAGGCACAACCTTGCGACAAAGGGCACCTTGACGCTCCATCTGGCGCATGTCATGACCCATTCCGTAGCTTTGGAGCAAGACTCGTGCGCAAAACCATGACCGTACTTATGGAGCGGCCGTTCGCGGGGTGACCTAGAAGTCACGTCGTAGCTCGGTCGCGCGCGCAAAGGTCCTTCGGGACCTTTTTCTTTTCCGCTTCCTTCCAGTTCAGTTTCCCGCCCATTCCCCACTCGGACCTGTCCCATGACCGCCCATCAAACCATCGAGAGCGCCGCTCCCGCCCAGACCAACGACCGCGCCATGACCGGCGCCGAGATCGTGGTTCGCGGCCTCGTGGACCAGGGCGTCGAGGTTCTCTTCGGCTATCCGGGCGGCGCGGTCCTGCCGATCTATGACGCGCTGTTCCACGAGCCGCGCCTGCAGCACATCCTGGTCCGCCATGAGCAAGGCGCGACCCACGCCGCCGAGGGCTACGCCCGCAGCTCGGGCAAGCCAGGCGTCGTCCTGGTCACCTCGGGTCCCGGCGCGACCAACGCCATCACCGGCATCATGGACGCCCTGATGGACTCGATCCCGATGGTCGTCATCACCGGCCAGGTGCCCACCCACCTGATCGGCACCGACGCCTTCCAGGAAGCCGACACGGTCGGCATGACCCGCTCGTGCACCAAGCACAACTACCTGGTCAAAGACGTCCGCGACCTGCCCAAGATCATCCACGAGGCCTTCAAGATCGCCACCACCGGCCGCCCGGGCCCGGTGCTGATCGACATTCCCAAGGACGTGCAGTTCGCCAAGGGCGAATATTACGGCCCGACCGAGATCGCCTCGACCCACGCCTATGCGCCGAAGATCAAGGGCGACGCCAATCGCATCGCCGACGCCGCCCGGATGATCGCCCAGGCGCGCCGCCCGATCTTCTACACCGGCGGCGGCGTCATCAACGCCGGTCCCAAGGCCAGCCAGGCCCTGCGCGAGTTCGCGGCCCTGACCGGCGCGCCGGTCACCTCGACCCTGATGGGCCTGGGCGCCTTCCCGGCGGCCGATCCGGCCTGGCTGGGCATGCTGGGCATGCACGGCACGTTCGAGGCCAATAACGCCATGCACGACTGCGACGTGATGATCTGCGTCGGCGCCGCTTCGACGACCGCGTCACCGGCCGGCTGGACGCCTTCTCGCCGGGCAGCAAGAAGATCCACATCGATATCGACGCCTCGTCGATCAACAAGAACGTCCGCGTCGACCTGCCGATCGTCGGCGACGCCGGCAGCGTCCTGGAAGACCTGATCGTCGCCTGGAAGGCCGGCGGCCATAAGGCCAACAAGGCCGCCTTGAGCGATTGGTGGGCCCAGATCGACGTCTGGCGGGCGCGCCAGTGCCTGAACTACCGAGGCTCCGAGACGGCGATCAAGCCGCAGTACGCCATCGAGCGGCTGTATGCGCTGACCAAGGACAAGGACGTCTATATCACCACCGAGGTCGGCCAGCATCAGATGTGGGCCGCCCAGTTCTTCCGCTTCGAGGAGCCCAATCGCTGGATGACCTCCGGGGGCCTGGGCACCATGGGCTACGGCCTGCCCGCCGCCATCGGCGTCCAGTTGGCCCATCCGGGTTCGCTAGTCATCGACATCGCCGGCGAAGCCTCGATCCAGATGTGCATCCAGGAACTGTCGACGGCCATCCAGTTCGACCTGCCGGTCAAGATCTTCATCCTGAACAACGAGCGGATGGGCATGGTGCGCCAATGGCAGCAACTGCTGCACGGCGAGCGCTACAGCCACTCCTATTCCGACAGCCTGCCCGACTTCGTGAAACTGGCCGAGGCCTATGGCGCGGTCGGCATCCGTTGCGACAATCCCGGCGACCTGGACGCCAAGATCCAGGAGATGATCGCCTGCGACCGGCCAGTGATCTTCGAATGCCTGGTCGAGAAGGACGAGAACTGCCTGCCGATGATCCCCTCGGGCAAGGCCCACAACGAGATGATCATGGGCGACATCGAAGACATTGGCAACGTGATCGGCGAGGATGGCGCGGGGTTGGTCTAAGCCCCTCGCCCTTCCCTATTCATTTGGCATAGAAGCGATCCATGACCGCCAACGTCCAACCCGCCCCCGCCTCGGCCTACGACCTTAGCCCCAACGAGCAGGTCGAGCAGACCGCGACCTTCGCCCTGCTCGTCGACAACGAGCCCGGCGTCCTGCATCGCGTCGTCGGCCTGTTCGCCGCGCGCGGCTACAACATCGAGAGCCTCACGGTCGCCGAGACCGACCGCAAGGCTCACACCAGCCGCATCACCGTGGTGACCCGCGGCACGCGCCATGTCCTGGACCAGATCGAGGCCCAGCTGAACAAGGTCGTGAACGTCCGCCGCGTGCATGACGTCACCCGCGACCCGAACGGCGTCGAGCGCGAACTGGCCCTCGTGAAGGTGCGCGGCTCCGGCGCCGATCGCGTCGAGGCCCTGCGCGTCGCCGAGATCTTCCGCGCCAAGCCGGTCGACACCACGCTGGAAAGCTTCGTGTTCGAGATCTCGGGCGCGCCGTCCAAGATCGACAAGTTCCTGGACCTGATGCGCCCTCTGGGGCTGGTGGAACTTTCCCGCACGGGCGTCCTTTCCATCGAGCGGGGCGTCGAAGGGATGTAGCGGATGACCGGCCTGACCGGACTGATCGCGGGCCTGGCCCTCGCCATCCAGCAGGCCCCGCCCCCCTCTGATCCATCGACCTGGTGGTCATCGGAGGTTCCACGCCCGACCGCCGAGCAGGAGCCGCTCTACACCCGCCGGCTCGGCAAGTCCGAACAGCCCATTCCCATCGACAACGGCGTCGAGCCCCTGCTCTACCGCCTCTGGGGCCTGCAGCCGCTGCAGAACCAGATCCTGCGCAGGGGCGAGTTGATCCTGGAAGTGTGGGCCCGTCCCGCCCGCGGCGTGCGCCAGGCCTTGACCCGCGTCACCCTGCGCCGCGACGGTCGCGCCTTCGTCCAGGCTCGCGCCGGCCTGGGCTGCTGCACGCCCGAAATCGGCCGTCGCGTCGACATCGACGCCGAACTGACCGCCCCCCTGATCGCGCCCTTGAAGGCCCTGCCCGCCGATCCGGCCTGGAGCCAGCCGCGCTCGGTCATCGTCGACTATGGCGGCGGCGCGGTGTCGGCGCTCTGCGTCGACGGCGTGTCGTGGGACGTGACCCTGGTCATCCCCGGTCAGGCCCGCCATCTGCGCCGCGCCTGCGACGACGCGGAGGTCGGCTCGATCGCCGGGATCCTGTCGGCGGCGATCGGCGCGGCCGTTGGACGCGACCCGCGCTTCGACGCCGTCCTGCCCCGAGGCGCCGACTTCTCGCGCCAGCAGAGGGCCTATGACGACCTGCTGGCGTCGGGAGGCCGATTGAAGCCGGACGCATCCGACCGGTCCCAGCCGCCCGCCGTCCCGCTTCCGCCGGACGACGAGCCGCCAGCTGGCGTCAGCCGACCTTCAGGATCTTGAAGCGGTAGAGCAGCGCGCCGAGGATCGCGCCGATCGCCGGGGCGACAAAGAACAGCCACAGCTGGGCCAGCGCCTGCCCGCCAGCCAAGACCGCCGGACCGAAACTGCGGGCCGGATTGACCGAGACGCCGGTGACCTGGATGCCGACGATGTGGATCACCGCCAGGGCGATGCCGATCCCCAGGCCGGCGAAACCGGGCGCGGCGTCGGCGCCGGTCGCGCCCAGAATGACGATGACGAAAAGCGCCGTCATCACGACCTCGAAGACAAAGGCCGCGTGCAGCGGATAGGCGCCGAGATAGCCTGGCCCCCAACCGTTCTGGCCCAGATTGGCCGTGCTTCCCGCGATGCTGGCCAGCACCGCCGCGCCGGCCAAGGCCCCCACGAACTGGGCGATCCAGTAGAGGACCATCTCCTTGGCGTTCATTCGAC
This sequence comes from Caulobacteraceae bacterium, assembly GCA_965283765.1. Lineage (GTDB taxonomy): Bacteria > Pseudomonadota > Alphaproteobacteria > Caulobacterales > Caulobacteraceae > Caulobacter. The sequence goes on from CBDIPU010000023.1 coordinate 44,169, forward strand.
CGGCGACGAACGCCGCGAGACTGACCGCCGGATTGACGTGACATCCTGAGACCGGGCCGATGCCATACGCCAGGGCGATGATGGCGAAACCGAAGGCCAGGGCGATGCCCAGCTGGCCAACGTGATCTCCGCCCAGGACCGCGGCTCCGCAGCCGAATAGAACCAAAGCAAATGTGCCAATGAATTCGGCAACAATTTTTGACATTTTGGAACCTCCCGATCGAATTTCATAAAATTCACTGTACGATGTGAACGAATATGCATTCTACCGGCAAGTCTAAGAATATCTATACTGCCTCTAGGCGCCTGCCACCGGTTCCGGCTGTTCCCGCAGACGCGCCACGTCCCTGAGCGGCGGCGCGCCGAACAGGCGGGCGTACTCGCGGCTGAACTGCGAGGGGCTGTCATAGCCGACCGCGTGGCCGGCCGTGGCCGCGTCCAGCCGCTGGATCAGGATCAGCCGCCGCGCCTCCTGCAGGCGGATCTGCTTCTGGTACTGCAGCGGCGACAGCGAGGTCACCGCCTTGAAGTGCTGGTGCAGGGCCGAGGCGCTCATCCGCGCCTCGTCGGCCACGGCGTCGATGCTGAAAGGCTGGTCGAAGTTGCGCTTGATCCAGCCGATGGCGCGGTTGACCTGGCGCAGGCGGCCGTCGCGGCGAGCAATCTGGGCCAGCCGCGGCCCCTGCGGCCCGGTCAGCAGGCGATAGAGCATCTCGCGCTCGATCAGCGGCGCCAGGATCGGCGCGTCCCCGGGGCAATCCATCAGGCCGACCATTCGGCAGGCGGCGTCGAACAGCTGCGGCGTCATCGCACCGGCCGACATGCCGCCGACCAGGGGCGCGGCGGCGTCCAGCCGCGCGGCCAGGCCGCACTCCATGATCATTTCGCTGATCAGGTTGGCGTCGAGCACGACGCGAAAGGCCAGGTAGGGCTTCTCGGGCGAGGCCTCGATCACCTGGCCGGTCACCGGCACGTCGATCGACGACAGGAAGAAGTTCACGTCGTCGTATTCATGGATGGCGTCGCCGACCAGCACCCGCTTGCGGCCTTGGGCCAGCACGCAGAACGACGGATCGTGCACGGCGTGCATGGGCTCGGTCGGCGCGTGGACGCGGTAGAGATTGACCCTGGGGCAGCAGGTCTCGACCGGACCTTCGTCCGGCGCGAATTGTTCAATCAGGGCGGCCAGCGCCTCGCGCGTGCTCATGGGATTTCTCTTGTTGTAGCGAGGCTATCAATAAGCCTTGCACGATCCTCCGTCACGGGACGCCGTTCGGTTCTGGATTTTCGTGCAATCATGCCGGAGCATCGATCTACCGGCTGGACGGGCCTATGCGCCATATTGGCCTCGTTCCGCTCCCCAACGCGGCAACCCCCAAAATTCAGGTGCGCCTTGAGACGCTACATGCCCCGACGGGGCGTGGCGGCTCCGCGCTGGTTCGTCGCCGCCCTGCTGGGCGGGACAGCCGCGCTGACCGCCATGACCGCCGCCCTTCCCACCGTTTCGGCCGCTCCGGCCCCCTCTTCTTCATGGAGCATCGCCCGATGATGATGTCCGCCATCGTTCCCCACATCCCCGTCGCCGGCGTCTGGTCGTCGCCCGACGGCCACGTCTCGCTGGAGCTGCGCGCCGACGGCCGTTTCATCGAGACCCGCGCCGACTTCCCCGACGTCTTCACCGGCGTCTACGTCCTGGTCGGCGAGCGGCTGAAGCTGTTCGAGGATCGCGGCGCGGTCATCAGCGGCACGCTGATCGATGGTCGCCTGAGCCTGGGAACAGCCTAAGCCTGGGCCCGCCCTTCCCTTGGCGGGTCGAACCCCCTATATTGGAAATGTCCGGTTTCGGCCGGACTATGGGGATAAACGCGCACGTAATAAGCGGACTGGACCCGGGTGCGATTCCCGGCGGCTCCACCAATCTCTCCCAAGTTATCATGGGACTGCATGGGGCCGATCAGCATCGACAGACGTGTAAAGGTGTATGCTTTCTCTCGGCTTGATCCACCGTTTCGGGTCATTTTTCTAAATGCGAACGATAACTTCGCTGAAGAGTTCGCCGTCGCCGCGTAATGCGGTGCAGGTGAATTCGCCTCTTAAGTCCTAGGGGTTCAGATCCCTAGGCGGGGCCCGGAGGGAGCCTGCCAACAGAATCCCTCCACTTTCCTTCCTGCCATCGATTGCGATCCCCGGGAATCCGTCGCCACCCGCTTTGCGCGAAGCCTTTGACGCGCTAGGTTCCGAACTTCGTTTTCAGTTCGAAGTACCGACTCCAGGCATGTCCCAGACCCAACCGCCCGAAGACCTCATGCAGTACGAGGCCATGGCCCAGGACGCCCTGCGCGGCGTGGTCAAGGCGGCCTTGAAGAAGGCGGCCGCGCCCGGTGGCCTGCCCGAGCCGCATCATCTGTACATCACCTTCAAGACCAAGGCGGCCGGCGTCTCGGGCCCGCAGGATCTGCTGGGCAAGTACCCGGACGAGATGACCATCGTCCTGCAGCACCAGTACTGGGACCTCGCCCCGGGCGAGACCTTCTTCTCGGTGACCCTGAAGTTCGGCGGCCAGCCCAAGCGCCTGTCGGTCCCCTATGCGGCCCTCACGCGATTCTATGACCCCTCGGTGCAGTTCGCCCTGCAGTTCACCGCCCCCGAAGTCATCGAGGACGAGCCGGAGCCCGAACCCGAGGCCGAAGACAAGACCCCCGCCCCGACTGGCGAAGAAGGCCCCAAGATCGTCTCCCTGGACCAGTTCCGTAAGAAATGAATGATGTCGCCTCGGACGCTCCGCAGACCCTGAGCGACGAGGCGATCCTCGCGCGCTTCCGCGCGTCCAAGAACGCGCCCACCGGATCCCAGACCCTGGGCTTCGAACTGCTGGCCGTGCGCCAGGCCGATCGCGAGGTCGAGGTCGGTTTCACGGCGCGCGCCGAGCTCCTGTGCAATCCAATGGGGCAGATCCAGGGTGGTTTCGTCTGCGCCATGCTGGACGAGTGCATGTCGGTCGCCGGCATGATCACTTCGGGCATGACCCACGTGGTGCCCACCCTGGAGATGAAGACCAGCTTCCTGCGCCCGGCCATGCCCGGGTCGCTGCGCGGCGTCGGCCGCGTGGTCAAATGGGGTCGGACGGTCTGCTTCATGGAAGGCGAGCTCTACGACGCGGAGGGCCGTCTGCTGGCCAAGTCCACGGGCACGGCCATTCCAACGCCCTTCGCCAACTTCAAGAAGAAATAGGGGCGGAGCCATGCGGGGGACGGCGGCGGTCATCGGACTTCTGGCTTTCCTGCTCGCGCCGCTCTCATCCGCATTCGCCGCCGGACCGTTCGCCAACTGGAGCGCGGTCGTGGTGGCCGGCGACTTCCACGCCCACTCCGGCGGCCCAACCGAGGCGTTCGACAACGCCCGCCGCGATGTCTCCAAGGCGTTGGTCGAACTGGGCTTCGACAAGGCCGCGCTCCAGCAGTTCTCGGTGCGTCCCGAGCGCTATCCGGCCGAGGCGCCCGGCAAGTCGGAAGCTCGGACCATCTACGACGCCCTCAAGACCCGGGCTTCGACGGCCACGGCGGGCTGCCTGTTCTACATCAGCACGCACGGCAGTCCGGAAGGCGTGATTCTGGGCCGGCAGATGCTGCGCCCCCAACTGCTGGCCGCCCTGCTGAACGACGCCTGTCCCAACCGGCCCAGCGTGGTGGTGATATCCGCCTGTTTTTCGGGCGTCTTCGTTCCGCCATTGCAGAAGACCAACCGCCTGATCCTGACCGCCGCCCGGCCCGATCGCGCCTCGTTCGGCTGCGGCGAGGACGACAAATATCCCTATTTCGACGACTGCTTCCTGTCGGCCGCGCCCAGCGCCCGCGACTTCGCGTCCCTGGGGGCTGGCGTCCAGGCCTGCGTGGCGCGCCGCGAGAAGGAGGCCGGGGCCGAGCCCGCCTCTGAGCCGCAGGTCTGGATCGGCCCGGCCCTGCGGCCGATGCTGCCGCTCTATGCGTTCAACCGGAGCAAGCCGGCTTCACCCTGACCGGTGATCGGGTTTGACCCCCGCGCCCAGCACGTTACACAAACCCTAGAGCATGATAGCCGAAAGTGGCTGCCGGTTTCGGCGGCCATCATGCTCTGCCTGTTAGATGTAGAGTCTTCCGCTTTACCCAGGGGACATCGTTGACGTCGAGCGTATCGCCCGCAGCCGCCCTCGCGGCGGCCTTCATCGCACTATGGTCCATCACGGGATCGGAGGCGCGGGCGCAAGACGCTTCGCCGCCCCCTGTCTTGAGCGAACCAACGCTGGATTCCACCCCTCGCCCCTATAACAGCCTGCGTCCGCGCCGGGTGCGGCCCCGTCCCGCCGTGAAGGCGACGCCGCCGCCCCGCCCCGTCGCGACTCCAACCGCCGCCTCGGCGACGCCGACTCCAGCCGCGCCCGCCATCCCGGCGCCCGCCGCCCATACGCCAATGTCGGCGCCGGAGCTGGAAGCCTTCGTCGACGGCGTCGTCCGCCGCGCCATGAGCCGCGACCACATCGCCGGCGTCACCCTTTCGGTGGTCCAGAACGGCCAGGTGGTGCTGAAGAAGGGCTACGGCTTCTCGAACCTGGGCCAGCGCAAGCCGGTCGATCCGGACAAGACCCTGTTCCGCGTCGCCTCGATCTCCAAGACGTTCACCTGGATCACCCTGATGAACCAGATCGAGTCAGGCCACATGCGCCTCGACGGCCCCGTGAACCTCTATCTTCCCGAACCGCTGCAGCTGAAGGATCAGGGCAAGAAGACCCAGGTGCGCCTGCGTGACCTGATGACCCACACCGGCGGTTTCGAGGATCGGTCGATGGGCCAGTTGTTCGAGCGCGACCCGAACCGCATCCGTTCCCTGGCGGACTATCTGCGCCAGGAGCGTCCGCGCCGGGTGCGCGAACCCGGCCTGCTGCCCAGCTATTCGAACTATGGCGCCGCCCTGGCCGGCGCCGCTGTCGCCAACGTCACGGGCAAGCCCTACGAGCAGTTGGTCAGCGAGGAGATCATTCTGCCGGCCGGCATGAACCACACGACCTTCCGCGAAGCCCGCCCGTGGCGCGACGGCCTGCCCGCGCCGATGAACGAGACCCTGGCCGCCGACCTGTCGGACGGCTTCTCGTGGACGCCGATGGGCTGGAAGACCCAGCCGCGCGAGTTCATGGGCCAGGTGGCCCCGGCCGCTTCGGCTTCGAGCACGGCCGGCGACATGGCGCGCTACATGACCCTGCTGCTGAACGGCGGGGTGATCGACGGCAAGACCATCTTCTCACCGAAGACCGCCCTGGCCTTCCGCACGCCGATGTACCGACCCGCGCCGGAAGCGGCCGGCTGGAACGCCGGCTTCCAGGACAGCCCGATGCCCGGCAGCCGCCGCGGTTACGGCCACCAGGGCGCGACGCTCTACTTCTATTCCAACATGGTGATCGTGCCGGACCTGGGCTTGGGCATCTTCGTCTCGGTCAATACCGACAGCGGCGCGAACCTGCCCGCCACCCTGCCCGCGACCATCGTCGAGCACTTCTACGCTCCCGCCCCGGCCGTGCCGACCGACAGCGCCATCAGCTACCAGCAGGCCAGGGCCTATGAAGGCGACTATCTGACCACGCGCCGCGCCTATGGCGGGCTGGAGGGCTTCACCAACCGCATCATCGGCCGCGCCAATGTCCGCGCCACCGCCGAAGGCCGCTTGACCGTGACCGAGGGCGGCGTCAGCAGCCTCTATAACGGCACAGGACGCCCCGGCGTATTCAAGGCCATCGACGGCCCGCTGATGCTGGTCTTCGACGCCAACGGCGACCGGCCGTCGCGCTTCTACGCCGCTCGGGGCCTCTCGACCTATGAGCGGATCGGCTTCTTCCGCTCGGCGGGCCTGTTGCGCTGGACGGCGATCATCGCGGGCTTCGCCAGCGTGGCCACCATTCTGGGCGTCCTGTTCCGCAACCGCCGCGAGGCTCGCCAGACGCCGGTCCAGGCGCGCGCCGCCCAGATGCAGACCATGCAGGCGGTGCTGTGGCTGATCTCGGCCGGCTGCATGGGCGTGTTCGCGGCCAAGGCCTCGGATCAGACCGCCGTCTTCTTCGGCTGGCCCTCGGGCTGGCTGCTTAGCGGCTCGGCCTGCGCCCTGGTCGCCGCCGCCCTGAGCATCCTGACCTTGGGCGCCCTGCCGATGGTCTGGCGCGGCGGCCGCCGGGTCGACAGCTGGAGCGGCGGTCGCAAGCTGGCCTTCACCTTCACCGCCCTGCTCTTCGTCCTGCTCAGCGTTCTCCTGGGCCTGTGGGGTTACCTGCTGCCCAAGAGCTAGCCTTATCACGCTCCATCCCTCGCTTCGTTTCCCGGCGCCCGGCTTGCAGATCGCCGTTCCGGGAGACGAGCGAGGGAGACGCGACGTGTCAAAACTGGACGGTCTGGCGTTTGGGGGAACGGGACTGGCGGCTTGGTCGGCGGCGACGCTGTTCTATGCCGCTTTCGGCGGGGGACTTCTGGAAAGCGCCTTCTGGTTCTACGTGATCAACGCATTCGCGGCGGCCGCCGCCGTGACCTTCGCCTTCCAGGCGGTGGCGCGGCTGACGCGCACGCCGCGCCGCCGCCGTCTGTTCGCGATGATCCTGTTCTCGACGCCCGGCCTCGTCGCCGGGAGCTTGGTGGTCTCGCGCTATGCCGAGATCATGCCGTCGGGTGATCCCGTCAGCGTCGGCCGCTATGGCGCCTTCCTGATGGTGCTGTACGTGGCCGTGGCCGCCTCAGTCTTCGAGCGTTCGCCGCATAAGGCTTGAGTTCAGCTTGCGCACCTGGATGATGATCCGCTCGCGCTCGCCCGGACGCCGCTCGACCAGCAGTCGGGCGACCTGGGCGTCGTCGTGGAAGGCGTAGCCCTTGATGGCGTCCAACAGGGCCTTGGCTAGGTTGTCCAGATCCATCCAGGGCGGCTCGCCCATATACTCCATGCCGATTTCGACGCTGAACTCGCCCCAGGCAGGGCGCGAGCCGCGCCAGGACTTGCGGAAGAACTCATAGATCAGCGGCTTGTAATACTTGCCCTGGGTGGTCAGGCCGTCGACCACGATGGTCAGCTCGCCTCCGGCCTCGCGGGCGCGGACCTTGCCGTGGTGGGTCCAGTCGTCTTCGAACAAGCTTTCAGAACCTCGAGCCTAGGAGCCTGTCCCGTTTAGATGGAACCATCTAAACGGGATAAACAGGCTCTAGAATCAAACATTTAGAGCCCTTTTGAACGCTTTAGATGATTCCATCTAAAGCTAAAGGGCTCTAGGGGCCGAGCGCCTAGGCGCCCATCATTTCGGCCAGCTTTAGCACGGTGTTCCAGTTCCGCGTCGTGCCGACCGGATTGCGCTTCGTCTTCTTCCAATCCCGATCCAGCATCGAGTTGGCGATGCTGATCGGGAAGTCGATATAGAGCTCCCGCGCCGCGACCGCGAACCGCTCCGGTCCAGTGTTCGCCGCTCTCAGGATCTCTTCGTCGCCCTTCGGCAGCGGCGCCTTCAGGAAATTGACGATCAAGTGGCTGGGGTGGTCCTCGGCCTCGGCCTTGAACGGATTGCCGTCGATGATCGCCCGCAGGTCCGCCGGGGAGCGAACCATGAAGTCGGTGCGCAGGCCGATGCGGGCCTCAAGGGCGTCTTCAAGCACCTGTTCCAGCTCCGCTCCGCCCTCATGCTTCCCCCAAAGCAGGAGATTGCCGCTGGCCAGATAGGTCCTGGCCTCCGTGAAGCCGACGTCCTTGGCGACGCCCAGCAGGTCTTCCTTCAGCACCTTGCGCTTACCCGTGTTGATCGAACGGGGCAGCGCCAAATAGGGGATCATGCGGGGTCTCCTTCGCGCTTGCGAACATTGCCCTCTCGCCGCTCAAGGTCTAGACCGCGCTCGACCGTTTTTCCGGAGATCGCCGCATGACCGCCACGCGCATCGAGACCGACACCTTTGGCCCGATCGAAGTCGCCGCAGACCGCTATTGGGGCGCGCAAGCTCAGCGCAGCCTGGGCAACTTCAAGATCGGCTGGGAGAAGCAACCCCTGCCGGTCGTCCGCGCCCTGGGCATCGTCAAGCGCGCCGCCGCCGAGACCAATCTGAAGCTGGGCAAGCTGGACGCCAAGATCGCCGAGACGATCATCGCGGCCGCCAATGAGGTGATCGACGGCAAGCTGAACGACCACTTCCCGCTGGTCGTCTGGCAGACCGGCTCGGGCACCCAGTCGAACATGAACGCCAACGAGGTGATCTCGAACCGCGCGATCGAGATGCTGGGCGGCGAGATGGGCTCCAAGAAGCCCGTCCACCCGAACGACCACGTCAATATGAGCCAGTCGTCGAACGACACCTATCCGACGGCCATGCACGTGGCCTGCGCGGAACAGATCGTCCACGACCTGCTGCCGGCCCTGAAGCATCTGCACGCCGCCCTGGAAGCCAAGACCAAGGCCTGGGCCGACATCATCAAGATCGGCCGCACCCACACCCAGGACGCCACGCCGCTCACGCTCGGCCAGGAATTCGGCGGCTATGCCCAGCAGGTCGCCAACGGCATCGAGCGCATCGAGAGCACCCTGCCCAAGCTGATGCAGCTGGCCCAGGGCGGCACCGCCGTCGGCACCGGCCTGAACGCCCCTATTGGTTTCGCGGAAGGCGTGGCCGAGGCTATCGCCGCGATCACCGGCCTTGAGTTCACCACCGCTCCGAACAAGTTCGAGGCCCTGGCCGCCCACGACGCCATGGTCTTCAGCCACGGCGCCATCAACACGGTCGCCGCCAGCCTGTTCAAGATCGCCAACGACATCCGCTTCCTGGGCTCGGGCCCGCGCGCCGGCCTTGGCGAGCTGTCGCTGCCGGAAAACGAGCCGGGCTCGTCGATCATGCCGGGCAAGGTCAACCCGACCCAGTGCGAAGCCCTGACCCAGGTCTGCGTCCAGGTGTTCGGCAACAACGCCGCCCTGACCTTCGCCGGCAGCCAGGGCCACTTCGAGCTGAACGTCTACAATCCGGTGATGGCCTACAACTTCCTGCAGTCGGTCCGCCTGCTGGCCGATGCGGCGATCAGCTTCACCGACAACTGCGTCGTCGGCATCGAACCGCGCGTCGACAACATCAAGAAGGGCGTCGAGAACAGCCTGATGCTAGTCACGGCCCTGAACGGCCGCCTCGGCTACGACATCTGCGCCAAGATCGCCAAGACGGCCCACAAGAACGGCACCACGCTGCGCGAGGAAGCCGTCGGCGGCGGCTATCTGACGAACGAAGAGTTCGACCAGTACGTCCGCCCGGAAAAGATGGTCTCGCCGGGCTGAGGCTCCAGCGGCGGCGAGCTGGCGGGAATTGACGGCCTGTGCGTCCGATGTTCCCGCCGGCCAAACCGCGTTATGCTCCGCCCATGGACGCGCCCGAACTCGACCTCGGCATCGACCCCGAACTGCTGGCCCAGGCCAAGCAGCTGGGCATTTCCGTCTCAGGCATGAGCGAGACGCAGCTGCGGTTGCATCTTCAAAGGGTTGATCCGGCTGGCGCCGAGGAACGCGCGCGGCGATGGGCTGAAGAGAACGCCGAGGCGCTCAAAGCCTATAACGAGCGGATCCAGCGTCGCGGCGCATTCGGGGACGACCTTCGGACGTGGTGATCCGTCAGTTCGACGTCTTTGCCAACCCCTCGCTTCGGAGTTGTGACGAAGCGCCTTTCGTCGTCGTTCTACAATCGCACCATGCAGGCGAGTTACCTACAGCTGTGGTCGCCCCGCTCTATCGCCGTGAAGTCTTCCCAGTCCTCACGCGCCTGACGGTGGAGGTCGAGAGCGACGGCCAGGATCTGATCGTTTCGATCCCGGAGCTCGTCGCCTTGAGTTCGTCCTTGCTGCACAAGAAGGTCGGCAGCCTGGTCGAGCACGAGGACGCCATCCGCCGCGCGCTCGACCGCCTGTTCACCGGCTTCTAGTCGACCCGCACCACGTCCCGGCCGATGGGCGCCAGGGCGATGTAGGCCAGTTGCAGGTCCTTGATGGCGAACGGGATGCCGATGATCGTGATCGCCTCGGCGACGGCGACCACCACGTGGCCCAGGGCCAGCCACCAGCCGGCCAGGATGAACCAGATCACGTTCAGCACCACGCCCAGCGGGCCCGAGGCCAGGCCGACCTCACGGTGGACGATCTCCTTGCCGAACGGCCAGAAGGCGAAGCCGGCAATGCGGAAGGCCGCGCCCGCATAGGGCAGGCCCACGATGGTGATCGCCAGGAGCACGCCGGCCAGCAGCCAGCCGAGGCCAGTGACCAGACCGCCGCAGAAGAACCACAGCACATTCAGGATGAAACGGATCACGTCCAAAAGTCCCCAGCAAGGGCAAAGCGCCCCGGCCCTAGACGTGGCCCCGCCCGCCCTTTCTGTGAAGGGCGTTACGGCGAATTCACCTCAGGGCTAGGACTTGATCAGCTGCCATTTGCGCGCCCACCGCCCCTTGCCGAAGCGGCTGAGCGTCAGGAGGTAGATGCCGGCGTAAACCACGGTCCCGACGCCGATCAGCACCCAGCCCCAGACCCCCGGCATATGCAGGGCTGGTGCGGTGGTGATCCAGTCGTGGCGCGGCGAGGTGAATTCGAGCCACAGCCCCCCGACCCAGATCAGGGCGAACAGCGCCACGACCGGATAGCGCACGATCGGGCTGCGCTGGATCAGCAGCCAGGCCTGGGCGAGCGCGGCCAGCACGCCGACGGCCAGCCCCCCCAGCCACGCCCACAGGGGGTCGGGCGCGAGCCGCGCGACCCGCAGGCCGGCCCAGACGGGCGCCCACAGGATCGGGCCCAGCATGAGGATGATCAGCACGGCGGCGATCAGCAGACCCAAGCCGCCGCCGATCACCTTGCCGGCGACCTCTCCGGCCTCGTGCGGCCGGATGTTCGGATCGCCGCCGGGATTTTCCGGCGACGTCGCGACGATGGTCTGGAGACGCGGCAGGGTCTGGCCGGGCCGCACCGGAGGAAGTCCGCCGTAGGAGGATGACTTCCGCTTGAACATCAGGCCCTGCGACTGACCGCGAAATCGGCCAGGTCTTCCAGCGCCTCGCGCCAGTCGTTGGCGGGGAAGATCGCCAGCGCCGCCTTGGCCTTGTCGGCATAGTCGGCGGCCAGGTCGAGCGTGGCGTCCAGGGCCCCCGAACCGACGATCAGCTCGCGGGCGCGGCGGAAGTCGGCCTCGGTCTGCTCGCGACGGCCGATGGCGCGCTCCCAGAACTCAGCCTCGCGGGGGCCCGAGCGGGCGATGGCCAGCAGCAGCGGCAGGGTCGCCTTGCCTTCGCGGAAGTCGTCGCCGGCGTTCTTGCCCAGGGTCTCGGTCGTGCCGCCATAGTCGAGCGCGTCGTCGACCAGCTGGAAGGCCAGGCCGAGATTCAGGCCATAGGCCTTCAGCGCGTCGGTCCTGGCGGCGTCGACGCCGGCCGAGACCGCGCCGGCCTCGGAGGCGGCGGCGAACAGCTCGGCGGTCTTGGCCTGGATGATCTCGAGATAGACGGCCTGCGACAGGTTCAGGTCGTGGCTGCGCATCAGCTGCAGCACTTCGCCCTCGGCGATGACCCGGCTGGCGCGGGCCAGGATTTCCAGCGCCTTCATCGAGTTGGTCTCGACCATCAGCTCGAAGGCGCGGGCGAACAGGAAGTCGCCGACCAGCACGCTCTGCGCCGCGCCCCAGATCAGGTGCGCGGCGACCTTGCCGCGGCGCAGCTGGCTGCCGTCGACCACGTCGTCGTGCAGCAGGGTGGCGGTGTGAATGAACTCGACGGCCGCGGCCAGCTTCAGGCAGTGGTCGTTGTCGGCCCCCTCTCCGCTTGCACGGGCGAGCCGCGCGGCGGCGACGGTCAACAGCGGACGGAGGCGCTTGCCGCCGGCGGCGATCAGGTGCTCGGCCAGGGCCGGGATGATCGGCACGTCGCTTTGCATGCGGTCGGTGATCAGGGCGTTGACGCCCTTCATGTCGGCCTCGGCGAGGCGCACGAGACGATCCACCGAACCCGGCTTACGGGTGAGGGTCGCTGCGGCTGCGTCCAAGACTATGCTCTCCTTGCGGCTCCCCCCGGGATGAACCGTTGCGAGGGACAATGGTGGCGGGATAGGTCACGGTCAAGGCGAGCACAAGGCCTAGAAAGCATTGGACGAACAGCAGGTGACGGAGGATCGGGTTCTGGGGGGCCGCGTACGGCTGCGCCAGAAGCCCGACGGATACAGGGCCGGCATGGACGCGGCCCTGCTGGCGGCCGCCTGCGACGCCCTGCCCGGCCAGCGCGTGATCGAGCCCGGCTGCGGGGTCGGCGGCGCCCTGCTGGCCGCCGCGACTTGCCGGCCCGAGTTGTTCTTCCAGGGCGTTGAGCGTGATTCCGCCGCCGCCGCCCTGGCCGCCGGCAACGCCGCGCTGAACGGCCTGGACGACCGCGTCAGCGTGGTCGAGGGCGATGTCGAGGCCGGTTTTCGCGCCCTGGCCCTGCCCGTCTTCGACGCGGTGATGACCAATCCCCCGTTCTTCGACGACCCGACCGCCTTGCGCGCCCCCGCCCCGGCCAAGAGCGGCGCCTGGATGGCCGACGGGGGCCTGGCCGCCTGGACGGGCTTCTGCCTGAAGGCCGTGCGCGAGGGCGGGACGATCACGATCATCCACCGCGCCGACCGCCTGGCCGACCTTCTCGAACAGCTGGCCCCCAAGGCAGGCTCGTTCAGGATTTGCCCGATCGCCCCCTTCGCCGACGCCCCGGCCAAGCGGGTGATCGTGCGGGCGATCAAGACGGGCAAGGCGCCGCTGGCGCTGCTGCCGCCGCTGGTGCTGCACGATCGCGAAGGCGGCAAGCACACGGCGCGGGCCGAGGCGATTTTGCGCGGGGAAGCGGCGCTGGACTGGCGAGGCGCCCTACTCCGCGTAGAGCGCCAGGGCCTCGAGGCACAGCTCAAGCCCCGTCAGATCCCGCAGCGGGTCCTGGGTGACGATCACGAACAGTCGCCGGGCCTCGCCCCACAGCATGACGGTCTCGGGCAGGCCGTTGTCCTCGATCATGCAGCCGTCGCCGTCGCGCCAGATCCGCGTGGCGTCCAGGGTCGCGCCCAGCAGGGTGTCGACCCGGGCGACATACTCGGCCTGAACCTCGCTCGCGACGTTCAGATAGGCGAAGATCGGCCGGCCCAGGCCCGCCAGAACGCCCGCCTCGAACACCGTCGCCGTATCGGCCGAGGGGCCGCGGAACGGCGTCAGGTTGACGACGGCCGCGTCGGCCTGGCGCAATTGCGCCATGCGGGCGGCATAGAACTGCCGGGCCTCCATCTCGTCGCCGCCCTCGCCGGGCGGCAACCGGGCGGGAACAATGGCCTCCAGGCCGGCTTCCAGGCACAGAGCGCGCTGACGCGCCGCCTGGGCTTCGCTGTCGGGGAGCCATTGTTCAGGGCCGGCGAGCCAAAGGGAACGGACTGGGCGCATACCCTCTTAGGTCTGGTCCCGGACCCTCGCTGTCAATGTATGTTGGAGATTCAATGGCGTCGATCGCGCGCAGAACCTTGTTGACCGGCGGCTTGGCCCTCGCCGCCGCGCCCCTGTTCGCCACATCCGGGTTCGCCGCATCGCCTCAGCCGTGGATCGCCTATGACCGCCGCCTGCGGGCGTTGCTGGCCGACCCGCCGGAGGGCGGCGATTTCGACGCCGACTTCGAGCAGACCCTGCTCGACCTCAACAACATCTTCCGGAGCCGCCAGGGCCCCCGCGCCCTGGCCTGGGACAAAGGCCTGAGCCTGGCCGCCCGGGCCCACGCCGCCGACATGGCCGTGACCGGCGACTTCGACCACATGACGCGCGAGGGCTATTCCCCGGCCGGCCGCGTCGGCCTGCTGGCCCGCGACCTGGTCGGCGCGCCGGGCGAGAACATCGCCATGCGCCGCAACGTCGCCACCATCGTACGGCCCGACCAGATCATGGAGCAGTGGCGCACCAGTCCCGGCCACCGCGCCAACCTGCTGGCCCCGGGCTTCACCCATGTCGGCTATGGCGTCTACCGCCAGGGCCGGCGCGTCATCGCCGTCGGAGCCTATGCCGAGGTCGCCGCGCGCCTGGCCGCCGCCGCCCCGCTGCGGGTGACCTCGGCCGATGCGATCGCCGCGGCCCTGTCGCACGCGGCTCCGGCCATCCGGCAGTTCTCGGTATCCGAGCCGGGCGGCGAGATCCTGACCGCCACCTATGTCGAGGGCCGTCCGGAAAGCGTGTTGGCCCCCGGCGCCTGGCAACTGCGCCCGCACCTGTCGACCGGCGAGCACCGCTACGAGGTGGCCTGGGGGCCGGTGTTCGTGTTGGGGTAGCCCCCTCTACTGCGCCACCGCCAGCGTCTCGATGCGGATCGCGACGTTGTCGCCGATCACGCCGGCCGCGCCAGCGCTGCCGAAGGCCTTGCGGCTGATCGCGCCGGTGATGGTGAAGCCGGCCATCTTTTTCGGCCCCATCGGACCCGTGCCGATCTTGTTGAGCTTGACGTCCAGCGTGACCGGCTGGGTTACGCCCATGATGGTCATGTCGCCGGTGACCTTGGCCGTGTCGGCGCCGGTCTTGACCACCTTGGTCGACTTGAAGGTCATGGTCGGGTTCTTGGCCGCGTTTAGCCAGCGCTCGCCCTTGATGTGCTCGTCGCGGGTCGGGTTGGCGGTCAGCAGGCTGTCGACGGTCACCGTGGCCTCGACGCGCGACTTCTCGGGCGCGGCCTCGTCAAGCCAGATCGTGCCTTCCGACTTGGCGAAGATGCCGAGGATCGAGGTGAAGCCGAAGCGGTCGATCGAGAAGCTGGTCTCGGTGTGGGCCGAATCCAGGCCGTAGGCGACCTCGGCGGCGAAGGCGGGCGCGGCGGCGGCCGTCAGGGCCGCGCCAGCGACGATGGCGGCGAGCAGGCGTTTCATGAAACGGTTCCTCTGTCCCCCAGCGGGACCGGCTCGGACTTTTCCCCGCGTCTAGCCATCGCGCAAGCGGGAAACGAAGCCCCCGGTCCAAGCCGAGAGCTTCGCGCCGGTCAGGCGACCAGCTCGACCAGCAGCACGTCCAGTTGCTCGAACTGTTCGGGCAGGCCGGCGGCCGAGCCAGTGATGGCCTCGTCGCAGGCTTCCTTGCTGGGATAGAGCTCGCTCAGCACCAGCCGCGTCTTGTCGCCCTGGGGCTCGAAGGTCACGGTGGTCACTGTCACCTCACCGGCCTCTTCATTGGTCCAGACGATGCGCGAAGGCGGCGTCACATCAATGTACTTGCCGAAGAAGGCCATGGAATTGGCCGCGTCCAGCCCGAACTCCAGGCGGTAGCCGCCACCCGTGCGGACATCCATCTCGCAGGCCCGCAGCGGCACGCCCAACGTCTTAGGGACCCACCAGCGCTGAAACAGCTCCGGCCGGCTCCAGGCCTCGAACACGATGTGCGCCGGGCCATCGAAGGTCCGCGTAACGACCAGCTCCCGGTCCGACCTGCGCTCCACCACGGTGCTATTCTTTCCGGCCATCCTGGTCCTCTTTCTGTTTCAATTCCTCGATGATCTCGTCCAGCCCGTCGAAGCGAAGCTCCCAGCGCCGGCGGTATTTCTCGATCCAGGCCGCCTCGTCCTCCAGCCCGCCCGCACCCAGCCGACAGGTCCGCACGCGGCCGACCTTCTCGGTGACCACAAGACCCGCCTGCTCGAGAACGCTGACGTGCTTCTTCATGCCCGTGAGGGTCATGTTGAACCGCTCGGCCAGCGCCGTGATCGAGGCCTCCCCACGTCCCAGCTGCTCCAGAACGCCACGGCGGGTGGCGTCCGACAGCGCGGCGAAGGAGACGTCGAGGCGGACGGCCAAATACTGAACCATATGGTTCATTATGGAGCGCCAGTCCGCCGCCCGCAAGCCCAAAACAAAAAGCCCCCGGCCTGGGAGGGCCGAGGGCTTCGTGGGATCTGATGGGTTGTGAAGCTTAGTTCTTGGCTTGGTCGACCAGCTTGTTCTTGGCGATCCAGGGCATCATGCCGCGCAGGCGGCCGCCGACTTCCTCGATCTGGTGCTCGGCCGCGCGGCGACGGGTCGCCTTGAAGCTGGGCTGGCCCACCTGGTTTTCCAGCATGAAGTCGCGGACGAACTTGCCGGACTGGATGTCTTCCAGCACGCGCTTCATCTCGGCCTTGGTTTCCGGCGTGATGATGCGCGGACCGGTGACGTACTCGCCGTACTCGGCCGTGTTCGAGATCGAGTAGTTCATGTTGGCGATGCCGCCCTCGTACATGAGGTCGACGATCAGCTTCAGCTCGTGCAGGCACTCGAAATAGGCCATTTCCGGCGCGTAGCCGGCTTCCACCAGCACTTCGAAGCCGGCGCGGACCAGCTCGACGGTGCCGCCGCACAGGACGGCCTGTTCGCCGAACAGGTCGGTCTCGCACTCTTCGCGGAAGTTGGTCTCGATGATGCCCGAGCGGCCGCCGCCGATGGCCGAGGCATAGGCCAGGCCGAGGTCGAGGGCGTTGCCGGTGGCGTTGTGGTGCACCGCGATCAGGCACGGCACGCCGCCGCCCTTCTGGTACTCGCCGCGCACGGTGTGACCCGGGCCCTTCGGCGCGACCATCAGGACGTCGATGGTGTCCTTCGGCTCGATCAGGCCGAAGTGGACGTTCAGGCCGTGGGCGAACAGCAGGGCCGCGCCGTCACGGATGTTGGGGGCGATCTCGTGCTTGTAGATCGCGGCCTGATGCTCGTCCGGCGCCAGGATCATGATCATATCGGCCCAGGCGGCGGCCTCGGCGACGGTCATGACCTTCAGGCCTTCGCCTTCGGCCTTCTTGGCGGTCGGCGAGCCGGCGCGCAGGGCGACGGCGACGTTCTTGATGCCCGAGTCCCGAAGGTTGAGCGCGTGGGCATGACCTTGCGAACCATAGCCTACGATCGCGATCTTCTTGTCCAAGATGCGGGCGAGGTCGGCGTCGCGATCATAATAGACGCGCATGTTTTATCTCCAAGGACTGGTCAATTTGGCCACCCCGCGCAACGGCGGAGCGACAAAGGCCGGGCGTTTGAGCGTTTTTTTGCCGTTTCGTCAAGGCGAAGCCGACAGAACGCCGAAAAGCCGGAGCCCTCGCGGACTCGTTGAAGCTCTCGTGCGGTCGTACGCCATGCCAACAGCCAAAGGATGGGCGGACCTGGTGGCCCGCCCATCCGCTACGCTGGCCTTCCCCGCTCGGGAAGGAAGATTTCCGCCTACCAGAAGAGACCGTAGTAGACGCTCAGGACCTGGCCGCTCCAGACGTCGACCAGGAGGGCGTCGGAGCCGACCCGGACCCACTCGCAGCCGATCGGCGGCAGCGGCAGGCCGTACGAGCCCCAGTTCAGGTAGTAGGAGCTGCCGTACCAGCCGCCCGGCAGGTAATCGCCGAACGACCAGCTGCGCGCGTACCAGCCGCTCGGATAGCGGTAGGCCGGCGCCCGGTAGCGCCGCGACGCGCGATAGCTGGGGCGGTAGTAGCCGCGGTCGTACTGGTGGCGGCCGCGGTCACGATCGCGGTACTGGCCCTGTCCCGGACGACGGTCGTTCCGGTCCCAGCCGCCACGATTATTGTCCCAACGATTGTTGTCGTTGCGATCCCAGCCGCCGCGGTTGTCGTTGCGATCCCAGTTGCCTGGACGGTTGGCTTCGCCGCGATTGTCGTTCCGGTCGGGCCGGCCGCCGCGATTGTCGTCGCCACGATTCCAACCGCCCGGGCGGTTGTCGTTCCCGCCCCGGTTCCAGCCCGAACCGCCGTTGTTCTGCTGCTGGGCCTGCGGTTGAGGCTGAGGCTGCTGTTGCGGTTGGGTCTGCGGGCGGTCGCCACGATTCAGCCGCCGCGATCGCCTCGATCGCCTCGGTTCCAGCCGCCGCCGTTGTTCTGCGGTTGGGCCTGGGGTTGCGGCTGAGCCTGAGGTTGAGGTTGCGGACGCTCGCCGCCACGGTTCCAGCCGCCTTGGCCACGGTCACCACCGCCGCGGTCGCCACGATCACCGCCACGGTCGCCGCCGCGATCACCCCTGGGGCCGCCGTCGCCGCGCTCGCGCGGGGCGCCCTGCTGCTGCTGAACCACCACCCCGGCGGCGGCTCCGGCCTCGGCCGCCGCGCCGCCCAGCAGCGAAAGCGCCAGGGCGGTCGTGATCAGACGTTTCATTTCTTGCTCCGAAGGGCCTTGAAGCGCGGCCCGGGCTTGTCCCTTGATAGCAGTGTCGGACTCGCCGGATGAACCGTGCTTGAACGAAGGAACGCGTGAGGGCCTCGATGAGCGCGCACTACAACGACATCGTCGTCTTCTGGCGCGGGGCCGGACCCAAGAAGTGGTTCAAGAAGGATCCCGCCTTCGACAGCGCCATCGCCCTGAAGTTCGAGCAGACCCACTACCGCGCTTCCATGCGCCGCTACGACAAGTGGACCGAGGCGCCCCTGGGCTCGCTGGCCATGCTGATCCTGCTCGATCAGTTCCCGCGCAACATGTATCGCAACACCCCGCACGCCTTCGCCACCGACCCGCTGGCCCGGATGTTCGCCCACGAGGCCATCGCAGCCGGCCATGACACGGATCCGGCCATCGACGCGGACCTGCGCCCGTTCTTCTACCTGCCGTTCGAGCACTCGGAATCGCTGGTCGACCAGGAGCTCAGCGTCCAGCTGTTCGCCGCCCTCCAGGCCGACACCGGCGACGAGGAATTGATGAAGTTCGCCCTGCTCCATCGCGACATCATCGCCCGCTTTGGTCGCTTCCCCCACCGAAACGCCGGCCTTGGTCGCAAAACCACCGAGGCCGAGCAGGACTTCCTCGACGAAGGCGGGTTCGCCGGTTAGCCCCTGCCAATCTTGGCGCGACCGTCCCTCGCCTGTAGGGTGACGCCTCAAGTTCGGGGACCGACCGGGGAACACCACGTATGAAAGCCTTCCGTAGCGCGCTGGCCGTTGGTCTGGCGCTGACCACCCTGACACCTGTCACGGTCTTCGCCCAGGCCAAGGCCAGCAAGGGCCAGACCATGCAGACCCAGGCCTCGGCGGAGGTCCCGCGCTGCGCCCGCAAGCTGGGCACGCTGTCGATCGTCGATGGCGACGATTCCAGCGGCTGGACCCAGTACAACCTCGCCTCGCCGCAGAAGGTGCTGCGCGCCATCGTCCAGCGTTCGGGCTGCTTCAACCTGGTCGACCGGGGCGCGGGCCTCGGCGCGGCCGAGAAGGAGCGCGCGATCAGCGGCAATCTCGGCCTGCAGCGCGGCTCCAACGTCGGCCAGGGTCAGGTCAAGGCGGCCGACTACGTGCTGGTCGCCGAGGTCCAGGGCAGCAACAGCAATGTCGGCGGCGGCGCGGTGGCCGGCGCCCTCGGCGGCATCATCGGCGGTCGCGTCGGCGGCCTGGTCGGCGGCATCAAGACCAAGAAGCTGGAAGCCAACACCGTCCTGTCGCTGACCAATGTCCGCACCACCGAGACCATGTCGGTGGCCGAGGGCTATGCGGTGAAGAACGACATCGGCTGGGGCGCGGGCGGCGGCTACGGCTTCGCCGGCGCGGTCGGCGGCGGCTACGAGGACACCGACATCGGCCGCATTGTCACCCTGTCGTTCATCAACGCCTATTCGAAGATGATCGGCGACCTGGGCCTGCTGTCCGAAGCCGGCCCGGCCGCAGCCGCCGCGCCGTCGAAGACCTTCGCCGCCCAGCGCCCCGTCGCCATGCGCGCCACCCCGGTCGCCGGCGGCAAGCTGATCCGCACCCTCCCCGCCGGCGCCATCGTCTATCCGACGGGCAAGCAGCAGGACCTGTGGTGGGAAGTGGCCGACGAGAACGACAACGTCGGCTGGGTGCTGAACACGGGTCTGGCGCCGAGCAAGTAGGTTTCTCCTCCCCCATCTGAGGGAGGTGGATCGCTGCGGATACGCAGCGAGACGGAGGGGGACGGCCCGGCATCTTTCAGCTGGCGCTAGCCCCCTCCACCGCCGTTCGGCGGTCCCCCCTCCCCCAAAGGGAGAGGAGAGTTAGCGCCCCCTGTGGACGCTTCCCCGCGCCGCAGTGTTCAAACCCGCGATTCGCGACCAGACTGCCAACCATGACCACCGCCGTCCTCGACGCCCCGAAAGCCGCCGCCGATCATCCCGAGCGGCAGTATCTGGCCCTGCTCGCCGACATCCTGGCGAACGGCGTCCAGCGCGGCGACCGTACGGGCACAGGGACCCTGGGGGTATTTGGCCGGCAGATCCGCTTCGATCTGGCCAAGGGCTTCCCTGTCCTGACCACCAAGAAGCTGCACCTGCGCTCGATCTTCATCGAGCTGCTGTGGTTCCTGAAGGGCGACACCAACATCGCCTATCTCAAGGACAACGGCGTGCGCATCTGGGACGAGTGGGCCGACGAGAACGGCGACCTCGGCCCCGTCTACGGCAAGCAGTGGCGCTCGTGGGCCGCGCCCAACGGCCAGTCGATCGACCAGATCGCCAACCTTGTCGAGAACCTGAAGACCAATCCCAACAGCCGCCGCCACATCGTCACGGCCTGGAATCCGGCCGATGTCGACGACATGGCCCTGCCGCCCTGTCACTGCCTGTTCCAGTTCTTCGTGGCGGATGGAAAGCTGTCCTGCCAGCTCTACCAGCGTAGCGCCGACGTCTTCCTGGGCGTACCGTTCAACATCGCCAGCTATGCCCTGCTGACCCTGATGGTCGCCAAGGTCGTCGGCCTGGAGCCGGGCGAGTTCGTCCACACCTTCGGCGATGCTCACCTCTATCTGAACCATCTGGACCAGGCCCGGGAGCAGCTGACCCGCGAGCCCTATCCCTTCCCGACCCTGAAGATCGCCGACAAGCGTGACCTGTTCGCCTTCGCGTACGAGGACTTCACCCTGGAAGGCTACCAGGCCCATCCGCACATCAAGGCCGAGGTCTCGGTTTGATCCCCCTCGCCATCGTCGTCGCCCGCGCGGCCAACGGCGTGATCGGTCGTGACGGCGACCTGCCCTGGCGGTTGAAGTCGGACTTGGCCTTGTTCAAGGCCAACACCCTGGGCAAGCCGATCATCATGGGCCGCAAGACCTGGGACAGCCTGCCCCGCAAGCCCCTGCCCGGCCGCATGAACGTGGTGCTGTCGCGCGACGGATCGTTCGAGCCCGAGCAGGCGGTGGTCTGTGAGAGCTTCATGGAAGCCGTCCAGATGGCGCGCGAGCAGGCCGAGGACGACGGCGCGGCGGAGGTCTGCGTGATCGGCGGCCGCAGCCTGTTCGAAGCCGCCCTGCCGAAAGCCAAGCGCCTGTACCTGACCGACGTCGCCGCCGAGGTCGAGGGCGACGTCCGCTTCCCCGATTTCGACGAGAGCGCCTGGACCGAGGTCCGCCGCGAGGAACATCCCGCTGGCGAAGGCGACGACCACGCCTTCGTGTTCCGGGTGCTGGAGCGGCGCTGAGCCCTCCCTGAACAGAACCCTCGCCAGGTTCAAACGAGCGTTTATAGTGATCCCCAACACCCGCTCAGAGGTGTCAGGGAGACGTCGATGGACATCCAGCTGGTCGCCGAAGGTCTGCAATTCCCCGAAGGTCCCGTGGCCATGGCCGACGGCTCGGTGATCCTTACCGAGATCCAGGGCCAGCGCCTGACCCGGGTCTGGCCGGACGGCCGCAAGGAGACGGTGGCCGAGACCGGCGGCGGTCCCAACGGCGCGGCGATCGGGCCGGACGGCGCGCTCTACGTCACCAACAACGGCGGCGCCTTCCAGTTC
Organism: Caulobacteraceae bacterium; assembly: GCA_965283765.1. GTDB lineage: Bacteria > Pseudomonadota > Alphaproteobacteria > Caulobacterales > Caulobacteraceae > Caulobacter. The sequence continues at coordinate 65,887 of CBDIPU010000023.1, forward strand.
TTCGAGGCCAACGGGCTGAACATCCCCGGCCCTACCCCGCCGACCCACACGGGCGGCTCGATCCAGCGGATCGACATCGCCACCGGCGCGATCACCACGCTCTACACCGCGTGCGACGGCAAGGACCTGGTCGGCCCCAACGATCTCGTCTTCGACAAGCAGGGCGGCTTCTGGTTCACCGACCACGGCTGCTCGACGCCGGACGGCCGCAAGTACGGGGCGCTGTACTACGCCCTGACCGACGGCTCGAAGATCGTCCGCTGGCGCGACCACTTCGTCTCGCCCAACGGCGTGGGCCTCTCGCCCGACGAGAAGACCGTCTACATGGCCGACACCATGCTGGGGCGCCTGTGGTCATTCGAGGTGACCGCGCCGGGCGTGCTGGCTGACGCGCTGCCGCTACAACCCGGTAACGTGGTCTGCAACCTGCCGGGCTACCAGCTGCTGGACAGCCTGGCGGTCGAGGCTGGCGGCAAGGTCTGTGTGGCGACGATCATCAACGGCGGCATCACCGCCTTCGACCCGGATGGTTCGACCGAGCACTATGCCTTCCCGGACGTGATCGTGACCAACATCTGCTTTGGCGGGGCCGACATGCGCGACGCGTGGATCACGGCCTCGGGCACCGGCAAGCTCTACAAGGCCCGCTGGCCGCGGCCAGGCCTGAAGCTGAACTTCAACGCCTGACGATCCAATCGATGAACTGAAGTCACAAGTGCTGTGCCTCGCCACGGCGTAGTCTGGGGTCGTGGCGGGCCCATCTGTGGAGCCGTCAAAGCAACGGAGCCCAGCGATGGACCTCAAACTGAACGACAAGACCGCGCTGGTGACCGGCTCGACCGCCGGTATCGGCCTGGAGATCGCCCGCACCCTGGCCGTCGAGGGCGCCAAGGTGTTCGTGACCGGCCGCACACAGGACAAGCTGGACGAGGCCCTGGCCGGCATCCGCGCCTCGGGCGGAACCAAGGTCGAGGGCGTGCTGGCCGACGCGGCCACGGCCGATGGCGCCAGCGCCATTCTCAAGGCCGTCCCCTCGGTCGATATTCTCGTCAACAACCTCGGCATCTACGAGATGAAGGCCTTCGCCGATATCCCGGACGAGGACTGGCTGCGCCTGTTCGAAGTCAATGTGATGAGCGGCGTGCGCCTGTCGCGCGGTTATTTCCCGGGCATGCTGGAGCGAAACTGGGGCCGGGTGATCTTCATCTCGTCGGAGTTGGGTCTCGCGATCCCCGGCGAGATGGTCCACTACGGCATGACCAAGAGCGCCCAGCTGGCGGTCGCGCGCGGCATGGCCCAGCAGACCAAGGGAACGGGCGTCACCGTCAATTCCGTCCTGCCAGGCCCGACCCGCGCGGCCGGCATCTTCGAGTTCCTCAAGAGCGTCTCGACCAATCCGAACGGCACGGCCGCCGAGCACGAGGCGGAGTTCTTCGAGAAGCACCGCACCTCGTCGCTGTTGCAGCGGATGATCGAGCCGCAGGAAATCGCCAGTCTGGTCGCCTATGTCGCCAGCCCGCTGTCGGCGGCCACCAACGGCGCCTCGCTGAGGGCCGAGGGCGGTCTGGTGACCACGATCGCCTAGATAAAGCGGAGGGGGAGCGCCAGCCCCCGCTCCCCCGCCTACTCCCGCAGGAACGCGCCGGCGACCAGCAAGGCCATGGCCAGCAAGGCGAGCAAGCCGGACAGATAGGGCAACCAAGTCATCGACGCCTCCCTCTCGTGAGCAAGGCGACGATGGTCCGGGGCCGGCGCTAGGCACAGCCCCGGAACGGGGGGTGTCGGCTAGTACAGCGTGCCCAAGGCGGCGCGCTCGAAGTTCTGCAGCTCGTCGTTGCGGCCGTCGCGGATCTTCACGACCCATTCCGGATCCTGCAGCAGGGCGCGGCCGACGCCGACCAGGTCGAACTCGTCGCGCTCCAGACGTTCCAGCAGGCCGTTGATCGAGGCGGGCTGGCTACCCTCCCCGCCGAACGCGGCGATGAATTCGCCCGACAGGCCCACCGAGCCGACCGTGATGGTCGGCGCGCCGGTCAGCTTCTTGGCCCAGCCGGCGAAGTTGAGGTCGGATCCCTCGAACTCCGGCTCCCAGAAGCGGCGCTGCGAGCAGTGGAAGATGTCGGCGCCCGCATCGGCCAGCGGCTGCAGCCAGGCCTCCAGCTCGCGCGGGGTCGAGGCGTTCCGGGCCGTGTAGTCCTGCTGCTTCCACTGCGACAGGCGAATGATCACCGGATAGTCCGGGCCGACGGCGGCGCGGACCGCCTTCAGGATCTCGGCGGCGAACCGCGCCCGCTCGCCGATCGTCGGGCCGCCCCACTTGTCGGTGCGGACGTTGGTGCCCGCCCAGAAGAACTGGTCGATCAGGTAGCCGTGGGCCCCGTGCAGCTCGACCGCGTCGAAGCCCAGGCGCTTGGCGTCACCCGCGGCCTGGCCGAAGGCGGCGATGGTGTCGGCGATGTCGGCGTCGGTCATCGGTTCGGTGAACGGCTCGCCGCCCGCCTTCGAGATGCCCGAGGGGCTGTCGACCTTGCCCAACTGAGCCGGCCCCTTGGCCGAGCCGACATGCCACAGCTGCGGCGCGATCAGCCCGCCGCCGGCGTGGACCTCGTCGACCACCTTCTTCCAGGCGGCCAGTTCCTTCTCGCCATGAAAGCGCGGCACGTTGGCGTCGTTCAGCGAGGCCGGACGGGCCACGCCCGTACCCTCGGTGACGATCAATCCGACCTGGTTCTCGGCGCGGCGGCGGTAGTAGGCGGCGACCTCGTCGGTGGCCACGCCGCCGGGCGAGAACGACCGCGTCATCGGCGCCATCACCACCCGGTTGGGCAGCTTCAGCGACTTGAATTCGAACGGCTTGAACAGGACGTCGAGCGACATGGGGTGTTCCGGAACAGGTGTTGTTGCGAGCGATCCAAACACACGTTTGGATCGCCGCGCCATGCAGAAAAACTGAGGCCCTAGAGCCCCAGCACCATCTTGGCCATGATGTTGCGCTGGATCTCGTTCGACCCGGCGTAGATCGAGGCTTTCCGGTAGTTGAAATAGGCCGGCGCGGCCGGCGCGGCGTAGTCCGGACCGGCGCGCAGCTCGTTGCTCTTGGACCAGGGATCCTCGACGAACGGCGCGGCGTAGGTTCCGACCGCCTCCAGGGTCAGCTCCGTGATCGCCTGCTGGTACTCCGAGCCGACGCATTTCAGCATCGACGAGGCCGGGCCGATCGCCTTGCCGGCGGTGCGGCCCGAGAAGATCCGCAGCTCGGTGGCGTTAAGCGCCTCGACCTGGATCTCCAGGTTGGTGATCTTGCCCCGGAAGTCGGCGTCGTCGATCAGCCGGCCGCCATCGTCGGCCAGCTCCAGGGCGGCGATGCGCTTGACCTTCTTGAGCATGTTCATCAGGCCCGGCGCATAGGCGTTTCCGCGCTCGAACTCGAGCAGGTACTTGGCGTAGGTCCAGCCCTTGTTCTCCTCGCCGATACGATTGGCGACCGGCACGCGGACATTGTCGAAGAAGACCTGGTTGATCTCTTGCTCGCCGTCGGGCGGACCGTCCAGGGTGGGCAGCGGCTTGATCTGGATGCCGGGCGTGTCCATCCGCAGCAGCAGGAACGAGATGCCCTCCTGCGGCTTGCCCTGGTTCGAGGTGCGGACGAGGCAGAACATCCAGTCGGCCCACTGGGCGTGGGTGGTCCAGATCTTCGAGCCGTTCAGGACGTAGTCGTTGCCATCTCGCTCGGCCTTCATCTGAAGGGAGGCCAGGTCAGACCCCGAACCGGGCTCCGAATAGCCCTGGCACCACCAGATGTCGGACTTCAGGATCGGCGGCAGATGCTGGGCCTTCTGCTCAGGGGTGCCGAACGCCATGATCACCGGCGCGACCATCTTCAACCCCATCGGCGAGGAGGTCGGCACGCCGGCCAGACGATCTCCATGTTGAAGATGTAGCGCTGCGAGGGGGTGAATCCCGCCCCGCCCAACTCGACCGGCCAGTCCGGCGCGGCCCAGCCGCGATCGGCCAGCTTCTTCTGCCAGGTCACCTGCCCGGCCTTGTCGAGATAGCCGTTCTTGGACTGGCTGAACTGCTTTCGTAAGGCCTCGTCATAGGCGGTCGCGATCCAGTCGCGAACCTCCTGCTGGAAGGCCAGGTCCTCGGGCGAGAAGGCCAGATCCATCGCCGTCTACTCCACGGCGTCCAGATATTCGATCTCGGGGCGACCGGCCATGAACGGACCCATCGCCGCGCCGGCGGCCTTGAAATAGTCCGTGCCGCCGTGATGCTTCAGCGCGTCCTCGGAGGCGTAGAGCTCCAGCACCTTGTAGAGGCCCGCCTCGGTCTTGGACCGGGTCAACTGGTAGACGAGGCAGCCCGGCTCATTGGCCTTCACCTTGTTCTGGAGATCCAGGAACACCTTCTCGAAATCCCCGGACTTGTCCGGCTGGACTTTCAGAACCGCGACCACGCCAATCATGCTTGCCTCCCAACGTTTGTTTGAAAGGCAGGATGCGGGAGCAAGGCGATGGGAGCAAGGGGGACGTGGCGGCAACGCGCCTTCATGCGCCCAGCCTCTCAACCGTCATTCCCGCCACACGGGCGGGTCTTCACCAGAACCAACAATTGCTCACGGTCACGATCTCCCCTCAACTGCCGCCAAACGTGCGCGACCAAGGTGGTAATGACGATCGCGATCAAAAGGGGCGCGCCAGCCTCCTTCGATTTCTACGGGACGCGTAGGGCGAGAGCCGTCGTGCCGTTCAGGCTGATCTCCATTTTCCTGGCAAGGCCGTTTCCAGCGTCGAAGACGACACTCGCGTCCACGCCTCTGATGAAGAACCGGTCCAGGGCCTCCGCCAGCAAGCCAGCCTCGTCACGCCCGTCGACTTTGAAGACAAGGCCATCCTCGTCCTCAGTGATCGTGACACGTCGATGATCGGCGAGTTCATAAACGCCCAGGTACCGCTTCAGCCGCTCTGCCGAAAGCTCAACGGGATTCGGACGACGCATGAGATTGTCGCGGGGCAGCAGGAAGGGGAACGCGGCGTTCGGTAGAGCTGGATAGTAGGAGATGTGCTGTTCGCCCTCGAACGCCTTGGCCTGGAGCAGAACGCCTTGCACGCCGCTTAGCGCCTGGATCACCTGCCGCGCGCCGTCGATCATGTAGGCGTTTTCATCGCCTCCATAGCCCACGAAGACACGACGCGGCGCACTACCGATCCGAAGGGCCCGAAGACGTTCTACGACGCCAGGGTCGGCCCAGACCGACGGGCTGGCGATGAGGTAAGCGGCGAAGTCCGAGGGGTGGCTGGCAAGGACGTTGGCCGTGAAAAGTCCAGACAAGGAATGCCCAAACAGCATCGACTTGGCGCCGTCCACCGGGTAGCGCGCTTCGACGAACGGCTTCAGCTCCTCTACCAAGAAACGGCGGAAGGCGTCCGCCCCGCCCCCCTTGTGAGCGAAGCCGTCCGGGCTGGTCGCGGATGTGGACAGCAGGTCCACGCCGCGCGCCGATGCTCCCGCTGGATACCCCACCGTCACGACATAGGCCGGGGCCATCACGCCAGCTGCGCCAAGCATATAGCCCGCCGGGCCGGCCAGGTCGTAGCCGCCATCTAGGACATAGAGCACGGGCGCCGTCTGCCCTGGCAGAATCGGTGGCGTTCGCGGCGGCGTGACCTCGATGACGAAGTCCCGGCCCACGATCGCGGAATGGACCGTCAGGCTGATGGCGTCCGCTATGACGACTGGCCCTTCAGCCTTGATGGACAGAGATGACGGCGCGGCCAGAGCCGGTGCGCAGAGAGCGCCGGCGAGCAGCAAAGCTGCGGTTAGACGCGTCTTCATGGAGCCCCCTAAATCTACGGGGAGATTTACCGCTGTAGATTGCTCCGTCAATCTTGAGTTGGTCTTGCCTGGCGCCTATCGGCGATGGGGTCGCCGGTAGCGGTGTATCCCAGTCATTTCGGGGCTGGAATACGGAATATTCTGCTGAGTTTTTGCTTTAGGGACGCTCGTTCCAGCCGTAGGCGACCCAGGAGTGGCCGCCGACATTGCGGGCCTCGATCAGGCTGGGATCACCCGCCGGGGCCTTGGCGACCTTGCGGCCGCGGAAGGTGAAAGCGGCGAGGCCGAAAAGCGCGCTGCCCAGAAAACCGACGGCGACCACGGTCGCGGCGAACACCACCGCCAGCACCGCGCCGATCACCACCGCGACCGAGGTCGCAAGAGCCCCGGCCATCCAGGCCAGGCTATGGAAGGGCGAAGCTGCGACGCCTTGGCTGCTCATCGTAATCCTCTCGTCCACGCTCATGATCAACCAAGTTGGTTCACAAGCGCTGAACCGCAACTGAACACCCGACGGCTTCGGATGAAAAGCCCTTTTCCGGCTCCTTATGGAGCGGCGGATCGTCTCGGCTCAACCGGCGGCGGCCAGACCCAGTTCCTTGCGCTCGCGCATCACCGTCGAGAAAGCGGCGTTGATGGCGGCGGCCTTGGTCTCGGCCAGCGCGATGAAGTCGGCCGGCAACCCGCGCGCTCGAGCGCGATCCGGATGGGCGTTGGACAGGGCCAGCTTCCAGGCCTTGCGCACCGTGGCGTCGTCGGCGTCGGCCGGCACTTCCAGGATGGCGTAGGGATCGTCCTTGCCCACGCCCAGATGGGTGGCGCGCAGGCGGCGGAAGGACAGCGGCGACATGCCGAACAGATCCGAGACCCGCTCCAGATAGTCCAGCTCGTCCTGGGTCACGACGCCGTCGGCCTTGGCGATATGGAACAGGCCGTCGACCACGTCTTCCAGCAACTGCGGACAGGTGCTGTAGCGCTTGGCCAGGCGCTTGGCGTAGCTCTCGAAGCCGTGAGTTGTCTGGCGCGCCAGGTCGTACAGGCGGTGAATGTTCTGCTCCGACGCGGGGTCGGGCTGGAACACCTCGGTGAAGGCCAGGAACTCGCCGCCGTCGGCGCGGCCGTCGACCTTGGCCAGCTTGGCGCCCAAGGCGGTCACCGCAGTCGAGAACGCCGGGTCCTCGCCCGGCAGGCCGCTCGGACACTCCGTGCAGTCGGCCAGGTCAAGACGCCGGGCGGCGATACTCGCAATGTTGCGCCAGAAGGTCATGAAGCGCCTCGAAACCAGCGACGGACGAAGAAGATACGCGTGACGGGCCCTCTCGGATCACCCGTCAGCTCGCTTCTAGCACAATGAGAATGATCGTTCACATGACTTTAGTGCAATGCGGCGAAACCGCCCATTCACGCGACGAGGGAGCCGATTGGCGCTTCGCTCGTTATGGCCGCGCTTGGCTTCATCGCCACGCAACGGTCCCATTCCCGATCGAAATGCTCTAGTCAGACTCGACGTATTGTAAAAAGGACATCCGCCCGCATGGCGAACGCCCTCCTCCTCGCTCTCGCTCTCTTCGCCCAGGACGGTCAGGCCGGCCAGTCGCCCAATGCGCCGCCGACCGACGAGTACGGCTATGTCGCCTGGTGCTACGGCGCCCTGGGCGGCTACGCCAATCTCTATGATCGCGTGATGCCGGAGGTGACGCGGATCGAGAAGGCGTTCCCGGGTCCTGACGGCGTCGCCGCCTCGCTGAAGACCTATCCGGAAATGCGCGAGCAGGCGCGGAAGGACCTCAAGGTCTTCGCCTCGGCGATCACGGCGGCCGAGAAAGCCAGCCCGCGCCCGATCTCGGAATATGGCGGCGCCCAGGTCAAGCGCGGCCAGTCCGTCTGGCAAGGCGCCGACACGGTCGACAAGGCGCGTCTGGCGCAGATGTGGATGAGCTGGAGCCCGCCCGGCGATTGCGAGAAGCGCGCCAAGGCGCTGGAGACCCGCTCGACCATTCTGGGCAAGGCCCTGAACTACAACAACGCCGCCGCGGCCTCCAAGGTCGAGACCAAGCCGGAAACGTTCGACGCCACGCCGACGCCCGCCGCGGAGCCCGCCGCGCCGCCAGCGCCCGCGCCGACGCCGGTCGCCGAAGCGGCGCCCACGCCGAAGCCGATGATCGCCAAGCCCGCGCCGGCGAAACCCGCTCCCGTCAAGACGGCGAAGACCGAGACCAAGTCGGCCGCCGCCAAGCCGCTGACCAAGCCCCCGGCCGCCAAGCCGCCGCCGATCGGCGGCAATGAGGTGATCGTCGACCCGGTTAACCCGATCCCCTGCGCCGGCAGCCTCGTCCCCGCCAAGCGCGGCGGCCGCGACGTGCTGATCTGCAAGGCGGACTGACGGCTGCTTGGCTTGAGCCTTCGGCGTTCGCACACCTGTCGTTCCGCCGCGTGCTTGCGGCGGAACGACGGGTCCCGCGCATGAAGCGCAATGAGGCGGAAAGGCTACCGAACCCCGGCGTTTTCGCGCACCCCGGCGATGGAGTTGGCGGGCATCGGGCGCCCAGCAGGTAACCCTGGAACTCGCCGCAGCCCAGTTTCACCAGGGCGTCCAACTGGCCTTGGGTCTCGACGCCCTCGGCCGTGGTCTTCAGACCCAGCGACTTGGCCAGACTGATGATGGCGCTGGCCACAGCCATGCTCTCGCTGTTGCCCGGCAGGCTGGAAACGAACGAGCGGTCGATCTTCAGCTTGTCGATCGGATGGCGGCGCAGATAGGCGAGGCTGGCGTAGCCGGTGCCGAAGTCGTCCAGGGCCAGACGGAAACCCAGGCGCTTGAGGCGACGCAAGGCCTCGTGGACGCCGTCGCTGTCCTTCAGCAGGGCCGTCTCGGTGATCTCCAGCATGAAGACGTCGGCGCGGGCCCCGGTCTCGGCCAGGGTGGCGACCATCTCGTCGACGAAGCTGGGGCTGGACAGCTGGATGGCCGAGACATTGACCGACACCTCCAAGCCCGACCAACGCAGGCTGTCGTAGCAGGCGCGGCGGAACACGGCCGCTCCAACCAAGCCGATCAGGCCGCTGGACTCGGCCAGCGGGATGAAGATGGCCGGCGAGATTTCGCCGCGTTCGGGATGGGTCCAGCGGGCCAGGGCCTCGACGCCAATCATCGCGCCGCGCGCGTCGGTCAGCGGCTGGTAGGCGACGGCTAGGGATTCGCTTTCCAGGGCCGAACGCAGGTCGCGCTCCAGCCCCTTTCGTAGGCGCAGGGCCGCATCCATCTCGGGCTCGAAGAAGGCGAAGCGGCCACGGCCGGCTTCCTTGGCGCGGTAGAGCGCGACGTCGGCCTGGCGCAGCAGCTCGGCCTGCCCCTGGTCGGCGTCGGAGACGACCGATACGCCGACCGAGCACGATAGCTCGGCGCGACCGATCGAGAGATCCACCTCGCCCGACAGGCCGTCGACCACGCGCTGGGCCAGGGTGGCCGCGCCGGACGGGGTCGTGTCGGGCTGGATGATCGCGAACTCGTCGCCGCCCAGACGGCAGATAGTGTCGGTCTCACGGCAGATATGCATCAGGCGGCGGGCGACCTCGCGGATCAGTTGGTTGCCGGCCTCGTGACCGTAGCTGTCATTGACCTCCTTGAACCGGTCGAGGTCGATGCACAACACGCCAAGATGCCCCGGTTTGCGGCGCAACAGCGCGTGGGCGTGGACCAGGCGATCGGTGAACAGGGTGCGGTTCGCCAGGCCCGTCAGCGGGTCGTGCAGCGCCAAGTGCTTGGCCTCGGCCTCGCTCAGCAGAAGCTTCTTGGCCGCGCGGCGAGTGACCCGGAACAGCAGGAACGAGCCGGCCGCCGCGGCCAGCACCGCCAAGGCCAGCATCGGGGTGGCCGACTTCAACAGTTCCTCGCCCGGCTTGCGCGGGGTCCAGCTCAGGACGACGCGGCGACCGTCTGCGGCCTGGCCCAGCACGGCCTGGGCGGCGTCGATGCGGACCGCGTCCGGCTTGACCACCTCGATATGGGCGTCGTGCAGCAGGAAGCGGTCGGAGAACGTCTTGATGACGCTGTTGGCCACCGGGATGCCCGTCACCAGCAGCGGCGCGCGGGGCCCGCGGGTCTTGGCCTTCAGGTCCGGGCGGATCAGCGAGACGGTGATCAGCACGGGCTCGTCGCCGATCAACTCGACGCGGCTCCCGTGCACGGCGCGCAGCGCGGCGACCTTCTTGGGATCGGTCTCGATCTTGCGGATTTCGGCGACCAGACGTTCGGTCGAGGTCGCGTATCGGGAATAGGCTTGCGGCGCGACGTCCCTGCCATTGATGTGGCCGTAGATCGGCTTGCCGTCGGCGTCGAGAACGAAAGCGACCTTGTAGCCCAGGGCTCCCCCCAGCGAGGCGCCGATGTTCTGGCTGGCCCACGCCTGGTCGTAGTGGTTGTCCAGCTTGATGATCGCCTCATCCCAGATGACGTAGGGATTGAGGGCGGTCTGGATCTCCTTGCCGCGCTGGCGCAGGCCGTTGCCAACCAGGGTCTGCTCGTACTGACGCTCGCGCGCGTCGGCGTGGCGTGTGGCGACGGTCAAGGCGACGCTGGCGAGCAGAATCATGCCCGCCGCCATGCCCGCGATCAGGCCAAAGATCTTGAGCTCGATGTTCCGACGATCCATCCCATTCCCCTGAGATGGCGCATCCTTCATGGGAACCGTTGCCGAATTCCTTACCGTGATGGCCCGGCGGACAAATTATCGCACAGCGTTACGCGATTTGGGTTTCACGGTTTCCGCCACCCGACACGTCCGCGCCGGAACGGCCCGATCGGTGTCCACATCGCCGGCTGGCCGGGCCCCGCGCGTCGTCAAGCCGCCGCGCCCCGCGCCCGGGCGGCGGGGTCGTAGTTGAGGATCGGCGATAGCCAGCGCTCGGCCGTGGCCACGTCCCAACCCTTGCGGCGGGCATAGTCCTCGACCTGGTCGGCGTCGATCTTGCCGACCCCGAAATAGTGCGCCTTCGGATGGCTGAAATAGAGGCCCGAGACCGCCGCGCCCGGGGTCATGGCATAGCTCTCGGTCAGCTTCAGGCCGGTGGCCGCCTCGGCGTCGAGCAGCTTGAACAGCGTGCCCTTCTCGGTGTGATCGGGCTGAGCCGGATAGCCGGGCGCGGGGCGGATGCCCTGATACGTCTCGGCGATCATCACGGCGGCGTCGGCCGCCTCGTCCGGGGCGTAACCCCAGAGTTCGACGCGGGCCCTATAGTGCAGCCACTCGGCGAAGGCCTCGGCCAGGCGGTCGGCCAGGGCCGAGGCCATGATGGCGCTGTAGTCGTCGCCGGCGTCCTTGAACGTCTTGACGATCTCGTCCTCGCCGTGGCCGGCGGTGACGGCGAAACCGCCGACATAGTCCGCGCCCTGCCCGATCGGCGCGATGAAGTCCGACAGAGCCGCGTTCTGCTTGCCTTCGCCCTTGTCCATCTGCTGGCGCAGGGTGTGGAAGCGCGAATATTCGGCCGTGCGGGTCTCGTCCGTATAGAGAACGATGTCGTCGCCCTGGGCCTGGGCCGGCCAGAAGCCGATCACGCCCTTGGCCCCGAACCATTTCTCGGCCACCACCTGGTCCAGCATGGCGCGGGCGTCGCGGTAGAGGTCGGTGGCGGCTTGGCCAACCACGTCATCCTCCAGGATCTGCGGGAAGCGGCCGATCAGTTCCCAGCTGGCGAAGAACGGCGACCAGTCGATGAAGGGGACTAGTTCTTCCAGCGAGGGCTCGAACACCCGGGTCCCGATGAAGGCCGGCTTGGGCGGCGTGTAGCCTTCCCAGTCGATGGCGAAATTCCTACGACGCGCCTCGGCGATGCTGGTGCGCGCCTTGGCCGTCTGGCCCCGGGCGTACTGCTCGCGGATACGGACATATTCGGCCCGTGTCTCGGCCTGCAGGCGGTCGCGCTCGCTGGCCGACAGCAGGCCCGAGACCACGCCCACCGCCCGGCTGGCGTCCAGCACATAGGTGGTCGAGCCCTTGTGATAAGCCGGCTCGATCTTGACCGCCGTATGGGTGCGGCTGGTGGTGGCCCCGCCGATCAGCAGCGGGATGGTGAAGCCCTGGCGCTCCATCTCGGCGGCCACGAACACCATCTCGTCCAGCGACGGCGTGATCAGGCCCGACAGGCCGATCATGTCGACCTTGTGCTTGCGGGCCTCGTCGAGGATGCGGTCGGCCGGGACCATGACGCCCAGGTCGATAACCTCGTAGTTGTTACACTGCAGCACGACGCCGACGATGTTCTTGCCGATGTCGTGGACGTCGCCCTTGACCGTGGCCATCAGGATGCGGCCGGCCTGCTCGCGCGGCTTGCCGGCCTTCTCGGCCTCCATGAACGGCTCCAGCCAGGCGACGGCCTGCTTCATGACGCGGGCCGATTTCACGACCTGCGGCAGGAACATCTTGCCCGAGCCGAACAGGTCGCCGACCACGTTCATGCCATCCATCAGGTGGCCTTCGATCACGTGCAGCGGCCGCTCGACCGACAGGCGGGCTTCTTCGGTGTCTTGGTTGATGAACTCGGTGATGCCGTGGACCAGGGCGTGGGTGATGCGCTCGTTCACCGTGCCCTTGCGCCATTCCAAGTTGGCGGTCTGGACCTGACCCTTCTCGCCCTTGTAGCGCGGGGCCATGTCGACCAGGCGCTCGGTGTTGGAGACGTTGGTCCGCTGCGGGCGATTGAGGATCACGTCCTCGACGGCCTCGCGCAGCTCAGGGTCCAGGGCGTCATAGACCGGCAGGTCGCCGGCATTGACGATGCCCATGTCCATGCCAGCGTTGATGGCGTGGTACAGGAACACCGAATGGATCGCCCGGCGCACCGGCTCGTTGCCGCGGAAGCTGAACGAGACGTTCGACACCCCGCCCGAAATACGGGCGTAGGGGCAGCGCTTCTTGATCTCGCGCGTGCCCTCGATGAAGTCGACGGCGTAGTTGTCGTGCTCCTCGATCCCCGTCGCCACGGCGAAGATGTTGGGGTCGAAGATGATGTCTTCCGGCGGGA
>CBDIPU010000024.1:0-70078 GCA_965283765.1 Caulobacteraceae bacterium
TCCGCGCGAGGCGCTGCTGATCGGCTTCTGCGACGCGGTCAACGCCCGCGCCGACATCGACGACGCCCTGTGGACGCGCCTGGCCGACGCGTTCTCGGAGGAGGCCCGGATCGAGCTGATGATGCTGGCCGGCTTCTATCGGACGGTCAGTCTGCTGGTGAACGGTCTGCGGCTGGAGCCCGAGCCCTTCGCCGCGCCGTTTCCGTCTTAGGCCGCGACCGGGGTCGCCAGCGGCTCGCCGTGGAAGTAGCGGCGCAGGTTCTCCAGGGTCAGGCTGACCATGGCCGGGATGCTGTCCAGGGTCGCGCCGGCTGAGTGCGGGGTCAGCACGGTGTGCGGCACGCCCACCCAGCGAGCGGGCGGTGTCGGCTCTTGCGCGTAGACATCAAGGGCGGCCATGCCGAGCGCGCCGCTCTTCAGCGCCTCGATCAGTGCGTCCTCGTCGATCAGGGCGCCCGCGCGACATTGACGATCAGACCCTGCGGCCCGACCGCCTCGATGACCGCCCTGTTGATCAGGTGATGGTTGGAAGCGTCCGAGCGCGAGCAGACCACCAGGATGTCGCTGTCGCGGGCCAGGGCCAGCAGGCTGTCGGCGCGAGGATAGTCGGTCTCCTTGAGGCGCGGCCCCCACCAGGCGACCTTCATCTCGAAGGCCCGCAGGCGGCGGGCCACGGCCTCGCCGATATGGCCCAGGCCGACGATGCCGACCTTGCGGCCGCGCAGGCCGTGGCGCGGAGCCATGCGCTCGGCATGGGTCCAGTGGCCCGAGCGCAGGCGCTGGTCACCCTCGACGATGCCGCGCCAGGCGGCCAGGACGAGGCCCACCGCGTGATCGGCGACGTCGGCGGCGTTCAGGCCGGTGGAATGGGTGACGGCGATTCCGTGCGCCTTGCACCACGGCACGTCGACGCCGTCATAGCCGACGCTGACGCAGGCGATCAGGCCCAGTTGCGGCATCTCCGAGAGCATGTCGCGGCTCAGCGCGAACTCACCGGCGTGAACGATGGCCCGCACACGACGTCCCGGCCCTTCGAAGAACGCCATCCTGTCGGGATAGTCCCACAGGCGGCAAATCTCGTAGGCGCTCTCAAGCAGCGGCTGCAACGGCAGCAGCATCTCGTGCGAGAGCAGGATGTAGGGCTTGTCGACGGGCGCCTTCGCAAGGGTGGAATCCGGCATGCCATGTCCTCCATCTGCGCGGGTCGTTGAGCCCGCGGCGGATCTTTGTCTCGCCCCCGGCGCATCGGTGGAAACGCCTTTTCGAGAAGCTAGGCAGAGCCCCGCGCGGGCGCCAGTGTCGGGAACATCACGCTGTGGTGACGAGGCCGCTCGCACGCCCGCGCGGGAAGGAGCGCGCCCGGCAAGAACCCAAGCCAGAGGCGGCGGTTCCGCCGGACGCCGGATTTGCACGGCCAAGCTGTGAACAACCGCCGCCGCGAGGGGTTTTGCTGACGGCGCCACTAGGCGCCTCAGATCCGGAGAATTCCAGATGTTGACCAAGATGCTCACCGCGACCGCGGCCCTGTCGATGCTCGCGTGCGGCGGCTCGGCGCTGGCCGCCCAGGCCAAGGCGTCGGCCCAGCTCGGCCCCAAGCAGCCGATCCCCTATTCGCAACTCGACGCCTACGCCAAGGCCTCGCCCAAGGCCCAGGCCAGCAAGGACTGGTGGACCGGCTCGACCAGCGCCTCGACCGGCATGTCGACCGACACCTCCGCCACCGCCCCAGCCATGTCGAGCGCGCCTGATACGGCCGTGAACCCGGCGCCGTCCGCCGCGCCGCCCAGCTTGCCGATGACCCCGCCGACCAACGCGCCGATGACCGAGGACAAGATGACCCAGCCCGGCGCCGCGACCGCGCCGCCGATGTCCCCGCCGGTCGACCCGAAGTAGAGCCCTAGACCGGGACGGCGCGCGCCGTCCCGGCGGCTCAACCGCCGAAGATGAAGTCGGCCTTATAGTAGCCGTTGGCCGGATCGAGGATGTTGACCGCGAACGGCGCCGAACCGTCGGCCAGGTCCGCGAGCCAGGCGTCGTTGGACTTGGCCATGACGCCGACGTCCTCGGTCGCGGCGGCGGCCAGCAGGAACCCCACCATGGCGGCCTTGGTCCCAATGCCGTTTGGACCATCGCCGCCGTAGTAGGCCAGATAGTCGACGCGGGTGTCGATCAGACTGTGAACCTTGGCGTCGGTCGGCATCCCGCCGAAGATCGCCGCATAGGCCTTCTTGGTGGCGTCGAAGAGCGACAGATCCCCGTAGGCCGCCGTGAAGCTCTTCTTGCCATCCCCATCCTTGCCCAGGTTCACCGCGAAGTTGATGTAGCGATTCACCGTGTCGAACTTGGCGTAATAGGCGCTGTTCAGGTTGTTGCTGTTGCCGCCCGTCGTCGAGATCAGATAGTCGACGCCGTAGTCGCTGGGGATCTTGCCGGTGAAGAACTGGTAGTTCAGCGTCGCCACCGACGTCGTTGCGGCCGCCATCTTGAAGACCTTGGCGATCATCTGGTCGGCGTTGATCGCGCCGCTGGTCCACTGGCCTAGCAGCGCCTGTTGCTCGGCCGTGAAGGCCGCGCCGGTGCGCAGGAGATAGAACAGCTCCGTCCGCAAGGCGCTTTCCGAAGCGGAGGGGCCAAACACGATGTGCTCGATCGAGGTCAACGTGTCCTTGCCTTCGAACCGGTAGGAATAGCTCGGTCGCAGGTCTTCCACCGTCGTGACGCCGCCGCTCGTCGTCACCTTGTAGTTCCACGAGAAGGCCTCGTAGCGCGCGGTGTCGTCACCGGCCCCGCCGTCGATCTTGTCGTCGCCTTTTCCGCCCCAGAGGACGTTGGCCAGGGCGTCGCCCGTCAGGGTGTCGGCGTAATCCGACCCTTCGACGCCCTCGATGCTGATGTACTGATCGCCGCCGGGCCCGACCCTGGTCGATAGGTCCACCGTCACGGCGACGTAGGAGCCGGCATAGGAGACGACGTCCATGCCGGCTCCGCCATCCACGATGTCCTTGCCGGCGTCGGAGGGGCTGCCATCCACGGCGTCGACGCCGTCGGCGGCGTAGAGGATGTCGTCGCCGTCGCCGCCGAGCAGGACGTCCTGGCCGCCGCCGCCCGTAAGGAGGTCATTGCCGGCCCCGCCTTCCAGGCGGTTTGCCTCTCGCGTACCGCTGATCATATCATTGTGGACGCCGCCGATGACGTTCTCGATGCCGGATACGACGTCGGCGAAACCCGTCGGGTTGTGGCGTCCGTAGCTCTGATCCAGCCGCACCTCGATTCCGATGGTCGCGTTGGTATAGTCGACCGTGTCGGAGCCTGATCCGCCATTCAGGTGATCGTAGCCCAGGCTGCCGATGAAGACGTCGTTACCCGCACCGCCCCAGAGGGTGTCGTCGCCCGCGCCGCCGTCGAGGATGTCAGCGCCGCCGTAGGCGTAGAACGTGTCGGCGCCGTCGCCGCCGATGAAGCGGTCGTCCTTGTCCGACGCTCCCAGCGGGACGACGGTCTGCAGGTTGATCGTGGTGAGGACACTGTCGTCGAGGACAACCAGATACTTGCCGTCGGGCGTCACCGTCAGCCGGTCGCCATAGGCCTTACCGTATGAGCCGGAAAGTCCGCGATCTCGAAGCCGATCGGCAGCACGCGCTCGATCGACCAGTCCGCGGTCGACATCTGCAGCACGCGGCCTTCGCGCACGGACAGCATGTAGGCGTGCTTGCCGTCTGGGCTGAACGCCCAGCCATTCGGATTCCAGGCCTCGGGCTGGACGCGGTAGAGATCGACCGCGGTCTTCAGCCCGTCCTTGTAGAGATAGGAGCCCCTCAGCAGCATATCGCCGTCGGGAGAGACCGCGTAGCCAGCGCCGTATCCGTTGTCGTTAGGTGTATTGTCCTTGACCAGCTTGAGGCCGTCGCGCGCCGAATAGGTATAGACCTTGTAGCCGCTCTGGGTGACCACCACGGCGCCGTCGGCCGTGGACACGAACGTGCTGCCCGTGAGTGAGTTGAGCGGGTCCCTTGCACCACGCGTGAAGGTTCCCGTCGTCGGGTTCAGCACCGTCACGGGGACCCAGTCGCTATACGCGGTTCCCGACAGCAGGATCGTGCCGTCCGACAGGTAGGCGGCGTCGCCGAAGACGCTTTCGCCGCCATACACCTCGGTCGAATAATCCCGGACCACGCCGGTGGTCGTGTCCAGAACGTGGACGGTGACGGTGGTGTGGTAGGCCTGACCCGTGCCGCCGCCTCCGGGCGGGGCGAACTGCTCGGTGGCGACCAGATAGCGGCCGTCCGGCGACACATCCATGCCGCCCAGATTGGTCCCCACCTTCCAGCGGTTGACCAGGTCGCCGGTCGCGATGTCGAAGGCCGTGACCCAGCCCTCGGCGGTGCCGACCAGGACCGTCTTGTTGTCGCCGCCGAGGACAGCGTCGGTCAGTTTGCCGGTTACGATCGTCTGGACGGCCCCGGCGGGCTGTTGCGTGCTCAAGGTGGCCTCTATGCTGCGCGAAAACGGGAGGACGGAGACTAGGGCGGCCTACCCGCCGAAGATGAAGTCGGCCTTGTAGTAGCCTTTGGCCGGATCGAGGATGTCGACCGCGAACGGCGCGGAGCCATCCGAAACATCCGTCAGCCAAGCGTCGTTCGACCTGGCCATGACGCCGAGGTTCTCGGTCGCGGCCGCCGCGAGCAGGAAGCCGACCATGGCCGCCTTGGTCCCGATCCCCGCCGCGCCGTCGCCGCCATAAGCCGCCAGGTAGTCGACGCGGCTGTCGATCAGGGCGTGGATCTTGGCGTCCGTCGGCGTCCCGCCGAAGATCGTCCTATAGGCCTCGCGCGTAGCGTCGAAGAGCGTGAGTCCCCATACTTCACCTCGAACGCCGCCCGCCCCTCGCCGTTCTTGCCCAGATTGACCGCGAAGTTGATGTAGCGGTTCACCGTGTCGAACTGAGCGTAGTAGGCGCTGTTCAGCGTGTTGGGATTGGAGCTGTAGTCGGAGACCAGGTAGTTGATCCCCCCTTCCGTCGGGATCCTGCCGGTAAAGAACTGATAGCTCAGCGTCGCCACCGAGGTGGTTGCGTCCGCCCGGGCCATGATCCTGCCCATCAGTTGGTCGCCGCTCAGCAGTCCCGAAACCCAGCCTTGATAAAGCTGCGTGACCAAGGCCGGCTGCGAGCCCAGGCGCAGCAGCCAGTACACCTGGTTGGTGATCTGCTGGGTGGTCTGCGGCGTGTCGAAGGTGATCGCCTCGATCGAGGTCAGGATGTCGCGTCCCTGGGCGAGCCCGCGCGCAGGTCGGTGATCGTCGTCGCGCCGTCAGCGTTCTTCACCACTTCGAAGTCGCTGGCGCGCCCGATCACGCGGACGGTGTCAAAACCGTCGCCGCCGTCGATCCGGTCGTCACCTTCGCCGCCCGAGATCAGGTCGTCACCAGCCCCGCCGAAGATCTGGTCGTCGCCGGCCCCGCCGAACATGATATTGGCCCGCGTGTCGCCAGTGAGCGTGTCGGCGAACTTCGATCCGGTCACGCCCTCGATGCCGACTAGAGTGTCGAGACCGCCGCCGCGCGTGTTCTGCAGGCCCGTCTTCGTCAGATCGACCGTCACGCCCACGATCGCGGTGTCGTAGGACACGATGTCGACGCCCGCGCCGCCATCCAGGGTGTCGTCGCCGACGTCGCCCGACAGGATGTCGTCGCCCAGCCCCCCCTTCAGAGTGTCGCTGCTGTCGCCGCCGCGCAGGAGATCGTCGCCGGCGCCGCCGTCGATCGCATTGGCCTTCGCGTCGCCGGTGAGGACATCCGAGAAGGCCGAGCCGATCAGGTTCTCGATGCCGACCAGCGTGTCACCGCCCGCGCCGCCAGTCTCCTGGTAGTAGCCATAGGAGAGGTCGACCCGCACGCCGGCGCTCGCTGACGCATAGTCGACGACATCGATCCCGTCTCCGCCGTCCATGACGTCGTTGCCGAGACCGCCGACCAGCCTGTCGTCGCCGGCTCCGCCGTAGAGCTTGTCGTCGCCCGCCCCGCCGCTGAGCATGTCGGCTTCGCCATAGCCATGGAGCGTGTCCGCTCCCGCATCGCCTGTCAGTGTGTTGGCGGCATCGTTGCCGCCGTAGGCGACGGCCGTCCGCAGATCGATCGAGGACAGGATCCCGTCGCCCATGACCAGCAGATGATGGCCGTCCGGCGCCAGGCTCAACCGGTCGCCGGTCCCAATTTGATAAGGGCTGTAGTCCTTGGGTATGTCGAAACCGACCGGCAGAACACGCTCGATCGCCCAGGTGGATGTCGACAGCTCGAAGATCCCGCCCTGATAGAGGTCGAAGATATAGAGGTGCTTGCCGTCGGCGCTGAAGGCTTCGCCGGTGATGACTAGGTACTGGGGTTGTTTCGAACCTATATTATATTGGTAGCGCATCGAGTCAGTATAGATATTGCCGCCTATGGCGATTAGGTGAGCCGCCGTACTGATCGCCTGGATGCCTGATAGCGAGCCCGGATCGTCTCCCCCTCGCGCCCCGTGATCCCGACGCCCGAAGTGTAGACGACGCGCGGCTGCCCCGTCGCTACGATGACCTTCGTATGGGTCGGATCGGCTGTCAGTTTGGGAAAATTGTAGAGCTGTTCCGTTTCGCTCGTGAACACGCCCGTCGAGGGATTGAGCCGGATCAGAGGGATCCAGGTCAGGCCATAGCTCTGCGAGAGCAGCAGTTCGCCGTTCGCGAGGACGGCCACGTCATACAGGGTCCCCTCACCTCGCGCCGATAGCTTCGTGAAGTCCTTCACCGCGCCAGTGGCGGTGTCGACCTGGTGCACGGTGAGGTTCACGGGTCCGCTATCGTTGGGATCCCGGTCCTGCTCGACGACGTAGAGGTACCGACCATCCAGCGACACATCCATGCCGCCCAGCTTGACGCCGACCTTCCATTGAGCGGTTTTCTCGCCCGTGGCATAGGCGTAGGCGGTGATGTTCCCCGCGCTGTCGGAGACGTAGACGAAATTGCCGACGGGGTTGACCGCCATGTCGAGGAGAGCGCCCTTGGTCAGGACGTTCAGGGCTCCGGACGGCTGGGTGATGCTCAACTCAACCTCTAAATCTCTTGGGCGACAACTCAACCTATAGACTACACGCCCTGTCGTCGCGCAACCAAGCTTCGCCTTGGCGCAACAAAAAAGGGCGGCCGTTTCCGGCCGCCCTCCAACTCGATTTCGAGTCCGCCGCCTACCGCGCGAACTTCTGGAACTTGATGCGCTTGGGGATGAGGCTGTCGGCGCCCAGGCGACGCTTCTTGTCTTCCTCGTACATCTCGAAGTTGCCCTCGAACCACTCGACGTGGCTGTCGCCCTCGAAGGCCAGGATGTGGGTCGCCAGGCGGTCCAGGAACCAGCGATCGTGGCTGATGACCACGGCGCAGCCGGCGAACTCTTCCAACGCCTCTTCCAAGGCTTGCAAGGTTTCGATGTCCAGGTCGTTGGTCGGTTCATCGAGCAGCAGCAGGTTGCCGCCGGTGGCCAGGGTCTTGGCCAGGTGGACGCGGTTGCGCTCGCCGCCCGACAGCAGGCCGACCTTCTTCTGCTGGTCGCCGCCCTTGAAGTTGAACGAGCCGACATAGGCGCGGCTGTTGATCTCGCGCTTGCCGACGATCATCACGTCCGTGCCGCCGCTGATCTCCTGCCAGATGGTCTTGTTCGGGTCGAGCGCGTCGCGCGACTGGTCGACGTAAGAGAGCTTGACCGTCTCGCCGACCTTGACCGTGCCGCCGTCGGGCTGCTCGCGGCCGGTGATCAGCTTGAACAGGGTCGACTTGCCTGCGCCGTTCGGGCCGATCACGCCGACGATGCCGTTCGGCGGCAGGCGGAACGACAGATCCTTGAACAGCACCTTGTCGCCGTATTCCTTTTCCAGGCCCTCGACTTCCAGCACCAGATTGCCCAGGCGCGGGCCCGGCGGTATCTGGATGTGGGCGTGGGTCTGGGCGGCGCGGGCGTTCTCCTGCGCGGCGACCATTTCCTCGTAGCTGGCCAGACGGGCCTTCGACTTGGACTGACGGGCCTTGGGCGAGCTGCGGACCCATTCCAGTTCGCGGGTCAGGGCGCGCTGGCGGGATTCGGATTCCGACTGCTCTTGGACGACGCGCTTCTGCTTCTGCTCCAGCCAGCCGGAGTAGTTGCCCTCGTAGGGGATGCCCTTGCCGCGGTCGAGTTCCAGGGTCCACTTGGTGACCTGATCCAGGAAGTAGCGATCGTGGGTCACCAGGATGACGCAGCCCGGGAAGTTCTCCAGGTGATGCTGCAGCCAGGCCACCGACTCGGCGTCCAGGTGGTTGGTCGGTTCGTCGAGCAGCATGATGTCGGGCTTGCTGAGCAGCAGGCGCGCCAGGGCGATGCGGCGCTTTTCACCGCCCGACAGGCTTTCGATGTTGGCGTCGTTCGGCGGGCAGCGCAGCGCGTCGATGGCCATCTCGACCTTGGAGTCGATGTCCCACAGGTCGCGGGCGTCGATGATCTCCTGGAGCTTGGTCATCTCCTCCATCAGCTCGTCGGTGTATTCCTCACCGAGCTGAGCCGCGAGGGCGTTGTACTTGTCGAAGATCTGCTTGTCTTCGCAGTCGGCGATGACGTTGCCCCAGACGTCCAGCGTCGGGTCCAGCACGGGCTCCTGCGGGAGGTAGCCGCGACGGATGCCCTCGGCGGCCTTGGCCTCGCCCGAGAACTCAGTGTCCAGACCGGCCATCACCTTCAGCAGGGTCGACTTACCCGAGCCGTTGACGCCGACCACGCCGATCTTGGCGTCGGAGTAGAACGACAGCCAGATGTTCTCGAAGACCTTCTTGCCGCCGGGATAGGCCTTGGTCAGGCCCTGCATCTGGAAAATATATTGCTGCGCCATGAGGCTCGCGTTCTCGCTGGACGAGGGTTTCGGGGATTGGGCGCTGAAATAGCGGTCCGGAGCGCTTCGCGCAATCGTGGCGGGGTCCGCGCGGCGGGATCGCGACGGCGCGGCCGTCATGGTTCGTTCGCCAGACTGTCGAACAGTCGACACAGCTCCGTCGCCTCGCCGTCGTCGACCACTGTTACCGCAAGCTCCCAACCGGCCCCTCCCCTTCTGTTCGGGCCGGATTGGGGATAATCATGAAGAAGCACACCTTGTTGCTGAGCGCCGCCGCCTGCGCGCTCGGCCTTTTCGCGAACCCGGCCTTCGCCGCCGATGACGTGAAGCCCGCCGACGCCGCCGCCGCTCCGGCCGCCGCGCCCGAAAACACCGAAGTCGATGCGATCATCGTCCTGGGCCGCGGCGAGAGCCGCCAGGTCCAGACCGTCAACGAGCAGCAGGTCGCCCTGCAGGCCGCCGGCTCCAGCCCGCTCAAGGCCATCGAGAAACTGCCCGGCGTGTCGTTCCAGTCGGCCGACGCCTTCGGCGCGTACGAGTGGTCGACCCGCATCTCGATTCGCGGCTTCGACCAGAATCGCCTGGGCTTCACCCTGGACGGCGTGCCGCTGGGCGACATGAGCTACGGCAACTACAACGGCCTGCACATCAGCCGCGCCATCGCCAGCGAGGACATCGGCAAGATCGAGCTGGCCCAGGGCGCCGGCGCCCTGTCGACCGCCTCGACCTCGAACCTGGGCGGCACGCTGCAGTTCTTCTCGCGCAGCCCGACCGACGACTTCGGCCTGCAAGCCAACGCCACGGTCGGCTCGGACAACATGCACCGCGTGTTCGGTCGCCTGGACACCGGCGCCATCGAGTCGATGAACGGCCTGAAGGGCTATTTCTCGGTCGCCGAGCAACAGGCCGACAAGTGGAAGGGCGGCTCCAAGCAGAAGCAGCTGCAGATCGACGGCAAGATCGAGCTGCCGCTGGGTGAGAACGGCTCGCTGACCGCGTGGTGGGACCACTCGAAACGCCGCGAGCAGGACTACCAGGACATGTCGTTCAACATGATCAAGCGCCTGGGCCGCGACTTCGACAACTTCCAGCCCGACTGGGCCAAGGCCGTCGGCGTCGCCGCCGTGCTGAACAACCCGGCCAACTACGCCGGCGCCACGCCGCTGCTGAACGGCGGCTACTGGACCGGCGCGGGCGTGAACCCCTACCGCGCCTATGGCGTCGACACGCCGGATGACGCCTACTACGCCGGCGCCGGCATCCGTGACGACGACCTGTTCGCCGCGACCTTCAAGCAGAAGATCGGCGACAATGTCCGCGTCGACCTGACCGGCTACGGCCACAAGAACAAGGGCCAGGGCCTGTGGTACACGCCCTACACGGTCAGCCCGGGCTACGGCACGGCCGGCTCGACGGCCGCCCCGCTGTCGATCCGCACCACCGAGTACGACATCGACCGCAAGGGCCTGATCGGCAACCTGGTCGTCGACCTGGCCAGCCACCAGATCAGCGCCGGCTTCTGGCACGAGGACAACGACTTCTCCCAGGCTCGCCGCTTCTACGCCGAGACCCTGGCCGCGCCGTCGCGTGACTCGCTGGACTTCCAGTCCAACCCGTTCAGCACCTCGTGGGAGTACAAGTTCAACACCAAGACCACGACCGGCTACCTGCAGGACGTCTGGTCGGTGACCGACGCGTTCAAGGTCAACTTCGGCTTCAAGGCCCTGAAGGTCGAGAACGAGGTCAAGTCGATCGTCGGCAAGATGAACGGCAAGATCGAGAGCAAGGACAGCTTCCTGCCCCAGGTCGGCGCTGTCTACAGCCTGGACAACGGCGTCGAGGTGTTCGGCGGCTATACCGAGAACATGGCCGCCTTCGTGTCGGCCGCGACCTCGGGTCCGTTCGCCTCGCAGAACCAGACGGTCGTCGACTACGTCGCCAAGAACCTGAAGCCGGAAACCTCGAAGACCTTCGAGGGCGGTCTGCGCGTCAAGACCAGCCGCTTCCAGGGCGTCGCGGCCCTCTACCACGTCAAGTTCGACAACCGCCTGGACAGCGCCTCGACGGCTCCGCCGATCCTGGGCCTGCCGGCCGTGCTGTCGAACGTCGGCTCGGTCACGACCAAGGGCGTCGAAGTCGCCGGCGAGTTCCGCATGACGGACGAGTGGTCGCTGTACGGCTCCTACAGCTACAACGACTCCAAGTATGACGACGACGTCCCGGGCGCCGGCGGCCTGGTGGCCATGAAGACCAAGGACAAGGACGTGATCTACACGCCCAAGAACCTGCTGAAGGCCGAACTGAAGTACGACAACGGCGGCCTCTATGCCCGCGCCGGCCTCTCGTATGTCGGCTCGCGCTGGTACACGTTCGAGAACGACGGCGGCAAGGTCGACAGCTACACGGTCGCGGACCTGACGGTCGGCTATCGCTTCAGCGACGACGCCGCCCCGATGCTGCGCGGCCTGGAAATCCAGGCCAACGTCACCAACTTGAGCGACGAGGACTACATCTCGACGGTCGGTTCGGGCGGCGCCTCCAAGGCCGACCGCGCCGGCACGGCCATGACCCTGCTGCCGGGCGCCCCGCGCCAGGGCTACCTGACGATCAAGAAGCGTTTCTAGAACCCAACACAGTCGCCGGCTCTCCGCTTCGCTGCGGCCGGGATGACAAGGAGAAGTGGAGGGTCGGGAGCATGTCTCCCGGCCCTTTTTCATGTCCGGACACGAATTCACGGACGTCCCGACAGGCCTTTGCTGGCGCTGGCGGTCGACGCGAGGCTTGGTCGAGACATGACCGACATCACCTCCCCCGACATAGCCCCGCCCTCCGCCAACGCCTGGCGCGAGTTCGTCGAGATTCTCCGCACCGTGGGCTTGGCGCTCGCCATCGCCCTGATCCTGCGGGTCGTGATCTTCCAGCCCTTCACCATCCCCTCGTCCTCGATGGAGCCGGGACTGGTGACCGGCGACTACATCGTGGTCTCCAAGTCGTCGTATGGCTGGAGCCGGGCCTCGTTCCCGCTCAATCCGCCGCTGTTCAAAGGCCGGTTCCTGGAGCGCATGGCCCAGCGCGGCGACGTGGTCGTCTTCCGCCTGCCGCGCGATCCCGGCCAGACCTGGATAAAGCGCGTGATCGGCCTGCCGGGAGATCGCGTTCACGTGCGAAACGGTCAGGTCTTCGTCAATGGCGTCGCCATCCTCCAGACGCCGCTGGGCATGACCCAGGATCACGACGCGCCGGACCGCACCGTTCTGCAATTGGCCGAGCGGACGCCGAACGGCCGCGCCTATGTCACCTATGACGGCGGGCCCGGCCAGCCGGGCGACGACACCGGCGCCTATGTGGTGCCGGCGGGCCAGTATTTCGTGATGGGCGACAACCGCGACAACTCGCTGGACAGCCGCTTCGCGCCGTCAGCCGGCGGCGTCGGCCTGCTGCCAGCCGAAAACCTGGTCGGCCGCGCGAAGTTCGTGCTGGTGTCGTGGCGACAGGGCGCATCGCTGTTCAAGCCGTGGACGTGGCTGGACCTGCAGTGGGACCGGCTGCTGAAGCCGATCCGTTAGCGCCCGCTGAATTCCTCGAAGCTCAGATTGCCATCGTGGTTGGCGTCCAGGCGCTCGAAGACCGCGTGCGAGGGCGTGGTCGGACGGGCGAGCGAGGGCGCGGCCACCGCGCCGACGGCCAAGCCTGCCAGCGCCGCCGCCATGGCTCGCCACGCTAGACCGGGGGCGCGGGGCTTGGCCACCCGCCCTTCCAGTTCCTGGTCGATAAAGACCCGCACCACCTCGCTGGCCGTGCGGTCCGTCTCGCGGCAGCGGGCCATGAAGGCGGTCTTGGTCTCGTACGGCAAACGGACCTCGAGCACTTCGCTCTTCTTGGGCTTGCCAGCGGCCATGCCTGTTCTCATTGGGGGAGAAACCTCGCGATGTTCGTCCCTGATTATCATCTTCCGCGACGCGCAAAAAGAAAGCCCGGCCAAACGACCGGGCTTGAAGTCAATAGGGAGGAAACGCCCAAGAAGGGCAGAGGCGCTCGGCGCCTCACGGATCCCTGATAGCGCTAACACTCTGGATGGCGCAACCTCTTTTCGACGGCCGCGACGGCCTGCCGCATGTGGCCTTGACGATCGTCAGCGCACAGCGGCGCTTTACGACGGCCGCGAGAGGTCATACCAATGTTACCGCTACCGATGCCGCAAGGTCGGAGTGGGGAGAAACGTCGATGAAGATGCTCGCGCGGCTAGCCGTATTCGGCGCGGCCCTGGCCCTTGCTTTCCCGGTTCATGCCGAGCCGACCAAGTCTCCCCGCTGGGTCGGCGCCTGGGCCAGCGCCCAGATGGCGCCGGACGAGAAGAATCGCCTCGCCGCCGAGGACTATCCGGACGCCACCCTGCGCCAGATCGTGCGCCTGACCCTGGGCGGCGAGACGCTGCGGGTGCGCCTCTCCAACGCCTTCGGGACCGCGCCGCTGACGATCAAGGCCGCCCATGTCGCCGTCTCGTCCGATCTCGCCAGCGCCCGAATCGACCCGGCCACGGACCGCGCCCTGACCTTCTCCGGCCGCGCGGAGGTGACCATCCCCGCCGGCGCCGACTACTGGTCCGATCCCGTGAGCCTGAAGGTCGCGCCGCTGACCAACTTGGCCATCAGCCTCCACTACGCCGCCGCCCCCAGCGTCCAGACCGGCCATCCGGGCTCGCGGGCGACCTCCTACGTCCTGGCCGGCGATCACGTGGCCGCCGCCGATCTGCCCGGCGCCAAGACCGCCGACCGCTGGCTGCAGATCTCCAGCGTCGACGTGGTCTCGGCCAAGGCTCGCGCCATCGTGGCGCTGGGCGACAGCATCACCGACGGCTACGGCGTCCAGCCCAACACCAACCTGCGCTGGACCGACGGGCTGATCGAACGGCTGAAGGGCACGAACATCGGCCTGCTGAACCTCGGCATCGGCGGCAACCGCGTGCTGCTCGACGGCCTGGGTCCCAACGCCTTGGCGCGGTTCGAGCGCGACGTGCTCAGCCAGGCCGGCGTCACCCATGTGGTGCTGCTGGAAGGCGTCAACGACCTGGGAACCCTGACACGCGAGGCGCCCGCCACGCCCGAAGCGCACAAGGCCCTGGTCGAACAGGTCCTCGCCGGCTACCGCCAGATGATCGACCGCGCCCATGGCCGGGGGATCAAGGTGATCGGCGCGACCATCCTGCCCTATGCCCGCTCGGCCTATTACCACCCCGGCCCGGAGAGCGAGGCCGACCGCCAGGCGATCAACGCCTGGATCCGCGCGCCTGGGAACTTCGACGGCGTGATCGATTGGGACAAGGCCCTGCGCGACCCGGCCAAACCCACCTATCTGCTATCGGCCTACGACAACGATGGCCTGCACCCCAACCTGGCGGGCTACAAGGCCATGGCGGACGCCGTGCCGCTGAGTTTGTTCAACGCGACCAACAAATAATCCGATCTCCCCGGCGAAGGCCGGGGCCCAGATCCATCCGGGGAATCAGACGTGTACGCGCCCAAAACCTCAGCCAAACCCGCCAATGCCCAGGGTTCGATCTGGGCCCCGGCCTTCGCCGGGGAGATCGGGAAGTGGGTGAGCGTTGCGTGCGTCGCGCTCATGGCCACCACCGCCCACGCGGCCGGCAAACCCGTCATCGCCTTCACCTGGGACGACCTGCCCGCGCACAGCGCCCTGCCGTCGGGTGTGACGCGCGTCCAGATCGCCGCCGACCTGCTGAAGGCCGCCGCCGACGCCAAGGCCCCCGCCTTCGGCTTCATCAACGGCGTCCAGACCGAGCGCGAGCCGGCCTCGACGCCGGTGCTGAAGATGTGGCGCGACGCCGGCCAGCCCCTGGGCAACCACACTTGGTCGCACCAGAACCTGAAGGACCTTACGCCCGAACAGTTCGCCGCCGAGACCGCCGGCAACGAGCCCATGCTGAAAGACCTGATGGCCGCCGAGGATTGGCGCTGGCTACGCTATCCGTTCCTGTCCGAGGGCGACACGCCCGAGAAGCGCCTGGCCGTTCGCGCCTGGCTGGCGACCAACCACTACAAGATCGCCAGCGTCACGATGAGCTTCGCCGACTACGCCTATAACGAGCCCTACGCCCGCTGCGCGGCCAAGGGCGACCGGGCCGCGATCGCCGAACTGGAGAAACGCTATCTGGACGGCGCGGCGGCCGTCGCCGACCGCGCCCGGGCGATGAGCAAGACTTTGTACGGCAAGGACATTCCCTATGTCCTGCTGATGCACGCCGGCGCCTTCGACGCCCGCATGGCCCCGCGCCTCTACAGGCTCTTCCAGGATCGCGGCTTCGGCTTCACGACGCTGGCGGAGGCGCAGAAGCATCCGTTCTACCGCACAGACCTCGACCCCGGCCTGCCGCCCGAGCCGACCACGCTGGAGGACGCCTTGAAGGCCAAGGGCCTGCCGGTCCCGCCCGATCCGGTGGATGTGAAGGCGGTCGACGGAATGTGCCGCTAAGCGTTTCAGCCCCGCAACAACTTCCCTGCTGACAATAGCGACGCTCCCGCATAGCGTCCCGCGCCATGATCAAGCCCTCGCTCACGGCGCTCGCGGCCGTCCTCGCCCTCGCTACCCCTGCCATGGCGGAAAAACTCACCCCACAGCGCGTCTTCGCCGACCCCAACCTGAGCGGCCCGACCGCCAAGGGCGTGGCCCTGTCGCCGGACGGCAAGCGTGTCACCTATCTGAAGGGTAAGGCCGAGGCGGCGAACGTCCAGGACCTGTGGGCGGCCGACGTCAAGGGCGGCGAGCCCTATCGCCTGATCAACTCGGCGACCCTGTCGTCGGGGGCCAAGGAACTGTCGGAGGCCGAGAAAGCCCGCCGCGAACGCGCCCGCGTCTCGGCCCGCGGCATTGTCGAATACAGCTGGGACAAGCAGGGCCGCTTCATCCTGGTCCCGCTGGACGGCGACCTCTATCTGGATAGCATCGCCGACGGCAAGGTCACGCGCCTGACCGAAACCCCGGGCGACGAGGTCGACGCCAAGGTCTCGCCCAAGGGCGCGTACGTCAGCTATGTCCGCGACCAGAACCTCTACATCAAGCCGGTTGCCGGCGGGCCCGAGAAGGCCCTGACCACCGAGGGCAAGGACGCCCTGTCGTTCGGCGTCGCCGAGTTCATCGCCCAGGAAGAACTCTCCCGCGCGACCGGCTACTGGTGGAGCCCCGACGAGGCCCACATCGTCTATGCCCGCGTCGACGAGAACGGCGTCGACATCGTGCCGCGCGCCGACATCGGCCCGACCGGCGCCACCGTGGTCAATCAGCGCTATCCGCGCGCCGGCCGCCCCAACGCCGTGGTCGACCTGTTCGTCCGCGACCTGGCCTCGGGCAAGGTCGTGCAACTGGACCTGGGCGCCAACAAGGACATCTATGTCGCCCGCGTCGCCTGGGCCCAGGACGGCAAGACCGTCTATGTCCAGCGCCTGTCGCGAGACCAGAAGACCTTGGACTTGATCGCCTTCGACCCGACCACCGGCGCGGGCAAGACCATCCTGACCGAGACCGACACCCACTTCATCGAGCTGCTCGACAACTTCCGGGCGCTGCAGGACGGGACCTTCCTGTGGGGCTCGGAACGGGACGGCGCCAGCCACCTCTACCGCTACGCCGCCGACGGCAAGCTGATCGCCCAGATCACCAAGGGCGACTGGCCGGTCGACAAGCTGGAAGGCGTCGACGAGGCCCGCAAGGTCGCAATCTTCGGCGCCTCGATGGACAGCCCGCTGGAGCGCCGCATCTATGAGGTGAGCTACGCCAAGCCCGGCAAGCCCAAGGCCCTGACCTCGGGCGGCGGCTGGTGGTCGGCCAAGGTGGCCGAGGCTGGCGGCGCCTTCGCCGGCTCCTACAGCGATCCCAAGACCCCGCCTCAGACGGCGCTCTATTCGGCCGACGGCAAGCTTGTGCGCTGGATCGAGGAAAACAAGCTGGCCGAGGGCCACGCCTACTGGCCCTACGCCTCGACCCTGCCGGTTCCGGAATACGGCTCGCTGAAGGCCGCCGACGGCTCGGCCCTGTACTACGAGATCCTCAAGCCCATCGGCTTCGATCCGGCCAAGAAGTACCCGGCCATCGTCTCGGTCTATGGCGGCCCGCACGCCCAGCGCGTCACCAAGAGCTGGCATAGCCCGAGCGAGCGCACCTATCTCGAAGCTGGCTACGTGGTCTTCAAGCTGGACAACCGCGGCAGCGGCAACCGCTCGGCGGCCTTCAAGCGCGCCCTCGACCGCAACCTCGGCACGGTGGAGGTCGACGACCAGTTGCAGGGGGCCAAGTTCCTGCAGAGCCTGCCCTATGTCGACGCCGACAAGCTGGGCGTGATGGGCTGGTCGTACGGCGGCTTCATGACCCTGATGCTGCTGACGGCCGACAACA
The DNA here is from genome assembly GCA_965283765.1 of Caulobacteraceae bacterium. Taxonomy (GTDB): domain Bacteria; phylum Pseudomonadota; class Alphaproteobacteria; order Caulobacterales; family Caulobacteraceae; genus Caulobacter. The sequence continues at coordinate 17,291 of CBDIPU010000024.1, forward strand.
CCCCGTTCAAGGCGGGCGCGGCCGGCGCTCCGCCGACCGAATGGGGCCTCTACGACACGGCCTATACCGAGCGCTACATGGGTACGCCCGCCGACAACAAGGCCGGCTACGCCTATTCGGACATCAATACCCGCCTGGACAAGCTGAAGCCCGGCAGCCTGCTGCTGCTGCATGGCATGGCCGACGACAACGTGATCTTCGAGAACAGCACCCGCGTCATCGCGGCCCTGCAGAAGAAAGCCATCCCGTTCGAGATGGCGCTCTATCCCGGCGAGCGCCACAGCGCGCCCGGCAGCAAGACCAAGGGCCTCAGCGTGCTGAACACGCACCTGGAGTTCTTCGACCGCAAGCTGAAGGGCCAGTAGGCTCCAAGCCCCTCGCGCGGCCCCGTCACACAGGGCGCGCGCGAGGGGCCTGCGACTCAATGCTCCACCCACATGCCGCTTTGTCGCAGGCCTGAACCGCGAACCACGCTCTACGTTACGCCACAGTGGATTCCCGAGGAGCGCGTTGTGGCGAAGACGACCGACGAAGCCATCGAGCAGCTGATCGCGACCGTGAAGGAAGCGCTCGAGGACGGCCGCGCCTCGGCCTCGGAACTCGAGGAATGGCTGCTGGCGGCGATCATGCTGGAAGAGATGGGCCTGGAAGAACAGCGCGACGAACGTGACAACCGCACGTTCTCAAGCTGGATGCTGGCCAGTACGACGCTGCACTAGGCCGCTCCGACATTACGCCGAATTCACGCATCGCAGGCTAGCCGCGCTACAGACGTAGCGCTACACATGTAGCGGACACCGGATAACGGAAGCCGCCATGATCGAATCCCTGCCCCGACGCGAACGCGAGGTCTTCGAGACCCTCTGTCGCCTGGAGACCGGCGCCGTCGCCAACGTGCGTAGCGCCCTATCTGACCCGATCAGCGACTCGGCCATCCGCACCATGCTCTCGCGCCTGGAGGCCAAGGGCCTGGTCGAGCGCGAGGCCGGTCCCGACGGCTTCGTCTACCGCCCCGCCCCGCGCCCAGAGGCCGTCGCGGCCAGCGCGCTGAAGCGGGTCATCGACACCTTCTTCGCCGGCTCGGCCGCCAGCGCCGCCACCGCCCTGCTGGGCCTGGGCCAGCGCCTGACCACCGAGGAAGCCGCCGCCCTGGAGCGGGTCATCGACAAGGCCGTGGAGCGGCCGGCGGAGGATCGGTCGTGACCTGGACGCTTCTCTTTTCGCTGCTGGTCAAGTCCAGCGTCGTCGCTGGCGCGGGCCTGGCCTGCGCCCGCTTCCTGGCCCAGCGCCCGGTCGACCGCGTGGACATCCTGCGCGCCACGGTTGGCCTGCTGCTGGCCATCCCCGTGATCATGAACGTGCTGCCCGCGCTGGACCTGGCCCTGCTGCCGCCAATCACGCCCTACGTCCCGGTGGAAGGCGCGACCATGGCCGCCGACGCCGCTTCGACTTCCGTCGCCCCGTCCTGGCCGCCGTCGGCCCAGTTGGTCGGCGGCCTGTGGCTGCTGGGCGTGGCGGCCGTGGTCGGCCAGTTGCTGCTGGGCCTGCTGACCCTCGACCGCTGGACCCGCCAGGGCCGTCCGGTCGAGCACCAGGCCTGGCTGGAGCCGCTGGAAGACCTGTCGCCCGAGGAAGACCGTCCGCGCCTGATCGCCAGCGAACGCATCACCAGTCCGTTGAGCTGGGGCGTCGCGCCCGGCTTCATCGTCGTCGATCCCGCCAGCCTGGACGAGCGTCACGCCGCCCGCGCCATCCTGGCCCATGAACTGGCCCACCTGCGTCGCCAGGACTGGATCTTCCTGATCCTGTCGCGCCTGGCCCTGGCGGTGTTCTGGTTCAACCCGCTGGTCTGGCGCCTGCACGCCGTGCTGGCCGAACGCTCGGAAGAAACCGCCGACGCCGTCGCGCTCGAGACCGTCGATCGCACCGTCTACGCCCGGACGCTGGTGCGCCTGGCGTCTCACCCCACCGCCCGCCTGATGAGCCCGCGTCCCGCGACCGCGATGGCCGCCAGCGCCCGCACGCTGAAGACAAGGATCGCCCACATCATGACCCACACCGCTTCACGTCGCCGCCCCGTGACCGTCGCCCTCAGCGTCGTCGCCCTGGCCGCTGTCGCCACGCCGCTGGCCGCCCTGGGCCTGACGCACCAGGAATGGGTCGCCCCGCCGCCGCCGGCTCCCCCGGCGCCGCCCGCGCCGATGGCCGCGCCCCCGGCTCCCCCTGCCCCGCCGGTCAGCCCGCCCGCCGCTCCGCCCGCCGCTCCGCCCCCGCCGGCGCCCCCTGCCCCGCCGCCCGAACCGCCCGCCTACAAGTCCGGCTACGTCTACAGCTACTACCGCGTCCCCACGGGCGCAGAGCGTGTGGCCGCCGACCTGGCGCGCGCCGAAGCCGATCAGGCGCGCCAGGAGGCCGAACAGGCCCGTATCGAGGCCGATATCGAGCGTCGCCAGGCCGACCAGAACCGTGTCCGCGCCGACGAAGCCCGTCGCCTCTCGGACATGGCGCGCGCCCAGGCCGACGTCGCTCGCCAGGCCGCCGAGGGCGCGCGGATGGGCGCTGAACAGGCCCGCCTCGCCGGCGAGCAGGCTCGCATCATCGGCGAACGCGCTCGCGAGCAGGCCATGCGCCAGGTCGCCAACGCCCGCATCCACATGGCCAACGGCGCCGTGCAGATGCGGCGCGGCGCTCAGCAGATGCGCGAGGAAGCCGTCCGCCTGCGCGACCCGGCCTATCGCGCCAAGCAGATCGCCGAGAACCGCGAGCGCGGCGGCGTCGTCACCGACGCCGAACTACGCGACCTGGCCGACACGTTGCCGGACAAGGCCAAGGACATGGAGCGTCGCGCCGACGAGTTGGAAGCCCGGTCGCGCAAGCCGAGCTGAGATCCCCAATCTGAGGCGACGACGGCGCTTGACTTCCGTAGCGAAAGAAAACGAACCTCTTTCGCATGACGCTCTACACCGACCTGATCGCCGCCGTCGCCGCCACCGAGTCCGGCTTTTCCGCCTTCGTCACCGACGACTGGAAGCAGGGCCGGACCACCTATGGCGGGCTGTCGGCGGCGCTCTGCGTCGAAGCGGCGCTACGGACCTTCCCGGAGGCCCCGCCCCTACGCTCGGCCCAGTTCGCCTTCGTCGGCCCCGCGTCTGGAGAACTGGCCATCCAGGTCAAGCCGCTGCGCCAGGGCAAGTCGACCCTGTTCGTCGCCGTCGACCTGGTCGGCGAGCAGGGCGTGGCCACCCACGGGGTCCTGACCTTCGGCGCGGCGCGGGCCTCGACGCTGTCGCACAGCGAGGTCCCCGCCCCTGACGTCGTGGCGCCGAGGCCTGCGAATCCTTCTTTCCGGAGAGCCGCCAGGGCGCGCCGCATTTCTCGGCCCAGTTCGAGGTGCGCAAGGCGGGCGGCACGCGACCGCTGGCCGGCGGGGACCCCGAATACCTGCTGTGGATCCGTCACCGCGACCCAGCGGCCCGCTCGCTGTCGGCCCTGATCGCCCTGGCCGACATGCCGCCGCCTCCGGCCATGGCCCTGTTCACTCAGTTCGCCCCGATCTCGACCATGACCTGGGCCATGGACGTGGTGGGCCTTCCCGCCGAGGACGACGACGGCTGGCCTGTTGCGCACCAAGGCCGAGACCGTCGGCGAAGGCTATTCCACCCAGAAGATGCACCTGTGGGACCGGAATGGCCTCCCGCTGGTCCTGGCGCGCCAGAACGTGGCGGTCTTCGCCTGATCCTTCCTTTATCCGATCTCCCCGGCGAAGGCCGGGACCCAGATTGAACCCACGAGCGCTTGACGGACTGAAAGGGGCGTATCTCGGACCATCCCAGACCGCTCAGGCTGAATCTGGGTCCCGGCCTTCGCCGGGAAGATCGGAAGAGGGGGAAAATCAGAACTTCCTGTACGGACGTTCCCTGAAGCCCTTGGCGAGCGCGGATTTTTGACCTCATCCTCGCCGCCGCGCACCCAAACTCGAGACGCGCACGGGGAAACGTCCATGACCAAGTTCGCCTGCCTGCCTTCCGCGTATCTGGCCGGCGCCGCCGCCCTCGCCCTGCTCGCCGGGACCGCGCAAGCCCAGACCGCCGAACAGGCGACCAAGGCCTATCTCGCGGTCATCAAGGACAAGAACCCCGTCCTGCACGCGGTGATCGCCACCAACCCAAACGCCCTTTCCGACGCCAAGGCTCTCGACGCCGAGCGTAAGGCCGGCAAGGTCCGCTCGCCTCTGCACGGCGCGCCGATCCTGCTGAAGGACAATATCGAGAGCGCCGATCCGCTGCCCACCACGGCCGGCTCACTGGCGCTGAAGGACAATGTCACCGGCCGCGACGCGCCGATCGCCAAGCGCCTGCGCGACGCCGGCCTGGTCATGCTGGGCAAGGCCAACCTGTCGGAATGGGCCAATATCCGTTCGGGCAAGTCGATCAGCGGCTGGAGCGCGATCGGCGGCACGGTGCGCAATCCCTACGTCCTGGACCGCAGCGCCTGCGGCTCGTCCAGCGGCTCGGCCGCGGCGGTGGCGGCGGGCCTGGCGCCCTGGCCATCGGCACCGAGACCGACGGCTCGATCACCTGCCCGGCGGCGATCAACGGCCTGGTGGGCCTCAAGCCGACCGTGGGCCTCGTCTCGCGCACCCATATCGTGCCGATCAGCCACAGCCAGGACACCGCCGATCCCGCGACCAGAGAGGCCGACGCCCGCAAGACCGACTATGCGGCCGGCCTCTCCAAGGACGCGCTGAAGGGCGTCAAGCTGGCCGTGGCCCGGTTCTACACGGGCTATTCGCCCAACACCGACGCGGTGTTCGAGGCGGCGCTGAAGGACCTGCGGGACCAGGGCGCGATCCTGGTCGATGTGAAGGACTTCGATGAAGGCCCGATCGGCAAGGCCGAGGGCGTGGTGCTCTACACCGAGCTGAAGGCCGACATGGCCGCCTATCTCTCCTCGACCGATCCGAAGAAGGTCCCCAGCCGCACGCTGGCCGACCTGATCGCCTTCAACAAGGCGACGCCCAAGGAGTTCGAATGGTTCGGCCAGGAGAGCTTCGAGCGGGCCGAGAAGACCAAGGGTCTCTCCGATCCCGACTACCTGAAGGCCCTGGCGGATTCGAAGCGCCTGGCCGGCCCCGAGGGTATCGACAAGATCCTCAAGGACACCGGCGCGGTGGCGATCATCGCCCCGACCACCGGCCCGGCCTGGACCATCGATCCGCTGAACGGCGACAACTATGGCGGCTCGTCGACCACCCTGCCCGCCGTGGCTGGCTATCCGCACCTGACCGTGCCGATGGGCGCCGTCACCGGCCTGCCGGTCGGCCTCTCGTTCATCGGCCCGGCCTGGAGCGAGAAGCTGCTGCTGGACCTGGGCTACGCGTACGAGCAGGCCACGCACCACCGCAAGACGCCGACCTTCATCAAGACGATCGCACCGTAGAGGCTACGGGACCTTCGGCCGGACCACCTCGATCGGCGGCGGGGGCGGCGTGACCTCGTGCCGGTTCGGTGCCGAGGGCGGCGGCGGGCCGGACGGCGGATAGTATGGCGCGTACGGACGCCCGTCCGCGCAGGCCGCCACGGTCAGCGCGGCCAGGATCAGCAGGGCCGCGGGCCTTAGCATCGACGCCCGCCGGCGCTGGGCGGACCGAACAGGCCCGTGCCCGACCGGAAGCAGTCGTTCTCGTAGCGCGGATCCCAGACATCGGTCCGGCCGTCGGCGCGGGTGAACTGGTAGCGCTCGCCGCGGTCGTCGCGGCCGCTGAGGGTGACCTGACCCGGGCGGTCGGAGGTCACGCCGTAGAACTCGCGGGTCAGGCCGTCGACCGCGCAGGACGACACCAGGCCGGGACGGCTGAGGTCGCCCGACAGCCCCGCGGCCGAGCCGGTCTGGGCGTTGTAGGCGGCCACATCCGTGCCGCCGCCGCGTTGGCCGCCGACGAACACCTGGGTGCCGGTGGCGCTGTCATAGGTCATGATATCCGGCGCCTGACCGGTGATCGGCGCGCCGCAGATATCGCGGCGCTTGGGTGAGTAGCCTTGGGGCGCGTAGCCTTGCGGCTGTCCCTGCGGCGCGCCGTAGGTCGGCGCGTAGCCGCCGCCGCTCTGCTGGGCGAAGGCCTGCGTCGAGATCAGGGTCGAGGCCGCGACGGCGGCGGCGACCAGACCATGGGCCAGCTTGCTCATTTGGGCGCTCCCCCTTGTTGCGGCGCCTGGGACAGAGGCGGCGGGGACCGAGGCGGCGGCGCGCCGGCCAGGCCCGTGGCGGCGGCGTCGTTGGCGAGGTCGGCGGGACCCGAGCTCATGGCCAGCGGCGCGGGACCGATCGATGGGGCCGGCCAGTAGGTTTCGTAGTCGAGACGGGCGCGGTCGCGCTGGGTGCGATAGAGTTCCGGCGCCTCGAACCACGGACGGCAGGTCAGCTCGCCGTCGAAGAAGCCGCTGACCAGCGCCTTGCAGCCCTCGGGGCGAGCGTAGATGCGGTTGTCGACCGCGCGGATCTGGCCGCCGGCGTCGGCATAGATGCCCGAGCGCATGACACCCACGATCTTGTTGTTGGCGGCGTAGACGATCCCCGAGGCGACGTAGAGGCCGACATCGGTCGCCTCCAGCTCGCCCGCGTTCAGGCGCAGATTGGCGTTCTCGACGGTCACGGCCCAGTCGCTGTCGCGCACCACGGGACGCAGCAGGGTCGTCTCGTCGCCGCCGCCGATATAGACGCCGCGCGAGAAGCCATCGACGTACAGGCCATCGATGGTCACCAACTGCTGGCGGTTCATGCCGCTGAGCACGAAGCCGGCCGAGTTGCGGGTGCGCGAAGAACCGGTCCAGTCGCCCAGCCGGACGATGCGGATGTCGCGCAGGCGGCTGTCGCCCGAGGTCTCGAAGGCCCCGCCGATGGCGGCGGCGGCGATCTCGACGTCCTGAGCCATGATCGTGCCAGTGGCCTTGACCACGGCCGAGCGGGTGCGACCGATGAAGGCCACCCCAGCCATTTCGATGCGGCTGTCGCCGACGTCGAAGGCCGAGGCGTCGCCGTCATAGCGAACCGTGACGTTCTTCAAGGCGATCTCGGTGGCGCGGCCGGTGATGCACGAGGACGAACCCGCGCGCGAGGCCTCGATGCCCAGCCCTTCCAGCACGACATATTGCACGCCCGGCTGGATGCGGATGCAGGGCTGGCCGGCCGGGGCCACCAGGATCGGGCGATCCAGGCCAGGCGAGTAGTTGCGCACGACGATGCTGACCGACTGGGTGATGTTCAGCGAGTCGACGCAGGCCCCGCCATTGGCCGAGGTCAGGGTCAGGGTGTCGCCGTCATAGAGCCGCGCCAGGGTCTGCGAGACCTGGCCGGGATAGGCGTAGTCGCAGTTGATCTCGCGCGGCGCGTAGCCGCCATAGCCGGGACCATAGCCGCCGCCCGCCACGCAGCGGCCGTGCGAGCGGTAGTAACCTCGGGCGCAGGGGCGCGGCTTGGCGTAGCGCACCTTGCAGCCGTGCGAGAGGTTCGGCTGGATCAGCAGGCCGAAGCAGGGACGGATCTGCTGGTCGATCCGGGCGTCCGGCGAGGCGAGCGCCTCGGGCGCGGCGGCCGCGACGCCGAGGATCAAGGCGGCCCAAAGCGCCAGCAGGCGGCTGAGGCTGCGCATCTAGAAGTCCCTTTCGCTGTACGGACGGCCGCGATCGGCCGCGGGCCGGGGCGGACGCGAGACCTGGGCCAGCAGCTGCTGCAGCCGATAGGCCGACGGCTTGAAGCCCGAGAGGGCTCCGTCGATCTGATAGACCACCGCCTTGGCGCGATCCTGGTCGGCCACGCCCTGCAGGCCCAGGGAGAAGAAGGTCGACATGGCGTACTTGGCCTCGGCCGAGCCCTGGCGCTCGGCTTCCTCGTACCAGTGATAGGCCCGGGCGTAGTCGCGCGGGACGCCGACGCCTTCGGAGTACATCACCGCCAGCACCAACTGGGCCTTGGACGAGCCGTTGACAGCGGCGTACTGGATCGCCCGCACCTTTTCGACCGAGGACAGGCGGCCGTTGGCCGGCCGGCCCAGCATCGATTCCAGGGTCTGGGCGTCGTTGACGCTGAGCAGCTTCTCGTCGAGCACCGCCGACGGGATCACCCGCAGGTACGACAGCGCCTCGGCCACGTGGACGAAGGGCAGTTCGTTGATCCGGCTCAGCGCCGCCTCGCGCGCCTCGCCCGACAGGTCGAACTCGTCGGAGTGCGGCACGCCCGAGTCGGCGACTCCGGCGGATAGAACTCGTAGGGCGGGATCCAGCGCTTGGCCTTGGTCTCGACGAACGAGCCGTACGAGGCCCGCTGCGGTGAGCTGCGCTCGAAGTCCTTGAGCATGACATAGGCCGACACGTCGCCGGTCTGCACCGCCAGGTAGTTGTAGAGATAGGCGTCGACGTCGTTGCGACGGAACAGGTCCAGGGCGGCCGGCGCGCCCGGCTGGCTGGGCTTGCCGTAGGCCTGGATGGCCTGGAGATTGTCGGACGGCTCGCCGAACGGGCCGAAATAGGCGTCGTGGATCCGCGCCAGGGTTCGGAACCCGCCGGCTCCCTGGGCCGAGAGCACGTAGATCACCCGGTTACGGACCTTCTCGCGCTCCTCGGTCGACATGCGAGACAGCAGGCGGTCGAGGGCGAAATAGGCGCTGCGGCGCTCGAACGCGCGGCAGTCGTCGAAGCGCGACACGGCCTTCGATTCGGAGCCCCGGCGCTCATAGGATGAGATCGGCGCGTAGCCGCCGTCGTTGGACAAGGCCATGGCGTACCAGACGGCCGCCTCGACCGGATCCTCGAGGTTCTTGTCGACCGCGCGCTGGCCCTCGTAGCGGCGGGCCAGCTCCAACTGGGCGAAGAAGTCGCCGCGGAAGCCGCCCTGTCGCAGAGCGCGAATCTCTTGCTGCTGCTGATTGAACTGACCCGAGACCCCCTGCGCCGCCTGAGGACGAGGGCACGCGCTGGCGCGCTTGTGGAACCAGAAGCTGGGCCCCGTGTCGCAGCCCACCAGCGGGATCACCACCGCCGCCACGATCGCGCCCACCGGGGCGCGACGCAGCAGGGCGGAGCGGCTGGCGAACGCGCGCTCGGCCGCTCCACGGAGCATCCGAAGGCGCGCAAGTGCGTCGCCGGCCTCGCGCATGAATCCCCCTTCAGCCCAGCCCGTTAACCATAAAACAACGATCTCTCATGTGCTCGGGATGGGCCACTGTCAAGGTCAGCTCAACCCATCCGCCAATGAACACTTTGTCACGACAGTCTGGGTTCGCCCGGCAGGCGAATTTCCCGGATTTCGCGCGACTTCACCGCGCACGGAACATCTTCCCAAACATCGAAAAGCCGACAGCTAACCTCGTCAGCTGCCGGCTTCAGTGTATCGACGGAAGACGAAGATTCGACGAAATCAGCGTCCGGTCGGCATGTCCTTGAACGCCACGTCCTTGTCGACGCGCACATCGCCGGGCAGGCCCAGCACCCGCTCGGCGATGATGTTCTTGAGAATCTCGTCGGTGCCGCCGGCGATCCGTAGGCCCGGGGCCCACATCAGGCTCTGCTGGAACGCCGCCTCGGCCGGGGCCTGGTCGGGGTCGACGAGGATGCCGTACTGGTCCTCCATCTCGACGGCGGTGTTGGCCATCTCCTGCAACTGATTGGCCGAGATGATCTTGCCGATCGAGCTTTCCGGCCCCGGCGTCTGGCCGCGCGACAGGGCGGTCATGGTGCGGAAGCGGGTGAACTTCAGTCCCTCGGACTGGACATACCAGTCGGCCAGCCTTTCGCGGAACGCTTGGTCCTTGATCGCCGGACCGGTGGGGCCGGCAAGATCCTGAGCCAGCTTCATGACCTCGCGATAGTTCGGGCCGGCCGAGCCGCCGACGGCCAGACGCTCGTTCATCAGGGTGACCAGGGCCACCTTCCAGCCGTCCCCGACCTCGCCCAGGCGCTGGCTGTCCTTGACGCGCAGGTCGGTGAAATAGACCTCGTTGAACTCGCGCCCGCCCGACATCTGGTGGATCGGCCGGCACTCGACGGCGGCGTCCTTCATGTCGATCCAGAACATCGTGAGCCCTTTGTGCTTGGGCACATCGGGATCGGTCCGGGTCAGCAGGATGCCGTAATCGCAATAGTGGGCGCCGGTGGTCCAGACCTTCTGGCCGTTGATCACCCACTCGTCGCCGTCCTTCACGGCGCGGGTGCGCAGGGCCGCCACGTCGGAGCCGCCCGCCGGCTCGGAGAACAGCTGGCACCAGATCTCCTCGCCCTTCACGGCGGGCGAGACGAAGCGTTTCTTGGTCTCGCTGTCGGAGAAGGCCATGACCGTGGGCACGCACATGCCCAGGCCGATCGTGAAGTAGCCATAGCCCAGGCCGGCCTTGCCCTCCTCCTGACCGAAGATCACCGACTGGATCGGCGTGCCGCCGCCCCCGCCGATGGCCGCGGGCCAGGTGATGCAGGCATAGCCGGCGGCGGCCTTGGTGGCCTGCCAGTCCTTGGCCGCGGCCATGTGCTCGGCGGTGTTGGGCTTCAGTTCACCGAACTTGGCGCGGTGCGCGGCGGCGTTCTCGGCCAGCCAGGCGCGAGCCTTTTCGCGGTAGGCGGCTTCTTCGGGGGAATCGTTGAAATCCATGGTCGTTTCCTCGCCTTACGCCGCGTTCTTCTTCTCGAGTTCGTTCACCAGCCGCTCCTTCCAGAGCTTCGGCGCACCGGCCACCAGGCTGAGCTGCCGCGAGCGACGGTAGTAGAGGTGGCAGTCGACGTCCCAGGTGAAGCCCATGCCGCCATGCACCTGGATGTTCTCCTTGCTGGCGAACCAGAAGGCTTCCGAGGCGGCGATGCGGGCGGCCGAGGCCGCGATCGGCAGCTCGGGCGCGTCGTCGTTCAGGGCCCAGGCGCCGTAATAGGCGTTGGAGCGGGCGACCTCGTTCTTGACGTACATGTCGGCCAGCTTGTGCTTGATGGCCTGGTAGCCGGCGATCACGCGGCCGAAGGCGTAGCGGCCCAGGGCGTACTCCTTGGCCATCTCAAGACACCGGTCGGCGCCGCCCAGCTGTTCGAAGGCCAGCAGCACCGCGGCGCGATCGAGGATCGACTGGACGATGTCGAAGCCCGCGCCGGCCTCCCCCACCCGCTCGGCGACCGCGCCGTCGAACACGATCTTGGCCACGCCGCGCGTGGGATCGAGGCTCTTCAGGGTCTCGCGCTTCACGCCCGCCTGCTTCAGGTCGACCAGGTAGAGGCCCGGACGGCCGCCTTCACTGGCCAGGACCAGGGCGGTGTCGGCGACATCGCCGTCGGTGACCGGGATCTTGGTCCCCGAGAGCTTGCCGCCCTCGACCCGACATTGCAGCGTGTTGGGACCCACGACGCCCGGACCTTCGGAGGTCGCCAGGCAGCCGATCACCTCTCCGGCGGCGATGCGCGGCAGGATCGCGGCCTTCTGGCCGTCCGCGCCGTGGGCCATGATCCCTTCGGCCAGGATGTAGACGGTGGAGGCGAACGGGATCGGCGCGACGGCGCGGCCCAGCTCCTCGGCGATGGCGCACAGCTCGATGCGGCCCAGGCCCAGGCCCCCGTGCTCCTCGGGGATCGCGGCGCCCAGCCAGCCCTGCTCGGCCACGCCTTTCCAGAGTTTCTCGTCGAACGAACGGTCGGCATTGTCCAGCACGCCGCGCACGACGGCGACGTCGCAATTACCGGCGAGGAACTTGCGCGCCTCGTCCTTCAGGAACTTCTGGTCGTCGGAATAGTCGAAATCCACTTGGAGCCTCCCTGGACCGCGCTCTTCGGCGGGTCGCGAGAGTCACACTGAACGACGTTCACGCGAAGGGAAAGATTGACCCGGCGTCAAGAATTTCAGGTTCTTATGCGCGTCTGTCAGCGCATTCGGACGTTACTCAACGGCATGGCCAAGACCGTCTTCCAGAAGAACCAGAGGGTGTGGGTCGAGAGCGTCGGCTGCTGGGCCACGGTCGACAGGATCGTGCCCATCTGGGCCAAGGGCTTCGACGAGCCCGTGCGGGTCACCTACGACGTCGGGCTGAACCGCGAGTTCCAGGCCCACGAACTGAAGGCCGAGGACAAGGTCGATCCGCAGGATGGCGGCCTCGACTCCAATTGGCGGGTGCTGCGGGCCCGCAACAAGTGGCAGCAAGAGGGTGACTGCGCCCACCATCCCTATCCGGGCACCTATCCGGTCGTGGTCACCGACGCCCAAGACTGGGGCGGCTGGCGCACCCCGGGCGCGGAGTACGACCGCGACCCCCACAAGATGGAATATCAGGCCCGGCTGATCGCCAGCGCCCCGCGCCTGCATGCGATCGCCCGGGAACTGCTGACCCTGGTGGCCGACAATCCCGAGGACGCGCCGCCGGCCCTGACGGGCCTGGCCCAGCAGATCGCGGCGATCGAGCGCTACCTGCAGGAAGCGCCCGTCGCCGGACCGAGCTCGGACTAGCTAGATGGTTAGAACCGGCGACCGAAGCCGACCGAGAACACCAGCGGGTCAAGCTTGACCTTGGACTTCAGCGCGCCGCCGTTGATCTTGGCGTCGGTGTCGAACCAGATTTTCTTGACGTCCAGGTTCAGGCTGTAGGCGGCGTTGATCGGGATGTCCGCACCGGCCTGCAGGGCGTAGCCGAAGCCGTCGTCCAGATCGACCGTGAAGCCGTTCTTGTCCTTGCCGCTGTAGAACAGCATGTAGTTCAGGCCCGCGCCGACATAGGGGCTGAAGCGCGCGCCCGGCAGCGGGTGATACTGCAGCGAGACGACCGGCGGCAGGACCCAGGTCTTGTGGACCGCGACGTCCGTGCCCGGGCCGACGGCCTTGACCGTGTGCTGGGTGGTGCCGGCGATCACCTCGATGGCCAGCTTGTCGGTCAGGAAGTAGCTGAGGCCGATCGTCGGCTTGATGTCGTCCTTGACGTCGGCCTTCAGGCCGGTGGCGGCGCCAGCGGCGGTCAGGATCGGATTGCCCGCGTCCGGCGCGACGTCGGTCACCCGAACGTTCAGGACGATATCGCCCTTGGCTTTCGGCGTCACCGGCTCGGCGGCGAAGGCGGGCGCGGCGCTCAGGCCGGCCGCCACGGTCAGGGCCAGGAAGAGTTTGGTGGTCATCGGTATCCCCTTTACGACCTCGTTGTGTCGAAAGGGGTTTGCGCCTGTGTACGGTCGGTTTCGTTGACGCCGCTCAAGAAAAGACCACAAAAAAGCTTGCGGTTATTACGTAGTCGCGTCCGGCTTTGCCCTAAAGTTTCCCTGCTTCCAGGCCAGCCACAGCACGATAATCGCCACCAGCGTGCCGACGACCATGGCCGGCAGCGAGGCCTCGGGACCAAAGGCGCCGCCGCTGAGAAACTCCGGCGCGCCGGGCTTGGGCTTGCTGACCAGCCAGCTCTCGGTGACCGGGATGCCCGACACCGACGCGCCCCACACCCAGCCTTGGGTGAAGTTCCAGGCCGCGTGAACGCCGACCGACATCCACAGGCGTCCGGTCAGCAGATAGAAGCCAGCCAGCATCAGCCCCGCCTCGATGGCGATAGCCGCGGCGGCGACCGGCGTGGCGTTAGGATTGGCCAGGTGCAACGCCCCGAACAGGGCCGCCTGCACGATCAGCGCCGGCCAGATCCCGAAGGCCCGCATCAACAGGCGCAGGAGGATGGCGCGCATGATCAGCTCCTCCATGAAGCCGGACTCGATGGCCATGGCGATGGTCGCCCAGGCCGAGGCCGCACGCGGACCGCTGATGTCGTAGACACCCAGCAGGTAGAGCCCGCCCACGGCCGCGCTCAGCATCAGCGCTCCGATCACCAGGCCAATGGCCAGCTCGGCCGGCATCCGGCGCAGGTCCAACTCCTCGGGCCATCGCCCCTCGGCCAGCCTGACCACGCCGGCATAGAGGCCAAAGCCCGCGCAGCAGATCACCAGCACCTCCAGCACTTCAAGGAGATGACCGCCCTTCTTGAACATCGGGTTGGCCACCATCTGGGCGCCCGCATAGACGATGCTGAACAGCACGAAGAGCAGGACCATCCAGCCCAACGCCCGCAACCAACGCAGCGGCCCCGGATGCAGGAACCGCTTGCGCCCGACTTCCAGCCCCGCCTGACCGCCCGTGATTTCGCTCGTCATCGCCAAGCCCCTCCCGCCTAAACTCAAGCCGGCACTGACCATTAATTTGGGCTTGGCCGTCAAGGTTCTCTCGCGGAGGTCGTCCGGTACGACTAAGTTGGACGGATGCGCACCGACACGCCCCAAGCCGTCCGTCTGGCGGACTATCGTCCGTTCCCGTTCTCCATCGAGACGACCCGGCTGGTCTTCGACCTGCATCCGTCCCAGACCCGGGTGAAGGCCGAGCTAGCGGTGCGCCGGACCGGTGCGAAGGACGAGCCGCTGGTGCTGAACGGCGAGCGGCTGAAACTGGTGTCCGTGGCCGTGGACGGCCAAAGCCTGAGCGCCAACCAGTATGTCGCCGACGCCGAGCAGCTGACCATCCCGGACCTGCCCGACCAGTTCGTCCTGACCACCGAGGTCGAGATCGATCCGGAGGCCAACAAGGCCCTGATGGGCCTCTACATGTCGGGCGGTCGCTTCTGCACCCAGTGCGAGGCGGAAGGCTTCCGCACGATCACCTACTTCCCCGACCGCCCAGACGTTCTGAGCCGCTACAGCGTGCGCATCGAAGCCGATCTCAAGTTCACGCACCTGCTCAGCAACGGCAACCTGATCGACTCCGGCGCCCTCGCGGACAATCGGTTCTTCGCCGAGTGGGAGGACCCCTTCCCCAAGCCCTGCTACCTGTTCGCCCTGGTCGCCGGCCACCTGGACGTTCTGGCCGACAAGTTCATCACCATGAGCGGCCGCGAGGTAGCGCTGCGGGTCTTCGTTGATCCCGGCCAAGCCTCGCGCGCGGCCTATGCCCTGGACAGCCTCAAGCGGGCGATGAAGTGGGACGAGGACACCTTCGGCCGCGAGTACGACCTCGACCTGTTCATGATCGTCGCCGTCCGCGACTTCAACTTCGGAGCCATGGAGAACAAGGGGCTGAACATCTTCAACAGCTCCCTGCTGCTGGCCGATCCGGAGACCGCGACGGACCTGGACTACGAGCGCATCGAGGCGGTCGTGGCCCACGAATATTTCCACAACTGGACCGGCAATCGCATCACTTGCCGCGACTGGTTCCAGCTGTGCCTGAAGGAGGGCTTCACGGTCTTCCGCGACCAGAGCTTCAGCGCCGACCAGCGCGGCGCGACGGTCCAGCGGATCAAGGACGTCCGGACCCTGCGCGCGCGCCAGTTCGCCGAGGACGCCGGCCCCCTCGCCCACCCGGTGCGGCCGTCCAGCTACATGAAGATCGACAACTTCTACACCGCGACGATCTACGAGAAGGGCTCGGAGATCATCCGCATGCTCAAGACCATCCTCGGCGCCGAGGCGTTCCGGAAGGGCAGCGATCTCTACTTCCAGCGCCACGACGGTCAGGCGACCACGGTCGAGGCCTTCATCGAGTGCTTCGCCGAGGTGTCGGGCCGCGACCTTTCGGACTTCTTCGGCTGGTACGAACAGGCCGGCACCCCGGCGGTGACGATCGAGACCACCTACGACGCCGACGCCCAGGCCGTGACCCTGACGCTGACCCAGTCGACCGCCCCGACACCGGGCCAGCCGAACAAGAAGGCCTTGCCGATCCCGATCGCCATCGGCCTGCTGTCGGAGACTGGCGAGGTGCTGCGCGACACCGAGGTGGTGCTGCTGGACCAGGACACCCTGACGGTCCGCTGGGAGAACGTCGCCAGCGCTCCCGTGCTGTCGGCGCTGCGCGGCTTCTCGGCCCCGGTGAACCTGTCGACCGATGCGCGGCCGGCCGAGCGCTATGTGCTGTTCGGTTCGGACCCGGACCTCTTCAACCGTTGGGAGGCCGGTCAGACCCTGGCCCGCGACCTGATCCTGGCCCGCGCCGCTGGCGCGCCCGACGAGGTCGGCGAGGAGCGCTACGCCGATGCGCTGGGTCGCGCTCTGGTCGACGACGCCGCCGAGCCGGCCTTCAAGGCCCTGCTGCTGGCCCTGCCGTCCGAGCCCGACCTGGCCCTGATGTCCGAGCCGGCCGACCCGCCGGCCCTGCACGACGCCCGCAACGCCTTGCGCACCCGCGTCGCCGTCCACCTGGGCGACCTGCTGCGCCGCCTGCATGGCGAGATGCAGAGCGACGGCGAGTTCTCGGCCAGCGCCGAAGCCGCCGGCCGCCGCGCCCTGCGCAACGCCTGCGCCGAGGTGCTGTCCTCGGATCCTCACGCCGACAACCTGGCGCGCCTGACCAGCCACTTCGACACCGGCCGCAACATGACCGACGCGATGGGCGGCCTCTTTCCGCTGGTCACCATCGGCGGCCCGGCCCGCGACCTGGCCCTCAACAAATTCCATCGCGCCTGGCGGAGCGAGCCGCTGGTGCTGGACAAGTGGTTCGCCGTCCAGGGCCGCGATCCAAACGAGGACGCCCTGGATCGGGTGATCGCCCTGACCCGGCACGAGGATTTCGAGCCGACCAATCCCAACCGCCTGCGGGCCCTGGTCTCGACCTTCGCCAACTTCAATCCGGCGCGTTTCCATGATCCCAGCGGCGCGGGCTACCGCTTCCTGGCCGATCAGATCCTGGCGGTGGACGGGTTCAACCCGATGACGGCCGCGCGTCTGGTCGAACCGCTCGGCAACTGGCGGCGCTACAAACCCGAACTGGGCAAGCTGATGCGCGAACAGCTGGAGCGGGTCGCGGCCCACCCGGACCTGTCCAAGAACGTGCTGGAACTGGCGACCAAGGCGCTTGGCTGACGCCGCTTTTCAGGATTCGCTCGGCCCTATATTGCGACCAATGGGCCCATACGGACCGAATCCGCCTTTCCGGCGGTGACGGAGCGGTTTGCGGTACGGTAAATTCACCATCTCGGCGAAGTGACTCGCCCTGAGGTCTGTACCTGACAGGTCTCGGATTTGGGATTGGAGCGCGCGCCGCGCGCTCCGGGGATCGACGGGAGCCGCGCGGTTTGGACAGGGGCTTAGCGAGACACGGGGGGACGGCGTCCGCCGGACCGACCGCGCCCGCGGCCGTGCGCGCCAAGTCCGTCCAGGCCCCGTCGCAGGGGTTCATCCGCATCGCCATCCTGGCGGCCCTGCTGCTGCTGGCCGTCTATACCGCCTTCGGCGTCAAGCGCCTGCAGCAGGAGGCCTCGGCCCAGCCGGGCGGCGCGCCGCTGTCGGCCAAGGCCGGGCTGATCGCCGGCCGCGTCGAGGCCAACCTCGCCGCCCAGCGCGCCGGTCTGTCAGCAGCCGCCGACATGCTCAGGCGCGATCCGGGCGCCACCATGGACGCCGCCGAGACCGCCCTACGCGCCGCCGGCGGCGAGGCCGCGGCCGTCGCCGTGGTCAGCCCCGCCGGCGTCGTCTCTGTCGCCGGCCGCGACGACGGCGCCGACTGGAAGGGCGCGGCCCAGGCCGCCGCCGCCTCGGGCCGCACAACCTGGACCGGTTCGGTCGGCGAGACCGGCCGGCTCTACGTCGCTACCACAGCCGCCCTGGACAAGACCCGCGCCTTCGTGATCGCCAGCGGCGACGCCTCGCGTCTGATCGACGAACCCGAGAAGGGCGACAGCGGAGCCCTGGCCCTGCCCAGCGGCGCGCTGATCGCCGCCCGCGGTCGCGCCGCCCAAGGCGCCGCCACCTTCCGCGAGGCCTTCGCCCTGTCGCCCGACGATGTCGTCGGCGGTCCCGTCGCCCTGCGCGGCCAAGCGGCCGATGGCGCGGCGCTGGATATCGCGGTGCGCCCGGTGGCCGAGGGCGCCCTGCTGGTTCTGGCGGCCGCACCGACCCACAGCGTCGCCAATGTCGACCGCCAGGTCATGGAAGGCGCGATCAACCTGCTGGCGCCGCTGGCCGTCGGCATCGCGCTCGCGCTGCTGCTGATGATCCAGAGCCGAAAGGCCGAGCTCGCCCACCGCGAGTTCATCGACAGCGAGCAGCGCTTCCGCCTGGCCGTCGAGGCCGCACGCTGCGGCATCTGGGAATGGGACCTGAACGCCGACCAGGTCTTTCTGTCCGACGTCACCGGCGCGATGTTCGGCTGGGGCGGCGGCGGCGTCGTCTCGGGCCAGGACCTGCTGGAGCGGGTTTCTATCGACCACCGCGAGCGCGTGCGCCAGGCCCTGGCCAACGCGGCCATGTACGGCGCCTTCGACGTCTCGTTCCGCGTGCCCGCCACCGAGCAGGGCGCCCGCTCGCTGTGGATCGACGCCCGCGGCCAGGGCTTCGGCAAGCCCGGCGCCGACGGCTATGTCCGCATCATCGGCGTCGCCCTGGACGTCACCGAGGAACGCCTGGCCCAGGCCCGCGCCCAGGCCGCCGAGAACCGCCTGCGCGACGCCATCGAGAGCGTGTCGGAAGCCTTCGTCCTGTGGGATCGCCAGGGCCGGCTGCTGATGTGCAACCGCAACTACCGCAGCGTCTTCTCGCTCGAGCCGAAATTGCTCAAGCCCGGCGCCGCCCGCGCCGAGGTCAACCGCTTCGCGGCCCTGGCCATCAAGCAGGACTACCCGGCGCCGGACGGCGCCAAGGGGGTGCGCGAGGCCGAGATGATGGACGGCCGCTGGATCCAGATCAGCGAGCGCCGCACGGCCGAAGGCGGCCTGGTCATGACCGCCGCCGACATCACGGCCATCAAGACCCAGGAAGAAGCCCGCCGCCTCAATGAGGAGCAGCTGCAGAACGCCATCACCGGCCTGGAGCGCAGCCAGGAGCAGCTGGCCGAATTGGCCCGCAAGTACGAGACCGAGAAGGTCAAGGCCGAGAGCGCCAACAAGGCCAAGAGCGAATTCCTGGCCAATATGTCCCACGAACTGCGGACGCCGCTGAACGCCATCAACGGCTTCTCCGAGATCATGATGAACGAGATGTTCGGGGCGCTGGGTGACGCCCGCTACAAGGGCTACAGCCAGGACATCCACTCGTCGGGCCAGCACCTGCTGGCCCTGATCAACGACATCCTCGACATGTCGAAGATCGAGGCCGGCAAGATGAACCTCAAGTTCGAGCCGATGCACCTGGAGGACGTGGCCGAGGACGCCGTGCGTCTGGTCCGCAACCGCGCCGAGGCCGCCGGCCTGAAGCTGAACGTCGCGTTCCCGCACCTGCCGGAGATCGAGGCCGACTATCGCGCGGTCAAGCAGGTGCTGCTGAACCTGCTGTCGAACGCCATCAAGTTCACGCCGCGCGCCGGCAGCGTCACCGTCAGCGCCGAGCTCCGCCGCGATCCGTTCGGCGACAAGGTCAAGGTGTCGGTCACCGACACCGGCATCGGCATCGCCAAGGAAGACCTGGCGCGCCTGGCCAAGCCGTTCGAGCAGGTCGAGAGCCAGTTCTCCAAGACCACCCAGGGCACGGGCCTGGGCCTGGCCCTGACCAAGTCGCTGATCACCATGCACGACGGCCTGCTGGAAATGCACTCCCAGCCCGGCGAAGGCACCACGGTCAGCTTCACCCTGCCCGTCCGCCAGAGCGAGCACAAAGCCGCCCGCGACTTCGTGGCGGCCTAGCCTCCGCCCCTCGCCTCTTACGTTGTTGAAGTCGCGGCTCGATGCTCGCGATGGGCATCGAGCTGTTGTCACGGTCCGAGATAGGGGATACTGCGACGCACTCGCAATATCAGGATCGATCATGTCCCGTCGCCTCGCCCTCCTCCTGTCGTCCGCCCTGCTCGGCGCCGCCCTGGCCAGCCCGGCCCTCGCGCGCCAGGCGGACGAGACGACGGTCGACGCGGTGGTGATCACCGGCTCGCAGGTGCGCCTGCCGCCCGTCTATTCCGGCGGCCAGGTGGCGGCCGGCGCCCGGGTCGGGCTGCTCGGCGCGTTGGACACCCTGGACACTCCGTTCTCCGTCACCAGCTACACCGAGGAGATGGTCCGCAACCAGCAGGCCCGCAGCATCGCCGACGTCCTGCAGAACGACCCGACCGTGCGGGTCTCCAAGGGCTTCGGCAACTTCCAGGAGCTGTACGTCGTTCGCGGTTTCCCGGTCTATTCCGACGACATGACCTATAACGGCCTCTACGGCGTGCTGCCCCGGCAGTTCGTGGCGGCCGAACTGGTCGAGCGGGTGGACGTGTTCCGCGGCGCCAACGCCTTCCTGAACGGCGCGGCGCCGGGCGGCAGCGGCGTCGGCGGCGCCTTCAACCTGATGCCCAAGCGCGCCGGGACCGCGCCTCTCACCCGCGTCACCGCCGGCTGGGACGGCGGCTCGCAATTCTATGGCTCGGCCGACGTTTCTCGCCGCTTCGGCGAGAACAACGCCTATGGTGCGCGCTTGAACCTTGGCCTGCGCGACGGCGAGACGGCCGTCGACAACGAGAAGCGCAATCTGAAGGTCGTGGGTCTGGGTCTGGACCGTCGCGGCGACCGCGCCCGCTTCTCGGCCGACCTCGGCTTCCAGGACCACCATATCGACGCTCCGCGCCCGACCGTCACCCCGGCTGGGGCGATCCCCAAGGCCCCGGATGCTGGCGGCAACTTCGCCCAGCCCTGGACCTATACCGACGAGCGCCAGCTGTTCGGCGCGGCGCGCGGCGAGTTCGACCTGACCGACGCCGTCAGCGCCTGGGCCGCGATCGGCGGCCGCAAGGGCAAGGAAAGCAACGTCCTGGCCAACCCGACGGCCCAGCCGAACGGCGTGATCAGCGCCTATCGTTTCGACAATGTCCGCAAGGACGAGGTCATCTCCGCCGACGCCGGCCTGCGCGGCAAGTTCCAGACCGGTTCGATCGGCCACAGCCTGGTGGCCTCGGTCGCTTCGGTCAGCCTGAAGTCGAAAAACGCCTACGCCTTCTCGAACTTCGCCGGCTTCGCCAGCGATCTCTATAGCCCGGTCAATGTCGCCGCCCCGAACCCGAACTTCTTCGTCGGCGGCAGCAAGTCGGACCCGAACGTCACCGAGCGCGCCAAGAACCGCAGCGTCGCCGTCGCCGACACCCTGTCGTTCCTCAACGACACGCTGCTGCTGACCGCCGGCCTGCGCTACCAGGACGTCGAGACGCGCTCCTACGACTACAACACCGGCGCCCGCAACGGCGCCTATGACGGCCACGCCACCACCCCGGCCCTGGCCGCGGTGTTCAAGCCCAGCAGCCAGGTCTCGCTGTACGCCAACTATGCCGAGGCCCTTGTCCCCGGCCAAGTCGCCCCGGCCCAGGTCAACGGCGTCGCCGTGGCCAACGCGGGCGACATCCTCTCGCCGTTCCGGGGCAAGCAGGCCGAGGTCGGCGCCAAGTACGACGCCGGCGCGTTCGGCGGCTCGCTCTCGCTGTTCCGCGTCAAGCAACCCAACGCATTCTTCGTCGCCAGCAGCCGTCAATACACCTCGGGCGGCGAGCAGGAGAACAAGGGCGTCGAGCTGACCGTCTATGGCCAGCCCGCCGAGGGCCTGCGCGTCCTGGGCGGCGCGACCTGGCTGGACGCCAGGGTCAATCACGCCCTGGACGCTGCGCTGGAAGGCAAGTCGCCGATCGGCGTACCGGACTTCCAGGCCAATGTGAACGTCGAGTGGGACGTCAAGGCCGCCCCCGGCCTGACCGTCGAGGGCCGCATGGTCCACACCGGCTCGCAGCCGGCCAACGGCGCCAACACGGTCGACCTGGCCGCGTTCACCCGCTTCGACGCCGGCGTCCGCTACGCCTTCGAGGCCGGCGGCAAGGCGATGACGGTCCGCGCCCGGGTCGAGAACCTGGGAAACAAGGACCAGTGGGTCGCGGTGGGCGGCTATCCCAACGCCAACTACCTGACGCTGGGCGCGCCGCGCACCCTGCGGCTGTCGCTCACCACGGACTTCTAGACCGCATGAAGGCCCGGACGCTCCGCGCCTGGTCGTGGGTTCACAAGTGGTCGAGCCTGGTCTCGACCGCTTTTCTGCTGATGCTGTGCGTCACCGGCCTGCCGCTGGTGTTCAAGCACGAGATCGAGCACGTCCTGATGCGCGAGGCCTGGGCCCCGGCCCATCCCGACGGGCCTCGGCTGAACCTCGACCAGGTGCTGAACGCCGCCCTCGCCCGTAAGCCGGGCGAGGTTCCGGCCTTCATGAGTTTCGACGAGGACCGGCCGGTCGTGAATGTCACCAGTGTCAAGCCGGGCGACAAGGCGGGCGTCTACAGCTTCCAGCCCATCGACCAGACCGGCGGCGAGCCCGCCCCCTCCGTGGCCGGCCATCCGGTCATGGAGTTCCTGCTCCAGCTGCATACAGACATGTTCCTGGGCCTGCCGGGGATGCTGTTCCTGGGCGCGATGGGCCTGTTGCTGATCGTGGCCCTGGTCTCGGGCGTGGTGCTGTACGCGCCGTTCATGCGGCGGCTGCCGTTCGGCGCGGTGCGGGCCAGCAAGCAGGCGCGCACACGCTGGCTGGACTACCACAACCTGCTGGGCGCGGTGACCCTGTCCTGGCTGCTGGTCGTCGGGACGACGGGCGTGGTCAACACCCTGGCCACGCCGATCATCGACTACTGGAAGAACACGGCGCTCAAGGAACTGACACAGGCCTATGACCAGCCCGCGCCCGCCAGCCAGCGCAGCTCGCTGCAGGCCGCCGTCGACCGGGCCAAGGTCGCCCTGCCCGGCATGCGGCTGCAGTTCGTGGCCTTCCCCGGCTCGACCTATTCGACCGACCACCACTACGCGGTGTTCTTCCATGGCGACACGCCGTTGACCGCGCACCTGACCACCCCGGCCCTGATCGACGCCCGCACCGGCCAGCTCGCCGCCGTCGCCCCGACGCCCTGGTACGTGAAGACCCTGTCGCTGTCGCAGCCATTGCACTTCGGCGACTATGGCGGCTTGGCGCTGAAGATCCTTTGGGCGCTGCTGGACATCGCCACCATCGTGATCCTGGGCTCGGGCCTCTATCTGTGGCTGGCCAAGCGGAAGCCCGCGCGATGAGCAAGAGCGGCCATCACAACACCCTCTGGCAGGTGTTCCGCGCCCCGGCCGCGATCGCCGCGCTCAGCCTGTTCGGCCTGGTCGCCGCCCTGCTGGGCGACGGCGTCTGGGACGTCGTCGGCGCGGTGACCCTGGCCTCGTCGGTCGTGGCGACAGTGTGGGCCCTGACCACGCGCAGGCGCTGAATATTACTTTCGTTTCATAGACTTAAATAGAAGTCATGAAGCACTCGTAACGGGTGTTCGGCGAGGCCGGCGACTACACCCTCATTCAACGGATCGCCACGGGCGGCCACACGAATTGAGGGACAAGATCATGAGCAAGCTCGTCAACCGCATCGCCGCCATCGCCGCCCTGGCCCTGGCCGCCACCCCGATCATCGGCCTGACCGCCGCTCACGCCGCCGAGTTGGCCCCGCCCATCGCCCGCATCCGCGTCGGCGACCTGACCTTGTCGAATCCGGCCGACGCGCGCGAGTTCGCCCGCCGCGCCCATGCCGCCGGAACCCGAGCCTGCGACGCCAAGGGCTTCAGCGGCCTGTCGGCCAGGGCCTGCATGATGGACTTCCGTGAAGACCTGCGGCACGCCCTGACCCAGCAACAGGCGGCCCAACTTCGGGTCGCCAAGCGCGCCGGCGCCTAACTGGCTCCCGGTCCTAACCTCTGCGCAGCCAGGCCGCGACCGCCCACGCATGGGCGTCGTGGCGGAGGGCGACCACCGCGTCGCGCGGATCCAGCCAGACCAGCTTGTGGTCGTCTTCAACCTTCAGGCCCGGCGTCTCGCCGGTGACCTTGACCACATAGACGCCGCCGAAGTTTCGCACCGGCTGGCCATCGGACTTCAAAAAGAGCTGCGAGACCGTCTCGACCAGCGCCCCGGCCTCGACCACCAGGCCGGTTTCCTCGCCGAACTCGCGGACCACCGCCTCAGCCTCTGTCTCGTCGCCGTCCACAGCCCCGCCGGGCAGGTCGAAATAGGGCGCCTTGCCGGGCTTGCTGACCTCGGCCAAGGCGATCTGCCCCAGGGCGTTCTCGGCTATGCCGAAGGCGGCCGCGCGGTCCATGTAGTTCAGGCCCGCGACGGGCGCGCCGAACGCCAGCATCCTCTAGTCCTTGCCATAGAGGTCGTTCCACGGATCGGCCTTGCCGGACGCCACGTCCGCCACGCTGATCTCGGGACGATAGCCGATCGCGCCATTGGCGCTGGCGCTCCAGGCGTCGACGACGAGGTCGCGCAGAGCCGCGGCGCCGGCCGCGATACGGGCCTGGACGAAGGCCTTGGCGCGCGGGTCGGTCTCGACCATCCCCCCGGCCTTCTCCAGCTGGTACAGCGGCTCGGTCTGCTTCCAGGTGTCGGTCAGATAGCCGACCACGCGGGTCTCGATCGAGCAGTCGCAGGCCTTGTAGGCCGGAACCAGCGCCTTGATCGACGCCTCGTCGCCCAGGGCCTTGGCCAACGGGCCTTCGAACTGGAAGTGCGTCGAGCGCGCGTTGGTGTAGCCGTTGGGGTTGGGATAGTCGCCCCAGCCGTTGTAGTGCACCGACAGATGCAGCGGCTGGCTGCCGTCGCCGACATAGTGGGCCCAGACGCCCAGATCGCGTAGCAGCAGAGCCTCGCGACGGATCAGATCGGCCTTGTAATAGGCCAGGCGGGTCTGGTCCTTCTCCAGCTTCACGGCCGCGGTCAGCACGCGCCAGTAGGTGAAGTCCTTCACCAGCTGCTGGTAGCCGTCGATGATCGCATACGGCAGGTAGCCAGCCTTCCAGCTGTCGACGCCGGCGGCCTGCAGGGCCTTCTCGTAGTCGGCGCGGGTCGGCGGCAGGGTCGCCACCGTGAACATCGGGCCGCCGTACATGCGGCCCTGGTCGTCGATGTCCAGGAAGTGGGCGGCGTCGCGATCGGTGTCGTGGATCTTGCCCGAGCCCTTCCAGCGGTCCGGCTCGCGAGCGTATTCGCCGATCGCGGCGATGGCCGTCGGGGTGCGCAGGAAGGCCGGCACGTCGGCCGGCAAGCTCTCGGCGCCGACGACGCCCACGGTGCGGTGGCCCGAAGCCCCCCAGGCGAACGCCGAGGCGGCCGGCGCTGACAGGGCGGCGGCGAGGACGAGGACTTTCAGGCTGGACGACAGTCGCAAGGGATAGGCTCCGAGGATCAGATAGGCCGGGCTAGCCGGGTGTAAGGCGCCGAGGCGATGTCCGCCAGCGCCGCGCGCGCCAGTAACCTGAGACGTCCAGTATTGCGGCGGTGTTTCCGCGCGTCCCGGCTCTTCGGAACGGAAAGTCGAGTCGCGGCGGACGCTTGGCTCTCGGCCCG
Source organism: Caulobacteraceae bacterium (assembly GCA_965283765.1). Lineage (GTDB taxonomy): Bacteria > Pseudomonadota > Alphaproteobacteria > Caulobacterales > Caulobacteraceae > Caulobacter. The sequence continues at coordinate 42,570 of CBDIPU010000024.1, forward strand.
GTTCCATCCGTGAGGCTCTCGAAAGCAAAAAATCCGCGCCCTTACAGCCCCGTTTCAAGCGTCTGAATCCATGTCACTTTCTCGCCTGTTTGGCGAAAGCGGCCCGCGGCGTATCGACTCTCGGGGTTGTCACGGGTCCGTGATCCGAATATCCAAGCCGCCAACCGACAGACACGCCGATAAGAGGACCCCCTCGATGCGACGCAAGCTCGCCGGAATTTTGGCCACCGCGGTCATCTCCGCATTCGCCATTCCCGCCCTCGCTCATGCCGCTCCCGCGGACTCCGCGCCTGCCTCGACGCAGCGTGTCGACCCGCTCGGCGACCTGATCACCTCGGCCCTCAGCGGCGGCGCCCTGCCCGGCTCGGTCGAGTTCACGATGAAGGCGACGATGTACCACGCCGGAGCCAAGGGCATCCGCGCGTTCGACTCGCTGGGCTGCAAGGTCGCGGCCATGCGCACCGTCGCGGTCGATCCCAAGGTGATCCCGCGCCGCACCGTGATCTTCATCAAGGAAACCGTCGGTCTTCCGATGCCGGACGGCGGCAAGCATGATGGCTACTGGTACGCCTCCGACATCGGCGGCGCGATCAAGGGTCTCAAGCTCGACCTGTTCAGCGGGGTCGGCGCCAGTTCGATGAAGGCCCTGCGCGGTCTCGACCTCTCCAACCTCTCGGTCAGCAAGGTCGGCGAATTCAAGGGCTGCCCGCCGCAATAGGCGGCCCCGGACCACGGTCCACACTAGAATTGTTCTCCGGACTCGGCTTGGATCCCCGCCTTCGTGGGGATGAGCGGTTCGGGGTCTATCATGCGCAATCTGTCCATCAGCGTCCTGGCCCTGGCGGCCGTGTTCGCGGCCGCGCCCGCTCACGCCGATGATCTCTCCCGCCTGAAGACCCGGGCCGCCAAGGTCCAGATCATCCGGGACGATTGGGGCATCGCCCACATCCACGGTAGGACCGACGCCGACGCGGTGTTCGGCATGGCCTACGCCCAGGCCGAGGACGACTTCAACCGCGTCGAGACCAACTTCATCACCGCCCTGGGCCGCACCGCCGAAGCCGAGGGCGAGAAGGCGATCTGGGCCGATCTGCGCCAGAAGCTATTCATCGATCCCGTCGTGCTGAAGGCCGACTACGCCAAAAGCCCGGCCTGGCTGAAGGCGCTGATGAACGCCTGGGCCGACGGACTGAACTACTATCTGGCGACCCATCCGGACGTGAAGCCGAAGGTCATCACCCATTTCGAGCCGTGGATGGCGCTCAGCTTCTCGGAAGGCAGCATCGGCGGCGACATCGAGCGCGTCGCCCTAACCCAGCTGGAAGCCTTCTACGGCCAGCGCCAACTGGCCATGACGGCCGACGAGAAGGGCCTGCTGTTCAAGGAGCCCAAGGGCTCGAACGGTATCGCCATCGCCCCGTCCAACACCCTGGGCGGCCACGCCCTGCTGCTGATCAACCCGCACACCAGCTTCTTCTTCCGCTCGGAGATGCAGGTGGCCAGCGACGAAGGCCTCAACGCCTATGGCGCCACCACCTGGGGTCAGTTCTTCATCTACCAGGGCTTCAACGCCAAGGCCGGCTGGATGCACACCTCCAGTGGCGTCGACGTCGTGGACGAGTTCGCCGAGACCATCGTCGAGAAGGATGGCCAGCGCTTCTACAAGTACGGCTCTGAACTGCGCCCGTTGAAGAGCGAGGTGATCACCGTCCCCTACCGCGCCGCCGACGGGACGTTGGCCACGAGACGCTTCACCGTCTTCAAGACCCACCACGGCCCGATCGTCCGCGAAGAGGCCGGCAAGTGGATCAGCATCGCCCTGATGAACAAGCCGATCGCGGCGCTGGAGCAGTCGTTCCTGCGCACCAAGGCGACCGACTACGCCAGCTTCATGAAGGTGGCCGAGCTGAAGGCCAACTCGTCGAACAATACCCTGTTCGCCGACAGCAAGGGCCAGATCGCCTACCTGCACCCGCAGTTCATCCCGGTGCGCGACGACCGCTTCGACTACACCAAGCCGGTGGATGGCTCGGACCCGGCCACCGACTGGAAGGGCCTGACGCCGCTGGACAAGGCCCCGCATGTGCTGAACCCGAAGAACGGCTGGGTCTTCAACAGCAACAACTGGCCCTACGGCGCCGCGGGCCCCTACAGCCCGAAGAAGGCTGATTTCCCGAAGTACATGGACCAGGCCGGCGAGAATCCGCGCGGACTGCATGCGCCGCTGGTGCTGAAGGACCGCAAGGACTTCACCCTCGGCGGACTGATCACCGCCGCCTACGACCCGTACCTGACCGCCTTCGCACGGCTGGTCCCGACGCTGGTCGCGGCCTACGACGCCGCGCCCGATCCCAAGGTCGCCGAACAGGTCGCGGCCCTGAAGGCCTGGGACCGCAAGTGGTCGGCCCGCTCGACCCAGACCTCGCTGGCCGTGTTCTGGGGCGAGGCGATGTGGGCCAAGGCCGCGCCGGCCGCCAAGGCCGCGGGCATGAACGTCTATGACTACATGGCCGACAAGCTCTCGCCCGCTGACAAGCTGGCCGCCCTGGCCGAGGCTTCGGACCGCCTGACCGCCGACTTCGGCTCGTGGAAGACGCCGTGGGGCGAGATCAACCGCTTCCAGCGCAACGACGGCGCGATCATCCAGACCTTCGATGACGCCAAGCCCAGCATCCCGGTGGCCTTCACCTCGGCTCAGTGGGGTTCTCTGGCCTCGTTCGGGGCCAAGCGCTGGCCGGGGACCAAGAAGTACTACGGCACGCTGGGCAACAGCTTCGTGGCGGTCGTCGAGTTCGGCGACAAGGTCCGCGCTCGCGCCGTCTCGGCCGGCGGTGAGAGCGGCGACCCCGCCTCCCCGCACTTCAACGACCAGGCCCTGCGCTACAGCCTGGGCAACCTGCGCGACGTCTATTTCTATCCGGAGGACGTGAAGGCCCACGCGGTGAAGACGTACAAGCCGGGGGAGTAGCTAAATATCCCCGCCGACGTTCGGCGCGACACCCGGGGCGCGGGCGACGTGGATGCCGCACTCGGTCTTTTCCTGGCCAGCCCAGCGGCCCGAGCGACCGTCTTCCGACGGCTGGGTGCAGGGCCAGCAGCCGATCGAGGCATAGCCCTGGGCGACCAGCGGGTGAGACGGCAGGTCGTGCTCGGCGACATAGGCCTCGAGTTCGGCCTTGCCCCAGTTGGCCAGGGGATTGAACTTCAGCTTGCCGTCGGCCGCCTCGACCACCGGCAGGCTCAGACGGTCGCCGCCGTGGAAGCGTTTACGGCCGGTGATCCAGGCGTCGAAGCCGCCCAGGGCGCGGTCCAACGGCAGCACCTTGCGGATGTTGCAGCAGCCGTCGATATCGGTGCGCCACAGGTCCGACTTCGGGTCCTGGGTGGCGATGTCCGCGAACGCCGGGCGCAGGTCGCGCACGTCGGTCAGGGCGAAGCGCGACGCCAGGTTCTTGCGGTAGTCCAGCGTCTGGCCGAACAGCATGCCGGTGTCGAGGAACAGCACCGGAATGGCCGGCGACACCTGCGAGACCAGGTGCAGCAGCACGGCCAACTCCGCGCCGAACGACGAGACCAGGGCCAGGCGGCTTCCGAAGTGCTGATAGGCGGTGCGCAGGATCGTCAGCGGATGGGCGTCGCGCAGCTCGGCGTCCAGCCGGGCGGCGAGACCCGCGGCGCTCCCCCCGATCTGGTCGTAGGCCATCAGGAGGCCCTTTCCTCGAACGCGACCGGCTTGTCGTCGATGGCCCGCTGATAGACGTGGCGGAAGCGGCTGGCGGCCTTGGTCCAGGCTTCAGGCGTGGCGCCGTCGTTCGGTTCGAAGGCGTCGAAGCCGCAGCGGACCATGAAGCCGGCCTGCTCCTGCAGCACATCCCCGACGGCGCGGATCTGGCCCTCGTACTTGAAGCGCTCGCGCAGCAGGCGGGCCGAGGTATAGGCGCGGCCGTCGCGGAATTTCGGGAAAGCCAGGGCCACCACCGCGATGCGCGGCAGATCGTAGGCCAGCACCTCGATCTCCTGGTCCAACTCGACTCGCACGCCCACACGGCGGCTGTTCGAGGACAGCAGGCCGTCGCCCTCGGCCTCGAAGCGGGTCAGGGACAGGATCACGTCGCCCGTTTCCGGGATGGCGTCCTCGTCGGTGACGTTGACGAAGGCGTCGTCGGCCCAGCGGGCCTGGCCGTCGGCCAGCTCAATCAGCCTGGGCATAGACCGCCTCCTTGAAGGGCTCGAGGCCGACGCGGCGATAGGTGTCGAGGAAGCGCTCGCCGTCGGCGCGGACGTTCAGATAGGCCCCAACCAACTGGTCGACGGCGGTGGCGACCCGGTCGGCCGGCAGCGCCGGACCGAGGATCTTGCCGATCGCGGCGTCTTCCGCGCCCGAGCCGCCCAGCGACAGCTGGTAGAATTCCTCGCCCTTCTTGTCGACGCCCAGGATGCCGATGTGGGCCACATGGTGGTGACCGCAGGCGTTGATGCAGCCGCTGATCTTGATCTTCAGCTCGCCGATGGTCTCGGCGCGATCGGGATCGGCGAACTGGCGGGCGATGTCCTGAGCGATCGGGATGGCGCGCGCATTGGCCAGGGCGCAGTAGTCCAGCCCCGGGCAGGCGATGATGTCGCTGATCAGGTCGATATTGGCGGTGGCCAGGCCGGCGGCTTGCAGGGTCGCGAACACGGTCGGCAGGTCGTCCAGCTTGATGTGCGGCAAGACGAGGTTCTGCACGTGGGTCACGCGCAGGTCGTTGAAGCCGTAGCGCTCGGCCAGGTCGGCGACGACTTCCAGCTGGTGGGCCGAGGCGTCGCCGGGCGTCTGATCGGCGGCCTTCAGTGAGACCTCGACGATTGCGTAGCCCGGCTGCTTGTGCGCCTTGACGTTGTTGCGCACGAAGCGGGCGAAGGCGCTGTCCTTGGTCTTGGCGAGTTCAAAGGCTTCCGAACGGGCCGGCAGGGTCTCGAACGGCGTCGCGGCGAAGGCGGCGCGGATGCGCTCGTACTCGGCGGCCGGCAGGTCGGCGCGCGCGGCGTCGATCTTGGCCCACTCTTGTTCGACCTGGCGACCGAACTCTTCGGCGCCGAGGGCCGCGACCAGGATCTTGATGCGGGCCTTGTAGATATTGTCCCGACGGCCGTGGCGGTTGTAGACGCGCAGCACGGCTTCCAGATAGCTCAGCAGACGGTCGGTCGGCAGGAACTGCTTGATGGTCGGGCCGACATAGGGCGTGCGCCCCTGACCGCCGCCGACGATCACCTCGAAGCCGAGCTGGCCGTCGCGGCCCTGGCGCATCAGCAGGCCGATGTCATGCACCTTGGCCGCCGTGCGGTCCTTGGCCGAGGCGGTGATGGCGATCTTGAACTTGCGCGGCAGGTACGAGAATTCCGGATGCAGGGTCGACCACTGGCGGATGACCTCGGCCCACACGCGGGGATCGTCGACCTCCTCGGCCGTGGCGCCGGCATAGGGGTCGGACGTGGTGTTGCGGATGCAGTTGCCGCTGGTCTGGATCGCGTGCAGGTCGACCTCGGCCAGCTTGTCGAGGATCTCCGGCGCGTCCTTGAGCTTGATCCAGTTGAACTGGATGTTCTGGCGCGTGGTGAAGTGGCCGTAGCCCTTGTCGTAGTCGCGGGCGATCTCGGCGAGACGCCGAGCCTGGGCCGCGTTCAGCGAGCCGTACGGGATGGCGACCCGCAGCATGTAGGCGTGGAGCTGCAGATAGAGGCCGTTCATCAGCCGCAGCGGCTTGAACTGGTCCTCGGTCAGCTCGCCGGCCAGGCGGCGGGCGACCTGGCCCCGGAACTCGGCCGAGCGGTCAGCCAGGAATTCCTTGTCGATGAGGTCGTACTGATACATGCCCTACTTCCTGCGGATCAGGTCGACACGGCCGGTCGAGCGCGCCGCGCCCGAGGCGTGGCGCAGGGCCTCGATGACGTCGCCGCCCTCGGCCTGCTTGCCGTGCGTGGGTTCGTTGGTGGGACCAAGGGCCCGGATGCGTTCGCGGTAGCTGACGGGCGCCCAGTGACCTTCCGACGGCGTCAGGTCGATCGGATAGACGTCCACGACCACGGTCGGCTGGCCCTTGCCCGTGGCGACGGCGGCCTCCAGGTCGGCCTCGGCGGTCTCGTCGAACAGCTGGGCGTCCCCGAAGCGCTCGACCCACTGGCCGGCTTTCCAGAACACGACATCCCCGTCCAGCAGGCGGTTGGCGGTGATCGCTTTCATTCCTTCACCCGATTTTCCCGGCGAAGGCCGGGACCCAGATTCATCCGGAGCGGTTGTTGTGCTTCACCTGGGCCCCGGCCTTCGCCGGGGAGCTCGGTGGATGTGTCGGCCATGGCCATCGACTCGCCGACCATCAGCAGCGCCGGGCCCGTCACGCCCTGGGCCGCTTCGGCCAGCCCCGACAGGGTGGTGAGCACGCGGCGCTCGTCGGCGCGGCTGGCGTTCTCGACGATCAGGGCCGGGGTTGAACCCGCGCGACCGGCGGCGGTCAGGCGCTCGGCGATCAGGCCGGCGGTCGAAACGCCCATATAGACGACGACGGTCTGGTTCGGCCGGGCCAGAGAGGCCCAGTCGAGATCAGGCTCGCCGTGAGCGGCATGGCCGGTGACGAAGGTGACGGCCTGGGCCATGCCCCGATGGGTCAGGGGCGCGCCAGCGCCGGCGCTGGCGGCCAGGGCGGCGGTGACGCCGGGCACGATATGGCAATCGACGCCCGCCTCGCGACAGGCCAGGAGCTCCTCGCCGCCGCGGCCGAACAGGAACGGGTCGCCGCCTTTCAGGCGCACCACGTTCAGGCCGTCCAGGGCCAGGGCCACGATCAGCTGGTTGATGTCGTCCTGCGGCAGGGTGTGGCGCGACTTGCGCTTGGCGACATTGATCCGGCGGGCCCGGCGCGGCGCCAAGTCCAGAATCTCATCGGAGACCAGACCGTCATGCACGACCACGTCGGCGGCGCGCAGGGCGTTGAAGGCGCGGAAGGTCAGGAGGTCCGGATCACCGGGACCGGCGCCGACCAGCCACACCGCGCCGAGCGCGCGGTGGGCCCGCGTCCCGCCGACGACCACCAGGCCGTGTTTGGCGAGACCGGCTTTAGCGTTTCGGGCCGGCTGGCGGGCCATGGAGTTTAGAACCTCTATCAAGCCGCTTGGAATAAAACGCTCAAACGCAATACGGGGCGGACCTCTCGGACCACCCCGCTTTGCCCGCCGACGAAAAGGGCCAATCCGCCAGCGAACGCTTGCAAACTCGTCGTGAAGGGCTCAATTCGCAAACAAGGACTTCTGCCGGGGCGTTCAGTAAAACTATGGAAAGACCCAACGAGCGCCGCCGCCTGCCGCCGCTGAACGCGTTGCGCGCCTTCGAGGCCGCCGCCCGTCACCTGAACTTCAGCCGCGCCGCCGACGAGCTGTCGGTGACCCCCGGCGCCGTCAGCCAGCAGATCCAGAATCTCGAGGACTATGTCGGCGCGGCCCTGTTCAAGCGTACGCCCAAGGGCCTGCTGCTGACCGACGCGGCCCAGACCGCCCTGCCCGCCCTGCGCGAGGCCTTCGACCGCCTGGCCGAGGCCGCGTCCCTGCTGACCGCCGCCGTCGACGGCCGCCGCCTGACCCTGACCGCCGCCCCCTCCTTCGCCGCCAAGTGGCTGGTGCCGCGGCTGGGCAAGTTCGAGCAGGCCCATCCGCAGGTCGACGTCTGGCTGTCGGCCGGCATGGAGGTCGTCGACTTCGCCACCGGCGAGGTCGACATGGCCATCCGCTATGGCTCGGGCCGCTATCCGGGGCTGGAAGTCATCCGCCTGATGCACGAGACCGTGGTGCCGGTCGCCAGCCCCGAACTGCTGGAGACCAACGCCCTGGAACGTCCCGAGGATCTGGCCCACCACATCCTGCTGCACGACGGATCGCCCGACGCCGACGACAGCTGCCCCGACTGGGCGATGTGGCTGGCGGCGCGCGGCATCAAGGGTGTCGACGGGGCGCGGGGACCGCGCTTCAACCAGTCCAGCATGGTCATCGAAGCGGCCGCCAACGGACGCGGCGTGGCGCTGGCCAAGCGCACCCTGGCCCAGGCCGACCTCGATTCGGGTCGCCTGGTCATCCCGTTCGAGGCCTCCACGGCGGTCGACTTCGCCTATTACGTCGTCCATCCCAAGGCCAAGGGCCGCCTGCCGCAGGTGAAGGCCTTCGTGACCTGGCTGAAGACCGAGGCCGAGGCGCACGAGGCGGCGCTCCAGACCATGGACAATGGTTCAGGGATCTAGGGGCTCGGGGATTTAAGCCTCTACGGTACTGGTTTTGGCGGCTGGAACCGGCTTAAAGGGGGCCATGAAAATCACGACTCTCACAGTCGACGAGCACCTCGCTCCCGCCGACTGCCAGACCATGGCCGACGTGCGCCAGGGCGTGGACGCCCTGGACCGGGCCCTGGTCCAGCTCCTGACCGAGCGTCAGGGCTTCATGGACGCCGCGGCCCGCATCAAGGCCGACCGCTCCAAGGTGTTCGACCGCGCGCGGATCGAGGACGTGGTGACCAAGGTCAAGGCCGCGGCCCGCGAATCCGGCCTGTCGGAAGCCATAGCCGAGCCTGTCTGGCGCACGCTGATCGACCGCTGCATCGCGTACGAATACGACAGCTGGGACAAGACCAAAGGCTGACGGGAAGCGCCCCCTGGTGGGGGGCGCTCCCACCCTTAGTTCCCGTCGATCATCCGACCTAGGCCGCCCAGGATCGAGCCCTCGCCCTGGTTGCCGCCCTGCCCCTGCGCGGCCTGCATCATGCGACCGGCCAGACGCGCGAACGGCAGGGACTGGATCCAGACCTTTCCCGGCCCGCGCAAGCGGGCGAAGAACAGGCCTTCGCCTCCGAACAGCACGCTCTTCACGCCGCCGGCCATCACCAGGTCGAAGTCGACGCCCGGCGTGTAGGCCGCCAGACAGCCGGTATCGACGTGCAGTTCCTCGCCGGGACCAAGCTCGCGCTCGACCAGCGTGCCGCCCATCTGGACGAACACCCAGCCGTCGCCTTCCAGGCGCTGCATGATGAAGCCTTCGCCGCCGAACAGGCCCGTCATCACCCGCTTCTGGAAGTGGATGCCGATCGAAACGCCACGCGCGGCGGCCAGGAAACTGTCCTTCTGGCAGATCAGCGTCCCGCCCAGTTGGCCCAGGTTCAGCGGCAGGATGGTGCCCGGCGTCGGCGAGGCGAAGGCGACGCGGGCCTTGCCTGAGCCCTGATGGGTGAAGACGGTGGTGAACAGGCTTTCGCCGGTGACCAGGCGCTTACCCGCGCCCAGCAGCTTGCCCATGAAGCCGCCGCCCTGGTCGGCCGAGCCGTCGCCGAACACGGTGGTCATCTGGACGCTGGCGTCCTTCCAGACGAAAGCGCCGGCCTCGGCCACGGCGCTCTCGCCCGGATCCAGTTCGATCTCGACGAACTGCAGGTCCTTGCCCTTGATCTCGAAGTCGATGTCGTCGGCGACGCTGGCGCTGCGGGTATGGCTCCAGGGGCTAGGGGGCATGGGAGAACTCCTTATCTTGGGGAACACCGTTCTAGCCAGCCGCCAGCCGCGGCGCCAATGAAGCATCCTTCATCCGCATGGCGCGGGCGCCGGATTGGCCGGACGGAGCGTTGCCTTTTGGCCGCACCTCGGCGTCGTCTGTCGCTGCCGGTTATGTCGGCGAAAAGCGCTGGCCTTACCATTAGCCCGACAATTGGCGACCAAACCCCATCACACGGACATCCTGTAAACATCGCAAGCGATCGTGTTTTCTTCGAAAATTCAGCATGTGGGATCACACTGGCCGCAGTCGCGCCTTTGTCACGCAGGAGGTCCGCCCGCTCCCCAGGTTTGGCCTGACCAGGTGATCACCATCCTCGCTCAAGTGGCATTACCAATTATTGACAATGCGCCCAACTGGTCGGATAAGTCGGCTCAAGGGCGCCAGTTCAGTGCGCCGGGGGAGGCAATCTCATGAACCATGCTCGCAACACGTTCGCTCTTCGCGCCGCGCTGATGGCGTCTTGCGCCGCTCTGGTGGTCGGTTCGGCCGCCCAGGCCCAGGCTCAGGACGCCGCCGGCGACAAGAAGGCCGAGTCGGACACCATCGAAGCCGTCGTCGTCACCGGCTTTCGTCAGGCCTACGCCAACGCCATCTCGACCAAGCGCGAGACCCTGGAAATCTCGGACGGCATCTCGTCGGACGGCCTGGGCCGCTTCCCCGACCTGAACGTCGGCGAAGCCATCCAGCGCATCCCGGGCGTCCAGATCAACCGCGAAGCCGACAGCCGCAACGCCACCATCAGCCTGCGCGGCCTGCCTGGCACCTTCGCCCGCACCACCCTGAACGGCGGCGCGTTCGCCGATCCGATCCTGAACGGCTCGACCCCGCTGGGCGCCTTCAACTCGGACATCTTCACCGCCATCAACGTCATTAAGTCGCCGTCGGCGTCCAATCTGGCCGGCGGCCTGTCGGGTAATGTCGACCTGCGCATCAATCCGGCCCTGAGCCGCAAGGACGGCGGCTTCGCCAAGGTCTCGTACGAGTACAATGACCTGGGCGACCTCGGCAGCCCGCTCGCCTCGCTGGGCTATAACAAGCACCTGTCGGACGACTTCGCCGTGTTCGGCGTGGTGGCCTGGAAGGACGAGAAGTTCCGCCGCAACTCGATCACCGTGAACTCGTGGAACAACCGCCTGGGCTCGATCCAGGTCGGCAACCAGGCCGCCGCCGGCGCCAACCCAGTCTACGACGCGCTGATCGCGGCCAATCCGGGCGGCGTCTACTATCCCAGCCAGACGCGTCAGCTGGTGAAGTACAACCGCGGCGCCACCCTGTCGGCGGCGACCGGCTTCGAATGGCGGATCAGCGACGCGTGGAAGGTCGGTGCGAACGGCTTCATCACCAAGCGCAACCTCAAGGACGCCACCAACAACATCCTCTATATCGACGCGGGTCCGGGCAACGGCTCGACCGGCGGCCTGAGTTCGACTTCGGCGGTCGCCCACATCACCCAGATCGGCACACCCCACGTCGTCCGCCGCCCAAACGGCGATCGCGCGTATATCAACAGCTTCTCGGCCGAGAACATCAACACGTTCGACTCGATCCGCTCCGAGCCGGCCGAGAACCAGACCTGGGCGATCAACCCGACCCTCGAATTCAACAACGACACCTGGAAGGCCACCGCGAACCTGACGGTCTCTCGGGCCAAGACCCATGCCGACCAAATCGAACTGGACATCGTCCAGAACCCCTACCGCAACCTTGGCCCAGCCGGCCTGAACGGCATCAAGACCTCGGTCGACGTCGGCGGCTCGGACCTCTCGAACTATACGGCGATCCTGACCACGCCGCACGCCACCCACCTGCCGACCGGCGGCTTCACGATCCCGGCCACGGCGACCGCGACGACCCAGGCGGGCGCCCCCATGCCGGGGCAGGCCGCCACCGTGGCCGGCGACAAGTTCGGCGTGACCGGAACCAGCGGCGCCGCTGAAAACGAGCTGAACTCGTTCCAGCTCGATTTCGACCGCGCCCTGGACGGCGCGTTCATCACCAACTTGCAGTTCGGCGGCCGCGCGGAGCACAACAAGTTCGCCACCACCGGCTCGCGCAATTCGGCCCTGGGCGCGCTGACCCAGAACATCACACCGGACATGGCCTCGCCGCTCTCGTACGGTCGCGACTTCTTCGGCGGCAAGGCGGCGGGGCCGACGAGCAATTGGATGAACCTGGACGTGGATCGCATCCTGGCGGCGATCACCCCGGTCAATACCCAGCCCCGTAGCGCCACCAACCCGAACGGTCTGCCCGACCAGTTCGCCCTGGGCTCTCCGGGCGTGTTCCTGACGCCCTACGGCGTGGTGAACAACTATACGGACGGCAATTACTGGAACAACAACTTCAGCAACGAGAACGATGTCTTCTCGGCGTACCTGACCGCGAAGTTCAAGACCCAGCTGTTCAACGTCCCGGTGCGCGGCACCGTTGGAACGCGCTACGAATACACCAAAAACGAGATCGTCTCGCTGAACTGCCAGAACTGCACGACCGCCCTGTCCAACCAGGCCGGCCCGATCAATCACTCGCTATCGACCCGGAAGACCAAGAACACCTACGACTACTGGCTGCCCTCGGCGATCCTGGTCGCCGATCTGCGCGACGATCTGATCCTGCGCGCGGCGGCCTACCGCACCTATGTACGCCCGCAGCCGCGCGACAACGTACCGACCACCTTCGTGCAGGCGCCGGTCGACGTGAACCCGCCGACCAACCCCGTCTATACGGTCACGCTCGGGGCGACGGACCTCAAGCCCTATACCTCCGAACTCCTACGACGTGTCGCTTGAATGGTATAACCGCCCCGGCGGTCTGGTCTCGGTCGCGGCCTACCGCAAGGAGATCAAGGGCTATATCGGCCCGATCCTCGACGCGGCGATCCTGTGCCCCTCGAACGGCAAGATCAACGGCCTGGACGTCAATCTGGGAACACTGACGGTCGATAGCTCGGGCAAGTGCATCAGCTCGAACCAGTTCATCGGCTCCACCGGCGCCCTGACCAACGCCGAGGTGCGCATCACCGGTAAGACTAACCAGTCGCCGATGACCGTCACCGGCTTCGAGTTCAACATCCAGCAGAACCTCGACTTCCTGCCGGGCTTCTGGAAGAATTTCGGCGGCGCCTTCAACTACTCGTATACGAAGATCGACGGCAAGGACACCGCGGGCAACAAGATCACCCTGCCCAGCGTCTCGAAGAACAACCTGAACCTCATCGGTTACTACAAGTCGACCAAGTTCGGCGTTCGCCTGGTCTACAACTGGCGCGACAAGTACGACCTGGCCGCCGGCAACTCGTTCGTCGGCGACGCCCGCACCGTCAAGGCGCGCAGCCAGCTGGACGCTTCGGCCTCGTACAACCTGACCGAGGACCTGACGATCTCGGTCGACGCCTTCAACCTGACCGACGCGACCCGTTCGGAATACGAGAACGACCCGATGCTGCCGCGCCGCATCGACTACGACGGCCGCACCTATCAGGTGACCATGCGCGCCAAGTTCTAGGACGCGAACAGATACCCTCTCGCCTGCGGGGCCGAAGTTCGCTTCGGCCCCTTTCTTTTGGCCGCTATCCCTTCAGCGACCGCAGGGCCTGTTCGTGGGCGTAGGCGGCGATATCCATCAGGGCGACGTCCAGGGCCGTCTTGACCGCTTCCAGGCCGTCCTGCCCCGCCTCGCAGCGTTCGCAGACCTCGCCCAGCGCAAAGGCTCCCACCCCGCGCGCGGCGCCCTTCACCGTATGGACCGCGTCCCGCCAGCCGGCATGGGTCGGATCCAGCATCGGAGTCCACAGCGCGGCCTGCTCGCGGAACAGCGCCAGCACCTCGTCGACGACCCCGAAATCCCCCGCCGCGAACCCTTCCAGGTAAGCGAAATCCACGGCTCCGCTAATATCTCGTCTGGCCATGAAAAAAGCGCTTGCGCTCCCAAAATCATTGCGTATGTTCCGCGCCTCGCCGCCGGGGCTCGCAAGTGCTTCGGACCGTCGAATGGGTGTATAGCTCAGTTGGTAGAGCAGCTGACTCTTAATCAGCGGGTCGTAGGTTCGAATCCTACTACACCCACCATTCTCCTCTTGGAGATTTAGGCTTCCGCTGAAGCCGTCCTGGGGCGCCGCCCCGAAAGTCCCCTGAATTCCTGGACAGAACTTGCCGCGGGTCTGGCGAACGTCAGACTTCAGCCTCGTTCGCGCCGGCCTTGCGCCTCAGCGCGCCGTAGAGGTCGCCCGGTCCGAGCAGGATCTTCAGCAGTTCCTCCCGCAGACGCTCCGACGCCAACACCTGGCGGCTCATGGTGTCGAAGGCGGTGTCGCTATCCATCACCGCGTCGAGGAACTCGCGCTGCAGGGTCGGCGAGTTGTCGAACTGGGCCTTGGTGTTGGCCATGGCCTGCACTTGCAGTTCCTCGGACGCCAGCATGTGGCTCTTCAGGAAGCCGTTGACGTAGTGCAGCTGGTCGTCGTCGGTCAGTTGCCCCTCGAACAGGTCGTTCACGCGGGCGATGATCTCGTCCAGCCGCGCCTTGTCCTTGTCCTGCACGCTGCCCGAGCCGACCTCGGCCATGCCGCTCAGCTTGGGCGCGTCGCCGTCGCCATAGAGGAGGTCGCGCTTGCGCTCGGCCTTGAGGCTGTGGTGGGTCAGCTTCACGCCCGACAGGTCGATCCCCTCGCGCTCGCGGCCGAACTCCAGCAGCGGCAGCAGCCGACGGTAGAAGATCGCGCGCTTCTCGATCTCGGTGTTGCCGTAGTCGAGGATCTGGCTGAGGAAGCTGTAGAGGCGCTGGAACGTCGCCATGTCGCTCTTGAACAGCGCCAGGGCGTCCATGTGGTCCTTGGCCTGGGCGGCGGCCGTGGCGTCGTCGCGCGCCTCGGCGGAGATCCGCGCCTGCTTGGCGGCGTTGAAGGCGTGGACCACGCGTTGCGCGACCGGCGCGATCGCGGCGATCAGCTCGGACTGGCGCGCCATCGGGTTCAGCTCGGCCTTCACCACCCGCTCGACCTCGAAGTCGTCATAGTGGCCGGCGCCGTCCAGCTTGGCGCGCAGGTCGTAGATCGTGTTCGGATCGGTGGCGCTCTCCAGCTCGGCCGTCTCGTAATAGGTCCGGAACGCCGCCAGGATCTCGTCGGAGCTGTTGACGAAGTCGAGGACGTAGGTGGTGTCCTTGCCCGGATGGGCGCGGTTCAGGCGCGACAGGGTCTGCACGGCCTGGATGCCCGCCAGGCGCCGGTCGACATACATGCCGCACAGCAGGGGCTGGTCGAAGCCGGTCTGGAACTTGTTGGCCACCAGCAGCAGGTGGAAGGCCTCGCTGTTGAAGGCGTCGCGGATGTCGCGGCCGTTCAGGCCGGGGTTCAGCGCCGCGCTGGCCTCGCTGACCTCGCCCAGGTCGGCGTCGGGCACGTCGCCGGAAAAGGCGACCAGGGCGCCCAGCCTGTAGCCCTGCTCCTCGATGTAGCGCCGCACGGCGATCTGCCAGCGCACCGCCTCGACGCGACTGCCCAGCACCACCATGGCCTTGGCCTTGCCGTCCAGCAGCGGCTGGACGTTCTCGCGGAAGTGCTCGACGACGATCTGCACCTTCTGGCTGATGTTGTGCGGATGCAGGCGCACCCAGCGCATGATCTCCTTCTTGGCCTTGCCGCGCTCGACCTCGCGGTCGTCCAGGTCGCGTCCCTCGTGGGCCAGGCGGAAGGCCAGCTGGTAGGGCGTGTAGTTGCGCAGCACGTCGAGGATGAAGCCCTCCTCGATCGCCTGGCGCATCGAATAGACGTGGAACGGTTCCGGCAGATTGCCCTCGCCCACCGGCCGGTCCGGATGGGGCGGACGGCCGAACAGCTGCATGGTCTTGCCCTTGGGCGTGGCCGTGAAGGCGACATAGGTGATGCCGCGCTCGGCCGCCCGGCCGGCCATCTGGGCCGAGAGGATGTCCTCGGTGCTGACCTCGCCGCCGTCGGCCAGCGCCGCCGCCTCCTCGGCCGACAGCATCTGCTTGAGCTTGGAGGCCGCCTCGCCCGACTGGCTGGAGTGGGCCTCGTCGGCGATCACCGCGAAGGCCTTGCCCTCGGTCGCCGCCAGCTCGCGCACCGCGTCCAGGGCGAAGGGGAAGGTCTGGATCGTGCAGACGATCACCTTCTTGCCCGCCGCCAGGGCCTCGGCCAACTGGCCGCTCTTGGAGCCGCCCTCGCTCTTGATCGTCGCCACCACGCCGGCGATGCGCTGGAAGTCGAACAGGGCCTCCTGCAGCTGGGTGTCGATGACGTTGCGGTCCGAGACCACGATGACGCTGGAGAACAGCTTGTCATCGTTGGCGTCGTGCAGTTCCGACAGCAGGTGCGCGGCCCAGGCGATCGAGTTGGTCTTGCCCGAGCCGGCCGAGTGCTGGATCAGGAACCGCCCGCCAGGCCCCTCCTCCAGCACCTTGGCGGCCAGCTTCCGGGTGGCGTCCAGCTGGTGGTAGCGCGGGAAGATCACGCCGGTGATCTGCTTCTTGGCGTCGCGGCGGGTCACCATGTAGCGGCCCAGGATCTCCAGCCAGCTGTCGCGCGCCCAGACCTCCTCCCAGAGATAGGCCGTGCCATGGCCGCTCGGATTGGGAGGATTGCCCTTGCCGCCGTGGTCGCCCTTGTTGAACGGCAGGAAGCGCGTGGCCTTGCCTTCCAGCCGGGTGGTCATCGCCACCTCGCTGCTGCTGACGGCGAAGTGCACCAGCGCCCCGCCGGGGAAGCTCAGCAGCGGCTCGGCCCTCTGGCCCTGGGGACGAGGATCGCGGTCGAAGCGATACTGGTCGATGGCGTCCTGCAGGCTCTGGGTGAAGTCGGTCTTCAGCTCGACGGTCGCGACCGGCACGCCGTTCAGATACAGCACCAGGTCCAAGCTGTTCTCGCTGCCGGTCGAGTAGCGCACCTGCCGCGCCACCCGCAGGCGGTTGGCCTGGTAGCGGCGGGTGGTCTCGGGGTTCATGCCCATGGCCGGCTTGAACTGGGCCAGCGACAGCCGCGCGCGCAGCCCCACCATGTCGAGCCCGCCGCGCAGCACGTCCAGCACGCCCCGCTCGTCCAGCGACTTGCGCAGCCGGTCCAGCAGCACCTGCTGGGCGGCCGGGCCGTGGGTCTTGCTCAGGGCGTCCCAGGCCTCGGGCTGGCTGTCGCGGACCCAGGCGACCAGATCCTCGGGAAACAAGGCCCGCGCCCGATCGTGCCGCGCGCCCGCCCCGGCTTCGTAGAGCCAGCCATGCGCGGCCAGATGGTCGACGACGTCGTCCTCGAAGCGGTTTTCCGTGTGCAGGGCCATGGTCGCGATCCTAGGCGTCGACGCCGGCCACGGGGGACCAGATCTGCTTGAGGGGGATCTTGGCGCGGGTTTCGTCCGTGAGCTGACCATAGCTGGCGAACAGGGCGTTCAGCAGCTCGGGCATCTGCCACAGGCGCACCGAGAAGAACTCGTTGTCGATCAGCTTCTGGGCCGCGCCGTTGACGCCGGCGATGCTGACCAGCAGGCCGGTGCGGGCCTTGGCGGCCTGGACCGAGCCCATCAGCTTCAGCACCACCTCCTGGTTGGCGGGCGCGTCGCCGGACTTCACCTGCACGCAGATGCGGTCCTCGCCCAGGCCCAGGCGTCCGCCGGCCGCCAGGATGTCGACCCCGCCGTCCGGGCCGGGCGGCGAGACCTTGGTGACATAGCCCTCGATGCGCAGGATCTCGGCGACCAGATGCGCCAGATCGTGGCCGGCGAAGGCCGACTTCACCAGGGCGATGATCTGCTGGCGGGCGATGTCCTCGACGTCCAGCTCGACATCCTCGGCCTCGGCGTCCTCGGTGGCGGCCTTGACCGCGACGACGCCCTGCTTGCCCAGCAGCGGACCGGGATCCCGGCCGGTGTTCAGCACCGCCTCGACCCGGGCCAGGGCCTCGTTGCGCTTGACCTCGCAGACGGTCATGAAGGCGCCCAGCGAGTGGCGCAGATCCTGGGCGAAGGCCTCGCGCGGGACGGCTTCGTTCAGCCAGGTCACGGCCCGGGTGTGCGGGCACACGCCGCCGGGCTGATAGACGTAAGGCCCCGTCACGCGGCCGATGGCGACGCCGCTGGTGACCTTGCGCGGCAGCACCACCAGGTCGCCGACCGCGATGGTGTTGACGAACTGGTTCAGCTGGGCGGCGAAGTTGCGCTGGGTGTTCTTGCCGCCCAGCGGATCGGCCTCCGCCAGCACGCGGCCGATGGCCTCGCGGTCCTTCAGGCCCGACAGGTCGCCCAGCTCGTTGAAGCCGGGCAGCAGCTTGCCCTGGGTGATGGCCTCCAGCTCGCGCTCGCCATGGCGGCCGGCGCGGACGATCCAAAGCCGGGTCATGCCGCCTCCGCCGTCTCAACGAGGCCCCGCACGTCGATCTTGCCGGTGACGGCGGCGGAGATCAGCGCGGCGCGGCGTTCTTGGAGGAGGTCGACCGCCGCTTCGGCCTCGTCAAGAAGACCTTCGAGCTTTCCGATCTCATTGGAAATGGCCTCAACGAGCACTTTCTGTTCTTCCACCGGAGGAAAGGCAAATCTGTACTCGCGAAGCTGCTCAGCGGTCAGATGATCGATAGTCGTCTGGTTGCCACCGGCCACAAAGACGCCAAAGCGCGTAGCAAAATCCATTATGTAATAGAGATATTCGGTACTATCCCGCCCATCCAGAATGGGACGAACGCGGTGGAGCGCCTTCTGATAGTAGCACTCTGTCAGCTCGCCACGCCAAATAGCCGAGCGGCCGATATAGCTTCCGCCTTCGTTGACAAGCAGGTCGCCGGGCTCGAGACGGTACCGAGATTGAGCCTCGGGCGGGAAATCCATCATCGGAAGATCCGAAACGTTGATCGCACCCCACTGAACATCGAAAACGCGAAGATATGGCCGCATGTCGGGACCTTCGGCTCGTTCAGCATTTAGCATCCGCCCGAGTTGGACCTCGTATCGATAGCCAAGCGGTACGATCTCCCAATGCGCCGGAACCTGGCCGAGCCATTCGACGCGGGAGTCCTTCATCGGGGCGGACGGATCGAGGCCCTTGGTGACGGCGTGGGAGATGACGGCCTGCCGCTTCTCCTTCAGCAGTTCGATCAGCCGCCGCTGCGCCTCCACCAGCGCGTCGATCTTGGCGGTCTCTCGGTCGAGGAAAGCCGCGATGGCAATTTGCTCGACCAGAGGTGGGGCGGCCAAAACGCAAGCGCCCAGCTCCTCGGCGTTTAGATGAGGTTGTGCCGCACGCGTCCTCTCAAGATCGATTTGCCCCTCCTTCAGGTAAGCGCTCAGCAGCGCGAACTGAAGAAAGGCAGGCACGCAGGCGAACGGGCTCAACACCATGTCAAATCCAGCGATGGCTGGTAGATGCTCGTCGCAAATTAGGGCGGAGTCTCCCGTGTAGGCCCCGCTACGAACGACAATGATGTCTCCTGCGGCCAACCAGACGATGCGCTTTTGCGGGATGTCGGCGGGGTCGACCCTGACGAGGCCCGCCAGGCTGACCTTGCCGTGATCAACGTTGGTCGCGCGGATGAGCGGAACACCTTCCTCCCGATATGCAGGCGGTTCACCAATGCCATATCGAATGCCGGCTAGGTGCTTGATTGGAACTATTACCCAATGGCTCGGCACCTGCCCCAGCCACTCGACCCCACTCTCCTTGTAGCTCCCATAGGCCGGAAAGCTCATGCCGCCAGCCCCTCGATCATCGCCTTGATCCGGTCGGTGACCAGCAGCAGCTCAGCGTCGATCTCGGCCAGGTCGCGGGGCGGCTCGAAGACGTAGAAGTGGCGGTTGAACGGGATCTCGTAGCCGACCTTGGTCTTGTCGGTGTCGATCCAGGCGTCGGGGGCGTGGGGCAGGACCTCGCGGGCGAAATAGGCGTCGACGTCCTCGGACAGCGGCACGTTCTCGGTGTCGCGGCGGGCGCTGTCGGCGACGGGCTTGCCCTTGGCCTTGCCCTTCTGGCCGACCACGGGCGCTCCGGCCTCGTCCAGCAGCGGCCGCTCGACCGTGATGGTCCGGTAGCCGAAGGCCTCGTTGGGGAAGATCCGCGACAGCGGCGCCAGCTTGACCTTGCCGCCCTGCGGCGCGGCGGGCGGGATCTCGCCGGCGCGGACCACGACCTTGCCGGCCTCCTTGCCGGCGGCGTCGACCAGGGTGGCGATCCGGGCTTCCACGAAGTCGCCGAACAGCCGGGTGACCAGGGCGATGTCGTCCTCGCCCATCTCCTTGCGCTTGGAGCCCAGGGACTTGCGCATCTTCTTCCAGAAGCCGCTGGCGTCGATCAGCTGCAGCCTGCCCTTGCGGGCGACGGGCTTCTTGTTGGAGACGATCCAGACATAGGTGGCGATGCCGGTGTTGTAGAACATGTCGGTCGGCAGGGCGACGATGGCCTCGACCAGGTCGTTCTCCAGCAGGTAGCGTCGGATCTCGCTCTCGCCGCTGCCGGCCCCGCCGGTGAACAGGGGCGAGCCGTTCAGGACGATGCCGAACCGGCTGCCGCCGTCCTGGGCCGGGCGCATCTTCGACAGCAGGTGCAGCAGGAACAGCAGGGAGCCGTCCGACACGCGCGGCAGCCCCGGGCCGAAGCGGCCGGCGAAGCCCTGCTGCTCGTGCTCGGCGCGGACGATCTTCTCGACCTTCTTCCACTCCACCCCGAACGGCGGGTTGGACAGCATGTAGTCGAACTGGCGCCCGGGTGGCCGTCGTCGGACAGGGTGTTGCCGGGGATGATGGCCCCGACGTCCTGCCCCTTGATCAGCATGTCGGCCTTGCAGATGGCGTAGGACTCGTCGTTCAGCTCCTGGCCGAACATGGTCAGGCGCGCGCCCGGATTGTGCTGGGTCAGACGCTCCTCGGCGACCGACAACATGCCGCCCGTGCCGGCGGTGGGGTCATAGATGGTGCGAACAACGCCGGGCCTGGACAGGGCGTCGTCGTCCTCGACGAACAGCAAGGACACCATCAGGCCGATGACCTCGCGGGGCGTGAAGTGCTCCCCGGCCGTCTCGTTGGACAGTTCGGCGAACTTGCGGATCAGCTCCTCGAACGCCAGGCCCATCTGGTGGTTGTCGACCGCCCCGGGGTGCAGGTCGATGCCGGCGAACTTCTCGGCGACCTGATAGAGCAGCCCGGCCTTGGCCAGCTTGTCGACCTGGGTGAAGAACTCGAAGCGCTCGAAGATGTCGCGCACCGGGCCCGAGAAGCCCTGGATATAGGCGTAGAGGTTGGCGGCGATGTTGTCGGCGTCGCCGATCAGCCGGCCCATGTCGAGCTTGGAGGTGTTGTAGAAGCTCTGCTTGGCGGCGCGCAGCAGGTACGGCTCGGGATTGACGCCCGCCGCCTCGCGCCTGGCCAGTTCCTCCAGCACCGCCGGCTTGGTGGCCTCCAGCACGCAGTCCAGCCGCCGCAGCACGGTGAACGGCAGGATGACCTTGCCGTAGTCCGACTGCTTGTAGTCGCCGCGCAGCAGGTCGGCGACCGACCAGATGAAGGCCGACAACGACTGATGGTTCATGCGCACTCCCCCGAACAACGCCCGATAGCAGCGCGGATGACGTGCAAGGGCAAGCGGCTGTAGCAGAAGCCTTACCGCGAAGGGAGCCCGCCGGGCCTCGCGCTTGGTGCGAGGGGCGCGCTGGAACCGCGCCGCCGGCGGACGTTCTCCGTCGATCCAGGCCTTGTCAGGCCAAGCTTCCAGGGCTCACAAAAGGCCTTTCGACGCGCGCTGCGTCGCCGTGAGCTCACAGGGTTTCGAGGACCGACATGACCGCATTTCAAGACCTGGGCCGGCGCGGCTTCCTGGCCGGCGCCGCGGCGAGCGCGGCCGCGATGGGCGCGCCCGCTTGGGCCCGGCAGCCCGGCGTCAAGAAGATGACCGACGGCGTCGCCCTGATCGGCCCGGCCGAGCGCCAGGCGCGGCTGGAACGCGCCCAGGCCCTGATGGTCAAGCTGGGCCTGTCGGCGATCGTCACCGAGCCGGGCTCGTCGATGGACTACTTCACCGGCGCGCAATGGAGCCGCAGCGAGCGGCCGTGCCTGGCGATCATCCCGCGCGAGGGCCAGGTCGGCATGGTCGTGCCGAAGTTCGAGGAACCCTCGATCCGCCAGAGCCTGGGCGTGCCCGCCGAGGTCCGCACCTGGGAGGAGGACGAAAGCCCCTACGCGATCGCCGCTGGACTGCTGGCAGACCGCAAACTGGCGTCGGGCAAGATCGGCGTCGAGGAGACGATCCGGACCTTCATCGTCGACGGCCTGACCGGCGCCCTGCCCTCGGCCCAGGTGGTCTCGGGCGCGGCGGTGTTCCGGGGCTGCCGGATGATCAAGTTGCCGGCCGAGCTGGCCCTGATGCAGGTCGCCGCCGACATCACCGTCGCGGCCCTGCGCCACACCCACGGCAACGTCAAAGCCGGCATGGGTCCCAAGGACATCGGCGCCCTGATGGCCGAGTTCACGGTGAAGCAGGGCGCGCGGGTCAGCTTCAACCTGATCCTGATCGGCGAGGCCAGCGCCTACCCGCACGGCTCGCGTCAGCCCCAGGTGCTGGGCGAGGGCCAGGTCGTGCTGATGGACTGCGGCTGCAATGTCGGCGGCTACGAGTCGGACATCTCGCGCACCTTCGTGTTCGGCGAGCCCACCGCCCGCCAGCGCAAGGTCTGGAACGACGTCGCGCGCGGCCAGCAGGTGGCGTTCGAGGCCGCCCAGATCGGGGTCGAGGCCGGCTCGGTCGACCGCGCCGTCCGCGCCTATTACGACAGCCTCGGCTGGGGCCCGCGCTACAAGCTGCCCGGCCTGTCGCACCGCACCGGCCACGGCATCGGCATGGACGGCCACGAGCCGGTGAACTTCGTGATGTCCGAGACGACGAAGCTGGCGCCGGGCATGTGCTTCTCGGACGAGCCGGGCATCTACATCCCCGGCGAGTTCGGCGTGCGGCTGGAAGACTGCATCCACATGACCCCGCAGGGACCCCAGTGGTTCAGCAAGCCGCCAACGACGCTGGACAAGCCCATGGGCTGATCGAGGTCTCGCGCGCGGCGCGACCGTGGCGACTTTCCGACGGTAAAGCGGAGCCATATCGAGGCTCGATCATTTCAGATCTGCAAACCGGCGCACATGTTCGGCCTCTAGGGCACTAAGGGTCCGTCCGCTCACGACGGCGCGTTCCCTATGGGCGGCCAGTCGCCGCCCGCTCACGCCGCCCCGCGCGCGGCCGTTCGAAGGCTGACGATGACTGACTTTCACGCCCCGCGTACGCCCCCGCGCCGCCGGACGCTGATCCTTGGCGGACTGATCGCGATCCTGGCCCTGGCCGGCGTGGCCTGGCTGGCCTGGACCCTGCTGCACGGCGACAAGAGCGGCGAAGGCGGTGGTCCTGGGGGCGGCTTCGGCGGCGGCGGTCGGCGCGGTCCGGCCAGCACGGTGGCGGTGGCCACGGCCAGCGCGACGGACCTGCCGATCGTCATCGAGGCGCTGGGCACGGTGAAGCCTGCCGCGACGGTGACGGTGCGTCCTCAGGTCGGCGGTACGATCACCCAGGTGATGTTCCGTGAAGGCCAGGTGGTCCAGCGCGGCCAGGCCCTGGTCCAGATCGATCCCCGCCCGTACGAGATGGCGCTGCTGCAGGCGCAGGGGAACCAGACCCGCGACGAGGCCCAGCTGACCGCGGCCCGCCTCACCCTCGGCCGCTACCAGACCCTGCTGACCCAGGACTCGATCGCCCGGCAGGAGGTCGACACCCAGGCCGCCACGGTCAAGCAATTGGAAGGCACGGTGATGGCCGACCGCGCCGCCGTCGGCACGGCGCGCCTGAACCTTGGCTTCGCCCGTATCGTCGCGCCCGTCTCGGGCCGGGTCGGCCTGCGCGTCACGGACGTCGGCAACTATATCGGCGCGGGCGACGCCAACGGCGTGGCGGTGATCACCACCGTCTCGCCGATCGACGTCGAATTCACCGTCCCGCAGGACGACGTCCCGCGCATCGCCGCCCGCCAGGGTCGCGCCAACGTGCCGGTCATCGCCCTGGACCGCACCCGCACCCAGACCCTGGATCGCGGCTCGTTCTCGACGCTCGACAACATCGTGGACACCGGCACCGGCACGGTGAAGGCCAAGGCCCGCTTCCCGAACGCCGGCAACACCCTGTTCCCCAGCCAGTTCGTCAATGTCCGCATGGAGCTGGACACCCTCAAGGGCGCGATCGTCGTGCCGGCCACGGCCGTGCGCCAGGGCGGCGACGGCGCGTTCGTGTGGCTGCTGAACAGCGACCAGACCGTCTCCAAGACCCCGGTGAAGACCGGCCAGGCGACGGGCGTCCAGGTGCAGATCACGCAAGGCCTGAAGGTCGGCGACAAGGTCATCACCGAGGGCGGCGACCGCCTGCGCGACGGCGGCAAGGTCCAACTGCCGGGCGCCAAGCCGGCGGGGCAAGGCAAGGGCGACGGCAAGGCCCGTCGCCAGCGCCAGCAGCGTCCGGAATAGTCGGGCCCAGCCGCGATGAACCCCTCGCGTCCCTTCATCCAGCGGCCGGTCGCCACGGCCCTGTTCATGGCGGCCATCGTCCTGGCCGGCCTGGTCGGCTTCCGGCTGCTGCCGCTGTCGGCCCTGCCCCAGGTCGACTACCCCACCATCCAGGTCCAGACCCTGTATCCCGGGGCCAGCCCCGAGGTGATGAGCCAGACCGTCACCGCGCCGCTGGAGCGCCAGCTGGGCGAGATGTCGGGCCTGGCCAGGATGAGCTCGGTCAGCACGGCCGGGGCCTCGGTCATCACCCTGCAGTTCAATCTGGGCGAGACGCTGGACGTCGCCGAGCAGGAGGTGCAGGCCGCCATCAACGCCAGCGGCTCGCTGCTGCCGGCCGACCTGCCCGCCCCGCCGGTCTACGCCAAGGTCAACCCAGCCGACGCGCCGGTCCTGACCCTGGCCATCACCTCCGACACCCTGCCGCTGACCGAGGTGCAGAACCTCGTGAACACCCGCCTGGCCCAGAAGATCAGCCAGGTCTCGGGCGTGGGCCTGGTGTCGCTGTCGGGCGGCCAGCGGCCGGCCATGCGCATCCAGGCCGACACCCAGGCCATGGCCAGCTACGGCCTGACCCTGTCGGACGTGCAGACCGCGATCAGCGCCGCCAACGCCAATAGCGCCAAGGGCAGCTTCGACGGCCCCACCCGCAGCTACACGATCAACGCCAACGACCAGCTGCTCAGCGTCGACGACTACCGCTCGCTGATCGTCACCTACAAGGACGGCGCGCCGATCCGCCTGTCGGACATCGCCCAGGTCGTCGAGAGCGCCGAGAACACCCGCCTGGGCGCCTGGGCCGGCAAGACCCCGGCGATCATCGTCAACGTCCAGCGACAGCCCGGCGCCAACGTCATCAAGACCGTCGACGCCATCAAGGCCAAGCTCCCCGAGCTTCAGGCCGGCCTGCCCGCCACCCTGGACGTCCAGGTGCTGGCCGACCGCACCACCGGCATCCGCGCCTCGGTGCACCATGTCGAGATCGAGCTGCTGCTGGCCGTGGGGCTGGTGGTGCTGGTGATCTTCTTCTTCCTGCACAGCCTGCGCGCCACGGTGATCGCCAGCCTGGCCGTGCCGATCTCGCTGATCGGCTCGTGCGGGGTGATGTACCTAATGGGCTTCTCGCTGAATAACCTCTCACTGATGGCCCTGACCATCGCCACCGGCTTCGTCGTCGACGACGCCATCGTGATGATCGAGAACATCACCCGCCACCTCGAGAAGGGCGAAAAGCCGATGGAAGCCGCGCTGAAGGGCGCGAAGGAGATCGGCTTCACGATCATCTCGCTGACCATCTCGCTGATCGCCGTGCTGATCCCGCTGCTGTTCATGGGCGACGTGGTCGGCCGCCTGTTCCGCGAATTCGCCATCAGCCTGGCCATCACCATCCTGATCTCGGCCGTGGTCTCCCTGACCCTCACCCCCATGCTGTCGGCCCGCTGGCTGAAGCCGCACGAGGGCCAGGAGGCCAAGGGGATCAGCAAGAAAACCCAGGATCTGTTCGCCAAGGTCGAGGCCCGCTACGAGGTCGCCCTGGCCTGGGTGCTGCAGCGTCAGGTCGCGACCCTGGTCGTCGCCGTCGGCACGCTGGTCCTGACCGGCGTGCTCTACATGATCATCCCCAAAGGCCTGTTCCCCACCCAGGACACCGGCCAGCTGCAAGCCCGCACCGAGATGGCCCAATCGGTCTCCTACGACCGCATGGCGGCCCTGCAGCAGCAGGCGGCCGAGGCCATCCTGGACGATCCGGCGGTCGAGAACGTCGCTTCGTTCATCGGCGTCGACGGCGCCAACAACGCCATGCTCCACACCGGCCAGATGCAGATCAACCTGAAGGCCGATCGCTCGGGCTCGCAGGAGAAGATCATGCAGCGGCTGCGCGAACGCGTGGCCAATGTCCCCGGCGTGACGCTGTATCTCCAGCCCACCCAGGACCTGACCATCGACGCCGAGACGGGCCCCACCCAGTACCGCCTGTCGCTGGAAGGCGCCGACACCGCCACGATCAAGGAATGGGCCGGCAAGCTCACCGCCGAACTGGCCAATCTCAAGTCTGTTCGGAACGTCTACAGCGACGCCTCGGCCACCGGCCAGGCCGCCTATGTCGACATCGACCGCGACACCGCCGCCCGTCTTTCCATTACGGCGTCGGATGTCGACGATGCGTTGTACAGCGCCTTCGGCCAGCGGATCGTCTCGACCATCTTCACCGAGACCAACCAGTACCGCGTGATCCTGGAGGCCAAGCCCGGCGTTCTGGTCGACCCGACCACCCTGGGCAATCTGAACCTGAAGACCGGCGGCGGCGCGCCGACGCCGCTGGCCGCCTTCTCGACCATCAAGACCCAGCAGTCGCCGCTGCAGGTCACTCACGTCGCCCAGTTCCCGGCCACCACGATCGGCTTCGACACCGCGCCGGGCGTCTCGCTGGGCCACGCGGTCGACGAGATCCGCAAGGCCATGAAGACGATCGACATGCCGGTCTCGGTGACCACCACCTTCCTGGGCGCGGCCGGGGCCTATCAGAATTCGCTGTCCAACCAGCTGTGGCTGATCCTGGCGGCCGTGGTCTGCGTCTACATCGTGCTGGGGGTGCTCTATGAGAGCTACGTCCACCCGATGACGATCCTGTCGACCCTGCCCTCGGCCGGCGTCGGCGCGCTGCTGGCCCTGTGGATCACCGGTAACGATCTGGGCGTGATCGGGATCATCGGCATCATCCTGCTGATCGGCATCGTCAAGAAGAACGCGATCATGATGATCGACTTCGCCATCGACGCCGAACGCGAGGAAGGCAAGAGCCCGCACGACGCTATCTTCCAGGCGGCCATCCTGCGCTTCCGGCCGATCCTGATGACCACCCTGGCGGCCCTGTTCGCGGCCATCCCGCTGATGCTGGGCTTCGGCGAAGGGGCCGAACTGCGCCGGCCGCTGGGCATCGCCATCTTCGGCGGCCTGCTGCTCAGCCAGCTCCTGACCATGTTCACGACCCCGGTCGTCTACCTGGCCTTCGACCGCCTGGCCCCGACCGCCAAGCGCGAGCGCCGCGATGACGGCCCGCATCCTGACCGCGTCGATCCCGAGCCGATCCCGGGGGCGCCGTCTTGAACCTGTCCGGTCCCTTCATCCGGCGGCCGGTCGCCACCATCCTGCTGACCATCGGCCTGGCCATGGCCGGGATCGCGGCCTTCTTCGTGCTGCCGGTCTCGCCGTTGCCGCAGGTGGATTTCCCGACCGTCTCGGTGTCAGCCAACCTGTCTGGGGCCAGCCCCCAGACCATGGCCTCCAGCGTCGCCACGCCGCTGGAGCGGCGGCTGGGCACGATCTCGGGCGTCAACGAGATGACGTCGCAGAGCTCGACGGGGTCGACGCGGATCACCCTGCAGTTCGATCTCAACCGCCAGATCGACGGCGCCGCCCGCGAGGTGCAGG
>CBDIPU010000025.1:0-69158 GCA_965283765.1 Caulobacteraceae bacterium
GGCGAAGGCTACAACGTCAGCGAGGCGGCCCACGGCGCCGAGGGGCTGGACAAGGCCTCGGCCGGCGGCTTCGACCTGATCGTCACCGACCTGAACATGCCGATCATGGATGGTCTGACCATGATCCGCGAGCTGCGCCAGCGGCCGGCCGGCGCGGGCGTCCCGATCCTGTTCCTGACCACCGAATCCGACGCCGACGTGAAGGCCCAGGCCAAGGCGGCCGGCGCCACCGGATGGCTGACAAAGCCCTTCGATCCAGAACAGCTGGTTCGCGTCGTCAAGAAGGTGCTCGCCAAATGAGCGGCCTGGATCCCATCGAGACGTTCCGCCAAGAGGCTCAGGAACTGCTGGAGCAGGTCGAACAGGGCCTGCTCGATCTGGCGCGTCGTCCGGGGATCGCGCGCTGATCGACACCATCTTCCGGGGTTTGCACACCCTGAAGGGCTCGGGGGCCATGTTCGGCTTCGACGCCCTGGCCGCCTTCACTCACCACTGCGAAACCGCCTTCGACCGCGTCCGCAAGGGCGAGGTGCCGGCTTCGCCGAGCCTGGTCTCGGCCGTGCTGGCCGCCCAGGACCATATGCGCGCCCGGCTGAGGAACCGCCTGTCGTCGACGGCGCCGGTGAGGCGCTGCTGGCCGACCTGCAGGCCGCTATCGACGGCGGCGAGACGGCTCCGGTCGCCGCGCCGGCCGAGCCTGGCCTGAACATCTTCAGAATCCGCTTCAGCCTGCCGGCCGACGCTCTGATCAACGGCGCGCGCCCGCTGCCGCTGCTGGACGAACTGCGCGACCTGGGCGAGGCCCGCGTGCGGGTCATCACCGACGACGTCCCGCCGCTGGACCAACTGGTCCCGGCCGAGTGCCGCCTGGCCTGGGAAGTCGTGCTGACCACCAAGCACGACCGGGACGCCATCGACGACGTCTTCATCTTCGTGATCGATGAGATGACGCTCGAGGTCGAGGACCTCACGGCGGTCGCCGTCGAGCCTGAAGTCACCGCGCCGGTTGTCGCGGCCGACGTCGTTCCGGAAGACCTGCCGGCCGCCGCCAACGCCCCGGCCGAGGCCGGCCGCGCCGGGCCCCAAGATACACGAGGCAAGTCCGGAGACACCGTCCGCGTTCCCGCCGAACGCCTCGACGAGCTGATGGACCGCGTTGGCGAACTGGTCATCGCCCAGTCGCGCCTGAAGCAACTGGCCGCCTCGTCGTCCGACGTCGCCCTGCGCGCCGTGGCCGAGGAAATCGAGCGTCTGGCCGGCGAGATGCGCGACACCATGATGGTCGTCCGCATGGTGCCGATCGCCCAGCTGTTCGGCCGATTCCGGCGTCTGATCCACGATCTGGAGCGCGACACCGGCAAGCAGATCGAGCTGTCGACCGAAGGCGAGACCACCGAGCTGGACAAGACGGTGATCGAGCGACTGGCCGACCCGCTGATCCACCTGATCCGCAACTCCGCCGACCACGGCCTGGAAGGCGCCGAACAGCGCGCCGCCGCCGGCAAGCCGCCCGCCGGCAAAATCATGCTGGCCGCGCGCCAGTCCGGGGCCGAGGTGGTGATCACCATCACCGACGATGGCCGGGGCGTCGACCGCGACCGCGTCCGCGCCAAGGCCGAGGAGAACGGTCTGATCCAACCGGGTCAGGTACTGAACGACAACGAACTGCTGCAGCTGATCTTCGCCCCTGGCTTCTCCACCGCGGCGGCGATCACCAACCTGTCGGGACGCGGCGTCGGCATGGATGTGGTCAAGAAGACCATCGAAGGCCTGCGCGGTTCGATCGAGATCAGCAGCACGCCCGGCGAAGGCTCGGTGGTGTCGCTGCGCATACCGCTGACCCTGGCCATCATCGACGGCCTGCTGATCCGTGTCGGCTCGGGCCGCTATGTGATCCCGCTGGCCACGGTCGAGGAATGCGTCGAGCTGACCCCGATCCAGGACCTGCGCTCCGCAGGTCGCAGCCTGATCACGCTTCGCGACGAACTGGTGCCGTTCATCCGACTGCGCGAGCAGTTCGCGACCGGGACCCAGCCCGACCCGCACCAGAAGATCGTCGTGGTTTCGACGGGCCAGGACCGGGTGGGCCTGGTCGTCGATCAGATCCTCGGCGACCACCAGACCGTCATCAAGCCGATGTCGGCCTTCCATGAAGACGTCGGCGCCTTCTCGGGCGCGACGATTATGGGCGACGGCGGCGTGGCCTTGATTCTGGACATCGCCGCCCTGGTCAGCCTGGGCCAACGCCACGACGCGCAAATGCGCGCGGCCGGGTGAGGGGAAAGACGATGACACAAGAAACCATCGAGGCCCTGACCTTCGACCTGCAGGGCGAGACCTTCGCCCTCGAGGCCGGCTATGTGCGCGAGGTCCTGGACCTGCTGCCCGAGACGCCGGTTCCCGGGGCCCCGCCGTTCGTCGGCGCCGTGATCAACTTCCGCGGCCGCGTGATCCCCCTCGTCGATCTGCGCATGGCCTTCGGCATGGGCGTCGGCGAGACCACGATCGACAACCGCATCGTCGTCATCGAGCACCCGCTGGACGGCGAACCGACGCTGATCGGGCTGCGCGCCGACAAGGTGCACGAGGTGACCTCGATCACCGCCGACACTACCGAAGAGGTTCCGCGCGTCGGCATGCGCTGGCGGGCTGACTTCATCCGCCGCCTGGTGCGCCGCAATGGCGACGTGATCGTGCTGCCGGACCTGGACCAGATCTTCGCCACCCGGGACAGTCGGCCCCCGTGACGCCTATCCACACCGCCCAACGTTGATCGCCCGGAGTATCCCATGCGTCTGACCATCAAACTTCAGCTCGGCTTGGCCTTCGGGTTCGTGATCGCCCTGCTGCTCATCGGGAACGTCTTTGGCATCACCAATCTGTCCAAGACGAACAAGGCTCTCAATGACGTGGTGGACGGTCCGGCGATGCGCCTGGAAGCGGCCCAGCAGCTCAACATCCACCTGCTGAACGTCGTGCGCTCCGAAAAGAACATGATCCTCGTCGGCTCTCCCGAGGAGGTGAACAAGCTTGAAGCCTCCATCGAGAAGGAGCGCCAAGCCTTCCAATCCCTGCTGACTAAGACCGAAGGCCTGGCGACGGCCGAGGGGAGGCCGAAGTGGGAGGCCCTGGGCGGGGCCTTCGATCAGATGATGGAGGTCCATGGCCGAATCCTGGCGATGGCCCTCGCCGACCAGGACGTTGAAGCCGCAGCCCTGTCGATGGACGAAGGCCGCAAGGCCGTGGTCGAGGCCGGCGCCCGCGTGGAGGAACTGGTCGAACTGTCGAAGGCTCAGCTGGAAACCGCCACCGCCAAGGCCGACACCGATTTCGCCACCACCCGTAACCTGCTGATCGGCCTGTCGGTCCTCTCGCTGCTCGGCGCGGTCGGCGCGGCGCTCTACATCTCGATGGCGGTCAGTAAGGGCCTTAGCCGCGCCTCGGAAGCCGTGAGGATGGTGGCCGATGGCGACCTGACCAAGTCGGTCGAGATCACCACCCGCGACGAGATCGGCGACCTGCTGGGCCATGTGAACATCATGATCGAGCGCCTGCGCGGCGTGGTCGCCGACGCTATCGCCGCTTCCGAGAACGTCTCGGCCGGCAGTCAGGAACTTTCGGCGACCTCTGAGCAGATGAGCCAGGGCGCCACCGAGCAGGCTTCCGCCGCCGAGCAGGCCTCGGCCTCGATGGAAGAAATGGCCGCCAACATCAAGCAGAACGCCGACAACGCCACCCAGACCGAGAAGATCGCCCGCCAATCGGCGATCGACGCGGAGACTTCGGGCATGGCTGTCAACAAGGCCGTCGACGCCATGCAGACCATCGCCGAGAAGATCACGATCGTTCAGGAGATCGCCCGCCAGACCGACCTGCTGGCCCTGAACGCCGCCGTCGAGGCCGCCCGCGCCGGCGAACACGGCCGTGGCTTCGCGGTCGTGGCTTCGGAAGTGCGCAAGCTGGCCGAGCGGTCGCAGACCGCCGCCTCCGAGATCAGCGCCGTGTCGTCCGACACCGTCAAGGCCGCCCAGTCGGCCGGCGAGATGCTGACCAGCCTGGTGCCGAACATCCGCAAGACGGCCGAACTGGTCGCCGAGATCAGCGCCGCCTGCCGCGAGCAGGACATCGGCTCCTCCCAGATCAACGAGGCCATCCAGCAGCTCGACAAGGTCACGCAGCAGAACGCCAGCGCCTCGGAAGAGATGTCGGCGACCTCGGAAGAGCTCGCCGCCCAGGCCGAAGAACTGCAGGCCTCGATCTCCTACTTCCGCACCGACATGAACGGCGGCCAGCGCGCCCCGGTCCGCAAGGCCGCCCCGGCCAGGCGCCCGGTCTCGGCCGGCCCGGCCCGCAAGGCGCCCGCCAAGCCGGCCACCCGTCCGGTCGCCGCCCAGCAGGCCCGCGTGGCCGGCTTCGCGCTGGACCTGACCAATGGCGGACCTGACGCCGACGACGCCGATTTCAAGCAATACGCCTGATCCTGGCCTGAACTCATGGACCGGCGGCTTACCGCGCCGGTCACCCTTTTCGATCCCAACCCAGTAAGCGCTTCAACATCTAACGCAGACGATCTCGAACAGACCCAGCGGACCGCGGCCAGTCCTCGGCGACCGTCATATGGATCTTGTCTTTTCAATCCTGAGCCGAAGCGGGGGCTTCTCCATGCGTGCAACTATCAAGATGAAACTGGCTGGCGCCTTCGCCACCGTCTTGCTGATCTTGGCGCTCATGGGCGTCGTCGGCATCATGAAGATGAGCTCGATCAACGAACAGTCGACGGTGATCTCTGAGAACTGGATGCCAAGTATAGATGCAATCCACAGCATCAATACCGCCACATCCGACCTGCGTGTTCAGCAATATGTCCACGTCGCGACGATCGACCCGACGGGTATGGCCAATGTGGACAAGGAAATCAGCGCAACGTTTGAGCTGATCAAGAAAGATCGCGCGCGCTATGAGAAGCTGATTTCCTCGGATAAGGAACGGGAGCTGTATGGGCAGTTTTCCGAAAAGTACGCGAAGTATATTCGCGACTTGGATCGCCTTCTTGTGTTGTCGCGAAGCAATCAGAATGCTGCCGCTGTCCAAGTCTTGAGTGACAGTAAGGCGCTGTACGACGATATGTCGGCGGACCTGCTCAAGCTGGTCAATCTGAACATCGATGGCGGCGCGGCCGCGAGCGCCGAAGGCGACAAGGTGTACGCCGATGCGCGAGCCTTGTTCATCGGACTGGTTGTCCTGGCGCTGGCCATCGGTTCGGTCGCGGCCTTGTGGATCTCCAGGACCGTCACGATGGGCCTGCGCAAGGTCAGCGTGGCCATAGATGCGGTGGCGGTCGGCGACCTGGAAAAGGACGTCACGGTGACGACCAACGATGAGATCAAGGATCTGGTCGATACGGTCAACCGGATGACCGCGAACCTGCGGGAGACCGCAGCGCTGGCGGACAAGGTCGCCGACGGCGATCTGACCGTGCGCCCCAAGCCCCTGTCGGACAAGGACACCCTGGGCATGGCGCTGGAGCGTATGGTGGAGCGTCTGCGCGGCGTGGTCGCCGACGCGGTCGCCGCCTCGGAGAACGTCTCGGCCGGCAGCCAGGAGCTTTCGGCGACCTCGGAGCAGATGAGCCAGGGCGCCACCGAACAGGCCACGGCCGCCGAACAGGCCTCGGCCTCGATGGAAGAGATGTCGGCCAACATCAAGCAGAACGCCGACAACGCCGCTCAGACCGAGAAGATCGCCCGCCAGTCGGCCGTCGACGCCGAGACCTCGGGCGCCGCCGTCAGCAAGGCCGTCGACGCCATGCAAACGATCGCCGAGAAGATCACCATCGTGCAGGAGATCGCCCGCCAGACCGACCTGCTGGCCCTGAACGCGGCGGTGGAAGCCGCCCGGGCCGGCGAGCATGGCCGTGGCTTCGCGGTCGTCGCCTCGGAAGTGCGCAAGCTGGCCGAACGCAGCCAGACGGCGGCCTCCGAGATCAGCGCCGTGTCGTCCGACACCGTCAAGGCCGCCCAGTCGGCCGGCGAGATGCTGACCAGCCTGGTGCCGAACATCCGCAAGACCGCCGAACTGGTCTCCGAGATCAGCGCCGCCTGCCGCGAGCAGGACATCGGCTCCTCGCAGATCAACGAGGCCATCCAGCAACTGGACAAGGTCACCCAGCAGAACGCCAGCGCCTCGGAAGAGATGTCGGCGACCTCGGAAGAGCTCGCGGCCCAGGCCGAGGAGCTGCAGGCCTCGATCTCCTACTTCCGCACGGAGACCGCCGACCGTTCGACGCAGCGCCGGCCCGCCCCGCGCCCTGTCGCCGCCAAGCGCACGGCCGCTCCGGCCGCGCGCAAGCCGGCGCGGAATGCGGTGGCCGGCCAGCAGGCCCGCGTCGCCGGCTTCGCCCTCGACCTCACCAACGGCGGTCCCGACGACGCCGACGCCGATTTCAAGGAATATGCCGATGAGCGGCTCGACCGAACAGTTCGTGACCCTGGGCCTGGGGGCCGAGGTCTTCGCGGTTCCCGTGGCCTATGTCCGCGAGATCCTCGACTACGCCAAGCCGTCCGGCATCCCCGACGGGCCGTCCTATCTGCTGGGCCTGACCGACGTGCGCGGTCGCGGCGCGCCGACCCTGGACCTGCGCCTGAAACTGGGTCTCCCCGCCGTGCCGCCCGATGGCGCGACGCGGATCCTGGTGGTCGACGTGCCGGTAGAGGACCGCATCCTGTCGCTGGGCCTGGTCGCCGACCGGGTGATCGAGGTGATCTCGTTCGCCGAAGGTCAGATCGAGGCCTCGCCCGACATCGGCGTGCCGTGGCGTTCGGACTACATCCGCGGTGTCGTGCGCCGCGACATGGCCTCGGGGAAGGGGGCTTCGTGGTCATCTTCGACCTCGCCCGCCTGCTGACCAGCCAGGACGCCGCCTACATCGCTCAAGCCGCCTGATCGGATCCCTTAGTGTCGCAAGCCGCGCTCGCCCTCCAACCCGTCACGACCAGCGAACCGCTCAGCGCCCGCAACTTCACGCGGCTGGCCGAGTTCATCCACGGCTACAGCGGCATCAAGATGCCGTCGAACAAGAAGACCATGTTGGAGGGGCGCCTGCGCCGCCGGATGCGGGTCAATCGCATCGACAACGTCAACGACTACTGCCGCTTCCTGTTCGAGGACGGCGGCCTGGAAACCGAGACGATCCACCTGATCGACGCGGTGACCACCAACAAGACCGAGTTCTTCCGCGAGCCGGTGCACTTCGACTTCATGGAAAAGACGGTCCTGCCGCAGCTGGCCAAGACGCGTCGCCACATCAACGTCTGGAGCGCGGCCGCCTCGACCGGGGCGGAGCCCTACACCTTGGCCATGGTGCTGGACGAATTCTGTTCCGCGCGGCGCGGCCTGGACTATTCCATCCTGGGCACGGACATCTGCACCGAGGTGCTGCAGCAGGCGATCGCGGGCCGCTTCGTGGAGTTGATGATCCAGCCGGTCTCGATGCCCCGTCGCCAGCGCTACGTGATGCGGGCCAAGGACGCCTCGCGCGGCGAGGTGCGGATCGTTCCCGAACTGCGCAGCAAGGTCGCGTACGGCCGTCTGAACCTGATGGACGAGCGCTATCCCGTCGAACAGCAGATGGACATCATCTTCTGCCGTAACATCCTGATCTATTTCGACAAGCAGACCCAGGCCAAGGTGCTGGAGCGGCTGTGCCGCCACCTGGGCCCGACGGCTATCTGTTCCTGGGTCACTCCGAATCCATCGTGGGCATCGATCTGCCGCTGCGGCAGATCGCCAACACCGTCTTCCAGAAGGGCTAGGCCCTTGGCCCGGAAGATTCGCGTCCTGATCATCGACGATTTCGCCACCGTCCGGCAGACCCTGTCGGCCGTGCTGGAGTTCGACCCACAGATCGAGGTGATCGGCGTCGCCTCCG
Organism: Caulobacteraceae bacterium; assembly: GCA_965283765.1. Lineage (GTDB taxonomy): Bacteria > Pseudomonadota > Alphaproteobacteria > Caulobacterales > Caulobacteraceae > Caulobacter. The sequence continues at coordinate 7,928 of CBDIPU010000025.1, forward strand.
ACCCGTTCGTGGCCGCCAAGCGGATCCGCGACGATATCCCCGACGTTATCACCCTGGACGTCGAGATGCCGCGCATGGATGGCATCACCTTCCTGCGCAAGCTGATGAGCCAGCATCCGATCCCGGTGGTGATGTGCTCGTCGCTGATCGAGGCCGGCTCGGAGACCCTGCTGCAGGCCCTGGAGGCCGGCGCGGTCGACATCGTGCTGAAGCCGAAGATCGGGGTCGCCGATGCTCTGATGGAGTTGCGGATTCGCATCTGCGACGCGGTGAAGGCGGCCGCCAGCGCCCGCGTCGCCGGCGCTCGACGCCCTCCGGTCGCCGTGCCGCGTCCGATCCACGAACCCGAGAAGAAGCTGACCGCCGACGCCATGCTGCCCCCGCCCTCGGGGAGAGCCATGGCCAAGACGACCGAGGCCATCGTCTGCATCGGCGCCTCGACCGGCGGCACCGAAGCCTTGCGCGCGGTGCTGGAAGACCTGCCGCCGGATTCGCCGGGCATCGTCATCGTCCAGCACATGCCCGAGAAGTTCACCGCGTCGTTCGCCAAGCGGCTGGACAGCCTGTGCGCGGTCTCGGTCAAAGAGGCCGAGGACGGCGACACCGTGCTGCGCGGTCGGGTGCTGATCGCGCCGGGCAACAAGCACACGATCCTGGAGCGCAGCGGCGCCCGCTACTACGTCACGGTCAAGGACGGTCCGCTGGTCACTCGCCACCGGCCGTCGGTGGACGTGCTGTTCCGCTCGGCGGCGCGCTCGGCCGGCTCCAACGCCGTGGGCGTGATCATGACCGGCATGGGCGACGACGGCGCGCGCGGCATGAACGAGATGAAGCAGGCCGGCGCCTACACGATCGCCCAGGACGAGGCGACCTCGGTGGTGTTCGGCATGCCCAAGGAAGCCATCGCGCTAGGCTGCGTCGACCGCGTCGCGCCGCTGCACGCTCTGGCCAAGGAAATCCTGAAGGCTTCGAGCCGGTAGCACATAGATTCAGGTCCCCAACTGAACCTATGAACTTCGTCACTCCCGCGCTGAAATGAGAGGGAATACACCGACACCGTCAAAGGTCGGTCGCCGGCGCCCGGAAGCGGACATGGCGATCATCTGTTCGGGGTGGAAGTTGGCCCCTATACACGGCGCCTCTACGGTCGTTCCCTGCCAAAGCTGAACAGCCCCAAAGCAGCCCTGACCTCGTTGAGCGTTTCCTGGGTTAGCGCCGCCCCACGCTCAGTGCCGCTTCGAACAAGATCCAAGACAAAGTCGGGCCGCTGGGCGAACGTAGCTCGCCGTTCGCGTATTGGAGCGAACAACGCCTGAAGGCGGGCATCCAGACGCCTCTTGAGGACCATGTCCCCGAGTCCGCCGCGCCGGTAATGCGCCTTTAGGTCCTCAAGCTCGTCGGGGCGGTCATCGAAGGCGTCGAGGTAGGTGAAGACGACGTTGCCCTCGACGCGCCCAGGATCGCTTACCCGTAGATGGTCGGGGTCGGTGAACATCGCCTGGACCGCCGAGCTGATCTCCTCAGGCTTAGCCGAGAGCGGAATGGCGTTGCCGGCGCTTTTGCTCATCTTGGAACGTCCATCGATCCCAGGGAGCCGACCCACGGATGACACGAGCGCCCGCGCCTCGGGCAACACCTCCCGGCCAACCTGGCGATTGACGCGGCGCACGATCTCATTCGTTTGCTCAATCATCGGGAGCTGGTCTTCCCCGACGGGCACCAGGCCCGCCTTGAAGGCGGTGATGTCGGCGGCCTGAGCGACCGGGTAGCAGAGAAAGCCGGCGGGAATGTCCCGCTGGAACCCGCGCTGTACGATCTCCTGCTTCACGGTTGGATTACGTTCCAACCGACTTACCGTGACGTAGTTCATGTAGAGCATCGTCAGTTCCGCGAGCGCCGGGAGACGCGACTGCACGCAGATCACGGACTTCTCAGGGTCTATTCCAACGGCGAGATAGTCGAGCGCGACCTCGATGACATTGCGCCGAATGCGTCCGGGATCATCGGCGTTATCGGTCAGCGCCTGGGCATCAGCAAGCAGCAGGAACTGGCGGTGATCGTCCTGGAGTGCGAGCCGGTTCTTCAGCGAGCCGACATAGTGACCGAGGTGAAGCGGTCCTGTCGTACGATCGCCGGTAAGGACGACAGGGCGGGTGTTGATGGCGGACATGACGGCTCTCCTGGAAGGGGCGCCGCCAGACGGACCGGATCATCACGCATAACAAAGCGCCTAGGCCGGAAGTCCGGCGGCGCCGCGTGCGATGAAATGCGTGAACGACGGGCCGCTCCTTACGAAAAGGAGCGCCACCAGCAGCAGAAGGCGAGCGAGCGATCGTTCATGCGCGCCACATAGCATCCAGCCGACCAGGACGCTAGGCGGTCTCGCACGCGGTGAGCGTCCGCTTAGGGTCGAAGTTTGCCATAGGCTTCTGGCCCGTATCCGGACCTTCAGATCACCACCGCCAGGATTTGTCGGTCTCGGTGAACTCCCACCCTTGTGGCGGGAACCCCTCTATCCGCCGCAGGTGCGGGAGAGGCGGCTTGCGTCTTGTCGGCTGCGCCAGGGGCCGCCACAGGCGGGAATGACGGGGATTTTGGCGGCGGTGGCGCTCCAGGAGGTCGTCCTAGAACAGCAGGTCGTCGTCCTCGACGGCCTCGGTTTCCGCCGGCGCCTCGATCATCGCCAGGTCCAGCCCTTCCGTCAGCGCGGCGTGGACCTCACGTTCCTGGGCCATGGTGTAGCTGCGAGCCAGGTCGGTCAGCAGCGGCGACAGGGCGCCCATCAGGTCATCGACCTGGACGTCGCCGGACAGGCTCTCCAGCTCGGCGGCGGCCTGGTCGAGGTGGTCGCCGACCTGGCGCTGGAAGTCGAAGCGAGCGGCGGCGCGGCGGAGCATCTCGACGACGTCGGCGCCCTGGCGGGCGGCGTCGACGAGGCCGCCTTCGACGGCGTCGCCGGTCTTGCGGATGCGGCCGACGGCCTCGCGCAAGGCGAGGGCTGCGCTGGCCGCGCCGTCCTGGCCGTTGGCTTGCGGCTGGGCGTCGGCCGAGGCCGAGAGCGACTGCAGCGCCGTCAGGGTGCGGGCGGCCGAGGTTTCCAGGTGACCGGCATGGGCGCGCAGCTCGACGGCGATAACGCCCAGCGGCTTGCCGGTCTCGCCGATGCGCGAGCACTTCAGCGTGGTGTTGAGCGCCATCATCTGCACGTCGGCGCGCATGTTCTGGATGCCGTGGATCTGGGCGGCCAGGTCGCGGGCGGAGCTGGCGGCCGAGTGGCTCACATCCGCGGCCTGGCGGGCGCCCGCGTCGATGTCGTCCACGAGCGCGAAGGCCTCGCCGACGCTGGTCTCCAGGCCGCGCAGGAAGCTGGTTTCGCCGTTCGACGAACCGCCCTGGGCATGGTCTCGCAGGCGCAGGATCTCGCTGGCGTCGCTGGCGATGGCGCTGACGCTCTGGCCGATGCGCGAGACGTCGCGGTGGAAGTCGTCGATGGTGGCGGTGAGCTGGGCGGCCAGCAGGCGGTGCACGAAGGCCTCTAGCCGCTCGCGCGCCTGCGCGGAGAGGGCGCGGGCCGGGGCCGAGGTTCGCAGCAGCGTCAGACCCTTCTGGACGTGCTCGATGCGCTGGCGGGTGATGTCGCCGATCTGCAGGGCGGCCAGGGCCGAGCCGATCTTCTTGCGGACGTCGCGGACCAGTTCGGCGACACGGGCGGTGATTTCAGCGATTTTCGCCTGGTGGTCGGCGATGGCGGCGGTCTGCCCGACCAGGGCGTCGGGCACGGCCGGCAGCAGGCCGTCGCAGCGGCGGCGCAGCTCGTCCTCGTGGCCCAGGGCCGCGCGCAGGGCGCCGTCCATGCTGGAGAGGTCGTTGCGGAAGGTGTCCAGCTGGGTGCGGCCCAGCTCGATGCAGTCGCAGATCTCCTGGGCGAAGATCGCGAACTCCGGGCCAGCGGCGGCGATGCCGCCCGAGGTGATCTTGATGTTGACGCCGAAGACCCGGAGGTAGGCCAGGTGCTGGCGCATGTCCTCGATACAGGCGGTCAGGGCGTCGCCGGCGCTGACCAAGGCGCCCAGGCGGTCGCGGCGCGCGTGCAGGGCGGCGGGCAATTCCCGCAGTTGGTTGGAGGCTTCGCTCAGCTGACGGGTCGCGGCGGCGACTTCCTGGCCTTCCAGGCCCTCGCGCATCCGGTCCAGGGCGGTGATCAGGGCGCTGGTCCCGTCCACGACCTGCGAAAGGACTTCGCCCACCTCCACGAAGCGACCTTCGATCGCGCCACGCGCGGTTTCCAGGCGCGCGTGAACCCCGCCGTCACCCGCATGGGAAGCTGAAAACGCCAGGGATGAGAGGGCCATGAGCTCGCCGTGTGAACCGTGGCCGACAAGATCATCCACAATGTGCGAATTTGGCGTAAAGGCCCGCCATGGTGGCGATTTTCCGTCCCCAAAAGAAAGACGGCGGACGGCCCGAAGGTCGCCCGCCGCGCGAGGTAGGAACGGAAACGCCTTACTTAGAAGGCCTTTTTGACGCCCAGTTCGATGGTCCGGCCCAACGGGTTGCCGGTCCATGGGTCGTAGCCGAACTCTTCCTGGGCCGGCGGCGGGTCGCGATCGAAGATGTTCGCGACCGTCGCGGTCAGGGCCATGTCGTCGCCCAGCTGCAGGCGGTAGGTGAAGTCGGTCGTCACCCAGGCCTTGCCGTCTTCGCCGTACTGGACGCCGGCCCGCTCATCCTTGACCGCCGAGACGTAGTTGACGCCCAGGCGGAAGTTCTGGCGGCCGAGGCCATAGTTGACGCCAAGGTTGGCGCGCAGCTTCGGGGCGGCCTGGGCGAAGGTGGCGAAGTTCAGCGTGCCCAACCGATCGTCGCCGGTCGAGATGGTCACGCCATCCAGGGTCGTCGGGCCGGTCTTCAGCTCGGTGACGCGGGTGGCGGTGAAGCTGACGTCCAGATCACCGGGGCCGACCGGGAGACCGTAGGTCGCTTGAACGTCGAAGCCCTTGGTCGTCTGGCCCGGCCCGTTACCGTAGCGGGTGGAGACGGCGGAGAAGCTCCCGACGCCGCTCATGCCCACCGCGCAGCCGCTATTGAAGGTGATACGGGCCAGCAGGGGCTGCTTGGCGACATCGCAGGTGGTGATCGTGCCGCCGGCGCCGTTGAACACCAGGCTGGCGATCTGGTTCGGGTCGGCGACCTGGCCGATCTGGTCCTTCGTGCGAATGTCGAAGTGGTCGACGATCAGGCGGAACTTGTGATCGTCGAACAGGCCACGGCTCTGCCAGATCGCGCCGATATTGGCGGTCTTGGCGGTCTCGGGCTTGAGGTCGGCGTCGGTGATGAACTGCGCCGCCAGCCAGTTGCTGGCCGCCACGGTGTAGGTGCGCGCGGCCACCGTGATGGCGCCCGGCGTCACGCCCAGCGGCGGGGTCTGGTAGTTGGTGCCGTACGAGCCGCGCAGGGTCAGGGGACCCCAGACGTTCCACTTGCCCGACACCTTGTAGACGGTGGCGCCGAGGTCATTGGAGAACTTTTCCTTGCGGGCCGCCAGCTGGATGTCGACGGTCGAGAACAGCGGCACCTGCAGCTCACCGAACAGCGAGTACTGGCTCTGGTCGGCCTGGACCGGGAGAGTCGGGGCGAACAGGACGAACGGGCCCGGCGCGTCGGGCGTGCAGCCCCGGAAGTTGGGATCGTTGGTCGGCAGCGGATTGGTCGGCAGGTTCGGCGAGCCCGGACCGTTGGCGCTGGTCGTGCCGGCGGGCCACTCGCACTGGACCGTCCCGTTGTTGAACGGGCTGGAGACGATCTGGCGGCTTTCGAACGAGCGGTACTGGGCGCCGAGCGCCCAACCCACCTCGCCGCCGGGCAGCTTCAGACCCGACAGGCCGTTGAACACCAGGTCGGCGGTGAAGTTGTTGCTCTTGGTCTCCACCGCGCGCGGATCGAACATCCAGAGGGAGAGATCCTCGGGGTTTTCGTGGCCGGCGATGTAGTTCGGGTTGGCCAGGCCGCGCACGGGTTGGCCCTTGAACGAACTGGAGAAGGGGTTCCAGTACTGGCAGCCGTTCTTGCCGGCGGCGGCGGCGTTCTGCGTGCCGAAGCGGGTCGGATCCAGGTCGGCGGCGTGGCAGTTCGAGCCGCCGAAGCCATTGAGGGCTTCCTGCAGGCGATAGCCGATGGTGTCGGCGTGGGTGTTGTAATTGTAGGCGTCGTTATAGGTCAGGGCGAAGTCGTAGCCGACCGCCTTGGCGAACGGCGCGAGGTCGCCCAGGTCGCCAGTGACGCCCGCCGAGACGCGCCAGACCTTGTTGGTGATCTTGTCAGCCACGCCGAAGCCGTCGCCGCCCGAATAGTAGGGATTACCGCCGTGGCCGAACAGTCGGTAGGTGATCGGCGTGAAGCCCGAGGCGCCGACGATGCCGTGGGCGGTGGCGAATTCGGCCGCGAACGGGTTGCTGATCGGCACATAGAACTGGTTGACGGCGCCCGTCGTCAGGGCCGGGCCGCGCGACACTGGCTGGGCCGGCGAACCCATCACCTGCGGCAGGTCCACCTTGCCGTAAGAGGCGTCGGCGTGGAACTTCATGCTATCGGTAATCTGCGCCTTCAACTGGGCGTAGAGCCTGTAGGTGTCCTGGTTCTCCACCAGCCGGTAGTACGGGATGTAGTTGTAGGCGCAGGTGTAGGCGTTATCCATGCGGCCGCCGACGGCGGCGCAGCTGGCGGCGCTGAAGTCCGAGACGATGCCGCCCAGGTTCGCGCCCCACTCGCCGGTGTCCGTGGCGGTGGGCACGGCGGGCAGGGGACCGCGCGGCTGCCAGCCCGTCAGGTTGGTCAGGGTCGACCAGGGGGCGGGATTGTAGCCGGCTCCCGGCGTCAGCGAGGCCTTGGTGAAGTCGCGCTCCAGCGTGTTCAGGCGCGAGCGATGCTCGTACTCGGCCGAGACCAGCAGATTGACGCGGTCCTCGCCGATGCCGCCCATCACGCCGACCGAATAGTCGCCCTTCGAGCCCTTGATGTGCTTGTACTGGGCCTGGGCCTCCATCCCGACGAACCTGTCACGGGTGATGAAGTTGACGACGCCGCCGGTGGCGTCGGCGCCGTAGATCACCGCCGCGCCGTCCTTGAGAATCTCGGTTCGCGCCAGGGCGATCGAGGGCACGTTGGCGGTGTTCTGGTTCATCCGCCGGCCGTTCAGCAGCACCAGCGTCTTGTCGGCCCCGAGGCCGCGCAGATTGTAGTTCACCGAGCCGACCAGGGTCGGACCGCCGAAATAGTAGGACTCGCCGGTCGTCGGGCCCGAGATGGTCAGGCTCTTGGCGAACTCCAGCGCGGTCGGCGAGCCCTGCTTTTCCAGCTGCTCCTGAGAATAGACCTCCACGGGGAGGGCGGCGTCCAGCGCCGAGCCCCGGATGTTGGAGCCGGTGACGACGATCTCCTCGACCTGGGTGGAGGGATCGTTGGTCGTCTTTTCCTGACCCCTTAGTACTTGACTTTGGGCCGGGGCGCCCAGGCCCGCGATCCCGATCAACAGCGCGACGCCCGACGCGTTCATAAGCCCAATTCTCATGTGGCGAACCCTCCCGTTGAACGAGTCTCTAACGCTCATTCTCACAAGAGTGAGTATTGTAGCCTCACCGCGATGGCGTCAATGATCATTGTTCGACGACCTTGGAGCGCGGCTCTGACACGGCGATTGCCGTTAGGGGAACGATTGACAGGGGCGCGCCGGGCCGACTACGCGGCGGACGGTAGGACCAGGAGGACGGTTTGGCAGGAGCCACCGCGGAGGAGGCCAAGGAGCGCCCGCGCACCAAGGCCGAGCAGCGCGCCCAGAGCCTCGAGCAGATTCTGGACGCGGCCGAGTACCTGTTCTCGCAGAACGGCCTCCACGGTGTGACGCTGCGCGACGTGGCCGTGCGGGTGGGCATCCACACCACGCTGCTGAACTACTATTTCAAGGACAAGACCAACCTGTTCGAGGCCGTGTTCGCCCGGCGGGCCGGGGTCACGTCCGGCCGGCGGATGATCGCCCTGGAGCAGTACGAGCAGTCGGTGGGCGACAGGCCGACCGTCGAGGGCGCGCTGCACGCCTTTCTCGATACCGATCTCGACCTCTACTACGAGGGCGGCGAGCACTGGATGAACTATGGGGCGTTCTGCGCCCGGGTCAGCAACACGCCCGAGGGCGCGGCGCTGATGGACGAGCACTTCGATCCGGTGGTCCTGAAGCTGGTCGGCATCCTCAAGCGCGCCCTGCCGGACTATGCCGACGAGGAGATCTTCTGGGGCTACCACTTCGTCTCGGGCGCGCTGATGAACACCCTGGCGCGGACGGGCCGGATCGACCGGCTATCCAGCGGCCTTTGCCACTCCGACGACTTTCCGGCGATCAAGAAGCGGATCGCGCGGTTCATGGCGGCGGGCTTCATCGCCCTGAAGGAATAAAGCCCGCGCGCGGTCTCTAGCTCTGCTCGGCCCGGCGGAAGATTCGGGCCAGCCACAGGAAAAGCCCGATCGCGATCACATAGAACGGGACCAGGGTGTAGAGCGCCATCTGCAGCGAATTGTGCGGATGGCTGGTTTTGAAGAAATCGCTGGCCGCGCCGACATAGGTCGGACCCAAGCCCAGGCCGATGAAGTTCATGACCAGCAGCAAGAGGGCGCCGGACATCACGCGCTGGTCGGGGCGCACTTCCTCCTGGACCAGCGCCACCGACGACGACAGGTAGAAGTAGTTCAGGAAGGTCGGGCCGATCAGCAGGGCCAGGGCCAGCGGCCAGGTCGGGGCCCAGACGAAGCCGATATAGAACGGGATCGCCAGGGTCAGGGAGATGACCGGGGCCATGGCGTAGACGACCTTCGACCTCTTGCGGAAGCGGTCGATCACCCGACCCGAGACAAAGATGCCGGCGCTCATGCCGATGCCGACGACCAGGGCGTACCAGACGGCGACTTCGCCGAGCGCCATGCCCTTCTCGCGCATCAGGAACAGGGTGGTGAAGTTACCCAGGCCATAGGTCACGAACTGGGTCGCGCCGCTGCCCAGCGCGGCCAGCACCAGGGTGGGACGCGAGAAGAACATCTTCAGAGTCGACCAGAAGCCGGCCTTGGCGACCTTGATCTCGGTCCCGTCCAGGCCGCCGCGCGGCGGTTCCTTGACCACCAGCGGCAGGATCAAGGCGGCGGCCAGGCCGACGATGCCCAGGATCACGAAGGCGTAGCGCCAGTTGAACGCCGCGGCGATCGCCGCGCCGAAGGCGATGCCCAGCGCAGCGCCCACGGGCGGGCCAAGGTTGTAGATGCCCAGCGCCGTGCCGCGTCGGCCGGCCGGGAAATAGTCGGAGATGATCGCGTAGGAGGGCGGCACCCCGCCGGCCTCGCCGAAGCCGACCGTCATCCGGGCGAAGGCGAATTCGCCATAGCCGCGTGACAGGCCGCAGGCCACGGTCGCAGCGCTCCAGATTCCGCAGGCCAGGGACAGCACCGCCACGCGGTTGGTGCGGTCGGCCAGCCAACCGACCGGAATGGCGATGAAGCAGTAGAACATCGCGAAATAGAGGCCGCCGATCAAACCGAGCTGGCTATCGGAGACGTGCAGGGTGTCCTGGATCGGCTTGGCCAGGATCGACATCAGCTGCCGGTCCAGGAAGTTCAGCACATAGACGAACCACAGCATGCCCAAGACTAGCCAGGCGCGGCGGCCGGGGGCGGGGTGAGGGTGGTCTGGACGCGCGGACAAGGCCGCGGCGCCATCGCGCTCGAGGTCGTTCAAGGTTTCCTCCCAGCTGCCCGTTCTCGAGCCTTGCTTGCAGCGAGGATGACCTCAATACCGGCCTCGCGTCAATATTCACACGCGAGTGAGTGAGTGTTGACAGCGGCCCAGATCACCGCCACCGTGGGCTCACAACGTCGACGCAAACGATCGACGCTCGTTAGGGGAGTGAACGCCATGAAGGCTGGACTGCTTGCGTCGGCATGCGCCGTCGCGCTCGGCGTGTTTTCGACAACACAGGCGCTGGCCCAGGCGGCCGGCGGCGATCAGGGGAGGGGCGACCGCAAGGACGCCGATCTGGTGGGAGAAGTCATCGTCACCTCGACCCGCCGTCCCGAAAAGCTGCAGGACGTGCCGCTCAGCGTCACCGCCTTCGACCAGAAGGAGCTGACCGCCAAGGGCATCGTCGGCTTCGAGGGCCTGGCCCGTCAGACGCCCGGCGTGGTGTTGAACCGCGCCACCGCCAACTTCAACAACTTCACCGCCCGGGGCATCGCGACCAACGGCTACGGCGCGAACCTGCAGAGCACGGTGGCCGTCTATGTCGACGAACTGCCGATCTCGACGATCGGCAACACCACGGTGCTGGATCCCAACCTGTTCGACGTCGAGCGCGTGGAGTTCCTGCGCGGCCCGCAGGGCACGCTGTTCGGCTCGGGCTCGCTGTCGGGCGCGCTGCGCATCCTGACCAAGGCGCCGAACCTGTCGAGCCGCGAGGGCGCGGCCCTGGTCGACTTTGGCCTGACCGGCTCGGACTCCTTGCGCCAGCGCTACAACGGCATGGTCAACATGCCGATCGTCCAGGACAAGCTGGCCCTGCGCGTGGTCGGCTTCTACCGGCACGAGGAGGGCTATCTCGATAACCTTGGCACCGGCGTCCACAACTCCAACACCCTGGTCGACTGGGGCGGCCGCGCGACGCTGCTGTGGAAGCCCAACGAGCGCCTGTCGGTGAAGGCGTTGTTCTCGTACGAGGACAGCAACCCGAAGGACTCGTCGATGGTCAATCCGGCCCTGGGCCGGAACAAGCGGGTCTCGGACCGGCCGGACCAGTTCGTGGGCGAGATGCGCAGCCACAACGTCACGGTCGACTACCAGTTCGACGGCGCGCACTTCACCAGCTCGTCGACCTATTCGAAGTTCGACCAGAAGTTCTATGTCGACCTGGCCGGCACGTTCGGCGGCGCGATCGCCTTCGCCCTGGACGCTGGCGGCTTCCAGAAGACCTTCGTCGAGGAGGCGCGTCTGGCGTCCGATCCCGGCGGCAAGCTCGACTGGGTGGTCGGGGGCTTCTATCTCGATCGCCGCCTGGACGTGGACTACTTCTACCGCTCCAATCCGGCCTTCCTGACCTCGCACGGCATCACCGGCCTGCCGGACGAGTACTACCAGCGACAGTACACCCACATAAATTCGCAGGAAAAGGCCGCCTTCGGCCAGCTGACCTATCACTTCAGCGACAAGGTCTGGCTGACCGGCGGCATGCGTTATGGCCGGGTCGAGGCCCAGGGCTTCACCGAGGCCGGCGGCTATAGCAGCGCCTATCTGACCAACGCCCTGTTCGGCATCCGCGGGCCGCTGATCCTGACGCCGTTCGCGGCGGCCAGCGGCGTCAAGGCGACGGGCAGCAAGCCCTCGTTCAAGGTCAGTCTGTCCTACAAGCCGTCGTCGACCCTGACGACCTACGCCACGGTGTCGACCGGCTTCCGCACCCCGGTGGTCAACGCCTTCGCCGGCCGGGCCAGCCTGGTCAATCCTAGCGACCTGATCATCCCGAACGGCGCCTCGTCCGACGACCTGACCAACTACGAGGTCGGGGCCAAGGGGCGGTTCCTGAATGGCCTCGTCTCGGCCAATCTCGCCGTCTACCTGATCGACTGGAGCAACATCCAGGTCCAGGCCAATCGCGTCTCCGACAGCGTCCAGTTCGCCACCAACATCGGTGCGGCGCGCAGCAAGGGGATCGAGCTGGAGCTGCTGGCCTTCCCGACCAAGGGCCTGACCATCGGCCTGAACGGCTCGCTCAACGACGCCAAGGTCACCGAGCTGACCCCGGCCGAGGCGGCGATCTCCGGCGCGGTGGTCGGCGCCCGCCTGGCCTCGCCCAAGGTGCAGGGCTCGCTGTTCGTCAACTACGGCTGGGACCTGACGCCGAAGGCCAAGGCCAACCTGTCGGTCGTGCTGCAGCACGTCGGCTCGTATCCGGGCTCGTTCCAACATGTGCCGGGCCAGCCGACCGTGACCAGCGCGACCTATGGCTTCACGGACTCGTATCAGAACGTCAACGCCACCTTCGCCGTGGCCATGGGCGACACGACGATCGGGGCCTATGTCGAGAACCTGTTCGACGACCACTCGATCACCTACGTCCACCCCGAGGCCTTCATCGCCAGCCGGTTCGCGACCATGCGGCCGCGCACGGCCGGCGTGCGCCTGGGCTATGCGTTCTAGGAGATGGGGATGAGCAGCTCGCGCAAACGTCTCCTGGTATCAGCCCTGGCTGTTCTGGCGATGGCTCCGGCCGTCGCCAGCGCCCAGGCCCCTGTCGTCAAAGCCCCGGCCGGCGCCGTGCGCGGCGTCGCTCAGGACAGCCTGGAGATCTTCAAGGGCATCCCCTACGCGGCGCCGCCGGTCGGCGCGCTGCGCTGGAAGCCGCCCGCCGCCCCGGCGACGTGGGGCGGCGTCCGCGACGCCCTCGACTTCGGCCCCTCGTGCCTACAGCCCAAGCCGCGTGCGGGCAGCATCTACGCTTCGCCCCTGAAGGCGTTCAGCGAGGACTGCCTGTCGCTGAACGTCTGGACGCCAGCCAAGGCCGCGAAGGCCCCGGTGCTGGTCTGGATCCACGGCGGGTCGCTGATCGGCGGCTCCAGCGCCGAGGGCCTGTACGACGGCGCGGCCCTGGCCAGGCGGGGCGTCGTCGTGGTGTCGATCAACTACCGCCTCGGCGTGCTGGGCTACATGGCGCATCCGGAGCTCAGCGCGGAATCGCCCGACCACGTCTCGGGCAACTACGGCCTGCTGGACCAGATCGCGGCGCTGAAGTGGGTGCGGACCAACATCACTGCCTTCGGGGGTGATCCGGCCAATGTCACCATCGCCGGCGAGTCCGCGGGGGCCTTGAGCGTCATGTACCTGATGGCCTCGCCGCCGGCCCGGGGGCTGTTCAGCAAGGCCATCGCCCAGAGCGCCTACATGGTCTCGACGCCGGACCTGCGCGAGCCCAGGTACGGCCACATCCCGGCCGAGACCATGGGCGCGGCCACCGCCGTCAAGCTGGGCGCCAAGTCCCTGGCCGACCTGCGGGCCATGGACGCCGAGACCCTGACGACCAACGCCCTGACGGCCGGTTTCCAGACCTTCGGCGCGGTTGACGGCAAGGTGCTGCCCAAGCAGCTGGTCGACACGTTCGACGCCGGCGAGCAAGCCCACGTGCCGATCCTGGCCGGCTTCAACAGCGGCGAGATCCGCTCGCTGCGCTTCCTGGCCCCTCCGCCGCCGGCCGATGGCGCCGCCTACGAGAAGGAAATCCGGGCGCGCTACGGCGACCTGGCGGACGATTTCCTGAAGCTCTATCCCTCCAGCGACGTGCCCGAGAGCGTGCTGCTGACCACCCGTGACGCCCTCTACGGCTGGACCGCGGAGCGCCTCGTGGCCAAGCAGACCGCCGTCGGCCAGGCCGGTTACTTCTACCTGTTCGACCATGGCTATCCGGCCGCCGACGCGGCCGGCCTGCATGGCTTCCACGCCAGCGAGCTGCCCTACGTCTTCGGCTCCGCCAAGAGCGCGCCGCCGGCCTGGCCGAAGAACCCGGACACGCCCGAGGAGGCCAGACTGACAGCGGCCATGGGCGATTACTGGGCGACGTTCGCCCGAGACGGCGCGCCCAGGGCCGCCGGCCAGCCGGCCTGGAAACCGTACGGCGCGGAGCGCGCCTACATGGCCTTCGTCGCAGGGCCCCAGCCAGGCGTCCGCCTGCGCCCGGGCATGTACGAACTGAACGAGGCGGTGATGTGCCGCCGACGCGCCCAGGGCGACACGCCCTGGAACTGGAACGTCGGCGTCGTCGCGCCGCCGCTTCCCCCTGGAGTGACTCAGTGCCGATAAGTAGTGCGCCGACGATTGACGGCGAGATGCAGGCCTTCGCCCTGACGCTCGACAAGTTCCTGGACCACGCCGCCAAGTGGCAGCCCGACGGCCAGGTGGTGACCGCGCGCGAGGGCGGACGGATTGACCGGGTCGGCTACGCGGATCTGCGCGACCGCAGCCTTCGGGTCTCTTCGGTGCTCGCCGGGTTTGGCGTGCGCAAGGGCGACCGCGTCGCCACCCTGGCCTGGAACACCCAGGACCATGTCGAGGTCTGGTACGCGATCATGGGCATGGGCGCGGTGTGTCACACGCTGAACCCGCGCCTGACCGCCGAGCAACTGGCGGCGATGATCGTCCAGTCGCAGGCCCGCGTGCTGATCGCCTCGGCCGATCTCGCGCCCCTGGCTCGAGAGATCATGGACGCCGCGCCGGGCGTCGAACGCCTTCTGATCATCGACGGCGAGGCGTCGGAAGACCAAGCCCTGGAGCCACTGATCGCCGTCGCCAGGCCGGACGCTGTCTGGGGCCAGTTCGAGGAGACCGCGCCCAGCGGCCTGTGCTTCACCTCGGGCACCACGGGCGCGCCCAAGGGCGTGACCTATACCCACCGCTCCAGCTACCTGCATACCCTGCGGGCCCTTCAGGTGGACGTGATGGCGATCTCGGGCGCCGACGCCGTCTTGGCGGTGGTGCCGATGTTCCACGCCAACGCCTGGGGCCTGCCGTTCGCCGCGCCGGCGGTCGGCGCCAAGCTCGTCCTGCCCGGCCGCCACGCCGATGGCGCCAGCCTGGCCCGCCTGATCGCCGCCGAGGACGTCACGGTCGGGGTTGGGGTGCCGACCGTCTGGCTGGGCCTGGTCGAGCATCTGGACGCCACGGGCGAGCGCCTCCCGTCGCTGAAGCGCATCATGGTCGGCGGCGCGCCGATGCCCCCGGCGCTGATGGAGCGGATCGAGCAGGGCCTGGGCGTCACCGTCCAGACCAGCTGGGGCATGACCGAGCTGTCGCCCTCCGGCACCGTCGCGCCGCTGCACGCGCCGTCGCAGGCCGCGCTGTCGGGCCGTCCGGCCGTGGGCGTCGACCTGCTGCTGACCGACGCCGACGGCGTGGCCTTACCCCGGCAACGCGACGCCGAAGGTCACCTGCGGGTGCGCGGCGCGGCGGTGGTCGAACGCTATTTCGGCCAAGAGACCTCGGCCACCGACGCCGACGGCTGGTTTCCGACCGGCGACCTGGCCCGCATCGACGCGGCGGGCAACTTGATGATCACGGGCCGCGCCAAGGATCTGATCAAGTCCGGCGGCGAATGGATCAATCCGGCCGAGATCGAGGCGTTGGTCGCATCCTTGCCCGAGGTGTCGCTGGCCGCCGTCATCGGCCGGTCCGATCCCAAGTGGGGCGAGCGACCGATCCTGCTGGTCGAGACGCAAGGGGAGGTCAGCGACGAAGCGCTTCTGGGGGCGCTGCGTGGCCGGGTGGCGACCTGGTGGATCCCCGACGCCGTCTACCGCCTGCCGCGCATGCCCCTGGCGTCGACCGGCAAGATCGACAAGATAAGGCTGCGAACGGAATACGGCGGCGGTTGACGCTTCGTCCGTCCACGCCTCTCGCCCAACGCCAGGAAGTCCCGCTCAGTGTCCGAAGCCGCCCCCACCCGTCGACGCACCACCAAGGCCGAACAGCGCGCCGAGAAGATGGAGCAGATCCTCGACGCGGCCGAGGAGCTGTTCTCGAAGCACGGGCTCCATGGCGTCACCCTGAAGGACGTGGCCAAGCAGGTCGGCGTGCACCACACGCTGATGAACTACTATTTCGACGACAAGAAAGCCCTGTTCGACGCGGTCTTCGCGCGCCGGGCGGTGGTGACCAGCGAGCGGCGGATGCGGGCGCTGGACGAGTACGAGGCGGCCTCGGCCAGCAGGCCGACGGTGGAGGGGGCCCTCCGGGCGTTCCTCGACACCGACCTTGATCTCTACATCGAGGGCGGGGAGGGCTGGAAGAACTACGCGGCCCTCGCGCCCAGGTCGCCAACACGCCGGAGTGGGGCGCGTCGCTGATGGACGAGCATTTCGACCCCGTGGTGCTGCGCTTGATCGACCTGTTGAAGAAGGCCCTGCCGGGCTGTCCGGAGGCCGATATCTTCTGGGGCTACCACTTCGTGACGGGGGCCTTGATGCTGACCCTGGCCCGAACGGGCCGGATCGACAAGCTGTCGGGCGGGGTCTGCAAGTCCGACGACTTCCACGCCGTGAAGGAGCGGATGGCCGCGTTCATGGCCGCCGGCTTCATCGCGGCCTGCGAGCGGCGCAAGGCCCAGGCCTAAAGGCGGCTTGCCCTGGGAGAGACGGTTCTGTCAAAGATGTTCACTAACGAGATAGTGACTTAAGTGCGAGCTTCGGGCTCGTCGAGTTTTGGGGCGAGAAGAGGAAGAGTTTCATGATGCTGCAAGGACGCGTCGCGATCGTCACGGGCGCCGGTGGGGGGCTGGGCCGCGCTCACGCGCTGTATCTGGCCGGGCAGGGCGCCAAGGTGGTCGTCAACGACCTGGGCCAGGAGGCCGCCGACCGCGTGGCCGCCGAGATCGTCGCCCAGGGCGGCGAGGCGTTCGGCGTCGCCGCCTCGGTTACGGACGAGGCCGCCGTCAACGCCATGGTCGAGCAGGTCGTGGCCCGTTGGGGCCGGGTCGACATCCTGATCAGCAACGCCGGCATCCTGCGTGACAAGACCTTCGCCAAGATGAGCCTCGATGATTTCCGCCTGGTGGTCGACGTCCACCTGATGGGCGCGGCGGTCTGCGCCAAGGCCGTCTGGGGCCTCATGCGCGAGCAGGGCCATGGCCGCATCGTCATGACCACCTCGTCGTCGGGCCTCTACGGCAATTTCGGCCAGGCCAACTACGGCGCGGCCAAGATGGCGCTGGTCGGGCTGATGCAGACCCTGGCCATCGAGGGCGAGAAGTACAATGTGCGGGTCAACTGCCTGGCCCCGACGGCGGCCACGGGCATGACCGAGGGCGTGCTGTCGGCCGAGAGCCTGGCCTTGCTTGACCCCGCCTTCGTCAGCCCGGGCCTGCTGGCCCTGGTCCAGGACGACGCTCCGACCCGCACGATCCTGTGCGCCGGCGCCGGCCACTTCGCCACCGCCAACATCACCCTGACCGACGGCCGCTATATCGGCGGCGGCGCGGACGCGGGCGAGCAGGTGATCCGCCAGTGGGACGGGGTCAGCGACCGCGCGGGCGAGATCGTCCCGGCCTACGGTTTCACCCAGGCCGAGCGCGAGGTCGCCAGCGCGGGTCTGATCGCCAAGGCCGTCGGGGAACGCGCGTGATGCGCCAGGCCGTCATCGTCTCCACGGCGCGCACGCCGATCGGCCGCGCCTATCGCGGGGCCTTCAACGACACCCCGTCGCCGACCGTGGCCGCCCACGCCCTGAGCCACGCGGTGCGGCGCGCCGGCGTGGCTCCGGACGAGGTCGAGGACTGCATCCTCGGCTGCTCGCTGCCGCAAGGCTACCAGGCCACCATCGGCCGCATGGCGGCGCTGCGGGCCGGGCTGCCCGTCGAGGTCCCGGGCATGACCATGGACCGCCAGTGCTCGTCGGGCCTGATGACCATCGCCACGGCCGCCAAGCAGGTGATCGTCGACCGCATGGACGTCATCGTTGCCGGCGGCGTCGAGTCGATCTCCCTGGTCCAGACGCCGCAGCTGCGGGTCGACCAGGATCCCGAGCTCGTGGCCCTGCACGCCGACGCCTACATGCCGATGCTGGACACGGCCGAGACGGTCGCGGCGCGCTACGGGGTCACCCGCGAGGTTTGCGATCTCTACGCCCTGTCTTCGCAGCAGCGCGCGGCGGCGGCCCAGGCGGCGGGTCGCTTCGACGCGGAACTCGTCCCGATGACCACCCGCATGAAGGTCGCCGACAAGGAGACTGGCGCGGTCTCGCATCGCGAGGTGACGTTGGCCCGGGACGAGGGTGTGCGTCCTGAGACCACGCTCGAAGGCCTGGCCGCCCTGAAAGCTGTGCGGCCGGGCGGTACGGTCACGGCCGGCAACGCCAGCCAGCTCTCGGACGGCGCCTCGGCCTGCGTGGTCATGGAGGCGGGGCTGGCCGAGAAGCGTGGCCTGCAGCCTCTGGGCCGCTATGTCGGCATGGCCGTGGCGGGGACCAAGCCGGACGAGATGGGCATCGGCCCGGTCTTCGCCATCCCGCGCCTGCTGGAGCGTTTCGATCTCAAGATCGACGACATCGGCCTGTGGGAACTGAACGAGGCCTTCGCCTGCCAGGTCGTCTATTGCCGCGACCGCCTGGGCATCCCGGACGAGCTGCTGAACGTCAACGGCGGCGCGATCGCCATGGGCCACCCCTACGGCATGTCGGGCGCGCGCCTGACCGGCCACGCCCTGATCGAGGGCAAGCGCCGGGGCGCCAGGCACGTCGTCGTCACCATGTGCGTCGGCGGCGGCATGGGCGCGGCGGGATTGTTCGAGGTCTTGTAGCCCTCAGGCCTTCGTCCCGAACGCCGCCAGGAACGTCGCCACCGCCGCTTGGACCTCGGCGTCGACCTCGGCGAGGGAGGGCTCGCCGACATAGTTGACCAGCCGGGCCTTCAGCAGGCGGTTCTGGCAGAGGCCGATGAACTGGTGGGCGGCGGCCAGCGGATCCTCGGCGTGGATGCGGCCGTCGGCCTTGGCCCGCGCCAGATAGTCGCCGAGAATCTGCGCGCCGCGCATCGGTCCGGCCTCGTAGAAGGCGCGGCCCAGGTCCGGCGTACGCTCGGCGGCGGCGGTGATCAGCCGGAAGTGGCGCATGTTGCGGTCCGACAGCACATTGGTCAGGTAGCGGCGACCCACGTGGGTGAGGGCGGTCTTCAGGTCGCCGCCATCATCGAGAAGGCTGAACATCGCCTCGCGCTGCCAGTCGCAATAGCGCTCGATGTGAGCCTGGAAGATCTCTTCCTTGCTCTTGAAGTAGTTGTAGAGCGTGCTCTTGGAGCCGCCGACCTTCGACGCGATGGTCGACATCGAGGCTGCATCGTAGCCCTCGGTCAGGAACACCTCGGCGGCGATGTCGAGGATCGCTTCGCGGCGGGCGTCGCGATCCAGGCGGGGCTTGATCTCGGGCAGCATGATTCTTTTCCGACCGTACCGTACGGTCGCCTTGACTATAGCGCAGGTGAAGCCTACTTGCACCGCACCATATGACTATACCGTACGGTCACATCAAGGCGCTCGTTCATGCCGACCCTCTCTCCCCGCCGTAGCGTCCCCGTCTTCGCCGCCGCCAGCGCCCTGGTGCTGGCCGCATGTGCGAGCCTGCCCCCCGCGCAGCCCGCCCGCGTGGCGAAAACCCCTCAAGCCTACGAAACCGCCCAGACCCTGGCGGCTCCGAACGCTGACTGGCCGGCCGACGCCTGGTGGACGTCTTATGGCGACGCCCAGCTGAACGCCCTGGAGGACGAGGCTCTGAAGGGCTCGCCGACCCTGGCCGCCGCCGAGGCCCGCCTGCGCCGCGCCCAGTCGCTGGTCGTCCAGGCTAGGTCCGCCGACCTGCCGCGGGTCTCGCTGGGGGCCTCGGCCGCCGAGAGCAAGCAGAGCTATAACGCCGGCATCCCGCCCGCCTTCGTGCCGCATGGCTATAACGACATCGGCCGCCTGGCCCTCGACTTCAGCTGGGAGCTGGACTTCTGGGGCAAGAACCGCGCGGCCGTCGCCGCCGCGACCTCGGAAGCCAAGGCCGCCCAGGCCGACGCCGCCCAGGCCCGCCTGACCCTGTCGACCGCGATCGCCTCGACCTATGCCGAGCTGTCGCGCCTCTATGCCCAGCGCGACGTCGCCGACCAGGCCGTGCGCCTGCGCCAGCAGACCAGCGACCTCGTCTCCAAGCGCGTCGCCAACGGCCTCGACACCAAGGCCGAGAGCGAGCAGGCCGCGGCCGGGCCGCCGGCCTCGAAGGCCGAGCTGTCGGCCATCGACGAGCAGATCGCCCTGACCCGAAACGCCCTGGCCGCCCTGGTCGGCGCTGGTCCTGATCGCGGTCTCGCCATCGCCCGTCCAGCCAATGCGACGATCAAGCCGTTCGGCCTGCCGGCGAACCTGCCCGCCAACCTGATCGGTCGCCGCCCCGACGTGGTCGCCGCCAAGTGGCGGGCCGAGGCCGCGACCGCGCGCACCCGGCAGGCCAAGGCCGCCTTCTATCCGGACATCAACCTTTCGGGCTTCATCGGCGCCCAGTCGCTCTATCTCGACAAGCTGTTCTCCAGCGGCTCGGACATCGGCCAGGTCGGTCCGGCCTTGAGCCTGCCGATCTTCGAGGGCGGTCGCCTGCGGGCCGGCCTGCGCGGCGCCGAGGCCGACCGGGACGCCGCCGTGGCCAGCTATGACGGCGCCTTGACCCAGGCCCTGCGCGAGGTGGCCGACGTCACCGCCAGCGAGAAGGCGCTCACCAGCCGTCTGGCGGACGCCCGCGCGGCCCTGACCGCCAACGAGAACGCCTACCGCATCGCGCGCCTGCGCTACGAAGGCCAGCTGTCGACCTACCAGTCGGTGTTGCTGGCCGAGCAGTCGGTCCTGACCCAGCGCCGGGTCGTCGCCGACCTGGAAAGCCGCGCCTTCGCGCTCGATATCGCCCTGATCCGCGCCCTCGGCGGCGGCTTCACCGGCGCCTGAACCCAATCCCCAAAGCATCCGCTCGCTAGGACTTGCCCCGAATGTCCGATCAACAACCCGCCGCCTCCCAAGCCGCGGCGAACAACAAGCGCCGCCGCCAATTGACCCTGCTGGGCGGCGCCGTCGCCGTCGGCCTCGTGGGCTACGGCGCCTGGTGGCTTGTCTTCGACAGCCACTATGTCGAGACCGACGACGCCTATGTCGGGGCCGAGACCGCCCAGGTGACCGCCTTGTCGCCCGGCCCGGTGGCCAAGATCTTCGTGGTCGAGACCCAGGCCGTGAAGGCTGGCGACCCGCTGGTCATCATCGACGACGCCGACGCCCGCATCGCCGTCGCCCAGGCCGAGGCCGCCCTCGGTCAGGCCGAGCGCAAGGTGAAGGGCTACTTCGCCAGCGATACGGCCCTGGCCGGCCAGTTCGACGCTCGCCAGGCCGACGTCCAGCGCGCCGACGCCCAGATCGTCGCCGCCAAGGCCGATGTCGACCGGGCGCGCCTCGACCTCTCGCGCCGCCAGGCCCTGGTGGGGCAAGGCGCCGTCTCGGGTGACGAACTGACCAGCGCCCAGAACCGCTTCGCCAACGCCCAGGCCGCCCTCACGGGGGCTCAGGCCGCTCGCGCCCAGGCCCTGGCCAGCCGCGCGGCCGCCATCGGCACGCGCGAGGTCAACACCGTGCTGATCTCCGGCGTCTCGGTCACCGAGAACCCGGAAGTGAAGGCCGCGCAGGCCCGGCTCGACGCCGCCCGCCTGGCCCTGGCCCGCACCGTGGTCCGCGCCCCGACCGACGGCGTCGTCGCCCGCAAGTCGGTGCAGGTCGGTCAGCAGGTCGCCATGGGCACGCCGATGATGGCCGTGGTGCCGACGGCCCAGGCCTATGTCGACGCCAATTTCAAGGAAGTGCAGCTGGACAAGGTGGTCCCCGGCCAGCCGGTGGTCCTGACGTCCGACCTCTATGGCGGCGGCGTGAAGTTCCACGGCAAGGTCCGCGGCCTGGCCGGCGGCACCGGTTCGGCCTTCTCGCTGATCCCCGCCCAGAACGCCTCCGGCAACTGGATCAAGGTCGTCCAGCGCGTCCCGGTCCGCATCACCCTGGACCCCGCCGAACTGGCCAAGCATCCGCTGCGCGTGGGCCTGTCCATGAAGGCCAAGATCGACGTCGCCCAAGGCGGCGCCCAGACCGGCGCGCAGTAGTCCGTTACCAGGAGCCGCCCCATGGCGTCCGAACAATCCCAGGCGGCCGGTCCGCCGCCGATGACCGGCATCTTGCTGGCCGTCACCTCGATCGCCTTGGCGCTCGGCACCTTCATGCAGGTGCTGGACGGCACCATCGCCAACGTCTCGATCCCCACGATCGCCGGCAATCTCGGCGTCAGCTCCAGCCAGGGCACCTGGGTGATCACCGCCTTCGCCGTGGCCAACGGCGTCTCGGTGCCGCTGACCGGCTGGCTGATGGGCCGCTACGGGGTGGTGAAGACCTTCGTCGCCTCGGTGATCCTGTTCACCATCGCCTCGCTGCTGTGCGGCCTCTCCTGGAACCTGGAGTCACTGATCCTGTTCCGGATCCTGCAGGGCGCGGTGTCCGGGCCGATGATCCCCGGCTCGCAAGCCCTGCTGATCATGATCTTCCCGCCCAACAAGCGGGGGACGGCCCTGGCCATCTGGTCGATGACCACCCTGGTGGCCCCGATCTGTGGGCCGATCCTGGGCGGCTATATCTCGGACAACTTCTCCTGGCCGTGGATCTTCCTGATCAACATCCCCGTGGGGATCCTGTGCGGCGTCATCTGCTGGCGCAACATGGCCAGCCGCGAGACGCCGACCCGCAAGCTGCCGATCGACCGCACCGGCTTCATGCTGCTGCTGGTCTGGGTCGGCGCGCTGCAGGTGATGCTGGACACCGGCAAGGAAGCCGACTGGTTCGCCTCGCCGGCCATTGTCGTCGAACTGTGCATCGCGATCATCGGCTTCATCGCCTGGGTGATCTGGGAGCTGAACGAGAAGCACCCGATCGTCGACCTGTCGCTGTTCAAGTCCAGCAACTTCGTCATCGGCACGATCGTCTTCTGCCTGGCCTATGCGGTGTTCTTCGGCAACAACCTGTTGCTGCCGCTGTGGCTGCAGACCCGGATGGGCTACATCGCCACCTGGGCCGGCCTGGTGGCCGCGCCGAGCGGCGTGGTGGCCGTGTTCCTGACCCCGTTCATGGCCCGGCTGATGAACAAGGTCGACGCCCGCTGGATGGCGACCTTGTCGCTGGCCGCCTTCGGCCTGTCGTTCTTCATGCGCTCGGGCTACACGCCGGACGCCAACTTCTGGGCGCTGGTCATGCCGATGCTGGTCCAGGGCGTGGCGATGAGCACCTTCTTCATCTCGATGGTGACCATCTCGCTGAACGGCATCCCGCCGAACCAGACGCCGGCGGCCTCCGGCCTGTCGAACTTCTCGCGGATCACCGCGGGCAGCTTCGCCGCCTCGCTGGCCACGACGATCTGGGATCGCGGCGAGGCCGTTCACCAGACCCGCCTGTCCGAGGTCATGAGCTCGGGCAGCCCGGCCTGGATCGATGCGGTGAACAAGCTGCAGGCCGCGGGCAAGAGCCATCTGCAGGCGGTCGGGGCGGTCACCCAGCAGGTGATCAACCAGGCCTACCTGCTGGCGGCGCTGGACTTCTTCCGCGTCTCGGCCTGGCTGTGCGTGATCCTGATCCCGCTGATCTGGCTGACCAAGAAGGCTAACGCCAGCGGCGCGGCCCACGCGGCCGCCGACTAAAAATGAAGGGCGCTAGCCAAACCGGCTAGCGCCCCTTTTCATGTCAGGCCGGAACCCCTGTCGTCAGTTGAGGTCGAGGCGGTCGGCGTTCATGACCTTGGTCCAGGCCGCCACGAAGTCCTTCACGAACTTCTCCTGCGAGTCCGAGCAGGCATAGACCTCGGCGAAGGCCCGCAGCTCGGCGTGGGAACCGAAGATCAGGTCGACGCGGCTGGCGGTCCAGCGGGCCTCGCTGCTCTTGCGGTCGTGGCCGGCGAAGGCGTTGACCGCCGTCGGGGCCCAGGTCGTGCCCATGCTCAAGAGGTTGACGAAGAAGTCGTTGGTCAGCGCGCCGACGCGGTGGGTGAACACCCCGTCCTTGCTCCCGCCGGCGTTGGCGCCCAGCACCCGCAGGCCGCCGACCAGGACCGTCATCTCCGGCGCCGACAGGCCCAGCAGATGGGCGCGGTCGACCAGGGCCTCTTCCGGGGCCATGAACTGCGTGCCGCTCTTGCGGTAGTTGCGGAAGCCGTCCGACAGCGGCTCCAGCGGCTCGAACGACTCCGCGTCGGTCTGCTCGGCCGAGGCGTCCATGCGGCCTGGCGCGAACGGGACCTCGACGGGCGTGCCGGCATCGGCGGCGGCCTTCTCGACGGCGGCGGCGCCCGCCAGCACGATCAGGTCGGCCAGCGAGACCTTCTTGCCCCCCGTCCCGTTGAAGCCCTGCCGGATGCCTTCCAGGGTGGACAGCACCTTGGCCAGGACCGGCGGGTCATTGACCTCCCAGTCCTTCTGCGGGGCCAGGCGCACGCGGGCCCCGTTGGCGCCGCCGCGCTTGTCCGACTTGCGGTAGGTCGAGGCCGAGGCCCAGGCGGTCGACACCAGTTCCGAGACCGACAGGCCCGAGGCCAGGATCTTGTCCTTCAGCGCCTTGGCGTCGGCGGCGTCGATCAGCGGGTGATCGACGGCGGGGATCGGGTCCTGCCAGATCAGGGTTTCCTTGGGCACGAGCGGGCCGAGGTAGCGGCTGATCGGACCCATGTCGCGGTGGGTCAGCTTGAACCAGGCGCGGGCGAAGGCGTCGGCGAACTGGTCGGGGTTCTCGTAAAAGCGGCGCGAGATCTTCTCGTATTCGGGGTCGAAGCGCAGGGCCAGGTCAGAGGTCAGCATCCGAGGGCGCTGGGTTTTCGACGCATCGAAGGCGTTCGGGATGTCAGCCGGCGCATCCTTGGCTTCCCACTGGTGGGCGCCGCCGGGGCTCTTGGTCAGCTCCCACTCGAACTTGAAGAGGTTGTCGAAGAAGTGGTTGCTCCACCGCGTCGGCGTCTGGCTCCAGGTGACTTCCAGGCCCGAAGTGATGGCGTCGGCGCCGAGACCCGTGCCGTGCTTGCTGCGCCAGCCCAGGCCAGCGTCCTCGACCTGGCCGCCTTCCGGCTCGGGACCGACGAACGAGGGATCGCCCGCGCCGTGGGTCTTGCCGAAGGTGTGGCCGCCGGCGATCAGGGCGACGGTCTCCTCGTCGTTCATCGCCATGCGGGCGAAGGTGGCGCGGATATCGCGGGCCGAGGCGAGGGGATCGGGGTTGCCGTTCGGGCCTTCCGGATTGACGTAGATCAGACCCATCTGCACCGCGCCCAGGGCCGGATGCAGCTGACGCTCGCCACTGTAACGCTCGTCACCCAGCCACGAGCCTTCCGGACCCCAGTAGAGCTCCTCGGGCTCCCACTGGTCGGCGCGGCCGCCGGCGAAGCCGAACGTCTTGAAGCCCATCGACTCCAGGGCGACGTTGCCGACCAGAACATAGAGGTCGGCCCACGAGATCTTGCGGCCGTACTTCTGCTTGATCGGCCACAGCAGGCGGCGCGCCTTGTCCAGGTTGGCGTTGTCCGGCCAGCTGTTGAGGGGGGCGAAGCGCTGCTGTCCGCCACCGGCGCCGCCGCGACCGTCCGAGGTGCGATAGGTGCCGGCGCTGTGCCAGGCCAAACGGATGAACAGGCCGCCGTAGTGGCCGAAGTCGGCCGGCCACCAGTCCTGCGAGTCCGTCATCAGGGCGTGCAGGTCGTTGATGACCGCGTTCAGGTCGAGGCTCTTGAATTCTTCGGCGTAGTTGAACGCCTCGCCCATCGGGTTCGATCGCGGCGAATGTTGGTTGAGACTTTCCAGGCGGAGATTCTCCGGCCACCAGTCGCGGTTGGCTCGTCCGCCCTTGCCACGCCCCATCGGGCATTGACCTTGCACGCTGTCGTCGACCTTGGCGTCCATCGTCGTTTCCTCCGCGCTGCTCGCGCCTGGCTGTCGTTTCCCCCGACCGCGCCCTAGGGAGCCGCCGTTTTCGCCCATTGGTAAAATTGATTGTTCCTATCATCGCGATAGGCAAAATCTTTGCCCTGGCGTACGCGGACGAACTTCAGCTCGGCGCGGGCGCTCAACTGGGCCTGAGTGTCGTGGCGTTCGGGCGCCGCATTAAAGATTGGACAGGATTGCGCAATGTCCGGGAAGTCCCCTGGCATCACGCGACAATGCTTGTCAGAAATGTGTCCGACTCGGCTGGGCGAGCAGTAACATTACAAACAGTTCATGATAGCGCTGAGCAAGACTCGGTGGGTGCAAGTGCTCATCGGCGAGAACCATTGGAAAGATGCTGTTATCTCACAGCTTGAGGCCGGCGATGTCTTCCGCTTGGCTGAGCCTAGTGGGGCGCTCGCTCATGGCGGCAAGATCTATGTGGTGAGGCAAGCGCCCCAAGTCATCGCCCAGGAATGGCCGGCCGAGGGCGATGCGGTCGTGGTCGCGTTCAGCGCGAAAGCCGAACCGCGAACGGCGGCCATCCGGCCAGAGCGCCCAACGCCGCCGAGGTGAAGGCGCGGCTGGAAGCGTTGTCCCGTAAGTACGGCGAACGCTTCCAGCCGGCGGACGGCTGGTCCAAGCTGGAGGCATGACGGACCGCTTCACCGACTCCGAAGTCCTGGCAGACGCCATCATCGCCAAGGTCGGCCGCCGCATCGTTCTGGGTCTGCCGTTGGGCCTGGGCAAGGCCAACCATGTCGCCAACGCCCTGTTCGCGCGGGCCATGGCCGATCGGTCGCTGCACCTGCACATCTTTACCGCCCTGACTCTGGAGCCGCCGCGCCCCAAGTCGGAGCTGGAAGCGGCCTTCCTGGGGCCGGTGATCGCGCGCGCCCTGGGCGGCTATCCGGCCCTGGCCTATGCAGACGTCCAGCGCCGCGACGCCCTGCCGGACAACATCGAGATCGATGAGTTCTTCTTCCAGGCCGGCACGCGCCTCTCCGTCGAGAGCGCCCAGCGCAGCTACATCTCCGCCAACTACACTCACGCCGCCCGCTATCTGCTGGATCGCGGCGTCAATGTCGTGGCCCAGCTGGTGGCCAGGGAGGGCGACCGCTACAGCCTGTCCTGCAACACCGACATCACCCTGGACCTGCTGGCCGCGCGGCAAGCCGGGAAGGCTCAATTCCTGTTGGTCGGCCAGGTCAATGACGAGCTGCCGTTCATGCCGGGTGACGGCGACCTGCCGGCCTCGGCGTTCAGCCACCTGTTGGACGGGCCCGCCGCCCAGTTCCCGCTGTTCGCCCCGCCCAAGGAGCCGATTTCCGACGCCCACTACGCGATCGGCTTCCATGCGGCCGGCCTGATCCCGGACGGTGGCACGATCCAGATGGGCATCGGCTCGATCAGTGACGCGGTGGCCCAGGGCCTGATCGTCAGGCACCGCGACCCGACAGGCTTCCGCGACACCCTCGGTCGCCTGTCTCCGGCCGCCTCGCCGCCTCGGCACGGCGCGCCGTTCGAGACGGGCCTCTACGCCGCCACCGAGATGTTCGTCGACTGTCTGCTCGACCTCTGGAAGGCCGGCGTGCTCAAGCGCGAGGTCGACGGGGCGGTGCTGCACGGCGGCTTCTTCCTGGGGCCGCGCGCCTTCTACGCGGCCCTGCGCGAGCTGCCGGCGGCGGACCGCGCCAAGTTCCAGATGCGGGCCATCTCCGGGATCAATGAACTCTACGGCGACGAGGCCGCCAAGCGTATCGCCCGCGTCGATGCCCGCTTCATCAACACCGCCATGATGGTCACCCTGCTCGGCGCGGTGGTGTCCGACGGCCTGGAGGACGGCCGCGTCGTCAGCGGCGTGGGCGGGCAGTACAACTTCGTGGCCCAGGCCTTCGCGCTGGAGGACGCGCGGTCGGTCATCACCCTGGACGCGGTGCGCGGGGCGGGGAGGGCGGCCCGCTCGAACGTCCTGTGGTCCTACGGCCACGGCACCATCCCGCGCCACCTGCGCGACATCGTCATCACCGAGTACGGCGTCGCCGACCTGCGCGGCCGCACCGACCGCGACGTGATCGTCGCCCTGCTGAAGGTGGCCGACAGCCGCTTCCAGCCGGCGCTGCTGGAGCAGGCCAGGGCCGCCGGCAAGCTGGAGCGCGGCTACGTCCTGCCAGCCGAGGCCCGCGACAACACCCCCGAGCGCATCGCCGAGGCGCTGGCGCCGGCCCGTGCGAGCGGCCTGGCGCCGCTGCTGCCATTCGGCTCGGACTTCGATCCGCTGGAGGAGAGCCTGCTGCCGACGCTCGGCCGGCTGAAGGCGGCGCAGGCCGAGCCGAAGGCCCTGCTCGGCCTGATTCTGGACGGCCTGGGGGCCAGGAGCGACGATGGGCCGGTCTTGAAGCGCCTTGGTCTTGAGCGACCTCGAGGTCTCAGCCAGCGCCTGACCGCCCTGGCCGTGCGCGGCGCCCTGCGTCGCTAGAGGGTTTCGAGTACGGAACTTCGTCCTGCCGTCGAGCGCTTTGCGCGTCGGCTTCTAGGTCAGGTCGTGACCAACGTCGACGTCCAGACCGAGAAGATCGAGCGCCGAGGCGCCTCGGGGGTCTCACGACCGAGAGGTGTTAAGGCATTGCCGTTCTCAAGCGGATCTTGAGCGTGCGGTGGGGGCGCAAGCTGCTCCTTCGTGCCCAGGTTCGGCCGCCAGGGCGCGGATTCAATGAATTCGCGCCCTGGCTCGACCCTAGCCTAGCAGGCCGTCAGTAATCCCAGACAGTCGCGACCCAGCGGAACGCATCGCCGTTGACCGCCACCAGGATCTCGCCGCTCGCCGCCGCCTCGCGCATCAGGCGCAGGCGAACGCGAGTGGCCTCCTCGGGGTCATGCTCGAAGCCGTTCTGCCAGTCGGGATGGTCGAACGCGACCGGGAAGAGCGCGTCGCCCGCGAAGGTCAGCTGGTCGCCACCGGACGTCACGCGTACGATACTGTGCCCAGGAGTGTGGCCGCCGATGCGCTGGACAACCACGCCGGGCGCGACCTCGTACTGCTCCAGGAACGTCTGGATCTTGTCCCCAAAGTCTTCCGCGAATTGTTGGGCGGTCGACCGAAGAACATCCGGGATCGGCGGCGGCCGCCGGTGGAGTGGCCGACGTGGATGGCGTTCTTCAGGTTCAGGTGGGTGGTCAGCACGGCCAGATCGGCGGCATAGGTGTCCATGTCGTTGCCGGTGTCCGTCTGGGTCGAGCGTCCGTGGCCGCGACGGTCATGGGCGATCACGCGGTAGCCCTGAGCGAGAAAGAGCAGCATCTGGTTGTCCCAGTCGTCCGCCGACAGCGGCCAACCGTGGTGGAAGACGATCGGCTGGGCGGTCTTGGGACCCCAGTCCTTGTAGAAGATCTGCGTGTCGTCCTTGGTGGTGACGTAGCCGCTGCCCATGGTCTTGGTTCCTGACGTGCTTTGGGGGGAGGAGGGGGGCGCCTGCGCCGCGCCTTGGGCGGACCCCATCCGTCCCTTGGTC
The DNA here is from genome assembly GCA_965283765.1 of Caulobacteraceae bacterium. Classification (GTDB taxonomy): domain Bacteria; phylum Pseudomonadota; class Alphaproteobacteria; order Caulobacterales; family Caulobacteraceae; genus Caulobacter. Next base: position 36,999 of record CBDIPU010000025.1, read on the forward strand.
TGGGCAGCTAGAGCGTAGGTTGGGCGAGCCTATGCCGCGGTATAGGTCGGCCGCTGGATCGGCGAAGGCGCAACGGGTCGGCGCACGCCCCGCCTCTCTGAAGGGCGAGGGCGGGTGTCACCCGAGACCGACAATTGCTTGCGGGGGCGATCTGAAGGGATTCGGCGTCTGTGCTGATGGCTTCGCGCGACCCTTCACAGTCCTTCAAACGGTCCGCTATGCGGCCCCCTTCACCGCCGACAGCACCCCCTTGGCTGCATTGGCTCGGCGGACGATTTGGTTGAGGCCATCAACTCGCGTGCAGTGGACACACGCACACGTCAGTGTGTATTGATGCGCACTCCCATTGATGACGCCGTCAACGGTGTGTATATACACACATGAATAGCCGTGACGTCATTGCCTCGTTGGAAGCTGATGGCTGGTACGAGGTGGCTCTGCGCGGCTCCCATGCTCAGTTCAAGCACCCAACCAAGCCAGGCCGGGTGACTGTTCCTCATCCGAAGCGAGACCTTCCGGTCGGCACGCTTCGCTCGATCGAACGTCAGTCCGGCCTAGACCTGAGGTAACAGATGGCCAACTACATCGCCCTGATCCACAAGGACGCCGGTAGCGAATACGGCGTCTTGTTTCCAGATCTGCCGGGCTGCATCAGCGTAGGCGCGACGCTCGACGAAGCGCGAGCAAATGCCGAAGAGGCCCTGGCCCTGCACGTCGAGGGTATGGTTGAGGACGGCGAACCAGTCCCCGCCCCGTCAACCTTGCAAGAGGTCATGGCCCATGCGGAGAATCGCGACGGAGCCGTGATCGTTGTTCCGCTGAAGTCGACTGCCTCCAAGGTCGTTCGTGTCAACGTGACCATGCCTGAGAATGTTCTGGCGGAGATCGACGCCTTTGCCGAAGCTCACGGCTTCACCCGTTCAGGCCTGTTAGTCCAAGGGGCTAAACGGGTGATGGAAGCAGAGGCGGCCTAGCCGCCCTCTCCCTACCCCTTGGAGGGGTGAATCCTGCGCGTCATACGAGGAGGCCGCCCCCGTCAACGTGCAGCACCTGGCCCGTCACATAGGTCTGGCGAGTGAGATAGAGATAGCTTTGAGCGATCTCCTCGACGTCTCCAGGGTGACCCACAGGCAGGCGTGCGGCCTCGGAGGCGTAGAAGGCCGCCCGTGCGTCCTCGCCCATACCCGCCCAGAGGTCGGTCTTCACCACCCCCGGCGCGACGCAGTTCACGCGCAGCGGCTTGAGCTCCACGGCCAATGCCCGGGTAGGCATCAGGCTATCCTGTTTCGAGATCCTCAGTCGCGACGCCCGTTCACGTGGGAGTTCCAACGTGGCGGCAAGGCGGTCGAGGTTTCCGTCACCAGCCGACTTATGCTGGACGATCCTTCCGCAGCGCTGGCGGCCTGCGAAGCAGGATCGGGACTCTTCCAGAGCTTTGAACTCGGACTTGAGCCTTGGCTCGAGGGCGGCCGTCTGGTGACCGTGCTCGACCAATGGGCGGAGGAGCGCTTCCCGCTCTATGCCTATTACGCGTCTCGCCACCATTTGCCAGGCAAGGTGCGCGTCTTCCTGGATTTCCTCAGCGCGACAATGGCGCCAGCGTCCTGCAGGTGACCCCGATCAAAATCCAACTTGGACCGCGTTTGCGCTTTCCATCCTTTCCGGCGGGGCGGTAGGCGGGGCTGCGCCAATAGCTACCTCCGCCCCGCTTGCCGGAACGAGACGTTCGCTTAGGCGTGGTTACACAACGGTGGTCGGGACGAGCCCCTACCATCTCGGATAGCTTCCCCGGTCTACTCCGTGATCGACGGAAAAGTCATGATCACCCGCAACCCACCGAGCGGCGCGAGGTATAGGGCCACGCTCCCTTCGTAGAGCTCTACGAGGTCTCGGACGATCGATAGCCCCAATCCATGGCCGGGCGTTCGCTCATCGAGCCGTTCGCCAAGGCCAAAGACATGCTCGTAGGCTTCTGGCGGCAGGCCGGGTCCGTCATCGTCGACGACGATCTCCGCAAAATCGCCCCGACGCCGAACCAGGACCTCCGTTCTCGACCTCGCCCACTTTCCGGCGTTGTCGAGGACGTTGCCGACAATTTCGCTGAGGTCTTGGGCGTCGAGCGCGACGATTGGTTGGTCTTGGTAGGTCACGCTGAACACCACATCGCGGCGCGAATAGAGGCGCGAGAGCGCCGCGACGATCGGGTCCAGGCTTGAGCGCACATCAGCAGCGACACCTGGCGAGCGCTTCAACGCCACCGCGCGCGCCCTGGCGAGTTGATAGTCGATCTGGCGTCGCATCCGCTCGCATTGCAGCTCGATGACGTCGGCGGTCTCGTTTTGCCCAACAGCGCGCAGACGCCCAGCTTCGTCCGTCAGCACGGCGAGCGGCGTCTTGAGGGCGTGGGCGAGGTTGCCGGCCTGGGTGCGGGCTCGCCGCAGCATCTCGAGATTGCCCTCCAGCAGAGCGTTGAGGTCAATCGCCAGGGGGCGCACTTCACTGGGAAGATCCTCCGGCAAGCGGCTCGCCTTGCCCATACGGACAGCCGACAGCGCGTGACGCATACGGGTGAGCGGTCGCAAACCAAACCAGACCTGAAGCATCGCTGCCCCGATCAGACCGGACGCGACGATCGTCAGCGACAGAAAGAGCGTCCAGTTGAACCGTCCCAAAACCTCGTCGAGAAGGCGTTGGTCGACGCCTATTCCCAACCGCAACGGCGGCCCATGCGGATTGGCGACTGAACGCTCCACTAGACGGAGCTGTCCGGAGGGCCCTTCGACGAAGACATGGCGCTCGACGCCGGGGGCGGGAAGCGGATCCGGCAACGGAAGGTCTCGCCCAGCCAGGGACGGTGAGGTGATAGCCTGACCGCCCGCCGCTTCCACACGCCAATAGAAGCCCGAGTCCTTGGGCAGAAACCGGGGATCGCTGAGGCGGCGGTGCAGCGAGAGCTTGCCGTCAGGCCCAATGTCGATCAGCGCCGCCAGTTCGGCGGCATGGCCGTGCAGTTCGTCGTCGAACTGTTGCGTCACATGGGCCCTGAACAACTCGGACAGCAGGACACCGCTTACGGTGAGTCCTGCGATGATCCAGATCGCGGCGCCCACGATCAGGCGGGTGCGGAAACTGGTCCAGAGCTGGCGCATCAGGCGAACTTGTATCCCAGGCCCCGGATCGTGCGGATGGCGTCCTTGCCCAGCTTCTTGCGCAGGCGGGCGACATAGACCTCGATCGTGTTCGACTTCCGCGTCTCATCCAGGCTGTAGACGTGGTCGATAAGCTCGCCCTGGGAGACCACCCGGCCGGCGCGGTGCATCAGATAGGCCAGGACCTTCAGCTCGCGGGCGGTCAGTTCGACGGCGTCGTCGCCACGCTGGACAGTCCCTGCCTCGGGATCCAGTACAATGTCGCCGCGGCGCATGACGGACGACGAGCGGCCCGCCGAGCGCCGTGTCAGCGCCCGCAGCCGCGCCACCACCTCGGCGTTCTGGAAGGGCTTGCCCAGATAGTCGTCGGCCCCTGCGTTGAGGCCATCCACGCGGTCGGTCCAAGCGTCCCGCGCTGTAAGCACCAGCACCGGCATGTCGCGTCCTTCGCGCCGCCATTGCTTCAGAACCTCAAGGCCCGACAGGCGCGGTAGGCCAAGATCCAGCACCACGGCGTCGAAGTCGTTGGTTCGCCCCAGGAACAAGGCCGTCTCGCCATCGCTGGCCTGCTCGACAACAAAGCTGGCTTCCGCCAGCGCCGCAGCCAGGCGACGGGCGATCTCCGGATCATCTTCGACGAGTAGGATGCGAATGGCGGGTCTCCTCTGACTGACGTCCCAGCATAGCAGCACCGCCTGAAAGGAACCTGACACGGCGCTTTCAGGTTCGTTTCAGCTTCGCTTCAGGCAGGCGGCGCATCAGGGCGGGATCAAGCCTTGCGAGACGCCCATGCCCCCCGCCCATCCTCTGATCGCCGCCGCGCTTGCGACCTGTGTTTTCAGCACCCCAGCCTTGGCCGCCGGTCCGATGGCGTTGAGCGCGGCGCAGGAGAAGGCCATGGGCATCGTTCTGGCCACCGCCAAGCCCGCGTTGGGCGCCCCTTGGCCGCGCTTCCCGGCGCGATCACCCCCCCGCTCAACGACCGGCGGGTGGTCGCCGCCCCGTTCGCGGGAACGGTGACGCGGATCCACGTGCTCGAAGGCCAATCGGTCAAGGCCGGCGCGCCGCTGGTGACCCTGTTCAGCCGCGAGGCGCTGGCGGTGTCCTCCGAGCTCGTCCAGAGCCAGGCTGAACTGCGTGTCGCCGAGGCCGCCGCGGGCCGCCTGCAGCAGTTGGCGCGTGAAGGCGTTATCGCCGGCGCTCGCGCCGAGGAAGCCCAGGCCCGCCTCGCCCAGGCTCGCGCCATGGTCAACGAGCGTCGCCGCCTGCTCTCCGGCGCCGGCGGGACGAGCGGTGAATATGTCCTGCGCGCCCCGATCGCCGGTCGCGTGGCGGCCGTCACCGCCCAGCCCGGCGGCGGCCTGGAGGCCATGGCGCCCGCCGTGACCCTGGATCGCGCCGATCGCCTCTGGGTCGAGGCGCGGGTGTCACCGGAGGTCGCGCGCAAGCTGAAGGTCGGCTATCGGGTCCGGGTTGGCGACATCGCCGGACACATTGTGGCGCTGGGCGCAAGCATAGACCCCAAGAGCCGGTCGTTGCCCCTGCGCGCCGAACTCGACACCGCCACCGGGCTTGCGCCAGGCCAGACAGTCACGGTGACGGTTCTGAGCCCCGCCCCGACCGGCGCTCAAGCCATTCCCCGCAGCGCCCTGGCCCAGGACAGCGCCGGCGCACGCGTATTCGTCAAGACCGCCGCCGGATATGAAGCGCGGTCGGTGACCGTGGTGGGCGCGGCGGGCGCGGAAGCGGTCGTCACCGGGCTTCCCCCAGGCGCGCGCGTCGCGGCCTCGGGCGCCTCGCAGCTGAAGTCGGCGCTGGGCCACTAGGATGCGCAAGCTCATCGCCTTCGCGCTCTCGCAGCGCCTGCTGGCCGCCGTGCTGGCCATCGCCTTGGTCGGTCTGGGCGCCAACGCGTTCCTGAAGCTGCCGGTCGACGCCTTCCCCGACATCTCGCCGACCCAGGTGAAGATCATTCTCAAGGCCCCAGGGATGACCCCTGAAGAGGTCGAGAGCCAGGTCATCACACCGCTGGAGATGGAGCTGCTGGGCATTCCGAGGCAGGCCATGCTGCGCTCGACGGCCAAGTACGCCATTGCGGACCTGACCATCGATTTCGCGCCAGGCACGGACGTCTATTGGGCTCGCCAGCAGACCGCCGAGCGGCTGTCAAACGCCCTTGGCGCTCTGCCGGACGGCGTCAGCGGCGGCCTGTCGCCGATCTCGACGCCCTTGTCCGACGTCTTCATGTTCACGATCGAAGGCGGAGGCCTGACGCTTGAGCAGAAGCGCACTCTGCTCGATTGGACCGTCCGCCCCGCCCTGCGCGGCCTGCCTGGCGTCGCCGATGTCAACGTGCTGGGCGGCCGGGCCAAGACCTTTGAGGTCTCGCCCGATCCCGCCGCCCTGGCCGCCTCGGGCCTGACCGCCCAGGCGATTATCGACGCCATCCCGGCTTCGAACCGCAACGACGGTTCGGGTCGTCTCAGCGAGGGCGAAGAGGCCCTGGTCGTGCGCGTGGCGGGCGCAATTACCAGTCTGAACGATCTGCGCGACACCGCGATCGCCTTGCCCAGCGGGGGCGTGGCCCGTCTCGGCGACCTGGCGCAGGTCAGCGAGGGCGCCCTGACACGCTATGGGGCGGTAACGGAGAACGGCCGCGAGGAAGCCGTCCAGGCGATCGTCATCGCCCTGCGGGGCGCCGACGCCAAGGCGGTCGTCCGATCGGTCGAAGCGCGGCTGAAGGAGCTTCAGCCGTCCCTGCCCAAGGGCGTGACGGTGAACCCATTCTATAATCGCTCCGACCTGATCCAGCGCGCGACGGGAACGGTCAACAAGGCCCTGGTGGAAGCCACCGTCTTGGTGGTCATTCTGCTGCTGCTGTTCCTGGGTGATCTGCGGGCCGCGACTGTTGTGGCGGTGACCCTGCCGCTGGCCGCGCTGACCACCTTCCTGCTGATGCGGACCTTTGGCCTGTCGGCGAACCTGATGAGCCTGGGCGGGCTGGCCATCGCCATCGGCATGCTGGTCGACGCCGCCGTCGTCGTGGTCGAGAACACCGTCGAGCGTCTGGACAACCCCAGCATCACCGGCTCGCGCCGGCTGCACGCGATCTATGAAGCCGTCGCCGAGGTCGCCGCGCCAGTCACGTCGGGCGTGCTGATCATCTGCCTGGTGTTCCTGCCCCTGCTCAGCCTGCAGGGCCTGGAAGGCAAGCTGTTCGCGCCGGTGGCTCTGACCATCGTCTTCGCCCTGGGCTCGTCGCTGCTGCTGTCGTTCACGGTGATCCCGGTCCTGGCCTCGCTGCTGCTGAAGGCTCATGCGCATCGAGAGTCCTGGATCATGCGCAGGATCGGACCGTTCTACGAACGTCAACTGGCCCGCGCCCTGGCCCGTCCCAAGCCGGTCTTTGCGGCGGCGGGCGGCGGCATGGTGCTGGCGGCGATCGCCTATGTGCTGATCGGCAAGAGCTTCATGCCGACCATGGACGAGGGCGCGATCCTGATGCAGCTGGCGAAGCTGCCCTCGATCAATCTCGACGCCAGCGCCAGACAGGACATGGCCGTGCAGCGCGCGATCCTGGCGCAAGTGCCGGAGGTGAAGCGGATCGTCGCGCGTGTCGGCTCCGACGAGCTTGGCCTTGACCCCATGGGCCTGAACGAGACCGACAGCTTCCTCGTGCTGGCCGATCGCAAAGACTGGCGCAGGAAGGACAAGGCCTGGCTGACCGAAGAGATCCGCAAGGTCGCGGCCCAGTTTCCTGGGGTGGAGGCCACCTTCACCCAACCCATCGAGATGCGGGTCTCGGAGATGCTGACTGGCAGCCGGGGGGACCTGGCCGTCAAGGTGTTCGGCCCGGATCTCCAGACGCTGGGCGATCTGGCCGGCCGTATCGAGGAGACCCTCAAGAAGACGCGGGGAGCCTCAGACGTCTACACCGTCGCCGGAGACAGCGTGACCTATCTGCAGCTGGACGTCGATCGGGCCGCCGCTGTGCGGGTCGGCCTGTCCGCTCAGGCTCTGCAGCAGGAACTGCGCGCCCAGCTGGAAGGCGCGCCGGCTGGCGTCGTCTTCGAACAGGGCAAGCGCACGCCGATCCTGGTCCGGGGGCCTCAGGCCCTTCGCGAGGATCCCGTCCTGTTCGAACAGGCTCAGATCGCCACGCCTGATGGCGGCGTCGTGCGCGCTGGCGACGTGGCGCGCGTGGAACGCCGGGAAGGTCCGGTCAAGATCGATCGGGAGAACGCTTCCCGCTTCGCCGTGATCCAGGCCTATGTCCAGGGGCGCGACCTGGTCGGCTTCGTCAAGGAAGCCCAGGCCAATGTCGCGCGCGATGTTCCGCTGCCGCCCGGCTATCGCATCGCGTGGGGCGGACAGTTCGAGAACCAGAAACGGGCCGCCGCGCGTCTCGGCGTGGTGGTGCCGATGGCGTTGGGCCTGATCTTCCTGGTCCTGTTCATCAGCCTGAAGTCCACCCGCCAGTCGCTGCTGATCCTGGCCAACATCCCGTTCGCGATGATCGGCGGTCTGGTGGCCCTGTGGATCTCGGGCGAGTACCTGTCGGTTCCGGCGTCGGTCGGACTGATCGCCCTGCTCGGCATCGCGGTGCTCAACGGCCTCGTCCTAGTCTCGCACTTCAATGAGCTGGTCCAGCGCGGCCGCGACGTGGCGACCGCTGTGACCGAGGGGGCGCGCCGCCGGCTGCGGCCCGTGCTTATGACCGCCAGCATCACGGCGCTGGGCCTTGTGCCACTACTGACCGCCACCGGCCCCGGCTCCGAGATCCAGCGGCCGCTCGCCATCGTCGTGGTCGGGGGTCTGGTGACCTCGACCCTGCTCACCCTGATCCTGCTGCCCATCCTCTATCGCCGCTTCGGCGTAGAGCCTGGGGCCTCAGTGCTGGAGGCTTCATCGTGAAGGCCATTCTTCTCGCCGCCGCGGCCGGGCTGGTCCTGGCCTCAGCCGCCACCGCCGCCGACACCGGCTGGACGCGCCCGGACTTCCTGCCGAGCGACGCGCTCATTCTGTCGGCGTTGGAGGGTTCGCCAGAGCTGGCGGAGGCCCGGGCCTTTCAGCGCGGCGCCGAGGCCGAACAGCGCGGCCTGGCCGCCGGCCCCTACGAGACAACGATCGGCCTCTCGAGCGACAGACGCCGGGTTCGGGGCGAAGGCGACTTCGCCGAATGGTCCTTGCAGGTCAGCCGGCCCCTGCGCTCGCCGGGGAAGCGTAACCTGGATCTTGCGGCGGGCGCGTCCGGCGCTCTAGCGGCGCGCGACAGCGTCGACGACGCGCGCCACCAAGCCTCCCTGCGCCTGGCCGGCCTCTGGATCGAATGGCTGGAAGCCGAGGCCCGCATCACGGTCGACCGTGACGAGATCGCCGTCGAGCAAAAGGAGGTCGCGGCGCTGCGGCGGCGGGTCGAACTCAGGGACGCCGCCGTGCTTGAGCTTGAACTGGCGCAGGCGGCCCTGGCCCGAGCCCATGCGACCCTGGCTGAAACCCAGGGACGCGCCGAGGCGGCGCGCTCGGCGCTCGACATGCTCTACCCAGGCCTGCCCCCAGCCCAGGCGCCGAGTTTGTCCGAGCCCGTGGCCCCAACCCGCGCTCTGGACGACTGGATCCCCGTAGTCGTCGCGCGCAGCCACGAGATCACCATCGCCAAGGCCCTCGCTGACCGCGACGGCGCGCTCGCCCGGCGAGCAAAACTCGACCAGCGCCCCGACCCAACCTTGGCGCTTCGCGTCTTCAATGAGCGGGGCGGCGCCGAAACGGGCGCAGGTTTCACCGTCAGTATCCCCTTCGGCGGCGGCGGACGATCGGCGACCGCTGAGCGTCAGGCCGCGTCGGCCTCCGCCGCGGAGGCGCGCTATCGCATGGTGGCGCGCAATGTCGAGGCCGAGGGACGCAACGACGTGGCCAAGGCCCGATCGGGGCTCACCGCCTGGGCGCGCAGCCGCGAAGCCGCCGCCGCCGCCGCTCAGGCCACTGATCGCGTGCAGCGCGCCTACGGGCTCGGCGAGCGGGACCTGACGGACCTGCTCGCGGCGCGTCGCCAGCTGTTTGACGCGCGCCGGACCGAGGTCTCGGCCCGCGCCGCCGCCCAGGGCGCGCTGCTGCGACTGGCGCTGGACGCCCATGAACTTTGGCTTTCGGAAGAGGAGGCGTCGCAATGATGGCCATGATCAGCTTCGCGCTCGCCCTGGCGCTTTCACAGACCGGACCGCGGCCCGACGTGGTGATCGGTGAGATCGGCAGCCGTGCGTTCGTTCTGAAGTCGGTTCACCTCGATCCACGTCCCGACAATCGCCCGGTGCTGCGCGGATGGATGTGCCGCCGAGCGGCTGGCGCATCTATCCGCCGTCTCGCCGTCGCGGCTGAAAACGCGTCAGGCGTGACGATTTGGAAGGGCGTCGTGGCGACGCCCAGCTTCGCCCCTGGCCGGACGCATGAATGCCGCGTTCTGAAGATCGACTTGCCGTCGGAGATCGCGCCTCAAGCCGTACGGTGGCGCCTGGAGCGCCCTTAACGGCGGACTACGACTTGCCGTCACCCGCTCTGCAAGAGACCGAACACGGTGTTCCCAGGGCGGCGCAACGATAGATGCAATACAAAAAATGGGTCATTGGCGACAAGCGACCGATTGTGTTGAAAAGGTCCGGTTGAGGCGGGGCCTGCGGCCTGATTCACTCCTGTTGTAGCAGGAGGTCGCGACCGTGATGGGCGAGCGTCGGATCGAGCAGCCGGCCCTGTTCTACGAGTTCTCGCTCGATGGGCATGCGCCCCAGGATCACCTGCTGCGCGCCATCGATCGGTTCGTCGATCTGGACGGCGTGCGAGCGCATTTGGCGCCTTTCTACAGCGCGATCGGCCGGCCTTCGATCGCTCCGGAGCTGATGATCCGGATGCTGCTGATCGGCTACTGCATGGGCGTGCGCCGGGAGGGAGGCTTGCAAGCGTCCCTAGCCCTGGGCCGCGCCCGCTATCCACCTCCCCTAGAGGGCGAGCTGATCCGTGTCGCGCATGGGCTTGCCCAGTGGCGCAGAGGCGCCGTACCACGGCCACCCGACTTCGCCTCACAGGGCGGCCAGGCGTAGAAACAGGGGCAGGCCTTGGGCCGGCGTATGTGGCGTCAGCCCTTTGGGGTTTACTCGTCGAAGGGCCCGTTGGCGATCACATCGACCCACGAGGGGGCTTTGTAGCCGGGAACCAGCCGCTCGCCGAAATCGCGGATGAAGGTGGCGCGGCGGCGGCCAGGATGTTGCGGCTCGAGGTTTCGAAGAACCGCATGGCCGTGGCGTCGTCGAAGGTCGGCGAATTGACGACATCGATGACGACCTGGGCGCCGACGAGCGCCTCCTCCAGTCCTTGGCCGGTGATGACGTCGACGCCAGTCCGCCGCGACGCGGCCGTCTTCGGAACCGGGGCGACCCACCTCAATGTCTATCTCAGCGACTATGCCGGCGCCAATCGAGCCAACGCCGTCGTCTGGTCGGTAGGCGACGAACTGGAGCTCATCGCGGCGGACCTGCGCGCCAAGGGGGGAGGCTCGAGGAATATCCCGAGGGCTTCGACAGGGTCGTTGAGGGCGTTCCGGTCGCCGGCGAACGTCGCAACGAGCCTCGATGAGAGAGCAGAGGCCTTGCTTCTCAGTCTGTGAGAGCAACGGGCAGGGCGAAAATCATGCGCTCACCCCTAAGCGCACCAAGGTCGGAAAAAGCAAACCTTTGCCCCGCGCTTCGCGAGACGATCGGCGCGTGGAAGCGCGCCCACGCGGCGTCAAACGCACGTTTGCTTACTATGTGCTTACTTGAGCGATTTCGATGATGTTCTCTTCGCGAGTGGTGGAGACCCAAAGCACTGATTTGCTTTGGGTCTCCATGGTGCCACGACAGGGACTCGAACCCTGGACCTCAGCCTTACCAAGGATGCGCTCTACCACTGAGCTACCGCGGCGAAGAGGAGGGGCGTATAGCGAGGTGAATCGCGAACGCCAAGCCCAAAATCGTCTTGACCGACGATCTTTGTCGCCGCACCCCCGACGCATGGCGATCAGCGACGACAAATCCACCCGCGAGGCCAGGCTGGCCGAGGCGCTCCGTACGAACCTTCGCAAGCGGAAAGCCGCCGCCCGTGGGCGTTTGGACGATTCCGCCCCTGCGATCACGGCGGCGGAGGCCGCGCCGAAGCCGTATAGCGTCGTTCGCAAACTGCTGGGGATAACTCATCGCGGCGGCGAGCGGGTCGAGCTGGCGATCGAGCTCTCCGCGCCGTTTCCGAATCCGGATGGTCAGGGTTGGGCGGTCGCGGTGCGGCTGACGGGCGACGGCGGACAGTTCGACACGGAGGTCGGCAAGGCCGCCTTCGGGCGCGATGGACTGGCGGCGACGCGTCAGGCGATCGAGCTGGCCCAGGTGGCTCTCGACCTCGCCAGCACGACCCATGAGCTGCGCTGGCCGGACGACGAGCGTCCCTACGATCTTTCGGCTCCAATTTAGAGGCGCAGCCCTTGCAAGCCCCCTTGCAACGGATAGAACCCGCCCCTCACATGTTGAACCGCGCGGCGACCCCCACCCCGCGCGTTCGAGGGACCTGAATGGATCGCATCGCCATCACCGGCGGCGCGCGGCTGAACGGATCGATCCCGGTCAGCGGCGCCAAGAACTCCGCCATCAAGCTGATGGCGGCCAGCCTGCTCACGGATGAGCCGCTGCGCCTGACGAACATGCCGCGCCTGGCGGATACGCGCTTCCTGGGCAAGCTGCTGTCGCGCCTGGGCGTCGAGGTGACCGAGCGCGACGGCGCCGACGGCCAGGAAACCGTGCTGCACGCGGCCGAGATCACCAGCGGTTTCGCGCCCTATGACCTGGTCCGCCAGATGCGCGCCTCGTTCAACGTGTTGGGCCCGCTGGTCGCCCGCTCGGGCCAGGCCAAGGTCTCGCTGCCTGGCGGCTGCACCATCGGCGCGCGTCCCGTGGATCTGCACCTGCAGGCGCTGGAGGCCCTGGGCGCCAAGATCGACCTGCACGAGGGTTATGTCTACGCTCAGGCCCCGCGCGGCCTGAAGGGCGCGGAGATCGTCTTCCCGATCGTCTCTGTGGGCGCCACCGAGCACGCCATGCTGGCCGCCGTGCTGGCCGACGGGATGACCGTGATCCAGAACGCCGCCTGCGAGCCGGAACTGGTCGACCTGCAGGAGTGCCTGAACGCCATGGGCGCCAAGGTCGAAGGCGCGGGCACGCCGACCATCACCATCACCGGCGTCGCCCGCCTGAAGGGCGCGACCCACGCGGTGATCCCCGACCGCATCGAAATGGGCACCTACGCCGTGGCCGCGGCCATGGCCGGCGGTGAAGTGCGCCTGACCAACGCCCGTCCCGGCCTGATCGACAGCCTGCTGGTCAAGTTGGAAGAGGCCGGCGCCGGCGTCGAGCACACCAACGACGGCTGCATCATCCGTCGCAACGGCCAGCGCCTGAACGCCGTCGACATCGAGACCGCGCCGTTCCCGGGCTTCGCCACCGACCTGCAGGCGCAGTTCATGGCCCTGATGACGACCGCGAAGGGCGAGAGCCGCATCCGCGAGACCATCTTCGAGAACCGCTTCATGCACGCCCCCGAGCTGATGCGCCTGGGCGCCGATATCTCGGTCTCGGGCGGCGAGGCCCGCGTGCGTGGCGTCGAGCAACTGGAAGGCGCCGAGGTGATGGCCACCGACCTGCGCGCCTCGGTCAGTCTGGTGATCGCCGGCCTGGTCGCGCGCGGCGAGACCACGGTCAGCCGCATCTATCACCTGGATCGCGGCTTCGAGCGCCTGGAAGAGAAGTTGGGCGCCTGCGGGGCCCAGGTCCGTCGCATCAAGGGCGACGGCGAGCCGGAGCTCTGAGGATGACCGAAACCGCAAAGCCGCTGCGCCTGCTGGCCCACGACGCCGACGATCTCGGCGTGCTGTCGGCCGCCCTGCAGGACGCGGTGGCCAAGATCGGCGACATCCGCTGGGACGCCCAGGGGCGCACCCTGACCATCGCCTGCAACCGCTTCCGCTGGGAGGCGGCCAAAGCCAAACGGGGCGAGCGCGTGCGTTCGGCTCTGCAGTTCGGTGACGTCACCGGCGTGCAGGGGCGCAACCTGCGTCGCGACGCCAGGGGCGCGGTGGTCGAGCTGCTGTCCATCGGCTTCACGCCGGGCGACGAAGCCCCGGCGGGTATCGTCACCCTGACCTTCGCGGGCGGCGGCGACCTGCGGGTCTGCGTGGACTGCCTGGACGTGGCCCTGGCCGATGTCTCGGATCCCTGGACCACGCCCCGGACGCCGGGGCACGCGGACTAGGTCTTCCTCGACCCAAGCTGCTGAACTAGGCGCCTGCTCAATCCCTGAGCGGCGCCTTTTCTGGTCTGTTGACGGGCAGGCGCTCCGCCCGGATTCGTCCCACGCGGTAGTGATCGGTTGGCCCGTTCGCCTGCTGGGCGAGCAGTGTTAGGTTAACGCCATGCGCCCGACAGAGGCGTGCTCGTCAGGGAGGCCTTTGATGGCCAGAAGGACAGCCTATTCGACTGGGGAAACCCAGTCGGTTTTCTTCCGTGCATGTGACATCACCAAGCCCGAGCCGCCGGTGCTGCGCCATGGCGGTCCCTGCTTCGACTGGGGCCGCGCGACCCTGGTGGCGCTGTGCGTCGTGTTCTTCGCCGGACTGGCGACGCTGGCCTACGCAGCGCTGGGCTGATCGGCGGAACGGCGTTCGGTCGATTGCCTGGGACGGCCAAGCGGGCCTAAGCTTCGCCGCATGAGCACGCCAGACAGCGACCTGTGGAACGAGGACCTGGCGCCAACCAGCCAAGCCCAACGCACCTGGCGCTGGCGGCACTTCGCGGCCCTGTGGCTGGGCATGGTGATCTGCGTGCCGGCCTACATGCTGGCCTCGGGCTTGATCGAGCAGGGCATGTCGGCCGGGCAGGCGGTGCTGACCGTGCTGCTGGGCAACCTGATCGTGCTGGTCCCGATGCTGCTGATCGGCCATGCCGGCGCGCGCTGGGGCGTGCCCTATGCGGTGCTGGCGCGGGCGTCGTTCGGCTGGAAGGGCGCGCGGGTCCCGGCCGTGGCGCGGGCCGTCGTCGCCTGCGGCTGGTACGGCATCCAGACCTGGATCGGGGGCGGCGCGCTGCTGACCCTGCTGGGCGTCATCGTCGGCCGGAAACTCGAGGGCGCGCCACTGCCGCTACTGGGCGTCGGCGCCGGACAGCTTTTGGCCTTCTTCGCCTTCTGGGCCATCCAGCTGCTGTTCGTCACCAAGGGTCTGACTGCGGTGCGCAAGCTGGAGACCTGGACCGCGCCGATCAAGGTTCTGATCTGCGGCCTAATGGTCTGGTGGGCGGTCAGCAAGGCCGGCGGCCTGGGGCCGATCTTCCACCAGCCCTCGGCCTTCGTCGAAGGCGGGGCCAAGGCCGGCCAGTTCTGGAGCGTCTTCGCGCCCGCCCTGACGGCCATGGTCGGTTTCTGGGCGACGCTGGCCCTGAACATTCCCGACTTCACCCGCTTCGCCCGGACGCAAGGCGACCAGATCATCGGCCAGGCCCTGGGTCTGCCCGCGCCGATGGGCCTGCTGGCCCTGGTCAGCGTGGTGACGACCTCAGCCACCGTCCTGGTGTTCGGCAAGGCGGTCTGGGACCCGGTGCAACTGGCCGGCGACATCGGCGGGATCGCGGTGGTCGTGGGCCTGCTGATCATCAGCCTGGACACCGTCTGCTGCAACATCGCCGCCAATCTGGTGGGGCCGGCCTATGATTTCTCGGCTCTCTGGCCCAGCCGGATCAGCTATCGCACCGGCGGCTGGATCACGGCCGGCATCGGCGTGCTGATCATGCCCTGGAAGCTGCTGGAGACCACCCAGGGCTACATCTTCACCTGGCTGGTCGGCTATGGCGCGCTGCTGGGGCCGATCGCGGGGATCCTGATCGTCGACTACTGGATCGTGCGGAAGGCGGAACTGGCGGTGGATGACCTCTATGTCCGCGACGGCGCCTATGCCTACCGAGGCGGCTGGAACCCGGCGGCGATCGTCGCCCTGGTCCTGGGCGTGCTGCCGAACCTGCCGGGCTTCCTGGCGGCCGCGGCGCCGCATCTGTTCGGCGGCGTCGGGGCGTTCTGGACCGGACTCTACACCTACGCCTGGTTCGTGGGTCTGGCGATCGCGGCGGCGGCGTATGGGGTGATGATGCGCGGCAGGGCGGTTTAGGCTCCATCGCCGCCCTCCTCATCGCGAGGGAATACCAGGCTGAAAGGCCTTGCCTCCCGACGCAAAAGCCGCATTTAGACCCCATGCGCCGCTTCTCCTTCGCCGACCCCAGCTTCCCGGCCGCCTTCAAGGCCTTTCTCGACGAGCGTCGCGGCTCGCCGGCCGATGTCGACGCCGCCGTCGCCGAGGTGCTGGAGGCCGTGCGCACCAAGGGGCTCGAGGCGCTGCTCGACTACGCCCGCAAGTTCGACAAGGTCGAGCTGACCGCCGAGACGATCCGCGTCACGGCCGAGGAGATCGAGCAGGGCGCGGCCGACACCCCCGCCGACGTGCGCGAGGCCATCGCCTTCGCCGCCGCCCGCATCCGCGCCTATCACAGCCGCCAGCGTCCGGCCGACCAGGCCTGGACGGACGAGGCCGGGGTCGAGCTGGGCTGGCGCTGGACGGCGCTGGAGGCCGTGGGCGTCTATGTTCCCGGCGGTCGCGCGGCCTATCCCTCGACCGTGCTGATGAACGCCGTGCCGGCCCAGGTGGCCGGCGTCGACCGCATCGCCATGGTCACCCCGCCCGGCAAGCTTCAGCCTGCGGTGCTCGCAGCAGCCAAGGAGGCTGGCGTCACCGAGATCTGGCGCGTGGGCGGCGCCCAGGCCGTCGCCGCGCTCGCCTATGGCGCCGGTCCCATCCAGCCGGTCGACAAGATCGTCGGCCCCGGCAACGCCTATGTCACCGCCGCCAAGCGCCGCCTGTACGGCGTGGTCGGCATCGACGCCCTGGCGGGTCCGTCCGAGATCGTCGTGGTGGCGGACAACCAGAACAATCCCGACTGGATCGCCGCCGACCTGCTGAGCCAGGCCGAGCACGACCCGGCCGCCCAGTCGATCCTGATCACTGACGACGAGGCCTTCGCCGCCAAGGTGGAGGAAGCGGTCACCGCCCGTCTGACGACCCTGGCCACCGGCGAGGACGCCGCCGCGTCCTGGCGCGACCACGGCGCGGTGATCATCGCCCCGCTGGACGAGAGCCCGGCCCTGGTCGACGCCATCGCCCCCGAGCACGTCGAGTTCGCGATGGACCATCCCGAGCGGCTGTCCGACCGCGTCCGCCACGCCGGCGCGATCTTCCTGGGCCGCGTCACGCCGGAGGCCATCGGCGACTATGTGGCCGGCTCCAACCACGTGCTGCCGACCAGCCGCGCGGCGCGGTTCCAGTCGGGCCTGTCGATCTACGACTTCATCAAGCGCACCTCGATCGTGAAGTGCGATTCGGCCTCGTTCGGCATATTGGGTCCCCACACCGTGGCGCTGGCCAAGGCCGAGGGACTGCCGGCCCACGCCTTGTCGGCGTCCATACGGTTGCCTTCGGGCGACTGACGCGCGAACGTCCGCGACAGATGAGCACCGCCGACTCCGCCAGCCACAAGATCAAGTCGATCGAGATCGACGAGGACAGCCTCGCGGCCGCCTCGCGCGACCAGGAACAGGAACGCCAGGTCGCGATCTTCGACCTGCTGGACGACAACTATTTCGAGCCCGCCGAGGCGTCGGGCGGGCCGTATGACATCAAGCTGTCGCTGATCGAGAACCGCCTGGCCTTCGACATCGTCGGCCAGGGCCCTGAAGGGGCGCGCTACGCCAAGCGGCATCTGCTGTCCCTGTCGCCCTTCCGAGGGGTGATCAAGGACTACTTCATGATCTGCGACAGCTACTATTCGGCGATCCGCGGCTCGACGCCGCAGCAGATCGAGGCCTTGGACATGGGCCGGCGCGGCCTGCACAACGAGGGCTCGAACCTGCTGCGCGAGCGCCTGGAAGGCAAGGTCAAGACCGACCTCGACACCGCCCGGCGCCTGTTCACCCTGATCTGCGCGCTGCACTGGCGGGGTTAGGGCGCGTTCCGTGAAAGTGGATCCGGTTTCGCGATGAGAACGCGCCCCAGCTTTAAGTTGGTAAAGCCTCCTTATCCCGATCGGACGAAGTCCGCTCGGGGAGGCTTTAGCGTGGGCGAGCTACCCGACGCCGTCCTCTTCACCTGCAACTACAACCGCGTGCGATCGCCGATGGCCGAGGGGCTGTTCAAGCGATTCTACGGCACGCGGGCCTTCGTCGATTCCTGCGGGCTGAAGCCGGATCCGGCGGGGGAGGGGGTCGACCCCTTCGTCGTGGTGGTGATGGACGAACTGGGCCTGGACGTCTCGGGCCACAAGCCCAAGACCTTCGCCGAACTGGAGGACGACAGCTTCGACGTCGTCGTTTCCCTGACGCCGGAAGCCCAGCACCGGGCCGTCGAACTGTCGCGTGATCGCGCGGTCGAGATCGAATACTGGCCCACCCACGATCCGACGTTGACGGACGGTTCGCGCGAAGCCCGGCTGGAAGCCTATCGCCTGGTCCGGGACGCCCTGGCCGAGCAAATTAAACGACGTTTCGGGGCGCCATCGACGTTTGGGGGGTGAATGCGTTATAGAGGCGCCTCGCCGCGAAGGGTCGCGTGCTGACTCACTCGTCAGCGCGCCCTCGTGGCTATTCGATTCGCTCCATTTGAGAGGCCTGATGGCTAAGGAAGAACTGCTCGAGTTTCCCGGTACGGTCAGCGAACTGCTGCCGAACGCCACCTTCCGGGTGACGCTTGAGAACGCGCACGAGATCATCGCCCACACCGCCGGCAAGATGCGCAAGAACCGCATCCGCGTGCTGGCCGGCGACAAGGTCCTGGTCGAGATGACCCCCTACGACCTGACCAAGGGCCGTATCACCTACCGCTTCAAGTAGGACGCCCGTGGCTCCCGAGATGGCCGCCCGGCCATCGCTGGTCCTGGCCAGCGCGAGCCCGCGGCGCCTCGACCTGCTGGCCCAGGTCGGCGTTACGCCCGACCGGGTCGATCCCGCCGACATCGACGAAAGTCCGCTGCGCGACGAGACTCCGCGCCGCCACGCTCTGCGCCTGGCGTCGGAGAAGGCGCGCGTGGTCGCCGCGCGCGCGCCGGGCGACTTCGTCCTCGCCGCCGACACGGTGGTGGCCGTTGGCCGGCGCATCCTGCCCAAGGCCGAAACCGAGGCCGACGTCCTTTATTGCCTCAAGCTGCTGTCCGGTCGAAACCACAAGGTGCTGACTGGCGTGGCCCTGATCGCGCCGGACGGCCGCATGGGCTCGCGCCTGGTCGAGACCAAGGTCGGCTTCAAGCGCCTGACCGACGCCGAGCGCGACGCCTATGTCGCCAGCGGCCAGTGGCGGGGCAAGGCGGGCGGCTATGGTGTCCAGGGCCTGGCCGGCGGCTTCATCACCGAGCTGCAGGGCTCATATCCCAGCGTCGTCGGCTTGCCGCTGTACGAGACCCTGAACCTGCTGGAAGGCCTGGGGTATCGCCCCAAAGGCGAGCCGGCATGAGCGAGCGCAGAGCTTATCTTCACAAGGGCGTCGGCGAGACCATCGGGGTGGTGACGCTGGACGGCCGCCCCGAGCGCCTGTTTGTCGCCTGGCCCACCGACGACCCGCTAGACGCCGAGGGCGTGCGAGGCGTGGCCCGTATCAAGTCGATCGAGAAAGCCTTCAACGCGGCCTTCGTGGCCCTGCCGGGCGGACAGGACGTGATCCTGCCGCTGCGGCCCGACATGCCCAGGCTGGTCGAGGGCGGGCTCGTCGAGATCGAGATCAAGACCGCCTCTCGCGCCGACAAGGCGGCCGTGGCCCGCTTCGTCGCCGAAGGCGAGGGCGAGCCGCGGGTGCTGGAGGCCGCGCCGTCGGTCGAGGAGCGCCTGCGACACGCCGTGAAGGCCGGGTCGCCCACGACGGGTGACAAGGCTCTCCTCGCCGTCGAGGAGGCCGAGGCCGACGCCTTGACCACCGTCTTCGCTCTGCCAGGGGGCGGCGACATCGCCGTGGAGCCCACGCGAGCCCTGACGGCGATCGACGTCGACCTGGGTGGTCGCGAATCCGCCGATTCGAAGCGCGCCGCGCGCCAGGCCAACATGGCCGCGCTCGCCGTCGCGGCCCGCGTGCTGCGGTTGAAGGGGCTGGGCGGCATCGTCGTCTTCGATCTCGTCGGCCGTGGCCATGACGGTCAGGCCCTGACCACGGCCGCTCGCAACGCCTTCTCTCCGGATAACCCCGGTGTGGGAATCGGGGCGATCAGCAAGTTCGGCACGCTGGAGATGATCGTCCCGCGCCGCGCGCCGCCGATTCTCGACCGCCTGCTGACCCCGAATGGGGCCGCGAATCCCCGCTACGTGGCTCGTCGCCTGGCGCGAGCGTTGGAGCGCGAGGGGAGGGCGGACCCCGGGGGCGGCTGACGGGTCGTTGCGCGCCCGCCGTGGTCGAAGCCTTCATGGACGAGTTGGACGCCGGCGTCGCCGAGCGCCTGGGTCGCCGTTTCGTCATCGAATCCCGATCGGACTGGCCGGTCGACCGTCTTGAGGTGTACGCCACATGAGCACGGGGTGCCCTACTTGCGGCAAGCCGGTCGATCCGGCTTTCCGTCCCTTCTGTTCCAAGCGTTGCGCGGACGTCGACCTTCAGCGCTGGCTAAGCGACCGTTACGTCGTCCCGGGCGGCGACGACGACGAGGAAAATCCTCTGTCCGAAGACATCCACAGAGAATGAAAAAGGGCGCTGGACATCCCATCCGGCCTCACTTATAGACCCGGCTCCTCGCTGCAGAGCGAGGTCGCCGAGGCGGTTTAGACCGCCGAACGCTAGATGCCTGGGTAGCTCAGTTGGTAGAGCAGCGGATTGAAAATCCGCGTGTCACTGGTTCGATTCCGGTCCCAGGCACCACTTCCCTTCGGAAGCCAGACTCCTTCTCAGACCGCCTGGATCCGGGTCGGTCGTCTTGTCGTTTTTCCGTCATGATGGCGGTTGACCCGCCCGCGAGACGCACCACCTGCTGAGAGGGCAGGCGCCTTTCTTCATCGACCGGCGTTTTATTGCTATGCTGCGGTGCAGCATGGTTTTTCTCGTTGTCAGGGAAAAACCGCCCCTTTTTCCGGAAAACCCTTTTGTGCGCTGCGGTGAGGCCGGGGGGTAAGGGCCGCCGGCGATGCATTTGTGCCCAAATGATCCCCTTGACGGTGCGAAAAGGGGTTGCCAAAGGACCACAGCCGCAATTCTAACATTGCGGTAAGACCGGAGCCCCAAAAGGGCGTCGGTTGCCCGCGCTTCGAAACGATCCTTCTGGAGGCCTTGGTCCTCGTGAGGGGCGTAACGGGTCGAGCGCAGCGAAGCGGGTCCGCCAGGTTGGAAGAGAAATCGACCGCCAGGTGGGCTATTCAGAGTTAGGGTGGAGACGCTCTCGCGCGACGACCCTCGGTCCAAACGTGCTAGACCAATCAGGAACTGGCGACAGATGCTCGACATTAAACGGAAGACCCCCCTCATCGCTCTCGTCGGCGCCATGGCGCTGATGGCGAGCGCCCCGGCTTTTGCCCAGGACGCCTCGGCTCCCGCCGCCGCCTCCTCCACGCAAGCCGCTCCCGCCGACGCCGCCGCTCCGGCCGCGACCCCGGCTCCGGAAGCTCCGCCGGCCGACACCGCCGAAGCTGAAGGCGAAAAGAAGGGCGGCCACTCGCTGACGCCCGTCGGCATGTTCCTCGCCGCTGGCGCCGTCGTTAAGGTCGTCATGATCGGCCTGCTGCTGGCCTCGGTCTTCTCGTGGGTGCTGCTGCTCACCAAGATTTTCGAGTTCGCTGGCCTGAACAAGCAATCGGACAAGTTCCTGGAAGCCTTCCGCGGCGCTCGCTCGATCGCCGACATCGCGCGCATCAGCTCGTCGGAAGAATTCGAAGGCAACCCGATGGCCGACATGGCCGCCGCCGCCTCGCAGGAAGTTGAACTGTCGCGTCAAGCCGGTCTCGCCGTCGCTGGCGAACACCGTGACTCGACGCTGGCTCGCGCCACCTACGCCATCAACGCGGTGCAAGCCTCGCTGGCCAAGCGCCTGTCGGGCGGCATGGTGTTCCTGGCCTCGGTCGGTTCGGCCGGTCCGTTCATCGGTCTGTTCGGTACGGTGTACGGCATCATGACGTCGTTCATCGGCATCGCGAACACCAACACGACCAACCTCGCCGTCGTGGCGCCGGGTATCGCTGAAGCGCTGCTCGCCACCGGTATCGGTCTGTTCGCCGCTATCCCGGCCGTTATCTTCTACAACTACTTCCAGACCCGCATCTCGGGTTACGGCACCCGCTCGGAAGGTTTCGTTGCTGAACTGATGAACGCCATCTCGCGTCAGCTCGACAAGGGGGCGTAACACCCATGGCCGCCAAACTTTCAGGCGGTGGGGGCGACAGGTTCAACGTCGAACAGAACAGCGACATCAATGTCACGCCCTTCGTGGACGTCATGCTGGTGCTCCTGATCATCTTCATGGTGGCCGCTCCGCTGGCCTCCGTGTCGGTCGAAGTGAACCTGCCGCCGGCGGTGGCGAAAGCATCTCCAAACCCGCCGAAGCCGGTTTACATCTCGATCAAACAGTCGGGGCAGATCTTCATTGGGGATTTCCCGACCACCGTGGACGAGATGGGACAGGACATCGCCAAGAACATTGGCCGACGTGATCCGTCCAAGGAGCGCATCTTCATCCGGGCCGACGAAAAGGTTCGCTACGGGGCTTTCATGGAGGTGATGAACACCCTCCAGGATAATGGCTTCTACAGCGTGGCTCTCGTTGGCCGGGATGATAGCTAAGGTAGGGGTGCTGCATGGCTGAACAAAATACGCCCGAGCATCGCCACTACGATCCGCTCACCTCGGACGGCCCGCGTCGCAAGAAGGGTATGGGGCCGTTCGGCGTCGCCCTGATCGTGGTCTGCGGTCTGCACGGATTGCTCTTCGCCTACCTGGCGAAGCAGAAGTTCGAAGCGGTGTTCCAGGAGTACTCGGACGAAGCCGTGGATGTGGAGTTGCCTCCGCCGCCGCCGCCGCCTCCGCCGCCTCCTCCGCCGCCGCCGCCGACCAACGAACCGCCGCCGCCTCCGGCAGTGGTCCAGCCGCGTCCCCCGGTGGCTCCGCCGCCGGACGTGACGCCGCCGCCGCCGCTGCCGATCCCGCCCGTTGAAAAGCGGGTCGAGACCACGGCTCCGCCGGTGATCTCGGCGGTCCCGCCCGTGCCGACGGCTCCGCCGGCCCGCGCGTCGGTGATCACCCGTCCGGACTGGGCCCGCAAGCCCTCCGGCGATGACATGGCCCGGTACTACCCGGACCGTGCTCAACGGATGGAAGTCAGCGGTCGTGCGACGATCTCGTGCACCGTGACGGCTCGCGGTACGCTGGAAGGCTGCTCGATCGTCTCGGAATCGCCCGCCGACATGGGCTTTGGTGATGCAGCTATCAAGCTGTCGCGCCTGTTCCGGATGAAGCCGAAGACCCTCGACGGCGCGCCCGTCGACGGTGGCCAGGTGACCGTCCCGCTGGTGTTCCAAGTCCCGCAATAGGGCCTGGACGCGAGCGACACACAAAAGAAGCGCCCCGGAGTTTCGGCTCCGGGGCGTTTTTTTGCGCCAAATGAGATCGAGCGCGTTTCTTTGGAACGGCTCAAGAATGAACGAGCGCTTTCTTGTGAAAAGAGCGTGTTTCGGCGCTTGATCCGAGGAGCCTGTCCGACTAAAGACACTCCCTCGCGATGCGCCGCCTTAGCTCAGTTGGTTAGAGCGCTGGTTTGTGGAACCAGAGGTCCTCAGTTCAAGCCTGAGAGGCGGTACCATCGCAGACATGAAAGCCCGGGCTTGGTCCCGGGCTTTTTGCTTATCTATCCCCTGCGCAGAAAGGCCCGACGGGCCCCGCCTCCAAAATGTCATGGGGATGGGATCGAAACGGTCATGCTTCGCGTTCAGATCGCTAAGGGGGACTGGCGTATGGTCTTGGGCTTCCCGACGAGCCCCCTGGGGTGGACCCCTGGACGGCGCGCTTCGCCGTTGCGCGTCGTCGCGGCGGTGTGCGCGCTTTGCGCCCTGGCCAGCGTGGCCCAGGCCGGCGATCACCGCCCCGTCGCCCATGCCGAAGGCCGCAATCCGACCTACGCCATAAAGGCCGGCTATCTCTACAAGCTCACCGCGTTCGTCGGGTGGCCCGCCGCCGCTTTTGAGGGGCCCGCCAGCCCGTTCCGCCTGTGCGTCGCTGGGCGCGACCCGTTCGGGGGGATGGTCGATCACGCCGTGCGGGGCGCGCGGGTCGGCGAGCATCCGGTCGTGGTCGTCCGTATGCCGGCCGTGGCCAAGAGCACGCCCTGCCACATGCTGTTCCTGGCCGCCGCCCACACCCAGACCCCGCGGGAGATGCTGGCCATGATCGCCGGACGGCCGCTGCTGACGGTCGCCGACGAGGGCCTCGACGCGCCCGGCGCGATGGTCCAGTTCGTCACGGTCGACAGCCGCATCCGCTTCGCGATCCGCGCGGACGCCGCCCAGGCCGCCGGCCTGACCGTCAGCTCCAAGCTGCTGGCGCTGGCCGCCCAGCCCAGGGAGACCGGCCGATGACGTCGTCTTCCGGACGGCTGGCCTGGCGCCCCGTCCTGACCGTCTCCATGGCGATCGGGCTGGCGATCGCCATCGTCGCGGCCGCGTTCGCCCTGGCCGCCTACAACGAGCACCTGGGCCAGCAGGAGCGCTTCCGCCAGGCCGAGGTGCAACTGCGGATCCTGGCCGGCAGCATGGCCGCGCCCCTGGCCTTCGACGACCGCTCTGCGGCGCGCGAATATGTCGGGGCCCAGAGCTCCAACCCCGATGTCGAGGCGGTCGCCGCCTACGACATGCAGGGGCAATTGGCCGCCAGCTACGTCCGGGCCGGCGCCGCCTCCGCCGGCCCGCAACGTCCTAGGGCCGCCGCGCAACGACGGCGCGCGTCTGATCCTGACCTCGCGGGTCACCGAGGGCGAGACTGTGCTGGGTTCGGTCTATCTCCGCACGGTGCTGGAATCGCCTGGCCGCCGCGCCATGCGCTATGCCGGCTTTGCGTTGCTGATCGTCATGGCCGCCTTGCTGATCGGCGTGCTGGGCGCGGCCAACGCCCGCGAGGCCGAGGCCTATCGTCGCCTGAGCCGCGAGACGCGCGAACGCCAGAAGGCCGAGGAGGCCCTGCGCCAGTCGCAAAAGATGGAGGCCATGGGCCAGCTGACCGGCGGCGTGGCCCACGACTTCAACAACCTGTTGATGGTGGCCTCCAGCGGCATGGATCTGCTGGAGCGAACCACCGATCCGACCCGGCGCGAGCGTCTGCGCGCCGGCATCCGCCAGGCCATCGACCGCGGCGCAAGCCTGACTCAGCAGTTGCTGGCCTTCTCGCGCCGCGCGCCGCTGAAGCCCGAGGTCGTCGACATCGAAAAGCGCCTGAACGGCATGCACACCTTGCTGGACCGCTCCCTGCGCGAGGACGTGACGGTCGAGATCCGGCTGGCTCCGGACCTGTGGCGGGTCGAGGTCGACGCCTCGCAGCTGGAGGTGGCCGTGCTGAACATCGCCATCAACGCCCGCGACGCCATGCCCGACGGCGGCGTGATCACCATCGAGGGCCGCAACGAGCCATCCGGCAAACCTGACGGCCAGGGCGACATGGTGCGGCTGTCGATCCGCGACACCGGGGTCGGCGTGGCGCCCGAGGTGCTGAGCCGCCTGTTCGAGCCGTTCTTCACCACCAAGCCGGTCGGCAAGGGCACCGGCCTTGGCCTGTCGCAGGTCTATGGCTTCGCACGCTCGTCGGGCGGTGAGGCGGGGATCGAGAGCGTCCTGGGCGAGGGGACGACGATCTGGATGCGTATCCCGCGCTGTACCAAGGCCATGGCTCAGGAGACCGCGCCGGCCCTGCTGCGCAAGGCCGGTCCTCAGGCGCGGCGCATCCTGATGGTCGAGGACGACGACAGCGTCGCCCAACTGGTGGAGGAGATGCTGCGCGAGCTGGGCTACGGGGTCGTGCGGACCAGCGACGCTCTGTCGGCCCTGGAGACCCTGCGCCAGGACGCCGCCTTCGACCTGGTGTTCAGCGACATGGTCATGCCGGGCGATATCGGCGGGCTGGACCTAGCGCGCGACATCTCACGGCTGCGGCCCGATTTGCCTGTGGTTCTGACGACGGGCTACAGCGCCGCGGCGGCCGCCGCCGCCAACGAGGGTCGGCGGGTGCTGATCAAGCCCTATCGGATCGAGCGACTGGCCACGGAGCTGGACGCGGTGTTCTCGGGCGTCAGCGGGCGAGCCAGGGCTTAGGAGCCGTTCCGGCAATGTCCCAGGGGCGCCGTCCGGGTCGCTATCATGCGGTCGAATGTCGGCCGCCTGACACTATCCAGGCCCCGAAAACGCTTCTCGATTAAGAGTTTACCGCAGAGGGAACGCGAGCCGAGGCATGCGAGTTGGTTGGCGGTCGGGAGACATCCAAGGGAGACTTTCATGGCCGCCGCCGCCAAGACCACCGCCAAGTCCGCCAAGCCGCGCCGCACGCGCCGCACCGCTCGCCGCGATCCGCTGGCGATCAGCCTGCTGAAGAAGGACCACCGCGAGGTGGAAGGGATGTTCGACGAGTACGAACAACTGGAGAAGGACGCCGAGAAGCTGGCCCTGTTCAGCAAGATCGCCCTGGCCTTGAAGGTCCACACCCAGATCGAGGAAGAAATCCTCTATCCGGAGGAACGTGGCGAGGTGGACGATGACATGCTGGACGAGGCCTATGTCGAGCACGACGGGGCCAAGAAGCTGATCGCCGAGATCGAGGCCATGAAGCCCGGCGACGACTACTACGACGCCAAGGTCAAGGTGTTGAGCGAGTACATCAAGCACCACGTCAAGGAGGAGGAGCAGCCCGGTGGGCTGTTCTCGCAAGCCAAGAAGGGCGACGAGGATCTCGACGCCATGGGCGAACGCCTGAAGGCTCGCAAGGAAGAGCTGATGGCGCAGTATAGCGGTAAGGCTGTCAACTAAACGCCATTTCCCTGCCCCGGCGAACGCCCGGTCGAATGACCGGGCGTTTTGCCAAGTCCGCCGCGCCAGTCTTGGCCCCGCCGAGGATCCTCCACGAACGCCGTACAGGCCCGCGCCTTGGCGTTCGCGTCCGGCTTGCTCAGCGCGGCCGCGCGCCCCGCATGGGCGTCCTGCGACGGCGCGTCGGCCGGAAGCGACTTTCTCGAACACCATCACCCGCTCGCGGCGCCAGGCCACGCAGGCGTCGGGTGCTTGGCGTCCGAGAGGATGGCGAGCTTGCCCCGACATCGAGAACGGGCATGCGTGGCACGTTGTAGTTCTCTATTTGTTCTATACAATCTTCACGCGCGACAAGCGCATGAGGTGCAATGTCGCGCGTGAAGGAAAGCGTCGGGAGGCGGACACTTTGCGGCGTCCGCCTCTCGCTGATGGATTAGCCGTTGACGGCGTCCTTCAGTTGCTTGGCCGGCGTGAAGGCGACCTTCTTGCTGGCGGCGATCTCGATGGTCGCGCCCGTGGCCGGGTTGCGGCCGGTGCGGGCCGGCTTGGCCTGGACCTTGAACTTGCCGAAGCCCGGGATCGAGACTTCTTCACCCTTCACGGAGGCGTCGGAGATCGCCTTGAAGACGCCATCGATGATGGCCTTGGCTTGGGTCTTGGTCAGCTTGTCGTCGGCGGCGACAGCGGCGTCGACCAGGTCGGAAACGTTCGTCATCTCTAAGCTCATTCCTGTGAATCAGGGAAATGTGAGCCTGACGAGACCGATCGCGTTTGTCACCCATTAGGGAAGGTTAAAAAGCCGATTTATGGGGGCAAAACGCCCATGGGACGGGGTTTTTTTCAGAATCGTCGTCTCCGGAACGGTCAAGTTTGGGGCAAAAGGCTTAATGATGGTCCCGCAAGTAGACCATGCGGCGCTTCACGCAGTCGGTGATTCTGCACGGGAAATGGGGCGGACCCCCGCCTAGGCGCGACCTTCGTCCTTCTCCCGTGAGCATCGGGCTTTGTCGAAACGGTATTTCTATTTGCCAACTCCGGACGCTGTCCGGCGCTCCGCGCCCCTTTCCATCCCTTCAGCGGCCAGATCGCGTGAAGCGGCGGAGCCGTATCCGCCACACCGATCGACAAGACCGGAACGCAGCCGACCTCCAATCATTTCTCCTGCAGGCACAGGAGAGACAGCCATGACCGACATCGACAACGGCTACGACGAGCAGGACGGCGCCGAGGCCATGGACGACGACGTGATCGGCAAGGATGGCGAGTTCCGCACCTTCGAGGAGCTGCCCGACGTGCTGGACGTCACCCAGGCCGAGGGTGACGAGGATGACGACGACGCCCTGACGGCTGAGGACCTCGACGACGATCAGATCCTCGACCTTGAGCAGGAGGCCGACGCCGGCGATGGCGTCGACGAGGACGACGACGTGCGCCCGCAAGTCTTCGACGGCGAATAAGCGATGGCCGCGCCGAAGCTGGCCGCCTACCAGGCCAAACGCGACTTCAAGCTCACGGCCGAGCCTTCTGGCGAAGCCAAGGTCGCGGCTTCGGCTCGGGCTCGGTTCGTCATCCAGAAGCACGACGCCACCCGGCTGCACTACGACCTGAGGTTGGAGCATGAGGGCGTCTTTCTCTCGTGGGCCGTGACCCGTGGGCCGTCGCGCGATCCGCACGACAAGCGCCTGGCCGTCCATGTCGAGGACCATCCGCTGGCCTATGGCGACTTCGAGGGCACGATCCCCGAAGGCCAGTACGGCGGCGGCACGGTGATGCTGTGGGATCGCGGCTGGTGCGCCCGAGCCGGGCTTCGACCTGGAGAAGGGGCTCAAGAAGGGCGAGATCAAGCTGGTCTTCGCCGGCGAGCGGATGAAGGGCGGCTGGGTCCTGGTCAGGATCAACAACGATAAATTCGCCAAAGGGGGCAAGAGCGGCAAGCGCGAGAACTGGCTGCTGATCAAGCACCGCGACGCGTTCGCTATCGACGGCGATCTCGATTTCCTGGAGGACACGTCTTTCTCGATCGCCTCGGGCCGGACGATGGAAGACATCGCGGCCGGCAAGGGCAAGGCGCCGACGCCGTTCATGACCAAGGCTGGTCCGACGCCGGACGCGGTCTGGAGCAGCACGAACTCGCCCGAGGCCAGCGCCGAGAAAGCCGCCGAGGACGCTGGCGCGCCGAAGGGCAGGGCCCAGACCAAGCCGGCCGCCAAGGCGGTCAAGACGGCGACGCCCGAGGCGGCCATGCCGGACTTCATCCCACCGCAGCTGTGCAAACTGGTCGACCGCCCGCCCACCGGCGAAGGCTGGGTGCACGAGATCAAGTTCGACGGCTACCGGATGCAGCTACGTATAGACGGCGGCGAGGCGACCTTGCGCACCCGGACGGGCCTCGACTGGAGCCAGCGCTTCCCGCAACTGATCGAGGCCGCCAAGGGCCTGCCCGACGCCCTGATCGACGGTGAGGTCGTGGCCCTGGACCAGGCCGGTTCGCCCAGCTTCGCCGGCCTGCAGGCGGCTCTGTCGGAGGAGAAGACCGACGACCTGATCTTCTTCGCCTTCGACTTGCTGCATGCCGACGGACAGGACCTGACCGGCTTGCCGTTGTCCGACCGCAAGGCCCGGCTGAAGATCTTGCTGCCCGCTGATGGTGAGCGCATCCGCTATGTCGAGCACTTCGCCAGCGGCGGCGAGGCGGTGCTGCGGTCGGCTTGCCGGATGTCGCTGGAGGGCGTGGTCTCCAAGAAGCTCGATGCGCCCTATCGCTCGGGCAAGGGCGCGACCTGGACCAAGGCCAAGTGCCGGGCCGGCCATGAGGTGGTGATCGGCGGGTGGACCACGACCGGCGATGCGTTCCGCTCGCTGATCGTCGGCATCTACAACGACGAGGGGGAGCTGGCCCATGTCGGCCGGGTCGGCACGGGCTTCGGCCGCGACAAGGTGGCCAAGCTGCTGCCGGCCCTGAAGACGCTGGCGCGGAAGACCTCGCCCTTCGGCGGCAAGGGCGCGCCGCGCGGCGGGGCGGACATTCACTGGGTGGAACCGGAACTGGTCGCCGAGATAGAGTTCGCCGGCTTCACGGGAGACGGCTCGGTGCGACAGGCCTCGTTCAAGGGATTGCGCGAAGACAAGCCGGCGAGGGCGGTCGAGGCCGAAGCGCCCGCGCCGGTCGAAGACGTCGCGCTGGCTCAGCCCAAGGCGGGGCCCGCGAAGCGCGCCGGCGGCAAGGCCTCGGTGCTGGGCGTGGCGATCTCCAATCCCGACAAGCCGCTGTGGCCGGACGCCGGCGATGGGACGCCCGGGACCAAGCTGGATCTGGCCGAATATTTCGAGGCCGTCGGTCCGTGGATGCTGGAGCACGTCAAGGGGCGGCCCTGCTCGGTGATCCGCATGCCGGACGGCGTCGGCGGCGAGACGTTCTTCCAGCGCCATTCGGGCAAGGGCGTCTCGGCCCTGATCGACGAGGTCACGGTGAACGGCGACCGCAAGCCGTACCTGGTCTTCAACACCGTCGAGAGCCTGGTCGCCGCCGCCCAATGGGGCGCGACCGAGCTGCATCCTTGGAACTGCCGGGAGGGCGCGCCGGAGGTCCCGGGTCGTCTGGTCTTCGACCTCGACCCGGCCCCGGACGTCTCTTTCGACGTCGTGGTCGAAGGGGCGCGCGAGATCCGCGACCGGCTGGAAGCCCTGGGCCTGGTCCCGTTCTGCAAGACCACCGGCGGCAAGGGGCTGCACGTGGTCACGCCACTGAAAGGTGAGAAGGTCGACTGGGACGCCGCCAAGGCTTTCGCCCGCGAGGTCTGCGCCCGGATGGCCGCCGATAACCCGGATCAGTACCTGATCTCGATGGCCAAGAAGGATCGGGGCGGGAAGATCTTCCTCGACTACCTGCGCAATGACCGGATGAGCACGGCGGTGGCGCCGCTGTCGCCGCGCGGGCGTCCCGGCGCGCCGGTGTCGTGGCCCGTGGCCTGGACGCAGGTGAGGAAGGGTCTGGATCCGGCGCGGTTCAATATCCGGACGGTTCCCGGGATGGTGAAGGGGCTAGACGCCTGGGACGCCTATGCGGACAGCGAACGGGACCTGGCGCCGGCGATCAAGAAGCTGGGGAAGGGGTGAGCCAGACCCAACACCGATCTTCCCGGCGAAGGCCGGGATCCAGATCCATCCAGCGCCTTTGCGGTGTTCGCGCCTTACGCCGGCGCCAGGGTCTCGGTCGCCCTAGGTTCGATCTGGGCCCCGGCTTTCGCCGGGAAAACGGAAGAAGGGTTAGCTGGCCTTCTTCCGCGCCGGAGCCTTGGCCGCCGGCTTCTTCGCCGGCGCCTTGCCCAGGCTGCTCCGCAGCGCCTCCATCAGGTCCACCACATTGGTGTCCTCCGGCTCGGCCGGCGCGGAGACCTTTCGCCCCTTCCCCTTCTGCTTTTCCTTGATCAGCGCCCGCAGCGCGTCCTCGTAGCGGTCGTTGAACTGCTCGGGATCGAAGGGGCCTTCCTTCTGCTCGATGATCTTCTGGGCGATCTGGATCATCGCCGCGTCGGGCTTCTTATCGGGGATGGCGTCGAAATAGGTCGCGGCGTCGCGCACCTCGCGGCGGTTGCGCAGGCTCCAGGCGACCATGCCGTTATCGCGCGGCTCGATGGCCAGCAGGCGCTCACGCTGGTGCATGACCACGCGGCCCAGGGCGACCTGGCCCTCCTTGCTCATGGCCTCGCGGATCACGCCATAGGCCTCGGCGGCCAGCTTGCCGTCAGGAACCAGGAAGTACGGATTGTCCCAGTACAGCCGGTCGATGTCGGCCGCCGGTACGAAGGTCTCGATGTCGATGGTGCGGGTGCTTTCCAGGCGCACGTCGTCGATCTCGTCCTGGGTGATGACGACGTACTCGCCCTTCTCGTACTCGTAGCCCTTGACGATGTCCGAGCGCTCGATGGGGCCCAGGTCCGGATCGGTCGGGATCATCCGGATCCGGTTGTGGGTCTTCTTGTGCAGCATGTTGAAGTGCACGTCGCCGCGCGCATCGGTGGCGGTGTACATCGCGACGGGACAGGTCACGAGCGACAGGCGCAGGTGGCCTTGCCAGGTGGGGCGGCCGGCGGCCATGGGCGTTTTCTCCATTCGAGCCGACTCAACGGCGCTCGGCGCTGGGGCGTTCCGCTCTTCGGCGCACGAGGCCTGGGCCGCTTCCAGGAAGCGGATGGTGGCCAGTTCAAAGGCGCGCTCCGACCGGCCCGGCTTCAGCGGCAAGACGCCTTGCTGATAGGATTCCAGCACCAGCGGATGGATGTAGGATCCGCGGCAGACGGCGGCGGTATTGCCCAGCAGGCCGGCGACGGCCTTCACGCAGGTGTTGACGTTGCGCTTGGCCTCGGTGGCGCTGGTCGCCTTGGGGATGAGGCACAGGGCGCGCGCCGCGGCCAGGGTGCCGGCCCAGGTGCGGAAGTCCTTGGCCGAGAAGTCCTCGCCCATCGCCGCGCGGATATAGGCGTTGACGTCGGCGCTCTCGACGGTGCGGCGCCGAGCGTTCTCGTCGAGATACTGGAACAGCCGCTGGCCGGGGATGTCCTGGCAGGCCTTGACGATGCGGGCCAGGCGACGATCACGGAAGCCGGTCGTGTGGACCACGCCGCTCTTACCCTTGAACTGGAACGCGCCGCCGACGCTGGACAGTCTAGCGTGGCGATCGCGCAGGGTGGTCAGTCCGAAGCTCTTGTTCTCCTTGGCGTAGGCCTCGTTGCCCACGCGGATCAGGGTCAGTTCCATCAGCCGCACCACGGCGGCGACGACCTTGTCGCGGGGCAGGCCTCGGTGGGCGAGGTCCTTTTCGACCTGGGCGCGCAGCTTGGGCAGGGCTCGACCGAAGGCGATCATGCGGCCGAACTTCAGCCCGTCGCGG
>CBDIPU010000026.1:0-63263 GCA_965283765.1 Caulobacteraceae bacterium
CCGCAGGAGGAGCGCCGCCTGTCGGCCGCCGACTTCGAGCGCCTGCTGGACCGCGAGGACCGCGTCGAGCGCGCCGCCCGCGGCGAACCCGTTTCGCGCCCGACTTCGCGTCCCGGCGTCGCGCCAAGACAGACCAACGAAACGCCGCGTTCACGGGCGCGGATCGATGATGACCTCTTCGACGGACCGGGCGAAAGCCCGTCCGCCAACCCCAGGGCTCCCCGCCGATGAAGAACGTTCCGCGCATCCTCCCCCTGGTCGGCGTCGCCGTCGGCGGGGTGCTGGCGATCAACGCCATGGCCGGCGCCAAGTCGCTGCCCGACCTGCTGAGCGGGGCCAAGGCCTTCGCCGAGGGTGTCGCCGACAAGAAGGACGCCAAGGGCGGGGAAGAGGCCTCGTCGGCCGAGAGCGCTGGCCAGCCGGCCGCCGCCAACGCGCCGCCGCCGCGCGTCTGCGCTCCCTCGGCCGACGCCCTGGCCAAGGAGGCCGGCCTTTCGCCCGCCGAGCTGCGTGTGCTGCAGAGCCGGGCCGTCGCGGCCAGCTGGATCAGCGCGAGCAGGACATCGACGTCCAGCTGCAGCTGCTGGCCGCCGCCGAAGCCAAGCTCGACGCCAAGATGAAGGCCCTGACCGGCCTGAAGGGCGACATCTCGGGCCTGCTGGGCCAGGTCGACGCCCAGAAGCAGGCCGAGGTCGATCGCCTGGTCACGGTCTATCAGGGCATGAAGCCCAAGGACGCCGCCGCCCGCATGACCCTGCTGTCGGACGAGGTGCGCCTGCCGATCGCCGCCAAGATGAAGGAACGGGCCCTGTCGCAGATCCTGGCCAACATGACCCCGGGCGACGCCAAGATCCTGACCGAACGCCTGGCCTCGCGCATGGCCAATCCGGTGGTCGAGAAGGGCAAGGCCGCGATCGCCGACAACGCCGCCACGCCAGCCGCCCCCGGCGCCGCGCCGAACAAGCAACAGGCGGACGCCGGCCTCGCCGGTGCGGCGGATCCCGCCGCCCCGAAGGCCAAGTCGGCGCCCAAGAAGGCCGGTTAAGGGAGGCCCATGACCCTTCGCCAGCTCCTGCGCTCCAGCGTCGCCGCCGCGGTCATCGCGGGGACGCTGGCGCCGTCCGTGTACGCCGCGCCGCCGCCGCCCGCGGCGCGCGCGTCGCTGGACGTGCGCGTGGCGCAGGCGGCGGACTTCTCGCGCATCGAGTTCCACTGGAGCGGCGGCGCGAAGCTGGTTTCGCATCGCGAGGGCCAGACCCTGGTGCTGCGGTTCAGCCGCGACGCCAATCCCGATCTCTCGACCCTGAAGATCGCGCCCCCGCGCTGGCTGAAGGCCTCGGAGGCCCGCCACATCAACGGCGCGCTGGAAGTCGTCATTACACTGACGGATGACGCCGACGCCCGGCTCGGCAACGCCGACGGTGTCGACTTCGTCAATCTGTTCGCCCGTCCCGGCGCGCCGCCGGCCAGCCAGACGCCGGCGCCGGCCGCCCCGATCGGCCGTCCCAATCCGATGCCCGCGGGCGGCGTGGTCAAGGTCGGCTTCGACCGTGAGGACCAGCAGGTCACGCTGTCGTTCGACTGGGCCGCTCCGGCCGGCGCCGCCGTCTTCCGGCGCGGCGAGGCGGTGTGGATCGTGTTCGACACGCCCGCGCGGCTGGATATCTCCAAACTGCCGTCGTCCAGCATCCGCTATTCCAAGATCCAGGCCCTGAAGGGCGCGGACTACGCGGCGCTGCGCATCGTCACCCCGTCCGGCACGCCCTACGGGGCCGAAGGGCAGGGTGGGTTGTGGAAGATCAGCCTGGGTCCGGGGACGCAGGAAGCGCCGGACGTCATCAAGGTGGCGCGCGACGAGAGCGTACGCCCGGCCACCCTGTCGGCCGCCGTCTCGGGCGTGACCAAGCCGGTCTGGGTCGACGATCCCGCCGTCGGCGACAAGCTGATGGTGGCCCCGGCCCTGGCGCCGTCCAAGGGGCTGCCGTCGCGCCAAGACTATGTCGAGATGGCGCTGCTGCAGTCGGCGCAGGGCTTGGCCGCCGAGGCCTATGCCAGCGACCTGGTGGTCCAGGCCAGCGGCGACCTGCTGCGCATCGGCCGCCCCAAAGGCCTGATCCTCTCGCCGATCTCGGCCAACACCCCGCCGGAAGCCGCCGCCGCCGGCGCGCCGCAGCCGATGTCGATGCCCGCCCTGATCGACCTCGACAACTGGCCCAAGACCGGTTCGGGCGGCTTCCTGGCCCGCTACAACGCCCTGCAGGGCGCCGTCGCCGCCGCGCCGGATGGCGAGGGCAAGGACAGCGACCGCGCCGCCCGCATGTCGCTGGCCCGCTTCCTGGTCGGCTCGCAGATGTCGTTCGAGGCGATCGGCGTGCTCAACGCCGCGGGCCGCAAGCACCAGACCCTGCTGGGCGACGCCGAGTTCCGCGGCCTGCGCGGCGTGGCCAAGGTGTTCGCCGGCCGCCTGACCGAGGCCGACGCCGATTTCTCCTCGCCCGTGCTGTCCGACGATCCGTCCAGCGCCCTGTGGCGTGGCTACATCTCCGCCAAGCAAGGCCAGTGGGCCGACGCCCGCGCCAAGTTCGCCGGCGGCGGCCGGGCCCTCGATCTGTTCCCGCCGACCTGGCGCGCGCGCTTCCTGCACGCTCAGGCCCAGGCCGCGCTCGGCGTCGGCGACGTGACCGGCGCGATGCAGCTGATCAACCAGGCCCTGGCCGTGCCCAAGGTCCCGGTCGAGGACCAGCTGGACATCCGCCTGACCCAGGCTCGCGCCTTCGAGGCCAAGGGCGAGAAAGTCCGCGCCCGCCGCATGTTCGAGGCCATCGCCAAGGCCCCGTACGACCGCATCGCCACCCCGGCCATGCTGCACGCGACCGAGCTGGGCTACGCCAAGGGCCAGATCACCGCCCAGAAGACCGCCGAGACGCTGAACCAGTTGCGCTATCGCTGGCGCGGCGACGGCGTCGAACTGGAGGTGATCCGCTCGCTGGGCCGTCTCTATATCGACCAGGGCCGCTATCGGGAGGCGCTGGAAGTGCTGCGCTCGGCCGGCCGCCAACTGCCCGACCGCCCCGAAGCCGTGGCGCTGCAGAACGACCTGTCGAACACCTTCCGGCAGCTGTTCCTGCAAGGCCTGGCCGACGGCATGCAGCCGGTCCAGGCCGTGGGGCTGTTCTACGACTTCCAGGACCTGACCCCGATCGGCGCCGACGGCGACCAGATGGTCCGCAACCTGGTGCGCCGCCTGGTCGACGTCGATCTGCTGGACGACGCCGGCAAGCTGCTGAAGTATCAGGTCGACAACCGCCTGAACGGCGTGCCCAAGGCCCAGGTCGCCACCGACCTGGCCTGGATCTACCTGATGAACAAGAAGCCGGAGGACGCGCTGGACGCGATCAACGCGACCCGCACCACCATCCTGCCGCCGGCCCTGAATGTCGAACGGCGCCTGGCCACCGCCCGCGCCCTGATGGGCCTGGGCCGCTTCGACGACGCGCTGGAGCTGATCGACAAGGACAACAGCCGCGACGGCCAGGAGATCCGCGCCGAGATCGCCTGGAAGCAGCACACCTGGCCGACGGCCGGGGCGCTGTACGAACGCTCGCTGGGCGACCGCTTCAAGACCCCCGGCGCGCTGAGCGCGGGCGACGAAGCCCGCCTGCTGCGGTCGGCCGTGGCCTACAGCCTGGCCGACGACGACGCCTCGCTGGCCCGCCTGCGCGCGCGCTGGTCGGGCTTTGTCGACAGCGCCGGCAACCCTGACGGCCTGCGCGTCGCGCTGCAGGGCATGAACGTCGAATCGCTGTCGCCCTCGGACTTCAGCCGCGTCACCGCCGACAACGAGGCCTTCAACGGCTGGATCGGGCGGATGAAGGACAGGTTCCGCACCGGCCAGCCCGCCGGCTCGCCCGCCCGCGCGGGCAAATAGGGCAGGGGCTTCCACGGAAAGCCGTTTCTGGCCGGATGATGAGGCACGACCGCTCTCTCGCCAGCCCGCGTCATCGAAAATTCACCCGCCAAAAGCCGATTGGTCTTATGGCGGGCGCCAGGCGTTTAGCCTAGTTAGGGCCGGCGCGAAGGCCCGGAGGGGCTGGCGGCTGGCGAGCGCTTGCCTTTCCGTCGCAAGCATGTCATGACAACGTTGTCATAGGGTGGACGACATTGGCTAAGAAGAACCAAGACGCCGATAACGGGCGCGAAGTGCTGGTGCTGCTGGGCGGAGCGGGGGATCTGGCCCTGCGAATGCTGTTGCCTTCGCTGTATTTCCTGGAAGTCGACCGACTGCTACCGCATGACCTGCGCATCGTCGGCGTGGCCCGCGCGGACCATACGCCCGAGAGCTACAAGGCCCTGGTCCGCGAACAGCTGGGCAAGCGCGCCACGGTGGAGGAGGCGGCCTGGAACCGCCTGGCCGCCCGTCTCGACTATGTCGCCGTCGACATCACCAAGGAAGAGGACACCAAGCGCCTGGCCGATCGCATCGGCCCGCATGGGACCATGGTCATCTTCTTCTCGCTGTCGCCCAGCCTGTATGGTGCGGCCTGCGTCGCTCTGCAGGCGGCCGGCCTGACCGGCCCGACCACGCGCCTCGTTCTGGAAAAGCCGATCGGCCGCGACCTGGAAAGCTCCAGGAAGACCAACGCCGCGGTCGGCGCGATCGTCGACGAAAGCCAGATCTTCCGGATCGACCACTATCTGGGCAAGGAGACGGTCCAGAACCTGACCGCCCTGCGCTTCGCCAACGTGCTGTTCGAGCCGCTGTGGGATCGCAACACCATCGACCACGTGCAGATCACCATCGCCGAGACCGAGAAGGTCGGCGACCGCTGGCCCTATTACGACGAGTACGGCGCGCTGCGGGACATGGTGCAGAACCACATGCTGCAGCTGCTGTGTCTGGTGGCCATGGAAGCGCCGTCGGGCTTCGACGCCGACGCCGTCCGTGATGAGAAGGTCAAGGTTCTCCGCAGCCTGCGTCCCTTCACGCGCGAGAGCGTCGCCCACGACACCGTGCGCGGCCAGTACGTGGCCGGCGTCGTCGAGGGCTCCGCGCGGGTCGGCTATGTCGACGAAGTCGGCAAGCCCACCAAGACCGAGACCTTCGTGGCCATGAAGGTGGCGATCGACAACTGGCGCTGGGACGGCGTGCCGTTCTTCCTGCGCACCGGTAAGAACCTGCCCGACCGTCGCACCCAGATCGTCGTGCAGTTCAAGCCGCTGCCGCACAACATCTTCGGCGCGGCGACCAGCGGCGACCTGTGCTCGAACCGTCTGGTCATCGACCTGCAGCCGGACGAGAACATCATCCTGACCGTGATGAACAAGCGCCCGGGCCTGTCGGAAGAGGGCATGCGCCTGCAGTCGCTGCCGCTGTCGCTGTCGTTCAGCCAGAGCGGCGGCCGCCGCCGCATCGCCTATGAGAAGCTGTTCCTGGACGTCTTCCGCGGCGACAGCACGCTGTTCGTGCGCCGCGACGAGGTCGAGGCCGCCTGGAAGTTCATCGACGACGTCTCGGCCGCCTGGGCCGACGCCAATATCGAACCGGCGCACTATGCGGCGGGCACCTGGGGGCCGCAGTCGGCGCAGGGCCTGATCTCGCCCGGCGGTCGGTCCTGGAAGGCGTGATCATGGCCCAATCCTCGCTTCCCAAGCCCGAGATCGAAGCCTTCCCGACCCGCGAGGCGCTCTACGACGCCGCCGCCTCGACCATCGTCGAGGCCCTGACCACGGCCGTGGCCGAGCATGGCCTGGCCGGCTTCGCGGCGACGGGCGGCTCCACGCCGGCCCCGGTCTATGATCGCCTGGCGACCCTGACCGCGCCGTGGGACAAGGTCATGGTCACCCTGACCGACGAGCGCTGGGTCCCGCCGACCGATCCCAGCAGCAACGAAGGCCTGGTGCGTCGTCACCTGCTGAGGGGCCGCGCGGCCAGCGCCGGCTTCTCGCCGCTGTATTTCGAAGGTGTCAGCCATGAGGAGGCGGCGCTGAAGGCCCAGGCCGGCGTCGCGTCCGCCACGCCGTTCGGCGCGGTGCTGCTGGGCATGGGTCCCGACGGCCACTTCGCCTCGTTGTTCCCGGGTTCGCCGGTGCTGGCGCGCGGTCTCGACCCTGAGTTCGACCGCCTGGTGCTGGCCGTGCCGCCGGGCGATCCGGCCCCGGACATTCCCCGGATCAGCCTGACCTTCCAAGCGTTGACCCAGTCGGCGCTGATCGTGCTGCTGATCACCGGCCAGGCCAAGCGCGCCCTACTGGACGGCGAGGTCGACCCGACCCTGCCGATCGCCGCCATTCTGAACCAGGACCGCGCCAAGGTCCGCATCCTCTGGGCGGAGTAATCGCCATGAGCCTGAACCCGGTCATCGCTGAAGTCACCGCCCGCATCGTCGAGCGCAGCAAGGACAGCCGCGCGGCCTACCTTGCCAACATGCAGCACGCGATCGACAGCCAGCCGGGGCGGGCCAAGCTGTCCTGCGCCAACTGGGCGCACGCCTTCGCCGCCTCGCCGGGCGTCGACAAGGTCCGCGCCCTGGACCCGAACGCGCCGAACATCGGCATCGTCTCGGCCTATAACGACATGCTGTCGGCCCACCAGCCGCTGGAAGCCTATCCCGCGCTGATCAAGGCCGCGGCGCGTGAGGTCGGGGCCACCGCGCAGTTCGCCGGCGGCGTGCCAGCCATGTGCGATGGCGTCACCCAGGGGCGGCCGGGCATGGAGCTGTCGCTGTTCTCGCGCGAGGTCATCGCCATGGCCACGGCCGTGGCCCTGACCCACGACGCCTTCGACGCAGGCCTGTATCTCGGCGTCTGCGACAAGATCGTGCCGGGCCTGGTGATCGGCGCCCTGACCTTCAGCCACCTGCCGGCCCTGTTCGTGCCCGCGGGTCCGATGACTTCCGGTCTGCCGAACTCGGAAAAGGCCCGCATCCGCGCCCTCTACGCCGAGGGCAAGGTCGGCCGCGCCGAGCTGCTGGAAGCCGAGCAGGCCAGTTACCACGGCCCCGGCACCTGCACCTTCTACGGCACGGCCAACACCAACCAGATGCTGATGGAACTGATGGGCTTCCATCTGCCCGGCTCCGCCTTCGTGCATCCGAACACGCCGCTGCGCGAGGCCCTGGTCAAGGAAGCCGCGCGCCGCGCCGCCGCCGTGACCAACAAGGGCAATGAGTTCATCCCGGTCGGCCGGATGATCGACGAGAAGTCGATCGTCAACGGCGTGGTGGGCCTGATGGCCACCGGCGGCTCGACCAACCTGGCCCTGCACATCGTCGCCATGGCCCACGCGGCCGGCGTCCAGCTGACGCTGGAAGACCTGGACGACATCTCCAAGGCCACGCCGTTGCTGGCCCGGGTCTATCCGAACGGCGCCGCTGACGTGAACCACTTCCAGGCCGCCGGCGGCATGGCCTTCATCATCCGTGAGCTGCTGAAGGCCGGTCTCGTCCACGAGGACGTCCAGACCATCGCCGGCCGAGGCCTTTCGCTCTACGCCCAGGAGCCGCACCTCGAGGACGGCGTCCTGAAGTGGCGCGAGGGGGCGACCGAAAGCCTGGACACCGCCATCGTCCGCCCGGTCTCCGATCCGTTCAGCCCCGAGGGCGGCCTGCGCCTGCTGGCCGGCAACCTCGGCCGGGGCGTCATGAAGATCTCGGCCGTGAAGCCCGAACACCACGTGATCACCGCGCCGGCCGCCGTGTTCCAGGAGCAGGAAGACTTCATCGCGGCCTTCAAGCGCGGCGAACTAGACCGCGACGTCGTGGTGGTCGTCCGCTTCCAGGGCCCGTCGGCCAACGGCATGCCGGAACTGCACAACCTGTCGCCGTCGATCTCGGTGCTGCTGGACCGCGGCTACAAGGTCGCCCTGGTCACCGATGGCCGCATGTCCGGCGCCTCGGGCAAGACCCCGGCCGCCATCCACGTGACGCCGGAAGCCGCCAAGGGCGGGCCATTGGCCTATGTCCAGGACGGCGATGTGATCAGCGTCAACGCCGAGACCGGCGAATTGAAGATCCTGGTGGACGAGGCGGTTCTGCGCGCCCGTACGCCAGCGAACGTCCCGGCGTCCAAGCCGGGCTTTGGTAGGGAACTGTTTGGATGGATGCGCAGCGGGGTCGGCGCCGCCGACGCCGGCGCGTCCGTCTTCGCTTGAGGAAGCGCATCGTCATGGACGGCAATCACAGCGTGGGGCTCGGCCTCGTCGGCGACATCGGCGGCACCAACGCCCGCTTCGCCCTGGTCGAATTCGACGGTCAGGACCCGCGCCTGATCGAGCCGACCACCTACAAGGGCGAGGACTACGGCACGGCCGAGGACGCCATCGAGCACTACCTGCAGAAGGTCGGCGTCCGCCATCCCGACCAGGCGGTGGTGGCCGTGGCCGGCCCGATCGAGCACGGCTCGGTCCATATGACCAATCTTGACTGGCGGATCTCGGAGGACAGCCTGCGTCGCGCCGGCGGTTTCCGGAACGC
This sequence comes from Caulobacteraceae bacterium, assembly GCA_965283765.1. Taxonomy (GTDB): domain Bacteria; phylum Pseudomonadota; class Alphaproteobacteria; order Caulobacterales; family Caulobacteraceae; genus Caulobacter. The sequence goes on from CBDIPU010000026.1 coordinate 8,472, forward strand.
CAAGCTGATCAACGACTTCACCGCCCAGGCCCTGGCCGCGCCGCGCCTGAGTCCCAAGGACCTGCGCCAGGTCGGTCATCTGCCGACCTCGGGCGAGGGGGATCTGGCCATCCTCGGTCCGGGCACCGGCTTCGGCGTCGCCGGCCTGGTGCGCCGTCACGGCCAGGAGATCCCGCTGGCCACCGAGGGCGGCCACGTGGCCTTCGCCCCGGTCGACGCGATCGAGATCGAGGTGCTGCGCGCCCTGACCAAGCAACTGGACGGCGGCCGCGTGTCGGTCGAGCGCATCCTGTCGGGTCCGGGCATGGAAGACCTGCACGTGGCCTTGGCAGAAGCCGAGGGGCGCAAAGTCGAGACCCTGGCCGCCAAGCAGATCACCGAGCGCGCGATCGAGGGCTGCGCTGACAGCCTGGCCACGGTGAACCGCTTCTGCGCGGTGCTGGGTTCGACGGCCGGCGACATCGCCCTGACCCTGGGCGCGCGCGGCGGCGTGTTCATCGCCGGCGGCATCGCCCCCCGGATCATCGACATCCTGGAGACGAGCCCGTTCCGCGAGCGGTTCGACGCCAAGGGCCGCCTGTCGCACTACACCCAGTCCATTCCGACCCACGTCATCCTGCATCCGCACACCGCCCTGATCGGCGCGGCGGTGGCGATGACGCCGGAGGGCAGGGCCGCGGTCTCGTAGTCGTCTTCTTGGGCTCGCCATGACAACCCTGTCATGGCTTAGTATCCGCCACGCCGGAGAGAATTGGCGCGACGAGGGACGGAATTGAACGCCAAAGTCACGATCCACGATGTGGCCCGCGAGAGCGGGGTCTCGATCAAGACCGTTTCGCGGGTCCTCAACCGTGAGCCCAACGTCAAGGCCGACACCCGGGACCGGGTGCAGGCCGCCGTGGCGGCGCTGAACTATCGGCCCAACATTTCGGCCCGCAGCCTGGCGGGTTCGAAGGCCTATCTGATCGGCGTCTTCTTCGATAACCCCAGCCCCGGCTACGTCACGGACGTCCAGCTGGGGGCCATCGCGCGGTGCCGGCAGGAGGGCTTCCACCTGATCGTCGAGCCGATCGACTCGACGGGCGACATCCAGGAGCAGGTCGAGCCGATGCTGGCCACCCTGCGGATGGACGGGGTGATCCTGACGCCGCCGCTCAGCGACCATCCGCTGGTGCTGGCGGCGCTTGAAAAGGCGGGCGTCGCCTATGTCCGCATCGCGCCGGGCGGCGATCTCGACCGCGCCCCATGGGTCAGCATGGACGATCGCCTGGCCGCCTATGAGATGACCAAGCACCTGATCGGGCTGGGCCATCGCGACATCGGCTTCATCATCGGCCACCCCGACCACGGCGCCTCGCACCTGCGCCACCAGGGCTTCCTGGACGCCATGCGCGACAGCGGCCTGATCGTCCGCGACGACCGGGTGGAGCAGGGCTTCTTCTCGTTCCGCTCGGGCTTCGACGCGGCCGAGAAGCTGTTGGGCGGCGCCGACCGTCCGACCGCGATCTTCGCCTCCAACGACGACATGGCCCTGGGCGTGATGGCCGTGGCCAACCGCATGCGCCTGGATCTGCCGGCCCAGTTGTCGGTCGCAGGCTTCGACGACACGCCGGGCGCCAAGATCACCTGGCCGCAGCTCACCACCGTGCGCCAGCCGATCTTCGCCATGGCCGGCGCCGCCGCCGACATGCTGATGCACGGCGTGGAACAGGAGGAGGGCGCGCCGCCGCCCTCACGGGTGCTGGACTTCGAGCTGGTGGTCCGAGAGTCCACCGGACAGGCGCCCCGCTAAGGCGATGGAGCTGTGCGTTACGTGTTACCGCAATCATATTGACCTTGACAGCGCTGTCCCATCGGCGCGACATCAGTTCGATCAAGACGGTCGTCCACGAAGGCGGCGTCGGAGGAAACGCCAATGACTTCGCCCGACAGCGCCCGTCGCGTCGTTCTGTTCGACGCACGATCACTCCCCTCCAAGCGGGCCTGAACCGCTTTATCTTTCGCTCGGCGCGGTTTCCCGCAAGCGCCGCGTCGAGCGCTTTTCCCCTTCAATTCACGCGATCCGCCCGGGGGCGGCGTATCCTTGGGAAGAACCATGTCCGCATCCAGCCTCGTCCGCGCGTCCGCCCTGGCCCTGATCCTGGCCGGCGGCCTTACGGGAACGACCCTGGCGCAGAACGCCGCGACGGCCCATCCGAGCGTCTGGCCCAAGGCCCACAGTCCCGCGACGATCACCGACGCCCGAACCGAGGCCTTCATCACCAAGCTGATGAGCCAGATGACCGTCGAGGAGAAGGTCGCCCAGACCATCCAGGCCGACGGCGCGTCGATCACGCCGGAAGAGCTGGCGAAGTATCGCCTGGGCTCGGTGCTGGTCGGCGGCAACAGCGCGCCGGACGGCAATGACCGCGCCACGCCCCAGCGTTGGGTCGAGTGGATCCGCGCCTTCCGCGCGGCGGCGCTGGAGAAGCGCGGCGGCCACCAGGAAATCCCGATCATGTTCGGCGTCGACGCCGTGCATGGCCACAATAACGTCGTGGGCGCGACGATCTTCCCGCACAATGTCGGCCTGGGCGCGGCGCGCGATCCGGACCTGATCCGCCGCATCGGCGAGGCGACGGCGCAGGAGATGGTCGCGACCGGCGCGGACTGGACTTTTGGTCCCACCGTGGCCGTGCCGCGCGACGAGCGCTGGGGCCGCGCCTATGAGGGCTATGCCGAGGACCCGGAAGTGGTGAAGGCCTATTCCGGTCCGATGACCCTGGGCCTGCAGGGGCCCTTGATCGCCGGCAAGCCGTTGGGCGCCAACCATGTGGCCGGCTCGGCCAAGCACTTCCTGGCCGATGGCGGCACCGCGGGCGGCAAGGACCAGGGCGACGCCCAGATCTCCGAGGCCGATCTCGTCCGTCTGCACGCCGCCGGCTACCCGCCGGCCATCGACGCGGGGATCCTGTCGGTGATGGTCTCTTTCTCCAGCTGGAATGGGGTCAAGCACACGGGCAACAAGAGCCTGCTGACCGACGTGCTGAAGGGGCGGCTGGGCTTCGAGGGCTTCGTGGTCGGCGACTGGAACGCCCACGGCCAGGTCGAGGGCTGCACCAACACCAACTGCGCCCAGGCCTATCTGGCCGGCATGGACATGATCATGGCCCCCGACAGCTGGAAGGGCCTCTACGACAACACCCTGGCTCAGGTGAAGGCTGGCCAGATCCCGATGGCGCGGATCGACGACGCCGTGCGCCGCATCCTGCGGGTCAAGGTCAAGGCGGGCCTGTTCGAGGACAAGCGCCCGCTCGAGGGCAAGTACGAACTGCTGGGCTCGCCCGCGCACCGCGCCGTGGCCCGCGAGGCGGTCCGCAAGTCGCTCGTTTTGCTGAAGAACGACGGCGTGCTGCCGCTGAAGAGCTCGGCCCACGTGCTGGTCGCCGGCGACGGGGCCGACGACATCGGCAAGGCCGCCGGCGGCTGGACCCTGACCTGGCAGGGCACGGGCAACAAGAACAGCGACTTCCCCAACGGCCAGTCGATCTATGCCGGCGTCACCGAGGCGGTGAAGGCGGGCGGCGGTAGCGCCGAACTGTCGGCCTCGGGCGACTTCAAGACCAAGCCTGACGTCGCCATCGTGGTGTTCGGCGAGAACCCCTATGCCGAGTTCCAGGGCGACATCGCCAATGTCGAGTACCAGCCCGGCGACAAGACCGACCTGGCGCTGCTCAGGAAGCTGAAGGCGGCCGGGATCCCCGTGGTCTCGGTGTTCCTCAGCGGCCGGCCGCTGTGGACCAATCCCGAGATCAACGCCTCGGACGCTTTCGTGGCGGCCTGGCTGCCGGGCTCGGAAGGCGGCGGTGTCGCCGACGTGTTGATTGGCGACAAGGTGGGCAAGCCGCGCCATGACTTCCGGGGCAAGCTCTCGTTCTCGTGGCCCAAGCGGGCCGACCAGGAGCCGCTGAATGTCGGCGACAAGAACTATGATCCGCAGTTCGCCTACGGCTACGGCCTGAGCTACGCCAAGCCCGGCAAGGTCGCGGTGCTGTCCGAAGACGCCGGCGTCGCTTCGACGGCGGCGGTCAATGTGGACCGCTATTTCGCCGCCGGCCGCGCGCCGCCGCCGTGGGCCCTGAACGCCAGCGGGGCCGTTTCGCTGAAGACCATCGACGCCGGCGCGCAGGAGAACGCCCGTCAGGCGACATGGAGCGGGGAGGGGGCCGGGAGCCTGACGATCGCCGGCCCGCCGGTCGATCTCTCGCGCCAGACCACCGGCGACATGGCGGTGACGATCCGGTACAGGGTGGATGCGTCCCCAGAGAAACCGGTCTCCCTGGGTTTGGCCTGTGGCGAATCCTGCGGTGCGACGGTAGACGTTACGTCAACGTTGTCAGGTGTGAAACGCGGCGAATGGCATACGGCCAAGATCAAACTTTCCTGCTTCAGGGCCAAGGGCGCGGACATGACGCATGTTTCGTCCCCCTTCGCGCTGTCCACCGCCGGACGCATGACGTTGTCATTCACCGAAATCAGGCTGGCCTCCAACGAGGGCGACGCCTTCTGTCCGCCGGGCTGACCCAAGACCAGGAAGGAGCGACGGCATGATCCGCGCCCGTCGCTCGCGCATCGTCGCCACCATCGGTCCGGCCTCGAGCACGCCGGAAATGATCGTCACCCTGGCCAGGGCCGGGGCTGACGTCTTCCGCCTGAACTTCAGCCACGGCGCCCACGAGACCCACGCGGCCGTCTATGCGGCGATCCGCGAGGCCGAGAAGACCGTGGGCCGCCCGCTGGGCATCCTGGCCGACCTGCAAGGCCCCAAGCTACGCGTCGGCAAGTTCGCCGAAGGTCCGGTCATGCTGAAGGCCGGCCAGGCCTTCCGCTTCGATAGCGACCCCACCCCGGGCGACGAAACGCGGGTGCATCTGCCGCATCCGGAGATCCTGACCGCCATGCGGCCCGGCGCGACCCTGCTGCTGGACGACGGCAAGCTGCGCATGACCGTGACCGACGCCGGTCCGGGCTATGCCAACACCACCGTGGTCAATGGCGGCAAGCTGTCCGAACGCAAGGGCGTGGCGGTGCCGGACGTCGTCATCCCGATGTCGCCCCTGACGCCCAAGGACCGCGAGGACCTGGCCTTCGCGCTTCGCCTCGGCGTCGACTGGATCGCCCTGTCGTTCGTGCAGGCCCCGGAGGACATGGCCGAGCTGCGCCGGATCGTCGAAGGCCGCGCCGCCGTGCTGGCCAAGATCGAGAAGCCCCAGGCCCTGAAGGTGCTGGGTCCGATCCTCGACCTCTGCGACGGGGTGATGGTGGCCCGTGGCGACCTCGGCGTCGAAATGGCCCCGGAAGAGGTGCCGGTGGCCCAGAAGGAAATCCTGCGGGCGGCGCGCGAGCGCGGCATCCCGGTGATCGTCGCCACCCAGATGCTGGAGTCGATGATCAGCTCGCCGACCCCGACCCGCGCCGAAGCCTCGGACGTGGCCAACGCCGTCTACGAGGGGGCGGACGCGGTGATGCTGTCGGCGGAGTCGGCGGCCGGCGACTATCCCGAAGAGTCGGTCTCGATGATGAACCGCATCATCGAGCGCGTCGAACGCGACCCGCGCTGGCCCGAGCTGATGCAGGCCGAACAGCGCCACGACGATGACGACGCCGACGTGCTGGTGGTCGCCGCCGCCGGCGCGGCCAAGTCCGGCTCGACCAAGTGCCTGGTAGCTTTCACCACCACGGGCGCGACCGCGCGTCGCCTGGCCCGCGAACGCCCGCTGCAGCCGGTCCTGGCGCTTTCGCCCGACATCAACGCCGTGCGCCGCATGACCCTGTGCTGGGGGATCGAGCCGCGCGTCAGCGCTCAGCCCGACAGCCTGGAGGTCGTGACCACCGACGCCTCGAGCAAGGCGCTGGAACTGGGGCTCGTCGCGCCGGGCGAACGCCTGCTGGTCGTGGCGGGAACGCCGTTCGGCGCGCCTGGCGCCGCCAACCTGCTGCGGCTGGCCCACGCGCCCGCGCCGTCTCGTCGGCGCTAGCCGGCGAAGGACGCGGGCAGGAGCCGCTCATAGCCGCGACGCACCGCGCCGTAGCACTCGCAGGTCATGGCTTCGAGGCCGTCGCGATCCAGGATGTCGACAACGCCCCGGCGATAGCGGATCAGGCCCTTGCTCTGCAGCGAGCCGGCGACGGCCGTGACGGTCGTGCGCTGGACGCCCAGCATGTCGGCCAGGAACTCCTGGGTCAGGTTGACCGTGTTGCTGTCGATGCGGTCGTGGCAGCCCAGCAGCCAGCGGCAGAAGCGAGCCTCGACGGCGTGCAGGGCGTTGCAGGCCACCGACTGGATGGCGTGACCGAACAGCGCCTCGTTGTGGCGGTCGACCAGGTCGCGCAAGGCCGCGCTGCGCCTCCAGACGTCATGCAGCGGCGTGGCGGCGATGCGCAGGGCCGAGCCCGGGGCCTGGACGATGGCGCGGCTCAGCGACTGGCGCGGCGCGACGGCGACCATCAGGCCCAGGGCGCCCTCGCGACCGATGGTGGCCGACTCGATCGCCGCGCCGCTCTCCATCAGGGTCATCAGCGAGATGACGCAGTCGTTCGGGAAATAGACCTGATCGATCAAGTCGCCCGGCTCGTAGAGCAGGCGTCCCTTCTCGAGATCGACCGTGGACAGATGAGGCGCGAGAAGGGCCCTGTCTTCGGACGGCAGTGCGGAAAGCAAGCGGTTCTTCAAGATCGCCAACGGCCCAGTCATGCGGAATTCGAACGCCGTCTCACGGCAAGGGTTTCAAGCTATAGGTGGGAGCATTTCGGGGCGCCGTCGCTTAGCCGACACAATCCAGTCAGGATGGTCTTAAAAATAGAAGACCTAGAGAAATGGTCTGCTTTTCGCCATCATTTGGCATTTCGAGTGTCTGTCGGGTATGCGACATATCTACTAGATCAGGGCGTCGTGGGACTTGAGGTGATCTGAAGTCGGCAAAGAAAAGCCGCCCTCGAGAGGCGGCTTGAAGGTCGTCGGGGTTGGAAAAGGGTCAGGACAGGTCGACCGCTGGTGAGGTTGGCCTTGGCGATCTCCCAGGCGAAGCGCGCCGCTCCCTTTCGTGGTCACGGTCTTCGGAGAGACGGCGCTCGGCTTCGCCATGCTCTTGAATGGCGTCGTGCATGGGCGCTCTTCCTGCGATCGGGAATCGCTAGGAAGAGCCGTTGGCGCAGGCGGCGGTTCCTGCGCCCCAGGCCGCCGAACGTGACCCGGGGACGGGAGGCGCTCGGACGATCTGGTCCCACGCGTGCGAGCCCTCGTCCGCTACCCTGAAGGCGAAGGTTCGAACGCGGCAGGCTGTCGGAACCGCACCGCCGGGCGGTCCCGCCGTTCAGAACTACTTCGGTTTGGCGAAGGCCGAGGATATCCAGCCCCGGGCGCCGTTCTCGTCGTCGACTTCCATCCAGACGCCGTTGCGCTGGCCGGTCGGATAGACCGCGCCGCCGGCCTTGACCTTGCCAACGATCGCGCCGGTCGGCGAGGCGGCGCCGCGCAAGGAGACTTCCTGGGTCGTGGCCAGAAGGTTCGGCGCGGCGGTGGTCATGGCGGCCGAGACTTGCGTGACGGCGGCCGCGCCGCACTTGCCCTGATAGAGGCCGCCCATGACCGCCCGGCGCTGCTGCGCCACCTGGATGGTTTGGGCCTCGCGCTGGGCCTTGGCGGCGGCGGCGGCCTTGGCCTGGGCGGCGGCGGCGTTGGCGAACATGCCCAGGCCCGGGACGCGACCCAGGGCCCCGCTGTACAGCGCGGCGTTGACGCCCAGGCTGGCGGCTGTCTCGGCTCCCCGCGCGCCGGCCTCGGCGCTGGCGATGGCGTTGTTGGAGACCCCCATCATCTGGTCCATGCGAACCATCTCGGCGCTGATCTGGTCGCAGGTCATGGTCGCGTCGGCCGGATAGCTGAGCTGCAGCTGGGCCTGGGCGGAAGAGGCGAGGGCCAGGCTCAGCGCGAGGGTGGCGGCGGCGATGGTCTTGGTCATGATGGCTCCCCTGGACGGAAGCCGTCTTTGGCCCGCTCCCCGCGAGACCCGCTCCGTCAGTACGAGAACGACGGTATCTGGACCTCGCGGAGGCGGCCTATCCCCAGGGCTGGGGGTAGCGTTGGGTCAGAAACCCATCAGCCGCGCGTAGCGGTCGCGGTGGAAGCTGGCGCCGCCGAACAGGGCCTCGGTGACGCGGGCGCGCTTCATATAGAGGCCGGCGTCATGGGCGTCGGTCATGCCGATGCCGCCGTGCATCTGGACCATCTCGTTGGAGGCCAGATGCACCAGGTCGCTGGCCTTGGCCTTGGCGAGGGAGGCCAGCGCCCGGGTATCGCCACCGGCGTCAAACGCTTCCAGGGCCGCTTCGACGCACGAGCGGGTGGTCTCGATGTCGGTGAACCACTTGGCGGCGCGGTGTTGCAGGGCCTGGAACGTGCCGATGACCTGACCGAACTGGGTGCGGGTCTTGATATAGTCCAGCGTGATGTCGAAAGCCGCCGAGGCGCTGCCCAGCATCTCGGCCGCCAGGCCGGCATAGGCGCGGTCCAGGACCGGCTCCAGCACCGCCCAGCCCTTGTCGACCTCGCCCAGCACCGCGTCGGCGCCGACCTCGACGCCATCGAAGGCGATCCGGGCCGCGCCGCGCGAATCGATCAGTGAAAGGTGCGTGCGGACGACGCCGGGCGCGTCGCCGGCGACCAGGAACAGGGTCAGGCCGTCCGTGCCGCCCACCGCGCCGCCGGTGCGGGCCGCTACGATCAGCAGGTCGGCGGCCTCGCCGTCCAGCACGAAGGTCTTGGTCCCGTTCAGCACGAAGCCCGAAGCGCCCTTGGTCGCGGTCAGGGCCGTGCGGGCCGGATTGTGGTGCGAGCCCTCGTCGATGGCCAGGGTGGCGACGGCCTCGCCGGTGGCGATCTTCGGCAGCCAGGCCGACTTCTGCGCGTCCGATCCGCCCAGCCGCAGGGCCGAGGCTCCGATCAAGGCGGTGGAGAGCAGGGGCGAGGCGGCCAGGGTGCGGCCGGTCTCTTCCAGGATCAGGCCCAGGCCCAGATAGCCGAAGGCCGAGCCGTCATAGTCTTCCGGCACGATCACCCCGGCCCAGCCCATCTGGCCCATCTCGGTCCAGGCGGCGGGATCGAAGCTTTGTTTGGACTTGCCATCGCGCAGCTTGCGCAGGGCGCCGACGGGCGCGCTTTCGCTGGCCCAGCCCTTGGCGGCGTCGCGCAGCATGGTCTGTTCTTCGGTCAGGACGGCCATCAGGCGTGCTCCCTGGATTGATGACGGACGGCCCAGTCGAGGGCCTGTTCCAGACGGTCGTTGCCCCAGAAGAGCTCGCCGTCGGCGGTGAGAAAGCTGGGCGCGCCGAACAGGCCGCGTTCCTTGGCCATGCGGACATGGTCCTTCAGCAGGGCCTTGATCGGATCGGACTGGGCGGCGGCCAGGACGTGTTCGGGACCCGCGCCGACCTCGGCGATCAGCGGGGCCAGGACATCGGGGCTGCCGATGTCCTGGTCGTCGACGAAGTTGGCCTGGTAGACGGCGCGGCTGAACTGGGGCGTCCAGCCGTCCTCCAGTCCGACCAGGGCCACGCGGGCGGCCAGCAGGCTGTTGCGCGGAAACTGGCTGGGGCGATGCAGGGGCAGACCCTGCTGATCGCAGACCCGCTCCAGGTCGCGCCACATATAGTCGCCTTTCACGGGGAAGGCGTTGAAAGGACTGTCTTTCAGCCCCTGCTGCTCATGGAACAGCGGGCCGACGATGAACGGACGCCAGGCCACGGCCACCCCCTTGTCGGCGGCCATTCGCTCGATGCGCATGGCCGCCGGATAGGAGTAGGTCGAGGCGAACTCGTACCAAAACTCGATCATCGGACTATTGGTGGTCCAGCAGGCCCAGGACCCGCTTGGCGACGACGTTGAGGTTCACCTCGCTGGTGCCGCCCTCGATCGAGTTGCCCTTGGCGCGGAGCATGGCGCGGGGGCGGCCAGTTCTTCCGACGTGAAGCCTTCGCCTTCCCAGCCGAGACCCTGCAAGCCGAGCGCCTCGACCAGCAGCTCGGTGCGCTCCTGGTTCATCTTGGCGGCGGCGTACTTGATGATCGAGACGGCGGCGCTGGGCCCCGAGCCCTGCTTGGACTCGGCCTCGGCGCGACGCACGGTCAGCATGAAGGCGTGGGCGTCCATCGAATGGGCGGCCAGGCGGGCGCGGAAGTCGCCGTCGGCGATGCGGCCTTCGCTGTCGACGCCGATCTCCTTCTTGGCCGCGTCGACGGGCGACAGGCCGCCGCCGCCGCCGAAGCCCGAGGCGCTGATGTTCTGACGCTCGTACTGGAGCAGGCGCTTGGCGATGTCCCAGCCGCCGTTCAGCTTGCCGACCAGCTGGTCCTTGGGGACCTTCACATTGTCGAAGAAGGTCTCGCAGAAGGGCGAGGAGCCGCTGATCAGCTTGATCGGGCGGGCCTCGACGCCGGGCGAAGTCATGTCGAACAGCACGAACGAAATGCCCTCGTGCTTCTTGCTGGTGTCGGTGCGCACCAGGCAGAAGATCCAGTCGGCCTGGTCGGCATAGCTGGTCCAGACCTTCTGGCCGTTGATCAGGTAGTGGTCGCCCTTGTCTTCGCACTTGGTCTGCAGGGACGCGAGATCGGAGCCGGCGCCGGGTTCGCTATAGCCCTGGCACCAGCGGGTCTCGCCACGCACGATCTGCGGCAGGAAGCGCTGCTTCTGTTCCTCGGTGGCGTATTCCAGCAGCACCGGGCCCAGCATCCAGATTCCGAAGCTCATCAGGGCCGGGCGGGCCTTCAGGCGACGCAGCTCCTGCTCCAGCACCTTGTTCTGCGCCTTGGAGAGACCGCCGCCGCCATGTTCCTTGGGCCACATCGGCGCGGTCCAGCCGCGCTCGGCCATGCGGTCCAGCCACAGCTTGGCGTCCGGGTTCTTCCAGACCATCTTGCGGCCGCCCCACGGGGCTTCGTCCTCGCCCATCGGCGCGTTCAGGGACGGCGGATAGTTAGCCTCGAGCCAGGCGCGGGTCTCGGCGCGGAAGGCGTCGAGCTCGGTTCCCCCGAAGTCGGCCATCGTCTCATCTCCCTAGTCGGACGGTTATTGGCCGCCACACTACGCCGCCCGGCGACGGCGGCAAGTCGATTCAAACGGTCGTTCGCATCTTCCATCGAGCCGCGACGGTGACCCTGTCATGGTTTGCGCGGTATAGGAGGTGTCATTGCTGGATCCCGCGAGGGATTCGTCCTTCCGGGATCTGGATGTCCTCGACAGTTTTCAGGCCCGCGGCCCTGGCGATCGCTCCGACCCTGGCGGCGATCCTGACCGCGTCGGCCGGAGTCATGCTGCTGGCCTCGGGGGCGACTCCCTCGGAACCGACCCGCTTCCTGCTGCTGCTGGCCTTCGCGCCGGACCTGCTGATCGAGATCAGCCACTTCTTCTCCTCCATCCTGGGCCTGGTCCTGCTGCTGCTGGCGTTCGGCCTGCGCGCGCGGCTGGGCGCGGCCTGGTGGGCGGCGCTGGCCGTGCTGGCCGCCTCGGCGGTGTTGGCGATCTTCAAGGGCCTGAACTGGGAAGAGACCGCCATGCTGTCGGTGTGCTTCCTGGCCATCCTGCCGTTCCACGACGCCTTTCCGCGCAAGGCGGCCCTGACCAAGATGGAGATCACGCCCGGCTGGCTGCTGTCGGCCGCCGCCGCCATCATCGGGGCCAGCCTGCTGGGCTGGTGGTCATTCCACCACACCGAATTCGCCGACAAGTCCTGGATCCGGGTGCTGCAGGACCATGACGAGGCCGCCCGCGCCATCCGCTCGTCGATCGCCGCGGCCATCGCGCTGCTGGCCGTCGGCGTCTGGCGACTGGTCGCCACGGCCGCCACGCCGGCCGTGGTCGACGACACCGATCCGGAATTCGACCGCGTCCGCGCCATCCTGGCCAAGGCCCAGGACGCCGAGCCCAGCGCCAACCTGGCCTTGCTGGGCGACAAGCGCTTCCTGTTCTCGGCCTCGGGCGAGAGCTTCCTGATGTTCGGCGTGCGAGGGCGGTCGTGGATCGCCTTGGGCGCGCCGGTTGGCAAGGAAGAGGAGCGCATGGAGCTCTTCTGGCGCTTCCGCGAACTGGCCGACGCCCATGCCGCGCGGGCCGGCTTCTACGGCCTGGGTCCCGATGACCTGCCGGACTCCGTGGACCTGGGCCTGGCCATCCAGAAGACGGGCGAAAGCGCCGCGGTGCCGCTGGAGGCCTTCAGCCTGGCCGGTCGCCGCCGCGAGGTTCTGCGCCGCAACTGGCGCAAGGCCGGGGAGGGCGGGGCGGCCTTCGAAATCCTGCCGGTCGGCGCCGCCGTGGCGATCATGGACGAGCTGAAGGCGATCTCCGACGCCTGGCTCAGCCACCACGCCGGCGGCGAGAAGAGCTTCTCTATGGGCGGCTTCGATCCGCGCTACGTGGCCGAGTTCCCGGTCGCGGTGGTGCGCGGCGAGGAGGGCAAGATCGTCGCCTTCGCCACCCTGTGGCTGACGGCGTGCAAGACCGCGTTCTCGATGGACCTGATGCGCTACTCCGACGAGGCGCCCAAGAACGTCATGGACTACCTGTTCGTCGAGCTGCTGCAGTGGGGCAAGGACGAGGGCTATCAGGCGTTCGAGTTCGGCATGGCCCCGCTGGCGGGGCTCGAGGATCGGCCGCTGGCGCCGATCATGTCGCGCGTGGGCCGGCTGCTCTACGAGCGCGGCGAGGAGATCTACAATTTCCAGGGCGTGCGGCGGTACAAGGACAAGTACGACCCCGTCTGGCAGCCGCGCTACATTGCCGCGCCCCACAAATGGGCGATCCCTTTCCTGCTCGCCGACATCGGCCTGCTGTCCTCGGGCGGGATGTCCGGCCTGACCAAACGGCCCAAGAAGGCCGCGAACTAGCCTTGCGACGCCCGCGACCTAGTAGCGCGGCGGGTTACCGGTCTGGACGCCCAACAGGTTGAACAGGTGCACCAACATCAGCATCAGGCCGACCACGCAGACCATCATCAGCGGACGCCAGGGCACCATGCGCGGGCCCTTTAGGACATTGATCGGACGCGCCCCCAGCCACCCGAAGACGAGGGCAAGAGTCAGGAACACAACCGCGGCGGAAATGGTCAGGGGTAGATCCATGGCCGCTTCTAGGCCTGCGACAATCCGCCTGGCAAATGGTTAACCTGCGTTAACCCTCTTGCGTTTTAACCACGCTACAGAACCTTGGGACTCGTCCCGATTCCTCCACAGTGAATTGTGCAGCCACTACATCTGGCGTTTTGGTCGCGTTTACACCCCAGGAATTGGTGACTAGCGTTTTCCTCAGATGCGAGGAGATCGATTCGCAATGACTGCGGCGTCGCCATGGAGCGTTAAGGGGATCGACCCCAAGGCACGGGAGGTCGCCAAGGACCTCGCGCGTCGCTCCGGCATGACTTGGGCGAATGGCTCAATCGTATGATCATCGAGGGCGATGGTCAGGCGGCGGAGCAGTTCGCCGACAAGCCCGCGGATCGGGACGAGGCGCGCAGCCGCGCCTATCTGGAAGTCGTCAAGGAGGATGCGCCACCGCGTATCGAGATCGCCGAACACCCGGCGGACGAGGTCGGCCGCGTGGCCCTGGCCCTGGACCGCCTGACCCAGCGCATCGAGGCCGCCGAAGGCCGCAACGCCGCCGCCATCTCCGGCATCGACCATTCCGTCCGCGACGCCCTCACGCGTCTGGGACGGTCCGAGCGTGAACAGATCGCCGTGGCCGCCCGTTTCGAGGGCGCCGTCGACGAGCTGAAGACCGAGCAGGCTCGCGCCGCCGAGCGCACGCGCCGCATGGAAGCCGAAGCGGCCGGGCCGCGCTCGGCCGAGGCGCTTCGTGCGCTCGAAGGCGCCTTGGGCAAGGTCGCCAGCCACCTCTATGACGGCGAGGCCCGCACCCGCGAGGCGATCGCCGCTTTGGAAGCCCGCGTCAACGCGACGTCGGCGCCGCAGGATCCCACCGCCCTGGTCGACGCCGTCGTGGCGCGCCTCAGCGAACGCCTGGAAGCCGCCGAGACCCGCACCAGCGAGGCGCTGCGCGACATGAGCTCGTCGTTCTCGGCGCTGGACCAGCGCCTGGGCGCGGTCGAGGGCGCCAATCCGGCCGCCGGCGTGCAGGAGCGCCTCGACAGTCTGGCCGTCAGCCTGACCCAGAAGATGGAAGCCGCGCGCCTGGAGATGGCCGCCAAGCTGAAGGAATCCGCCGACGGTCGCTTCGACCGCATGGAGCGCAAGCTGGGCGAGATGGCCGCCCACGTTCAGGCCGCCGAGCAGCGCTCGGCCCAGGCCATCGAGCGCATGGGCCGCGAAGTGGTCGGCGTCGCCGACGCCTTCAATCGTCGCGTCCAGGCCGCCGAGCAGCGCAACGCCACGGCCATCGAGCAGGTCGGCGGCGAAGTGGCGCGCATCGCCGCCACCGTCGAGCACAAGCTGAACCGCGCCGACAGCGTCCAGGCCCAGGCCCTGGAAAAGCTGGGCGCGGAAATCGCCCGCATCACCGAGAAGCTGGCCGAGCGCATCGGCAGCGCCGAGCGCCGCAACGCCCTGGCCATCGACGATGTCGGCGAGCAGGTCGCCCGCGTCACCGAGCGCCTGAACCAACGCCACGAACGCTCCAGCCAGGAGCTGGTCGACCGCATCCGCCAGAGCGAGGAGCGCACGCTCCGCATGCTGGAAGAGGCGCGCGAAAAGATCGACACCCGCCTGCACGACGCCCAGCGTAAGCTGGAAGCCGCGCCGCCGCAGGTGGCCGCGGCCCCCGCGCCGGCCCGTGTCGCTCCGGCCCCGGCGGTCTCGCCGTTCGATGATCCCTATTTCGGCCGGTCGGCCTCGTTCAGCCAGTCGGCTTCGTTCGACGACGACCAGGACGTGTTCGCCCCCCCGGCCGCTCCGTCGCGCGAGCCCAGCTTCGAGATCGCCGAGTTCCCGGCCGCCGAGCCGGAAGAGCGCGCCTTCGCGCACGACGACTACGCCATGGCCGACGGATTCGAGCCGGAGGCGCCGCGCTACGAGGAGGTCGAGCCCGAGGTCTCCGACTTCGCTCCGGTCCAGCCTACCCGGCCTATGTCGACCCGCGACATCATCGAGCAGGCCCGCGCCGCCGCGCGCGCCGCCGCGGCCGCCGACGCCAAGACCGTGGGCAAGGCCAAGCCGGAAAAGAAGGCCAAGGCCCCCAAGCCGGCGAAGGGTGAAAAGACCGGAACGCCGCTGTTCAGCGGCTTCGGCTTCGCCAGGAAGTCCAAGAGCCGCCTGGGCGCGACCGTCGCCACCGCCGTGATGGTGTTTGGCGGCGCCGGCGCCCTGGGCGCCATGGTCGGCGGCTTCATGCTGCTCAGCGCCGACGGCAGCGGGGCGACCCCGACCCGCGTCGCCGACGCCATCGCCGGCCGCAAGTCGGACGTCGAGGTCACCCGTCCGGAAGCCGACACCACGCCGGGCCAGCCGCGCGCCGCCGTGGCCCTGACCACGGGCGTCACGCCCGTTCAGGCTGACGCCGCGGCCGCGCCGGTCGCCACTGACAACGCCAAGGCCCTGTTCGAGGATGGCGTCCGCAAGATCGAGATCGGCGACCGCTCGGGCCTCGACATCCTGCGCAAGGCCGCCAACGGTGGCTATCCCGCCGCGCAGTTCTACCTCTCGAAGATGTATGAGGCCGGCAAGGGCGGCGTGAAGCAGGACATGCCGGAAGCCCGCCGCTGGAGCGAACGCGCGGCCGCCGGCGGTGACCCGCGCGCCATGCACAACCTGGCGCTCTACTACTTCAAGGGCGAGGGCGGCCCGCGCAACTCGACCACGGCGGCGACCTGGTTCCGCAAGGCCGCCGACACCGGCCTGGTCGACAGCCAGTTCAACCTGGCCCAGCTCTACGAAAGCGGCCTAGGCGTCAGCCAGAACCCGGCGGAAGCCTACAAGTGGTACGTGATCGCCGGCCGTTCGGGCGACGCCACCGCCCGCAGCCGGGCCAACGCCCTGCGCGCCCAGCTGACGGCCGAGGCCCAGCAGACCGCCGATCGCTCGGCCCTGGCCTTCCGTCCGCAAACCCAGACCCAGACGGCCAGCCTGACCGCGTCGGCCCCGGCCGTCAACGCCAACCTGGGCATGGCCCAGAAGGTGCTGTCGCAGCTCGGCTACTACCAGGGTCCGCGCGATGGCGTCGCTTCGCCGGCCCTGCGCATGGCCATCGCCGCCTACCAGCGCGACCAGGGCCTGCCGGCCTCGGGCGGCATGGACGGCGAAACCCTGAATCGCCTGTCGGTCTACGCGCGCTAGGTTGATCTTCCCGCGCAATGCGGGAGAGCATCTATCGCGTTGACCCTCCGGCCTTCACCCGGCAATCAGGGATATCCCGGACGCCGAAAGGGCCGCGCGCGCCTTGCACTTCTACCTGCCCATCGCCGAGGTGTCGGTGAACGCGCTGCTGCTGGTGGTGCTGGGCGGGCTCGTGGGCTTCATCTCCGGCATGTTCGGCATCGGCGGCGGCTTCCTGATGACGCCGGTTCTGGTGTTCATGGGCATCCCGCCGGTCGTGGCCGTGGCCAGCGAGGCCAACCACGTCGCCGCCTCGTCGGTCTCCAGCGTCATCGCCTACAGCAAGAAGCGCTCGGTCGATTTCCGCATGGGCGGGGTGCTGGCCTGCGGCGGGGCGATCGGCTCGTTCATCGGGGTCGAGGTGTTTCGCTGGTTGCGCCTGATCGGCCAGGCGGATTTCGCGGTGTCGCTGTCCTACCTGCTGTTCCTGGGCGTCATCGGCGGACTGATGCTGACGGAGTTGGTGGGGACGATCCTGCGCCGCCGGAGCGGCCAGCCGCCCAAGCCGCGCCGCGACCGGCGACCGGCGCTGCTGTACGCCCTGCCGTTCAAGGTCCGCTTCCCGCGCTCGCGGCTCTATATCAGCGTCATCCCGCCGGTCCTGCTGGGCGTGTTCGTCGGCGTCCTGTCGGCGGTGATGGGCGTCGGCGGCGGCTTCATCCTGGTGCCGGCCATGATCTACCTGCTGCGCATGCCCGCGCCGGTGGTCATTGGCACCAGCCTGTTCCAGATCGTCATCACCACCTCGCTGACCAGCGTGTTGCAGGCCGGCCGCAACCAGACGGTCGATATCGTGCTGGCGACCCTGCTGCTGATCGGCGGGGTGATCGGGGCGCAGCTGGGCGCGCGGGCCTCGGGCCGCTTCCGCGCCGAGGAGTTGCGGGCGCTTCTGGCCCTGCTGGTGCTGGTCGTTGGCCTGCGCATGGGCGCGGACCTGTTCATCAAGCCCGAGGAAGCCTTCGTCCTGATGACGGGAGCGGCGCGATGATTTCGTTGGTCGCCGCCCCGCCCGCGCCGGCGGTTTCGGCCGCCCTGACCGACACCGAGATCCGGGTCAGCTCCGGCTTCCGGGGCGCGCGGATCGTGCTCTATGGCGCGGTGTTCGATCCGACGGACCGGCCCAGCGACATCGTCGTCATCGTCCGCGGCCCCGACCAGCCGCTGCGTATCGCCCGCAAGACCCAGATCGCCGGCCTGTGGCTGAACAGCCGTCCCGTGGTGTTCCGCGCGCCCGGGCTTCTATCGCGTGGCCTCCACCCGCAAGCTGCAGGACATCGCCGGCTTCGCCCCCTTGCGCCACCTGGGCGCGGGGCTGGAGCACCTGGCCATCGCCGCGCCCCTGGAGCAGCGGGTCGAGACCACCTATGGCGTCCGCGACGTCGTGGTCAGCCGCTTGGGCGCGGACTACCTCGACTGGCGGCGCGCCGTGCTGCGCCTGAAGGAGAAGGCCGGGCTCTACGCCGCCGACCCGCAAGGCGTCCGCTTCGTCGACAAGGGCCTGTTCCGCGCCGAGCTGGACCTGCCGGCCGAGGCGCCGATCGGGCGGTACACGGCCCGCATCGTGCTGTTCCAGGACGGCAAGCCGGTGTCGATCCGCGACCGCACCCTGGTGGTCGAGAAGGCCGGCGCCGAGCGGGCGCTCTATGTCTTCGCCAAAGATCGTCCGTGGACCTATGGGCTCGTGTCGGTAATAGTCGCGCTCGGGGCAGGGTGGGCGGCTTCGGTCGCCTTCCGAAGGAGTTGAGCATGAACGAGTTCGCGGGCGAGCGGACGCCGGTTCCGCCGGCGGTATGGGTCTTTGGTCTATCGACCCTGATTCCTTTCTTCATCTCGTCGGTGTTGTTCTGCTACGGCCCCGACAGCATCCAGAAGTCGTCTCTGACGGCGCTGCTGGCCTATTCGGCCGCCATGGTCTCGTACTTCGGGGGCGTGCGCACGGGGCTGGAGATCGAGAACCCCAGCCCACGCTGGTCGGTCCTGGGCATCTCGCTGCTGTTCCCGCTGTCGGGTTTCGGCCTGTTGCTGGGCGAGCTGAAGTTCGAGCCGGCCTGGCAGCTGTCGGGCTTCCTGCTGGTCTTCCTGCTGCAATGGGTCTGGGACGTCACCGACCACGAGGGCCCCAGCTGGCGCCCGCGCATGCGCACCCTGCTGACCGCCGGCGCGGCCATTTCCCTGGCCTTCGCCCTGGAGCAAGCGCTGCATATGTGAAGCGGATCGGCTTGCTGGGTAAGCATTGATAGGATTTAATCCTACCAGGATCCGAGGCCGTCATGCGATCGACCAAGCAGCTTAGCGTCACCCTTCCCAATGAAATGGCCGCCCAGGTCAGGGCGAAGGTCGAGTCCGGCGCCTATGCCAGCGAGAGCGAGGTGATCCGGGAGGGCCTGCGCGCGCTTCAAGCTCAAGAACGGGCGCTGGAAGCCTGGCTGCATGGCGAGGCCGCCAAGGCCTACGACGCCTTTGAAGCGGATCCTTCCCGGGGCGATCGAGTGAGGATGTTCGTGCGGCGTTAGCCGCCGCGCACACGCGCGCTTTCAAGACCTGATGTGCGGCTATTCGGTCGTCTATACGCCGGAAGCGGAGGCTCAGCTTCTCGCGCTCTACCACTATCTGTCCGTCGAGGCGTCGCCGAGGACGGCGGCGCGCTTCACGGATGAGATCGTCGATCGCTGTGAAGCGCTTAGCAGCTTTCCAGAACGTGGCGCGCCGCGGTTCGACGTGCGGCCAGGTCTTCGCACCCTGCCTTTCCGGCGCGTGACGATCACCTACGCCTTGAAGGGCCGACAGGTGGTCATTGTCGGCATCTTCTATGGCGGCCAGGACTACGAAAGCATCCTGGGGCAGGACTAATCCGGCCGCAGCGACTTTCGTCCCACCGCGTGGACCCGCTTGGGCCCCAGCGCGCCGGCCAGCAGCGGACCGGCGAACAGGTTCGAGAACGCCTCGTCCAGGATGTTCAGACCCCCCGTGAAGGCTCCGAACGCTGGCAGCACCAGGCGCTGACCGTCGGTGACGAAGCAGCGGCGGCGGGTGGTGGCGCGGCCGCTGGTGATCTTGGCCGCCGGGTGCAGGTGGCCGGCGACCTCGCCCAGCTGGACGCCCGGAACCGGCTCGTGGCGCAAGGTCAGGCCCGAGACCGAGGCCTCGTCGATGATGTCGCCGGGCAGCACCCTGGGTCCCTCAGCATCGTGATTGCCGACCGCCCAGACGAGATCGCGGCCCAGGGCCAGGCCTTCCAATCGCCTGTAGTCGTCCGCCGCCAGCCGCGCCTCGCCGCCGCCGTCGTGGAAGCTGTCGCCCAGGAAGATCAGGCGCGCGGGCGAGAGCAGGGCGATCTCGCGGTCCAGGCGATCCAGCGTTTCGCGCGTGTCGTAGGGCGGCAGCATCTGGCCGAAGCGCGCGGCGTAGCTGCTGCCCTTCTCGAAATGCAGGTCGGCGACGACGAGCGTGTTCTCGCGCTCCAGCCACAGGGCGCCGGACCAGCGCAGCATGACCTCGACATTGGCCAGGCCGACCCGCAGGCCGCCGCAGAGGGAGGGTTCGAAACGCGTCACGACATGGCCTCGGCGATCAGGTCTTCCTCGGCCTCGGCCAGGATCATTTCGCCGGCCGCGTCGCCCGGCGCGCGTTCGCGGCCGATCTCCAGCATGATCGGCACGGCGAACGGCGAGACGCGATCCAGCCGCACGTGGCGGATGCGGCCCTGCACGCGGGTCAGCATGTCGCCCAGCCGGGCGATATCGAGCATGCCGGTGGCGGCGTCGTGTCGGGCGCAGCGGAGCATCAGATGATCGGGTTGGTGTTTGCGCAGCACGTCGTAGATCAGGTCGGTGGAGAAGGTCACCTGCCGTCCTGACTTCTCGGCGCCAGGGTGGCGGCGCTCGATCAGCCCGGCGATCAGGGCGCAGTGCTTGAAGGCCCGCTTCATCATGAAGCTTTCGTCCAGCCAGGCCTCCAGGTCGTCGCCCAGCATGTCCTGGGCGAACAGGTCGTCGAGATCCAGACCGTCCATCGGCCGCAGCGACCAGATGTTGAGGGCGTAGTCGTTACAGACGAAGCCCAGCGGCCCAACGCCCAGGCGGTCCAGCCGCCGGGTCAGCAGCATGGCCAGGGTGGTGTGGGCCAGGCGCCCGTCGAACGGATAGCAGACCAAGTGGAAGCGCTTGCCGCGCTGGAAGGTCTCCAGCAGCATCTCACCATCGCCGGGGATGGCCGAGCGGACCTTCTGCCAGCTCAGCCACTCCTGGACGTCCGGCGGCAGGGCGGCCCATTCGCGCTCGTCGTGCATCATCTGGCGCACGCGGCTGGCCAGATAGGTGGAAAGCGGGAACTTGGAGCCGCCCCAACTGGGCATTTTCGGGTCGTCGTTCGGCGCGGGCGAGACGAAGGCGTCGGCGCCCACGAGGCTGTTGTAGCGCCAGACCTGGCCGGCGAAGACGAAGGTGTCGCCCGGGGTCAGCTGCTCGAAATAGCCCTCTTCCGCCTCGCCGATCTTGCGGCCGCCCATCGGCCTCTTGCCGCCGCCGATGCGGATGTTGATCATGCCCGGCGAGACGATGGCCCCGACGTTCATCCGATGCTGTTGGCGGGCCTGGGCGTTGCGGGCGGTCCACAGGCCATCCTCGTTGCGCACGATGCGGCGGAACTTGTCGTAGGTGCGCAGGGCGTAGCCGCCGGTCGAAACGAAGTCGACGACGGTCTCGAAGTCCTCCCAGGAGAGCTCGGCATAGGGACCGGCCGAGCGGACCTCGTCATAGAGCGCGGTCAGCGCGAAGGGTTCGGAGCAGGCGCAGCCCATGACGTGCTGGGCCAGGACGTCGAGCGCGCCGATGCGTGGCGGATCGCCGTCCAGGTGGTTTTCCAGGATGGCGTCGGCGGCGGCGCGGCACTCCAGCATCTCGAAGCGGCTGGCGGGCACGAACAGGGCGCGGCTGGGTTCGTCCAGGCGGTGGTTGGCGCGGCCGATCCGCTGCACCATCCGCGAGGCCCCCTTGGGCGCGGCCAGCTGGATGACCAGGTCGACGTCGCCCCAGTCGATGCCCATGTCCAGGGTCGAGGTGCAGACCACGGCCCGCAGCGCGCCGCGCGTCATGGCCGCCTCGACCTTGCGCCGCTGCTCGGCCGACAGGCTGCCGTGGTGCAGGGCGATCGGCAGGTCGTCCTCATTCAGCTCCCACAGGCGCTGGAAGGCGAACTCGGCCTGGAAGCGGGTGTTGACGAAGATCAGGGCCGTCTTGGCCTGCTTGATGATCTCATAGACCTCGGCCATGGCGTGCTCGGCCGTATGGCCGGCCCAAGGGACGCGGCCGCCGGAGACGAGGACCTCGACCACCGGCTGGGCGCCGCCGGAGCCGAGGACGAGGTCGATGCTGTCGCGGCCGCTGTCGCCCAGCCACTTCCGCACCAGATCCGGATCGTCGACCGTCGCCGACAGCCCCACCCGTCGCATCGACGGCGCGAACTGTTGCAGGCGCGCCAGGCCCAGCGCCAGTAGATCGCCCCGCTTGCTGGGCCAGATCGCGTGGGCCTCGTCGATGATCACGCAGCGCAGGTCGCTGAAGTACTCCCGCGCGCCTTCCCAGGCGCAGAACAGGGCCAGTTGCTCGGGCGTGGTTAGCAGAATGTCCGGCGGTCTCACCCTTTGACGCGCCTTGCGGGCCTCGCCGGTGTCGCCGGTGCGGCTCTCGGCCACGATCTTCAGGCCCATCTCGCGGATGGGGGTCAGCAGGTTGCGCTCGACATCGACGGCCAGGGCCTTCAGTGGCGAGATGTAGAGGGTATGCACCCCGGCCGGCGTGTTGCGCGGCGGGCGTTCGGACAGCTCGATCAGGCTGGGCAGGAAGCCGGCCAGGGTCTTGCCGCCGCCCGTCGGGGCGATCAGCAGGGCGCCGCGCCCCTCGCGCGCCTTCTCCAGCATGGCCAACTGGTGCTCGCGCGGGCTCCAGCCACGGGCGGCGAACCAGTCTTGGAACTTGGGAGGAAGGGCGTCAGCCGCGAGCATTGACCGCGATATAGCATGTTCCCCTTCTGTTTCATCCGTCTTTTGAACCCGTATCGGGCGAGTCCGGTTGCGCGCGGCCGAGCGGGCGGGTGTCTGCCTTGACGCTCCCGCGGTCGATGCGACGATCCCGGGACGGTGGGGACGTGATGCGTAGCAGAGTGCCGCCCTTGATGTTGGTGTTGGCGTTGTCGCCGTCGTTGCTGATGGGCGGCGGCGCGGCCTTCGCACGGGCGGACGGTTCCCCCGAAGCCAAGGCGACCTTCGCGGCGGCCCTGAAGGACGCCCAGGGCGGCGACGCCACGCGCTATGCGACCTGGCCAAGCTGTACCTGGACGGCGAGGGCGTCGATCGCGACGTACCCCAGGCCCTGGCCTGGCTGCGCAAGGGCGTGGCGGGCGGCGACACCGACGCCATGGTCGAGCTGGGCAATGTCTATTTCGACGGCGCGGACGGGGTGAAGGTCGACCGCCGCGCCGCCATGACGCTCTACGCCCGGGCCGCCCGGCTGGGCGATCCCAACGGCATGTACAATCTCGGCGTCGCCTACGAAGGCGGCGAGGGGCTGCCCGAGAACCCACGCCTGGCGCTGGCCTGGTATCTGAAGGCCGCCGCCGCCGGTTCCGCGCGCGGCTATTACAGCGCCGCCGAGGCCTATCTGGACGGCTCTGGTGCGCGGGTGGACACGGCCAAGGGCGTGGCCCTGCTGCGCAAGGCGATCGAGATGGGCTCGCCCGATGCCATGAACGAGATGGGCCGGCTGCATTCGGAGGGGACGGGCGTGCGCCTGGACCAGGCCGAGGCCCTGAAGTTCTACCGCGCCGCCGCCGCCAACGATCTGGCGGCCGGCATGTCGAACCTGGGCGTCGCGCACCACAACGGCGAGGGCGTACCGATCAACTACACGGAGGCCATGCGCTGGTTCCAGATGGCGGCCGAGCGGGGCTATCTCGAAGCCTGGTACGACCTGGGCGTCATGTGCGAGCGCGGGCAGGGCATCAAGGCCGACGACGACCTCGCGTTGCGGATGTACCGGAAGGCGGCCGAGAGCGAGGACGCCGACCTGCGCCAGAAGGCCCAGACGGCGATCAACCGCCTGGAAGGCTTCGACGACGATGACGTCCCCATCGTCTGAAGCATCTGTTCTTATTCTGTTTCGTCGCGGTTTCTGCTAACGGAGTCGGGTGACCGCTTTCCCGCCGACTCTGGATCTCGCCCCCGCGCTCGTCGTGCTGCCCGGGCCGCGCGCGGGCGTGGCCGACGGGGCGGGCGAAGGGCGGATGCTGCGTCCGCCGGACGCCCGCGACCTGTTCGAGCATGGCCCGGTGCTGGTGGCCCACGCGGCCATGACCGCGCGTCGCCTCAACCTGTCGCCGCCTTCGCGCCATGCCCGCCTGTTCGACGTGCTGGAACTCTATGCCTTTGTCCGGCCGGCGACCTTCTGCGCCCCGTCGGCCGTGGGCCTGGCCATGGCGCTGGGTCTGCGCGAGCCGCACGGCGCGGCCGAACAGGCCCAGAGCCTGCGCGAGAGCGCCGACGCCCTGTTGCGCGAGCTGGCCCTGACTCCGGTCCCGTCGCGCGAGGAGGCCCTGGCCGTGGCCGAGACCCTGGCCAAGGCCGGCTGGTCGTGGGGAGCTCGGACGATCGGCGCGCTCCGCTCGGTTCAGGCCGGCAACCAGTTCCGCGGTTCGGGCCTCGACGTCTGGGCGCGGCTGGTCGAATGGGAGGATCAGGCCCCGCCCGGCGAGCCCGGCTCGCGGCCGATCGATCCTGAACGGGCCGGGGAGCGCCTGGCCGAACTGCTGAAGCGCTCCGGTCTGGACGAGGTGCGCGAGGCCCAGGTGACCTTCGCCAAGGAGGCGGCCTTCGCCTTCCAGCCGCGCGAGCGCGAGGGCGAACCGCGCATGATGCTGGCCGAGGCCGGCACCGGCGTCGGCAAGACCCTGGGCTATCTGGCGCCGGCCTCGCTGTGGGCCGAGGCCAACGGGCCGTCCGTCTGGATCAGCACCTATACCCGCGCCCTGCAGCGCCAGATCGAGCGCGAGAGCCGGTCGATCTATCCCGATCCCAAGGAGCGGGCGCGCAAGGCGGTGGTTCGCAAGGGGCGTGAGAACTATCTCTGCCTGCTGAACTTCCAGGAGCAGATCAACGGCGCCCAGCTGGGCAATGGCGACCTGATCGGCCTGGCGCTGACGACCCGCTGGGCTCGGGCGACCCGGGACGGCGACATGACCGGCGGCGACTTCCCCGCCTGGCTGCCGACGCTTTCGGCTGTGCCGCCCTCGGCCCAGGCGAGCCCGTCGAACTTGGTCGACCGGCGCGGCGAGTGCATCCATGCCGGCTGCCAGCACTATCGCATCTGCTTCATCGAGAAGGCCGTGCGGGCGTCCAAGCGCGCCGACATCGTCATCGCCAACCATGCCCTGGTCCTGACCCAGGCCGCGTTCGACGGGGCGCGGACGGCGCGGGGTCTGAAGGGCGACAACGAGACCACCAGCCTCAAGCGCATCGTCTTCGACGAAGGCCACCACCTGTTCGAGGCAGCCGACAGCGCCTTCTCGGCCGCCCTGTCCGGGGCCGAGGCCGCCGAGCTCCGCCGCTGGATCCGTGGACCCGAAGGCCGTGGCCGGCGTGGTCGGGGGCTGGAAGCCCGGCTGCTGGACATCCTCGGCGACCGCGAAGGCGCGCGCGGCGCGATGACCCAGGCGCTGCACGCCGCCGCCGCGTTGCCGGGCGAAGGGTGGTCAGGCCGGGTCGCGCCTCCGGACGGCCAGATCAATCCGATCGGACCGATCGAGAACTTTCTGGTCGCGGTGATCGAGCAGCTGCGGGCCCGCACCAGCGAGCGGGGCGGCGGCGCCGACCTGGGCCTGCAATGCGACGCCCGGCCGGCCACCGATCTCGTCCGCGAGCGCGCGCCGGAAGCCGCCAAGGCCCTGGCCGCCATCGAGGCGCCGTTGCTGGCCTTGGCCCGCGCCCTGGAAGATGTGCTGGACGAGGACGCCGAGCACCTGGGCCCTTCCGAACGCGCCAGGATCGAAGGCGCGCTGCGCGGCCTGGACCGTCGCGCCCGCATGACCCTGCCGGCCTGGCGCTCGATCCTGAAGGCGATCGAGGACGACGACGTCGAGCCCAGCGAGACCGATCCGGACTTCGTCGACTGGTTCGAGGCGACGTTCCTGTATGGACGGGTCGTCGACGCCGCCTGCCGCCGCCACTGGGTGGACCCGACCGAGCCGCTGCGCGCGGCGGTGCTGTCGCCAGCCCACGGGGTGCTGGTGACCAGCGCCACCCTGGTCGATCCGGCGCTGGAGGATCCGTTCGCCCTGGCCGAGATGCGCACCGGCGCGGCCCGCCTGCCGACCGCGCCCAAGGTGCTGCGACTGGTCTCGCCGTTCGACTATGAGCACAACGCCAAGGCCTATGTCGTCACCGACGTGAACAAGGAGGACCCGCGCCAGGTCTCGGCCGCCATGCGCGAGCTGTTCCTGGCGTCCGGGGGCGGGGGGCTTGGCCTGTTCACCGCCATCCGCCGGCTGAAGGCCGTGCACGAGCGCATCGCCGCGCCCCTGGCCGACCAGGGCTTGGCTCTGTACGCCCAGCACGTCGATCCGCTGGAGGTGGGGGCGCTGGTCGACATCTTCCGGGCCGAGGAGGACGCCTGCCTGCTGGGCACCGACGCCATCCGCGACGGTGTCGACGTGCCGGGCCGGTCCCTGCGCCTGCTGGTCTTCGACCGGGTGCCGTGGCCGCGTCCGGACGTGCTGCACAAGGCCCGCCGCCTGCGTTTCGGCGGCAAGGGCTACGACGACGCCGTGGCGCGGGCCCGCATCAGCCAGGCCTTCGGCCGCCTGATCCGCCGCGCCGACGACCGGGGCGTGTTCGTCATGCTGGACGCCGCCGCGCCGACCCGGCTGTTCTCCAGCCTGCCCGAGGGCGTGACCCTGGAGCGGGTCAGCCTGGTCGAAGCCATCGAGGCCACGGGAGCGTTCCTCGCCAAACAAGGCGCCTGAAGACTTCGCCCTGACTCAAAGCCGTCGAATTTCTGCAATCGACGGAGCCTAGAAGCTCTCCTCGGGGATAGGCCGTAGGAGCGTAACGATGATCAGACCCGCCGACCCCGCGATCGATGAAGCCGCCGCTCCGTCGCGTTCGCGTTCCGCCCGCGCCCTGGTTCAGGCCGTGCGCTGGCGCACGGGGCTCAGCCAGGCGGACTTCGCCCGCGTCTTCCACATCGACCGGACGCTGCTGGAAGACCTGGAGCACGGCGACGCCCGCCCCGACGCCGCCCTGACCGCTTACCTCCGCGTGATCGATCATGCCCCCGATGTGGTGCGCGAAGCGCTGGCCGTAGCGCGACCGTAGCGTCCAGAGGCCCGTCGCCGCCGTAGCTGCTGCAGGCAAGGAGCGGACGCATGCGGCGATGGATGGTGGCGGCGGCGATGGTGTGGGCCCTGAGCGGGTCCGCCCACGCCTTCGAATTGACGGCCAAGGCCCAGGCGGCCCTGGCCAGGGGCGAGGCCTATGCCGAGGTCTCGCCTGATCCCGACGGCGTCTCCGGCCGCGTTCGGGCGGTGGTCGACGTCGCCGCGCCGCCGGAAAGGGTCTGGGCGATCATGACCGACTGCGCCACGGCGGGGCGGATGATCAGCAACCTGGCCAGCTGCCGCATTCTATCCGGAGATCAACGCAAAGGCTGGGACATCCGCGAGCACGTCACGCGGCGCACCTTCGTCTTTCCGAGCATGCGGATCGTGTTCCGATCGGACTACGAGCCGGTCAGTCGGATCCGCTTCCATCTCGTGGAGGGCGACCTGAAGGTCGAGCAGGGCGAGTGGCGGCTGCAGCCGCTGGACGGCGGGCGCGGCACGCGGGTGTTTTACGACAACCGCCTGGCGGTCGACTGGCCTGTTCCCAAGGCCATGATGCGCGAGGCGCTGCGCAAGGACACGCCGAAGGTGCTGATGAACCTCCGGCGCGCCTGTGAATGACAGACCGTCTGGCTGCGGAATTTCTTCGCCAAAATTCCGCTAATCTTTCATGGGCTTGTCGACAACGTCTCGAAGTCGCAATATCATCCCTGAATTGAATTGAACGTTTCTGCAACTCTTCCAGCCAAAGCGACGACGGAAAGTTGAAGCCTGTTCGTGTGAGCAGCGTAGCGACGGTCGTCTTGGCGGGGTCGGAGCCTGTTGTGTTCGGGAAGCTCTTCTTCTTCCATAATCCTAAGGCGGGCGGGACCTCCGTCGTCGATGCGCTGAACCGCCTGTTTCCGGAGGAGCGCCGTTGTCCGCGAATCGAGAACGACGCGACCGAACACGCCGAGCGCGCTGGGCGCTACGAGGCGTTCCGGGGTCACGACTTCTATGCCGGCCACTATGGCTATGACATCTACCGCGCGGTGGACCCGCAAATCCCGGCAGCCACCAATTTCCGCTGGCCGGTGGACCGGGTGGTCTCGGTCTATCGCTACTTCCGGCATGTCGTGGCGCTGACGGGCGATCAGGCGCGCGATCCGCGGTTCCGGGCGGTCAGCCTGGCCAAGCGCCTTTCGCTCGACGACTTCGTCACCTGCGACGACCCGGCGGTGGTGCTGCACACCTACGACCACCACTACCGGCAACTGACCGGCTCGGGCTGGTCGCCCCTGTACGAGCAGGACGTAGCCGCCGCGCAGGCGCTGATCGAGCGTATGGTCTGGTTCTACGTCTGCGAGCATCCCTTCGAGTCGATGGCGTGGGCCGACAGCGCGTTCGAAGGCCGCGTGGCGAGCGTGCAGCGTCTCAACGTGACGCGGGCCGAGGACACGGCCGAGGTGATGCTGGGCGCGAAGGCCTACAGCCAACTGGTCTCGCAAAACCAGAAGGACGTCGCCCTCTATCAGTATGCGCTCGGCCGGTTGCTGGCCGCGGTGACCCCGGCCGAAGCGCGTCTGATCGCTTAAGTCGCGAGGCTGTCGACGTACTTGATCAGCGTCGCCATGTTGGCGATGAACGCGCCGGTCGAAACGCCGATCTTCGGGTTCGGGTCGGGATAGGGCGAGGTGTCGTACTTGTCGCCGACCTTGGTCTCCGAGAAGTCGCCGGGAGTCGGCTCGGCCGGAGGCTCGCCGGCATAGGGCTGGCTGGTCGAGGTCAGGGGCGTGGGCCACCAGCCTTCGGCGTTGAGCTCCAGGGTCAGCTTGGCGACCTTGTCGGCGTCGGCCGAC
This sequence comes from Caulobacteraceae bacterium, assembly GCA_965283765.1. Lineage (GTDB taxonomy): Bacteria > Pseudomonadota > Alphaproteobacteria > Caulobacterales > Caulobacteraceae > Caulobacter. The sequence continues at coordinate 37,031 of CBDIPU010000026.1, forward strand.
ACGGCCTTGGGGGCCGAGCTGGACAGGTCGCCGCCGACCGACAGGTCCTCGACCGAGATGTCCTTGACCATGAAGTACTTGGGCAGCGGACGCTGGCCCTTCAGCGGCGAGTGCTTGCTGGCCTCCTCCGGCGGCGTGGCCTTCAGCGTCTCGTAACGGGCGCGCAGGCCTTTGACGTCCACGTTGCGGAACGACGAGTAGTGGGTGACCGTGTTGTGCGGGTTCTCGTCGGTGAAGTAGCGACCGCTGACCACGTTCGAGCCGGTGCGGTGGACGTACAGCGGACGGCCGTTGCCGATCTGGATGAAGGTCGGATAGCGCGGCTTGCCGGGCATGACGTCGTCGGGCAGGCGCACCGAGTCCAGCCAGGCCAGGGCCTCGGGCACGCGGGCAAGATACTTCGGATCGCCGGTCAGCTGGTAGAAGGTCATCATCTGCGACAGGCAGCTGGCCGTGGCGTGGGTGGCGAAGGCCTTGGGCTCGTAGGTGCGGGCGCCGGCCGGCTTCAGGTCGGCGACGGTGTGCTGCAGGCCCCAGGCCGGCTGCGGCTGCGGCTGCTGGCAGGCGATATAGCAGTCCATGGCGCGGCGGATCGGGTCCAGGACGGTCTTATCGCCCAGGGCCTGGTAGACCATGATCAGGAACTCGATGTTCTCACCGATCACGTCGTCATTGAAGGTGATGAAGCTGGTGTAGTCCGGGTTGCCGTGGTGGTGGAACTCGTCCTTCAGCGGATAGCGCTGCGGCCAGCCGCCAACCGGATACTGGCTTTCCAGCACGAACTTCAGGGCCTCCTCGAAGGCGGCCTTATACTTCGGATCCTTCTTTTCGACGTACATGCGCAGCATGAACTTGCAGCACTCGGCGGTGCCTTCGTCGTCGAAGGTGCAGTTGCCGTAGTAGTGCTGGAATTCCTCGAGCCGCCAGCCGTTCTTGCCGATGGTGTCGTACCACCGCTTCAGCGAGGCCTCGCCGGCGAAGTCGCCGATATAGTTCCAGCCGCCGGCCGGGTTCTGGATGGCGATCAGCGCGTCGGCGGCGTTGCGGGCGGCGTCGTAGTAATACTCGTCGCCCGTGGCGTGATAGGCGTCGAGGAACAGGTGGCCGACCGTGCCGGTGCCGGGGGGCTGCACCCAGATCATCGTCGGAAAGGCTTCCATCTCGCCCCAGCGGCGCGTCAGGTCGGCCGAGTAGGACCAGACGTAGCCGCCCTTGTAGGCGGCCTTCTCGACCATGAACCTGGCCGCCCTCTTCATGGTCCCCAGGGCGTCCGCCTTGGTCGGCGCGGCCAGGGCCTTCAGCGGCAGGCCGGCGGCGGCGAAGGCAGCGGCCGTGGTGGCCATCAGGCGGCGACGGGTGAGGAGGGCGAGCGGCATGCGGGACTCCGGATGAGGCGGAGCCGTCAACGATCGGGAAGCCATTAGAGCCTGTTTGGACAGGCGCTATCTCAAAGCTTGGAGCATGACGGGGGCCGAAACCGGCGTCCAATATCGGCTGTCGCGCTCGACGGCTTTTGGCGTTCCTCCCGGCCCTGACGGCCCCGTCGTCTGATGCAACGGTTTCAGTTACCATGCTACCGGTGTCATAGCTTTGGCTACCCACTTTTTGCGACGAGTTTCCTCATTCTGGGATGGCTGCGTCAGCGCGCCGCAGCCGGGACAAGGCCCTTGTATGCAAAGGATTTCAGCGCTGCGGCGTCCTCAAAATGGGGGGCTGCGACAGGGCGACGCGTTGCTTAAGGATCCGCGTTCGGCGAAAGCAGGGTCACCAGTTTAAGAGGCGACGCCGCAGCGCTCGATGCTAGCGCAGCCGACGCCGTCCTGTTGGGGAACAGGACGACACCCCCAGGCCTTCCAGGTCCGGGGGTGTTTTCATTTATGCGCCATGCTTGCGATTTAACATTCTGTGACAATTTGGCGCGCGCAAAACGATGGTTAATGAACGGTGTGCGTCCAGCGGTCGCATGGTGGCGCCGTTTAGGTCCTGTAGACGTTTGCGTCATGGGAAGCAGAAACGATCATCTCAGCGAAGCCGAGCGTCTCGAGCGCCAAGCCGAGAGCGCCGACACCACCCAAGCCCGGGCGGCGTTGCTACGCATGGCCCAGGCCTCGCGCGGCGCGGCGGCCCTGCTGGGGCTGTTCGAGGCGTCGCGCGAAGACGGTCAGCCCTCGGCTATGCGCTGACGTCCTCAAGGCAGACCGCCACGCAGCGCCTGGCCAGCTCTTCCGTCGCATCAAGAAATGGGACCGACAGGTCCGTCGCGCTCAGCACCAGCGGCACTTCCGTACAGCCCGCCACCACGCTTTGCGCGCCCTTGCCGACCAGGCGGTGGGCCAGGGCGGCCATGGACTCGCGGAAGTCGGGGCCGACGTGACCCTGCTTGATGCGATAGAGCAGGGCCATGAACTCGACCTGCTCGTGGTCGTCCAGCATCACCACTTCCAGGCCCATGTGCGAGAAGCGATCGCGATAGAGGCCGAGCGCAAGGCCGGTGCCTAGCACGCCGACGACGCTGGCGCCCTTGGCCTGGGCGGCCAGTCCCGCCGTCTCCAGCATGTCGACCAGCGGCAGACCCGAGGCGCGGACCTCCTCTGCATAGGCATGGGCGGTGTTGCAGGCGATGGCCAGCACCTGGGCCCCGCCATCGCGCAGTCCAGCGGCCATGGCCGCCAGCACCGGACCAGGATCGGATGTCGAGATGTTGCGGTCCGGGACCTTGGGATTGATGTCGACCAGCACCCGCAAGTGATCCTGCTCGCGCTTGACCGGCGTGGCGGCCTGCAGCTTGGCGAGGAAGTCCAGGGTCGCCGCCGGACCCATGCCGCCCAGAACGCCCAGAACCTTGCTTTGGGTGACCTTGCTCATCACAGAGCGGGCTCCAGCACCGACTGATAGCCGAACAGGCCTTGCGCGCCGCCGGTGTGCAGGAACACCACGCGCTCCCCCTCGAACGCGCCCTTGCCCGCCTGGTCGATCAGCCCCTTCAGGGCCTTGCCCGAATAGACCGGATCGAACAGCAGGCCCTCGGTTCGGGCCGCCAGGGCCAGGGCGTCGATCACGCCCTGGTCGACCAGGCCATAGCCTTCGCCGACATAGTCGCAGTCGGCCACGACCATCTCGCGTTTGACGCGGCCAGCCGCGCCGATCTTCTCGGCGGTGGCGAGCGCCAAGTTGAAGACGTTCTCTTCCTGCTTGGGCTTGGGCGCGCGAACGCCAAAGCCCAGGATCGGAATGTCGACCGACAAGGCCGCGAAGCCCGCGACTAGGCCGGCATGGGTGCCGGCGCTGCCCGTGGCGGTCACGAAGCGGTCGATCTTCAGATCCATCTGGTCGGCCTGGACCACCAGCTCGCGGGCGCAGTCGACATAGCCCAGCGCGCCGACGGTGTTCGAGCCGCCGCCGGGAATGACATAGGGCTTGCCGCCGCGCTGACGGACGCTCTCGGCCGTGCTCTCCAGCTCGGCGACCATGTCCGTGCCGCCCGGGACGTAGCGGATCGCCGCGCCCATCAGCTTGTCGAGCAGGACGTTGCCGTTGCCCATGTAGTCGCTGGCCTTGGAGCCGGTGCGTTCTTCCAGGATCACTTCGGTCCTGAGGCCAAAGCGGGCGCCAGCGGCGATGGTCTGGCGCACGTGATTGGACTGCACCGCGCCTTGAGTGACGAGCGTGTCGGCGCCCTGGGCCAGGGCCTCGCCCAGCAGGAACTCCAGCTTGCGGGTCTTGTTGCCGCCGCCGGCCAGGCCGGTGCAGTCGTCGCGCTTGACCCAGAGGTCGACGCCCAGCGCCGCGCCCAGGCGGGGCAGGGGCTCCAGCGGGGTCGGCAGGTGGGCGAAGCGGGCGCGGGGAAAGCGGGCGAGGTGCATCGGTAAGGTCCCTGACGGAGTTGCCGCCTCTGTTAGCACGACCCGCGCGCGATGCGAGGGCGAGGCTTCGACGGACCGCGCGACGGTGCTATGATCACCTCATAAACGGCCGGCCATAGAGACCGGCCCCATGGGAGGAAGACACATGCGAGCGATCCCTCTCGCCGCGCTCTGCGCCACGGCCGTCCTGGCCGCCGCCGGAGCCGCCGGCGCTTCGGACCTGATCATCGGCGGCGGCTCTGCCCAGGAGTGTTCCGACGCGGCCGAGAAGGGCCGGACCGACAACCGCGCCGTCCTGGCCTGCACCACGGCCCTCGAGGTCGAGACCCTGAACTTCCGCGACCGCGCCCGGACCTTCGTGAACCGTGGCGTGCTGCAGATGCGACAGCGTCAGTTCGGCGCCGCCCGCGCCGACTTCGACCAAGCCTCGACCATCGACCCGAACCTGGGCGAGGCCTATGTGAATCGCGGCGCGACCTTCGTCGGCGAGGAGCGCTATCGTGAAGGCGTCGAGCAGATCGACAAGGGCCTGGGCATGGGCGTGAGGGCGCCGGAAAAGGCCTTCTTCAATCGCGGCCTGGCCCATGAGGGGCTGGGCGACCTGACAGCCGCCTACAAGGACTATTCGCGGGCGGCGGAATTGAAGCCGGGCTGGCTGGCGCCGAAGACCGAACTCGCGCGTTTCACGGTCAAGCGGCCCTGACGCGCGGCGCGTCGTCGGCTCGCTCCGGCTGGTAGGAGTATCCCGATGGCGCGCACGGTTCTTTTGCTCACGGTTGGTTTGGTGGCGCTGGGCGGCGCGGCCCAGGCCCAGACGACCTTGCGCGACATCCAGGCGCGGAACGCCGCCGCTCAAGCGGTGGACGACGTAAGACGCGACGCGTTGGCCAGCCAGATCGAGACCTCGAACGCCAACGAGCGGGCCAGGACTCAGGTGATTCTGCGTGATCTCAGCGACCAGCGGAACGGGACCATCCCGCCCCGTGACGAGGCCGCGCGGCGCGACGCCGAGCTCGCGGCCTCCGCGAACCGCATGGAACGCTTGACGCAGGACGCGCTGGACCAGAGCAATGCGCGCATGCGGGCGATCAAGCCCGCCAGCCAACCGAACTGAGCGAGGACTGCATGGAGTGGGAAGGCGGTCGCCGATCCGGCAATATCGAGGATCGGCGTGGTCTGGGGCCTGTCGGCGTCGTCGGCGGCGGCATCGGCGCGGTGGTGCTGGCGGCCATCGGTTATTTCGTGTTCGGCATCGATCCGCGCACGACCATGGAGGCGACGCAGGGCCTGCAGCAGCCCGCCCAGCAGGAGGGGACGCGCGGTGAGGTCTCCGACCGCGAGGGCCAGTTCATCGACGTGATCGAGGCCTCCAACCAGGATGTCTGGACGCCGATCTTCCGCAACGAGGGCGTCGACTACCGGCCGCCCGAGGCGATCGTGCTCTACAATCAGGCCACGGGCACCGGCTGCGGCACGGGCCAGTCGGCCATGGGGCCGTTCTACTGCCCGGCCGACCAGAAGGTCTATCTGGACCTGTCGTTCTGGCAGGAACTGGAAAGCCGCTTCGGGGCCAAGGGCGAGTTCGCCCGCGCCTATGTCGTCAGCCACGAGATCGGCCACCACGTGCAGCACCTTCTGGGCGCCGACCAGCAGGCCCGCCGCCTGGGGGCGCGGGGCGAGGAAAGCGGCTCGGTGCGGCTGGAGCTGCAGGCCGACTGCTATGCCGGCGTCTGGGCGGCCCATGCGGGCGAGGCCTCCGGCGGCAAGATCGTCATCAACCGCGCCGACATTCAGGATGGCCTGGGCGCCGCCGCCGCCGTGGGCGACGACACCATCCAGAAGCAGACCCAGGGCCAGGTCGTGCCCGACAGCTTCACCCACGGCAGCAGCGCCCAGCGGATGCGCTGGTTCACGCGCGGCTACGACCAGGGCGACCCGTCGGCCTGCGACACCTTTTCGGCCAGCCGCCTCTAGGGTCTACTTCCTCGGGGCGTAGGCGATCAGCTGGATTTCGACGATGCCGCCGGCGGGCAGCAGGCCGCTGGTCCCGACGGCGGTCCAGGCCGGGTGGGGACCCTTGATGAACTCGCTCTTGACGGCGTTGATCATGGCCAGCTGCTCCCATCGCGGGGCGGGCTGATCGGGCCCTTCCCAGACGTGGAAGCTGTTGATCATCACCACGTCGTCGAAGGTGGCGCCCGAGGCCTTCAGCGTGTTGTCCAGGGCGACGAAGGCGCGGCGGACCTGCCGTTTGAACGACTCCGGATCCGTGCCTTCGTCCTTGCCCCGGCCGGCGACCGCGCCCGAGACGTAGAGCATGTCGCCGGCCCGGCGGGCGGGGGCGTACTTGAACTCGTCATAGGCCTTCTGATTGCGCTCGGAGGGGATGATCACCTCGCCGCCCGAGGACGGGATTGTCTTCGGATAGGTCTCCTGCGCCAGGACGGGCGTGGCGATCAGGGCGCAGAGGACGGGCAGGGCGAGGCGGCGGAAGGTCATGGGCGGATCTCCATAGAACGCGGGTCACCCGATCGCGTGGCCGGCCGCCGGCCGCAAGTGAATTTCCCGTCACCCGGCGGCGCGGATGATCAGGTCAGTGATCGCCTTGGGATGCGAGATCATCGACACGTGGCTGGACGGCAGCTCGATGGTCGTCGCTTTCATGCGCTTGGCCAGGAACCGCTCGAGGTCCGGGTTGGTCGTCTGGTCGTTGGCCGAAACGGCGTAGAAGCTGGGCTTGTCCCCCCAAGCGGCCACGGTGGTCCGACCGGAGAACAGGCTGGCGGCGATCGGCTGCTGGGTCGCGAAGAGCGCCAGAGCGCGGGCCGGTTCGACGTCGCCGGCGAAAAAGCGGACGAAGGCGTCCTGGGTCAGCCACGAATAGCCGTCGGTCGTCACGACTCCGGCCCGCACCGGCATGGTCGGATAGGTCGCCGCCAGGGCGTTGAAGTCCTCGCCGGCGTCCGGCGCGCGGGCGGCGACATAGACCAGGGCCGTGACCTTCGGGTCGACGCCGGCCTCGGTGATCGGCACGCCGCCCCACGAATGGCCGACCAGCACGGTTGGGCCGTCCTGCCGCGCGAGGACCCGCCGGGTGGCCGCCACGTCGTCGGCCAGCGAGGTGAGGGGGTTCTGCACCGCCGTGACGTTGAATCCCTTGGCCTGCAGCGAAGGGATCACCTCGTTCCAGCACGAGCCATCGGCCCAGGCTCCGTGGACCAGAACGATGTTTTTCGCCGGTGTTCGAGCTAGGGCCGGCGTGGCGAGGCCTGCGGCGAGCGCGCCTAGCAGGACGGCGCGGCGATTGGGGATGGCGTTCATGGATGTGCCCTCGGCGGCGGCGACCAGAAGCGGTCACGCTCCATTCGCGCCGGCAAGGCCAAAGGTAACGAGGTTGACGACTTCGTGATCGCCAGGGCACGCGACGCTTGACCTCAGCGTCAACGCGCCTAGTGTCCAGCCGTTGTTCACCGGGGGGTCGCTCGCGCGGCTGAGATTGGGCTCTGGCCCTGACCCGTAGAACCTGATCCGGGTCATGCCGGCGAAGGGAGGGAACGCGGTCGGCGCTCGCAGCCCGTCCGTAAACCGACTCAAGCGCGCACGTCCGGGTCTCCTCGAAGCCGAAGGAGCGCCCGAAATGAACATCCAGACCACCATCAAGTCCGTGGCCGAAACCATCTCGACCGGCCCCATCCCCGGCTCGCGCAAGGTCTACCAGGCCGGTGCGCTGTTCCCCGACATCCGCGTGCCGTTCCGCGAGGTGGCCGTCCACCCGTCGGCCAACGAACCGCCGGTGACGATCTACGACCCGTCCGGTCCCTACAGCGACCCGACCGCGACCATCGACATCGAGAAGGGCCTGGAGCGCACGCGCGAAGCCTTCGTCGTCGCCCGTGGCGACGTCGAGGTCGTCGCCGAGCCTCGCGCCGTGAAACCCGAGGACAACGGCTTCGCCCAGGGCAAGCACCTGGCTCCGCAGTTCCCCGCCATTGGCCGCACCATCTATCGCGGCAAGCCCGGAGCGCTGATCACCCAGTACGAATACGCCAACGCCGGCAAGATCACGGCCGAGATGGAATATGTCGCCATCCGCGAGAACCTGCGCCGCGAGCAGGACCGTCCGTGTGTTCGCGACGGCGAGCACTTCGGCGCCTCGATCCCGGACTTCGTGACCCCCGAGTTCGTGCGCCAGGAAGTCGCCCGCGGCCGCGCCATCATCCCGGCCAACATCAACCACGGCGAGCTGGAGCCGATGGCGATCGGCCGCAACTTCCTGGTCAAGATCAACGCCAACATCGGCAATTCGGCGGTGCTCTCCACCGTCGCCGACGAGGTCGACAAGCTGGTCTGGGCCACGCGTTGGGCGCGACACGGTCATGGACCTGTCGACCGGCCGCAACATCCACAACATCCGCGACTGGATCATCCGCAACAGCAGCGTCCCGATCGGCACGGTGCCGATCTACCAGGCCCTAGAGAAGGTCAACGGCGTGGCCGAGGACCTGAACTGGGAGGTCTTCCGCGACACCCTGATCGAGCAGTGCGAGCAGGGCGTCGACTACTTCACCATCCACGCCGGCGTGCGCCTGCCGTTCATTCCGATGACCGCCAAGCGGGTCACCGGCATTGTCAGCCGCGGCGGCTCGATCATGGCCAAGTGGTGCCTGGCCCACCACAAGGAGAACTTCCTCTACGAGCGCTTCGAGGACATCTGCGAGATCATGCGCGCCTATGACGTGTCGTTCTCGCTGGGCGACGGCCTGCGTCCGGGCTCGACCGCCGACGCCAATGACGAGGCTCAGTTCTCGGAGCTGCGCACCCTGGGCGAGCTGACCAAGGTCGCCTGGAAGCACGGCGTCCAGGTGATGATCGAAGGGCCGGGCCACGTGGCCATGCACAAGATCAAGGCCAACATGGACGAGCAGCTGAAGCACTGCCACGAAGCTCCGTTCTACACCTTGGGCCCGTTGACCACGGACATCGCGCCTGGCTACGACCACATCACCTCGGCGATCGGCGCGGCGATGATCGGCTGGTTCGGCACGGCGATGCTCTGCTACGTCACGCCCAAGGAGCACCTGGGCCTGCCGGACCGCGACGACGTCAAAACCGGCGTCATCACCTACAAACTGGCCGCCCACGCCGCCGACCTCGCCAAGGGTCACCCGGGCGCGGCCATGTGGGACGACGCGATCAGCCGCGCGCGGTTCGAATTCCGCTGGGAAGACCAGTTCAACCTGGGCCTCGATCCGGAAACGGCCCGCAAGTTCCACGACGAGACCCTGCCGAAGGAGGCGCACAAGACCGCCCACTTCTGCTCGATGTGCGGTCCCAAGTTCTGTTCGATGAAGATCAGCCACGAAGTCCGCGACTTCGCGGCCGGCATCGCGCCGAACGACGCGGCGCTGGGGATGGCCGAGATGAGCGAGAAGTTCAAGGAACAGGGCTCGGAGATCTATCTGAAGACCGAATAGGGCGGGTTTGACCCACCGCAAGGTGAGGCGAGAGGCGGCGGCTACAGCTTGGGTTTTCGGAGCCGCCGCCATGCCCACTCGTCGCGCCCTGATCGCCGCCATGCCGCTGCTGGTCGCGGGATGTTCCGGCGGTGAAAGCCCCTACGACCGCGCGGTCCGGGATCTCTGGCGGCTGCCGGACTTGGGTGGCGGCGGCGTTCCGATGACCGCCCTGATCCATGCGGCGACTCTGGCCGCGAATGGACACAACACCCAGCCCTGGCGCTTTCGGATCGAGCCTCGCGCGATCGAGATTCTGCCGGACTTTTCACGGCGGACCCCGGTGGTGGATCCGGACGACCATCACTTGTTCGTCAGCCTCGGCTGCGCCCTGGAGACCCTGCTGCAGGCGGGGCTCGGCTATGGCTGGGTGGGCGAGCCGGAGATTCTGCCGGGAGGGGGCGTCCGTGTGGCGTTCTCCAGCGCGCCGGCTCGCCCGGACGCCCTGTTCCAGGCCATACCTCGTCGCGCATCGACGCGGACCAAGTATGACGGAAGACCCGCGGACGCTGCCACGCTCCGTCGGCTTGAAGCCGCCGTCGGACAGGATGTGGCGCTTCGATGGGTGCTGGAGCCCGACGAGCGGTCTCGCCTGACGGACATGATCGTTGCCGGGAATAACGCTCAGCTCGCCGATCCCGCCTTCATGCGTGAACTCACAGACTGGATCCGCTTCGACGCCAGGGAGGCCTTGGCGCATCGGGACGGCCTGTTCGCGGCCGCCTCCGGCAACCTCACGACGCCACGTTGGCTGGGCGAGCGCCTGCTGCCCATGGTCATGACGAAGAATGGCGAGGCCGATCGGCTCGCGGGCTGGATGAGGAGCTCGGCGGGCGCGGCGATCTTCACTGGTCCGGCCGAGACGCCCGCCGGCTGGATCGCCGTGGGGCGCGCCTTCACCCGGTTCGCGCTGACGGCGACCGCCGCGGGCTTGAAGCTGGCCTTCCTCAACCAGCCGGTCGAGGATCCGTCGACGCGCCGCCGGATGGCCGCGTGGCTGGGTGAGCCGGCCAAACGCCCGGATCTGGTCGTCCGCTTCGGCTACGGACCCGAATTGCCGCGCTCCTTGCGCCGTGGCCCTCAGGCCGTTCTGCTCCGTTAGCGTCGGGCGTCGCGGCGATTTCACTGGCGCGGCGGCGGAGACGCCTCCACCGTCGCGCCCATGAAACGCTTGAGTCTTCTGGCGGCCGCCGCCGTTCTCGCCTTCGCCGCGCCGGCGCTCGCCGAAAGTCCCTTCTGGCCGGTGCAGGCCAAGGGCGCGCCGGTCGCGGCCGAGCTGCGCGGGGCCTGGAAGTCGCGCGGCTACGGTTGGATCGTGCAGTTCGGGCCCGACGGCGCCCAGCTGTTCCAGAACGCTGGCGAGGCCTGCTATCCGGACCCGCGCCGGGAGCCCGATCCCGACGGAGTTTGTCCCTCTGGCGCGCCGAGGGGCAGGGGACGATCACCCTGACCGGCGGTCAGGACGGCACGCGCTACCTGTTCGACAAACTGCCCAACCTGCCAACGCCCTGCATCGCGGCGGCGGCCTGGACGCCGGACCGCATCGTCGCCTTCGCCGCCGACACCTTCGCCGCCTACTATCCGCGTTCGGTTGAGCGCAAGCTGGACTGGCCGACGCGCAAGGCCGCGGCCCTGGCCCAGGTAAGCCCAACCGCGACCGACGCTCAGCTGTGGACGGCGCTGTCGGGCCTGATGGCGGGCCTCGACGACCCGCATGTCGAGCTGCACGGCATGGTCGCCGGTTCCCGCCGCGACCTGGAGCCCGGCGAGTCTCCGACCCTGAACCGCGTCCACGCCGCCGACCCGCAGGGCGAGGAGAAGACGTGGCTGCAGGCCTATCGCGAGGGGATACTGACGGGGATTCTGCAAGGACGCGGGCGACAGGCGGCCAACAACCGCGTCTTCTGGGGCCGGGTCGACGACGTCGGCTATCTGAACATCGTGACCATGGGCGCCTTCGCCCGCAACGCCGCGCCGGATGATCCCCGGCCGCTGGATCCCGTGCTCGACGAGGCCATGGCCGCCTTCGCCGGGGCCAAGGCGGTCATTGTCGACGTCAGCAACAACCGCGGCGGCTACGACACCATCGGCCAGCGCATCGCCGCCCGCTTCGCCGCCCAGCCACGCGCGGCCTACGCCAAGGTCCCGGTCGGGGCCAAGGCTCCGCCGCAGCCGGTCAAGGTCGAGCCCGCCAGCGCGGTCCGCTTCACCGGGCCGGTCTTTCTGGTCACCAGCGACATCACCGTCAGCGCCGGCGAGACGTTCACTCTGATGATGAAGGCCCTGCCCAACGTCACCCAGGTGGGCGGGACGACGCGCGGCGCGTTCTCCGACCAATTGCCCAAGCCGCTGCCGAACGGCTGGACGATGGCGTTGCCGGCCGAGCTCTACAAGGGACCGGAGGGCCAGGACCTGGAGGGCCGGGGGCTGGTTCCCGACGTCCCCATGGCCGTGTTCCCTGATGACGACCTCTCCAACGGCCACGCCAAGGCCATCACCAGCCTGATCGCGAAAATTCGAGAAGGGACTGTCGGAACCGCGGGTCGCTGAACGTCCTTGTCTCCGACAACGCCATTTGAAGCGGAGGAAACGTCATGGCCTATGTGGATGGTTTCGTGCTCGCCGTGCCGAAGGACAAGCTGGACGACTACAAGGAGATGGCCCGGCTCGGGGCCGAGGTCTGGATGGAATACGGCGCGTTGTCATATGTCGAGTGCATCGGCGACGATGTGCCCTATGGCGAGCTGACTTCGTTTCCGCGCGCTGTCCAGGCCAAGGAAGACGAGATCGTGATCTTCTCGTGGATCACCTACAAGGACCGCGCCAGCCGCGATGAGATCAACGCCAAGGTCATGGCCGACGAGCGTCTGAAGGCGGGCATGACCAACATGCCGTTCGACGGCAAGCGGATGATCTATGGCGGCTTCCAGGCGTTCCTTGAGAGGTAGCACGCTCAGGTTGCGTCACCATGGTGAGGCTCCGCCGGGCGACGCCTCGAATCCGCCCGGCAAGCCCCCGTGCGACATGGCGGCGCGGTTTATTGCCAAGCTGCAATATCGTTTCCACGGCAACATGGCGCGACCGAAAATGTGACGATATTTCAATGGCTGAGTGCTCTTTGAGCGTCGGAAGACACACGAGTGTGCGCTTTATGGCGCATTGCCTTTTCTTAACGCCGGGGGGCGTTGCGGAGGGCGTCGCACCCCCGTAAGGAGCGGCAACCCAGCGTTGGCGCGGCCGAGCGTCGACGTTCCTGTCACTCGTGTTTTCGTGGGCCTAATGACCCTTTCGACCATCCTCCTGTATGGGCTGGCCTCGGCCGCGCTCGACCCCATGACCGCCGCCTCGGCCGGGCCGGCGTTCCCCGTCTCCTCCCCGCCCGAGGCGGTCGCCGAGGCTGACCCGAAGAAGCCGCAGGTCAAGGACGACGGTCCCAATGAGGTCGAGGGCCTGGTCATCCAGGCCGATCCGCGCGGCAAGGTCGAGGGCAATATCGAGCCCGAGCTCGAGCTGAACGAGGAAGAGATCAAGAGCTTCGGCGCGGGCAGCATCGGCGAACTGCTGACCATGCTGACGCCCCAGACCACCAGCACGCGCGGCCGAGACGGCGGCGGCGGACCGGTGCTGCTGATCAACGGTCGCCGCATCTCGGGCTTCCAGGAGATCCAGGGCATCCCGCCGGAAGCCATCGAGCGCTTCCAGGTGCTGCCCGAGGAGGTCGCGCTGAACTACGGCTACAAGGCCGACCAGCGGGTCGTGAACATCATCCTCAAGAAGAACTACAACGCCTTGCAGACGCAGGCGGCGGCGACGGTCGCCACCGACGGCGGCCGGGTCTCCGGCGGCGGTGGCGGCAACCGCGTGAACATCAATGGCGACAAGCGCTGGAACGTCGACGTCCAGCTGTCGCACGACCCCTATCTGCTGGAAACCGAACGAAATATCGTCCGGACGCCGAACGGTCAGCCGTTCGATCTGGTCGGCAATGTCGCCAGCCTGAACGGCGCGGCCCTCGACCCGACGATTTCCGCCAGTTTCGCCGGCGTGCCGGACTCGGCGGTGAGCGGCCGCGCGCCGCTGGCCGACTTCGGTCCGCTGGCCGGCCGCTACAACACCGGCGACCTGACGGCCAGCCGCTCGCTGATCTCCAAGTCGGACAAGGGCACCTTCCGGGGCTCGATCAGCCGCGACCTCAACAAGCAGACCCAGCTGACCCTCAGCGGCAACCTGGAAGACTCCAGCAGTCACGCCCTGCTGGGCCTGCCAGGCGTGACCTTCACCCTGCCGGGCGGCAGCCCGTTCTCGCCGTTCTCGCAGGCCGTGACCGGCTATCGCTACATCGACGCGCCGGGCGCCCTGTCGCGCGACGTCGACACCCTGCGCACCCAGGTCAGCATGGCCGCCAACGGCCGGGTCAAGGACTGGCGCTGGAACGTCACCGGCGACTTCGACCGCACCAAGACCGACACCGAGACCGGCCGGGGCCTCGACGCCTCGGCGTTCCAGGCGGCGGTGGCGGCGGGCGATCCGACGGTCAATCCGTTCGGCGTGATCGCGTCCAGCCTGTACAAGGCCGTGGCCCCGGACACGGCCCACTCGATCTCGACCGCGGCCAGCGCCGAGCTGGTCCTGAACGGCAACCTCTTCATGCTGCCGGCCGGCGACCTGCAGACGACGTTCAAGGTCGGGGCCAACAGCAAGGGCCTGAACGCCGAGACCGTCCGTTCGGGCGTCACCACCAAGCGCGACATCACCCGCACGACGGAGAGCTTCCAGAGCAGCTTCAACCTGCCGATCACCAGCACGCGCAACAACGTTCTGGCCAAGCTGGGCGACCTCTCGGCCAACGTCAACGCCGGCTATGACAACCTGTCGGACCTGGGCGGACTGACGACCCTGGGCGGCGGCTTCAACTGGTCGCCGATCAAGCCGATCAGCTTCATCGCCAGCTACACCGACGAAGAGGGCGCGCCCACGACCAACCAGATCAACGATCCGCTGGTGGTCACACCGAACGTCTCGGTATTCGACTTCACGACCGGCCAGACGGTGATCATCAGCCGCACCGACGGCGGCAACGCCAACCTGCTGAACGACAATCGCCGGGTCAGCAAGTTCGGCGTCAACTACAAGCCGTTCACCAGCATCGAGCTGACCTTCAACGCCACCTATACCCGCGCCGAGACCAAGAATGCGATCGCCTCGTTCCCGGCGATCACCCCGGACTTGGAGCGCGCCTTCCCGGACCGTTTCGTGCGTGACGCCTCGGGCCGCCTGCTGTCGATCGACGCCCGTCCGGTGAACTTCGCCAGCGCCCAGAACGAGAACATCCGCTGGGGCTTCAACCTGTTCAAGGCGGTCGGCAAGCCGGCGCCAGGCGCGGCCGGTGGTCCCGGAGCGCGCTTCGGCGGACCGGGCGGCGGCGGCGCGCCCGCCGGCGGCACGATGCGCAGGGGCGGCGGTGGTCCTCCGGGCGGCGGCGGTCCCGGCGGCGGTATGATGGGCCCGCCCCCCGGCATGATGCGTCCGGGCCAGGGCCTGTTCCAGCTGTCGGTCTACCATACCTGGCGCCTCAGCGACGAGATCACCGTCCGCAAGGGCATGCCGGTGCTGGACCAGTTGGACGGCGCGGCGATCAGCGCGCGCAACGGCCAGGCGCGCCACGAGGTCTCTATCCAGGGCGGCTACTTCAAGGACGGCCTGGGCTTCCGCTTCAACGGCGCCTGGAAGGCCTCGACCTGGGTCGACGGCGGCTCGACCGGCGGCCAGACCCTGTACTTCTCGGACCTGGCGACGCTGGGCGTGAACCTGTTCGCCAATTTCAGCGCGCCCGCGCGCAAGCCGATGGTCGACAAGTTCCCGCTCCTGAAGGGCGCCCAGGTGTCGCTGAACTTCGAGAACCTGTTCGACTCCAAGCAGTCGGTGCGTGACCAGAGCGGCGCGACGCCCCAGGCCTATCAGCGAGACTATCTGGACCCGCTGGGCCGGACGGTGCGCCTGGGCTTCCGCAAGCTGCTCTAGACCCCACGGCCTAGCCAGTGCGATCAACCTGCGCGTCAGTCGATAGGTCGCATCGTGGTTCAACGCGTCATTAAACTCTCAAGCGCACGCTTCCGGCTAGAACGGCCGCCCTCGGCCGGATCGGAGGCCGTCATGGCGACCATGACTTCCAGCACGCGCCGCACCGGCGACCACTTCGAGCCCACCGACACCGATCCCCTGGTTCAGCGCCGCCTGCGCGGCTATCTGGAGCAGATCGACTACACCGCCTACGCCTCGAACAGGGCGGTGCTGGGGGCGACCGTGCCGAACGCCGACGCCGGCCGCTTCCAGCGTCTGGCCGTGGCCACCGCGACGGCTCGCGCCAAGTGGGTGGCCGAAGCCGCGTCGATGGCCGAGGCCAGCGCGTCGCTGTCCGAGGCCCAGGTCGCGCGCCTGGTCCACCTGAGATCGGCGTATGAGGAGCTGGTGGCGGTCTACGAGGCGACCCGGCGCCTGGTCGAGCGAGGCTACGTGCCCTTCCGCGCTCCCGAGGTATAATTATCCGGGCAATATTGACTTCAAATTTTATCCGGGTAAAAGGCGCGCAAGGCGGTTCGCCTCCGGAGAAGATTGCATGTCCGACCGCAAGGCGCTGCTGCGCGAATACAAGGAACGCAAGGTCGAGGCCGGTGTCTACGCCGTGCGCTGCGTCCCGACGGGCGAGGTCTGGATCGGCGTCGCCCCGGACCTGTCCAACCGTCAGAACGGCGTCTGGTTCTCGCTGCGGCAGGGCTCGCATCGCGAGAAAAGCCTGCAGGCCGCCTGGAACGCCCATGGCGCGGACGCCTTCGTGTTCGAAGCGGTCGAGGCGGTGGACACCGAGGGTCTGGAGGGCTCCATGCGGGCCTCTAAGCTCAAGGACCGTCGCGCTCACTGGATCGCGACGCTGAACGCCACGGGGCTGAACTGATGCCTGTCGCCGCGGGTGAAGAGCCCTATGTCGTGTTCCATGGCCAAACGCGCGTGGCGGTCGGCTCGCGCCTCGACGCGGCCCTGGCGGCCCAGAGGCTGATGGGCGAGGCGGGGGTGCTGATCTTCGACCCCACGGGCCGGTCGGTGGACTTCGATCTCAGCGGCGGGCCGGACGCCCTGGCCGCGCGTCTCGCGCCGCCGGAGGAGGCCCCGCGCGGCCGTGGCCGGCCCAAGCTGGGCGTGGTGGCGCGCGAGGTGACCCTGCTGCCCCGTCATTGGGACTGGCTGGCCGCGCAGCCTGGTGGGGCTTCGGTGGCGCTGCGCAAGCTGGTCGAGGCCGCGCGGCGGGCCAGCGAGGGGCCGGACCGCATCCGCGCCGCCCGCGAGGCGGCCTACCGCTTCGCCTCGGCGATCGGCGGCGACCTGCCGCACTTCGAAGAGGCCATGCGGGCCCTGTTCGCTGGCGACGGCGCCGGCTTCGAAGCCCGGATCAAGGCGTGGCCGGTCGACATCGCCGCTCAGTTGCGGACCTATGCGGCGGAGGCGTTCTTAGCCGCCTGACTTCGCCACGACCTCGTCCAGAACCGCCTTGTAGGCGGCGTCGAACGGGGCCTTGTCGCTGTCGGGCTTGGCTGGCCACAGCGGCCGCAGGGCGGCCGTGCGGGCGGCGGCGTCGCGCAGCCAGGCCGGATCGGCCTTGGCCAGCCTGGTCAGGCGCGCCTCGATCTCCGCCTTGGGACGACCGTCATAGGCCAGCAGCGAGCGAAGCGCCCACAGCGCCTGCTCGTCCGGATTGGGCTTGGCCGCGCCCGGCTTGCGGTGGGCGGTCCAGCGCACGGCGTCCAGGATCTGGGCGCGATAGAGCGGGTCGTTCCAGGTGCTGGGCGTATGACCCAGGCTGGTGTGGAACAGGCGGCCCTGGCCGATCTGGCGCGTCCAGGTGACCGGCACGAACCATGGGCGCTTCAGGGCCATGTCGGTGAAGTCCAGCGCCTGCAGGGCGCGGACCTTGGTTGGGTCATAGTCCGAGTACTGATAGATTTCCTCGGCATAGGGGAAGCGGTCCGGCCAGGCGGTGTTGACGGGATCCTTGCCGCTCCCCGCCTTCTGACCGAGCGCCTGGACGGTGATCGGAGTGCCCTGGGTCCAGGGATGGCCGGCGAACTTGCCGTTGATGAAGGCGGTGTAGGTCTGGCCGGGGCCGCTATAGTCCCAATGGGTGTCGGTGGCGCTGTGCAGGCCCACGAAGCCGCCCTTGCCGCTCTCGACCCACCGCTGCACGGCGGCCCAGTTCTCGGCCGAGATCGGCAACTCGCCGGTCGTGTAGAAGATCAGGACGTCGACCTCCTTCAGCTTTTCGGGCGTGATCACGCGGGCGTCCTGGGTGGACTCGACGGTGAAGGCGCCGGTCCTGGCCCCGATCTCGGCCAGGGCGATCTCGGATTGGGTCGGGCCGTTGCTGTTGGCGGGACGCGTGACCGGCTTGTGCACGAACCCCACAGACTGATCGAGATAGAGCACCCGGATCTTGGCCGGCGCCGCGTGGACGGCGATAGGGGCGGCCATCGAGACAGAGAGCGCGGCGACCGCCGCGAACAGAGGCAGCAATCGGCGCATCGTCGTTTCAGTCCTTGGGTTGCAACAGGTCCCAGCGATTGCCGGAAAGATCCTCGAACACCGCCACCGTGCCGTAGGCCTCGTGGCGGGGCTGCTCCAGGAAGGTGACGCCGGCGGCGCTCATGCGGGCGTGGTCGCCGGCGAAGTCGTCCGTGTGCAGAAAGAGCCATACGCGCCCGCCGCCCTGGCGGCCGATCGCCTCGGCCTGGTCGCCGGTGGCGCGGGCCAGCAGGAAGTTCGTGCCGTCGCTGCCGGGCGAGACCACGACCCAGCGCTTGCCGTGGCCCATGTCGGTGTTCTCGACCAGAGTAAAGCCCAGCTTGCCGACATAGAAGGCGATGGCCTCGTCGTAGTCGGCGACCAGCAGAGAGACGAGGGCGACGCGGCGGGCCATTTGCGACTCCATTTTGGGAGCCAAGCCATAGCACGGTCGGCGGGGCAGTCCTCTTCCTTCGACAGGCTCAGGATGAGGACTGGCTGCTACGGCGGTTCACGAGAACCTCATCCTGAGCCTGTCGAAGGAAGAGGTTCGGTTGCGAGGCCTAGCCGCCCGCATAACCGCCGATGATCGGCAGGATCTCGCCGGTGATATAACTGGCCGTCTGGGGCGAGGCCAGGAACACATAGGCCGGCGCGATCTCTTCCGGCTGGGCGGCCCGCCTCATCGGGGTCTTGGCGCCGAACTGAGCGATATCGGGTCCCAGCTTGTCGGCCGGGTTCAGCGGGGTCCAGACGGGGCCGGGCGCGACGGCGTTCACGCGGATGCCCTTGTCGATCAGATGCGTGGCCAGTGAGCGGGTGAAGGCGTGGATGCCGCCCTTGGTCATCGAGTAGTCCAGCAGGTCCTTGTTGCCCAACAGGCCGGTCACCGAGCCGGTGTTGATGATCGAGCCGCCATTGGGCAGATGCTTCACCGCCGCCTTGGCCATGTGGAAATAGCCGTAGAGGTTGGTGCGCAGGGTGCGATCGAAGTGCTCCTCGGTCAGGTCCTCGAAGTCGAGCACATGCTCCTGGAAAGCGGCGTTGTTGACCAGGATGTCGAGGCGGCCGAACGCGGCCACCGTCCTTTCCACGGCCGCCTTGGCGTAGGCCGGGTCGGCGACGTCGCCGGGCAGCAGGATGGCGCGGCGGCCTTCCTGCTCGACGGCCATGCGGGTCAGGTTGGCGTCGTCGTCCTCATTGAGGTAGCCGATGGCGACGTCCGCGCCCTCGCGGGCGAACAGCACCGCCACGGCGCGGCCGATGCCGCTGTCGGCGCCGGTGATCAGGGCCACCTTGCCCTCCAGCTTGCCGGAGCCCTTGTAGAACGGGGCGTCGTACATCGGGGCGGGATCCAGCGCGGACTCGTCGCCGGGCTTGGTCTGGTGCTGTTCGGGGTACGGCGGAGCGGGGTAAGGGCGAGCTCCGGCCTGCATGGCGTCGCTACGCTTTTTGTCCTTCGCATCGTCCTTGGACTGGAAGGAACGTTCCTCCTCGGCGTCCAGCGGGGCCTGGATCTCGCGATAGGCTTTGGCGACCTGCTCGCTGGTGTGCTCGAACTCGGGGGTCTGGGTCTCGGCCATGGCGCGTTCCTCAAGGGCTGAGCCCGAAGAACCGTTGGCCGCGTCCGATGTTCCAAGCCTTGCCGAAAGCGGGTTGCCCACAAATCGGGCATGAGCCACTTTGCGCGCCTTTCTTTGACACCCACCTTTTTGATTTGGGGTGACGACCATGCCGCGCGACGCGGCCGGAACGGCGCTCTTCTCGGAGCGCCCGCGCGGCCCCATCCTGACAGACCTGCTCGAACTGCTCCGCCTGGCGGGGCCGGTGGTGCTGTCGCGCCTGGGCATCATGGTCATGGGCCTGACCGACGCCATCGTCGTCGGCCATTTCTCTGCGAGGCAACTGGGCTTCCACGCCATGGCCTGGGCCCCGACCTCGGTGTTCGTGACCGCCACTGTTGGCCTGCTGGTCGGCGTGCAGGTGATGACCGCCCGCGCGATCGGCGCCGGCCGCCGACACGAGACCGGCGCGGTGCTGCGGCGCGGTCTCAGCTACGGCGCGTG
Source organism: Caulobacteraceae bacterium (assembly GCA_965283765.1). GTDB lineage: Bacteria > Pseudomonadota > Alphaproteobacteria > Caulobacterales > Caulobacteraceae > Caulobacter. Next base: position 57,023 of record CBDIPU010000026.1, read on the forward strand.
GCTGGGCGTCGGCTCGGCGGCGCTGCTGGCCCTGTTCGGGCCTTTGTTCCTGCACGCCATGGGCCTCAAGGATGGCCTGGCCGACGGGGCGACCGCGCCGCTGATCGTCTTCTCGCTGTCGCTGCCGGTCTATGCGATCTCGGTGGTGCTGACCTTCTGGCTGGAGGGCCTGGCGCGGCCGACGCCGGGGGCGGTGATGATGTGGCTGGCCAATGTCGTGAACCTGGCCGCCAACCTGCTGTTCGTGCCCGGGACCTTCGGCCTGCCGGCCATGGGCGCGGTCGGCGGCGCCTGGTCGACCTTCGTGGCGCGCACCGCCCTGGCGATCGCCCTGGCGATCTACGTCCTGCGCATGAAGGACTTCCGCGAACTGGGCGTCTTCGACAAGCCGGCCCACAACAAGGCCGCCGAGATCGAGCAGCGCAAGATTGGCTACGGCGCCGGGGCGTCCAATTTCTTCGAGGTCTCGGCCTTCGCCGGCATGAACCTCATCTGCGGCTGGATCGGCAGCCTTGCCGTGGCCGCCTACACCGTGGTGCTGAACGTCTCGGCCATCGTCTTCATGGTCCCGCTGGGCGTGGCGACGGCCACCGCCGTACAGGTCGGCCGGGCCTATGGCGCGCGCGACCCGGAAGGCATGAAGCGGGCCGGCTGGATCGCCTTCGCTGTTATCGCGGTGATCGGGACGCTGTTTGGCCTGCTGCTCTATCCGGCCAAGCACTGGGTGGCGCTGGCCTACACCACCGACCCGGCGGCCATGACGCTGATCCTGCCGGCGATGGCGTTGGCCTGCCTGTTCTTCGCGCCCGACGCGGTGCAGGTAGTGGCCGCCCAGGCGCTACGGGCGCGCGGCGAGGTGTGGATCCCGACCGTGACCCACCTGATCAGCTACGCGCTGGTCATGGGCCCGCTGGCCTGGTGGCTGGCGATCCCGCGCGGCATGGGCCTGAACGGGGTGCTGATCTCGATTATTATCACCAGCTTCCTGGCCGCCGGCTTCCTGCTCTTCAGGTTCCGGATGCTGGACTGGCGGGATCGTCGCAATTCTCCTTCTCCCCCTGCGGGAGAAGGTGGCGGCGCAGCCGTCGGATGAGGGGTTGTACGGCGCAGGACGGATAGGGCTTTCGACCCCTCATCCGTCTCGCTTCGCGAGCCACCTTCTCCCGCAAGGGGAGAAGGGCTTAGGCCCCCAGGATCCAGCCTTCTTCGGTCGAGGCGGCTTCCAGCGCGTCCTCGGAGAGGCCCTTCGGCGCGTCGAACAGCGCCCCCAGCTTGCCGGCTTCGTCCAGCTTGGCGAAGTGTTCGGCCAGGGTGCGCACCTGGGTCAGGTCCTTGACCTCGCCCGCCGTGGCCGTGATCTTCAGCAGCGACGGATAGACCTCGGCCGCCACCACGGCGACGCCCTCGAGGTCGGCCTCGGTCAGGGGCTTGAAGCCGGTCTCGAACGGCCACACCCGCACGGCCTCGCCGCGCGCGTCCTTCAGGCGGCGCACGGCCGGGATTCCCATGATCGCCTGACCGCCGACCGAGCCGTTGTAGTAGAGCTTCCAGATCGAGTGAGCCCCTTTGGCGGCTTCGTCGGCATGGCGGAACTCCGGCAGGTCGCCTTCGCCGTGCTCGCGCGGGCGCTTGGGCTGCAGGGTGGTCAGGGCGTCCTTGGGCGGGCAGCCCCAGAACGGGAAGGGGCCGCCGGTCAGGCGACGGTTGATCTCCGAGCCGACGCCGAAACGGTTGTTGGTATTGTCGGCCTTGTCCTTGACCATCTTGGCCAGCTGGTCCCAGACCGCGCGCCAGGGCGTTTCGCCCGGCAGCGAGAGCGCCTTGGAAAGCCCGCGCGGGAAGCCCAGCGGGAAGTCAAAGCCCACCAGGGCCCGCTCGCCGCGCTTCTTCAGGTCGTCCAGAACGGCGGCCAGGCGTGTCTCGGCCTCGCCGCGCGTGGCGGGGTTGTAGCTCTCGAAGATGAGGCGGAAGCGCACGTCGCGCTTGAGCACGCCGATCCAGATAGAGTCCGCGCCCGTCGTCGGCTTGGCCGCGGCGCTCCAGTCGACGATCACATAGGCGCTGAACAGACGCGACACGATACGCGGCTCCCCGGGAAGGACAGGAGCCGCGCTTCTACTCCGGCGCGAACCCCACGGCCAGCCCGCCGCTAAGCCCAAAAGAAAAGAGCCTGTCCTTTCGGACAGGCTCTCGGGCGTTTGAGCGGCGGATCAGGCCGCGTCGCGGATCCGGGTGGTCGGGCCGATCGGGCGACCGTCGCGGGCGAACCAGCGGATCGGCGGCTTGCAGGCGCTGCCCAGGGCCGCGCGGACAATGGCCGGCGGACGGCGCTCCTCCGGGGTCATGAACAGGCCGTTGGTCTTGACCTTAAGACCGGCGACCTTGTGAGCGCCCAGCATGGTCAGCGGCACGGCCAGGACCAGACCCAGCAGGATCGGGGCGGTCGAGGTGAACAGGTCCGGCGTGAACCAGAACACGCCGCCCAGAACCAGGCCCGTGACGCTGATCCAGCCCATGGCGGCGGTGGCCTCCTTGAAGGCGACCTTGTCGGCGTCGCGGCGCTGGGTGGCCCAGCCGCCGACCTTGCCGGCCATGATTTCCACGATGGCGCGGGTCTGGGTGAACATCAGCATCGGGGCGACGAGCGCCGAGAGCAGCATCTCGACGGCCAGGCCGGCGGCGACGCGGCGCTTGCCGCCAAAGCCCTTGATCTCGGCCTTGCGGCTGAAGACCAGGATCGAGCCCATGATCTTGGGTCCGAACAGCAGCAGGAAGGTGATGATCATGGCCCAGGCGGTGGCCTGGATCTCGCGCCAGTCGATCAGGGCGTGCGCCGCGGCCTGCAGGTCGGCCATGGTGAAGGCGGCCTTCTTCAGCTCGGGCATCAGGGCGCGCGAGGTGATGCCGGCCGTCAGGGCGATGAACCACAGCGGCGACAGGGCGTAGCTCAGCACGCCGATCACCAGGTGCAGGCGGCTCATCCAGTGCAGGCCGGGCAGGGCGACCAGCGGCACGTGCTGGACGTTGCCCCGGCACCAGCGGCGGTCGCGGGTGGCGAAGTCCAGCAGGTTCGAGGGGCTCTCCTCGTACGAGCCTTCCAGATAGGGGGCCAGATGGACGCTCCAGCCGCCGCGGCGCAGCAGGGCGCTTTCCAGGGCGTCATGGCTCATCACCTCGCCGCCGAAGGGCTTAGGGCCGTTGAGGTGCGGCAGGCCGCAGGTCTCGGCGAAGGCGCGGGTGCGGACGATGGCGTTGTGGCCCCAGAAGGAGCTCTCCGACCCCGACCACCAGGCCAGGCCCGTCCAGGCGACACGGCCGTACAGGCGCGTGGCGAACTGCAGGGTGCGGGCGAAGATCGTCTGGCCGTTGATGATCATCGGCATGGTCTGGATCAGGCCGGCGCCGGGGTGACGCTCCATGGCGTCGGCCAGGCGGACCATGGCCTCGCCGGTCATCAGGCTGTCGGCGTCCAGCACCAGCATGTGCTCGTAAGCGCTGCCCCAGCGGCGCACCCAGTCGGCGACGTTGCCGGCCTTGCGGCCGGTGTTTTCCTTGCGGACGCGATAGAAGACGTTGCTGTGGGCCTCGCGGCGGAAGCGGGCGAAGCAGGCCTGCTCGGCCAGGGCCACCTGAGCGTCGCGGGTGTCGCTGAGCACGAAGATGTCGAAGTGGCGGCTCATGCCCGTCTCGGCGATCGAGGCGTCCATGGCGCGCAGGCGGGCGAAGACGGCCGCGGCGTCCTCGTTGTGCACCGGCATCAGGATGGCCGTGCGCGTGTGCAGCTTGGGCATCGGGGCCTCGCCGTCGATGCCGAGCGGATCCTTGGGCTTGCCCAGCAGGATCACGAAGCCGGCGACGGCGGTGCAGAACCACAGCGACAGGGCCAGGAACAGCGGGGCCAGCAGGGTCAAGACCACGCCTTCCAGGCGGGTGACGCCGCCCAGGGCGATGGTGTCGAAGGTGGCCTTCCAGCCGGCGAAGCCCATGGCGATCGTCGCCAGCGCCACGATCCAGCGGCGGAAGGTCATGTCGGCGACCAGGGCGGCGGCGCGGCGCGAACCGCCCTGCCAGAAGCCCAGCGGCTGAACCGGCATGGCTAGCGGCGCCTCGGCGGGGATTTCCACCGTCTCACGGCGAACGACCTGATCGAGGGTCACGCTTGTGGAGGAGCGCACGTCGAAGAGGCTGGAGCGATCGCTCATGTCTTGGAACTCGGGCTGTTTCGGCGTGGAGAGCCGCCGACTTCCCTTAGAGTAAAACCTCGATCACAAATTCGCTACCGGAAATCACGCGAATTTCGCAGTTGCGAGAAAAAACATCCTCAACGGCTTGGATGGGAGATGCTCGCTTGTTTGGGGATTTTCAATAAGCCATTGAATTTAAGACGTTCTGATGGCGATATGTAAGCTTGGCCATTCAAAATCCGGTTGAAAGCTCGGCCACACGGCTCATCACGTTAACGCCTCACGGGAATGCTTTCGAGCGCCGATTTGCCGCCAAACGGCGCATCGCCACGCGGGATTTCGGACCCTGGGCTCCGGATTCTCACGGGCGATCACGGAGCCGCGAGGTCAGGCCCGCACGACCTCGCGCAGAACCTTCAGCGTCTTCAGCAGCGCCGCCGCGCCGTCCAGCGGCAGGCAGCTGGGGCCGTCGCAGAGGGCCTTGTCCGGATCGGGGTGGAACTCCAGGAACACCGCGTCGGCGCCGGCCGCCACCGCGGCCTTGGCGATGATCGGCACGCCGGAGCGGCGGCCGCCCGTCGAGGCGCCGCCCGTGCGGGGGTCCGCGCCCGGCAGCTGCACGGCGTGGGTGGCGTCGATCGAGACCGGCACGCCCAGGGCCTGCATCTCGGCGATGCCCAGCATGTCGACCACCAGGTTGTTGTAGCCGAACGAGGCGCCGCGCTCGCACAGCACGATCTCCAGGTCCGGCGCGGCCTCGCGGGCCTTGCTGATGATGTTCTTGCAGTCCCAGGGCGCGATGAACTGCGCCTTCTTGGCGTGCATGATCCCTTGCTGGGCGGCCGTGGCCTTGGCGGCGGCGACGATCAGGTCGGTCTGGCGCACCAGGAAGGCGGGGATCTGGACCAGGTCGGCGACGGCGGCGACCGGTTCGGCCTGTTCGACCTCGTGCAGGTCGGTGGCGATCGGTACGTTCAGCTGACGCTTGACCTCGGCCAGGATCTTGAGGCCCTCGGTCAGGCCCGGACCGCGATAGCTCTTGATCGACGAGCGGTTGGCCTTGTCGAAGCTGGCCTTGAAAATATAGGGCAGGCCCAGCTCGGTCGTGACCGCCTTCAGTTCGCGGCCGACCTCCAGCGCCAGGTCCAGGTTCTCCAGCACGTTCAGGCCCGCGATCACGGCCAGCGGCTGGCCGTCGCCGATCGCGATGTTCCAGCGCTTGAGATGGGCGACGGGCATGGGAATCTCCTGGGAGTAGATGGCGACATCTACCCCCAGGAGCGGGGCGGGAACTCGCCCAGTTTCACCAGCATCTTGCCCATGTTCTCGCCCGAGAACAGCTTGATGAAGGCGTCCGGCGCGCGCTCGACGCCCTCTTCGACGGTCTCCTTCCAGGTGATTTTCCCGGCCTTGATCCACTCGCCAATGTCCTTGGCGAACTGCGGATAGAGGTCGTAATGGTTGGAGACGATGAAGCCTTCCAGCCGCAGGCTCTTGCCGACGGCCAGGATGATGTTGGACGGACCTTCGGCCTTACCGGTCTCGTTGTATTGCGAGATCATCCCGCACAGGGCGAAGCGGGCGAACGGGCGGGCCGAGTTGATGGCCGCCTCGAGGTGGACGCCGCCGACGTTCTCGAAATAGACGTCGATCCCCTTGGGGGCGACCTTGGCCAGCTCGGCGACGACGTCGGGGGTGGCCTTGTAGTCGATGACGTGATCGACGCCGATGGACTTCAGGAACGCGACCTTCTCCGGGCCGCCCGCCGAGCCGATGACGGTGTGGCCCTTCAGCTTGGCGATCTGGCAGACCACCGAGCCCACCGCGCCGGCGGCGGCCGAGACGAACACCACGTCGCCGTCTTTCAGCGCCGCGACGCGCAGCAGGCCGACATAGGCGGTCAGGCCGGGCATGCCGGCCACGCCGAGGAAGGCCTGCGGCGGCACGCCGTGGGTGTCGATCTTGGTGATCGCGCCCATGCCGGCGGCGGCCAGCGCCTTGGGGTTGGCGTTGAACGCCTCGCGCCAGCCGAACATCGAGTTGACGATATCGCCCGG
>CBDIPU010000027.1:0-60487 GCA_965283765.1 Caulobacteraceae bacterium
CCCTGGGCGACCTGGCCGCCGCCGGTTCGCTGACCACCGCCCCGTTCGGCGGCACGATCAGCACCGGCAACCCGAACCTGACGCCGTTCACCTCGGACTCGATCGAAGGCTCGCTGGAGTTCTACGACGGCAAGGTCGGGTCGTTCACGATCGGCGTCTTCTACAAGAAGCTGAAGTCGTTCATCACGTCGCAGACCAGCATCATGCCCTATTCGCAGACGGGCTTCCCGCTTTCGTTCCTGCTGCCGGGCCAGGATGGCTCGATCCTGTACAATGTCAGCCGCCCGGTGAACGGCCCTGGCGCCGACATCCAGGGCCTGGAAGCCTCGTTCCAGCGCGACTTCGACTTCCTGCCCGCGCCGTTCAACCACCTGGGCGTCGTGGCCAACGGCACCTATGCCGACGGCTCCTCGCCGGTGATCATCAGCGGCCAGTCGGTGACCCTGCCGCTGTTCCAGCTGTCGAAGTACTCGGCCAACGCCACGATCTACTACGAGACGGATGCCTGGGGCATGCGCCTGTCGACCGCCTATCGGGACAAGTACCTGACTGGCGCCGGCGGCAACGGCAACATCGGCGACGGTTACAAGGCGACCAACAACATCGACTTCGCCGCCCACTACAACGTTCTGCCGAAGCTGAAGCTGACGCTGGAAGGCATCAACCTCTCCAACGAGCACAGCATCCAGTTCACCGACATCGCCACCAAGCGGACGACGGTGAACGTCAGCAGCGGTCGCACCATCCTGATCGGCGCGACCTACGAATTCTAAGCCCTTTCCAAGAGCCCCCTTGAACTGGGCCGCCGTCCTCTTCCGGATGGCGGCCCTCTTTTTTCGCATGGCCAGCCCGACGTTGCTGTTGGGCCACGCCGGGGCGCTCGGACAGATCCGTCCACAGAACCTTCAAATTAGTGACATGCGTCCTTTGTAGGGGTTCGCGCGGGCGCCTGAAGCTTTGCCGGCCGCCGTTGTGAGGAAGCTTATGGCGGGACGGCGCGCCTGGCTGTCACGATCAGGTCCAGTCATGGCCGGCTCGATACTGGCCCTGGTCGCCGTGGCGCCTGTGTGGGCCGAAGCGCCGAAGCGCTTCGAGATCCGAGGCGGCGATCTCTCTCAAGCCCTCAACGCCTTTTCCCATCAGGCCGACGTGCCCGTCATGACCCTGGCCGACATCCGCCGCCGCACCAGCCGGGGCGTGCGCGGCCTGCTGACGCCCGAGCAGGCGTTGAACCGCCTGATCGACGGCCAGAACCTGCGCGCCGTGGCGGCCGGAGGCGGCTATGTCCTGCGCGAGGCGACCGCCCCCCTTTCACCGCCTCCTCCCGTCGCGCCGCGCTACCTGCCCTCCCCCGAGGCGCCGACCGAGGTCGACCAGGTCGTCGTCACCGGCTTTCGCGAGACCCTGCTGCACGCCCGCGACTTGAAGCGGCGCGTGGCCGGCGCCCAGGAGGTGATCCTGGCCGAGGACATCGCCGCTTTCCCCGACCTCAATCTCGCCGAGTCCCTGCAGCGCGTGCCCGGCATGACCATCTCGCGCGACACCGGCGAAGGCCGGCAGATCGCCCTGCGGGGCCTAGGCCCCGACTTCACCCGCGCCCAACTGAATGGCATGGAGGTCTCGGCCTCGACGGCCTCGGGCATGGACAATCGCGGCTCGGTCAGCCGCACCCGGGCCTTCGACTATTCGATCTTCGCCAGCGAGCTCTTCAACAAGGTCACGGTGTGGAAGTCCTACGCCGTCGACCAGGATGAAGGCGGCATCGGCGGCACGGTCGAGCTGCGGACGGCCAAGCCCTTCGACTATCCGGACGACAAGCTGGCCTTCTCGGCCAAGGCCCTGAACAACAGCGCCACCGGCGTGGTCAGCCCGCGCATCGCGGCCCTGGCCTCGCGGCGCTGGGGCGACGTCGGCGCGCTGGTCTCCGTGGCCTATAGCGAAAATGACGCCAACGAGTACGGCTATCGCAACTGGGGCTGGTCGCCGGTGACCTTCGGCGCGGCCAATATCGGGCCGGACGTGGCGCGCGACGTCGCCGACCGCCTGCTGGCCACCGGCCCCGACCGCGTCGTCGCGCCCATGGCCGAGAGCTATTCGACCTGGTTCGACCACCGCAAGCGGCTGGGGGTCACCCTGTCCCTGCAATATGAGCCCGGCGACCGCGTGAAGCTGGGCGCGGACCTGCTCTACGGACGCCTTTCCAACGATCGTGACGAATTCTCGCTGGCGGCGGCTGGCGACAATCCGCTGACCGGCGACGTCAAGGGAACCCAGCGCCTGCGCGCCGCCCAGATCCGGGGCGACAGCCTCGTCTATGCCGACTATTCCGGCGGCGTCGATCTGCGCAGCGAGCATAAGCGCTCGGAGGACACGACCGTCTTCCTGCAGGGCGCCATCAATGGCGAGATCCAGGCCGGCGACCGTCTGCGCCTGCGCGGCGCGGTCGGCTATTCGAAGTCGGATTTCGAAGGACCGGTCTTCGACAAGATCTTCCTGCAGGCCAGCGACAAGGCCTTCGCCTACGACCTGCGCGGCGGCGATGCGGCGGCGAACAGCACCTATGGCTTCGACCCGGCCGATCCCACCCAGTGGAGCCTGATGCGGGCCGACACCCGCGAGGATCAGGTCGTCAACCAGTTCACTACCGGACGCCTCGACTTCGACTACCAAGCCGCGCCAGCCCTGACGATCGAGGGCGGCGCCCAGTACAAGGCGTTCCGCAACGACGGCTACACCCGCCGCGGCCGCGCGGACTATCCGACCGGCGGTCCCGCTCCCCAGGCGGTCAAGGAACTGGTCTTCGAGAAGTCGCTGCGGCCCTACATCGTCGGCAACATCGACGCGACCTTCGCGCGCCTGGGCCTGAACCGCGACCTGACCGAAGCCGACGACATCCCTGGCTCGCACTATTCGCTCAGCGAGAAGACCTTCGCCGCCTATCTGCTAGCGCGGACCACCGGCCTGGTGGGCGACAGGACCTGGCGCGGCGATTTCGGCTTCCGCTACTACGCCACGGACCTGACCTCGGCCGGCATGGTCAATACCGGGACCAAGCTGGAGCCGGCCTCGATCCACGGCCAGTACGACGGCGTGCTGCCGGCTCTGAACCTGGCGGTCGACCTGTCACCGCGCGTCGTCGCCCGCGTCTCGGCCAATCGCAACATCAGCCGGCCCAGCCTTTCGGACCTGCGGGCGGCCGGCAACGTCAACTCGGCCCCGTTCGGCGGCACGATCTCGGCCGGCAATCCGAACCTGCGCCCGTTCCTGGCCGACGCGATCGAGGGCGCGCTGGAGGTCTATCAGGGCCGTGGCGGCTATTTCGCTATCAGCCTGTTCTACAAGCGGATGAACTCGTTCATCACCACGGCGACCAGCGCGGTGCGCTATGGCTCGACCGGCTATCCGCTGTCATTCCTGGCGCCCGGCAACGGTCCCGATACGGTCTACACCTTCGTACGGCCGGTGAACGGCGACGGTGCTTCGATCAAGGGGATCGAGCTGGCCCTGCAGCGCGACTTCACCTTCCTGCCCGCCCCGTTCGACAAGCTGGGCTTCGTCGGCAACGTCACCCACGCCGCCGGCCGCTCGAACGTGCTGATCGAGGACCGCTCGATAGCCCTGAACCTCTTCCAGCTGTCGGAATGGACCTCGAACGCGACGCTCTATTACGAGACGGCGCGCTGGGGCGCGCGGGTCTCCTCGGCCTACCGTTCGGGCTATCTGGACGGCGCGGGCAGCCCGGGCTCGATCGGCTCGGGCTACAAGGCGTCGAACAACATCGACTTCGCCGCCCACTACAACACAGCCGGCGGACTGCGGATCGTGCTGGAAGGCGTCAACCTGACCGACGAACCGATCACCCAGTACAGCGACATCACCGAGAAGCGCCTGACCGCCCGCACGGTCAGCGGCCGCACCTTCACGCTGGGCGTGACCTATGAATTTTGAAGGGCCAACTCCGAGGCTCAAACATTTTCTGTCCCCGTTCGCGCGGCTCGCGCCTCTCCCCTCCATGGACGCGTGCACGACCATGCCGACTGGAAGCGCCATGAAGGACGTCCTCGCGGAGTTGCGACCCCACGAGCGCAAGCTGGCGGCCTATATCGTGCGGCGATCGAAGGATCCCACGCGCGCCGAGGACATCCTGCAGGAGACCCTCCTGACCGTGATGCGCCAGGCGCGGAAGCAGGAGATCGCCCAGCCGCTGGCCTATGCCTACCGGGTGGCGGACTCGCTGATCTACGCCCAGGCCCGCCGCGATCGGCGCGAGGAGCCGATCGGCGACGAGGACTTCGGCTGCGACCTGCCCCTGCCCGACGCGGTGCTGGAGCACAAGCAACGCGCCGCAGTATTCGAAAAGGCGCTGAAGCGTCTCTCGCCGCTGCGCCGCGACATCTTCATCCGCCGTCACATCGACGGCCAGTCCAGACAAGCCATCGCCGACGATCTTCGGATCAATGTGGAGGCCGTCAAGAAACACCTCGTGCGGGCCATGACCGAACTGGCCGGCGCGATGCAGGACGCGGCGGTCAACGCCGCGCGAGAAGGGAGCCGCCAGGATGCGCGCTAACGACAACTGGCGCCCGCCATCCGACGAGGACTTGGAGGTCGCGGCCGACTGGGCCGATCGCCTGCCCGACCTGACGCAAACCGAGCGAGCCGAGCTGGAAGCCTGGCTGGCCAGCGCGCCCAGCCGCGCGGCCGCTTTCGCCCTGATGCGTGACACCCAGCGCGACACCGCCCTGCTGGACGCCGTCGAGCGCATCCGCGCCGCGCCCGCCAAGAGGCGACAACTGCGCATGGGCCTGATCGCCGCCGGCGTCGCCATGGTCGCGGGGCTGTCGGTCACGGTGCTGATGCGTCCGTACCTGAGCGAAAAGACGATCGACCTGGCCACCCCGGTGGGCGCGCGCGCCGAGCATCGGATGAGCGACAAGTCCGTGATCACCCTGGCCGCCGACACCGGCGTCTCGGTGCGCTACAGCCGCGCCGCCCGCGACGTGGCGCTGAACAAGGGCGACGCGGTGTTCGACGTCGCCAAGGACGCCAGGCGCCCCTTCCGGGTCCAGGCCGGCGACACCCAGGTGACCGCCGTCGGCACCACCTTCGAGGTCGAACTGGTCAGCGACGCCGTCCAGGTCCGCGTGTTCGACGGCGTGGTGCGGGTCAACCGCGATGGCGCCGAACGCCGCGTCGGCAAGGGCGAGTGGCTGATGCTGGTCGCCGACCGCGCGCCGGTCCAGGGCCGTCTGGGCGCCGACAGCTACCAGGCCTGGCGTTCGGACTGGCTGGACGCCGACGCCCTGCCGCTGAAGTATGTGATCGCCCGCCTCAACCGCTACACCGCCCAGAGCGTGGCCCTGCACGATGCGACGCTGGGCGAGCTGAAAGTCAGCGGCCGCTTCAAGCTGGACCGCCCCGCCGAGTCCCTGGCGATGATCGCCGCCCTGCTGGACATGCGGACCGACCCGGACGGCCGCAAGATCTATCTCTCGCCGCGCCAGACCCCGTCCCAGGCGGCGCGGGAACCGACGACCTAGCCCCGCGCGGCGGAAGGGCTATGGTTCCGAGGTCGTTCTCCGCATGGAAGGTTCATGGACCGCATAGACGCCATGAAGGTGTTCGTGACGGCGCTGGACGAGGGCAGCCTCGTCGGCGCGGCCCGCAAGCTCGGCCGCTCTCCGGCCGCGGTCAGCCGCGCCATCGTCTTGCTGGAGAACCACGTCGGCGCGCCGCTGCTGCACCGCACGACCCGGGTCATCAGGCTGTCCGAGGCCGGCGAGCGCTACGCCGCCGCCTGCCGTCGGGCCCTGGTCGACCTGGAGGAAGCCGACATGCTCGTCGCCGACGAGAAGTCCGCCCCGCGCGGCGTGCTGTCGGTTACCGCGCCGGTGTTCGGCGGCGAGGTGATCCTGCGGCCAATCATCGAGGCCTTCATGGAGGCCTATCCCGAGACCGGCGTTCGCCTCAACCTGTTCGACCGCCCGGTGAACCTTATCGAGGAAGGCCACGACGTCGCCCTGCGCTTCGCGGCGGTGCAGGACTCGACGCTGACGGCGGAAAAGGTCGGCGAAATCAGCCGCGTGGTGGTCGCCGCGCCCGCCTATCTGGACAGCGGCCCGCCCATCATCGAGCCGGCGGATCTGGCCGGCCACAGGATCATCGCCATGGCCCGCTTCGGCGTCGACTCCTGGAGCTTTCCGGGCGCGCCCCTGCCGCGCACGGTCGCGATCCAGCCACGTCTGGTGGTCAACAGCGCCCGGGCCGCCATCGCCTCGGCCGTCGAGGGACGCGGCGTCACTCGGCTCTCCTCGCACCATGTCGCGGCCGAATTGAAGGCGGGAACCTTGCGGCGGGTGCTGGAGAAGGACGAACCGCCGCCCCTGCCCGTCAACCTGGTCACGCCGCACGGCCGCCAGGCGATCCCCAAGGTTCGCGCCTTCGTCGACTTCGCCGTCCCGCGCCTGCGCGCGGCTTTCGAAGTCCTGGCCGACTAACGCCCCAACAGCACGGCCGCCGGGGCGGCGATCCGCCAGCGAATGGTCCCGGCGACTATTGCGCCTGACGCAAGCGGGTCTTCCGATGGGCGGGCGTTCGGTCGGGACGCGATCGGCGCTATGACTGCCGTGCTCAGCTAACAGGACAATACCATGACTAGCATCCTGCGGCGGATCGGCATGCGACTTCCGATCGTCCAGGCGCCCATGGCGGGCACATCCACTCCCGCCCTGGCCGCGGCGGTGACAAACGCGGGCGCTTTGGGCTCGATCAGCGTCGGCGCGGTCGACGCCCCCAAGGCCGGCGAAATGATCGCCGCGCTGAAGGCGCTGACCGACGGCCCGTTCAACGTCAACGTCTTCACCCACCAGCCGGCCAAGGCCGATCCGGTCCGCGAGCGCGGCTGGACAGAGGCCCTGCGCCCGGTATTCGCGGCCTATGACGCCGAGCCGCCGGCGACGCTGCGCGAGATCTACACCAGCTTCAATGTCGACGACGCGATGCTGGAGACGCTTCTGGCGGCGCGTCCTGTCGTGGTCAGCTTCCACTTCGGCCTGCCGCCCGAGCCCGTCATCCAGCGGCTGAAGGCCGAGGGGATCATACTGCTGGCCTCGGCCACCAATCCCGACGAAGGCCGCGCCGTCGAGCGCGCCGGCGTCGACGCGGTCGTCGCCCAGGGCTGGGAGGCCGGCGGCCATCGCGGCGTGTTCGATCCGACCGCGCCCGACCCACGGCTCGGCGCGATGGCCCTGACGCGTCTGCTGGTCCGCGAGCTCTCGATCCCGGTGATCGCGGCTGGCGGCGTCATGGATGGGGCCGGCATAGCCGCCGCGCTCGATCTCGGGGCCGTGGCCGTCCAGATGGGCACGGCCTTCATCGCCTCGCCGGAGTCGAGCGCCGACGCCGATCATCGCGCGGCCCTGCTGGGCCCCGGCGCGGCGGCGACCGAAATGACCCAGCTCATCTCCGGCCGGCCGGCGCGCTCGCTGCCCAACCGCTTCACGGCCCTGAAAGACCCGTTGGGCGGTGTCGCCCCGCCCGACTATCCGATCGCCTACGACGCCGGAAAAGCCCTGGCGGCGGCCGCCCGGACCAAGGGCGAAGGGGGCTTCGGCGCCCAATGGGCCGGCCAAGGCGCGCCGCTGGCCCGCGCCCTGCCCGCCGCCGAACTGGTCGCCACCTTGGCGGCCGAACTCGAAGCGGCGCATAGAGGACACTGATACTTCGCCAGGGGACGCGGGTGGATCGCCTCGACGCCATGAAGGTCTTCGTGGTCGCGCTGGACGAGGGCAGCCTCGCCGGCGCCAGCCGCGTCCTGGGCCGTTCTCCCGCCGCCGTCAGTCGCGCGATCGCGTTCCTGGAACAGCATGTCGGCGGCCAACTGCTCTATCGCACCACGCGCGGCATGAGGCTCAGCCCAGCGGGCGAGCGCTACGCCGCCGCCTGCCGTCGCATCCTGTCAGACCTGGAGGAAGCCCAGTTGCACGCCGCCGGCGAGCGCGCGACGCCGCGCGGCGTCCTGACCCTCTCCGGACCGCCCATCGCCGGCGAGGACGTGCTGCGCCCGATCGTCGACGCCTTCCTGAAGGCCCACCCGATGGTGTCCGTGCGGCTGCAGCTGGTCGATCGCCATGTCAGCCTGATCGACGAGGGTGTCGACATCGCCCTGCGCGTGGCCGACCTGCCGGACTCCTCGCTGATCGCCGTGAAGGTCGGGGCCGACGTGCGGCGCATCGTCGTCGCCTCGCCGCGATACCTGGCCGAGAACCCGGCGATCCGCGAGCCTGGCGACCTGGCCAGGCACCAGATCGTGGCCATGGGCAATTTCGGGCTCGACAGCTGGACCTTCCCGCCAGCGCGCGTCGTCGGCTTCACGCCGAGGGTCGTCGTCAACACCGTCCGCGCGGCGGCCGCCTCGGCGATCGAGGGCCTGGGCGTCACGCGGCTCTATTCCTACCACGTGGCCGATGAGGTTCGGGACGGCCGACTGAAGGTGGTGCTGGCCGACCACGAGCCGCGCCCACAGCCCGTGCATATGGTCGTGCAGCCGTTCCGGATCACCGTGCCGAAGGTCCGCGCCTTTCTCGACTTCGCCACGCCGCGCTTGAAGGCCGCCTTCGCCCAGATGGCCGGCGAGGCGCGGAACATGGCGAAGGGCGAGCCGTCGACCGGCTCACCCCCGCGAGATCAGAATTCCGCGACAAGAGACTGATCAGCCAGACTTTTCGGCCGCCAACATCCTGCGATACTCCAGCGCCGGCAGGCCGCCCCAACCCCAGTTGTCGAGCTCAACCTCGTGGATGGTGACGAAGGTCGAAGTCCTTGGGCTTGCGCAGCACCTCCAGCAACAGGTCGCTGACGCCGGCGATCAGCCGGGCCTTCTCGTCGGCGGTGGGAGCCTCGCGGCCTTCACCAGTCCCTTCGCGGGTGACGTAGATGTTGACGATCGGCATGGCTGGCCCCTTACCAGTGACCAGCGGCCTGACCGCCGTCGACATAGAGGGTCGAGCCCGTCACGAACGGGGCCTTTTCGAGGTAGAGGATGGCGTCGACGACGTCCTGGATCTCGCCCATCCGGCCGACCGGATGCAGAGCGGCCAGGAAGTCATGGGTCTCGGGGCCATGCATCGGCGTCTTGATCACGCCCGGCGCCACGGCGTTCACGCGGATCCCGCGACCGGCATACTCGATCGCCAGGCCCTTGGTCGCCGCCTTCAGCCCGCCCTTGGTGATCGAGGCCAGCACGGCGGGCACGCCGTTGATCGGCTGGTCGACCAGGCTGGTGGTGATCTGCACCACGTGGCCAGAGCCCTGCGCTTCCATATGGCGGATGGCCTGCTGGGTGACGAAGAAGAAGCCGGCCAGGTTGGTGTTGATGTTGGCCGTCCAGTCCTCGACCGAGAACGCGGTGAAGGGCTTGGCGGTGAAGACGCCCGCGTTGTTGATCAGGGTGTCGACGCGGCCGAACGTCCGGATTGTTTCAGCCACGATCCGCTCGGCCGCGGCCGGGTCGGATACGTCGCCAGCGATGTTCAGGATGTCAGGATCGGCGCTCGGCCCGATCGAGCGCGAATTGGCGACGACGCGGTAGTCGGCGTCGCGATAGGCCTTGACCAGGGCGGCGCCGATGCCTTGCGAGGCGCCGGTGATGATGACGACTTTCTTGTGCGTGTTCATGGGACCTTCTCCAGGTGGCGGCGACCTCGCCGTCGATGGAGAGAAGGTGGTCCACGCCGTCAGATGATCGAATACCCGCCACACGATGGGCAGTCTTGCGCACGCCGGTACAATCCGACGCCACAGTTCCGGGACACCTGTCGCCGCTGGCGGCCTTCTCCTGGCTGAAGGCGACGGCCGCCGAGCATGGCTGGCGCACGGCCATCGACGCCGCCCGCGCCTCGACCCAGCCCCTGTGGCGCAACTGGTCGGCCGAGCAGAAGCAAGCCTTCCTGCGCCACTCCCGCCCCTTCTGGGAAATCCATCGCCACCGCCTGGCCCCGCAGGTCGCCCATTCCGAAGTTCGTCGGAGCTTGCCACAAGCGCTTGCGAACTTCGGAATCGGGACACTAGCCTTCGACCGGCTCACCGATCGCGATGAAGCCGTGGGCCTGGCTTCGCGTCGCTTCGCCGGTGGTGATGCGCATCAGGGGGTTGGGCCGCGGCTCGGCGACCTTGGTCAGGGCGTTGCGGTCGACATGGCGGAACGGCGCGGTGCGGCCACGGACCTGCAGCATGGTCGTGGAGACGTACGACCAACCGCCATCGGCGTCGAACTTCACGTCCAGTTCGTAGGAATCCGTCCGGAACGCCCATTCCAGGAAATCGGTCGAGCAAATGCCATAGCCCGGTCCGCCCCGCTCGGCGCGGACCATCAGGCCCGAACCATCCTCGCTGGCCCGGCCGGCCGCGAGCGCCACCTGGCCGCGCGGAATGGCCAGGGTCTGCAGGATCAGGCCCGTCGCCGGCTCGTACAGCCAGTAGCCGACCTGGTCGTGGAAGGTGGCCTCCTCGTCCGAGGCGACGATGTGGACGTGGTAGCGCAGGCCATAGAACAGCTGCGGACCGTTGGCCTGAGGATCGATCGGCTGCATTTCGATGCGTTCAAGGAAGTCGCGCCGTTCTGGGCCATCGGCCTTCGGGTTCAGATCGACGCCCTTCAGCCCCTCCCACACGCCGGCCAGCCGACGCAGCGGACCCAGATTGGCCAGCGCATCCGGATCCACGTCCGAAGGCTCGGTGAAGATGTCGTCGGGAAAATTGATCATGCCGGCCTCCGGTGACGCTTGACCCCGGCTCTAGCGGCCCGGGCGCGCGGGTCAAGTCGAAGAACCTCTACTTAGGCGTTCGCCCGGGTGTAAGCGCGGCCTTCGATGCGGTCTTGATGATCGATGCGCCCGAAGGCGAGCACGCGCCGGCCATGGCTTCCTTCCTTGCGCTCCCGCGCCGTGGACCTGAACACGGGCGCGGGATGTCGTGCTTAGAAGGTGGCGTCGATCGCGTTCGGAAGACTGTGGCGACCGGCTTGGTCGCCGACGGTATGATAGTAGCGGTGGCCGCCATAGAGTCCGATGGCCGAGGCGTAGCAGCCTCGATCACATTGCGACAAGGGCTGATAAATTTAAGGGAGCCGGCTCATGCCGTTCGCGATTTCACGCCGGACCATTCTGGCCAGCGTCGGGCTCCTCGCGGCCTCGCCCGCCCTTGGCGCCGCGACATCCAAGGCCCTGCAGCCGGTGCTCGACTATGTCAGCGGCCAGAACACCACCGGCTTCCTGGTGGTCCAGGACGGCAAGACCCTGGTCGAAAGGAACTGGCCTCTGCCGGCCGATGCAGGCCAATTCCAGGCCAGCTTCACCTACGGAAAGACCATGGACGGCGCCCTGCTGGAGGATGTCGCCTCGCAACAGAAGAGCTTCGTCTCGATGCTGGTCGCCATCGCCATCGACAAGGGCCTGATCGATGTCGACAAGCCGGTCGATCACTATATCGGCGCGGGCTGGTCCAAGGCTTCGCCCGAGCAGGAAGCCGCGATCCGCGTGATCCACCTGCTGACGATGGCCTCGGGCCTGGACGAGAAGCTCGCCTTCGTCGCCCCGGCGGGAACGCGATTTTTCTACAATACCCCGGTCTATGCGGTGACCAAACGCGTCGTGGCCACCGCCGCCAAGCTGCCGCTCGAGACCGTCACCCACGACTGGCTGACCGCGCCGGCCGGCATGAGCAACACCGCCTGGCGCCAGCGGCCAGCCGCCTTCGCCAGCGTCGGCAACGCCACGGGCCTGGTCACCTGCCCACGCGACGTCGCCCGGTTTGGCCAGATCGTGCTGGACGGCGGCAAGGCGGCCGACGGCAAGCGGATCGTCTCCGAAGCGAGCCTCAAGGCCATGTTCGTCCGCTCGGCGACCAACTCCGCCTATGGCCGGCTATGGTGGCTGAACGGCGGCTCGGAAACCCTCCGCGCGACGGGCCGCGCCACGCCCGGTCCGCTCATTCCCGCCGCTCCCGCCGATACGATCGCTGCCCTCGGAGCGCTGGACCGCCGTCTGTACGTCACGCCCAGCCGCAAGCTGGTCGTTGTCCGCCTGGGCCAGGCCGTCGCCGACAAGGACTTCGACCAGCAGCTGTGGCTGCGCCTGTCGAAGGCGCTGGGCTGACGCCTCAAGCCGCCTTGGCGTCCTGCGCCGCCTTGGCGGCCAGAAACGCCGGCCGCGCGGAGAGTCGCTCCCAATAGGCCGCGACTTCCGGGCTGAACTTGTGATCCAGCCCCAGGGTGCGGGCCAGCAGCAGGGCGTAGCCGACGCAGAGGTCGGCCGTCGTGAACCGTCCGGCGCACAGCCATTCGCGGTCGGCCAGGGCGCGGGTCAGGTGGCGCAGGCGCGACAGGAACCACTGGGCGTAGTCGTCGGCGGCCTGCTTCACCCGACGCTCCTCAGGCTCCAGCCGCGTGTAGCGCAGCACGATCGTCTGCGGGAACGTCAGCGTCGCCTCGCTGCGATGCATCCAGTCCAGCCACAGGCCGTAGTCGGGCTCATCGACCGCGACCGCCAGCGGCGTTGGACCATGGCGCGTGGCCAGGTACTGCGGAATCGCGGCCAACTCGGTCATCCGCGTCTCGCCGTCGACCAGCAGCGGAATGGTGCCCAGCGGGTTCAGGGCCAGGTACTCAGGCGCCAGGAAGCGCGGCGGGAACGGCAACAGGTGCAGGCGATAGGCCAGCCCCATCTCCTCGAGCGTCCAAAGGGCCCGGAACGATCGCGCGTCGTGGCAGTGATAGAGTTCGATCACCCGGGGCCCCTCGCCTAGGCCCACGCCGCCGTCCGAAGGCGGTGTGGGCAATCTGATTGCGGCGATCGTACAACAAGAATTGCGATTGAACGCCTGCCCACGAATTCACGGCAAGGCCGCCGGCGTCCGTGCGCCTAGTTCAGGCCCGGCTTGGCGCGCGGATAACTGCGGGTCGACAGCGCCGGAACCTTGTAGTCGACCTGGAAGTGGCAGGCCTCGCCATAGGTCTTCACGGCCTCGGCGCACCCGGCGGCCAGGGTCGCGGGGCTGGGCTTGGCCCCCTGCTCGATCCACGCGGTCATGGCGCGCAGCAGGGCGGCGTATTCGGGCGTGGCGAGCTTGGAGTGCTCGTGCTCGTCGGTGAACGACTGGACCAGCAGGTCGCTCTTGCCAGCCTTGGCGACGGTGTCATGGAACACCTGTTCCAGTTCAACGAAGGCGGTCGGATCGTCGATGGCGTGCATCGTCAGGGTCGGAACCAGCAGCTTGCCGGTCAGGTCGCTGTCGTCGGCCAGCTTGCGCACGCCCTCGGGATCGGCCTTGAAGCGGATCACGCCCTTGTTCAGCGCCGTATCGTCGTCCGAGCCCTTGTAGGTCACGCCGATATTGGTGAAGGGGTTCTCGCCGTCCAGCCGTTTGTTGACCATGTCGGCGAAGGTGAAGGTCGCCCAGCCCAGGTGACTGCCCAGGGTGCGCTCGGGGATCTTCGTGACGGCCAGGATGTTGGTCAGGTTACGCTGCTGCCGGGCGGTGCGCTGGCCGACCGGCAGGTCGACGCCGGTACACGCATTGACGTGCTCGTCCAGCGCCTTGTTGGTCAGCTTCGACCCAACTGGCTGACCCTGCCACAGCGGATACTGGGTCTCGCCCGCCTCCGGGTGGTTGCCGCAATAGTACTGGTAGACGGCCCGCAAGTCGGCGCGGAAGTCGTAGGCGCGCGTGCCGCCCGAGACCACGCCGCTGGTCAGGATGACGCCGTCATAGACGAGCTTGCCGTCGGCGTCCTTGCCGTAGAGTTCGGCGGTCTTGGCCGCGACATTGCCGCCCCACGACTGGCCGTGCAGAACCGTGCGCTTGGGCCGACCATAGGTCTCCCAGAACAGCTTGCGCAGGTTGTCGCTGTCCTCGGCGGCCGAGCGGACGCCGTAGCCTTCACGGCGATAATTGGAGCCGGCCCAGGCGTAGCCCTCGGCGACGGTGACGGCGAAGCGCTGCAGATCCTCGATCGCGTCGTCGGGCTTGGGCTTCTTCAGGCGCGGCCCGCCATGGGTATGCAGGACGAGCGTTCCGTTCCAAGCCTTTGGAATAGCGATCCAATAGTAGGCGCCATTCATGTCCTGGCCGGCCACACATTTGGTCTCGGCCGGCAGACCATCGGGACAGGTCTTCGAGGCGGGCGCTTCGGCATGGGCGGCCGAGGCGGACATCGCCAGGCCGAAAGCCAGAGCGGCGCCCGAGAGCTTGGGAGACAGCTTCATCACCGGCGAAAACCTCGTCACGCAAATACGAAGGGAAGCCGGCCGCTCCATGGGAGGATGTTGGAACGGCCGGGGGGCTCAGCCTCAGAACGACTTGCTGACGCTCATGTACCAGTAGCGGGCATAGGGGTTGTAGAGCGAGCCGATGAAGCCGTTCGAGGACAGCGGCGGATCCTTGTCGAACAGGTTGCGCGCGCCGACCCGGATGCGGGTGTCGTTGGCCCAGCCTTTCCGCGCGAAGCGATACTGAGCATAGAGGTTGACCGTGGTCAGCGGCTCCACGCGCCAGGGCTCGCCCTTGGTCGACAGCAGGTCGGTGTCCAGCACCGCGCCGGTGTAGATCACCGAGGCGCCGATCTGAACCGGGCCGCCGCGCCACGTGCCCGTGCCGCTCCACTTCCACTTCGGCTTGCCGTTGCGCTTCAGCAGGTCGCCCGGATCGGTCAGCGGCGTGGCCGGGTTGATCGTGCCGGCGGCGCGGGCGGCGAACAGGTCGGCGATCGGCGGGGCCAGTTCCTGCGAGAACTTGTCCATGTACGTGCCGTCGACATTGGCGCTGAAGCGACCCAGCTTGTCGGTGCGCAGCGTCCAGTTCAGGCCGAAGTCGATGCCGCTGACGGTCTGGGGCTGCAGGTTCTTGAACTGGTCGCGGATCTCAAGGATCTGGCCGACTGGGGTCAGGCCCGTGCCGTTGAAAAAGGCGATGTCGTCCACCGTCGGGGCGGCGCGGATGACGTTGGCGTTGGTCGTGCCCGTCAAGCGGAACAGATAGTCCTGCACGGCGGCGTTGGTCGAGCCCAGCGTGCCGACTATGCCCTGCTGCTTGATCTGCCAGCGATCGACGGTGACCGTGAAGCGGCCAAACTGCTCCGGAATGAAGGTCGGCTGCAGCACGACGCCCACCGAATAGCTCTCGCTCTCCTCGGCCTTCAGGTTCGGGTTGCCGGCCGTGGTGAAGCGGATGCCTACTCCGCGCGTGCAGGCGCTGAAGGTCGAGATGCGGCCGGCGCGCAGGTCGGCCTCGCAGCGGTAATAGTCGGTGACGGTGTTGGTCCGCGAATAGGCGAACGGATTGGTCGTCTCCAGGTTCGGGGCGCGGAAGCCCTTCTGCCAGGAGCCGCGGAAGCGGACGCCGTCGACCACGTCCCAGGCGAAGGCCACCTTCGGCTTCGCGACCGACCCGAAGTCGCTATAGTTCTCGTAGCGGCCGGCCAGCTGGAGATCGATGCGGCGGACCAGCGGGATGTTCATCTCCGGCGAGACCAGCGGCAGGGCGAACTCGACGAAGGCCGAGCCGACATCGCGCGAGCCCTTGGTGCTGGGCGTATCATTGACGCCGGTGACGTTGCTGTCGCTGGTCGCGCCGGTGACCGGGTCGGTGAAGGGCGTACGGCCGTCCAGCTGCGGGTCGCGGCGGTCCGCTTGCGTCTCGTGACGGAACTCGACGCCGGCGGCGACGCCGACATCGCCCGACCAGAGGGTCAGCAGGTCCGGCTTGGAGACCTTGAAGTCGGCCAGGGTCAGGGTGGTGGTCGAGTGGCGCTTCAGGCGAAAGCGGATGGCGTCCAGCGCGGCCTTGGAGCTGGGCGTGCAGTCACGACCGCCCGTGCCGTCCAGGCAGCCACCGTTGAACGGGTTGTAGGCGTCGGGGGTCGACAGGGCCAGCGAGGCGGCCAGCTTCTTGCTGTCGATGCCGTCGCTCTCGTCCTTGGCGTCGGCCTTCGAATAGAGCAGCGCCGAGTCCCAGGACCACCCCCACCGCTCGCCCTTCAGCCCACCCAGGAAGCGGGTCTGATAGTTCTCGACCTCGACCTTGCTCGGGCCCAGGTCGTTGAAGCGGTAGTTGGTGAAGGTCACCGGCAGGCCGGTGACCGGCACATTGGTCAGGCCCGGCAAGCGGTTAGGATTGACCGTACCGTTGGCGAAGGTCACCGGGCCGAAGGGGTTCCAGTAGTTGCTGGCCGGCACGCCGATGGTCACCAGGCTGGTGCCCTGGGTCGTCAGGCCCTCGGACGTGGCGTGGTAGAAGCCGAGCTCGCCATAGGCCGTCAGGGCGTCGCTGATGTCGTAGTGGCCGTTCAGGAACAGGTTCTGGCGCTCGATCTCCGGCGCGACGGTCGTCGCGTCGTTCTGCACCGCGTTGTAACGGTAGGCGTTGGCGGTGCTGCCGGTCGCCAGATTGCCCGTGCCCAGGCAAAGGCCGTTGCCGATCTGGGTGGCGCAGCCGGCGATGGTGTTGGGCTGCACGTGGGTCGCGCCCGCCGCCGTGGTCAGCGCCGTCGTGCCTTGGCGAATGACGCCGGGGCCGCCGAACACCGTGAAATTGGCGAACGAGTTCTGGTTGCCGCGGTTGTCGGGCGCGGCGCTGGCGGCGTAGTCCGGATAACCGGCGAACAACGAGCGCAGGTCCTGGGTCGCGGTATAGGGCCGGTCGCTGGGACGCTGGGCCGTGCGCCAGGTGAAGTTGCCGTTCAGCGAAATGTTGCCCCGGCCTTCGGCGAAGTTGCGGCCGGCGAAGATGTTGCTGGTGTATTCCTTGCGGTGCGTGCCCTCGGCCCAGCCGTACTGGGCGTCGACGGTCAGGCCGTCGAAGTCGCTCCGCAGCACGGTATTGACCACCCCAGCCACGGCGTCCGCGCCGTAGATGGCGGCCGCGCCGTCGCGCAGCACTTCAAGGCGCTCGAGGTTCGAGGTCGGGATGGCGTTGGCGTTGTAGCCCAGCAACGGCACGGTGCCAGATGACTGGCTGGTCGGGTGCGAGACCAGACGGCGGCCGTTCAGCAGCACCAGGGTGTTGCCGACGCCCAGGCTGCGCAGATTGATCGAATTGACGTCGCCCCGCGTCGAATTGCTGGTCTGGGCCGCGTTGCTGGGATTGATGAAGACGTCGCCCATCGCCGGGATCGAGCGGAACAGGTCGTCGCCCGAGACCGCGCCGGTGGCGGCGATCTGATTGTTGTCCAGCACGGTGACCGGTAGGGCTGCCGTGGTCTTGGCCCCCTTGATCTGGCTGCCGACCACGATGATTTCTTCGACCTTGGTGTCGGCGGCTTCCTGGGCGGCGGCGCCGGTGGCGATCAGCAGGCTGGCCAGGGCCGCGCCTTGGACGAGGCGGCGGCGATAGCCGCGGAGGGTTTGGTGCGTCACGTTTAGCTCCCCAATTTTCTTGTTCTGACTAGACTTTGGAGTTCGATCCGGCGCCCTAGGGGCGCACGGGGTCCGGGATGGGACCGCCGGCGGCCGGCGGGTGTTTCTTCGGGTTCAGGGCCGACTTGAAAGCCGCGACGTCCAGGCCGCGCTCCCAGCGCGAGACGACGATCGCCGCCACCGCGTTGCCGGTGAAATTGGTCAGCGCCCGGCACTCGGACATGAAGCGGTCGACGCCCAGGATCAGGGCCATGCCGGCCACCGGAACGGAGGGGACCACCGACAGGGTCGCGGCCAGGGTGATGAAGCCCGCGCCGGTCACGCCCGCCGCGCCCTTCGAGCTCAGCATGGCCACACCCAGCAGCAGCGCCTGCTGCTCCCACGACAAATGAACGCCGGTGGCCTGGGCGATGAACAGCGCCGCCAGGGTCATGTAGATGTTGGTGCCGTCCAGATTGAACGAATAGCCCAGCGGGACGACGAGACCGACGACCGACTTCGGACAACCGGCCTTTTCCAGCTTCTCGATCAGGCTGGGCAGCGCGGCTTCCGACGAACTGGTTCCCAGCACCAGCAGCAGTTCGGCCTTCAGGTAGCGGATCAGGCTGAAGATCGAGAAGCCGTTGGCGATACCCACCGCGCCCAGCACCACGATCACGAACAGCGCCGAGGTCAGGTAGAAGGTGCCGACCAGCATGGCCAGGTTGGCGACCGAGGCGATGCCGTACTTGCCGATCGTGAAGGCGAAGGCCCCGAAGGCGCCGATCGGGGCGGCCTTCATCACGATATGCACGAACTTGAAGAAGGCCTGGGCGACCAGTTCCAGAAAGTCGACCACGGGCCGGGCCGGCTCGCCCACCAGGGTCAGCGACAGGCCGAACAGGATCGAGATCAGCAGCACCTGCAGGATCTCGCCCTCGGCGAAGGCGCCGACCACGGTGTCCGGGATGATGTGCATCAGGAAGCCGACAACGGTCTGGTCATGCGCCTTGGCGGCGTATTCGGCGACCTTGTCGGTCTTCAGGGTGGCCGGATCGATGTTCATGCCCGCGCCCGGCTGGACGACATTGGCGACGATCAGGCCGACGATCAGGGCCAGGGTCGAGAAGACCAGGAAATAGACCAACGCCTTGACGGCCACGCGGCCGACCTTTTCCAGGTCGCGCATGCCGGCGATGCCGGTCACGACAGTCAGGAAGATCACCGGGGCGATGACCATCTTCACCAGCTTGATGAAGGCGTCGCCCAGCGGCTTCAGCGATTGGCCCATCTCCGGATAGTAGTGGCCGATGGCGCCGCCCAGGACGATGGCGAGCAGCACCTGGAAATAGAGGTGCTGGAAGAACGGCTTGGATCGCTCGGGAGTTCGCGCGGGCGCGGCCGGTTGGATCGTCTTCACTGTCGCCTCTCGGACTGGCCTGTTGGCCGCGTTTCCACCCCGCGCCCCTTTGCCAGGACGCCTGGATAGACGATCCTTTCAGGCGGAAGTCCGCGCAAGCGGCATGAAGAAAAGCCACAAGACATTGCTTCTATTTGATATTTTATCTTCGAAGGCCAGACAGCCCGCTTCGCTGACTGCGAAAATCCTCACACCAAATCCGGCATTTGTGCGAGAATCCACACAAACCCTGGAAGCCCGTCGATGACGACCTTGCGGTCGCCGAATCTCGCCGACCCGATCGCCCTTCGCTGGGCGGCCTATTTCGCGGTGAGCGTGATCATCCTGGCGGCGGTCGTCGGCTTCGCGGGCGCGGTCGCCGAACGGCGCACCGAGGCCGACCTGGCGCGTCAGGCCCAGACCTCCGCCACCCTGCACGCGGCCGTACTGCGCAGTGAACTGGCCAAGCACCGCTCGCTGCCCTTCGTGCTGGCCCAGGACCCTGACGTGGCCGAGACCCTGCGTTCAGCCAATCCGCGCGGCATCGACGCCCTGAACCGCAAGCTGGAAACCCTGAGCGGCGGCACGCGCGCGGCGGTGATCTATGTGCTGAACGCCAAGGGCATGACCATCGCCGCCAGCAACTGGCGTGAACCGACCAGCTTCGTCGGCTCCGACTACAGCTTCCGCCCCTATTTCAAGGAAGCCAGCGCCAAGGGCGTCGCCGAACTGTTCGCGCTGGGCACGGTCAGCCGCAGGCCAGGCCTGTTCATGTCCCGCCGCGTCGAAGGGCGCGAGGGCATGCTGGGCGTCGTGGTCGTGAAGGTGGAATTCGAGGCGCTGGAGGCCGAGTGGTCTTCCGCCGAACCCGCTTTCGTCGCCGACCCGCGCGGCGTGATCCTGGTGACCTCCATCCCGGCCTGGCGGTTCTCGACCCTCACGCGCCTGCCCCGCGCCGAGCAGGAACAACTGCGCACCGAGCACCGCTTCGGAGACGCCCCGTTCTCGGTGCTGAAGGCCACGCCCGCGCCCGTGGCCGGCCGGCCGCCGGTCCTCACCACGGCGGCGGCGGACGATGATACGCGCTTCATGGCCGCCAGCGCCGACCTGGGGGCCGCTGGCTGGACGGTCTTCACCTTCACGCCCGTGGGCGAAGCCTTGCGGGCCGCCGTCGCCGGGGCGCGCGCCATCGCCCTGCTGGTCGGCCTGGTCGTTTGCGGCGTCGCCTTCGCCATCCTGCGCTGGCGCGGCCAGGCCAGCCTCCGCGCCGCCCGGCAGGAGGCCGCCCGGCTGGAGCTGGAGGCGCGCGTCGCCGAGCGCACGACCGAGCTTCGCGAGACCAACCAGCGCCTGGTCGTCGAGATCGAGGAGCGTCGCCGCGCCGAGGCCCACGTCCACCTGATGCAGGACGAGCTGGTCCAGTCGAACAAGCTGGCCACCCTGGGCCAGATCGCCGCCGGCGTGGCGCACGAGATCAACCAACCGGTCGCCGCCATCCGCGCCTATGCCGACAACGCCGCCGCCTTCCTGGATCGCGCCGACGACA
Organism: Caulobacteraceae bacterium; assembly: GCA_965283765.1. Lineage (GTDB taxonomy): Bacteria > Pseudomonadota > Alphaproteobacteria > Caulobacterales > Caulobacteraceae > Caulobacter. Next base: position 20,333 of record CBDIPU010000027.1, read on the forward strand.
AGACCGCCAGGGCCAATCTCGGCCTCATCGCCGGCCTGACCGAGCGTATCGGTCTGATCACCGACGAACTGCGCGCCTTCGCCCGCAAGTCCAGCGCGCCCGCCGCGCCGGTGACCGTGCGCGACGCCATCGATGGCGCCCTGCTGCTGGTCGGCCCACGCGTGCGTCAGCAGAACGTTCGGGTGATCCGCGACGAGGCCGACGAGGCCGCCCGCGTGATGGCCGAGCGCTTCCGGCTGGAGCAGGTGCTGGTCAATCTGCTGCAGAACGCCCTGGAAGCGCTGGAGGACACGCCCGATCCGGAGATCCGCGTCGAGGTCGTGGTCAAGCGCGCGCAGGTGCGGATCAGGGTCGCCGACAACGGTCCCGGTGTCGCCCCCGAGGCGGCCAGGAGCCTGTTCACGCCCTTCGCGACCACCAAGCCGCGCGGCCTTGGTCTCGGTCTGGTGATTAGCCGCGACATCGTCGCCGAGTTCGGCGGTGAGCTTTCCCTGGAGCCTGCTCCTGACGGCGCCCGCTTCGTCATGTCCCTCCCCAAGGCGCGTATCTGATGTTTGCTCCCGTCAACCAAGTGGCCTTCATCGACGATGACGACGTGCTGCGCGACGCCAATGTCCAGACCCTGCAATTGGCCGGGTTCGAGGTCTTGGCCTTCGCCGCGGCCGAGGCTGCGTTGGCCGCCTTGCCCGCCGGATTCCCAGGCGTGGTGGTCAGCGACATCCGCATGCCGGGTCTGGACGGCCGCCAACTGTTTCGTCGCCTCAAGGCCCAGGACGAGGATCTGCCGGTCATCCTGATCACAGGCCACGCCGACGTCTCCGAGGCGGTCGAAGCCATGCATGACGGCGTCTACGACTTCGTAGCCAAGCCCTACGCCCCCGAACGCCTGGTCAGCAGCGTCCGCCGCGCGATGGAGAAGCGTCGGCTGGTGCTGGAGAATCGCACCCTGCGCACTCTCGCCGTCGAGGCCCAGAGCGACTGGCCGCTGATCGGCCAGACGGCGGTCATGGAGCGATTGCGCGCCACGCTACGACAGCTGGCGAACGCCGATGTCGACGTACTGCTGGAGGGCGAGACCGGGGTCGGCAAGGAGTTGGCCGCCCGCGCCCTGCACGCCTGGGGCCGCCGCCGTGACCGCGAATTCGTCGCCGTCGACTGCGCCGCCCTGCCCGCCGTGGCCCTGGACAGCGAGCTGTTCGGCCACGAGCTGGGCGCGTTCAGCGGCGCGGTGCGCCAGCGGGCCGGCCGCATCCAGCAAGCCGATCGCGGCACCCTGTTCCTCGACGAGATCGAGACCCTGGCCCCCGAGGCGCAGGGCAAGTTCCTGCGGGTGCTGGAAGAGCGCGAGATCACGCCGATGGGCTCGAACCGCGCCCAGACTCTGGACCTGCGCGTCGTCGCGGCCGCCAAGTCGGACCTCTCGGACGCCGTCGCCGCCGGAGCCTTCCGCGAGGACCTGTTCCACCGCCTGGACGTCGTGCGCATCCGCATCCCGCCGCTGCGCGAGCGGCGCGAAGACGTCCCGTTGCTGTTCGCCCACTTCCTGGCCCGAGCCCGCGAACGGCTGGAGGGCGAGCCGCCCAAGATCGACGACAAGATCCGCTGGCGTCTCCACAACCACGACTGGCCCGGCAATGTCCGCGAACTCAGCCACTACGCCCAGCGGGTGGCGCTAGGCCTGGCGGACCAGGGCGGCGATCCGCGGGCGGATCCGCCGCCGCCCCTGCCGGCGCGCGTCGCCACCTACGAGGCGCACCTGATCGAGGAAGCCCTCACCGCCGGCGAAGGCGACGTCCGCAAGGCGCTGGAGGTCCTGCGCATTCCGCGCAAGACCTTCTACGACAAGATCGAGCGCCACGGCATCGATCTGGCCCGGCATCGTCGCCGGTCGCGTTAGCAGCCTGCTATCGGCAGGGCTGGCCGTAGACGAGCGGCCGGCAGACGCCGTCGATGTCGGCTGGCGGCTTGATCCCCGTGGCGGCGGCGAGGGTTGGGGCGATGTCGACCGTGTCCAGCGGCAGCACCCGCTCGTGCGGCGTCGCGCCCTTCCACCAGAACAGGATCGGCACGCGCCGGTCGTAGTCCCAGGGGCTGCCGTGGGTCGAGACATAGGTCGCGCCCGCCGCGGCCGGCACGCGGTTGGGCTTGAAGGCGATCAGTATATCCCCGACCCGGCCCGGATAGACGCTGCGACGCACGCGCTCGGCCACCGACAGTTCCTCGATCGCGGCGTCGGCCGGCGCCGGCGCCAGGGTCAGGATGGCGTTGGAGTCGAAGGCCTCGGCCACGGCCGGATCACGCTGGATCAAGGCCAGGGCCGCGGCGGTGACGCGGGCGCGGTCGGTGATCGAGGGCGTCTTGCGATCCGGTCCGACGACGTAGATCTGGTCTATGCCGCCGTCGGCGATCAGCGGATCCCACGACAAGTCGAGATCCTTGCGCAGGTGGGCGTTCAGCCCGGCGACCCACGGCTTGCCGATCACGCGCTCGCTGTCATAGCCCTCGTCATGCAGGCGCTCGGCGAAGTCGGCTCCGCCGTGGTCGGCGGCCAGCACGACCAGGACCCCGCCCCTGACCTTGTCCAGGCTCTTGAGGAACGCGCCCAGGCGGTCGTCGAGGCGGGCGATCTGGTCGCACATCTCCGGACCGCGCGTACCAAAGCGGTGGCCGATAAAGTCGGTGGCCGACAGGCTGACGGTCAGCACGTCGACCTGCGGGCCGTCACCCAAGGCGTACGTCTCGCGCAGGGTCTGGGCCAGTTCCAGGGTCACCTGGTCGGTATAGGGGCTGGCATAGAGATCGCGCTGCTGGCCGGCCTCGTCGGGCGCGACCGGAATCGGCAGGGCCGCGCGCCACTTGCGACCGCCGGTCTCGTAGTCGGCCTCCAGCGCCTGGCAGCGCTTGGCCGAGCCGCCGATCAGCTTCTTGTCGTAGTCCCAGACGTAAGGATGCTTCTTCAGGTCCGCCGCCAGCCTGGCGTTGAAGGCGGCGACGGGCTTCAAGCGTTCTTCCGCCGTCTGGCCCTGGGCGACCCAGGTCGTGAAGCCGAAACCCGGCTGGTACCAGAACTGGCCGTCGGCCTGGTGGCCCGACATGGTGATCGCCCCGCGATCCTTGCCCGACACGCCAAACACCCGGCTCTTCGGCGACACGGCCTTCAGCCAGTCGCCATAGGTGGTGGCGACCAGATTGGCCGGCGACACCGCTCGCCCCTTCGGATTGTCGGCCAGCGTCGCGCTGGGATCGGCCAGACAGTAGACCGTCTTGCCGGTGGCCAGGTCGTACCAGTCATTGGCGCTGATGCCGGTCTTGTTCGGATGCTTGCCGGTCAGCAGGGTCGAGTGGCCCGGGCAGGTCTCGGTGAAGGCGTGCGACTGGTAGCCGTTCGGATAGACGACGCCGCCGCTCAGCGTCTTCAGCCCACCGGTGAACTCCGGCCGGTGCTGGGCGTAGAGGTTGGCGCTGAACTGGTCGATCGAGATGACCACGACCAGCTTCGGATCCGGCTTGGCCGAGATCGTGGACGCGTGGGCGGTCAAGCCGGTCGACATGGCGGCGGCGAACAGGCCGCAGGTAAGCATCTTGTTCATTCGAAGCGATTTCGCCCGAACCGCCCATCCGCGCAAGGATTGAAACGATCCGGGCGACTTCATCTCATCCTTGCGTGAGATTTGGGCGTGAGCCCCGACGCTCCGCCAGCCAGACGTAGAAACTCGGCAGCACCAGCAGGGTCAGCACGGTCGAGGTCAGCAGGCCGCCAACCACCACAGTGGCGAGGGGCTTCTGGACCTCTGCCCCGGGGCCGATGGCCAGGGCCATCGGAATGAACCCCAGGATCGCCACCAGCGCCGTGGTCAGCACCGCCCGCAAGCGCCCGACCGTTCCGTCGATCACGGCGGCGGCGATGTCGCGCGCGCCCTCCATCCGCTGCTTGATGCTCTGCATCAGCACGAGTTCGTTCAGCGTCGCCACGCCTGAGACGGCGATGAAGCCGACCGCCGCCGAGATCGAGAACGGCATCCCCCGCATCAACAGCGCCAGCGCGCCGCCGACCAGGGCCAAGGGCACGCAGGCGAAGACCAGCGCCGCCTCCGTCGCCGAACCCAGGGCGAAGAACAGCAGCACGACGATGACCAGGAACACGACCGGCACGATGATCGCCAGTCGCGCGCTGGCCCGCTCCAGGTTCTGGAACTGACCGCCCCATTCGAGCCAGGAGCCGGGTGTTGGCCTGACCTCACGCGCCACGGCGGCCTGGGCGTCGGCGACGAAGCCGCCCAGGTCGCGGCCCCGGACATTGGCCTGGACCACGATCCGCCGCTTGCCGTTCTCGCGACTGACCTGATTGGGGCCCTCGGCGGTGTCGAAGCGGGCGATGCTGGACAGCGGGATGGCCGTCGAGCCTTCTCCGCTTTCCGATACGACCGGCAACTGGCCCATCACGGCCGGATCGGCGCGCGAGGCGTCGTCCAGCCGCACGACTACGTCGAAGCGGCGGTCGCCCTCCAGGATATGGCCGGCCTCGCGACCGCCGAGGCCGATCTCGAGGGCGTCGGCCGCGTCGCTGGCGTGGACGCCCAAGGCGGCGGCGGCCGTACGGTCGACACTGGCGGTGATCGTCGGTTGGCCGGAGATCTGCTCGACCTTCACATCCGCCGCGCCGGCGACCTTGCGCAGCGTCGCCGCGATCTGGTCGGCGGTCTTGCTCATGGCCGCGAAGTCGTCGCCATAGACCTTCACCGCCACGTCCGATCGCACGCCGGCGATCAGCTCGTTGAAGCGCATCTGGATCGGTTGAGTGAACTCATAGGCGTTGCCAATCAGCTTGCCGAGGTCGCCCTCCATCCGCTCGACCAGCTTGGCCTTCGGCAGGCTCGGATCGGGCCAGTCCTTGCGCGGCTTCAGGATCACGAAGGTGTCCGAGGCGCTCGGCGGCATCGGGTCGGAGGCGATCTCGGCGGTGCCGGTGCGGGTGAAGACCAGGGCCACCTCGGGCTGGGCCGAGAGCACCTTCTCGACCTCGAACTGCATGGCCTGGCTCTCCTCAAGCGAGATCGAGGGGACGCGACTGGCCTGGACCAGCAGATCGCCTTCATCGAGCGTCGGGGCGAACTCCCGACCAAGGGCGAAGAAGGCGATGACGCCGAGCGCCAGCGCCAGGACCGCACCGCCGGCCACCGCCTTCGGACGCGACACGGCCGCGCGCAGCACCGGCTCGAAGCGCGTGCGGATGGCGGCCATGGCCTTGGTCTCGCCGTGACCTTTCGGCTCGCGCACCGCCAGGGCGGTCAGGGCCGGGACCAGGGTCAGGGACAGCACGAAGGCGCCAGCCAGGGCGAACATCACCGTGGCGGCCATCGGCGTGAACATCTTGCCCTCGACGCCCTCGAAGGTCAGCAGCGGGGCGTAGACCAGCAGGATGATCGCCTGACCGAAGGCGGCGGGCCGCGCCATCTCCTTGGCCGCGTCGATGGCGATCGACAGGCGCTCGGCGGCGGTCAGAGCGCGTCCCTCGGTGTCGCGGCGCTGAGCCAGGCGTCCCAGCGTGTTCTCGATCACCACCACGGCGCCGTCGACGATCAGGCCGAAGTCCAGCGCCCCAAGGCTCATCAGATTGCCGCTGATTCCGAACCGCCGCATGGCGATGGCGGCGATCAGGAACGAAAGCGGGATGACCAGCGCCGTGATCAAGGCGGCGCGGAAGTTGCCCAGGGCCAGGAACAGCACCACGATGACCAGCAGGGCCCCGACCGTCAGGTTGTGCTCGACGGTGCGGATCGTGGCGTCGACCAGCCGGGTGCGGTCCAGCACGGGCTTGATGATCACTTCGGGCGGCAGGCTGGGCGCGATGGCCTTCAAACGCTCGTCGACCCGGGCGGCGACGGTGCGGCTGTTCTCACCGACCAGCATCAGGGCCGTGCCGATCACCACCTCACGGCCGTTCTCGCTGGCCGAGCCCAGGCGCGGGGCATGACCGATGGCGACCGTGGCGACGTCCGAGACCTTGACGACCGCGCCGCCGCGACGGCCGATCGGGGTGTCGGCCAGCTCGGCCAGGCTCTTCACCCGCGCATCGGTGCGGACGATATAGGCCTCGCCGCCGCGCTGGACGTAGCCAGCCCCGGCGATGCGGTTGGCGTGCTCCAGAGCCTCGACCAGTTGCGGCAGACTGATCCCGCGCGCGGCCAGCTTGGCTGGATCGGGATGGACCGCGTACTCCTTGACGTAACCACCCAGCACGTCGACGCCAGCGACGCCGTTCAGGGTCTTCAACTGCGGGGCGACGATCCAGTCCTGAACGGTGCGCAGATAGGTGGCCTTCTCGACGTCGGTCCGCAGGGTCTCGCCCTCGGGCGTGACATAGGAGACCCCGGATCGCGCCGGCGCGCCCTTGAACTCGACGGTCCAGATATAGACCTCGCCCAGGCCGGTGACGGGCGGTCCCATGCTGGGCTCCAGACCTTCAGGCAGGTTGGCGCGGGCCGCCTGCAGGCGCTCGTTGATCAGGGTGCGGGCGAAATAGAGGTCTGTGCTGTCGGTGAACACGGCGGTGATCTGTGAGAAGCCGTGACGTGACAGCGAGCGGGTCTCGACCAGGCCCGGCGTGCCGGCCAGGGCCGTCTCGAGAGGGAAGGTCACCTGCCGCTCGACCTCCTCGGGGCCGAGCGCCGGCGCGATGGTGTTGATCTGCACCTGGCGGTTGGTGATGTCGGGCACGGCGTCGATCGGCAGGCGCGACAGCTGCTGCAGGCCGAACGCGAACAGCGCCACGGCCAGCAGAACGACGATCCAGCGGAAGCGGACCGAAAGGTCGATGAGGCGGTTCAGCATGATCAGTCCTCGTGCCCCGCCTCGCCCTTGCCCAGTTCGGCCTTCAGGCGGAAGGCGCCCCTGCCGGCAAGGGTCTCGCTACCGGTGAGGCCTTTCAGGATCTCGACCGAACCGGCGGCGGTCCGGCCGGTCACGACCGGCGTGGCGCGGAAGCCCTTCGGCTCGGCGACGAACACCACGGTGCGCCCCTCCAGGGTCTGGACCGCCTCGGCCGGGACCGTCAGGCCGCCCTGCCCCTTGGCGAGGATCACCCGGGCCGAGACGATCGCGCCGACCTGCGGCGCAGGCGTGGTCGGCTTGGCCCGCACGACCGCCGCGCCGGCGCCGAGCGCGCTGGGGGCGACGGCGACGATGCGCGCGCTGGCTTCCCCGCCTTCCGGCCGCTGGACCAAGATCGCATCGCCGACATGGATGGCGCCGGCCGAGGCCGGCGGCGCGTCGAAGACGTACTCGACCTGGCCCTGGTCGGCGATCTCGGCGACGAGGCCGCCTTGCGCGAGGAAGCCGCCGACCCGGGCGTCGACCCGGGTGACGATCCCGGCTATCGGGGCGCGCAGGGTCGCGAGGCCGCCGGCGCTGGGCGCGCCCTGGGCGGCGACCTGGGCGCGGGCGGCGCGCAGTTCGGCCTGGGCCTTATCAGCGGCGGCCTGACTGACTTCCCAGTCCTGCCGGGCGACGACCCCGGCCTCCAGCAGGCGAAGGTCACGAGCAGCGGCGGCCTGGGCGGCGCGCGCCCCGGCGCCGGCGGCGTCAACGCTGGCCCGCGCGCCGGCTCCCTCCGCGCTGCGTAGGGTGGCGACCGCCGCGCCGGCGGCCACGCGATCACCGGCGGCGACGTGGACGCGCTCGACCGTCCCCGACACCGGAGCGCCGAGGGCGGCCGAGGCATTGACGGCCAGGGCGACCCGACCGGGCAGAACCAGCTCGGAGCCGCCGCCGCGTCCGACCGTGGTGGTCAGCACACCGGCCTTGAAGGCGTCGGCGGCGGACAGCGCCACGAAGTCTTCCTCGTGCGGCGCTTCCCCCTTCTCTTCGTGAGCCGGAGGTCGCGCCGGCGCCGGGTCGGTCAGGCGACCAAGGCCAAAGCCCAGGCCAGCGGTGGTCACCAGCGCGGCAGCCGCGCCGGCGAGGATCCATTTGCGGTCGTTCATTGGATGTCCCCAAAAGCGATCTGTCCGTTGGCCTGGGCGAGGTCCGCCATAGCCTTGGCGCGCGTCAGCCGCGCCTCGACGTTGCGTTGGCGCGCGGCGACGAGGTCGCGACGCGCGGAAAGGAGTTCGAGCAGCGGCAGCTTGCCGGCCTCGTAGCCCAGGCGGGCCAGGCGATAGGCCTCGCGGGCGGCGGCCTCGCCTTCACGGGCGGCGGCGGCGGAGCGTTCGGCCGCCGCCTCCTCCCCCTCGGCGCCGCGGCGGTCGGCGACCGCGTCGGCCTGGGCCATGAGCAGCCTGGCCCGCGCCGCGTCGGCCTCGGCCCGCGCCGCCTTCACGGCGCCGCGGTTGCGGTCAAACAGCGGCAGGGGCAGCGAGAAGCCGGCCACGGCGGCGGTGGCGTCCTCGCCGGCCAGCCGGCGAATGCCGAAATTGACGGTGACGTCGGGCGTGGCGCGACGGTGTTCCAGGTCGAGCTTTCGCGTCGCGACCCGCTGTTCGGCCTCGGCGACGGCGACCGTCGGCGCTTGAGCCGTGACGGCGGAGGGGCGCCAGGCATGGTCCAACGCGCCGGGCGTCACGGCGGTGAAGGTCCGCTCACCACCGGTCAGGGCCGCCAGCCGAGCCAGCGCCCCGCCCGATTCCGCCTCGGCCCGCGAGACCTCGGCCTGCGCGACCGAGACCGCCGCGCGCGCCTGTAAGGCGCGTAGTTCGGCTTCCTTGCCGTTGTCGACCAACAACCGCGCCGCCCGGGCGTCGGCCTCGGCCAGCTCATGGCTCTCCCTGGCGACGACCAGCCGTTCGCTCGCGGCCTCCGCGGTCGCATAGGCCACGACCAGGTCGCGGGCGTAGGCGACACGGCCTAGGACAGCGCGCGATCGTGCTGTGTCGAGCTCGGCCTTGGCCGTGGCCACCCGCGCGCCGCGCTTGCCGCCCAGCTCCAGGGTCTGGCCGATCGACAAGGTCGTCTCGGCGCTCTGGAAGTCGCGGTAAGATCCGTTGCCTCCAACGTTTTCGACCTGCAGGTCCAGCGTCGGATTGGGCCGGGCGTAGGCCTGTTGGGCGCGCCCCTCGGCGGCGCGCGTTTCGGCCTCACCGACAATCAGATAGGGCGCGGCGGCCTCGCGCAGCAGGGTTTCCAGGGGCGGCGCGGTCTGGGCCGCCGCCACGCTATGGAGCGCGCCGCAAACGGCGGACGCCAAGGCCGCACGCAGCGGCCATCGGTTCGATGACATGAAGATTCCTCGCGATGACATGACGATGGCGCGCGAAAAGCGCGCGGGTCGTCAGCCGCGAGGAGGTCGATCGAGGGCGGAGACCGTCAGCGACGGCAGGGCGTGGACCGGCGTGATGGCGTGACGGGCGCCCGTGAGGGCCGGCGCGGCGACGCTCGAAACGGGCGCGTCGAGCGCGGGACCGGCGTGATGACAGTGACCACCCAGGCAACAGACCGCCTTGCACGGCGCGCTGTCCTGTCCGTGGTCGGCCTGGATCGCTTGGCCGGCAGTCATCGCGGCCCCGTCCGCCGCGCAGAGGCAAGCCGCGGCGCTGGTCATCGGCGCGGCGACGAGCAGGGACAGGACACAGGCGGCCAGAAGGCCTCCCAAGTTCCGCCACCATGTCGCTTTGCGCCGCATGACCGCTCTCATAGCGCCGAGGCGCGACTTTGAGAACGCGTTACATAATCACAGTTCAGACCGCCTTGGCGTGCCGGTCGGCCGCCTTGGGCAGGCGCGCGTCGAAGGCGGCGGCGACCACGCGCATCAGGCGTCGCGCCGTCTCCGGGATCGAGATCACCGCGCCGTCACGGTGGCAAAGTCCGGCCAAAGCCAGGGCGTCGACGGCGTCGAGACTCTCGGCCAGCAGATCGCTGGACATCTCTTGATCCCGGCAGATCGCCTCGACATCGACGGAGAGGTCGCACATCAACCGTTCGATCACCAGCGCGCGCAGGCGATCCTCGTCGCCCACGGCCAAGGCGCGGTACAACGGCAGTTCGCCCTGGGCGATCCGGGCCGCCCATTGGTCGCTCGGCACGTGGTTCTGGACGAAGCCCTCGCGGAACTGACCGATCGACGACGGCCCGATAGGGATGAGCACCGCCGCCGCGTCGTCGGTATAGCCCTGGAAATTGCGCCGCATCCGTCCCTCCGCCGCCGCGTGGCTAAGCGCGTCGTCAGGCAAGGCGTAGTGGTCGAGGCCGATCCGCACGTAGCCAGCCTCGACCAGGGCCGCGTCGGCCGCCTCGGCCTGCAGCCAGCGTCCATCGAGATCGGCGAGGTCGGCCTCGCGGATCATCGTCTGGTGCTTCTTCATCCACGGCACGTGGGCGTAGCCGAACACCGCGATCCGGTCGGGCCGCAGGGCGACGGCCTCCCGGGCCGAGGCGTAGACATTGTCGGGCGTCTGGCCGGGCAGACCGTACATCAGGTCGAAGTTCACGCCGCCAACACCCGCGCCGCGCAGCCCCTCGACCGCCCGTGCGACTTGCTCATAGGGTTGGACCCGGTTGACCAAGGTCTGGACGTTCGCATCGAAGGTCTGGACGCCCAGGCTGACGCGGGTCACGCCAGCCTCGCCGACCGCCGCGATGAAGTCTTGCGACAACATGCCAGGATCGAGCTCCGCGGCGATCTCGGCGCCGGGCCGCAGGCGGAAGGCGCGCGCCAGTCGGGCCGTCACGTCGACGAAATCGGCCGGTCGCAGCGCGTTGGGGCTGCCGCCGCCGAAGTGCAGGTGCGCCAGGCCGTCGTGCTCGCCCAGTCGGCCGGCGACCAGATCGATCTCGCGCCGGAGCACGTCGAGATAGCTCCCCACACGATCGTAGGTCGGAGCGATCGAGGTGTGGCAGCCGCAGTACCAGCACAGGCGGCGGCAGAACGGCACGTGGACATAGACTGACAGCCGGTCATCCGGCCGTGTCGCCCCATACCAGCCCTCGGCCTCGCTCGCATGGGCGCTGTCGAAGGCCAGGGCCGTCGGATAGCTGGTGTAGCGCGGCAGGTTGCGCTCGGCGTGCGGGCGTTGGGCGGCGGGCAGGATCGTGGCGGTCATGGGCGGGCGTCCTCGGGGACCGGGAAATCGATGGCTTTGCAGCGGCGACGTTCGCGCTCTGCCTGGCCCGGGTGGGCGGCGTCGAAGGGGGCGTGATTGTCGATCGAGTTATCGGCGGCCGCCAGCAAGGCAAGGTCACCGGGCCGCCGCAGGGTGACGATGGGACCGTCGACCTCGACACCCAGCGGCGCCAGGCTGGCGAAGCCGCGTGACAGGTTCTCGGGCGTCATGCCCAGCAGCGAGGCCAGCACCCGCTTGCGGCTGGGCAAAGTCAGGCGGGTCGCGCCGTCCTGGCGCCTGTGCTGGGTCAGCAGATAGTTGGCCAGGCGCTCCTGCGTACCGCGCAGCCGCTGGTTCTTCAGGGCGCGAACGACGCCGCTGTAGCAACCGGAAAGCTCCTCGGAGATCGCGAAGGCCAGGGCGGGATCGGTCCGGGCGGCCAGGCGCAGCGCCGCACCGGGGATCAGCAAAACCTCGCTGCGCGGGGCGGCCCAGGCCGTCACCAAGGCCGGCACGTCCAGAATCACCGAGGCCAACATCACGGTGGACAAGGGTTCCAGCAGGGCCAGGGTCGCGCCCTGCCCGTCCCGTCCGCTCTCCAGAGCGACCGAGCCCTCCATAAGGATCGGAAGCCAGGGGCTGACCTCGCCCTCGAGCGTCAAGGCGGTGCGGCGCGAAACGCTTCGCAGCACGGCGTCGCGCATCAGCTGGGCGAAGCTGTCGGCGGAGGCGGCGTCCAACAAGGGCAGCTTGCGGACACGAAGCAGGTCGGCGGTGTCGAGGGACATGCGGGCCCTTCTACGATGAGGTGAACCCGTCTTGCCGCGTTCGACGATCGAGAACCTTGATCGGCGTCAATCCTCCGCCGGCGGCTTGTCGTCGAGATGGTCGTAGAGGATGCGGGCGGCGTCGCCCTTGGGGTCGTCGTACTGGCCCGAGCGCATGGTCCAGAAGAAGGCCAGCAGACCGATGGCGCCAAGCCCGATCGAGGCCGGCGCCAGGAACAGGATGATGTTCATCGGCGGGGCCATCTCAAACGAGGCCTTGCGGCGTTCAGCAACACCACGATCGACGAACCCGACATGGCCAGGGCCGCGATGAAGGGATTGACCAGGCCCGCCATCGCGGCGGGCATGGCCACGACATTATAGATGGCCGAGAAGCCGAAATTCTGCAGCGCTCGACTGCGGGCCGACCGGGCGGTGTCGATCGCTTCGGCCACCGCGCCGAGGTCCTCGCCGGTGAAGACCAGGTCCGCCGCGTTCTGGGCGGCGTCGACCGCCGCGCCGGGCGCCATCGAAGCGTGCGCCCGAGCCAGGGCGGCGGCGTCGTTGAGGCCGTCGCCGACCATCAGCACCTTGCGGCCCTGCGCCTTGAGACCGTCCACGATCGCGGCCTTGTCGAAAGGCGTCAGGCCCGCGCGCCAGTCCGCGACGCCGACCGCGTGAGCGATCTCGCGCACCGGGCCCGCGAGATCGCCCGACAGAACCTCGACCGACAAGCCCATTCGGCGAAGTCGCGCGATGGCCTCGGACGCGTCGGCGCGCGGCTGGTCCTCGAACACGAAACGGATCTTCAGGTCGCCTTCGAATCCGAACCACAGCTCGGTCTCGCGCGCGTCGCCGTCCTTGACGCCGACGAAGGCCGCGCGACCCAGGCGCGCACGGCGGCCGTCGATCAGACCCTCGACGCCCTGCCCGGCCGTCTCGACGCAATCGGCGGCGACAGGGCCGGCGCCGGCTTGGGCGGCCAAGGCCTTGGCCAGGGGGTGGCGCGAGGCGCGCGCCAGGGGCGCGGCCAGGGCGACCAGATGGGCCGGCGCGTCGACAAGACGGGGCAGCCTTCGGTCAGCACGCCGGTCTTGTCGAAGATGACGTGATCGACCTCGGCCAGGCGCTCCAGGGCCGCGCCGGACTTGACCAGCACGCCCCTGCGGAAGAGGCGGCTGCTGGCGGCGATCTGCACGGCCGGGGCGGCCAATCCCAGGGCGCAGGGGCAGGTGACGATCAGCACCGCCGCCGCCCGCAGCAGCGCCTCGCGCGGGCCCAGGCCCAGCGCCCAGCCGCCGACGAAGGTCGCGGCCGCGACGGTGTGGACGACCGGCACGTACAGCGCGGCGGCCTTGTCGGCCAGGCGGACATAGGCCGAGCGGGTCTGGGCGCCGGCCTCCATCAGCCGGGCGATGGCGGCCAGGGTGGAGTCCTCGCTGCGCGCCGTGGCGGTCATGACCAGGCGGCCGGAGAGGTTCAGCGCGCCGGCGTGCAGTCGCGCCCCTACGGTGACCGGCGCCAGGGCCGTCTCGCCGGTGATCAGGGCGTTGTCGATCTCCGAGCGGCCGGTCTCGACCAAGCCGTCGACGGGCACACGATCACCAGGAGCCACGACCAGCCGATCCCCGACGACGATCTCGGCGACGGGCACGCCGTGCTCGGCCTCGCCCGACAGGCGCACAGCCACCGGGGCTTGCAGGGCCAACAGGTCGCGCGCCGCCGAGCGGGCGTTGGCGCGCAGGCGGTGATCCAGGTAGCGCCCGATCAGCAGCAGGAACAGCAGGGTGACGGCGGCGTCGAAATAGGCGTGCTGGCCGTGCAGCATGGTCTCGGAGAAGCTGACGATCAGGGTCAGGATCACGCCGATCGAGATCGGCACGTCCATGTTCGCCTTGCCGCGCTTCAACGACGCCCAGGCCGAACGGAAGAACGGCCGTCCCGCGAACAGGGCGCACGGCGTGGCGACGATCGCGGCCATCCAGTACATCAGGGTCAGGGTCGCCGGCGTCAGTTCCTGGCCGAACAGACCCGCCCAGGCCGGGACCGTGAACATCATCACATTGCCAGCCCCGAAGCCGGCGACGCCCAGCGCGACGGCCAGTTCGCGGCCCTCGCGATCGATCGCGGCGACAGCCTCGGCCGGATCGAACAGGCAGGCGCGGTAGCCCAGACCTTCGACCGTCTCGACGACGCGCTCCGGATGCGCCTCGCGCCCGGTGAGTTCGACGGCCAGCTTGCCCGTCGTGAGGTTCAGGCGGACGCCCGCGACGCCCGGCAAGCCGGCGACAGCGGTCTCGATCTTGCGGATACAGGCGGCGCAGCGAGCGCCGCTCACCAGCAGTTCAAGCCGCCCTCGCCCCGCCTCGTCGCGGCGAACGAAGGCTTCCAGATCGCGATCCACGGTCAGGCTGGCGTTCATTTGACGGGCTCCAGCAGACGCGTTTCCAGCTCGAAGACGTCGCGGCTGTTCCGCGCCGTGGCCCGCAGGTCCCAGGCGCCGTCGAGCCGCGCGCGGGTCTGATAGCGGCCGTCGCCCAGCGGCTTGAAGTCCAGGGTCTGGCGCCCGACCTCGGTGGCGGGACGCTCCAGGACGCCGGTCATGGAAAGGCGGTCCAGCGGCGCGCCGGTCTTGTCGACGAGACGCACCACGACCGTGTCGCCGTCGGCCTTCTCGACCGAGGCGGTCCAACCCAAGGCCGCCTCGCGCTGGCGCTGGGCCAGCGTCTTGTTGAAGGCCAGGCCCGCCTCATAGGGGTTGGAGGCGACCTCGCCCGAGAAGGTGCCGTAGGCCTTGATCATGAACAGCGTGTCGACGCCGATCACGACGGCGAAGAACGCCACGACGGCGATCAGGACATGCCAGCCGGTGATGGGCTTGGCGGTCTTGGACTGGACGATCTCGGGGGACGAGGCGGCGGTCATTGCGGGTTCGCGGCTCCGGAGAGGAAGACGGTCTTGGCGTCGGCCTGAACGTCGCCGGCGCGGGCGATGAAGCGGGCCGGCGTGCTGGCCGCGAGCTCGGCTTCGGGCGGCGCGGTGACGAAGACCCGCACCGAAGCGACTTGGTCCGCCGGCACGGTGACGCTGACGGCGCCGGCGCCCGGCTGGTTGAGGCGCGCGCCGGTCACGCCGTCGAACGCGATCTCGAACCGGCGGTCGAAGAAGGTCCGGTTGGTGATCTTCAGCGTATAGCCGTCCCGCACCGCGCCGTCGTGCATACGCACGAAGATCGGGTTGCGGTCGCGGATGACGTGGAGGTCGGCCTTGGGCCGGCTGATCAACGCGCCCAGCGTCAGGCCGCCGACCACCGTCAGGGCCAGGGCGTAGTAGATGGTCCGCGAACGCACGGGCTTGTAGGTCGACTTGCGCCCGCAGGCGCGGGCGGCGACGGCCGCGTCGGTATCGTAGGCGATAAGACCCGTGGGCCGGGCCAGCTTGGTCATGACCTCGTCGCACGCGTCGACGCAGAGGCCGCAGTTGATGCACTCCAACTGGCTGCCGTCGCGGATGTCGATGCCCATCGGGCAGACCACGACGCACTGGTGACAGTCGATGCAGTCGCCGCGCCCCGCCCAGTCCTGGCCCTTCTTGTGCGCGCCGCGCGGCTCGCCGCGATCACGCAGATAGGTCACCTGCAGCGAGTGCTGGTCCAGCATGGCGCCCTGGATGCGCGGCCACGGGCACATATAGGTGCAGACCTGCTCGCGCATCCAGCCGGCGAAGACATAGGTAGTCACCGTCAGCAAGGCGCAGGAGACATAGGCCGTGGCCGGGGCCTGACCGATCCAGAAGGTGCGGATCAGGGTCGGGGCGTCATGGAAATAGAAGATCCACGCCCCACCGGTGCCGAAGGCGATGCCAAGCCAGGTCAGATGCTTGCCCGCCTTGCGCCAGAGCTTGTCGAAGGACATCGGCGCGGCGTCCAGGCGCATGCGGGCGTTGCGGTCGCCCTCGAACAGACGCTCGACGACGATGAAGAGGTCGGTCCAGACGGTCTGGGGGCAAGTATAGCCGCACCACAGTCGGCCAAACAGCGCGGTGACCAGGAACAGGGCCAGGGCGCCGGCGACCATCAGCCCCGTGATGATATGGACGTCCTGCGGCCACAGCTGGATGTCGAAGAAGTAGAAGCGGCCGCCCGTGAAGTCGACCAGCGCGGCCTGCTGCGGGAAGCCTTCGGGTCGGCGCCAGCGGATCCATGGGGTGACGTAGTAGATCGACAGGGTGGCGATGAGCAGCGCCCACTTCACCCTGCGCCACGTCCCGTGGACCAGCTTGGGATAGATCGGCTCGCGCGGCTTGTAGAGGCCGCCGCCCTTGGGCGCGCCCTTGTCCTTGGCCCGGGCGGCGGCTGAGACCGCCGTCCGGTTTTCGGTTTTGGGTTTGGTGTTGTCGATGAGGGTTGGCATGGCCGGTTATTGTCCGGCGGCGTTGGCGTGGACGTAGACGGCGATGGCCTTGATGGTTTCGGGGCTGAGACGGCCGCTCCAGGTGGGCATGACGCCGCCGTTGCCGGCGAAGATCTGGCCGCGGATGGCGGCGCGGTCGGCGCCGTAGAGCCATTCGCTGTCGGTCAGGTTGGGGGCGCCGAGGGTCTGGTCGCCCTTGCCTTCCAGGCCGTGGCAGGCCACGCACTGGGTGTCGAAGACCGGCTTGGCGCGGGCGATGGCCCCGGCGTCGGCCGGACGGTTCGACAGGTGGACGACATATTCGGTCAGGTCGTCGATCTGCTCGGGCTTGAGCAGCTCGTCGCGGCCGAAGGCGGGCATCTGCGACATGCGCGCGCCGTCCGCGCCGGTGCGCACGCCGTGGGTGATGGTGTACTGGATGTCCTCCAGCTTGCCGCCCCACAGCCAGACGTCGTCGCGCAGGTTGGGATAGCCCTTGCCGCCGGTGCCGCCGATGCCGTGGCAGGTGGCGCAGTTGTCGCCGAACACCGACTGGCCGACCTGCTGGGCGTAGGCCTGCAGCTTGGGGTCCTGCTCGATCTGCTCGAGGCTGGCGGTGCGCAGCTGGGCCGCGCCCGCGCCGCGCTGGACGTCCAGCGCCTTGAGCTCGTGGCCCACGGCGGCCCGGTCGGACTGGTGCAGCAGGCCCTTGGTGTAGCCATGCACGCCCGGCCAGGCCGGCATCAGCACCCAGTAGCCGATCGAGAAGGCGATGCAGCCGTACCAGACCCACAGCCACCAGCGCGGCAGCGGGTTGTCCAGTTCGCGGATGCCGTCCCACTCGTGGCCGGTGGTCTCGACGCCGGTGACGTCGTCGGTCTTGCGTTCGGAAGCCATCAGGAGAGCTCCTCGTCATCCAGCGGCATGCGCGCGGCGTGTTGGAATTCGGCCTTCTTGGAAGGCCGCAGGGCATAGGCGACACCGGCCAGGAAGATCAGGCCGAAGTAGATCAGTCCGCCCTGCTGGGCGAAGCGCGCCACGGTTTCGTAGGAGAGCTGGCTCATCGCTGGTTCTCCGGGGCCTGGGCCTTGTAGGACTTGAAGTCGACCTGGGTCCCGAGCATCTGCAGATAGGCCACCAGGGCGTCCATCTCGGTGATCCTGTCGGGATCGCCGTCGAAGTCGCGATTGACCACCTTGGCCCCGTAGCGGCCGCGCAGGGCCACCGCGTCGGTCGAGTACGGATCGGCCTGGGCCTCGAGATCCTTCTTGGCGTTGGTCAGTTCGTCGGCCGTGTAGGGCACGCCCTCGGTGCGCAGCACCTTCATCCGGTCGACGATGTCGCGATAGTCCAGGTCCTTCTCGGCCAGGAACTTGTAGGGCGGCATCACCGACTCCGGCACCACCGAGCGCGGGTCGATCAGGTGGTCGCGGTGCCAGGCGTCGGAGTACTTGCCGCCGACCCGGGCCAGGTCGGGCCCGGTGCGCTTGGACCCCCACTGGAACGGGTGGTCGTACATGCTCTCGGCGGCCAGGCTGTAGTGGCCGTAGCGCTCGACCTCGTCGCGCAGCGGGCGGATCATCTGCGAGTGGCACAGATAGCAGCCCTCGCGGACATAGATGTTGCGGCCGTTCAGTTCCAGCGGGGTGTAGGGGCGTACGCCCTGCACCTTCTCGATGGTGCCCTGCAGCCAGAACAGCGGGGCGATCTCGACCAGCCCCCCGATCGAGACGACCAGGAGGATGCCGACGACGAGCAGCAGCGAGTGCCGCTCAAGCTTGGCGTGTTGCTTCCAGAGAGACATCGGCTGACCTCAGGCGATCGCGGTGGCGGGAGCGGCCGTTTCGTCGGCCGGCTCGGCGGAGGGCGAAGCGATCGTCTTCCAGATGTTGACGATCATGATCAGCGCCCCGGACAGGTACATCAGCCCCCCGACAGCGCGGATGACGTTCTCGATGTGCTTGGCCGAGACGGTCTCGATGAAGCTGTAGGCCAGGAAGCCCTGGGGCGTGTAGGCGCGCCACATCAGGCCTTCCATGATGCCCGACACCCACATCGCGGCGATGTAGAGCAGGATGCCGGTGGTCGCGATCCAGAAGTGCCACTCGATCAGCTTGGTCGAGTACATGTCCTTCTTCTTCCACAGCCACGGCACCAGGCAGTAGACCGCGCCGAAGCTGATGAAGCCCACCCAGCCCAGGGCGCCGGAGTGCACGTGGCCGATGGTCCAGTCGGTGTAGTGGCTGAGCGCGTTGACCGCGCGGATCGACATCACCGGGCCTTCGAAGGTGCTCATGCCGTAGAAGGCGATCGAGACGACCATCATCCGCACCACCGGGTCGGTGCGCAGCTTGTCCCAGGCGCCCGACAGCGTCATCAGGCCGTTGATCATGCCGCCCCAGGACGGCATCCACAGCATGATCGAGAAGGTCATGCCCAGGGTCTGGGCCCACTGCGGCAGGGCCGTGTAGTGCAGGTGGTGCGGGCCGGCCCAGATGTAGATGAAGATCAGCGCCCAGAAGTGCACGATCGACAGGCGGTAGCTGTAGACCGGCCGCTCCACGCGCTTGGGCACGAAGTAGTACATCATGGCCAGGAAGCCGGCGGTCAGGAAGAAGCCGACGGCGTTGTGGCCGTACCACCACTGCACCAGCGCATCCTGCACGCCCGAGAAGACGCCATAGGACTTGTGGTTCAGCAGACCCACCGGAATGGCGGCGTTGTTGACCAGATGCAGCAGGGCGATGGTGACGATGAAGGCCAGGTAGAACCAGTTGGCCACGTAGATGTGGGGTTCCTTGCGCTTCCAGATCGTGCCCAGGAACACCAGCAGATAGGCGACCCAGACGATGGTCAGCCACAGGTCGGTGTACCACTCCGGCTCGGCGTATTCCTTGCTCTGGGTCGCGCCCATCAGATAGCCGGTCGCGGCCAGCACGATGAACAGCTGATAGCCCCAGAACACGAACCACGGCGCGATGCCGCCCGCCAGCTTGGCCTTGCAGGTGCGCTGCACGACCCAGAACGACGTGGCGATCAGGGCGTTGCCCCCGAAGGCGAAGATCACCGCCGAGGTGTGCAGCGGCCGCAACCTGCCAAAGTTCAGCCAGCCAGCCTCGGGAAAGTAGAAGATCGTCGGCCAAGACAGCTGGGCGGCGATCAACACCCCCACCAGCAGACCCGCCGCGGCCCAGAACATCGTGGCGATCACCCCCGCCTTGATGACGTTGTCCGAATAACGGTCGGGATGCTCCACCAGCGTGCCGCCCGACAATCCCGCGTTCAGCACGAACGCGGCGATCACCCCCGCCAGCGCGATGGTCTCGGCCTGCAGCCGGAAGATCGGATCCTGGCTCAGTCCCGCGCCGAGGATCGCCAGGAACGCGCCTACGGCCGAAACTATCAGTAACGCGCCCGACCCCGCGGGGGGCCTGGCTTGGGTATGAGACGGGGCGGACATGCAGACTCCCTGCGGCGAACTTAAACCCCTCCTGTCACGCGCCGCGCACTCCAGCTTTGATACGTATCAAAGCCAGGAACCGGATCCGGGAGGACTGTGCTTCCGCGCATCCGGAG
Organism: Caulobacteraceae bacterium; assembly: GCA_965283765.1. Classification (GTDB taxonomy): domain Bacteria; phylum Pseudomonadota; class Alphaproteobacteria; order Caulobacterales; family Caulobacteraceae; genus Caulobacter. The sequence continues at coordinate 40,100 of CBDIPU010000027.1, forward strand.
AGTTTCATGTCGGCCAAGTCTCGCTTCATCGTTCCGGTCGTCGGCGCGACCGCCTTGGTCGCGTGGACGATCGCCCTGGCCCAGGCCCTGCCGCGCCTGCTGGCGGGTCCGCTGTGCAGCAGCCGCCAGGACGTCTGGTCCATGGCGGGCCATTGTCCGGCCTGCTACGTCGCCGCGGCCTTGACCCTCGTCTTTGGAATCGGTCTGGCTCTGGCGCGACCAAAAGCCGCCCCCGTCGGATTTCTCGCTCGACGCCGAGCCCTCGTTCCAGGCTGATTGGCGAGGAGCGCCGGTCGTGTCGGCGCCCCTCGCTTTTCGCGCCCCACCGCGCTGATCGACGGTCGCTTCTCGCGACGCTTTCGACACGGTCTAGTTGCCGGGTGAAGCGGAGCGGCGCAATCTCGCGCCTGTCGCAAGATGTGATGACGACAGACGAGGCCAGGTCTGCGATGGCTTGCGCCGCAAGCCATCGTGCGAGGAACGGGCGCGGGAAAACGGGGACGCCGGGATGAGCATCGAAGCCGCGTCGTCGACGCCGCTCCAGATCGTCCTGGTCGAGGACGACGTCGCCTTCCAGGACGCCTTTCGCACCGCCCTGGCCGCCGCGCCGGATCTGTCAATCGCCGGCGTGGCCGCCACGGCGGCCGAAGCGCGCACCCGCCTGGCCGGCCAACCGGCCGACGTGCTGATCGTGGATCTGGGTCTCCCCGACGGCTCGGGCGTCGACGTCATCCGCGAGGCCCACGCCCGCTGGCCCGCCTGCGCGATCATGGTCGCGACCACCTTCGCCGATGAGCGCCACGTCATCGCCTCGATCGAGGCCGGGGCCAGCGGCTATCTGCTCAAGGACAGTCCCCTGCCGACCATCGCCGAGGACATCCGCGTGCTGCATGCTGGCGGCAGCCCGATCAGCCCGCGCATCGCCCGCCAGGTGCTGATGCGCTTCCGGCCCGACGAACGTCCGGCCGAGGAAGCCGAGACCGTTGAAAAGAGCGGCGCTCCAAGCCTGTCCGAGCGCGAAAAGGAAACGCTGCAGCTGATCACCCGCGGCTTCTCGTTCGACGAGATCGCCGGGCTGATGGGCGTGTCGCGCAACACGGTGCTGACCTTCGTGCGACGGATCTACGCCAAGCTGGAGGTCCGCTCCAAGACGGAAGCCGTGTTCGAGGCCCGCGCCCATGGTCTCCTCTAGGCCGGCGGTGACCGCACGCCCGTGGTTTCCATGGGCGGCCTGGATCCTGGCGGGACTTCTGGCCCTGGGGGTCGCCTTCGTCATCGAGTTGCGCGCCGGCGGCCAGAGAATCACCGCCGCGCGCATGACGATCGCCGATACGGTCGGCTACCAGCCGCCGCCGGCGACCGTTCCGTCGAACCTCCGGGCCGGCGGCCGGACCGTGGCCATGCCCCACGCGCCGGCGCCGCTCTGGGCGCCGACAGCCGAAGCCGCGCCCCAGCGCATCGCCACGCGCGTCACCTGGTATTCTCTGCAAGTCCCGCCCCTGCCCGACGACGGCCGCCAGCTCTATCTCTATGTGCCTCGCTGGAAGTCCGACGGCACGCTGGCGATCTACGCGGACGGCAAGCTGATCCATCAGTCGCACGCCAATCTGCAATGGAACGGCTCCAACGAGCCGCTGATGATCAGCCTGCCGCGCACCGAGGTCTCACATCCGCCCCGGACGCTGGACGTCCGGCTGCAGCATGTGCGCGGCATCGGCGGCGCGTTCTCGTCGGTCTGGATCGGCAACTATCGTCAGCTGGCTCCGCGCTACACCATCCGGGAGATCCTGCAGGTCCAGCTGTCGTCCTTCTCGTCCTTCGCGTTCCTGGCGACCGGCGTCTTCGCCCTTTTCGTCTGGTTCAGCCGCCGCGGCGAGCCGATCTACCTGCTCTACTTCATGACCTCCGTCGTGGTCTTCCTGCGGATGCTGCACACCTTCGTCGGCGTGCATCCGCTGATCGTTTCCGACGCCTGGTTCGGCTGGATCACCGTGATCTCGCCGTACTGGATGATCGTGGTGCTGCACCTGTTCGTCACCGAGCTGCACGGCAGGCGCCAGCCGCTGCTGACGGGCGTGGCGCTGCTCAACGGCGGGTTCTGGACGATCGCCACCCTGCCCGGCCTGCTGGATCCCACCCTGCTTTCGGCGCCCGTTTATGCCAACTTGCTGGTCCTGGGGCTGATCGTGGCCTTCAACGGCGTGCGCCAGTCGATTCGGTTCAAGTCGCGCGACGCCCTGCTGCTGTCGGTCTGGTGCCTCGTCACCGTGCTCTCGGGCGTCTACGACCTGGCGCTGCAGCAGAACATCGTCAGCATCGAGAGCGTGTTCGTCAGCAACTTCACCGGCGTCGGGTTCACGGTGCTGTTCTGGTACATCATGTTCGGCCGCTATATCGAGGCGCTGGAGACGGCGACTAGGGCCAAGGCCGATCTGGCGCGACGCCTAACCCAGCGCGAAGCCGAGCTGACGACCAGCCACCAGCGGCTGCGCGAGATCGAGAACCGCGAACTGCTGCACCAGGAACGCCAGCGGCTGATGCAGGACATGCATGACGGCCTGGGCTCGACCCTGGTCACCGCCCTGCGCGCCTTCGAAGGCGATCGCGCCGCCGACCTGGACGCCGTCGCCCTGCTGCGTGGCTGCATCGACGATCTGAAGCTGACCATCGACTCGATGGAACCCGTCGAAACCGATCTGCTCCTGCTGCTGGCCACCCTGCGTTTCCGTCTTCAGCCGCGACTAGAGGCCAGCGGTCTCAAGCTGAACTGGGACGCCGGCGAGGTCCCGCCCCTGGAATGGCTGGACCAGCGCCACGCGCTGCACATCCTGCGCATCCTGCAGGAGACCTTCGCCAATATCCTCAAACACGCCGAGGCCCGCGAGGTGGCGCTCTCGGTGCGAACCGAGGACGGCCGCGTGCTGGTGCGCGTGCGGGACGACGGCCGCGGCTTCGACCCGACCCTGCCCGTCACCGGCCGGGGACTGGCCAACCAGCAGCGCCGCGCCGAGGCGATCGGCGGACGGGTCGTCTGGGAGCCCTCTCCGGTCGGCGCCTGCCTGGTCCTGGTGCTGCCGGTGCGGAAGCCTGTCTAGCCGCCGCGGCCGACGGAGGACCACCGCGCGCGGCGGTTCGAGCTCAAACTGTCACGAAAGAGGGCTAGCAGCGCCAAAGCAGGGCGGATGACCCGCGAGCGCTTGCCGCGTCGCCGATCGTCGCCTCTCTAATTTCCCGTCTGGAAGTCGCGCCCGAGCCATGCCTGCGATCACACCCGAACGGTCCCGATGGTTCGCGCGCAACATCCTGCCGCACGAGCACGTCCTGCGCGGCTGGCTCAACCGCCGGCTCGCGCCGGGGCTGGACGCCGACGACGTCATCCAGGAGGCCTATACGATCCTGGTCTCCAAGGAGAACGTCGAGGACATCCAGAACCCAAAGGCTTACCTCTTCCAGGTCGCCTATTCGCTGCTGGTGCGTCACGTGCAGCGCAGCCGCATCGTCTCGATCCGCGCCGTCGCCGACCTGGAACGCCTGGACCTGCCGGCGGAGATGGCCTCGCCTGAGCAGGTGCTGATCGACCGCGACGAGCTGCATCGGCTGGCCGAAGCCATCGCCGAGATGCCCGAGAAGACCCAGGAGGCTTTCATCCTGCGCCGGGTGCAGGGCCTCTCCCAGCGCGAGATCGCCGCCCGCATGGGCGTGTCCGAGAACACGGTCGAAAAGCACATCGTCAAGGGCATCCGCCTGTTGATCGATCGCTTTGGGCGTGGCGGAAAACGCGCGCTCGGCGCATCTAGGAACGACGACACAGGAACGAATGGCCTTGAGGGCAGAGCGAGAGACAAGTCGGGCGGTTGACGACGCGGCGGCGGTTTGGGCCGGGCGCATCGATCGCGGCCCCTTGTCGGCGGCCGACGACGCCGCGCTCGCGGCCTGGCTTTCCGGCGATCCGCGCAGGCTCGGCGCCCTGGCTCGCGCCCAGGCGCTGTACGACCGCAGCGACGCCGCGCGCGCGCTGGGTCCGGAGTTCGATCCGGCTCCGTTCAAGGCCAAGCCCGCCATCCGGCCATCGCGTCGGAACCTGATCGGCTGGGGCGGCGGCGCGATCGCCGCGGGTCTGGTCGCCGGCGTCGGCGCGCTGACCGTGTCCAGCTACGCCTCCCGCGCCTATGCGTCCCAGCGGGGCGAGGTCCGCCTGATCCCGCTTGACGACGGCTCGGCCATCACCCTCAACACCGACAGCAAGATCCGCGTCCGTCGGCGCGCGGTCGAACTCCTTCGCGGCGAGGCCCTGTTCGAGGTGGCCAGCAGCGAGCAGCCGTTCGTCGTCTCGGCCGATGCCCTGTCCGTCGTGGCGACCAACGCCGCCTTCGTCGTCAAGGCGATCACTGGCGAGCCGGTGTCGGTCGTAGTGCGCGAGGGCCAGGTCAGCGTCACCGACCGTCGCGGTCGCCTGCGGCTCGGCGCCAACCAGCAGATGGACGCGTCACCGAAGCAAACCCAGGTCGAGGCCATCGCGCCGGCGGCGCTATCACGGCAACTGGCGTGGCGGGAGGGCAAGATCGCCTTCGAGGGCGAGACCATGGCTCAGGCGGCCCGCGAATTCGCCCGCTACAGCGACGTGCGGCTGGTGATCGACGATCCAGCCCTGGCCCAGGAACCGGTCAGCGGTCTCTTCGCGGCCAACGACCCGGTCAGCTTCGCGCGCTCGGCCTCCCAGGCGTTCGGCGCGCGGTTGGATATCGAGGGCCGCACCGTCCGTCTCAGCCGCCCTTCCACGGCGGCGGGCGCGTAAAAGTTCCGTGACACATGGCGGAGACGTCGCCGCGACGTCTCTTGGCCTCGGAAATCGCGCCGCGACTGGCGCGTAAGAGGGGCGACATGGCTTTGTACAAGACGAAAGCGATCCTGGTCGGCGGCGTGGCCGCCCTGGCGCTGTGCATCGGCGGCTCGGCGGCGGCCCAGCAGCGATCCTTCAAGGTGCCCGCGCAGGACGCGGTCAGCGCCATCCCGCAGTTCGCGCGCCAGGCCGGCGTGCAGATCTTCGCCCCAGCGGCCCATCTGAAGGGCGTGCGCACCGTGGCCATCGAAGGCGAGATGGACCTGCATGAGGCGCTGCGGAAGCTGATCGCCGGAACCGGCCTGGAAATCGCGGCCGACGACGGCCGCATCATCACCCTGCGCGTCGCCCGGCCTGCCGTTTCGACAGAGAACGTCGCCGCCGAGCCCACCGCGCTGGACACCATCATCGTCACCGCCCAGAAGCGCGAGGAAGCCGCCCAGGGCGTGCCGATCTCGCTGACGGCCTTTTCGGGTCGCGCGGTCGAGACCTACCGCCTGGAAAGCCTGCGCGATATCTCACGCCTGACGCCGGGCCTGCTGGTGTCGGCGTTCAGCCAGTCCAGCCCGACCATCGCCATTCGCGGCGCGACCAACACCTTCACCCAGATCGGCGCCAACAAGCCGGTGGCCGTGGTCATCGACGACCTGTTCATCCCCCGCAACAGCGCCGCGACCTTCGAACTCTACGGCCTGAACTCGGTGCAGGTGCTGAAGGGGCCGCAAGGCACGTTGTTCGGCCGCAACGTCACGGGCGGCGCCATCGTTCTGGACACCGGCAAGCCGGCCTTCGGCAGCACGGCGGGCGCGATCCGGATCGGCGGCGGCGACTATGACCTGAAGCAGGTCGACGGTCGCGTCGACATCCCCGTCGGGGAGACGGTCGCCCTGCGCCTGGCGGGCTCGCTAAAACAACACGACGGCTACGGCAAGGACCGCCTGACCGGCCGCGAGCAGGACGACCTCGACAGCCGCAGCCTCCGCGCCCAGGCCCGCCTGCGCGCCAACGACGACGTCGAGGTGCTGCTGGGCGCCGACTACGCCGAGGACCATAACGGCGGCCGCACCCTGTCGTCCAAGGCCGCCGGTTCGGACGGAGACCGCCGCACCTCCGAGCTGGGCTACAATCAGGGCTTCGCGCGGAACCAGTGGGGCGCCTCGGGCCGGGTCTACTGGAACGCGCCGGTCGGTCAGGTCACCTCCGTCACCGGCTATCGCTGGTCGCAGTCGGGCGAGGACTATTCGGGGACCGGCGCCAGCTACGTCTTCCTGGCCGGGACCAACACTCAGTCGGTCAATCGCGACGTCGACGATGTCGGCCTGTTCTCGCAGGAAGTCCGCTGGGCCAGCCCGAAGTGGGAGCGCGGCGACCTCGTGGCCGGCGTCTATTTCGCCGACGAGGACGCCAAGCGCCAGCTGCGTACGCGCGGCTTGGCCGCCGTCACCGGCGTTGCCTCCTCGGACGTCCTGACGGACCAGGCGGTGAAAACCAGGAGCTACGCCGCCTTCGTGGATGGCACGGTCCATCTGCCAGCCGCCTTCGACCTGACCCTCGGCGCCCGATATACCCACGACGAGAAGACCGCCGACCTCGTCCGCACCGACTTCGTCCGCCCCGCGACTGGCAGTTTCACCGCCCGCGGCCTGAAGGCCGACTGGAGCGAGGTGACGCCCCGCGCCGTCCTCAGCTGGACACCGCGTGAAGACCTCAAGGTCTATGGCAGCGTCACGCGCGGCTACACGGCCGGCGGCTTCAACACCGACGCGGCGGTGATCACGGCCCTGGCCAAGCCGTTCGATCCCGAGACGGTCACCAACTACGAGCTGGGCGTGAAGTCCCAGTGGCTGGCCGACACCCTGCGGATCAACGCCTCGGTCTTCCACATGGACTATAAGGACAAGCAGGAGCTGTTCTTCAACAACCTGACCCGGGTGCTGACCATCACCAACGCCGGCCAGGCCACGGTGAAGGGGGCGGAGCTGGAAGTGACCTGGCGTCCCCTGCCCTGGCTGAACCTGATGGCGAACTATGGCCTGCTCGACACCGTCTACGACAACTTCGTCATTCCGGGCGGGGCGGTGAACACCGGCAATCCGCTGGGCTCGTCGCCGCGCGACAAGGGCGCCTTGGCCGCCGACGTCCGCATCCCGCTGAACGGCAAGGGCTATATCACCGGCGCGCTGAGCTGGGCCTATACCGACGGCTACTACACCGGCGCGACCAAGGATCCGAACCTGCACATCGACAGCTATGCCCTGACCAACCTGTCGCTGGGCTATGAGAGCCAGGACGGCCGTTGGGCGTTGACGGCCTGGGCCAAGAACCTGGGCGATGTCGACTACCTGCTGACCCCGTCCACCCAGGGCGTGCTGGCCGAATATCTTGGCGAGCCGCGCACGGTCGGCGTCATGCTGTCGGCGAAGTTCTAGGCGGTGGCGACCGCCCGTTTCACCCGTCGCGGCCTGCTGCTCGGGGCGGCCGCGCTGGCCGCCGCCGCGCCCTTGCCCGAGGACGACGCCGTCGGCCAGCCGCTGCGCCCCTGGCGGCGTGGCGGGCTGGACATCCACCATATCGCCACCGGTCGGGGCAACTCGACGCTGATCATCGGGCCGGACGGCTCCAGCCTGATGATCGACGCCGGCGCCTCGAGCACGCCGCCGCCGGCCAGCCTGGACATCCGCCCAGGTCCGGAACGTCGCGCCGGCGAGTGGATCGGCCGTTACGCCCGCCGGCATCTGGCGGCGACGGGCGAGCCGAAGCTCGACGCCTTCCTGGTCAGTCATCTGCATCCAGACCACATCGATGGCCTGTACGATGTCGCCGGCCTGCTGCGCATTGGCGTCCTGGTCGATCGCGCCTATCCCGCCTACGCCTATCCCACGGTCTCGGACGCGCCGTTCGCCAAGGCCTATGTCGCTTTCGTCCGCGAGCGCGTCCGGAGCGGCGGACGGGTCGAACGCTTCCGCGTGGGCGCCGCCGATCAGCTCATGCTGCCCGGCGCGGAGATCCGCAACCTGGCCGCCAATGGCGAGGTCTGGACCGGGCGTGGGAGCAAGACCCGCCACCTGTTCCCACCGATCGACAGCCTGGCCAAGGACGACATTCCCGACGAGAACGCCTGCTCGGCCGCCGTCCGCCTGCGCTACGGCGCGTTCGGCTATTTCGCGGCCGGAGACCTGACCAGCAACAGCTTCGACGGAACCCTGCCCTGGCGCGACGTCGAGACCCTGGCCGCCCAGGCCGCCGGCCAGGTCGACGTCGCCGTCGCCGCCCATCACGGCATGTTCGACGCGACCGGCGCCGACGTCGTACGTGCGCTGAAACCTCGCGCCTGGGTCATTCCCGGCTGGCACGCCGCGCATCCCAGCACCGACGCGCTGGAGCGGATGCTGAGCCAACGCCTCTATCCCGGTCCGCGCGACGTCTTCGCCACCGGGCTCTCGCCCGCCAACGAACTGGCCCACAAGTGGCTGACCGACCGCCTGGCCGCGCGCGGCGGCCACGTCGTGGTCCGCGTCGCCCCGGGCGGGGCCAGTTATCGCGTGGTCGTCACCGACAATCGTGACGAGCGCGATCACGTCATTTCGCGGTCGGGTCCTTGGCCGGCTGGACGGGGCTGACGGTTGATCCGCGCTCTATCGAAGTTCAGCCCTCCCTATGGCGGCTGAATCGCCGCGGAGCGTCCGATCCTGGACATCTCCGCATCCATCCCCACTTGCTAGGGCGTCGCGTCAGGCGCGCGACGCTCTCAGCTCTTGAAGGGACTTCGCCATGGACGCCAAGCTCGAAACCGCCATCCTGGCCGGCGGCTGCTTCTGGGGCGTCCAGGATCTCCTGCGCCGATATCCGGGCGTCGTCGCGACCCGCGTCGGCTATTCCGGCGGCGATACGCCCAACGCCACCTACCGCAATCATGGCGACCACGCCGAGGCCATCGAGATCCAGTTCGATCCGACCCTGATCAGCTATCGCCAGCTTCTGGAGTTTTTCTTCCAGATCCACGATCCGACGACGCTGAACCGGCAGGGCAACGACCTTGGCCGCAGCTATCGCTCGGCGATCTTCTACACGTCCGATGACCAGCGTCGCGTGGCGGTGGAGACGATCGCCGATGTCGACGCGTCAGGCCTCTGGCCTGGCAAGGCCGTGACCGAAGTCGAGCCCGCCGGGGACTTCTGGGAAGCCGAACCCGAGCACCAGGACTACCTGGAGCGGATCCCCAACGGCTATACCTGCCACTTCATCCGCCCGGGCTGGCGCCTGCCGCGCCGCGAAAGCGCCGCGAGCTGATCCTTCGAGCACGGCCGGCGGCGCGCCTCTTGAGACCGCCGCCGCGCGGCTCACGCGCCCACTTTCCTCACGCCGTGTCCGCTCGCGGCGAGGCCTCGCTGACGGGGGTCTCGGGATCGAAGCCGCCGAGGGGCAATCCCGCGCGTCGCGCGACGCTGATGAAGGCGCTCCGGCATCCCAGGGCGTCGATATTGGCTTCCTGCACGCCAGACCAGGCGCCGAACATGTCTGGTCGGGCGGGCGAGATCGGCGAGGCGACCCGATCCAGGGCCCGCGCAAGGCGGGCGTGGGCGTCGCCTTCGACCCGATAGACGCTCTGACAATGCTCGATCGCGGCGTCGAACGCGGCGCGCGTCGCGTTGTCGGCGGCGGGCGGGGCGCGCAGGGACAACAGGCTAAGGCCCGCGGCGCGGCAGGCGTCCCGGGCCCGTCGCACCGGCTGCGACGGGACGATCGGGCTGGACGGCGCCGGGGTCGCCCGAGCCGCCGCCTCCACCGCGGCGTCGCAGGGCGCGATGATCGCCAGCAGCCGTCGCCAGGTCGCCCAGGTCTGGGCGCGCAGCACTGGCGACACCGAAGCTTCCGGGTTCGAGGCGCGAGGGATGTCGCGTCCCGCTGGGAGCGGCCAACCCACGGCGATCAACGCGACCAGGACCGCGGCCGTCAGGACGAACAGATGGGACGGCCGCCAGCGCCGGGTGCGTGAGACGCTCAACTCGGCGCCGTCTCCAGGGCGGCGGCCAGGCAGGATTGCCTCACGGCCACGCGCGGCGGCGCGCCATCAGCGCCAGAGGCAGCGCCGCCAGGTTGAGCGCGACGGCCAGGGTGGCCGCCAGGGCCCCCCAAGCCGGAGCGCCGCGCAGCGCCAGCAACGCCAAGGCCAGCGGTCCGGCCAGGCTGGCCAGGACCATGCCACGCGCGGACCATCCCGCGATCGTGGCCGGCGCGCCGATCGCCAGCAGCGCGAGGGCCTGGATCAGCGCGGCGACCAAGGCCAGGATCCTCAAGTCCGGAACGACCTGGACCGCGACGAAGGCTAACAGGGCTCCGAACACACCGGTGACGAGGCTCCAGATCATCACGGACCACACGGCCCCGGTCTGGTGCGCGCCCCAGATTCCCAACACGGCGCCGAACAACAGCAGCTGGGCAGATAGATCCCGGCGACTTCGCCGAGGAAGGGCGCGGCCAGGCAGAGCACGGGGAAGATCCAGCGCAGCGCCCCACCGCCGGCGGGCGGCCTGACGCGCGGCGCCGCACGGTCGCGCGTCCGGGCTCTATGGAGCGGCCATCTGATCCCGAAAGCGTCCATCGAACCGTCTCCTAAAGTCCGGCGCCCGGCGCGATCGCCGGCTCGTGATAGGGACGGCGCAGGCGATCGAGGTTCTGGCAGCTGGCGAGCGACACCACGCCGATGACCACCGCGAGGGCCAGGATCGCCACCCAAGGCCTGCGGGACGCCGGCCTCATGGCCGTCTCCGATCGCGTCGCATGACCGGCCCCTCACCCGCCGTCGCGATCAACAGGATCATGCTCGCGATCGTGGTCAGGGCAAAGAGGCCGACGATGTCGAGAAGCAGGAAGGTCGTTTGCAGCATGCTCATGGTCCGAGCCTCCGAATGTCGGTAGTCTCGCGCGATCGCGCGCGAGGAATTTGACGTCGCGCAATCGCGCCTTCAGATGCCTGGTCGAACGATGTCAGCGTTTCCGGACCGGCCGGACCCGCAGCGACGGCAGGGCGCGGGACGTGAGCCGATACGCGGATCCAAGCCGCGCAGATAGGCCTTCAGATCGGCGATCTGATCATCGTCCAGCTTGGCCATCGGCATGCGGGGATGACTTCGCGGCGAGCCCTCTTCCGGCGGCTGGCTGGGAGCGAGCATACCCTCGGCGAGGATCGCATCGAGACGGCCGGGGCGGTAGCGGGTGAACAGGCGCGGGAATGGCGGCGCGTCCGGTAAAGGGCTCGCGCCTTGAGCGATGGCGTGACACTGCCCACAATAGCGCTGCGCCAGACGCTGACCGTTGATCTGGTCGCCCGAAGGGGCGTGGGCGGCCGACACTGGCTGGGCTTGCGGGGACGAGATCGGCGCGCCCCAGGCGCACAAGACCAGAAACGCCGCGGCGAACGACAGGCTCGCGCCCCGCTCCGCAGCCGAAGGCGGCCACGCATCTGAACATCCCGCAGGCATGCTCGCCTCCCTCACTGAAAAAATGGATCGTGATGGCGAAGGGCGGCTTAGCGCCCCAACACCAGGGGCAGCTGGGCCGCGTCGAGCATGCGACGGGTCACCCCACCGAAGAGCTCTTCGCGCATCCGGCCGTGGCCGAAGGCGCCCATCACGCAATAACCCACCCCAGCGGCTTCGCAGGCCGTCAGGATCAGCGCGTCGGGCGTAGCGCCGTCGGCGGCGACCTGCTCGATCGTCGCGTGGACGTCATGGCGTGACAAGTAGGCGGCCGCCGCCTCGACTGGCGCGGCCCGGGTCGGGCCATCCTCGACGACGAACAAGGTGACCGATTGCGCCAAGCGCAGCAGGGGAACGCTGGCGCGCAAGGTCGCCATGCAAGGCTCCGAGCCATCCCAGGCGACCAAGGCCGGAAGGTTCGGATTGAAGCCGCGCGCGTCGTCCGGCACAGCGACCACGGGGCAACTGGCCTGGGTCACGACAGAGGCCACCACGCCTCGGCGATCCACCGCCATCATCGTGTCCCGCTTGCAGTTGACCACGATGACGTCGGCCAGCCCGGCTTGGCGCATCAGGCATTGGGTGAAGTCGCCCGTCGCGTCGATCCAGTCCCAGGCGACACCCTCGCCGGCCAGTCGCGCCTCCAGAGCGACCCGATTGATCGTCTCGGCCTCGCGCTCCTCTTCCAGGATCATCGCCTGCGCCGCGCCGCCGATATCGCCGGCGAAGTCGGGGATGGGCGTGACATCAACGCAGGTTAGGTGCCCTTCGAGCGCGCGGGTCAGATCGAGCGCCGCCTGCAGACGGGCCTCCTGTCCGGCGTCGGCATGCACTAGCAACAACACCGTCTTCATGGCCGCCTCCATTGGATCAATGGGAGCAAAGCTAGAAAAACGGAAACAGGGTCGGTATGAGGGATTATACGGATGCTGGCGCGCACGCGTGTCCGTCGCGGCTTTTTTCCGCCACCTCGGCCCTTTTTCTTCGACGCACGGAGCGGAAGATCAAACGGCCATTCTAAGTACTGTTCCCAATGGCCGGTTGACCAGGCCCGCCCTATCCCTGTCGCCACGCAGCAGGGAGAGCCGTCATGTCGATGCCCGCGTTCCTACGTTCCGCCGATACCCCCAGCATATCGCCGCTGTTCACCCCCACGGCCGACATGTTCGGCGACATGGGCGTCAGCATGAACTTCGCCTGCGGCGAGGAAATCTACGCTCAAGGCGAAGAAACCGATCTCGTCTATCAGGTGCAGAGCGGCGCGGTGCGCGCCTCGCGCCTGACCAGCGACGGCCGCCGCCAGATCGCCGGGTTCTATTATCCGGGCAATCTCTTCGGCCTGGAGACCGGGCCCGCGCATCTGTCCTCGGCCGAGGCGCTGGGGCCAACTCGCGTCCTGGTCGTCCGGCGCTCGGCCATGCGCTATCACGGCGAGGCCGGCCATGGCCTGGAACGGGCCATCTGGCGCGCGACCGGCTCGGAGCTGGAACGGGCTCACGAACACATGATGCTCCTGGCTCGCAAGAGCGCCCTGGAGAAGGTCGCCGGCTTCCTCTCCGACCTCGCCGCCCGCCAACCGGCGGCGTGGAACGAACTGGCGATGAGCCGCCAGGACATCGCCGACCATCTGGGCCTGAGCATCGAGACCGTGTCGCGCATGTTCAGTCAGTTGCAGGACGAGGGTCTCATCGTCCTGGAGGGCTGCCGGCGCTTTCGCGTGATGTCCCACGCGCGGCTCGCCAAGCGCGCCGCGCTCTAACCCCGCTTGGAGGATCCCATGCCGACGCCTCCGCCCCTGCCCGCCCCCCCGCCGCTGGATCCCCAGACGGCCAAGACGCGCATCGCTGAACTCCTGACCCGTTCGCGGCTGATGACCATCGCCACGCTCCGGCCCGATGGCTGGCCGCAGGCCACTGTGGTCAACTATGTCGCAGAAGGCCTGTCGCTCTTCTTCGTGGTGAGCCGCCACAGCCAGAAGCTGGCCAATATCGCGCGCGACGGGCGCGTGGCGATCGCGCTGGCCGCGGAAGGCGCTGGTCCGCCGGTCGGGCTCTCGATGGCCGCGCACGTCTTCGAGGTGAACGACCCGACCAAGATTGACCGCCTGAACCAACGAATTCGGGGCGCGGCGCACGATCAGCCCTTCACGCCCCACCCGGCCGGACGCGACATCGCGCTGCTGGAGGCCCGGCCGACGGTGCTCTCGTTGATCGACTATCAGGCCCTCGGCGCGGTCGCCCAGCATTTCACCGTGCACGAGGACTGGCGCCTGGAAGCGACGCCGGCGCCCGCCGAAACGCCCGCGCCGTGACCGCATCCTTCTGACCGCGCCGCTTGGGCCGCCGCCGCCGGCATCTCCGTCAAAGACCGCGTGGCCATCTTGCGCTGCCCCACCACCGCACGAGCCTAGACCTTCTCGACGTCACCGACGGGGCGGACGCTTCTTTGTCCACGGAGCTTGTCGCTCCGGGTTCACCGTTTCAAGGTCGGGTCATGGTGCAGCAAGCCGCCGGCGTTCTGGTCTGGGGTGGTTCCGACGACGCCCCCGTCTTCCTGCTCGGGCATCCCGGCGGTCCCTACTGGCGCGGCCGCGATGAAGGGGCCTGGTCGATCCCGAAAGGCCTGATCGAGCCCGGAGAGACGGCGATGGCCGCCGCGCGCCGGGAGTTTCAGGAAGAGACCGGGCTGGCGCTGCGCGGTCCGCTGGAGGCGCTGACGCCTCGGCGCGCCTATCGCGGCAAGGCGATTTCACCCTGGCTGATCAGGGCCGATCTCGACCTTGAGCGGTTCGCCAGCCAGACCTTCCGTCTGGAATGGCCGCCGCGTTCGGGACAGTGGATCGATGCGCCAGAGATCGACGCTGTCGCCTATTTCGACTTGCCCGCCGCCCTGTACAAGATCCTGCCTGGCCAACGGCCCATCCTGCTCGAGGCCGCGGCGCGGATCGCCGCGGCCAGCGGGTCGGGCTAGTCGCGCCGGCGCATCAGTCCGTAGGTGACGAGCCCCGCGACGCCGGCGGCGAGGACTACCGCAAGAGCCGCGGTCGCGGCCGCCTCGTCCGGATGGCGGCGGATCTGACGCCGGGCGCCGTCGGCCACGGCGTCGAGCTTCTCCTCCACCTCGCCGACAAGCTCCAGGGCCGCGTGACCGAGAGCCAGCGACGTGGTCGAAAGCGCGTCGCCGGTCTTGTCGCCGAGTTGGGCCTTCAAGGCGCGCAAATGTTCACCGACCTTGGCGAAGGCTTTACCGCCCTGGTGTCCGAGGTCGTCAGCGATGGCAAGGGGCTTTCGCATGTCTAAACTCCTGTGGGTGTGCTGACCGCCACCATCGCCGCGCCAGCGTGGACCCGCTTGACCTGTGTCAAACCCCAGCCGGAGGGCCCAAATTTCGGAAGGCGTCGCGCGACCTTGACCAGGCGCTCGCCTCGCGGCGTCCGTTACGCGCGAGCGTAAAGCCTGACGCAGATCAATTCCCATCGGCGCGGCGACCTTAGTCTGGAGGCCTCGAAAAACTGGAGGCTCGCCATGCTGCACGCCGTCGTGCTCGCCCACCCCAAACCGACCAGCTTCTGTGCGGCGCTGGCGCGCACCTGTGTCGAACATCTGCGCGCGGGAGGCCATGAAGCCCAGCTACACGATCTCTATGCGATGGACTTCGACCCGCGCCTCAAGGCCGAGGAGATGCCCACCCCGCACGGCGTGACGCCCGCGCCGGACGTCGTGGCCGAACGGCGGCTGCTGAGCGGCGTCAAGAGCTTCATCTTCGTCTATCCGTTCTGGTTCAACGCCCCGCCCGCCATTCTCAAGGGCTATGTCGACCGCGTGTTCGGCATGGGTTTCGGCTATGCGCCTGGCGCAGGCGGGACCGAGGCGCTGTTGACGGGCAAGAGCCTTTTGTCGTTCTCGACCTCTGGCGCGCCCGATGACTGGGTCAACCACACCGGCGCGCTCAAGGCGCTGATGACGGTGTTCGACATCCATCTTCAAGGCGTCTGCGGCCTGCGCGTCGTCGATCACAAACACTTCGGCGGGGTGGTGTCGAACATGACCGACAAGTCCGGCGCCGACGTGCTCGAACAGGTGCGCACACGCTTGGACGAGCTCTTCGAACCCGCCGTGGCCTGACGTCGATGGACGCCCCTTCGCCACCGCCGCTTAGCAACGCCGCCCAGTTGAACGCCCCGGCCTATCGGCTGGCCGCGCTCGACCAGGATTTCCTGCTTGGCAACTCCATGCGCGGCGTGCGCTTCCTGCTCGAGTTCGCCAAGGCCGACGAAGCCTTACGCGCCTTCGGCGTGGCCACGACGATCGTGGTGTTCGGCAGCGCGCGCGTTCGCGCCGATGGGCCGGGCCGCCAGGCCTTCTGGTTCGAGCAGGCGCGCCGGCTTGGCCAGATCGCCTCGGAACGCGGCGGCGCGCTCAGCCCGCGCCAAGGCGTCTTCGACAACGTCATCGCCACGGGCGGCGGTCCCGGCCTGATGTCGGCCGCCAACCAGGGGGCCTTCGAGGTCGGCGCGCCCTCGATCGGCTTCAACATCACCCTGCCGCGCGAGCAGCAACCCAATCCCTACTGCACTCCGGCGTTGACGTTCCGTTTTCACTACTTCGCCATGCGCAAGATGCACCTGGCGATGCGAGCCAGGGCGCTCGTGGTCTTCCCCGGCGGCTTTGGGACGTTCGACGAACTGTTCGAACTTCTGACGCTGCGTCAGACCCAGAAGGCCCCGCCCATCCCGATCGTCCTGTTCGACGAGGCCTACTGGCGCTCGGTGATCAATTTCGAGGCCCTGGTCGAGGCCGGCACGATCGACAGAGCCGATTTGGCGCTGCTGGCCTTCGCCGACGACGCCGAGGCCGTCTGGACGCGGCTGCTGGACGGCGGCTTGCGGACGCCGACGGCGACATCTTGAGCGGGTTCCTTACGGCGCGAACCGCAGATCGCAGATCAGGCCTTCCGCCGTATAGGTCAGAACGGCTGAACCACCCAGTTCGTGGGACAGGCTGCGCTGGATCAACCGCTCGCCGAACCCGTGTTGGTTCGGCTGGGCGACGGGTGGCCCGTCGACCTCGCGCCAGGTGATGGACAAGGTCGGCTTGCCCGGCTCGTCCAGCCAGCGCCACTCGACCAGGAGACGCCCCTCGTCGTTGGACAGCGCCCCATACCTGGCCGCGTTGGTGCTGAGCTCGCCAAACACCATACCCAGCGCCAGGGCCACGCGCGGCGTGAGGCTGACCGGGGGGCCGCAGAGCTCGAAGCGGGCGCTGCGGCCATTCTGGTAGGGCCGCAACTGCGCGAGCAACACCTCCGACAAAGTCGCCCCGATCCAGTCGTTGCGCGTCAGAACGTCGTGGCTCTGAGAGAGCGCGACCAGACGAGCAGTGAAGGCTTCGCAGAAGGCCGCCGGATCACCTGTCGACTTCAAGGTCTGGCGCGCGATCGATTGCACCGTCGCCAAGGTGTTCTTCACGCGGTGATTGAGCTCGTGGATCAGCAGCGTCTGGTGATCCTCGGCGGCCTTGCGCAGGCTGACGTCGCGAATGACGGCGCAGACAAGGCTCGCATCATTGTACAGGGGGGTAAGGCTGACCTCGACGGGAAAGGTCGCGCCGCTCGCGGTCTGACCTTGCAGTTCACCGCCATGCCCCATTTCCCTCAGTTGCGGCGAGGCCATGTAGCCGCGGACGAACCGGGCGTGGGACGCGCGATGGGAGTCGGGAATCAGCCGCTCCACGGGCTGACCGATGAGATCCTGGCGCGGAAAGCCAAACAGCCGCTCGGTCTGGCCGTTGGCGCGGACGATGAATCCGCCCCGATCGACGATCACCACGGCGTCGGCCGCTGATTCCAGAAGGTCGCCAAACCGTGCTTCGCTGGCCATCAGGTCCTGGTTGGCCCGGCGCAGAGGGTCCAAGGCCAGGCTGAGGGCGGCGTTGGATCTCAGCAGCGCCGAGAGGACCACGACATCGAGCAAGCCTACCGCGATGAACATCGCCAGGGCGACATCGTCACGCGGCGCAGGCGCAGGCGCAGGCGCAGGCGGTCCCAGTATGAACCGGACGGCAAGCGCGGCCAGGGCGATCGCGACTAGGCCCGCGCGAGCGCCGCACAGAGCCGCCGTGAGCATGATCGCCGGAAAGAAGGTGATGAACTGAGCGCCAGTGATCCACGGCGCCAGGACATGCCGCAGGACCGTCGCCAGGGCGACGCTGGCGACAGCGATGAGATAGGCCTGCGGCGAGGTCGGCCGGATGGCCGTCCTTTCGGGATGGAGCCAGAGCTTATGCGTCATCGCCGATATCCCCCGCGCGCGTCCCGTATTATCCAGCCCGCGCGCGGGACGCCGGGCTTTGACTTCAGCTCAAGCTTCGCCGAAGGGCCCTCGCCGACGGACGACATCTTGCGATCAGCCGACCGCCAGGGCCGCGGGGGTCAAGGTATGCGCCGCACGTGACTGTCCGGCCCGTCCGGACCCAGACCGTTCTCCCGGTCGTCGCGCGCTTGACGGTCCAGACTTCGGATATAGGCCGTCAAATCGGCGACCTGACCCGGCGCCAGCGGCTTGGCGGGCATGGCGTAGTGGCCCACCTGACTGATGGTCTCCAGTTCCCAGTCGAGCCGCAGGTCACGGTAGCGCACGGCGATCTGGCCAAAGGACGGCGCATCCACCCGCGTCCCTACGCCATCCTCGCCCGTGAAATGGCAGCTGGCGCACTGGCTCTTGGCCGTCGCCTCGCCACGATCGCGCGCGCCGAGGACTTCACGGCCTTGGCCGCCGATCTTGGGCTCGGCCGCGCAGGCGCCCAGAGCCAGAAGGGCGACCAGGGCTATGCCCCGGGTGCGCACGGGTTCATTCAGCGGGCTCATGTCGGCCCCCAGCCACCATCACCACGGCTCAGACGACGCGATCCTGACCAGAGCCATGGGGGCGTGCGCCTGATCAGCCAGCGACGCACGGGAACCGTTATCGCAAGCATGGCCATGATCAGTCGGGTTGTCGGTCTCGGTGCGGGACTAGGCGTCATCGCCCGTTGCCTTGGCGGAGAAGTCCAGCACCACCCGCCCCTCGATCTTGCCTTGGCGCATATGATCCAGAACCGTGTTGATGTCCTCGAGCCGGGCCGTCGCGACGGTCGCGCGCACCCGTCCGTCCGCGGCGAAGGCGAGAGCCTCCTTGAGGTCCAGTCGCGTGCCGACGATCGAACCGCGCACGGTGATGGCGTTGAGGACGGTGTCGAAGACCGACAGCGGAAAGTCGCCGGGCGGAAGGCCGACCAACACTACCGTGCCGCCGCGTCGCGCCAGGCCTTGCGCCTGGCTGAACGCCGGCAACGATACCGCCGTGACCAGAACGCCGTGAGCCCCGCCCATGCGCGCCTTCAGCTGGGCGACGGCGTTCGCGTCCTGGGCGTTGGCGACCAGGCTAGCGCCCAGCCGCGTGGCCAGGGCCAGTTTATCGTCGTCGATATCGATGGCCGCGACCTTCAGGCCCATGGCCACGGCGTATTGGACCGCCATGTGGCCAAGGCCGCCGACGCCGCTGATCGCCACCCAGTCGCCCGGCTTGGCTTCGGTCATCTTCAGGCCCTTGTAGACCGTGACCCCAGCGCACAGCACCGGCGCAATCTCGACCAGATCGATGTTGTCGGGCAGACGCGCGACATAGTCGGCCTCGGCCAGAGCGTATTCAGCGAAGCCGCCGTTGACCGAATAGCCGGTGTTCTGTTGATCCGGGCACAGGGTTTCCCAGCCTGCCAGACAGGCGTCGCATTGACCGCAGGCCGAGTGCAGCCACGGCACGCCGACCCGATCACCGACTTTGAGATGGCTGACGCCCTCGCCGATCTCGACGATCTCGCCCGCGCCCTCATGACCCGGAATAAAGGGCGGCGAGGGCTTGATCGGCCAGTCGCCGTTGGCCGCATGCAGGTCGGTGTGGCAAACCCCGCAGGCGCCGATCTTGACCAGAACCTGACCGTGACCGGGCTTGGGACGGTCGAGGCTCTCGATCGTCAGGGCCTGACCAAAGGCTCGAACCACGGCGGCTTTCATCAGGGGGTTTTGCGCCCCGCCAGGGGTCGAAGCGACCTGCGGCGAAAGAAGATCGGACTGGGCCATGTCAGGTGTCTCCCGGAGCTTGGCGTCTTCGAAGGAAATCGCTGGGCGTACAATCCTTCCGATAGGCCCGAGGTCCTGGCGACGCAGTTGGGATTAGTACGTAGTCGCGCCATCGCCGGCGGCGGCGACCAGACGATCAACCGCGTCGGCCAGTGCGTGCTCGATCAGAGGTTTTTCCAGCACGCGGGCATAGCCCGCCGCCATCGCCTCGGCGCGCACCTGGGCGGTGGGAAAGCCGGTGATCAGCAGGGCCGGCCCCTGCCACCCCCCGGCCCGCAGGGTGCGCAACAACGTGACCCCGTCGACTTCCGGCATCTTCAGGTCGGCGATCAGGACCACCGCTTGCCTCTGGGCGTCAAGATCGGCCAGCAACGCCGATCCGGCGGCATAGGCCCGCACGTCGTATCCCCTGGCGCGCAGAAGAAGCTGCAGCGCCCGGCGGACGGCCGCGTCATCCTCCACGAGCAGGAGGCGTGGCGGGCTCGAAACGTCGGAGGTCGGGGAAGCGGTCATGTCGGCGTCTGAAGGCTGGCCGGAAATTCGGCTCTGGTCAGGCTTCGCATCCGCTCGCGATCGCGTCGTTACGTAGACTTCCTAGGCCTGCGGCTCGGCAAACCCGGCGGCGAAGGCGATACGCAGCGCCTCGGAGAGGCTGCGGGCCTTCAGCTTGGTCATCAGATTGGCCCGGTGGACCTCCACGGTGCGGGGCGAAATGCCAAGGTCGAAGGCGATGGTCTTGTTGGGTAAGCCCTGCGCCAGGCCCTTGAGGACCTCCTGCTCGCGCGCGGTCAGGCCTGCGACGGCGACGCTGGCCTCCAGCGATCGGGCCGATCGTCCCTCGACGTCGGCCAGTCGCTCGAAGGCGGTTTCGATCGCGATCAGAAGCGCCGCCTTCTCAAAGGGCTTCTCGATAAAGTCGACGGCGCCGGCCTTCATCGCGCGCACCGCCACACT
>CBDIPU010000028.1:0-53151 GCA_965283765.1 Caulobacteraceae bacterium
AGTACGGCCGCTGGGCCGCCCTGGCCCTGATGGCCTTCTTCGGCCTGACCCTGCTGGTCCCGAGCCTGGCCGATCGCCTGACCCGGCCGCTGGTCGCCCTGGGCGGACGGTTGTCACAGAGCGCCGACGAACAGGAGGCCGCGGGCGGCTCGACCGTTCTGGCCTCGGCCCTGCTCGGCGTCGCCACCGGCCTGCTGTGGGCGCCGTGCGCGGGTCCGGTGCTGGGCCTTATCCTGACCGGCGCGGCGCTGCAGGGCGCCAACGCCCAGACGACCCTGCTGCTGGTCGCCTTCGCGGCCGGCGCGGCCACCTCGCTGGGCCTGGCCCTGCTGGTCGGCGGCAAGGTCTTCACGGCCATGAAGCGCTCGCTCGGCGCCAGCGAATGGATCCGGCGCGGCGTCGGGGCGGTGATCCTGGTCGCCGTCGCGGCCATCGCCCTGGGCGTCGACACCGGCTTCCTGACCCGCGTCTCGCAGACCAGCACAGCCGCGCTGGAGCAGGGCCTGGTCAACAAGCTGCATCCGCAGCAGGAGTCGGTCCTGCTGCCCGCCAGCGGCGACGCGATGAGCGGCAACCCCGCCATGATGGCCGCCAATCCCGCGATGATGTCCGGCGCTCCCGGCGGCGCGATGATGATGCGCGCCAAGCCCGGCCAGGGCGAGGTCCTGCCGGTCGAGGGCGCCGCGCCCGCCCTGGACGGCGCGGTGACCTGGCTGAACTCCCCGCCCCTGACCAAGGCCCAGCTGAAGGGCAAGGTCGTGGTCGTCGACTTCTGGACCTATTCCTGCATCAACTGCCTGCGCTCGATCCCCTACGTCCGCGCCTGGGCCGAGAAGTACAGGGACCAGGGCCTGGTGGTGATCGGCGTCCACGCGCCGGAGTTCGCCTTCGAGAAGGACGTCAAGAACGTCCGCAAGGCCGTCGCCGACCTGAAGATCGGCTACCCCGTGGCGGTCGACAACAACTACGCGATCTGGCGCGCGTTCGGGAACCAGTACTGGCCGGCGCACTACTTCATCGACGCCCAGGGCCAGGTGCGCCACCACCACTTCGGCGAGGGCGGCTACGACCAGTCCGAGCGGGTGATCCAGCAGCTGCTGGCCGAGGCCGGCCGCGCCAAGGGTAGTAAGGTCGAGGTCGAAGGCGGCCTGGTGGCGGTCAAGGCCACCGGCGCCCAGGCGGCCTCGGACGGCAAGGACGTCGGCTCGCCCGAGACCTATGTCGGCTATGACCGCGCCGAAAACTTCGCCTCGGCCGGCGGGGCGGTGCGCGACGCGCGCCACGTCTACGCCCTGGCCGGGCCGCTGAAGCTCAACGCCTGGGGCCTGGTCGGCGACTGGACCATCGGCGCCGAGCAAGCCGGCCTGAACGCGCCGGACGGCAAGATCGCCTATCGCTTCCACGCCCGCGACCTGCACCTGGTGCTGGGTCCGGCGGCCAATGGCGCGAAGGTCCGCTACCGGGTCACGATCGACGGCAAGCCGCCCGGCGCGAACCACGGCATGGACACCGACGCGGCCGGCAATGGCGTGATCACCGGCCAGCGGCTCTATCAACTGGTCCGGCAGAAGGGCGCGATCGGCGACCGCACCTTCGAGATTCAGTTCCTCGACGCCGGCGCCCAGGCCTATGCTTTCACGTTCGGCTGAGCCGGCCCAGGGCCGGGGCCTTGTTCGAAGTTGACGCCGGGGCGCGCGGCCCGCCGCCCGGCCAGTTTGGAGGCTGAGCGCATGAGCGCCTGGACCGACGTCCTGACAACCCTTCCCCTGGTGGCGATCCTGCGCGGCCTGACGCCCGACGAGTTGATCGAGGTCGGTGAGGCCCTGGTCGCCGCCGGCTTTCTCTGCCTGGAGGTGCCGCTGAACTCGCCCTCGCCGCTGGACAGCATCCGTCGCCTGCGTGACGCGCTCGGCGACCGCGCCATCGTCGGGGCTGGAACCGTGCTGACCGCCCAGGCCGTGCGCGATGTCGCGGGGGCCGGCGGCCAGATCATCATCTCGCCCAACACCGACGTCGCCGTGATCGCCGAGGCCAAGGCCGCGGGCCTGATCTCGTTCCCGGCCTTCTACACGCCCAGCGAGGCCTTCGCGGCCATCGCCGCCGGGGCCGACGCCCTGAAGCTGTTCCCGGCCGAGGCCGCGGGTCCGGCCATGCTGAAGGCGATGAAGGCGGTGCTGCCGAGGACGACTCCGGTCTTCCCGGTCGGCGGAGTCGAGCCCGGCGATGTGGCGACCTGGCGCGCGGCCGGCGCCAACGGCTTTGGCCTGGGCTCGGCGCTCTACAAGCCCGGGAAGACGGCGGCCGAAGTGCGCATCGCCGCGGACGCCTTCGTCGCCGCCTGGAAAGCCAGCGCCTGATGGCTGACCTCATCGCTTTTGGTGACTGGGGCACCAGCCGCCTGCGCCTGGGCCTCTACGACGGCGACACCCAGCTGGAGTCGGTGGAGGGCCCCGGCATCGGCGCGCTCAGCGCCTCGCCCGCCGAGACCCTGCTGGGCGCGGTCGCCAGTTGGCGCGCGCGGCGCGGCCTGTCGCGCGTCGTGCTGGCCGGCATGGCCGGCTCGCGCACCGGCGTGGTCGAGGCTCCCTATGCCGAATGTCCCGCCGGCGTCGATGACTGGGTCCGCCAAGCCGCGACCGTGACCCTGGACGGCCTCCTGGTCGAGGTCGCGCCGGGGGTGGCCGGGATCGCCCCCAGCGGCGCGCCGGACGTGATGCGCGGCGAGGAGACCCAGGTGTTCGGGGCCATGGCCCTGTATCCCGAGCTCGCCCAGGGCGAGCAGGTGTTCGTGCTGCCTGGAACCCACGGCAAATGGTGCCAGGCGCGGGACGGCCACATCGTGCGCTTCCAGACCTTCCTGACCGGCGAGCTCTTCGCCCTGCTCTCGACCCGCTCCAGCCTGCTGCTGGGCGCGGACGCCGCCGAGAGCGCCGAGCACGAGGCCGCCGGCTTCGCCCATGGCCTGGAGCGCGCCCGCGCGGGCCATCTGCTGAGCGCCCTGTTCGAAGCCCGAAGCGCCCAGCTGCGCCAGGGCCGCAGCGGCGCCTGGGCGCGGGGTTTCCTGTCGGGCCTGACGATCGGAACCGAGGTCACCGAAGGCGCCGCGGCCTTCAAGGCCGAGCGCGTGATCCTGGTCGGAGCCAGCGGCCTCAGCGACCGCTATGCCGTCGCCCTGGGCGCACAACGGGTGGAGAGCACAGCCCTCGGCGGCGAAGTCTGCGTACTGGCGGGGCTCAGGCGCTTGGCGTCGACCAAGGCCGGCTGTCATTGAACGGCCTGGTCGGCCAGCGGCTCTGCACCGGCCGTAGCCGTTCGTAGGCGCGCGACAGGCGCAGGACTCCCAGGTCGTCGAAGCGCCGCCCCACGATCTGCAGCCCGATCGGCAGACCCTGAGCGGTGTAGCCGCAGTTGATCGAGGCCGCGGGCTGCTCGGTCATGTTGAAGGCGACGGTGAAGCCGATGTGCTCGAACGGTCGGGCCGGGTCGTTGGTCGGCGACGGCAGGTGCGCGTCGAAGGCCGGCATGGGCGCGGTGGGCGAGAGCAGGAAGTCGAACGGCTGGAAAGCCTTGGCGCCGGCCTCGCGCATGCGCTGGATCTGGTTGAAGCCGCGATAGACCGACAGCCCGTCGGCCCCACGCGCCGCGCGGGCCCAGTCCAGGATATACGGCAGGCAGCGCTCGGCCCGCTCCGGCGGCAGGGCGTCCAGGTCGCTCAACGACCGCGTGCGCCAGAAGAGGTCCAGCCCGTCCAGCATCTCGCGCGTCAGGTAAGGCGCGAACGGCTCGACGATCGCGCCGGCCGCCTCGAAGGTCCGGGCGGCGGCGGTCACCGCCTCGGCGACCTCGGGCTCGACCGGCAGGCCGACGCCGGCGTCCAGCATCAGGCCGATCCGCAGGCCCTTCAGGTCGTGGTCCAAGTCGTCCCAGGCGATCGCCGCCGGCGGCAGGCTCATATGGTCCCGCCGATCCGGGGCGCTGAGCACGCTCATGGCCAGGGCCGCGTCCTCGACCGCGCGGGTCATCGGCCCGGCGCAGCGGCCGATATAGGGCGGGTCGATCGGGATGCGGCCGTTGCTGGGCTTGAAGCCGAAGATTCCGCACCAGCCGGCCGGCAGGCGGATGGAGCCGCCGATGTCGGTGCCGATGTGCAGCGGCCCATAGCCCGCCGCGGCGGCCGCTCCGGCCCCCGCGCTGGAACCGCCGGGCGTCTTGGCCAGGTCCCAGGGGTTGCGCGACAGGGCGTGGAAGCTCGACAGACCCGACGACAGCATGCCGAAGTCGGGATTGGTGGTCTTGGCCAGGATCACCGCGCCGGCTTCGCGCAGGCGGGCGGCTGGCGGTGCGTCGACAGGCTCGGGGACCAGTTCGGACGCGGCCGAGCCAATCGGCTTGGGTACGCCTTGGGTGGCGATCAGTTCCTTGATCGTCAAGGGCGCGCCATCCAATGCGCTCAGCGCTTCGCCGCGCCGCCAGCGTTCCTCGGACGCGCGGGCGGCCGCCAGCGCGCCATTCGCGTCCAGCGCCCAGGTCGCCGCGAGGTCCGGTTCCCAGGCCTCGATCCGCGCCAGCACGGCCGTCGTCACCTCGACCGGTGAGAGGCTCCCGTCGCCATAGAGCCGGGAGAGTTCGACGGCGGTCAGATCAGGAAGCTCGCTCATGCGGGAAGACTAGGCCCGGCGGGGGCGGCTTCGCTAGAGTGCGGGCGAATCCTTGGAAGGACATCGCCTTGCTTCGACCCGGTCCGCGCAATCTGCTCACCGATGTGCCTGGCCTGACGGTCGGCAACGCTACGGACGAGGTGGTGCGCAGCGGCGTGACCGTCGTGCGCTTCCCGGGCGGCTGGATCGCCGGCGTCGACGTGCGCGGCGGCGGGCCGGGCGTGCGCGAGACCGCGGCCCTGTCGCCCGAGAACGGTTACTCCAGGCTGCACGCTCTGACCTTAAGCGGCGGATCGGTCTTCGGCTTGGCCGCCGCCGACAGCGTGACCGCCGCCCTGTCGCAGGCGGGAGAGGGCTTCCTGCTGCGACCGGATACGCCCCGGACCCCGATCGTGGCCGGCGCGGTGCTCTACGACCTGGCCAATGGGGGCGACAAGGCCTGGGCGATGGATCCGCCCTATCGGCGTCTGGGCCTGGCGGCCTTCGAGGCGGCCGGCGAAGCCTTCGCATTGGGCGCGGTCGGGGCCGGACGCGGCGCGCGGGCCGGCCTGGTCCAGGGCGGCCTGGGCTCGGCCTCGCTGGACCTGGGAGACGGCCTGAAGGTCGGGGCGCTGGTCGCCGCCAACCCGGTGGGCTCGGTGCTCATGCCCGACGGCGAGACCTTCTGGGCCTGGCCGTTCGAGATCGACGGCGAGTTCGGCGGCCGTGTTCCCGTGGGACCGGCGGGGGCGGTCGAGCCCATGCCGGACGAGTCGCGACTGGCCGGCCAGGGCCGCCTGACGCCAGGCGCGAACACCACCCTGGCCGTCGTGGCGGTGAACGCCGACCTCACCGCCGGCGAGTGCAAGCGCCTGGCGATGATGGCCCAGGACGGCCTGTCGCGCGCCGTGCGCCCCGCCCACACGCCGTTCGACGGCGACGTGGTGTTCGCGGCCGCCTCGGGAGCGGTGGCGCTCGGGACGGATGCGCGCGCGCATCGCCTGGCGCGACTGGGCTCGGCGGCGGGCGACTGCCTGGCGCGGGCCATCGCCCGAGGGGTCTACGCGGCGCGAAGCTAGCTGCGGGCGGCCAGCGCCCGGGCCAGATTCGGCGTCGCGGCGATCAGTTGTGTCGTATACGGATGTTTCGGCGCGGCGAAGACCTCGGCGGTCGGTCCTGCCTCGACAATCTCGCCCTTCCGCATGACCAGCACCCGGTCGGTCAGGCCGCGCGCCACGCCCATGTCGTGGGTCACAAACAAATAGGCCACGCCCAATTCGTCGGAGAGCTTGGCCAAAAGATCCAGCACCTCGGCGCGGACGGTGACGTCGAGGGCCGAGACCGCCTCGTCCAGGGCGATGACGTCGGGCTCGACGACCAGGGCGCGGGCGATGGCGATGCGCTGGCGTTGGCCGCCGCTGAACTGGTGCGGATAGCGATCGGCGGCCTCGGCCGGCAGCCCGACCTTGGCCAACACGGCCTCGACCCTGGCCCGGCGTTCCGTCGGCGAGAGCCTGGCGTCCAGCAGGTGCAGCGGCTCGGCCACCAGCCGCTCGACCGTCCAGCGCGGGTCGAGACTGCCGTTCGGGTCCTGAAAGACCAGCTGGATCGCGCGGCGGCGGCGGCGCGGCGAAGCTGGCGTGAAGGGCTCGCCAGCCAGACGCACCTCACCGCCCTGGACGGGGTCCAGCGCCAGCAAAGCCCGAAGCAGGGTCGACTTGCCGCTGCCGGACTCCCCGACCAGGCCGACGATCTCGCCCGGACGGATCTCCAGCGAGACGCCCCGTAGCGCGCGGACGGGCGGGCCGGCGCGGAGGAAGTCGCGCGGGCCGGGATAGTCGCGGACCACGCCGCGCGCTTCCAGGATGGGCGCGGCCCCGGCGTCGGGCGTCCGGGACCGGACCGGCATTCGCTCGGCGTCGGCGGCCAGGGCCCGGGTGTAGGGATGAGTCAGGGCCTTGAAGACGGCGCCGGTCTCGCCCTGCTCGACGATCTCGCCGTCCTTCATCACCGCCACGTGGTCGGCGGCCTCGGCGACCAGGGCCAGGTCGTGGCTGATCAGGATCAGGGCCGCGCCGTCCTCGCGCACCAGATGGAGCAGCAGCTTGAGGATCTCGGCCTGGGTGGTGACGTCCAGCGCCGTGCTCGGCTCATCGGCGATCAACAGGCGGGGCGACAAAACAACTGCGATGGCGATCGCCGCCCGTTGGCGCTGGCCACCGGACAGCTCGTGCGGATAGCGGGTCAGGGGGATGTCGGCGAGGCCTACACGATCCAGCGTCTCGCGGGCGGCGGCGTTGGCCTCGGCGCGCGAGACCTTGCGGTGCAGGCGCGCGACCTCGGCCACCTGGGCGCCGATGGTCATGACCGGGTTCAGGGCCGTCATCGGCTCCTGGAACACGATGCCGATGCCGTCGCCGCGCAGGCGCGACAATTCCGCGTCGGACAGGCCGACGAGGTCGCGGCCCTCGAACCGGATCGCGCCCTCGACCCGCGCCCCGCGCGGCGGCAGGCCCAGGATCGAGAGGGCCGTGATCGACTTGCCCGAGCCGGACTCGCCGACCACGCCCAGCACCTGGCCGGCCTCCAGAGTCAGCGACAGGCCGCGCAGGATCGGCTGGTTGCCCAATGTCAGCTTCAGGTCCTGGATCTCGAGCAGGGCCATCTAGCGGTCCTCGTCCAGGCGCGGGTCGAGGCGGTCGCGCAGGCCGTCGCCCAGCAGGTTCAGGCCCAGCACGGTGATGACGATGGCCAGGCCCGGGAAGATCGCCTGCAGCGGCGCGGCCGCGACCAGGGTCTGGGCGTCGGCCAGCATCTTGCCCCAGCTGGCGGCCGGCGGCTGCGCGCCGAGGCCCACGTACGAAAGCCCCGCCTCGGCGATGACGCCCAGCGAGAACTGCAAGGTCGCCTGGACGATCAGTATGCTGAATAATCCTGGCGCAATGTGCTCGATCGAGATCCGCGTCGCGCCCTTGCCGGCCGCGCGGGCGGCCAGAACGTAGTCGCGGGTCCAGAGGCTTAGCGCCGAGCCTCGGGTCAACCTTGCGAACACGGGCACGTTGAAGACGCCGATGGCGATCACGGCGTTGATCGCGCCGGGGCCCAGGACGGCGGTGATCAGGATGGCCAGGATCAGGGCCGGGAAGGCGAAGACCACGTCCGAGGCGCGCATGACCAGCTCGTCGACGACACCTCGACGGGCGGCGGCCAGCAGGCCCAGCGGCACGCCGACGCCCGCGCCCAGCATCACGGCCACCAGCGAGACCGACAGGGCGTTGCGAGCGCCCAGCAGGATCATCGAGGCCACGTCGCGGCCGAAGTGATCCAGGCCCAGCCAGTGGGCGGCCGACGGCCCCTGCAAACGGTGGTCGATGTCGAAGCTGGCGACGTCGTAGGGCGTCCAGACCAGCGACAGCAGCGCGGCCACGACGAAAGCGATGCTGATCACACCGCCGACGATCAGGGTTGGCGAAAGGCGGGACCGGCTCATGATCCGCGCCTCCGCAGGCGGGGATCGACCAGCACATAGGCCACGTCGACCAGGAAGTTGGTGGCCACCACGGCGAAGACCAGCAGCATGACCACGCCCTGGACCACGATCAGGTCGCGCTGGGCGATGGCCTGCAGCACCAGACGCCCCAGCCCCGGCAGGAAGAACACGTTCTCGATGATCACCCCGCCGGCCAACAGGAAGGGGAACTGCAGGCTCAGGATGGTCAGCAGCGGGATCAGGGCGTTGGGCAGGCCGTGCCGCCACAGCGCCTGGCTGGCGGTGAGCCCCTTGGCGCGGGCGGTGCGCATATAGTCCTCGGCCAGGGTGTCGATCAGGGCCGAGCGGGTGACGCGGGCGATGATCGCGGCTTGCGGCGCGGCCAGGGCGATGGCCGGCAGGGCCAGGGCCTTCAGCGCCGGGATCAGGCCCGCGTCCCAGCCGGGAAAGCCGCCGGCGGACACCCAGCGCAGACCGATCGAGAACACCATGACCAGCAGCACGGCGAACCAGAAATTGGGAATGGCCACGCCCACCTGGGTCAGGCCCATAACCACCGTGTCGGTCGCCTTGCCCCGCCGCGCCGCCGCCAGGGCGCCGATCGGCGCGCCGACCGCGACCGACAGCGTCATCGCCAGCAGGGCCAGAGGCAGCGAAACGCCGATCCGTTCGGCGACCAGGCTCGCGACCGGTGTCTGGTAGGTGTAGCTGACGCCCAGGTCGCCGCGCAGCATGCCCAGCAGCCAGGTGAGGTAGCGCTGCGCCGCCGGGCCCTCGAGGCCCATCTGCTGGCGCAGGTTGGCCACGGCCTCGGGACTGGCGTTGAGGCCCAGCATGTAGGCGGCCGGATCTCCCGGCGCGACCTGGATGATGGCGAAGACCACGACACTGGCGGCCAGCAGCGTCAGAACCATCACCACCGCCCGACCGCCCAGATAGGCCGCGCCGAAGCGGGCGGCGAGCAAGGCCAGACCCGCGACCGCGGCGAGCGTCAGGACGGCGCCGACGATCGCGCCGGCCGGACCGGCCTTGTCGCTGGCGATGGCTTCCGCCCCGCCGGCGCCGTCGAACGACGCCGCGCGCAGGTCGATGGTCTGGGTCGGCGAATTGACCCAGAAATCCTTCAGCCGCGCGTCGAACACGCCCAGGCGGGGGAACTGGAAGAGAAAGCCGTTGACCGCGTCCTCGGCGATCCGGCGCTGAATCTGGCCCAGGATCGCCGCCCGCTGGCCCTCGTCGGTCGCGCCCTTCAGGGCCTCCATCAGCCCGTGGAAGGCGTCGTTGTGATAGCCGAAATAGTAGCCGGCCTTGTCATAGATGGCGTAGTCCATCGGTTCGGCATGGCTGACGATGGTCAGGTCGAATGCGTGGCGGCCATAGACCTGGTCCAGCCACTGGGCCCACTCGATATTCTCGATCTTCACCCGCACGCCGGCCTGCGCCAGTTGGGCGGCGACGATCTCGCCGCCGCGGCGCGCGTAGTTGGGCGGCGGCAGTTTCAGGCTCAGGTCGAGGCCGTTGGGGTAGCCGGCCTGCGCCAGCAGCGCCTTGGCCTTGGCGATGTCGTGCGGATAGAGGCCGGTCAGGTCGACATAGGCCGCGTTCTGCGGCGGAAAGTGGCTGCCGATCGGTGTCCCATAGCCGTACATCGCCCCGTCGATGATCGCCCGGCGGTCCAGGGCGTATTGCAGGGCGCGGCGCACCCGCACGTCGGCCAGCGGGCCGGCGCGGTTGTTGATCGCCAGGATCACCTCGCCCTCGCTGGAGGCGGTGACCACCTTCAGGGCCGGGTCGGCGCGCAGCTGGGCCAGGTTCTCCGGAGCCGGATAGTCGGGGAAGGCGTCGACCTCGTGGGTCTTGATCGCCGCATAGGCCGCCGCCGGATCGGCGATGAACTTGAACTTCACCTGGCGCAGCTTGGCGGGCTGGCCCCAGTAGTCCTCGTCGCGGACCAGGGTCACGGTGTCGCCGCGTCGCCAGCTGGCGAACCTGAACGGGCCGGTGCCCACCGGGGCCGTGGCCAGGTTGGCCGCCGACTTGGGCGAGACCATCACGCTGTCGCCCCAGGCCAGGGTGTAGAGCAGGTTGCTGTCGGGGCTTGAGAGCCGCAGGCGCACCGTACGCGGGTCGACGATCTCGACCTGACGGATAACGCTCAGCGACTGTTTCTGGACATTGGTCGAGGCCGGGCCGAGCGCGCGCTCCAGGCTGAACTTGACGATGCCGGCGTCGAAGGGCGTGCCATCCTGGAACCGCACGCCGTCGCGGAGGTGGAAGGTGTAGGTCAGGCCGTCGGGGGACACCTCCCACCAGGTGGCCAGCAACGGCTTGACCGCGCCTTGCGCGTCGAGGCGGACGAGGCCTTCGAAGACGTTGCCGTAGACCACCTCGTCGGTCGCCACCGCCGCGCCGGATGTGGGGTCGAGGTTGGGCGGCTCCAACTGTAGCGCGACCGTCAGCGTGTCCTTGGGCGCGGCCTGCGCCACCGGCGCGAGGGCCAGCAGGCAGGCGGCCGCCAGACCGAGAACGGCGCGGAACTTCACGCGATGCGCGCCCGGGCCTTGGCGGCCTCGGCGGGCAGGCCCAGGCGGTCATAGACCTGGGCCAGGGCGCGATTGAGCGGAACGCCGGCGGGGTCGAAGCCGCGCCGCAGCTCCAGCGCCTGCTGAGCTTCCGACAGGCGGTCGGCCCGGATCAGGGCGTCGAGGATCAATTGTTCGAAGAGATCGCGCTGGGCGTGGCTGCCGCCGATCTCGGCCAGGCGCGGCAGGGCGGCGCGTAGGCCACGCAGGGCGCTCGGATAGTCGCCCCGCGCGTGGGCGACCAACCCCTCGGCGGCGGGCAAGGCCACCTCGCGCCAGGTCTCGCGGACATGGTCGGGGGCGTCCAGCGCCGCGCGGCGCACGGCGGCCAGCAGGGCGTCGGCCTGCGGCCGGCCGGCGCGGGCCAGGCCGTAGAGGTACTGCAAGGTCAGGAACGGCTGGACCACGTCGTCAGCGCGCGCGGCCAGGCGATTGGCCACGTCATCCCAGCGGTCGCCAACGTCGACGCCGGCCAGCTCCAGTCGGGCCAGCAGCGAGACGGCGCCGACCTGGTCCTGGGAATAGTCCTTCTCCTGTCCCCAGACGTGGTCGTCATAGGCGGCCAGCGCCGCGTCGAACCGGCCCTGGCTCAGATAGAACAAGGCCAGGTGCCACCACAGATGGGTGTCCATGAACGAGTTGAGGCCGGTCCAGTTGTCGCGCACGCCTTCCAGGAACGCCACGCCCTCGGCGATGCGGCCTTGGGTCAGCATCACGTGGGCCAGGGCATGCTGGGCCCAGGGCTCCTGGCGCTTCAGGGCCAGGGCGCGCCGCGCGGCGGCTTCGGCCTCGTCCAGCAGGTGGCATTGCTCGTAGGCGAAGGCCAGCATGCCGTGCAGCTGGGCCACGTCCTCGGCGGCCGGCAGGACGGCGCTGGCCGCCCGCAGCATGGCCGGGAAGTCGCCGCGGTTGAACGCGTGATACTGCGCGAGCTTCAGCACCAGCAGGTCGCGCGGCCAGGCCGCCAGGATCGTGTCGGCGATGGTCAGGGCGCCGGGGATGTCGTCGACCGACCACGCCGTGACGAACGCGACGAAGGCCTGTTCGCGGGGATGGGCCTGGCCCACCGCCGCTCGGGCGCGGGCCAGGTAGGGCGCGGCGCGGTCGGCGGCCTCCAGCGCTTCGAGCAGCAGCCACAGCGTCGCGGCATAGGCGTTCAGCAGCACGCTCTCCGGATGCGCCTCGGCCGCGCCGATCACCTCGGCCGCCCGCGTCTCATAGCTGAGAAAGCCGTCGACGAAGTTGTCTACGGCCGCCAGGGCGGCGTCGGACGTCGGGCTCACCGGATTGCCGAGATAGTCGCTACGCATAAGGGCACTCTAGCGGACGCCAGCCTCGGCGAGGAAGGCGGCCGTATCGTCAGCCGAGCGTTGCGGGATCTCGACCTGCGGCAGGTGCCCAACCTTCGGATAGACGATCAGCTTGGCGCCGGGGATCGCCTCGGCGAACTTGTGGGCGCTGGCCACCTCGATCAGCGGGTCGATCTCGCCCCACAAGACCAAGGTCGGGACCTTGATGGTCGAGAGGACCTCCTGGGTCGCCTGGCTGTGCTTGCCGGGCTGGATCGACATCAGGATCGCGCGGTGCCCCGGGGCGCGCTGCAGCTCGGCCCAGCGATCGATGAAGGCGTCGGTGATCACGGCCGGATCCCCGACCTCGCCGCGCAGACCCGAGCGGATCAGCGGCTTGTTGTCGATCGAGCGCAGGAAGGCGCGCCCCCACGAATACTTCAAGAGCTTGAAGGCCAGGGGAGGCTTCTTCAGCGTGGTGGCCGGCCAGCCGGCGGCGTCGACCAGGATCAGGCCGTTCACGCGGTCCGGATGGCGCACCGCGACCTGCCAGGCCACGCCGCCGCCCATCGAATTGCCGGCGATGGCGAATTTGGGAAGGTTCTCCTTGGCCGCCAGGGCGTCGACCAGGTCGGCGAAGCCATCGGCCGAGGCGACATAGCCCACGGGGGCGCGCGTCAGGCCGTGACCCGGCAGGTCGATGGTGATGATCCGATAGCGATCACCCAGCCGCGCGACCCAGCCTTCCCACGAGAAATGCGAATCGCCAAAGCCGTGGACCAAGACGAGCAGCGGCCCATCGGCCTTGCCTTCGTCCTTGTAGTGCAGGCGCACGCCGCCGGGCAGATCGGCATAGCGTGAGGCCTTGGTGGCGTACTTGGCTTCCAGGGTTTCGTAGGGAATGTCGGGGCCGCGCAGCAGCAGCCAGCCGACCAGGGCCACGAGGACGACCAGGCCAACGAGGCCGCCCAGGATCAGCAACAGGGTCTTCAACATGTTCGACGCTCCCGGGGGGTCGTTGCCTGACTAGAAAGCGTAGTTGACGCGAACGCCATAGGTGGCCGGCTGGCCGGGCGCGGCGATGTCGATCAGCGGCAGGAAGAAGTTCCGCGTCAGGTCGTACCTGGTGTTGAAGACGTTCCGCGCGAAGGCGGTCAACGCCCAGGGGCCCTTGGCCGGCGACAGGGTCACGCTGGCGTTGGCCAGCCAGTAGGAGTTCGACATCGTAGCGCGACCCCAGCAGCAGCGGCTTGGTCTTGTCGTGGAAGGCGTAATTGCCCTGGGCCTCGACCTCGTAGTCGCCGACGGCCCAGGTATAGGACACGTCGCCGCCGTAGCTGAACGGCGGGAAGCCGACCTTGGCCCCGGTGCGCGAGATATAGACAGCGTGGCCGGCCGCGACGCTGGCGGGGATATCCAGATCGTTCGTGTACTTATCGAACTTCCCGGTCTTGTAGCCCAGCGACTGGCCGATCCGTAGGGAGCGGACCGGGCGCCAGGTCAGCTCCAGTTCGCCGCCATACAGGTGCGACTTCTGGGCGTTGACGATGGCGCCGATCGGGCCGTTGTTGATGTCGTAGATCGCCGACTGGATCTGCTGGTTCTTGTAGTCGTAATAGAAGACCGAGCCGTTCAGCTGGACGGTGTTGGCCGCGAAGCTGGACTTGAAGCCGGTCTCGTAGGCCCACAGGGTTTCGGGCTTGAAGCCGTCGACGGCCGCGGCGTCGCCACGATTGTAAGAGGTGAAGCCGCCGGACTTCGTGCCCTTGCTGACGCTGGCATAGAGCAACACGCCTTCAACCGGCTTGTACTCAAGGGCCAGCTTGCCGGTCACCGACTTGTTCTTCAGCGACTTGTCGTCGGTCGGGCTGAAATTGGTCGGCGGCGCGCCGGGGGCGAAGACGCCGGCGGTGACGAAGTCGAACTGCTGGCGCTTCTCATCCTCGCCCCGCAGGCCGGCCACCAGTTTCAGCCTGTCGCTGAGCGCGTATTCCAGCTGGCCGAACAGCGAGGCCGAGCGGACCTTCTGGCTGTAGGTCGTGCGGGTGTCGAACAGCAGCGACTGGTAGAAGTCCGAATAGAAGGCCTCGTCGATGGTCTCGCGCGAATAGTAGCCGCCGACCAGCCATTGCAGCGGGCCCTCTGTCTTCGACGACGCGCGCAGCTCCTGCGAGAACACCTTGGCGTCGGTGTCGAAATAGGTCCCGGCATAGGCGTAGGGCGAGGCGTCCCAGTCGTTGTATTCCCTGCGGTGCAGCTTTTCGTAAGCGGTGATCGACACCAGGTCGACGCCGCCGGTCTCGCCGTGCGCCCGCAGCGAGGCGCCGCCGCTCCTGGTGTCGTGGAACGGCTTGGCGTTGGCGGCGATGCCGGTCAGCGTCGCGAAGGCGGCCGAGCCGCCCCAGCCGGTGTTCTTGCGGCCGCTGTCGGCCGGGATCGTCGCCAGGCTGGCGTTGTAGCTCAGCGGATTGAACAGATAGAGGCCGGTCGGCTCGGACTTGTCGTAGCCGGCATGGACGCTGAGCAGGACGTCGGCTTTGTCGTTCGGCGCCCAGGCCAGTTGGCCACGCACCGAGCTGGTGTCCTTGTCGCCCAGCTTCTGACCCGTGGCGCGGTTCTTCTGCCAGGCGCCGCCTTGGTCGGTGACAAAGGCCAGGCGGCCACTGAGCGTGTCGCCGAGCGGCCCTGACACGTAGCCCTCGGCCTTGAACGCGTCGTTGTTGTCGTATTCGGCGGTCACCCCGGCGGTCAGGCTGTTGGTCGGCCGGTTGGTGATGAAGTTGATCGCGCCGCCGGTGGTGTTGCGGCCGTACAGCGTGCCTTGCGGCCCGCGCAGCACTTCCACGCGGGCGATGTCGAACAGCAGGCCCTGGGTCTGGGCCTGGATCGGATAGGCCACCTCGTCGACGCTGACGCCGACGGTCGAGGAGTTGTTGGACGCGTAGTCGTCGAAGCCGACGCCGCGCAGGCGGAAGCTGGGCTGGCCGCTGCCGAACTGGGGCGTGATCTCCAGGCTCGGCGTGGCGTACTGCAGCTGGTTGACCGTGGCCACGCCGCGCGCGACCAGCTGTTCGCCGGAGATCACCGACAGGGCCACGCCGACGTCCTGGGCCGATTGCTCGCGGCGCTGGGCGGTGACGATCACCTGCTCGACGGCGGCGTCGCCGGAAGCCTGGGCGCCGGCCTGAGCCCAGGCGGCGCCCGCGAAAGCCACGCCTAAGGCGCCGGCGGCGGTTCCGATAAGAAGACGCTTGATCACCGCTCTATCCCTTTGTCGACGCCGGGAGATGCGCCGTTTCTGCGGGACCACAATTCCTATTGAAACAATGGGAATTGAAATGGAGATTTCCTCCCCAGAGGCCAAGCTTCTCTAATCACCGTTCAACAGGCGGGGAAAATCCGATCGGAGGCAAGCCTCAACGGAAAGCCGGGGATGTAGCCTTCGGGACGAGTTCTGGTCCCCTCGTCACCGGTCGCCGGCAATTTCGCCCGGGCGGAGGGGTGTCATAGCGAGTTCAAGAACTTTTCCCAGGGCTCCAGGCGCACCGCCGGTGTGTCCCAGAAACCCGCCTTCGCGGCGGCCGCGCGACCGGCCTCGAACGAGGCCTTCATGGCTTCAGTGTCGAAGTCGAGCATGGCCCCGTTGGCGGTCGTGGCCGGGCGGGCGGGGATCGAGGCGACGCTCAAGGGGATGTTGTTGCCTATGCAGAACGTGGTCACGACATTCAACGCCTGACGGTAGGAGACCCGCAGCATCGTGTCGAAGCTGCGGATCAGGACACCCGGCAAACTCGGTGATGTCGTGCGCGGCGACGGGTCGATCACCGTGTTGATGAGGACGTAGACGCGACCGCGCCGCAGTCGCCGGCCGACCCGCAGCCAGTGCAGCAGGGCCTCGGGCAGGATGAACAGCGGCGTGGTGACGCCGCCGTCGACATGCAGTTCGTCGAAGGGTTCGCCGTCCGCTTCGCAGCGGATCAGCCGCGGCGGAAACAGGCCTGGCATGCTGGCCGAGGCGGCGAGAACCAGCCGGAACATCTCCACGGCCGAGGATCCGCCCCGGGACGCGATCTCGCCCATGTCCCAGATGGCCGGGCGTTGGCTGTCGAGATCGGTGGTGGCGATCAGCAGGCGGCGGTCGCGGCGATGCTCGGCGGCGACGGCGGCGACCAAGGCCTCGTCGATGAACGGAGCGATCAAGCCATCAAGGCTCTCGGCGGTCATAAGCCCCCCCTGGAGCACGCCCGCGAGCGCCGTCCACCGGAACTGCTCGGCCGCGCGCCCCCCGGTGTAGGCCTCCTTCAACCGCTCGTCCCACGCCGGGCCCAGAAAGGCGAACGGCGCGATCAGGGCGCCCGTGCTCACCCCGGTTACGATATCGAACCGGGGACGGTAGCCGGCCAGGCCAAGGCCCACGAGGGCCCCGGCGCCATAGGCTCCGCCCGCAGCGCCGCCAGAGATCGCGAGCACGTTGAACTCTTCGCTGCCCAGCCGAGGATGGGGAAGCGCCAGGCGTTCGGCGGTGGCCTGGAGCGAAACTTCCGCTTCCTCGAAGCTCAGTCGCACGCCCGCGAAGCCGGTGGGTTGGGCCAGCGGCGATGACGGCGCGGGCAGGCGGCGGGACCAGAGTTCGTCAAACTGCGGCCAATCAAACTTGTGATCCGACACCGCAGCCTCGCCTTGAGCGTCCAAGAGCGAAGCTTGATCGCCCAGCGACTATGAAGCGCAACCTTGTGCGCGCATCCCTTGATCAAGATCAAAGCCGGAGCATTTTGACCAGAAACACAATCCGCCGTTCATGGCTCCGCCCGCGGCGGCGGCCTCAGTTCAAGGCCTCGGCGTCGGCGTGGCCGCGGCCCTGCCTGAACTCGCGGGGCGACAGGCCGTACTGCTCGCGAAAGGCCCGGCTGAAGTGGGCCGAGCCGTTGAAGCCCCAGCGGAAACAGATCTCCGAGATCGACAACCGGGCGTGCTGGGGGCTGGCGAGATCGATCCGGCACCGCTCCAGCCGGCGCGATCGCAGATAGTGGCTGAAGGTCTCGTTGGCCGAGGCGAAGAGCTTCTGCACGTAGCGCGGCGAGACCCCCTCCTCGTCCGCGACGCGCCGTAGCGACAGCTCGGCGTCGGGCAACAGGGTCTCTATGGTCTGGCAAAGTCGCTGCAGGTGCGCGGTCGGCGTCGTGGTCTCGTAGGCGTCGGAGACCGCCGCCCCCTGCTCGAGCAGGCATTGCGCGAGAAACTCCGTGAAGGCCAGGTCCACCGGCCGCAGTTGGTCGACGGAGAGGTTCTCCAGCTCCTCGGCGGTCGCGCGCAGCAGGTCCGAGAGAATGCGCGGCACGCCCTTGGAGCCGTCCAGCCAGCCGACCCGCAGGTTGAAAGGCCGGATCAGTCGGTGGTCCAGCGCCACGCGTGGCGCGCGCACGAACAGGAGCCGCGAGCGGGTGTCGAGCCGCAGGGCCGCCGCCTGTCCCGTCGGGCCGAAGGCGATGTCGCCCGCCCCGACGCTGACCGCCAGTTCGTCGGTGACCAGGGTGGCTTCGCCATTCAGCAAGACCGCCAGCCAGATCGCCGCCGGTTGCGCCGTGAGGCGGCCGGCGATCGTCTGGGCGCCGGCCTCGACCAGAGCGAATTCGATCCCCAGCGGCGAGGTCAGGCAGACGACCGACGCCGCCGCCGGCTCGTTGTCCGACAGTCCCTCGATCGGCAGGCCCAGGCGGCTCATCGCCTCGCGCCAGGCCTCCGCGCGCTCGGCGCGGGGGTGGCTTTCGGTGCTGAACGACCAGGCCTTCATGGGTCTATGCCTTGAGCTTTGGAAAGATGTCGCGCGGGATGCGCACATGGC
This sequence comes from Caulobacteraceae bacterium, assembly GCA_965283765.1. Taxonomy (GTDB): domain Bacteria; phylum Pseudomonadota; class Alphaproteobacteria; order Caulobacterales; family Caulobacteraceae; genus Caulobacter. The sequence goes on from CBDIPU010000028.1 coordinate 17,841, forward strand.
AGCCTTGGGTGCCGTCCACCACCTGGGTGACCCCGAAGTCGGCCGCCACGCTCATCAGCGAATAGGCGTCGTTCTTCGAGAGCCCCACCTGGTCGCTCAGCAGGCTGAGCATCTTGGTCGAGGCGTCGCGCATGGCCAGGTTCAGGTCCTCGTTGAAGCCGTGGACGATCCACCATTTGGGCGTCTCCAGCAGCGGGCCGGGCGTCTGGATATCCTTGCGCAGCACGATCTGCATCAGGACGTTCAGCGAGCTCTCGATGGCCGTGCCCGACAGCTCGCCGTCACCCTGGCTGACATGGGGGTCGCCGATCGAGAACAGGCCGCCGTCGACCTGCACCGTGTAGTACATCGTGGCCCCCGCCCCGATACGCCAGTTGTCGATATTGCCGCCGTGCTCGCCCGGCGGAATGGTGCTGACGCGGCCGTTGACGGCCGGGGCGACGCCCGCGGTGCCCAGGTGCGGCCGGGCGGGGATCCGGATCCCCTTCAGGGCCGGTTCGCGGTCGCACTCGGGGCAATGGGTGACCGTGCCCGGGATCAGGTACTTGCCCTCGAAATCGTAGGCGTAGAGGGCGCTGGCGGTGTTGGTGTTCGGATCCAGCTCGTAGATCGTCACCCGCTCCTTCTCGTCGAACTCCTTGTAGAGATAGCCCCAGTTGGCCGCGAGGTTGGAGCCGTAGTTGTTGCGCGGGACCATGCGCAGGTAGCGCACCTCCAGAACGTCGCCCGGCTTGGCGCCCTCGACATGGATGGGGCCGGTCATGATGTGGACGCCCGGGTTGCGGTCGTCCTCGGGGATCTCCTTGAAGATCCGGGTGACGCCTTCGTCCATCATCAGCTCGGGCGCGTCGCCGGCATGGTGGGTGATCGCCTCGGCCTGGACCAGGTCCCCACTCTTGATCCGCAGCGACGGCGGCGTCGAAGGATCGAAATAGCCCCAGTGCACGCTCGTGGGCGTGGCCTTCAGGGTGTGCAGGGCGCCGGGAACGACGTCGGGACGGGTCTGGCCGGGTTCGCAGATAAAGGGCATCGGGATCTCCGGGTCAGGCTGCGGCGCCGAGCGTCACGCTGGTCATGCTCAGCGAGCCGTGCTCGATATGGTCGGGGGCGAAGGTCGGGACGTCGCCGGGCAGGCGCGCGCCCAGCACGTAGAGCAGCGGCCAGTAGTGGTCGGGCGTCGGGACCGAGCGCGTCGCGTCCTGGCCCCGGCTCTCGAAGTCGACGGCGCGCTGCGGGGCGTCCTCGACGATGGCGGTCTTGATGTAGTCGTTGAACCGTTGCGACCAGTCATAGGGCGCGCGGTGGCGGTCGCCCCAGTCCATGGCCGGCAGGTTGTGGACGATGTTGCCGGTGCCGACGATCAGCACGCCCTCGTCGCGCAGGGGCGCCAGGCGCTGGCCGATCTCGTAATGCCAGGCGGGCGGTTTGCTCGCGTCCATGCTGAGTTGCACCACCGGCACGTCGGCGGCCGGGAACGCCTTGCCCAGCACCGACCAGGTCCCGTGGTCCAGGCCCCAGCCACTCTCGTCCAGGGCTACAGGCGTAGGACTGAGGACCTCGCGCACCCGCGCGGCCAGTTCGGGCGAGCCGGGCGCCGGATACTGCTGATCAAAGAGCGCCTTGGGAAAGGACGCCCCGAAGTCGTGGATGGTGCGCGGCCTGGTCATGGCCGTCGCCGCGACCCCGCGGGTCAGCCAGTGCGCCGAGACGCAGAGGATCGCCTTGGGCTTGCCGACGGCGTCGCCCATGGCCTTCCAGGTCCGCGTGGTGTCGTTGGTCTCCAGCGCGATCATCGGGCTGCCGTGACCGAAGAAGATGACGGGCAGGCGGCTCATGCGGCGGCCTCCGTACTGGCGGGGACGGGCGTGTCCCCGGTCCTCAGGGCGGCCCAGGTCTTCTGGTAGCGCGGCGTCAGCCAGCGGTTGAACTGCACCTGCGCCCCCTCCTGCCAGGAGTAGCGGCCCCGGATGGCGAAGCGCGAGCGCAGGCCCTGCTGGACCAGCTCGTCGACATGCATGTCCTGGGCGATGATCTTGCCGGCCGAGGTCATGATCATCTCGAGGCGCTCCTCGAAGCCGGGGCTCTCCGTGGCGCCGGGCGCCACGAGGATTCCGGTGTCCTGCTCCATGGTCTCGGGACCGGTCGGGCGCAGGATCAGGTAGATGACCATGTCGCTGGTCATCACCAGGGACAGCGTCGGCGGGATGTTGGCGAAGGTCGCGCGGTTGCGGTCCTCGTCGGTCAGATTCGGAAAGACCGGCAGAACCGCCTTCTGCGTCGGGTTGAAGCTAGCGTCGGCGTGCAGGGTGCCGTTGTAGCGCAGGAAGCCGGCGTCGCCCTCGCCCGCCTCGGGGAAGCTGCACAGCTCGCTCGGAATGAAGTCGTGCAGCGGCCCGCGATGCAGCTTGCTGGCGTGGTAGCCGTCGTTGTTGTTCTCGAACATCACCTTCCAGTTCCAGGCGAACTGGCCGGTCATCGGCGGCGAAAGGCCGTCGGCGTTAGAAAGGTCGTAGTTGGCCACGGCCGCCTCGACGGCCGCCAGGCGCGGCGCCAGCGGCGGGGCCTCGGCGTCGAAGTTGATGAAGATGAAGCCCAGCCAGACCTCGACCTTGAAGGTCGGGAGCTTGACGGCCTTCTTGTCGAACTCGCAGGTCCGCTCCATGGCCGGGGCGTTCACCAGGTCGCCGTTCAGCGAATAGACCCAGTGGTGATAGGGGCAGACGAAGCCGCGCGTATTCCCCCTGCCCTCGGCCACCAGCATGGCGCGGTGCTGGCACACGGCCGACATCGCCTTGATCTGGTTGTCGCGGTTGCGCGTGACGATGATCGGCTCGCCGATGATCCGCGTCGTGAAGAAGTCCCCGGGCTCCTTGACCCAGTCGACGCGGCCCACGCACAGCCATTCGTGATTGAACAGCGCCTCCTTCTCGAACTCGTAGAAGTCGGCGTCGACATAGCAGGCGGGTGGCAGGGTCTCGGCGGTGTCGACGTTCCGCATCGAGCGTGAAAGGCCCTCGAAAAAGATGTCGCTGAGAAGGGGCGGCCGCGGGCTCATTGTGAAGCGCTCTGCAAGGGCGGAAGTCGACCATCACGCTAGGACCGCACCGTGGGCCGGTCTTGCCTCAGCGCGCACGAAGAGTTGGTCAGCAACCGTCCTCCACGGCGCGACGCCGGGTTTGCGGGCGCTCGGCGCCCCGGCGACGCTTCCGGCGCCTAATCCGGAACCACACCCGGCGCCGCCAAGAAAGCTGTCGTGCGCGCTGAGACAAGACCGCCACCCTCGCCGCGCCTAGGGTCATGTCGTGGACATCGCCCACGGAGGACGCCATGACGCCGACCGCAGACATCGCCATCAAGGATCTGAAGCCGGGCTTCGGGGCCGAGATCTCCGGCATCGACCTGGCCTCCGCCCCGGACGCGGTCCTGGACCAGGTCGTCGACACCTTCCACCGCCATGGCGCCATCGCCCTGCGCGATCAGAAGATGACGCCCGACGACCTGATGCGCTTCATCGGCCGGTTCGGCGATCCGGAGGACCACACCCAGACCCGCTTCACCCTGCCGGGCTATCCGAAGATCTTCATCCTCTCCAACCGCCTTGTGGACGGCCAGCCGATCGGCGCCCACAACGACGGCGTGGGCTGGCACACCGACTACAGCTACAAGCCCGAGCCGGTCATGCTGACCATGCTCTACGCGGTCGAGGTGCCTGACGAAGGTTCCGACACCCTGCTGGCCGACGGCTGCGCGGCCTGGAACGCCCTGCCCGCCGACAAGCAGGCCCTGCTGGAGGGTCTGCGGCTGCACCACAGCTACAAGCACTTCATGGCCACCCGCCAGTTCGGCCAGCAACAGACCCTGTCGCCCGAGCTGGAAGCGGCCAATCCAGACGTCGAGCACCCGCTGATCCGCACCCACCCCGCCGACGGCCGCAAGGCGCTGTGGCCCTCGACCGGCACGGTGACCGAGGTGATCGGCATGCCCGGCCCCGCGGGCCTGGCCCTGCTGGACGAGTTGGTCGAGTTCATGACCGAGGAGCGGTTCGTCTATCGCCACAAGTGGCGGATCGGCGACCTGCTGATGTGGGACAACCGCTGCACCCTGCACACCGGCACGCTGTACGACGACACCAAGTACATCCGGACCATGCACCGCCTTTGGGTGAAGGGCGACAAGCCTTACTGATCCCGTTTTCGGTGGAGTTGGCATGACCAAGACCTGGATGATCACCGGCGTCTCCGGCGGCCTGGGCCGCGAGATCGCCCGCGCCGCCCTGGAGCGGGGCGACGTCGTCGTCGGCGCGATGCGCAGGCCCGAGGCCGTCGCCGCCTTCGAAGCGCTGGCGCCCGGCCGCGCCCACGGCGTCGTCATGAACGTCACCGATACCGCGGCCGTCGCCGCCGCCGTCGCCAAGGCCGAGAGCGTGACTGGGACCATCGACGTCCTGGTCAACAACGCCGGCTATGGCCTGGTCGGCGCGGTCGAAGAGGCGTCGCTGGACGAGGTTCGCGCCCAGTTCGAGGTCAACGTCTTCGGGCCCCTCGCGGTCCTGAAGGCCGTCCTGCCCGCCATGCGCGCGCGTCGCGCGGGCCGGATCATCAACATCACCTCGGTCTCGGGCCTGGCCGTCTGGGCCGGCACCGGCGTCTACTGCGCCAGCAAATGGGCGCTGGAGGGCCTGACCCAGACCCTGGCCCAGGAGGTCGCCGAGCTCGGGATCCGGGTCGTCAACGTCGCGCCCGGCGGGCTGCGCACGGACTTCGCCACGGGCTCCAAGGTCATCGTGGCGGACAAGCTCTCCGACTATGACGGCCTGGCCCGCGACGCCGAGCGGATCATGGCCGACCACGCCGGCCAGGAACCCGGCGATCCGGCCAAGGCGGCCCGGGCGATCCTGATCATCGCCGACGCCGAGGCCCCGCCGATGCACCTGCTGCTGGGCGCGGACGCCCTGAAGTACGCCGGCTACGCCGCCCAAGGCCTGGCCGCCGACATCGACGCCTGGAAGACCCTGAGCCTCTCCACCGGCTTTGACGCCTGAACCCCGAACGCGAGCGCACGCCTTGACCAACACCCTGATCTTCGTCGACCTGGCCTCCGAAGACCCGTCCGAAGCCGGCGAGTTCTACGCCAAGGTGTTCGGCTGGCAGAACGACGCCCGCCCCGAGGGCGTCTATCACCGCATGGTGCCGGGCGGCTTCTTCAAGAAGCCCGACGGGACCGACAGCGAGATCGGCAATCTGCACCTGGGGATCTTCAAGGCCGCCAACGCCCGTCCCCACCCGGAGCCCGAGGGCGTCGAGCCGCGCACGCTCAGCGCCGACGGCCGCAAGCCACGCGTCTGGGTGCTGATCAGCAACGACGACAGCGCCGACCGCATCCTGGGGACCGCCGAGGACCTGGGCGCGACCGTGCTCTGGAAGAACCACTACTGGGAGGAATTCAACGGCTATAACCACGCCTTCCGCGACCCCTGGGGCAACGAGATCGTGCTGTGGGGCAAGGCCGGCGCCGATCCGCAGGTGCCGGCGGACTTCACCCGCGAATAGCCAAACCGCCGCGCTCGTCCTGGGGCGCGGCGTTCCGCTCCAAAGTCGCCAAGCGCCGCCGTTTCGCACGGCGGCGCTACACGCACGATGTGATCAGAACGGCTTGTCGCCGGCGATCGTCACCCGATAGCCGGTGCGGGTGTCGGGGAAATAGTCCCAGATCGCCTGGTGCCAGGTGCAGCGGTTGTCCCAGAAGGCCACCGAGTTCTTCTTCCAGCGGAAGCGCACCTGGAAGTCGGGGTTGCTGGCGTGCTGGTAGAGATAGCCCAGGATCGCCGCGCTCTCGGCCTTCGACACGCCCTCGATGTGGGTCGTGTAGGACGGATTGACGAACAGGCTCTTGCGGCCGCTGACCGGGTGGGTGCGGACGATCGGGTGGGTCGAGCAATTGTACTTGCGGTCGATGTCCGGAAAGATCGCCTTGTAGACGGGATTGGCGTCGTGCACCGCCGACAGGCCTTCCAGATAGGCCTTCATCTTGTCCGACAGGGTGTCATAGGCCCAGTACATGCTGGCGAAGCAGGTGTCGCCGCCGTCGTCGGGCAGGACCTTCATGTAGAGGATGCTGCCCAGCGGCGGCTCGGGATCGCAGGTCAGGTCCGAGTGCCAGTTCTCGCCGGCCACGAACTTGGAGTCGGCGTCGGCGTGGATGGCCACGATCTCCGGGTGCTCCGGCAGGCCCGGCACGCCCGAGTGGATGGCCAGGTTCCCGAACTTGCGGCCGAAGTCCTTGTGGGCCTCGTGCGACATCTCCTGGTCGCGGAAGAAGATCACCTGGTGCTGGGTCAGGGCCTGGTGGATCTCTTCGAACTGACGGTTCGAGAGCGGCTTGCCCAGGTCGACGCCAAAGATCTCCGCGCCGATCCGGCGGGTCATGGGCTTCACGTCGAGCACGTCGTAGGCCATGCGGCGCAACTCCAACTATGCGTTCAGAAAGCCGCCGCGCACATAGACGAGCGGCGTCTTGGTTTCGTCGGTGACCACGCGCAGCACGCGTCCGACCAGGATCTCGTGATCGCCGCCGTCGTGGGCGTCGTGCAGTTCGCACTCGATGGCCGTCACGCAGCCGGCCAGCAGCGGCGCGCCGCACATCCCGGCCTCGACGGCCGTGAGGGCGAAGCGGTCGTCGGCCCCGCTCTTGGCGAAACGGTAGGCCAGGTCGCCCTGCTCCCGGGCCAGGATGTTGACGCAGAAGGTCCCGGCCTGGCTCAGCGCCGCCAGGGTGCGGCTGTCGCGCTTGAGGCAGACCATGACCAGCGGCGGGTCCATCGACACCGAGCTGAAGGCGCTGACCGTCGTGCCGACCAGCCGGCCGTCATGACAGGTGGTGACCACCGTCACGCCCGCCGCGAAACTGCCCATGGCCTTGCGGAAGTCCGCCGGTTCAGGCGCCTGTTGTTGGGCGGCGGCGCTCATCCTTCGTTCCCGAACGGATTGTCGGGATAGACGGCCGAGGCCGGCCGCTTACCGCTTTCTTCCGGGTCGGCGCGGCCGCAGATCGCCAGCGCCGTCAGGGCGTAGATCAGGGCGCTGTCGACCAGGTCCTTCGGCGTCGGCCGCCAGCGCCGGAAGCCGGTGGTGATGGCCGGAATCCGCTGCATGTTGAACACGTTGTGGTCACGCCACATGCTGGAATAGACCGGGTTGGCCAGGGCGACGGGATGGCCGAGGCTCAGCTGGGTGGCCACGTCGACGGCGCCGACCAGCGGCGCGACCTCGGCGGCGTCGGCCTCGAAGCCGTGGCGCACGACGACCGGCTCGATGTCGATCCGGCCCAGGCCGGCCTCGCGCACCATGGCCTCCAGCGAGTGCTGGACCTCGGCCACCCGCTGCTTGGGCGTGAGGCCCACCTCCAGATAGAGGTTCACCAGCTCGGTCCCCGCCCCGAAGGCATAGGGAATGCCGCCTCGGATCGAGGCGATCTGCGACTTGGGCTGGGCCACGCCGCCGGGGCTGTGGTAGCGGCTCTTCTTTTCGTACTCGCCGCTCCAGGCATGGATCGCCTCGGTCAGCTTGCCGATCTTGTAGATCGGGTTCGGGTGCTGGGCCGCCGTCGCCGGATGCTCCAGAAGCGGCGTGAAGACGCCCTCGCCCCAGACCTGGAAGCGGAACACGGCGTAGCCACAGCCGACCCAGGTCAGGCCGAAGTCGCAGCCCTCGGCGGCGATGGCGTAGTCGGGCGCGACGCCGCCATGGTGGAACAGGTAGTGGGCCCCGATGTCCTTGCCCATATAGGCCACGCCCCGGTGTTCCTCGATCGGCTCGGGGCCGATCTCGCCGGGACAGGCGGTCAGGTACATCTTGCCGGCCAGCTCGTAGCCGGCCTTCTTCAGCGCCTTGGCCGCGATCAGGAAGCAGCTCATCGGCCCGCGGTCGTTGGCGATCGGATAGCCGTGGAGCTTGCCGTCCTCCAGCCAGCACGTCTCCCACTCGGGATTGGCCAGGGTGTCGGGGCTGTACTTGTAGGCGTCGAGGTCGGGGTTCCAGGTCGGCGCCTCGGTGTCGAGATGGGCGGTGAAGAGGAGGTTCTTGCCGACACCCTTGCCGCCATGCGTGCCGATGATGTTGGGCCGCTCGGGCGTCGCCCCGATCTTGCGCGGCGAAAAGCCCTCGCGCGCCATCCAGTCGTGGACATAGGTCGCGACCTCCAGCTCCTTGCCGGACGGCGCGGGAATATTGCCCAGGGTCAGGGCCAGCTCGACGATCTCGGCCTCGTCGATGGCGGCGGCGATCGCGGCGCGATCAGCCTCGGTGACCCGGTAAGGGGCGCTGGCCCCCAGGTTCGGAAATCCATCGGCCATGGGTCAGGCGCTCCAGGCGCGCGCGATCGCGGCCGTGTCGGTCAGGATCGCGCTGTTGAGGTCCATCACCTTCAGCGAGGCGGCGTGGATGTCGGCCTCGTATGCGCCGCACGCGTCGGCGGCGACGAACACGTGGTAGTCCAGGCTGAAGGCGTCGCGGACGGTGCTGTCGACGCAGCACTCGGTGGTCAGGCCCGCCACGACCAGGGTGTCGACGCCCAGGGCCTTGAGCCGCGCGTCGAGATCCGTGCCGCCGAATCCGCTGTAGCGGGTCTTCTTCACCACCGTCTCCCCCGGCAAGGGCTTGGGGCCGTAGAAGTCCGAGCCAACCTCGCCCTCGCGGCATAGGGCGCTCTCGTTGTCAGGATCGCCGCCCCGACGCCGCATGCGTTCCTTCCAGCTGAAGGAGTCGGTCTCCGGCGACGTGAAAAGGCCGACGAACACCACGGGGGTCGCTGCCCCGCGCGCGGCCTCGACCAGCCGCTCGGCGGCCGCGACCGCCGGCTGGACGACCGCCATGTCGACATAGGCGCCCAGGGCCCCGTCGGGCGAGGCGAAGTCGACCTGGATGTCGATCACCAACAGCGCCGTGCGCGACGGCGCGATCCAGGCGGCCAGCCCTTCTACGACTCCAGAGCCGGTCGTCACCGCATTCACGAGAACACCGCCCGCAGGCCCGGTAGAATCTCGCCGAACATGGTCAGCCCCTCGACATAGTCGGGGAAGATCATCATCAGCCCGTCCAGCTCACAGTAGCGCAGGAACTCCTCGATCTGGTCGCCGCAGGTCTGGGGCGAGCCGACCACGGTGTGGGTCATGAACGCGCCCTGGGCGGCGGCCACGGTCGAGAGCTTCTCGGCCGGCACGCCCCAGCTTTCCAGCATGGCCAGGATGGCGCCCATGTCGGCGCCGCTCTTGTAGTACTCGACCTTGGCCTCCGCCTCGGCGTCGGTGTCGCCGTGGATCACCGTGCACATGGCGAAGGTCTTGATGGTCTTGCCCATGCCCTCGGCCGCCTTCTTGGCCCGCAGCGAGGCGTCGCGGCGCTCGTCCGGCGTGCGACCGCCGATGAAGCAGATGTCGGCCTCGCGCACCGAGAACTGAAAGCCCCGATCGCTCATCCCCGCGCAGACCAGGTCCGGACGCGGCTTGGACAGCGGCTTGGGCTTGGACTGGCAGTCCTTCATCGTGAAGTACTTGCCCTGGAAGTCGACGCTGTCCTCGGACCACAGGCGCTTGACGATGGCGGTCCATTCCTCGGTCAGGGCGTAGCGGTCGTCGTGGGTCATGGAGTCGTCCCACGCCCCCATCTGGTCGAACTCGCCCTTGTAGGCGCCGGCCACGATATTGAGGCCCGCGCGGCCGCCGCTGATGTGGTCGAGGGTGGCGATCATCTTGGCCGCCACCGCCGGGTTCTGCAGCAGCGGATGGATGGTCGCCCAGATCTTCACGGTCTTGGTGGCCTCGGCGATGCCCGCCATCATGGTGACGGACTCCAGGGCCGTGCCCCAGTGGTCGGTCTCGCCGCCGAAGCCGCGGAACTTGCCCATCGACATCACGAAATCCATGCCGACCTCGTCGGCCTTCACGGCCGCCGCGCGGTTCTGGGCATAGAGGCCGTCGAGCGTCGGGGCGGTCTTGGAGATGATCCAGCCGCCGTTGGCGACCGGCAGGAAAACCCCGAAATCCTTGTGCTGGGAAGGACGGTGGAACATGACGCTTCTCTCCTGATCCTCGAAACTCTAGGCGGCGTCGCGCAGCAGGACGGGCGCGGGAGCCGGAACGGGCGCGACCGTGGTTTCTTCGACGGTCTTGCGCGGCGGACGCATGAACAGCGCGGCCACGAAGATCACGCCGATCACGGCGGCGAACACCTGGAAGGTCGGGGCGAAGCCGCCGAGACGGTCTCGCATGAAGCCTCCGATGAAGGGACCCAGAGCCGACACCGCGCCGACCAGGCAGACCATCGAGAAGAGCTCCAGATTGTTCTTACGGCCATAGTAGTTCAGCAGAAGGATGCTGACGGCCAGCACGGTCATGCCGAAGCCGACGCCGACTCCAAGGGCGAAGACCATCATCATCGGCCCGGTCGTGGCCCCGGCCAGGGCCAGCAGGCCGACGGCCATCATCCCCTGCGCGCCGGCCAGCAGCCAGCGCGGATCGACGCGATCCCCCAGCAAGCCGCCACTCATCCGGGCCACGACCTGCATCAGGGATTCCAGGCTCAGCGCCGCCACGGCCACGGTCGAGGCCACGCCCAGCTCGCCGAAGTGGCTGGGGGCCAGGCTGACGGCGGTGACCCCGCCCAGCAGGTGGGCGAAATAGGCCGCCAGGATCACGTAGAACTGCGGGGTGCGGATCGCTTCCTTCACCGTCCAGTCGACCGTGGTGCGGTAGACGCGGGCGTTGGCGGGCTGGGCGGCGGCCTCCTCGGCCACGGCCTTGTCAGTCTCGACCGCCGCGTTCTCCAGCCAGGCTCTGCCGCCGACCAGGGCCGCGGCCAGGACGCCGACGACCGCCGAGGCGACAGCCTGCCAGGCCCAGTACGGCCGCCAGGCGCCGCCGGCCATCTCCATGCCGGCCAGGGCCATCCAGGGTCCGACGACGCCGCCCAGCGAACCGATCGTGAAATAGATCCCGAACGGCAGGGCGCGCTTCTTGAACAGCATCGACAGCAGGTGCGTGCCCGGGATCAAGGCCATCATCTGGTAGCCGACGCCCAGCAGGGCCGTGCCGGTCAGATAGACCGGCAGCCCATGGGCCAGGGTCAGGCAGACGAAGCCGGCGATCATCACGGCCGAGCCGGCGATGATCGTGGCCCTCACGCCGATCTTGCGGATCAGCAGGGCCGGCAACCAGGACGAGCCGCCACAGAAGGCGCCGAGCAAGGTGAAGCCCAGGAAGGCCGAGGCGAAGCTCCAGTGCTGCTCCTTGATCATGGCGGGCAACACCACGCCCAGTGACGAGAACGTCGAGGCGGTGATCAGGAACAGCAGAAGGGAAAGAGCGCCCAGGAGGGTCCAGGAACGCCATTGGATCGTCGACATCGCCATCGAGCCTCCATGCAAAGCTCGCGGCGCGTCCCTCGCGGGGCGCGCCGCGCGGGGGAACTAGAATTTCCGGGACAGGGTCACGCGCCACTCGCGGCCCTTGCTGGGCAGCGCGCCAAGGTTGGCGTAGCTGTCGGCGTCGGGCGTGAAGTAGAGCTTGTCGAACAGGTTATCGACGTTGAGCGTGGCCGTGTACGGACCGTATTCGTAATAGACGCTGCCGCTGGCCAGCCAGTAGGCGGGATAGGTCACGGCGTTCTGGACGGTGCCCGCGGTCTTGGTCACGTGGGTCACGCCCAGCGTTCCGCCGACCTTGCCCCAGTCGTGGTCGTCGCTGGTGTAGGCGCCGTACAGGCTGACCACCGACTTGGGGATCAGGGTGTAGTCGTAGTCGCCCGCGCGGCCCGGCAGACTGCTGAACGCCCAGACGACATAGGTGCCGCCATAGGCCTGGGCGCCCGGCACGCCGGCGGTATAGGCCGGGATGTACTGGAACGAGTTGTCGGGCCCCTTGACGGTCGTGTGCTGGGTGTTGCCCGAGAAGGTGAAGCTGAAGTTCTCGCTGGCCAGCCAGCGCACTTCCAGCTCCACGCCCTTGGCGCGCGTGCCGGTCGGCGTGCCGGTGATGCCGGTCAGCTGGGTGCGGTTCTGGCGATATCCCGCCAGCGAGCCGACCAGCGTGCCCTTCAGCCACTGGAACTTGAAGCCGGCCTCGGCCAGGTCGCTGTCGGACAGCCAGGCGTCGCTGGGATCCGCCACCAGGCCCGGCGAGATGTCGCCCGCCTGGCTCATCTCCAGGGCCGAGGCCTTGGCGTAGGTGATATAGGGCATGATCCCGGCCGGAGCCTTGTAGGTCAGGCTGGCGCTGTAGGTGGCCTTGCCCTTGCTGGCCTTCTGCTGGCCGGCGATCTGGTAGCTGAGATAGCCCGTGTCGTTCGACTTGACGTCGTAGTCGTCGTAGCGGCCGCCCAGCATCAGGTTCAGGCGCTCGCCGACCTTGATGTCGGTCATCGCGAAGACACCGGCCTGGGTCCACTCGCTCTTGTTGTCGTTCTCCCACAGCAGGCCCTGCACCCCGCGCCGGTCTCGGTCGAGAACGGACTGTCGATGATGTCAGTGGGCGTCGCGCCGAAGCTGATGTCGCGACGGTCCAGGGCGATCAGGCCGCTGTTGTAGCTTTCCCGGCGGCGGCCCTCGAAACTGCGATAGGAGGCGCCGACGAATGACTTGGAGGTGATGATCCCGGTATCGTAGGCGAAATTGTAGGTCGCGCGCGCTTCCCACACCTTGCTGTCGAACCAGGCCGGATAGCCGTAGCTGACGAAGCGCTTGTTCTCCTGGTCGTCATAGAACAGCTGCAGCTTGATCGCGCTGTCCGGCGTCAGTTCCTTGGCCAGGTCGTAGTAGAAGGTGTTGGTGCGGGTCTTCGAGAAGTCGGCCCCGCTGATATAGACCGTGCGCGGATCAAGCTTGGTCGTGCCGACGCCGGTGTCCAGCGTGTGCGGGGCGTCGGTCGACGGGAATCCGTAATAGGCCTGGTACAGGGCGCTGGAGTACGGATAGAAGCCAATCTCGTTCGGTGTCAGGCGGCCGTTGCCGTCCGTGTCCTTCAGCGTGGTGTCGCGGCCGGTGACGTAGGTCTGGTTGTCGATCAGGTTCTGGGTCAGGCGGTTCCAGCCGGGCGTCTGAACGTCGCCGTCGGAGTGGTAGAGCATCCCGCCGAAGGCCGTCGTCCAGCCGTTGCCCAGGTCGAAGTCGGCCGAGACCTCGCCGGTCTGCCGCCGCGGATAGATCCCCTTGTAGTAACTGTGGGAGTCCTCGACCTCGCCATAGAAGTAGATTCCGCCGGTGACCGCGCCGAAATTGGCCGGCAGGCCCAGCTGAGCGGTCGCGTTCTTCTTGTTGTACGAGCCATAGGTCAGGGTGACCTCGCCGGTCGGCTCGGTCAGATAGCCGCCCTCGTTCCGGCCCGACTTCGGAATGAAGTTGAGCATCCCGCCCACCTTGCCCGAGCCGTAGATCGGGGTCGGCGGACCGCGCACGATCTGGATCTGGTCGGCCGCGCCGATCGGGGTCGAGTAGGTCCCCCGGTTCTCGATGCGTTTGAAGCCGCGGAAGTAGTTCTCGGCCAGGGTGCCGCGAATGTTCAGCGCGCCAGGCACGCCGTAAAAGCTGGCCGTGTAGGTGCCCGGCGACACGGCGGTCAGGCCGTCGATCGTCTCGATGCCATAGCGCTGCAGCGTCACGTCGCTGACGAAGCTGGCCGAGCGCGGCGTTTCCAGCAACGGCTTGTCGATGCCGAAGACTGTGTTGTTGGGCTGCTTCTCAAGCAGACCCGCCTTGTCACGCGCCTTGACGATCACCTCGTCGACGGTGTCGGACGGCGTGGTGGTTTCGTCAGCGAAAGCAGCCTGCGTCTGCGCCAGCAGGACTAGGGCGGAACAACCCGCCATCAGTAGCCGATAGGTCGACATGCGGTCCTCATTCGAGGTCGTCGCGCCCACCGCCTGCGGCGGTTATCCCCAGGTCGACGCCTCGAAACGATCATCCGCCGGTCCCGGCCGGCATCGAGGTTTGGCGCGTGACATTTCACTGAAAATGTCGCGCTCGCATGGATGTTGAGCCGTCAGCGCTCGTAAAAGCCGCTCGCTGACCGCGAAACTTGCTTGGAGGCGAACCACACGGGCCTTAAAGCGTCCACCCGGCTGACGCGCAAGCCGCTCGCGGCGCGCGAACCCGGTCGATCCTGATCATCCAGCGGGTCGAGCCGAGTCCGACGCGCGTGCGCCTCGGTGACCTGGCTAGATAGCGCTCGGTGTTGGGCTTTGCGGGGCATAGATCACGGGCTGTAGAAGCGGTAACCCACGCCCGCTTCGGTCAGGATCAGCTTGGGATGGGCCGGGTCCAGTTCGAGCTTCTGACGCAGCTGGCCGATGAACACCCGCAGATATTGCGTGTCGTGCATATGCGCGGGTCCCCAGACGGAGACCAGCAGCTCCTTGTGGGTCAACACCTTGCCGTGGCCCTGGGCCAGCCTCGACAGCAGATCGTATTCGCGCGGCGACACCTTGACGATCTCGCCATCCCGCGTGACCAGCCGGCGCTCCAGGTCGATCTCGACCCCGCCCGCCCGGATCACGGCCTCGCCGCCGGGGAAACGCTGGCGCTGGCGCAGCGCCACGCGCAGGCGCGCCAGCAGCTCGCCCACCCCGAAGGGCTTTTCCACATAGTCATTGGCGCCACGGTCGAGCGAGTCGATCTTCTCGATCTCGCGGTCGCGGGCCGAGAGGATGATGATCGGCCCGTCGTAGAAAGCCCTCGCCTGTTCCAGCACCGTCTTGCCGTCCATGTCAGGCAGGCCAAGGTCGAGCACGACCGCGTCCGGCGACCAGACCGCGATGCCCTTCAAGCCCGAGGCGCCGTCGTCGGCGCGAAGAGGATCGTAACCGGCGGCGGTCAGCGCCGGCGCCAGGAAACGATGGATTTGTGGCTCGTCGTCGACGATCAGAATGCGCGGACGCATGGCCTCACAGCAGATTGTGATGGGTGGGAATGGCCTTGGGCAGACTGATCAGCATCCGGGTGCCCTTGCCATCGTGAATGGGGCTGGCGGCGGCGATGCGCCCCCCCATCGCGTCGATGAACCCCTTGGCGATGGAGAGTCCCAGACCCACCCCCTGGGTGCGATCGGTGGGTTCTTCCAGGCGCTGAAACTTGTCGAAGACACGTTCGAGCTCGGCCGGCGGGATGCCCCTGCCCTCGTCCTCGATGCTGATCACGACATTGCCCCGGTCCTCGTAGGCGGCCATCTCGATCGCCGCCCCTGGCGGGCTGTAGGCGATGGCGTTCTCGAGGATATTGACCACCACCTGCTCGAGCAGGCTGGCGTCCGCCTGGACCAATGTCAGGTCGGTCGGAAAGTCCCGGGTCAGGGCGCGGCCGCCAAGACGTCGCGAGACCCGTTCGGCGGCGGCCGCCAGGACGTCGCGCACGTCGATCCAGTCGGTCCGCAGGCGCAGGGCGCCGCCCTCGAGCCGCGTCATGTCGAGAAGGTTGCCGACATAGCGATTGAGACGTTCGGCCTCCTCGCCGATGCTGACCAGGAGGTCGTCGCGCGTATCGGGTTCCATCGCCTTGCCGTAGCTCAGCAAGGTCGAGGACGCGCCCAGTACGGTCGAGAGCGGCGTGCGAAGATCGTGGCTTATCGAGCTCAGCAAGGCCGAGCGGAAGCGATCGGCGCGCCGAAGGCTTTCGGTCTCGACGGCCTCGGCGGCGAGTTCGGCGCGCTCCAAGGCGGTGGCGCCCTGGTCGAGCAGGCCCAGGACCAGACGCTCCTCGTCGGATCCCGAAGCCATCGCGCCCGCCTCGACACCGGCGACACCGATCCGGCCGCGCGCGCCCTGCATGGGCCAGAAGGTCCAGGCCGTGTGCGGCAGAGTGCTGGTGCCGGCGCCGGCTGCCTCGCCCTTCTCCCACGCCCAACGCGCCGCGGCCATGGGCGCGGCCTGCAGCGGCTCGAGGCTCGGCGCCCCGGCGGCGGGTTCGAGTTCGCCGTCGCGCGACAGCAGGACGATGGCGCGCGCGCCAGCGGCGGCGGCGACCTGTTCGGCGAGCGCGCGCGCCACGGGCTCACGCGCGGAAGCGCCCGACAGGGTGCGGGCGGCGGCGAGGAGGGTGGAGACCGCGGCGGCGCGGCGTTGCGAGCCTCGCGCCTGATCCCGCACCCGCCCCGCCAAGCCGCCGGTCGCCAAGGCCACGGCCCAGAACACGAAGAGCGTCAGGAAATCCGTCGGCGCTCCGATCTGGAAGCTGTAGCGCGGCGCGAGGAAGAAATAGTTGTAGACGAGGAACGCCACCGTCGCCGCCGCCAGGGCCGGTCTCAGGCCATGCTGCACGCCCGCCGCCAGGACGGCGGCCAGGAAGATCATCCCCAGGTCCACGCGGTCGAAAGCCGTGTCCAATCCCCAGGCCGCGAGCGTGGCGATGGCCACGAAGCCCGCGCCGGTCAGATAGGCCTTCCAACTATTCCAGGCGAAAGGCTCCCTCTTGACCGCGGGGACGTCCGTCGTATCGCGGGCGGCCTCTGTGACGACGTGGATCGCCGCGCCCCTGGCCTCGCGCAGCAGGGCGACGGCCAGGGAGCGCCCCAATCGTTCGCGCCAGTTGCGCTCGACGGATTTGCCGATGACGATCTGGGTGACGTTGTTGCGCCGCGCGTAGGCCATCACCGTGGCGACGATGTCATGGTCGTTCAGCGCCACCGTGAGGCCGCCAAGCTGCTCCGCGAGCTTGAGCGCCTCACGCAGGCGCGCGCTCCAACGGGCCGGCGGCGGGGCGCGATCGGTGCGCTCGACATGAGCCACCGTCCACGGCGCATCCATCATCATGTCGGAGAGCCGGCGGCCGGCCCGCACGAGCGTGTTGGACATCGGGTCACCGCTGACCAAGACGAGGATCCGCTCGCCCGCCGCCCAGGGCCCCTCGACGCCCTTCTCGCGCATGGCGGCGACCAGTTGGTCGTCGACGGTCTGGGCTGCGCGCCGCAGGGCCAGTTCGCGCAGGGCGGTGAGGTTCTCGACCTTGAAGAAGTTGTCGGCCGCCAGGCGCGCGGTCTCGGGCACGTAGACCTTGCCCGCCGCCATCCGCTCGCGCAGTTCGTCGGGCGTGATGTCCACGAATTCGATATCGTCGGCCCGCGACAAGGCGCTGTCGGGCACCGTCTCGCGCTGGTGCACGCCGGTGATGCGCAGAACGACGTCGACCAGGCTTTCCAGGTGCTGGACATTCAGGGTGGTCCAGACATCGATCCCCGCGGCCAGCAGTTCCTCGACATCCTGCCAGCGCTTGGGATGACGCGAGCCCGGCGCATTGGAATGGGCGTATTCGTCGACCAGCAGCACCTTGGGCTTGCGAGCCAGGGCCGCGTCGATGTCGAACTCGAGATAGGCGCGCCCGCGATGCTCGATTGGCTTGCGCGGCAGGACGTCCATGCCGCGCAATAGGCTCTCGGTCTCGCGCCTGCCGTGGGTTTCGACGACGCCGATCAGGATGTCGACGCCCTCGGCCTTGCGGCGGCGGGCGGCGCGCAGCATCTCGTAGGTCTTGCCCACGCCCGGGGCCATGCCCAGAAACACCTTGAGGCGCCCCGGCCGGCCTTGTTGGCGGCGGCCAGGAGCGCCTCGGGATCGGGACGCCCGGGTTCGGTGTGGGAGCGATCCTCGGTCGGCAACTAACCGTCCTTCGGGAAACGCGCGTCGAGCGCCCGGTTGACGGCCAGGACGTTCACCGCTGGCTGGCCGATGAAGCCCAGTAGCGGCGCCTTGGTGTGGGCGTCAATCACGGCCAGGACCTCGCCCACGGGCGCGCCGCGGGCCTTGGCCACACGCGGCGCCTGGAACCGGGCGTTGGCCGGCGAGACGTCCGGATCCAGACCCGAGCCCGAGGTGGTGACCGCGTCGGCCGGGATTGGAACCCCGGGGTTCTCGGCCCGCAGCGCCGCGGCGTCGGTCTTCTCGCGCTCGATCAGCTTGTCGTTCAGCGGGCCCATGTTGGAGCCGCTGGACGCCGAGGCGTCATAGCCGTTGCCGGCCGCGGAGGGACGCGGGTGCAGGTATTCCGGCTTGCTGAAGGCCTGGGCGATCAGGGACGAACCGATGACCGTCCCCTTGGCGTCCTTGACCAGGCTGCCGTTGGCCTGGGCCGGGAACGCCGCCTGGGCCACCCCGGTCACGGCCAGGGGATAGGCCAGGCCCAGCAGTCCCATGAACAGGACGCTGGAGACGATGGCCGGACGAAGATGCGAGAGCATGGTGGCGTCTCCTTAGAAGGCGGCCTTCAGCGAGATCACGGCGCGGCTGCCGTAGATCTTGCCGAAGCTGTGTTCGTCGGTGTCGTGGTAGCGCAGGTCGAGCGTCAGCGTGCTGTTCAGGGCGTAGGCCGCGCCGACGTTCCAGGTCGTGTAGTCGCCCGAACCCTTGTAGGTCTGGCGGCCGACGGCGACCGAGACCGACAGCTTATCGATGACCGGATAGCTGCCGTTGAGCTCGTAATAGACGGCCTCGTCGGCGGCGCCGAAGCTGTCGGGGCTGTAGAACACGGCCGCGCCCAGGGCGCCCTTGCCGGCCGGGATCGAGCCGGCGGCCTTGAACTCGACATTGCCGTAGTCAGCGCCCTTCGGCGCGCCGGCGTAGCCGTAGTAGATCACGCCGAAGTCCAGAGAGGCCGCGCCCAGGGTCGGCTTGTAGCCGGCGTAGAGGTCGATCTCGGCGTCGGTCTTGTCGCCGAAATCGACATTGGACGCCCAGGTCCCGGCGTAGAATTTGCCGGCGGCCAGATCGACGCCGCCGAACACCTGCGGGTCTTCCTGGGTCTGCGAGACGCCGCGGAAGACGTAATCAGAGGCGACGCCGACATTGTAGCTGAGCGTGAAGGGCTTCTGAGCCGCGTCTTGGGCGGAGGCGGCTCCGGCCGAGAGGGCCAGGACGCCGGCGGCGGCGATCAGGACGGGGAGAGCAAGCTTAGTCATGGCGGTCGTTCTTTCAGAACAGAATAGAGGGTGTTTTGGCGGATCAGGCGGCGGTGAAGGCCACCAGGAAGACCAGCCCGATCGCCACGACCCCGAAGATCAGATCCCTGACCATCGGATTTGGGACGATCGGGCCGCGCATCAGGCCCATCCCAGGCTCGAGACGATCAGGTCGATCAGCTTGATGCCGGCGAACGGGGCGACCAGGCCGCCCAGGCCGTAGACCATCAGGTTGCGCGACAGGAGCTTGCCGGCGCCGATGGCGCGATACTTGACGCCCTTCAGGGCCAGCGGGATCAGGGCCACGATCACCAGGGCGTTGAAGATCACCGCCGACAGGATCGCGCTCTGCGGGCTGTGCAGATGCATGACGTTCAGCGCGCCCAGGGCCGGAAGAGCCACCACGAACATCGCCGGGATGATGGCGAAGTACTTGGCCACGTCGTTGGCGATCGAGAAGGTCGTCAGCGCGCCCCGGGTGATCAGCATCTGCTTGCCGACCTCGACGATCTCGATGACCTTGGTCGGGTCGCTGTCGAGATCGACCATGTTGCCGGCCTCGCGAGCGGCCTGGGCGCCGGTCTGCATGGCCACGCCGACATCGGCCTGGGCCAGGGCGGGCGCGTCGTTGGCGCCGTCGCCGCACATGGCTACCAGTCGTCCCTTGCCCTGCTCTTCCCGGATCAGCCGCAGCTTGTCCTCCGGCGTGGCTTCGGCGAGGAAATCGTCGACGCCGGCCTCGGAGGCGATGGCCGCGGCGGTCACCGGGTTGTCGCCGGTGATCATCACGGTGCGCAGGCCCATGCGGCGCAGGTCGGCGAAGCGTTCCTTGACGTTCGGCTTGACCACGTCCTTCAGGTGGATGACCCCGACCAGGACGCCGTTCTCGCTGACGGCCAGCGGCGTGCCGCCCGAGCGGGCGATGCGATCGACGGCGGCGGTGACCTCCGCCGGAACCATCTTCGGATCCAGGGCCAGGGTGCGATAGACCGCGTCGACAGCGCCCTTGCGCCAGGACATGCCATTGGCGTCCAGGCCCGACTGGCGGGTGGTGGCGCTGAAGGCGATCGACGTGGCGTTCCGCGGCGCCTCGATGACGATCCCCTGGTTGCGGCCCAGTTCGACGATCGAGCGGCCTTCCGGGGTTTCGTCGGCCAACGAGGCGCTGATGGCGGCGCGCAGCGCTGCTTCGGGACGCACGCCGGGGGCGGCGATCACTTCGGTGGCCATGCGGTTGCCGAAGGTGATGGTGCCGGTCTTGTCCAGCAGCAGGGTGTCGACGTCGCCGGCGGCTTCCACGGCGCGGCCCGAGGTGGCCAGCACGTTGTGCTTCATCAGCCGGTCCATGCCGGCGATGCCGACGGCGGACAGCAGACCGCCGATCGTGGTCGGGATCAGCGTGATGAACAGCGCGCCCAGCACGATGGGGTCCAGATTGACGCCCGAGAACTTGCCCAGGCCCAGCAGGGTGACCACCGCGATCAGGAAGATCAGGGTCAGGCCCGCCAGCAGCACGGCCAGGGCGATCTCGTTTGGCGTCTTGCGACGGTCCGCGCCCTCGACCATGGCGATCATGCGGTCCAGGAACGTCGAGCCCGGCTGGGCGGTGACACGGACCTTGATCCAGTCCGAGACCACCGTGGTGCCGCCGGTGACGGCCGAGCGGTCGCCGCCGCTTTCGCGGATGACCGGCGCGCTCTCGCCGGTGATGGCCGCCTCGTTGACGCTGGCCATGCCTTCGATGATCTCGCCATCGGTCGGGACGACGTCGCCGGCCTCGATCAGGATCAGCGAACCGGGCACCAGCTTGTGGGCCGGGGTCGGGGTGACGGCGCCGGTGGCTTCGTCGGTGATCAGCTTGGCGTTGGTGGTGACCCGGGTGGCGCGCAGGCTGTCGGCCGCGGCCTTGCCCCGCCCTTCGGCGACGCTTTCGGCCAGGTTGGCGAACAGCACGGTGGCCCACAGCCAGCCGGCGATCTGCATGGCGAAGCCGGCCGGTTGCTGGCTGGCGATCGCCGCGACGGCCGAGACCGTCGACAGCAGAGCCACGATCCAGGTGGCGAAGATCACCGGATTGCCGGTAAGCTTGCGCGGGTCCAGCTTGACGAAGGCGTCCTTGGCCGCCCGGGTCATGATGGCCGGAGAGAGCCCGCCCGCCAGGGCGCCGGCCTTGCGCCGGCCCTCCCCGGCGCCGTTCCCCATGGGGGATTCGATGGTGGTCATGATGTAATCGCCTTTGCGATTAGTGGCCGGCGGTCACGGCGAGCACTTGGAAGTGCTCGACGATCGGACCGAGGGCCAAAGCAGGGAAGAATTGCAGGCCGCCCAGGATCAGGATCACCCCGACCAGCAGGCCGACGAACAGGCCGCCGTGCGTCGGCAGGGTCCCGGCCGACGGCGCCAGCTTGGGCTTGGCGACCAGCGAGCCCGCCATGGCCAGGATGGCCACGATCGGCAGGAAGCGGCCCAGAGCCATGGCCACGCCGAGGGTGGCGTCCCACCAGGGCGCGTTGGCGGTCAGACCGGCGAAGGCCGAGCCGTTGTTGGCCGTGGCCGAGGTGTAGGCGTAGAGGATCTCCGACATCCCGTGCGGGCCAGAGTGCATCAGGCCCTTCAGCGCCTCGGGCAGCACCGCGGCGATGGCTGAGAAGCCCAAGGTGGCGACCGGGATGGCCAGGACGGCCAGGATCGACAACTGCACTTCGCGGGCTTCGATCTTCTTGCCCAGGTATTCCGGCGTGCGACCAACCATCAGACCGGCGACGAAGACCGACAGGATGGCCATGACCACCATGACCGCGATGCCCGAGCCGATGCCGCCGGGCAGGATCTCGCCCAGGTGCATCAGGAACATCGCCATGCCGCCGCCCAGCGGCATCAGGCTGGAGTGCATGCCGTTGACCGAGCCGTTCGAGGCGCCGGTCGTGGCGGCGGCCCAGGCGGCCGTGGCCGGCGCGCCGAAGCGCACTTCCTTGCCTTCCATGTTGACGGCCGTCTCGACGCCGGCGGCCTGCTGAGCCGGCGGAGTCATGGTCTCGGTGGCGTAGATCGTCGCCGCGCCGGCGAACAGCAGCACGGCGGCCGCCAGGACCAGGGCGCGGACGTCCTTCTTGGCCAGGACCGAGCGGCCGAAGGCGAAGAAGGCCGCCCAGCCCAGCACGTTGATGGAGATCGCCATGATCAGGTTGGTCAGCGGCGTCGGGTTCTCGAACGGGTGGGCCGAGTTGACGTTGAAGACGCCGCCGCCGTTGATGCCCAGCATCTTGATGGCTTCCTGCGAAGCCACGGCGTAGAGCGAGATCTTCTGCTCGGCGCCTTCCATCGTGTGGGCGGTCACGCCCGCCGACAGGGTCTGGGGCAGACCCAGGGCGACCAGCAGCACGGCCACGACGAACGAGATCGGCAGCAGCACATAGAGCGTGGTGCGGACCAGGTCGGCCCAGAAATTGCCGACGCCCTCGCCGCGGTTGGCCGTGAAGGCGCGAGCAAGCGCGGCGGCCACCGTCGCGCCGGTCGCGGCCGAGACGAAGTTCTGGGTGGTCAGCACCAGCATCTGGCTGAGCGTCGACATCGTCGTCTCGCCCCCATAGCTCTGCCAGTTGGTGTTGGTGACGAAGCTGATCGCCGTGTTGAACGACAGATGCTCGGAAAGTCCGGCGAAACCTTGCGGATTCATCGGCAGCACGCCCTGCAGGCGCAGCACCGCGTAGACGAACAGAAAGCCGGTGAAATTGAACGCCAGCAGCGCGCCGGCGTAGCTCCACCAGCTCTGGCTCTTCTTGGAGTCCACGCCGCAGGCGGTATAGAAGAACGCCTCGAATGGCCTGAGCACCGGGTCAAGCCAGGTGCGCTCGCCGTTCCAGACGCGAGACATGTACGAGCCCAGCGGCCAGCCGATGGCGACCGCCAGGCCCAGCGTCAGGGCGATTTCCGCCCAACCTTGCCAATTCATGGGATGTGATCCGTCAGAACTTGTCCGGTCGCAGCATCGCCACGACCATGTAGACCGCGACGACGATCGCCCCGGCTCCCCAAAGCGCGCTCACCAGCATGGTCACAGGCGCCTCAATGCGGTGGCGAAGGCGGCGAAGGCCACGAACAGCCCCGTCGCCAGCACCAGGAAAATAAGATCGGCCATGGACAGCCTCCTGCTAAGTTGCGCGGAACAGACCACGAGGCGCCGTAAAGGCTCCATTCGGGACTGAGAGGCTCGGCATAAGGGGCGCATAAAGATAGCGGGCCGTTTTAGGGGCCGCCCATGCCAAGGGCGTCCAATCGGCCGGATGTCGTATGGATCGCTTACGGCCCTCGGCGGGATGTCGAAGGGGCTGGAACCGCGCGCCGACCGCGCCAGCCGCGCCCGTCGGCCCGATGCGGGGCGAACGACGCCTCACGATCCAGACCTCGTCTTTGGAGACGCCCCGGCGCTGGTCGACCCGGGCTTGGAACCGCTGACTCTCAGGGCTCGACGCGGTCGGACCGGCCGGGCCTCCAGAAATCTCTCCAGGCGCGCCGCCCGGCCGCATAGGCGACCGAGCTTGGGACGGCCAGCTCCACCATCGCGCCCACGCCGGCGCGGCCGCGGACCGCCAGGATTCCCTGGATCTTCGCGGCCCGCTCCTGCATGCCGGTCAGGCCGTAGTGGCCATCGCGACCGCCCGCGTCGAGCACGGCCTGGTCGATCCCCACGCCGTCGTCACGGACGCGCACGCCGAGTTCGCGCGCGCCGTAGGCGATCTCCACAACCACCGTCCTGGCGTCGGCGTGGCGATAGGCGTTGAACAGGGCTTCGCCGACGATCTTCTCGATCTCGTCGGCGACCACCGGATGCAGAGCTCGCTCGGCGCCCGCGGTGATGACGGTGGTCTCCACCGAGCGATCGGGATCGGTGCGCTCGGCGACCGCGGCCAGGGTCATGGCCAGGTTGTCGCCCGACGCGGAACGCAGACTTCTTACACGCTCGCGGGCCTCGACCATGATGTCCTCGGCCCGGTCCAGCGCCGCCTCGAGCTGTCCGCGCGCCGGCAGATCCATGGGCACTTGCCGACTGGCGGCCTGGAATTTCAGCATCAGGCCCTGAACGCCCTGCAACAGGGTGTCGTGGAGTTCGCGGGCGATGCGCTCGCGCTCGGCCAGGCGGTCCTGCAGGCGCAGTCGGATGCGTTCGGACACCTGGCGCAGGCGCAGCCTGTAGCCGAGCCAGGCGAGGCTCAGGAGCAACAGCGCCGAGAGCGCCAGGAAGAGCTTGCTCTGCAGGAAGGTCGGCGGAAGCTCGACTTTGAGCATCGCGCCGTCCTCGTTCCAGACCCCGTCGTTGTTGGCCGCCTTGACCAGGAAGCGGTACCGGCCTGGCTTCAGGTTCGTGTAGAAGGCTTGCCGGCGCGCGCCGGGGTCGATCCAGCCACGGTCGACGCCCTCCAGCCTGTATTTGAATTTCACCCGTTCGGGCATGGTCAAACTCAAGGCGGCGTAGTCGATCTGGAGAGACCGCGCGCCCTTCGCCAGCACGACGTCCCTGGGATCCTTGATCGTCTTGCCGTCCACCGTCAGGGCGGTGATGCTGACCGGCGGCGGGAGAAGGTTTCGATAGAGATGGTTGGCGTCGATGGCGAAGACGCCCGAGGTCGTCGCCAGCCAGACACGACCGTCCCCGCCGACCGCGACCGCCCGGTCCAGCGCTCCCGTTCCAGAGCCGACCAGGCCGTCCAGGCGCGTGAAGGTTCGGGTCGCGGGCGTGAATCCAGGATCAGTGAAGGCGCGATCCAGGTCCAGGGACCCCACGCGCGTCATACCGCCCTTGGCCATGATCCAGGTCGAGCCAGCCGTCTGGCGCGCCAGACCGTTGACGTCTTCCAGCCACGGGAAGCGATCGTCACTGAGGAACCGGAGCCTGCCCGCGTCCCGTCGGGTGAGGCCGTTGCTGGAAACGACGACGGTGGACGCGCGATCCCGCCAGACCTGGACCATGTTGCCCGGGAAGAACCGATCGGCGCCGTAGTCCAGGGGCTTGAGACCCGAGGCGTCCGCTTCGAAGAGCCGTCGCCCCCGCACGAGCACCACCCGACCCGCCCCGGTCGCGACCACCGAACTGAAGCCCGGCGCTTCTTCGGTCGCGTAGGCGCGCCAGCCACGCCCATCGAAACGCTGGGCGGGCTGGTCGTAGGCCGTGACCCAAAAGTCGCCGCTGTCGTCCACCGAACAGGTCGATGACCTGGACACCGGCGAGGGCGGCCTGAGCTCGGAGCGTCGCCCGTCCTTGACGCGATAGATCTGTCCGGACCGTCCCTCCCCTCGCGCGCCGATGACCCACAGCGTCCCGTCCGGCAACTCGCAAACGGCCCCAGGGTCGATGTCTTCCAGCCAGGGCTTGAGGCTTTGACCCGGCTCGGCCTTCAGAAGGACGCCGCGATCGCTGACCAGGACCGCGCCGCCGCGCGTCGCCGCCACGTTGTAGCCGTCGGGCAAGTCGGCGCCGACGCGCGGCTGGCGGATGACATTGGCGTGGCGAAAGCGATCGAGTCCGCCGTTGGTGCCGACCCAGATATTGCCTTCCCGGTCTTCGAAGACCGACCAGGCCACATCGCCCGTGAGGCCCGCCTTGGCCGGAAAGGCTTCGGTCGGCTTCGAATCGGCCTCGACGTCCTTGCCGGCCGCCAAGGCGCGGACACGAAAGAGCCCGGCGCCGAACCCGCCGCCCCAAAGGTTCTGGTCTCTGTCGAAGATGACATGGTTCCAGCGCGAGGCCGTGCCGATCGCGAAGCGCGCGCCGGACGCGATACGGCCGGCGCGCGGATCGGAAAAGCGGCGCACGCCGAAGGAGTTGGAAATCCAGAGCTTGCCGTCCCCGTCCTCGGCCAGGCCCGGCCCAAGCCCGACCTGGGTGGCGACGGTGCGAATTCCGCGTTCGGCCGGCGGCAGATAGCCCAGCCAATGGTCCATGCTGAGCCAAAGCACGCCGGCGCGATCGACATGGAGACCGGTGACGATTCCCGAGGGTAGGCCCTCGTCGCGACCAACGAACCGCCAAGCCCCGTTCCGATAGCGCGCCAGTTGGCTCCCGGAGCTTCCCGTCGCCACCCAGATCGCGCCCTGACGGTCCTCCGCCAGCGCACGGACGGTCGCGCGGATGCGACGATGCTCAAGATAGGAAAACCGTCCCTTGTCGTAGAGTCCGACACCTCCAAGGTCGAAACCCACGACCAGCGCCCCCGCCCTGGTCACCAGCAAGGCGTTCACGCCCGACCCGTGCCCATGCTTGGGATTGGGGAGGACGACGCGTTCGAAGGCGACGCCGTCGTAGCGATAGAGGCCGTCGTCGGCGCCCATCCAGAGAAAGCCGTCGGGCGTCTGGGTGACGACGCGCACCTCGGTGGGCGCGCCGTTGTCCGAGGTCCATCGCGTATGGGTGTACTGGCCCAGGCCGCGCGCGGGATCGAGCGCGCGAGCCGGGCTCGCGGCGTGGGCGATCAACGCCGTGGCGGCGATCAGTCCGATGCGTTTTGAACCCAGCCCCACGTCGAACGTCCCCAGGCGCGATGCAATCCTAGCTCCCGCGACGACCTTGTAAATCGACGCTCGCCGGACGACAAATAGACGAGGTTCGCGTCCGTGGCGCCCTTGATCGCGCCGTGGACGCCGCAGGCGCCTGGCCATTGCTCGTTCCGCAAGCGCATCCTGGCGCTTTGCCTCATCGGTGACGACGCCTGTTCGATCGACGGCGTCCTGGCGGGCTTCGGGTCATTCGCCCGCCGAAATGACGGGCCGCCGGCTCAGATCTGGATGATCCCGCGGCGATGTCCGACCGTGACGGCCTGGGTGCGGTCATCGACGTCGAGCTTGTTGAAGATGCTGCGCAGATGCCCCTTGACGGTATCCTCGGAGAGCGAGAGCGCGCGGGCGATCTCCTTGTTGGCCTGTCCCGCCGCCACGCACTGCAGAACGTCGATCTCGCGTTCGCTCAGCGCATCGCCCGCCGCGTTAACGGCGATCTCCTGCGCCACTTCGGGCTGGATGTGGCGGCGACCGGCGTGAACGGTGCGGATGGTGTCGATCAGCTCGCGGCGCAGGCTGCTCTTGAGGAGGTAGCCGCTCGCGCCAGCCTTCAGCGCCCGGAGCGCCTGAGCGTCGCCTGAATAGGTCGTCAACACGATGATCCTGGCGTCGGACGCCTCCGCGCGGATCGCCTTGATCGCGGCCACCCCGTCGAGGCCGGACATCTGCAGGTCCATCAGCACGATGTCGGGTCGCAGTTCAGCAAACCGCGCCACGGCTTCGACCCCGTTCGTGGCCTCCCCGGCGACGGCCATGTCCTCTTCACCGCCAAGCACGGCGGCGACGCCTTCCCGCAGCATGGGGTGATCATCCACGATGAGGACCGAGATCTTCTCGCCGACCGCCATCACCCCGCCTTTCGCCGAAAACGCCCGCATCCATTTAGCCGGGTCCCGGGCCTTGGCGATATCGAAAGGGTCATCGGGGGGACACCCGTTCGGAGCTTTGCCGGAAGGACGACCGACGTCTTCGCGCGAGAGCCGCCGCAGTTCGCGCGTGTCGCAGCGCCAACGAAGCCATGAGCGCCTGAAACCCTCTTCCGACCGAGAGGCCAGCGCCTTCCCGAACGGACCCCGATCACTATAGACAATTCCCGCGCGATCCGGTCAATATCGGGACCTTGCTTGCGACTGACGCAAAGGTGAGACATGGACAGGTTCGCGACCCTCAGCGCCTTCGTCACGGTCGTCGAACATGGCGGCTTCGCGCCGGCCGCCCGACGATTGGGCGTTGCGCCCTCGTCCCTGACACGGCAGGTCAACGCGCTTGAGGCGCACCTGGGGACGCTTCTTCTCAACCGGTCGACCCGCAACGTCACCCTGACCGACGCCGGCGCCCTCTATCTCAACGAGGCCCGCCGGATCCTTGATGAACTCGACAACGCCGACCGGACGGTGAGCGAGCGCGGCGGGCCGCCGAGCGGGCTTCTGCGGCTGACACTGCCCGTCGCGTTCGGGCGGCTCCACGTCGCCCCGATGCTGCCGGCCTTCCTGCGGCGATATCCCGAGCTACGCCTGGAGGTGCTGGCCACCGACGCCGTCAGCAATCTCGTCGAGGATCGCATTGACGTGGCCGTGCGGCTCGGTGCGATGAGCACCTCCAGTCTGATCGCCCGCAAGCTCGCGCCGCATCGGCGGGCGGTCTGCGCCAGCCCCGCCTATCTCGCCGAACATGAAGCGCCGCGCACGCCAGCCGACCTGATAAGTCACAGCTGCCTGATCTACGAGTACTTCAACGGCGACAGCACCTGGACCCTGGCGCGGGGCGGCAGGCGTGAGAAGGTGGCGGTCAGGGGGCCGCTGCGCTCCAGCGGTTCGGAGGTCCTGCGGGAGGCCGCGCTCGGCGGCGTCGGCCTGGTCCTCCTCCCGACCTGGCTGATCGGCGGCGATATCGCCACGGGGGCTCTGGTTCCGGTCCTGGACGGATGGACCGCCAGCCCGGGCGCCGAGGAAGGCGCGATCTGGGCCGCCTATCCGCCGAACCGTCGCGGCGTTAAGAAGGTCGCCTGCTTCCTGGACGCCCTGGCGCGCCACATCGGCGCGCCGGCCTATTGGGATCGGGGCGTTCCGGCGTCCAGCGCCGAAGACGCCCTCTCCGGCTAGGAGCGCGCCGCGCGGACGCGACGGCTGAAGCCGAGCGCCTGCAGGGCGGTGCTGAGGACGCCCAGAGCCACGCCCAGCGCCGTCACGGCGGTCCAGCCGCCGACTTGCCAGGCCGCGGAACCGGCCGCGGAGCCGAAGGCGCCGCCCAGGAACATCGAGCCCATCAGCACGGTGTTGAGACGCGCCCGCGCCTCGGGACGCAGCGCGAAGGCGATGTGCTGATTGGAGACCAGGGCCGACTGCATGGCGAAGTCGAGCACGATGACGCCGACGATCAGGCCCGCCACCGAGGTCCAGACGCCAAACAGCACCCAGGAGACCAGGATCAGGATCGAGGCGAGCACGACCACCGGCTTGGGGCCGCGCCTGTCGGCGAACCGGCCGGCCAGGGGCGCGGCGAAGATGCCCACCGCCCCGACGACGCCGAAAAGGCCGGCCACATCCGCGCCCAGATGGTAGGCGGGCGACTGCAGCCGGAAGGCCAGAACCGTCCAGAACACCGTGAACGCCGCGAAGATCACCGCCTGGGTGAAGGCGGCCAGCCGCAGGGCGGGAAACTCTTTCCAGAGGTCGCCGATCGAGGCCAGGAGCTTGCCGTAGCCGAGCTTGGAGTCGGGCGCCACGCGAGGCAGCGTCATGAACATGACCGCTCCGGCGATCAGGGCCATCGGCGCGCCGAGCCAGAACATCTCGCGCCAGCCAAAATGCGTGGCCACGAAGCCGGCGAGCGTGCGGCTGAGCAGGATGCCGGTGAGGATGCCCGAGAGCACCGTTCCCACCGTCGCCCCGCGCTTTTCGGGCGAGGACAGATGCGCGGCGAAGGGCACGATCTGCTGGGCGACCGTCGAGGCCAGGCCCACCGCCAGGGACGCGAGCACGACCAGGGCCGCGCTGGGGGCTAGGGCCGCTAGCACCAGGGCCAGGGCCAGGACGACGAACTGGACGCCGATCTGCTTGCGCCGGTCGATGATGTCGCCCAGCGGGACCAGCAGGAAAAGTCCGGCGGCGTAACCCAGCTGCGTGGCGGTCGGGATCAGGCCGGTCAGAGGGCCGGGAAGATCCTGCTCGATCAGCCCCAGCATGGGCTGGTTGTAATAGATGTTGGCGACGGCGACGCCGGCGGCGGCGGACATCGCGAAGGTCATCAAGGATGACAGGCCTTTTCGGGCCGGTGCGTCGAGGAGGTTAGGCACGGCAAAGATCTCCGGCATGAGGCCTGCGGAACTATCTAGCGCCGATCCGGAAGAAGATAATTGAACCCATTCGCCGTTCTTCTTTGCGTACTGCGCAAAAGTCGACGCGACCCATCCGGCATGCCCGGCTTCGCGTAGCCACGGTCGCAACCGCGCTGGACTCCATCTTCTGGACGCCAGAACAGATCGCAGCCCTGCTGAAAGCGAAGGAAGCAAGACGGCTGCGACCCTGAAATCGCCCCGCGAAACCGACCCGCCAAAAGCGAATCCCGGCGAGTCATGGCGAAACACAGCGGCCTCTGGCTCGCCGTCGATCCTTGGAGTCAGAAAATCCCCAGTGCAAAACCCAGTGCAAAGAAATTTTTGCTCCGGGCCCGGCCCATCGCAAAAAGCTAAATCACTGATTTTTCAGGAGAAAATGGCGCGCCCGGAACGATTCGAACGTCCGACCCTCAGATTCGTAGAATAGACCGGGTCTCTTTCAGTATATACGCCATCATACTCCAGACTACGATAACTCCTTATCTCTAAATATGATTTGCCTTAAATCATCGTGTTGGGTAGCATATTCTCGCATACCCACATTTAGACTGATTTTCCACTTTCCCCGTTGCAATCCCGTTTCAGGATCTCTCCGAAGTTAGTGTGGAGCACGCGAGATGAGCGAGCAAAGGATCACGCTGAGCGACCGGTCGGTTCAGCAACTGTCACTGTCCAAGACTCGCTACATCGTGCGCGACGTCGACCTGAAGGGGTTCTTTGTCGTCGTCGGAGCCAAGACCAAGACCTACACTGTGCAGGCCGAGTACTGGATCGATGGACAGCGACATGGCAAGCGTCTCGCCGTTGGCCAGGCTGGCGACGTCAGCGCCCGTGACGCACGCATCAAGGCCAAGGCCCTCCTAGCGCAGATTGCCAGCGGAGAACTTCATCAAGCCGAGGAAGCCGCTACCGCGGCGCCGGAGCCCACACCCGAACCTGAGGCGCCCAAGGGCATTACGCTTCGTGAAGCTTGGGGGCGCTATCGGACCGCGCACATGGAACGGAAAGGTCGCAGCCCAGCGACGATCGCTGGATACGCCGACCACGTCGAACGCCTCTTGGCCGACTGGCAGGATCAAGCGCTGCAGGTTCTGGGTGACAAGCCATCGCTCGTGGCGGAACGCCACGACAAGCTTTCGGTCGAGAACGGCCCCGCAATCGCTAACGGCACGATGCGAACGCTCAGGGCGATCTACAACCACGCGCGCCGGAGCCACCGCGAGTTGCCGCCAGAAAACCCGACCACGGCGGTCGACTGGAACAAGGAGAAGCGGCGCAACACCGCCATGGGCGCGGCCGACCTGCCGGCGTGGTTCGACCAGGCGCGGGCTCTGCGCAATGTAGTCAGGCGGGAGTTTCATCTGTTCACGCTGCTGTCGGGCAGCCGTCCGGGCGCCTTGCGTCAGGCGCGCCTTGACCACCTGAATTTCCGCGACCGCATTCTCCACCTGCCCCGCCCGAAAGGCGGCGAGGAGCGGGCGTTCGACATCCCATTATCGCGGGCAATGATCCGGTGCCTGATCCGGGTTATCCGCGCGGGTCGAATGCTCCAACCCGAACAGGCCCGCGAATGGGTTTTCGTCGCTGAAAGCGAGGAGGGTCACCTCCACGAACACAAGGAGGATCGAAGCGACCTGGCCAAGTGGGGCAACGATCTGCGCCAGACCTACCGCACCCTGGGACAAGCGGCCGGCGCCTCGGAACTGGACATGCACCTGCTGATGAACCACGTCGTGCAGGGCGTGAACCCCAACTACATCACTCGAGAAAAGCTGCTGTCCGATCACCTGCGCGGCTGTCAGGAGAAGGTGTCGAACTTCATGCTGGCCGCCAGTGGCCGCGATCCGCTTCGTCCCTTGGCCTGGCCTTTCCTACCCTCGCGCAGGATTGGCGATGCGTTGCTCGACCCCACTCCGCCCGATCCGCGATCAAACGAAGCGCGTAGCCTGACGATCGCCAGCCCGAGGGGGCGTGAACCGTCCGATAACGTGGTGGCGATCAAAGCCATGAGGGAGGCGCCGTCAGTGGTCACATGGCCTCAAGCACAACCCCAGCCATCGCCATCGAACCCTGACCCGGTGCGGTTTCTCCTAAGCATGTAATCCGTGTGCCGGCTCGCTGATTTCCTCGGTTTGGAAGAAGGGCTACGCGCCCACGACGGTCGAGGACATCTGGGAGGCGGCGGACGGCGGACGCTCGACCCTGGCTTTGCTGACCTAGTGGCTGGATCGCGACGCCGAATCCCGGCCGAGCGCATGGACACTCTCTATCGCCATATGGCTACACAGGGCGTACCTGGTCTGATCGCATCTGCCCGGCTTTCACCCTCCGGCCCGAGCGGCGAGGCTGGCCTTGCATAAGCGCTTTGAGGGCGCGCGACGGACACGTTACAGTCGTGGCACTTCCGGGAGCCAGGGTTCTTGTCCGCGCCAGCCACGACCATCGCCTTGCGACCTCATGACCTTGACGACCCCAGGGTCGAGGACGTCGCCCTATCGAATCTGAGGCTCGACGGCCAGGGGCCGATGTGGCTGCAGATCCGCCGCACCCTGGCCCAGCCGATCCTGAAGGGCGATTGGCGCCCGGAACCCGCATCCCCGCCGAGATGGATCTGACGGAGCATTTCCGAACCTCTCGGATGACCGTCAACAAGGCCATCCAGAGCCTGGCCAGCGAGGGCCTGCTGCAACGCCGTCGCAAGATCGGGACGGTGGTTTCCGAGCGGGCCCAGGAGCGGCCGGTGTTCGAGATCTGGGACACCGCCGACGTGGTGGCGCGCGGCGGCGGGACCTACGGCTATCGATTGCTCGAATGCGCCTTCGTCAAGGACGACCCTGACAAGCGCGCCCTGCTCAATGTCAGCCGCAAGACCCAGCTGGTCTGGATGCGCTGCCTGCACCTGTCGGACGGCCAGCCCTTCCAGTTGGAAGAGCGCCTGGTCAATGTCGATGCGGCGCCGGGCATCACCTGCCAGCCGATGGAGACCACGGCGCCCGGCCCCTGGCTCCTGGCCCACGTGCCCTGGACCCAGGCCGAGCACACCATCAGCGCTCTGGAAGCCGGACCGGCCGAGGCCGAGGCCCTGGACGTGCGCCAGGGCTCGGCCTGCCTGGTGGTCGAGCGCCGCACTTGGAACGGCGATGTGCCCGTCACCCTGGCCCGGCTGTGGAATCCTGGCGCCCAGCATCGCCTGGTCGGCCGGTTCGAGCCGTCCCGCTAGCCGGCGATCGGCAGGTCGTACTGGGTGGAAAGATAGCGCCGGATAGTCTTTTCGTCGGCGATGAACAGGCGGTCCCCGACCCGTTGGGTCTGGACGCCGTCGTCGCTGGGCGCGGCGTCTTGCGCCAGGACCAGCACCGGGACCGACTGGTAGGCCTCGCCCAGCGTCTCGACCAAGGCCCCGCGCGGCCGCTCGAAGGCGATGTAGTGGACGTCGACCGCCTCGCGCAGGGTCGGGAAGAAGCTCGACAGCCCCTCCACCGCGACGGAGTCGCCGCGATAGAGCGGCCCCAGGCCGCCGTTCATGAAGCCGGGCTTGAGCAGATAGAGTTGGTCTTTCATGCGAACTCCTGAGGGGGAAAGAATCACGCCGCGGCGATGCGCAGGCGTTTGACGGCCACGACCAGGCCGGTGACGCTGAAGGCCAAGCCGGCTAGCAGCGGGATCAGCACCAGGACCTTGCGCAGGATCGGATGATCGATCAGGCCCGGAAACTTGAAGGTGTGCAGGGCGTAGTAGACCCAGGCATAGGCCTTGCGGCTGGCGTCCATGACGACGACCAGGCGGCCCGAGACCGGGTCGAGATAGACCGACGCGTTCTTGGGCGCCGCCAGAGGAAAACGAACGACGCGCCCATCCATGCCTTCGGCCGCCCGATAGAGCTGGTCGCCCGCCTCGGGGCCTCTGGGGGCCGCCGAGGCCAGGGGCCAGGCCCGGCCGGCGGCCCGCGCCAGCAGCGCCGTCGGCAAGGCCGCGGTCACCGGCGCAACGGGGTTGTCGAGCAGTCGCACGCGCGCCGATCCGCCGCCCTCGGCCGAGGCCAGGGGGCGACCACCGACGACGTCGAAGGTGATCTGCGAGGCGGAGCCCAGCGGCACGATGTCGGCCTGGGCGACGCCCGCCAGCGCCTTGGCCAGGGGCGCGCCGTGATAGATCGCCTCGGCGCTCTGAGCCGGCGTCCCGCGCGAGAACAACCGGCCATGATCCATCGACAGCCAGCCGCTGAAGATCCAGGTCAGCACGAAGAGCGCCACGCCAAGGCCAAGGCCGTGATGCCAGCGCAGCCAGCCGCGGAACGGCGACCAGTCCGGCCGGCCGCCCGCAGGCGCTTCTGGGTCCGGTAGACCCCCAGGACCGTGCCGGTCACCGCGGTCGTCAGGCCCAGCAGCGAGATCCACCAGACGGTCTGGTCCCAGGCCGCGAAGCTCTGGCGCAGAGCGGTGAAGTAGAGCCAGTGGATCACGGCCCCGCCCCAGTTCCAGGCCCGCTCGCTCGCATGGGTCCGCTGGACCACCTCGCCTGTGCCCGCCGAGACATAGAGCTGCGTCCCGGCCGGATCATCCAGCGATACCCGGTAGAGCGGCCGCCAGCCATCGAACTGGTTATGGGCCACCCACTGGTCGTATCGCAGTGGCGCGCTGACACCCTTGATGGGAGCCAGGGCGAAGCGCCCGGCGATCGAGCCCGCCTGGGCGGCGCCGATCGGTGTCGCGATCTTCCCCGTGCCGGCGTCGATGGCCCGCAACGCCCCGTCGCTCGTTTTGACGACATAGACGGGCCGTCCGCCGACCGCGACCAGGCGCAAGGCCTCGCCGCCGCCGGCGACGGCCAGCGCTTGGGCCGGGCGCACGGCGACCGCGGCCAGGTCGATCCGTTCGGCGGAGGCCAAGCGATCCTCGCCGCTCAAGGACGGGAACGGCACGAACAGCAGGATCGCGCCACTGGCAAACCACAGGACGAACAGCAGGCAGAGCGCGACGCCGGTCCAGCGGTGAAACCAGGATAGTCCGCGCACGGCCTTGGCCACATCCATGATCAGAACTTCACGTTGAGGCTGACGTCATAGCTGCGCGGCTTTCCGAGCATGACTTCCGACGGATAGTAGATGTCGGCCCAGGCGGCGTAGGCCTTGTCGAAGAGGTTGCTGACCCGGCCGGTCACCGAGACCTTCGGGGTCAGGGCGTAGGTCGCATAGACGTCGACCAGGGCGTATTTGTCGAGCTTCAAGGTGCCTGACGTATTGCCCTCGCGCTGGCCGACATAGCGCAGGCCGCCGCCCAGTTCGAGCGGCAGGCCGCCGACCTCCGTGACGCTGGTCCAGATATTGGCGATCCAGTCGGGCACGTTGGGCGGCGTGCGGCCCGAGGCGTCGATGCCGTAGGTCGGGTCGACGAAGTCTTGGTACTTGGCCTTGGTGTAGGCGACGTTGGCGTTGATGCTCCATTGGGCTGTCACCTGGACATCTCCGGAGACCTCAAGGCCCTTGGAGGTCTGGGCCC
>CBDIPU010000029.1:0-29971 GCA_965283765.1 Caulobacteraceae bacterium
ATTTGCGCCTCTCGGGACGTTAGCCGGCCGAGAGGCGAAGCACATTTCAGTGGGCTACGCCGACAGCTTTTCCAACAGTTTCCGAGCGTCATTCTTGCACTGGTCGACGGCGGCGATAGAGGACCTTATCGCGCTTCGAAATTCAGATTTGCCCGCAGCACTTCGACCACAGTAGTCGCGAAGGAAGGGAACCCAGGCGGCCTTGCCGTGGTTGACGACCCAGATATGACTGACGGCGATATCGACTTGGGCTTTCAGCGCCGGATCAATGACCGCGATGCCGAGCCTTTCCGTGGTAGCTCGCAAAGCCAATAGTCTATCAGAGAGCGAGCGCCCCGCGTTCGACAGCGCGATGTCATCGCAACCTGGCTGCAACGTAAGATCGAACACGATCTCTTTCGCAGTGCCGACTTTTGCCAGTTCACTAGTGAATTCTCGAAGGACCGCCTTAAATCGAAGGGTGTCTACCAACTCCGCGATCGGCTTCGTAGAGTTGTAAATCCCCATGAAGAGCTTGGAAGAGAAAGGTACGATTTCAAGATCGTCCTTAACCTCGCGTGGCTGAGCGGAAGCCTGCGTTGCTGGCGCAAGCATCGCGATCGCCGAAGCCAACACCGTGCGCCTATTCATCGCTTTGCGCCTTTGGCTTGCTGAGCAAATGGCTCACGCCGAGGTAGGCGACAAAAACAACGGTCGCCGCGAAAAATAGGATCTGCGAACTCACGTCGACGGGAAGCAGGAACGATCCCGCCAAAGCTGCCGCAAACAGCAGGCAAAGCACCCCAAAATGTCGAGATATGTTCTGCATTCACCCGCTCCCTATGAGCAAAGTGAACGCCGTTATCCGAGATCGCAAGGGATTTTGGCGTGGAGGGAGCTTAGTTCGGGATCCGAAATCGAGTTCACCAAAGCGACAGCACCAGCACCAGCGCTCGCTGGTC
Source organism: Caulobacteraceae bacterium (assembly GCA_965283765.1). Classification (GTDB taxonomy): domain Bacteria; phylum Pseudomonadota; class Alphaproteobacteria; order Caulobacterales; family Caulobacteraceae; genus Caulobacter. Next base: position 942 of record CBDIPU010000029.1, read on the forward strand.
GTAGGCGGTCTGCGCGAACTTCCTCAACGGGTCGGGAGCCCCCGCCAGCATTCTTCCGGCAAGCGGCCCCTCGGATCGCCTGTGTCGGGACGATCGTCGACCCCCATGATTTCCGCCACGGACGCGGGGATGACGGCGTACTGCGTGAGGACCTGACGCGCTTGCGCAGAGTCAGCTAAACCCTGATCGCATGAGCTACACCGACGCCGAAATCGCCGCCCTGGCCGAGGGGCTGCTGGACCGCAGCCTGCCCAAGGACCAGTGGACCCACGCGGCCCACCTGACCGCCACCCTTCGCCTGGTCCGTCTGCGCGACGCGAACCTGGAGCGCGACCTGCCGTGGGTGATCCGCACCTACAATGTCGCGGTCGGCGGCCAGAACACCGAGACCAGCGGCTATCACGAGACGATCACCCAGGCCTATCTGGCCGCGATCCGCGCCTTCGAGGCGGCCCTGCCGCCCGGGACGTCCGACGCCGAGGCTGTCGCCCTGCTGCTGGCCACGCCGCTGGGCGACAAGAACTGGCCGCTCACCCACTGGTCGCGCGAGCGGCTGTTCTCGGTCGAGGCCCGCCGCTGGTGGGTGGACCCCGACCTGAAGCCGCTGGCCCATCCGCCCGCGCCGCGGGACGGCCTCTAGTTCTTGGCCCAGGGGATGAATTCGCCCAGCCGGATGCCGCCGGTATAGCCGGCCGCCGCGCCGCGCCCGCCGTTGTCGCCCACGAACAGGTTGTTGCCCTCGCACAGGGTCTGGGTGTCGCCGACCAGCAGCGCGTTGTTCGAGTTCAGGTCGTCGAGGCCCGCGGTCGGCCGGTTGACGTACAGCGTCGGGCTGCCGCGCAGGCGGTAGACGATGGCCGTGCCGTTGATGATCTGGGTGGTGATGATCTTGCGCGTCTCGAGGCAGTTGACCCCGGCGAGAACGGTCCGCCCTTCCAGCATCTTGGCCAGCGTCGCCTCGCCCTTGGCGTTCTCGGCCTGGGCGCCGGAGGCCGCCAGGACCCCCATCGCCGCCATCACGGCCCAGGTCTTGCGTTGAATACCCATTTTCTCCGTCGCCCCCTTCGCGATCGACTCCAGGGCGCGAAGCTCAACCTCAAATAGCCGCAAGTCAATGTCGGGACCCGTGGCTTTCCTTGAACGGCCTGTACAAAAATCGAAAGGACCCGGACGGTCATTCGGTCTATGAGCGCCGTCCGATGACCAGCCTCCACGCCTTCGTCCGCGGCAAGACCCCCCTCCGGCCCATCGACGCGCTGCGGGGCGGAGGCGGCGCGGTGCTGGGCCTGCTGTTCGCCGGGCTTCTGGGACGGCTGGCGGTGGGCGGACAGGATTGGCTGCATCCGCTGCTGGCCTTGCCGATCGGAGCGTCGGCGGTGCTGGTGTTCGCCGTGCCGGCCAGTCCGCTGGCCCAGCCGCGCGCGGTGCTGGGCGGCAATATCGTCTCGGCCCTGGTCGGGATCACGGTGGCGATCCTGGTCCCGCAGACCCTGATCGCCGCGCCGCTGGCCGTCGGCCTGGCGATCGGAACCATGATGCTGCTGGGCTGCCTGCACCCGCCGGGCGGGGCGGTGGCGCTGATCTGCGTGATCGGCGGACCCAAGGTCGCCGAGGCCGGCTATCTGTTCGCGCTCAATCCGGTGGCGGCCGATAGCGTGCTGCTGACCGTCGCCGGCATGGCCTGGGGCCGGCTGACCGGACATTCCTATCCGCATCGCCCGCCCGCGCCCGCCTTCAGCCCGCACCACACCCAGGACCCCGCCCCCGAGCGCCGCGTGGGCTACAGCCCGGTCGACCTCGACCAGGCCCTGGCCCGCTACGGCGAACTGCTGGACGTCAGCCGCGAGGACCTGGACGCCCTGTTCCGCCAGGTCGAGCTGTCGGCCGCCCAGCGGCTGCACGCCCAGATCCTGTGCGGCGACGTGATGTCGAAGGACGTCATCAGCCTGCATCACGACCAGTCGGCGCAAAGCGCCCTGGCCTATCTGGCCGAGCACGACCTGCGCGCCGCCCCGGTGGTCGACGCCGACAACCGGGTGATCGGCATGGCCCGCCGCGCCGAGCTGCAAGCCGGCCGCCGCCGCACCGTCGAGGCGGCGCTGGATCCGTTCGTGCACAAGGTGATGGAGACCACGCCGATCGCGGCCCTGCTGCCGATCCTGTCCAGCGGCCGCGCCCACGAGGCCATGGTGGTCGACGGCGAGCGGCGGCTGATCGGGGTGATCACCCAGACCGACCTGATCGCGGTGCTGTACCGCGCCCACGTGGTCGAGGCGGTGGTGGGGGCCTAGGCGCGAGCTTTCAGGGCCTTGGCCACGACCGGGGCCAGGGCCTCGCCGATCTTCCTGGCGCCGACGGCGTTGGGATGGACGCCATCCCGCTGCAGCAAGGCCGAATTACCGCCCACCCCGGCCAGGATGTTGGCGTAGAGCGGGACCCCGAACTCCCGCGCCAGGCTGGGATAGAGGGCGTTGAACTCGCGGGCGTAGGACGCCCCGATGGCCGGCGGCGCGCCGACCCCGACCAGCACCGCGCCGATGCCGCGGCTTTTAAGCTTCTGGAGGACGCCGCGCAGATTGGCCTTGGTCTGGGCCGGCTCGACGCCTTGCAGAAGGTCGTTGCCGCCCAGCGCCACCACGCAGACCCGGGTGTCGGCCGCGACGCTGAAGCCGACCCGCGCCAGCCCGCCGCCGCTGGTGTCGCCCGAGACGCCGGCGGCCCGGACCACGGCCGAAACGCCCAGCTTGCCCAGCGCCGCCTGCAGCTGGGCCGGCATGGCGTCGCGCGCCGGCAGGCCCAGGCCCGCGGTGATCGAGTCGCCTAATACGGTGACGATCTCGGGCTTGTTGGGGGCCTTCGGCGCGGCGGCGATCTGGGTCAGGAGGCCCAGGCCGAGCAAAATGCGGCGACGGCTGGGAAAACGCTGTGCGGTCGGGCTCATGCCTTCCTATGTAGTCAGGCTGCCGGCCGAACAAGGACCGGCCTTACAGGAAACACCATGACCGACGACGCCTCGCCCCTGGTTCCCCCCCTGGTTTTGAGCGCCGTCGCCCTGACCCTGCCCTCCTCCGCCGGACCCGTGAACATCCTGCGCGGCGTCGACCTGGTGGTGAACGCCGGCGAGCGCGTGGCCGTGGTCGGTCCGTCGGGCTCGGGCAAGTCGTCGCTGATCGCGGTCGGGGCCGGGCTGGAGGAGCCGACCGCCGGGACGGTGCGCCTGTTCGGCCAGGACCTGGCGACGCTGAGCGAGGACGGCCGGGCCCGCCTGCGGCGCGGCCGGGCGGCGCTGGTGTTCCAGGCCTTCCACCTGCTGCCCAACATGACCGCCGAGGAGAACGTCGCCACCCCGCTGGAGATCGCCGGGACGCGCGAGGCCCTGCCCACCGCCCGCGACTGGCTGGGCCGCGTGGGCCTGTCCGGACGCCTGACCCACTATCCGCACCAGCTGTCGGGCGGCGAGCAGCAGCGCGTGGCCCTGGCCCGCGCCCTGGCCGCGCGGCCGGCTTTGCTGTTCGCCGACGAGCCGACCGGAAACCTGGATGGCGCGACCGCCGCCTCGGTCGCCGACCTGATGTTCAACCTGGTCGCCGAGGTCGGGGCCGCCCTGGTCATGGTCACCCACGACCCAAGTCTCGCCACCCGCGCCGACCGCATCGTGCGCATGGCCGACGGGCGCATCGCCTCGTGAGGACGCCTCTTGCCTTCCGCCTCGCGGGTCGCGAGCTGCGCTCGGGCGTGCGCGGCTTCCGCATCTTCCTGGCCTGCCTGGCGCTGGGCGTGGCGGCTATCGCCGCCGCTGGCTCGACCGCCGAGGCCTTCCGCCAGGGCCTGGCCAGCCAGGCGCGCGAGATCCTGGGCGGCGACCTGTCGTTCTCGGTCGAGAACCGCGACTTCACCGACAAGGAGCGCGCCGCCTTCGACAGGCTGGGCGTGACGACCTACGCCGCCGTCGCTCGCGCCATGGCGCAGGCCCCCAGCGGCGAGCGCCGCCTGGTCAGCCTGCGCGGCGTCGACGCCCGCTTCCCGCTGGCCGGGAGGGTGACGCTTGAGGGCGCGCCGAACCTGGCCGCCGCCCTGGCCGACCGCGACGGCGTCCCCGGCGCGGCGGTCGAGCCGGCGCTGCTGGATCGCCTGCACCTGAAGATCGGCGACCGGTTCGAGGCCGGCCCTATGACCCTGGTCGTGCGCGCCCGCCTGGTCAGCGAGCCCGACGGCCTGTCGCGCGGCTTCTCGATGGCTCCGCGCGTATTGGTCCGTAGCGAGGTGCTGGAGCGCTCCGGCCTGCTGGCGCCCGGCGGCCTCACCAGCCGCACGGTCCGCGTGGCGCTGAAGCCCAGCGAGGATCCCCGCGCGATCGGCAAGGCCGTGCAGGCGGCGCTGCCGGAGTCCCACCTGCGGGTCCGCGACCGCCTGGACAGCGCCCCCGGCGCGCGGCGGCTGATCGACCAGCTGGAATATTTCCTGGGCTTCATCGGCCTGGCCTCGCTGGTGGCCGGCGGCCTGGGCGTGGCGGGCGCGGTCTCGGCCTATCTGTCGACGCGCGAGCCGGCCATCGCGGTGCTCAAGGCCCTGGGCGCCGAGAGCGGCCTGATCCGCGACCTGCACCTGATCCAGATCGGGGTGCTGGCCTTGCTGGGCGTCGCCATCGGCCTGGCCGTCGGGGCGGTCGCGCCGCTGATCCTGGGCCAGCTGGCCGGCTCGAACCTGCCGATCCCGGCGCTGTTCAAGGTCTATCCCTGGCCGCTGGCCAAGGCCGGGCTGTTCGGGATCCTGGCGGCGGCGGCCTTCTCGCTGATCCCGCTGGCGCGCGCCCGGGTCACGCCGCCCTCGGCCCTGTTCCGCCGCGCGCCCAAGGCCCGCCTGCCTCTGGGCCTGGAGACCCTCGGCGCGGTCGTCGCCGGCGTGGGCCTGGCCGCCCTGGCCGTGGCCACCGCCCCGACCCCGATGGCCGCGGCGATCATGATCGCCGGCGTCGCCGTCGCCTTCGGCCTGCTGACCGTGCTGGGCCGCTCGGCCGCCTGGCTGGCGGGCAAGGCGCGCGGCCTGACGCGAGGCCCCGTCAAGCTGGGCCTGGCCAATCTGGCCGGTCCCGGCTCGGCGGCGCGGACCGCCAGCCCGGCCATCGGCCTGGGCGTCGCCCTGCTGGCCTGCGTGGTGCTGATCCAGTCGGCGCTGCTGGCCCAGGTCAGCGACGTGGCCCCGCGCACCGCCCCGGCCATGGTCTTCACCGAGATCCCCGGCGACCGCGCCAGCACCTTCGACGCCGCCGTAGCCGGCGTCATCGGCCCGCTGCGCGAAGACGCCTATCTGCGGATGCCGTTCGCCACCGGCCGGATCATCGCCCTGAAGGGCAAGCCGGTCGACACCAAGGCCATCAAGGCGTCCGAGCGCTGGGCGTTCGACAACGACCTCAGCCTGTCGCTGCTGGCGAAGGAGCCGAGGAACGCCGGCGTGGTCTCCGGCCGCTGGTGGCCCGCGAACGACGCCGGCCCGCCCAAGGTGGCGCTGAACGCCGAGATCGCCCAGGCCGCCGACCTCAAGGTCGGCGACACCCTCACCGTCCTGGTGCTGGGCCGGGAGATCGAGGCCAAGGTCGCCGTGCTGCGCAAGATCGACTTCGGCGGCTTTGGCCCCAGCTTCAACCTGATCTTCAACCCCGCCACCCTGGAGGGCGCCGAGCTGCGCAGCGTCGCCATCGCCCGTCTGAGCCGCGCGCAGGAAGCGGCCCTGACCCGCAAGCTGGGCGAGGTGTTTCCGGGCGTCAATGTGATCAGCGTGCGCGAGCAGCTGGACGCCGCGGCGGCCCTGTTCGACCGCCTGGCGCTGGCCGTGCGCGGCGCGGCGGCGGTGGCGGGCCTGGCGGGCCTGCTGGTGCTGGCCGGGGCCATCGCCGCCGGGGCCAGGGCTCGGGCGCGCGAGGCCGCGACGCTGAAGGTGCTGGGCGCCACGCGCGGCCAGATCCTGGTCGCCTACGTCATCGAATATGGCGCGGTGGGCCTGATCGCGGGGGCGGCCGGCGTCGCGTTCGGCTTCGCCGCCGCCTGGCCGGTGGTGGTCAAGGTGTTCGAGGCCAGCTGGAGCGTCGACTGGAGCGGGGTGCTGGCGCTGCTGGCCGGCGCGACGGGCCTGGCGACCCTGGGCGGGCTGATCGCCGCCAGCCTGGCGCTGTCGCAACGTCCCGCGCCGGTGCTGCGGGGCGACTAGGCGGCTCGGCCGGCTTGGCCTCGCCCGTCGGCGCCAGACCTTGCCGAACGCTGAACGCGCGACCATCGTTCGCCCGCCACGTTATCCATAATGAGGAAGCGCCCGATGCTCGTCGTCCATCACCTCAACAATTCGCGCAGCCAGCGCGTGCTCTGGCTGCTCGAGGAGCTGGGCGTTCCGTACGAGGTCAAGCGCTACGAGCGCGACGCCAAGACCATGCTGGCGCCGCCGGAGCTGCGGGCGATCCACCCGCTGGGCAAGTCTCCGGTCATCACCGACGGCGGCAAGGTCATCGCCGAGACCGGGGCGATCGTGGAGTACATCATCGAGACCTACGGCCAGGGCCGGCTGATCCCGGCCGCCGGCGGTCCCGAGCGGCTGCGCTATACCTACTGGCTGCACTATGCCGAGGGCTCGGCCATGACGCCCCTGCTGCTGAAGCTGGTCTTCACCGCCCTGCCGGAGCGCGCGCCCGGCCTGCTGAAGGGCCTGGTCAGGTCGATCGCCAGCAAGGCCCAGCAGGGCTTCGTCGACCCGCAGCTCAAGGCGCATGTCGACTATTGGGAGGCCGAGCTGACCAAGACGCCATGGTTCGCCGGCGCCGAGTTCACCGCCGCCGACATCATGATGAGCTTTCCGCTGGAAGCCGGCGCGGCGCGGGCCGGGGCGGGCGACCGCCCGCACGTGAAGGCCTTCCTGGCCAAGATCCACGCCCGCCCCGCCTACCAGCGCGCGCTGGAGAAGGGCGGGCCCTACGCCTACGCGTAAGGGGCCGGGCCAGGGCGTTTCCAAAGGCGAGGAAGCGGTTGCCGAACTTCCAGCGGTTTGATAGCTCAACCCTAGGGGAGTGCTCTTCATGTCGCCTATGCGTTCGGTTGCCGTTCTGGCCGCGGCTCTGGCCTTGTCCGCTTGCGCCGGTGGCGGAGGCGGTTCTCCGCCCGTCACCCCGCCCGTCACGCCCCCGCCCGCGACCCCGCCCAAGGCGCCGACGCCGCCCGCCACGCCCTATTCATCGAACTGCGCCACGACGCCGAACGCGCTGACCTGCTCGAAAGGCGGCATCGGGACGGGCGAGTTCAATATCCAGCAGATGCAGGCCGACCAGGGCGGCTTCAAGTTCACCTCTGCCGTCCTGAACAACCTCAAGACCCCTCAGACCGACGACGACCGGTACGTGCTGGCCAACGACGCGGGCGCGGGGATCATCTATCGCTACTACGAAACGCCGCTGGCCAAGATCGACGGCCTGGGCCGGATCCGGGTCGGGGCCAACTACGGCCGTGACGGGGTCACCGGAGGAAGCTTGCCGGGTGACGGGACCACCCTGACCCTCTACGACATCACCAACGTGCTGCAGGGCGGCCTGGACTATGTCCAGCTGGGCAGCCTGACGACGCCCGGCGCCGCCGGCGCGCCCGCCTATTTCGTCATGGGCCAGCCCTTCCAGCAGCCACGCCTGCCAACCACGGGAACGGCAAAGTTCGACGGCGGCGCGCGGGGGTCCTACGTCACCGGCGCCGGCGCGGTGTATTCGACCCTCAGCGACCTCACCCTGACCGCTGACTTCACCAAGGCTTCGGTCAGCGGATCGGCGTCGAACTTCTACGTCGTCGATTCCGCCGGGGCGGCGGCCTTCGCGCCCAAGGAGCTGAACTTCAACTTCTCCGCCGCGATCGAAACCAGCGCGGTCTGGGGCCCGCGATTCGATGGGACGGCCACGGGGACGAACGCCACGGGGACCGTCAGCGGCGCCTTCTACGGCGAACGCAACCAGGCGCCGGCCGAGATCGGCATGAACTACAAGCTGACGGACACCTCTGGCGGCACGCTGGTGGGCGTGGGCGGCCTCAAGCGCAACCCGTGATCCCAGCTGCCTGGCCGGCGATCACGCTGGCCGTCGCGACGCCGGCCGCCGCCCAGGCCAGCGACCCGCCGCTGACGACGGACGAGGCCAACCGCGCCTTCGCCGACACCCTGGTGCGCGACCTGCGGGCCGGCGACCACGCCGCGGCCCTGGCCCTGATCGAGGCCCGTCCGGACATCGCCGCCACCCCGGCCGGCGTTCGCCTGCGCGCCGAGCTCCTGGCCAGGCTGGGCCGCCAGCCCGAGGCTATCGCCCTGCTGGAAGGTCACCTCACCCAGGACGACAAGGACGCCCTGGCCCAATTCCAGCTGGGCGAGCTGCACTTCGCCGCCCGCCGCGACCGGGCCGCCGCGCTGGCCTATCGCCTGGCGCTGGCGGGCGCGCTGGACACGCCCCGCCGATCCATCGCCGCCGCCCGCCTTTCGGAGATCGAGGCCCGCCGCGATCTGCGCCTGTCGTTCTCGGCCTCGATCGCGCCCGACAGCAACATCAACGGCGCGACCAACGCCACGTCGGTGGAGCTGTTCGGCCTGCCCTTCACCCTCTCCGACGAGGCGCGCCGCCAGGGCGGCGTCTCGGCCAGCGCCGGCGCTTCGATCGAGCGTCGCTGGCGTCTGTCGCGCCGCCTGGCGCTCGGGGCCCGCAGCTCGCTGTTCGTGACCGACGCGCCAGGCCGGACGTTCGACCAATCGCAATGGTCGATCGAGGCCGGTCCCGAACTGCGCATCAGCGACCATCTGCGCCTGGACCTGGCGGCGACCTATCGCGACATCCGCTTCGGCGGCGCGCCCCTCGAAGCCTGGACCGGCCTGCGGACGACGCTTGAGGCCTATTCCCGCCAGGATCTGCGTTGGGACGGCGCGGCGCACCTGGATCATATCGACAGCCGCCGGCGCCCGGCCTTCGACGGCTGGAGTTATGGCGCACAGGCCAGCCGGACGCGCTTCCTCGGCCCCTCGGCGCTCTGGCGCGCCAGCCTGGCGATAGACACGCACGACCTGACGGACGCGTCGTCAAGCTATGCCGAAGCGCGCCTGGCGGCCGGCCGGCTGCTCCCGCTACCCTTCTCGACCCTGGCCTTCATCGAGCCCTATGCCCAGGCCCGGCGCTTCGGCGACCGCTCGGCGCTGTTCGGCGTTCGCCGCCGCGACCGGGAATACGGCGTGTCGGCCCGCGTTTCGCGGCGCGACCTGCTGGTGTTCGGGGCTTTTCCTTTCGTCCAGGTCTCGGTCGCGCGCGCGGCCTCGAACGTGGCCCTGGGCCGCTACGCCCGCCAGCGCGTCGAGTTCGGATTCACCCGCGACTTCTGAACGCCAAGTCCGTCGAGACGCGCTTGGCGTCAAGCGCCGCCGCCCCCCTTGCGTCTACCGATCTGGCTGCCTATCCTCCCAGCCCCCGGTTGTGAGCGCCCTCGACCGGAAGAATTTCCTCCCAAAGGCGTCCGAGCTAAAATCCGCAATGGAAAAAGTGCCGATGACCGTCGGTGGGTATCAAACCCTCGACGAAGAACTGAAGCGTTTGAAGACCATCGAACGACCGTCCGTGATCGCCGCGATCGCAGAGGCGCGCTCGCATGGCGACCTGTCGGAAAACGCCGAGTATCACGCGGCAAAGGAGCGTCAGGGCTGGATCGAAGGCCAGATCGCCGAGATCGAGGACAAGATCGCGCGCGCTCAGGTGATCGACGTGTCGAAACTGTCGGGAAAGCAGGTGAAGTTCGGCGCCACCGTGTCGGTGGTCGACGAGGACACCGAGGACGAGGCCCGCTACCAGATCGTCGGCGAGCACGAGGCCGACGTGAAGTCGGGCCGGATCTCGGTGTCGTCGCCGCTGTCGCGCGCGATGATCGGCAAGGAGGTCGGCGAGGTGGTCGAGGTCAACACCCCCGGCGGCACCAAGGCCTACGAGATCCTCAAGGTGGAGTGGCTGTAAGGCGGTCCGCCGCCCCAGCCGCGCCATAAATCGAGTACAATGAAGCGAGGCTGCTTTTTGGAGCGGCCTCGCTTCGTTTGCGTGTTCCCGGGGTCGCCACTTGGCCGAAACGCCGAAACCTCCCTTGAAAGTGTGGGCCGTGTCCGACGGGCGCGCCGGCATCGAGGCCCAGGTCGTGGGCCTGTCGGAGGCGATCGCGCGTCTGGCCCCTTGCGAGGTCACCGTCAAGCGCGTGGGCTGGACCGGCGCCATCGGCCGCCTGCCGTGGTGGCTGAACCTCTTGCCCAAGCGCTGGCTGACGCCAGAAAGCGGCATCCCCCGGAACAAGGATGACGACTGGCCCGATCTGTGGATCGCCGCCGGCCGCGCCACCCTGCCGCTCTCCATCCGCGCCAAGCGCTGGTCCGGCGGCAAGACCTTCGTGGTCCAGATCCAGGACCCGCGCGTGCCGGCCACCATGTTCGACCTGGTGATCCCGCCCAAGCACGACCGCCTGACCGGTGACAACATCCTGCCGATCACCGGCTCGCCGCATCGCGTGACGCCCAAGCGGCTCGAGACCGAGTACGCGGCCTTCGCCGAGGTCATCGATCCCCTGCCCCGGCCGCGCGTGGCGGTGCTGATCGGCGGCAAGTCCAAGGCCTTCGACCTCTCCAGCGAGCGCGCGGCCCAGATCGCCCATTCGATCCAGATCCCGCTGGAGCAGGAGGGCGGCTCGCTGCTGATGACCTTCTCGCGGCGCACGCCTGAGCCGGCCCGCGCCCTGATGACCGCGCGCCTGCGCCACCTGCCAGGCATGATCTGGGATGGGGAAGGTCCGAACCCCTATTTCGCTTTCCTGGCCGCCGCCGACTATATCCTCGTCACCGAGGACTCGACCAACATGGCCACCGAGGCGGCCTCGACCGGCAAGCCGGTGTTCGTGCTGAAGATGGACGGCTCCAGCCTGAAGTTCCGCATGTTCCACGAGGAGCTGGAAAGCCAGGGCGCGGCGCGGCCTTACGGCGGCGCGTTCCACGGCTGGACCTATGCGCCGGTCAATGAGACCGACCGCGCGGCGCGCGAAGTGCTGAACCGGATCGGGGTGGAGATTCCGAAGCCGGCGGTCGAGGCTCCGGCGGTCGAGGACGCGCCGAAGCCGAAACGAAAGCCTCGGGCGAAGACGGTCGAGGCGGTCAGTGAAGCGCCAGCCGAAAAGCCCGCGCCGAAGCCGAAGAGGCCCAAGGCGACAAAAGCAAAAGCCTGATTTTTGCTGCTTGCGAGCGCGCGAATGTTCGCGTTACGTTCGCAACATGGTTCAACGCCCTACGCCGATACCGATCACCAAGACGGCCCGCAACGAGCAGCGTAAAGCGGTCGCGACCACCTGCAACGCCGTGTCCGTCGCGCTCCTCATCTCGGTGGGCCTTCAACCGCTGATGGCTGGCCATTTCAGCCCCTCGAACTTCCTCAGCGCCGTCGGCACGTTCATTGCCCTGCAGGTCGTTCTCCACTATGTCTTGAAGACGTTGGAGGACTAATGGACCCTTTCCTTCAGTTCACGCTGACGATGCTAGGCGGCGCGGGCATTGCGCTGGTCGTGTTCTGGCTGTCCATGCGCAGCGACCGCCGCTGAGCCTCGCCCTTCTCCAAACATGACCCGCATCCTGTTCGTTTGCGCCGCCGGATCCAGTGTCGGCGGCGGCCACGTCATGCGGTCCCTGACCCTGGCGCGGGCCCTTGAAGCGCGCGGCGCGACCTGCGCGTTCCTGGTTTCGCCCGAGGTCGCCCCCGAGGTCGCCAAGCTGCTGGACGCCTTCGCGCCGGACATGGCCCGAGCCAAGACCGATGACGGCTTCGACGCCCTGGTCTTCGACAGCTACGCCCTGACCGCCGACGACCACCGCGCGGTGGCCAAGGGCCGCCCGACCCTGGTCATCGACGACCTGGCCGACCGGCCGCTGGCCGCCGATCTGGTCCTGGACTCCGGCCCGGCGCGGACGGCGCGGGACTATGACCGCCTGGTCCCGCCGACCGCCAGGCTGCTGCTCGGCCCCGGCTACGCCCCCGTCCGCCCGACCTTCGCAGCCTTGCGCGAGGCCGCGCTGGCCCGCCGCGCCCAGCGCCCGCCGGTGAGCCGGATCCTGGTCTCCCTGGGCCTGACCGACGTCGGCGGAATCACCGGCCGCGTCGTCGACCTGCTGCGCCCGATCGTCGGCGCGGTGACGCTGGACATCGTCCTGGGCGGCGGCGCGCCCAGCCTGCCAGGCCTGCGGGCCCTGGCCGCCGACGACCCGCGCCTGACGCCGCACGTCGACACCCAGCACATGCCCGAGCTGATCCTCGCCGCCGACCTGGCCATCGGCGCCGGCGGCTCGACGACCTGGGAGCGCTGCGTCCTGGCCCTGCCCGCCCTGACCCTGATCCTGGCCGACAACCAGGTCGCGGCGGCCCGCGCGCTGGAAGCGGCCGGCGTCACGACCTGCCTGGCGGTCGAGGCGCCGGACTTCGACGCCACCTTCGTCGACGCGGCGCGGACCCTGCTGGCCGACGCCGACAAACGCGCGGCCCTGTCGCTCGCCAGCGCCGCCGTGTGCGACGGGATGGGCGCGGATCGGACGGCCGAGGCCTTCCTGATCCACGCCCTCGCGAAACCCGCCCTCTAGCGAACGGCGTTCATCTGCCTCTATCTTGGCGGCGATCCAGGGAGGGGCGACATGGCGCAGAAGAAATCGGTGGTGATCACCGGCGTATCGACCGGCATCGGCTGGGGAGCCGTCAAGGTGCTGATCGGCAAGGGCTTTCACGTCTTTGGCAGCGTCCGGAAACAGGCCGACGCCAACCGGCTGCAGGCTGAGTTCGGCGACGCCTTCACGCCCCTGGTGTTCGACGTCACCGATGGTCCGGGCGTCCGCGCCGGCGCGCGCCAGGTCGAGAGGGCTCTGGCCGGCGCGACCCTGGCGGGCCTGGTCAACAACGCCGGCATCGCCGTGGCCGGCCCGCTGCTGTACCTGCCGATCGACGAATGGCGCCAGCAGCTGGAGGTCAACCTGACCGGCGTGGTCATCGTCACCCAGGCCTTCGCGCCCCTGCTCGGGGCCGGCGGCGCGCAGCCGGTCAAGGAGCCCGGCCGCATCGTCAACATCTCCTCGGTCGGCGGCCGCAACGCCAACCCGTTCATGGCCCCCTACTGCACCAGCAAGTTCGGGCTGGAGGGCCTGTCGGAATCCCTGCGCCGCGAGCTCCTGCCCTTCGGCGTCGACGTCGTGGTCGTCGCCCCCGGCGCGGTCGCCACGCCGATCTGGGACAAGGCCGACGAGACCGACACCACCCGCTACGCCAACACCGTCTACGCTCCCGCCCTGGAGCGCCTGCGGTCCTACATGCTGTCGATCGGCAAGTCCGGCCTACCGCCCGAGACGATCGGCGAGGCCATCCACACGGCGCTGACGGCCGCGCGGCCCAAGGTCCGCTACGTCGTCTCGCCGTCGCCGATGCAGGTGCTGATGACCGAGATCCTGCCCAAGCGGACGCTGGACCGGATCACGGGCAAGAGGCTGGGGCTGATCGCGGGCTAATCAGGCGTATCGCCGTGCGATACAATCTTCTTGATTACCGTATCGCGCCGCGATACATTTCCCGCTAGAGACCGCCTTGGCCATCCAGAGCTTCAAGGACGAGCGCGCGGAGGCGATCCTGGCCGGGAGACACCCCGGCAAGGGCTTTCCCGCCGATCTGCTTCGCGTCGCGAAGCGGAAGCTGGAGATGCTGGACGCGGCCCCTGTGTTGAAAGACCTCCGCTTCCCGCCGGGCAATCGTCTCGAAGCCCTTTCCGGCGATCGTCAGGGTCAGTACTCGATCCGGGTGAACGACCAGTTCCGACTGGTCTTCGTCTGGACCAACGCCGGTCCGGCGGACGTGGAATTCGTGGACTATCACTGAGAGGACGATGATGCCGCTCGACATCGCCGACGCCAACGATCCGCTCGCCCCGATCCATCCCGGCGAGATCCTGTTGGAGGAGTTCATGAAGCCCTATGGCCTCACGGCGGGTCGGGTCGCCGCCCGCCTGCACATCGCCCGTCCTCGCATCGAGAAGCTCGTGCGCGGCCAGACGCCGGTCACTATCGATACGGCGCTGCGCCTGGAACGATTGTTTGGGGCCAGCGCCCAGTTCTGGCTGAACCTGCAGAACAGCTACGACTTGGAAATGGCCCAACACGGCGTCGCGCCGGACATCGCCAGCATCGAACCTTTCGCGGCCTGAGGGGTGCGCTCTAACCCACCATCGACCAGTCCAGCGGCTCGCCGCGCGCGATGTCGCGGGTGGCGGTCTTGCCCAGGACGTTGTCCAGCTCGCCCGGCGGCAGGCCGTTGCCGGGGCGGACCGAGCGGATGTTGGCGCGGGAGAGCGGTTCGCCGGCTTTCACATCGGCGGTGACGTAGAGCGAGCGGCGGAAGAGCAGGCTGCCCTGCTCGGCGCCCAGCACGTCGTAGTGCGCCGCGCCTAGCGAGGCCCAGGCGTTCCTGGTGTCGTCGACCAGGGCCTTGAACTCGGCGGGCTCCAGGCTGAAGGCGGCGTCCGGTCCGCCGTCGGCGCGGGCCAGGGTGAAGTGTTTCTCGATCACGCAGGCGCCCAGGCTCACCGCCGCCACCGAAGCCGCCGTGCCCGGCGTGTGGTCCGACAGACCGATCGGGCAGCCGAAGCGGGCGGCCATGTCGGGGACGGTCCGAACATTGGCGTCGGCGAACGTGGCCGGATAGCTCGACACGCAGTGCAGCAGCAGCACCCCCGCCGCGCCGGCGCCCAAAGCGGTGTCCAGGGCCGTTCGCATCTCGGCTAGGTTGGCCATGCCGGTCGAGATGATCAGCGGCTTGCCCTTGGACGCGGCGTACTTGATCAGCGGCAGGTCGACGGCCTCGAACGAGGCGATCTTGAAGGCCGGGGCGTCCAGGGCGTCGAGCAGGTCGACCGCGGTTTCGTCGAACGGGCTGGAGAAGATCGTCACCCCGCGCCGGCGGGCGCGCTCGAAGATGGCCGCGTGCCATTCGAACGGCGTGTGGGCCTCGGCGTAGAGCTCGTAGAGGGTGCGCCCGTCCCACAGGCCGCCCTTGATCCGGAACTCGGGCCGGTCGACGTCCAGCGTGATGGTGTCGGCGGTGTAGCTCTGGATCTTGATGGCGTCGCAGCCGGTGTCGGCGGCGGCGTCGACCATCGAAAGGCAGCGCTCGAGGCTGCCGTTGTGATTGCCCGACAGCTCGCAGATCACATAGGGCGGGAAGTCAGCGCCGATCTTGCGGCCGGCGATCTCGATGAAGGGGGCGGACATGGCGGATCACCCGGGAACGTGGTCACCGCCAGTTTAACCCATCAAAAGTGGATGAGGCGTCAATCGATCTGGGGGCGTCTTCGAGTAGCGCCGGAGCGGAATCGCGCCTAGATATCCGCCATGTCCACGACCGCTCCCCGCCAGACCCGTTGCCTGATCATTGGTTCGGGCCCCGCCGGCTACACCGCCGCCATCTATGCCGCCCGCGCGCTGCTGAAGCCCGTGCTGATCGCCGGCATCCAGCCCGGCGGCCAGCTGACCATCACCACCGATGTCGAGAACTATCCGGGCTTCGCCGACGTCATCCAGGGTCCCTGGCTGATGGACCAGATGCGCGCCCAGGCCGAGCATGTCGGGACCGAACTGGTCAACGACATCGTCACCTCGGTGGACCTGTCCAAGCGCCCGTTCATGGTGAAGACCGACAGCGGCCAGGACTGGATCGCCGAGACGATCATCATCGCCACCGGCGCCCAGGCCAAGTGGCTGGGCCTGGAAAGCGAGAGCCGGTTCCAGGGCTTCGGCGTTTCCGCCTGCGCCACCTGCGACGGCTTCTTCTATCGGAATAAAGAGGTGATCGTGGTCGGCGGCGGCAACACGGCCGTCGAGGAAGCGCTGTTCCTGACCAGCTTCGCCAGCAAGGTCACCCTGGTTCACCGCAAGGACGAGCTGCGGGCCGAGAAGATCCTGCAGGAGCGCCTGCTGGCCCACCCGAAGATCGAGGTGGTCTGGGACAGCGTCATCGACGAGGTCATTGGCCAGACTGACCCGATGGGCGTCACCGGCGCGCGCCTGAAGAACATCAAGACCGGCGAGACGACCGAGGTCGCCGCCGACGGCGTGTTCATCGCCATCGGCCACGCGCCGTCGTCGGAGCTGTTCGCCGGCCAGCTGGAGGTTGGTCCGGGCGGCTATCTGAAGGTCAAGCCCGGCAGCGCCTCGACCGCGATCGAGGGCGTCTACGCCGCCGGCGACGTGACCGACGACGTCTACCGCCAGGCGGTGACCGCGGCCGGCATGGGCTGCATGGCCGCTCTGGAGGCCGTCCGCTTCCTGGCCGAGGAAGACCACAAGGCCGCGCACCATCCGATCAGCCACGTCGAGGCGAACAAGATCGGGGTTTGGTGAGGGCGCGCCGACGAAAGTTCTCCCTCCTCCCCCTTCATGGGGGAGGTGGATCGGCGCGGATACGCGACGAGACGGAGGGGGCTAGTCATGCGCCCATGGCGCGGCGCTGCCCCCCTCCACCGCCATTCGGCGGTCCCCCTCCCCCAAGAGGGGGAGGAAAGGCTACCCTGGCCCTCCCCTAATTCAGCGGATTCAGCAAACTCGGCGGCCGAGCCTTCGGTTTCGGCGGCGGCGGCGCGGGCGGAGCGGCGACCACCGCCGGCGCGGGCTCGCTGACCGCCTCCAGCGCCTTGTTGATCCGGGCGATCTCGTCGGTGGTCGGGATCCGCCGCCCCGCCACCGTGCCCTGCATCGTGAGGCGTTCGCCGGTCGGCGAGGTCTCGTCCGGCACGCTGACCAGCTTGGCGTCGGGCAGGGCCAGGTTCGAGACCCCCAACATCTGGGCCATGGCGCCCGTCGCCACCGGGCTGGCCGGCGTGTTCTGGGCGGCCAGGATCTCGGGCGTCGCGGCCTCCAGGGTGCGCGGGTCGGCGGCCATCAGGATGTCGGCGCTGACCGTCTCGTTGCCGGAATAGCGGCCGCTGAAGGCCTTCAGCGTCCCGGCCGGACCGGTCCAGCGATAGAAGATGTGCTGGCCGAACTGCTTCAGCTTGACCAGGGTCGGCGCCCAGTACGGCGAGACATAGTCGGCGTGGTAGTGCGTCGCCACGCCCACCGGCTTGAACACGAAACCCTTCAGGGCGCGCCGCGCCACCGCCTCGGCGCTGGCCCAGATCACGGGGACGGGCTCGCGCGCCAGCGAGCCGTCGCAGGCGAAGCTGAACTGACAGCCGGTGGCCCGCGCCGCGCCCTCGTAGATCACCCCGCAGATCGACTTCGGATAGCCCGGGTGGCGCATGCGGTTGATCACGGTCTGGGCCACGGCCATCTGGCCCTCGCCCGAACTCGAACCCGGCCTCGTAATAGACCGCCTGGGTCAGGCAGTTCAGCGCCTTGGCGCGGGCCTCGGCCGCACCCGTCAGCACGAACGGCCTGGCGGCCTCCAGGGGCTCCGGAACCGCCGGACGCAGGGCGTTGATCACCCGCGCCTCGTCGAAGTCCGGAGCCCGGTCGCCCAGGCGCGGGATGTCCTTCAGATCGATGACCTCCCAGCCCTCGACGCGACCCCAATAGTCCTGGTGCGGGCGGGGATCATGACGCTTGGCCAGGGCCAGCATGGCGGGGTCGAAGTCCGCGACATAGTGGCGCAGCGCGCGCTCGGTGAAACTGCCCGTCACCCGCATCAGGCCGGCCTCGCGCCCGGATCCGGACGGCACGTAATAGGTCGCGCACGCGGAAAGGCCGCCGACGACCAGCACGGTCGCGGCGGCCTTCCAGGCCAGAGGCGCTGTCAGGGTCTCCACCCCGTCCCGGTCAGCTTACTTGCCGCCCAGGGTGGAGCGGATCATCCAGGCGTGTTTCTCGTGGGCCTGAAGGCGCTGGGTCAGGAGGTCGGCCGTGACCTCGTCGCCGGCGTCGTCGGCGGTCGGGAAGCTGGCGCGCAGGGTGCGGATCACCGTCTCGTTGTCGGCCAGAAGCTCCTTCAGCATGGCTTCCCACTCGTTTTCGGGATTGCCGTCCTTGATGCTGGAGAGATTGCCGAACGCGCCGTAGCCCTGCGGAGCCAGCTCGCCCAGGGCGCGAATGCGTTCGGCGATGTCGTCCAGCGCCGCCCACTCCTCCTGGTACTGCCCTTCGAGCAGGACGTGCAGGGACTGGAAGTTCGGGCCGCGAACATTCCAGTGATAGCCGTGCGTCTTCAGATAGAGCGCGTAGCTGTCCGCCAGGACCTTGTTCAGCGAAGCGGCGATGTCGGCGCGCTGCTTGGCGCTCAGTCCGGTGTTCAAGGTGTCGGTCATCACTGATCTCCCGTGTTGCGTGCTCTAGGTAAGCGTGTCCATGCTCATGGCAAGACATCTTTGCGGGGAGCGAAGGTGGAGAAGAGAGACGCCCCGAACTTGGCTTCCGACGAGCACCGTCGAATCCATACTCTAGTTAGCGCTTGGCTCATCCCTCCGGTTCCACCGCCGGCGTGGCGATGCGTCGCCGCCGCGCTGATCGGCGTGGCCATGGCCGTGCTGATGCGCATCGCGCTGCTGGGCCTGCACGGCGGCGTCGGCGCCACCCAGCCCTTCTTTCCGCCGATCATGCTGGTGACGCTGTACGCCGGCTGGCGCTGGGGTCTGATCCCGGTGGCCGCCGGCGCGGCCTTCGCCGCGTGGCTGTGGAGCGACCAGGGCGCCGTGCCGATGTCCGAGGATGAGCTGACCACCATGGTCATCTACCTGCTCTGCGCGGTCATGGTGCTGGTCGCCGCCGAGGGCCTGCGCGGGGCGATGCGCGGACTGGCCCAGGCGCGGGAGGAGCGCGCCGAGGCCGAGGCCCGCCTGCGCGTCACCCAGACCGCGGCGGGCGTGGGTCCCTGGGACTACGACCTGCTGACCGGCGCGGTCCACATGTCGCTGGCGGCCCGGCGGGGCATGGGCGTTCCGGACGACGCGGTGATCCGCCTGGACGACATCCCCCGCTACATCCACCCCGACGACCGCGCCATGATCCAGGCGCACGTGCGGCGGGCCCTGAAGGACTTCGGGGACTACGAGGTCGAGTACCGCCTGGCCGACACCAGCCAGGGCGAGCGCTGGATCCATGCCCGCGGCGAGGTGGTCCGCGACGAGGACGGCAAGCCGATCCGCATGATCGGCCTGAACTTCGACGTCACCACCCGCCGCCGCGCCGAGGAGAGCGTGCGCGAAAGCGAGGCGCGCTTCCGCACGCTGGCCGACAGCGCCCCAGCCCTGATGTGGGTCACCCACCCCGGCGGCGTCCGCGAGTTCGTCAACAAGGCCTATGTCGAGTTCGCCGGCCTGGACTACGAGGCGGCGGTGGCCATGGACTGGCGCACGCGCCTCTATCCCGACGACCTGCCCGACATCCTCAAGGCCCAGGCCCAGGGCGAGGCCTCGCGCAAGCCGTTCCAGCTGGAAGGGCGCTATCGCCGAGCCGACGGCGAATGGCGCTGGCTGAAGTCGTTCTCGCGGCCGCGCTTCGATGCGGGCGGCGACTTCGTCGGCTTCATCGGCATCGCCTTCGACACCACCGACGCCAAGCAGGCCGAGGCCAAGCTGACCGGGATCAACGAGCTTCTGGAGGAGCGCGTCGCGGCGGCCGTGGCCCAGCGCGACGCGGCCCAGGCCGCCCTGCTCCAGTCGCAGAAGCTGGAAGCCATCGGCCAGCTGACCGGCGGGGTGGCCCACGACTTCAACAACCTGCTGACCGTGATCATCGGGGCCCTGGACGTGGTCGAGCGCCACCCCGACGACGAACGCCGGCGCGCGCGGATGGTCGCCGCCGCCCTCGCCGCCGCCAAGCGGGGCGAGAAGCTGACCCAGCACCTCCTGGCCTTCGCCCGCCGCCAGCCGCTGAAGCCCGAGGTCTGCCGCGTCGACCGGCTGATCGCCGAGTCCGAGGGCCTGCTCAAGCGCGCCCTGGGCGACGCCTACACCTTCAACCTGCGCCTGGGCGGCGGGGTTCGCGCGGCCAGGATCGACGCCGGCCAGTTCGAGGCGGCCCTGCTGAACATGGTCGTCAACGCCCGCGACGCCACCCCGCCGGGCGGCGAGGTCACCATCGAGAGCCGCCCCGTCACCCTCACCCGCAAGCAGGGCGAGCTGGAGCCCGGCCAGTACCTGCGCGTGGCCGTGCGCGACACCGGCATGGGCATGGACGCGGCCACCATCGCCCGCGCGGTCGAGCCGTTCTTCACCACCAAGGCGCCCGGCGAGGGCACCGGGCTGGGGCTGTCCCAGGTCTACGGCTTCGCGCGGCAGTCGGGCGGCTCGGTCGACATCGAGAGCAAGCCCGGCCAGGGCGCCAGCGTGGCCCTGCTGCTGCCCATCGATGAGGGCGCGCCGGTCGCCGACACCACGCCCGCCGTGGACCACGTCCAGGCCCAGGTCCCCTCGCGCGTGCTGCTGGTCGAGGACGATCCCCAGGTCGCCGAGCTTGTCGACACCATGCTGCGCGACCTGGGCCACTCGGTGGTCCGCGCCGGCGGCGTCGAAGAGGCCTTGACCCGCCTGGCCCAGGACGACGGCATCCAGCTGGTGCTCAGCGACGTGATCATGCCCGGCGGCATGAGCGGCGTCGACCTGGCCGAGACGCTGGCCGCCACCCGTCCGGGCCTGCCTGTCGTGCTGTGCTCGGGCTACACCGGCAGCGACGAGGGCCGGGCGCGGGCGGGCGGCTGGCCCTTCCTGAGCAAGCCGTTCTCCCTGGAGAGCCTGGCCCAGGCCCTGGCCCAAGCGCGGCCGCATTGAGGCTCGTCGGGCAAGGCCTATGAATTTCCATAGATTGCGGCGCGCGGCGGCGGATCGGTAGGATAGATTTCTGATCAAGCTCGGAGCCGCCTGACGTGACGCCCGGCCCTGCCGACCCACCCCGCGGCCGCGCGAACTCAACCTATGGCGATTTCACCGCACACGATGGCTTTGGCGATCGCTTCACCGAGGGTCAGAGCGCCAAGCTTCTCTCGGGCGTTGCGCAGGTGCAACTCGACGGTGACACGGGAAACGCCCAGAGCTTCAGCAACGGCGTCTTGGCGCTTGCCTCCGGCGAGATAGCGCAGACAGTCGCGTTCTCGCGCCGTCAGCGGCTTGCGGCCAGACCATTCGCGCCAGACCTGCCGGATAGAGGCGTTGTGGAAGATGTGCGCGATGCTGACCAAGATCGCACCGTGCTCCTTAATGACCATGCCGAACTCCCGCTCGCCCATCGACGAGCCGAGATTGATGGCGCCGACCGGCGAAAACGGGTCCTGAGGGCTGCTAAGCGGCACGCACAGGGTCGAGACCAATCCGGCCTCGGCGCCCTGCAGGGCCGTCGTCCGTTCCGCGTCGGCGATGCGCTCGATCTGGCTGGCGCCCCAGCGATAGGGCGTCAGGCGCCGCGCCTGCACCCGCATGACATGGACGTCGCTTACCGCCAGGTTCTGGTCGACATAATAGCCCATCCAGTCGTCGCTCATGGTCGTGAGAAACTGAACGCCGGCGCCTTCCAGGTCCGCCGCCTCCGGATCGAGGATGCCGTAGTTTATGGTGTCCAGGCCCAGCACGGCGAGGCCGCTGGTCAGCGCGGAAAAGCGCTCGGTCACGCTGGTCGCGCGCGCGAGGTCGCTGATCAGCCGCTCGCTATCGAAACCATTCATGCCACTCGCCCCCGCGCCGGATCAGACAGTCGTTCAGTGACGTCCGCGCGACAAGGCGGAACGGTGATATCCGGCGCGATCAAATGGCGGCGCCCCCGACTTAAGCCTCTCATTCTACCCTGGAGCGATCACCTTGGCTGACTATCACGGCGCTTCGGGCGCGGACACGCTGGACCAGGTCGCTCTAGGTATCGCCGACTGGAGCAGCATCTATGGCGAGGCTGGCGACGACCTCATCACCATCAGGAACGCCACGGCCATCGGCGGCGCCGGCAACGACACCATCCGCGGCGCGACGACGGGCTCGGGGATCGCCTATTGGACCTCCACCTCGGGCGTGACGATCAATCTGGCGACGGGCACGGCGCAGGACGGCCTGGGCGGCACGGACACGCTCAGCGGCATCCTCACGGTCCAGGACTCCAACTACAGCGACACGATCAGCGGCAGCGCCGCCAATGAAACCTTCTGGCTCAGCGCCGGCAGCGACACGGTCGTCGGCGGCGGCGGTTCGGACACCGTCATCTTCTATGGCCGCAAGTCCAGCGACGCGACGATCACCTACGATGCGGCCAGCAAGACCTTCACGGTCAAGAAACACTTCGCCAACGGCGACAACGGCGTCACCACGCTAACGGGGATCGCCAGCATCCAGTTCACGGGTCCCGGATCGGACAACGTCACGATCCGCGCCAGCAACTATCTGCAGAACGGGCAGTACGTGTTCGGCGACACGCTCTACGCCAACACCTCCACCATCGCCGGAGCCCAGCAGTTCCTGGTCGCCGACTTCACGGGCGACGGCAAGGCCGACCTGTTCGTGCCGACGATCGACTTCGCCTCCAACTACAACGCCAAGGGCCCCGAGCTGCTGTTCGCGGGCGACGGACAGGGTCACTTCGCCGACGCCACCGCCACGACGCTGCCCTCGACGGCCGCCGGCTACTTCGTGGCGCGTGTGCTCTCCGGCGACTTCAACAACGATGGTCGCCCAGACATTTTCGTGTTGGAAGTCGGGCCCCGACCGCGAGCCCTTCCCCGGCGGCCAGAACCAGTTGTTCCTGTCCGCCGCCAACGGAAAGATGGTCGACGCCAGCGCCAACCTGCCGCAGATCAAGATCTTCTCCCACGGCGGCGCGGTAGGCGACATCAATGGCGACGGCAATCTTGACGTCGCCGTCTTCGCCCTACACGCCTATTCCTCGAAAACTCCGGTCGGCCCGGCGCTGCAGATCCTGCTGGGGGACGGCAAGGGCGGCTTTACCTTGGACACCGCCAGCCTGCCCAAGCCATACCAGGGCACGAACTATAACGCCGGCAACACCTGGGGCGCGCTGATCGACGTCAACAATGACGGCCGGGTCGACCTGATCGCGGGCACCTGGAACGCGGCCTCGCGTCCCAGCGAGGTCTATCTGAACGACGGCAAGGGGTTCGGCGCCAGCACGGCCATCGCTCTGCCGGCCTCGGGCGTCAGCAACGAGTCGATCATGCAGGTCACGCCGATCGACCTGAACGGCGACGGCCTGATCGACCTGGCCCTGTCGGTGACCAATGGCGGCGCCAGCGGCTCCAACGACTTCTACACCGTGCCCTACATCCAACTGTTGGTGAACGACGGGAATGGCAAGTTCCATGACGAGACCCAGCAGCGACTCGCCCAGAGTTCAGCGACGCCGGCCGGAACGAACCTGCCGCTGACCTGGTACAAATTCCTTCAGGCGACCGACGTGAATGGCGACGGCTTCAAGGATCTGCTGGCAAGCGGAGACAACGGCACGGGCTCGGTGATCTTCCTCAACGACGGCACGGGACATTTCACGCGATTCTCGGCGGCGTTGCCGAGCCTGGCCACGGCCCTGACCGACGCCACGGGCAAGGTCTACGCCTTTGCGGCCGAAGAAAACGGGGTGATCAAGACGATCGCCAACGACCTGCCCTCGGCCGCGCCCGTCTTGGCGGCCTTCAACAACATCCTGCGCGAAACCACGCCGACCGCCGTCCACCTGGATCTGCGCAGCCAGGCGCTCGTCGGCGTCGGCAGCGGCCAACAAAGCCTGGCCCAGGCGACCGCCCAGATCGTCAAGGCCGCCAGCGCGACGACCTCCGTCGCGACCCTGGCCTATGAGTTTTTCACCGGAAAGATCCCCAGCCTGGCGGGCATCGACTTCCTGATCTCGCCGACCGGGCCGAATTCGACGAACCTGAACAGCGCCTACTACGCTCAGTTCAACACCGTGAACCGCTACATCAATTTCGCGGTCAACCTCGGCAAGAACGGCGAGGCCAAGGACTCGTTCCTGGCCAAGTACGGCGCGCTGTCACTCTTCGACGCCACGAAGGAAGCCTACAAGATCATCTTCGGCGCCACGCCCACCGACGCCAAGGTCCACACCCTGATCGACACGCGGGTCGACTATCTGGCCTTCTACGGCGGCGACGGCGCGACGGGCATCGGGACCAAGGCGGCGATGGTCGGCTTCCTGCTGGCGGCGGCGGCCACCGAGAACGTCGGGATGTACGCCAAGGCCAACGAGGCTTTCCTGAACGACCTGGCCGACGGCGCGACGTTCGCCGTCGACCTGATCGGGGTCTACGGCAAGGCCGAGTACGCCTATGGGGGCTAGCGTCTTCGGTCACGGATCCTCGCCAGCCTTACGGTGATCTCCGGCGCCATCGCCGCATCCAGGTCCGTTCGCGAAAACCCGACAACCTCCACCGTGACTCCGCGCGCCTTCCCCCTAGGCTCCGCTTCCGCGCGTACGGATTGCGTCTGAGGGGGTATTGGGAATGGATCGTCGGCTGACGGCGCTGGTCGCCTTGTTGTTGATGTCGGGCTCGGCTCTGGCGCAGACCGCGCCGCCCGCTCCTGCCCCCGCCGCCGATGCGGCAAAGCCGGACAAGCCCGAGAAGTGGAACGTCAACGCCCCGCCCGGCGTGGCCACCCGCGAAGTGCGCATCACCGTCGACAACGGCACCTGGATGAATGTCGACGTCTCGCGCGACGGCAAGCTGATCGCCTTCGACCTGCTGGGCGACATCTACACGATGCCGATCGCCGGCGGGACGCCGAAGCGGATCGCCGAGGGCCTGGCCTATGACCACCAGCCGCGCTTCTCGCCCGACGGCAAGCGCATCGCCTTCACCTCGGACCGCGGCGGCGGCGACAACATCTGGGTGATGAACCTGGACGGCAGCGACAAGCGCCAGGTGACCAAGGAGGACTTCCGCCTGCTGAACCAGCCCAGCTGGAGCCCGGACGGCCGCTTCATCGTCGCCAAGAAGCACTTCACCACCGGCCGCTCGCTGGGCACCGGCGAGGTGTGGATCTACCACGTCTCGGGCGGCGGCGGCGTGCCGCTGGTCAAGCGCGCCAGCGAGGTGTTGCAGAAGGAGCTGGGCGAGCCGATCTACGCCGCCGACGGCAAGAGCATCTTCTACGTCCGCAACGTCACCTCGGGCCCGATCTTCGAATACGCCCAGGACTCCAACACCGACCTGTTCGACATCGAGCGCTACGACCTGGAGACCGGCGAGGTGACCACCGTCGTCTCGGGCGTGGGCGGCTCGGTGCGCCCGACCCCGTCGCCGGACGGCAAGAAGATCGCCTTCGTCCGCCGCGAGCGCGCCAAGTCCAAGCTCTATGTGAAGGACCTGACCTCGGGCGAGGAGCGCAAGGTCTATGACGCCCTGGACCAGGACGTGCAGGAAACCTGGGCGGTCACCGGCGTCTATCCGAACATGGCCTGGACGCCCGACGGTACAAGCGTGGTGTTCTGGGCCGGCGGCAAGATCCGCCGCGTGGCGGTGGCCGACGGGACCAATGGCGTGATCCCGTTCAAGGTCGACGACACCCGCGTGGTCATCGACGCCATCCACCCGAAGGTCGAGATCGCCCCCGACCGCTTCCAGACCAAGATGCCGCGCTGGGCCAGCGTCTCGCCGGACGGCAAGTCGGTGGTGTTCGAGACCCTCGGCAAGCTGTGGATCAAGCCGACATCGGGTGGCGCTCCACGCCGCCTGGTGACCAGCGACGAGGCCGAGTTCGAGCTGTTCCCGTCGTGGTCGCGCGACGGCAAGACCATCGTCTTCGTCGGCTGGACCGACGCTGGGCTAGGCCACATCCGCACCGTCTCGGCGGCCGGCGGCGCGGCCAAGGACGTCATGAGCCAGCCGGGCCACTTCGGCGTCCCGCGGTTCTCGCCGGACGGCAAGACGATCGTGTTCGAGCAGCGGCGCAGCGGTGGGCTGACCTCGTCGCGCTGGTCGCAGAACCCAGGCGTCTATCGCGTGGCCGCGACCGGCGGGACCCCGGTGCGCATCTCCCGTGAAGGATCCGAGCCGCAGTTCGGGGCCAGCAACGACCGCGTCTTCATGCTGATGTCCGAGAAGGGCAAGCGCCAGCTGGTCAGCACCAACCTCGACGGCGAGGCCAAGCACGTCCACGCCAGCGGCGAGCTGGTCAACGACTACCAGGTCGCGCCCGACGGCCAGAACGTGGCCTTCCGCCAGAACTACGAAGCCTTCGTCATGCCGCTGCTGCCGGGAACGCAGGACGTCTCGGTCGACCAGAAGGGCGGCCCCCTGCCCGTCACCCGGGTCAGCGCCGAGGGCGCGGACTTCATCAACTGGTCGAACGGCGGCGCCCAGATCCACTGGAGCATGGGCCCGACCCTGTTCACGGCCAACACCGAGGCGGTCTACGCCAACGCGCCGCCCGCTGAAGCGCCGAAGGACGCCCCCCAGGACAGCGCCAAGGAGTTCGGCAAGTTCAAGCCGGTCGCCACGGGCCTCTCCCTGTCGATGGAGATCGCCGCCGACAAGCCGACGGGCGTGGTGGCCCTGACCGGCGCGCGGATCGTCACCATGGCCAGCAAGGACGGCGGGATCATCGACGACGGCGTCATCGTCATCAACGGCGACCGCATCGTCTCGGTCGGCCCCAAGGCCAGCGCGTCGATCCCCGCCGGCGCCAAGGTCATCGACGTGGCCGGCAAGACCATCATCCCGGGCCTGGTCGACGCCCACGCCCACGGGCCGCAGGGCGAGGACGACCTGGTGCCGCAACAGAACTGGTCGTCGATGGTCAACCTGGCCATGGGCTCGACCACGATCCACGATCCGTCGGCCCGCGCCGCCGAGATCTTCGTCGCGGGCGAGATGCAGCGGGCCGGCAAGATCCTGGCCCCGCGCACCTTCTCGACCGGCGAGATCATCTACGGGGCCAAGGCGCCGGAGGTATACGCCGAGATCAACACGCTGGACGACGCCCTGGCCCACGTCCGCCGGCTGAAGTCGCAGGGCGCCCACAGCGTCAAGAACTACAACCAGCCCCGTCGCGAACAGCGCCAGATGGTGGTGATCGCCGCCCAGAAGGAGGGGATGGAGGTCGTGCCGGAGGGCGGCTCGCTCTACAGCATGGACGTCAGCCTGGTGCAGGACGGCAATTCGACGCTGGAGCACAACCTGCCGGTCGAGCACTTCTACGACGACATCGTCAGCCTGTGGTCGCAGACCAAGACCAACTACACCCCGACCCTGGTGGTGGCCTATGGCGGCCTGGCCGGCGATCCCTACTGGCGCCAGCACATGGACGTCTGGAAGCACCCGCTGCTGTCCAGGCACGCCCCGCCGGCCCTGCTGGCCGCCCGCAACGTCCGCCGCGCGTCCGCGCCGGAGGAGGACTATGTCGACGGCGCGACGGCCCGCGAGGCCAAGAAGCTGGCCGATCGCGGCGTGCAGGTGGCCATCGGCGCCCACGGCCAGCAGGCGGGCCTGGGCCCTCACTGGGAGCTGTGGTCGTTCGTGCGCGGCGGCTGGACCCCGGTGGAGGCCCTGGCGGCCGGCACCATCAGCTCGGCCCGCAGCCTGGGCTACGACAAGGACGTCGGCTCGCTGGAGCCCGGCAAGCTGGCCGACCTCCTGGTCCTGGACGCCGACCCCACGGTCGACATCCGCAACAGCGACAAGATCAACCGCGTGATGCTGGGCGGCCGGCTCTACGACCCGACGACCTTGAACGAGGTCGGCACGGGCAAGCGCACGCGTCAGCCCTACTGGTGGGAACGCTCGGGCGAAGCCTACGGCGGCAGCCAGCCCGCGGAGTCGACGACCGAGGACGTGGGGTAAGAAGCGGCGGATCTGTTGGCTTGAAACACCGGCGGGCCGCTCAGCGGCCCGCCTTTTTCATGCGTCGATCAGCTCACGATCGATCGGGTCCCTGATGTCGAAATACTGAACCGTCAGACGCGCGCGCCGAAGGACCGGACCGGCGCGATCGCCAGCACGAAACCGACGCCGCCCGCGGCGGTCATCACCGCCAGCGCCAACAGGCACATCGGGTTAGCGGCCTTGAACCCGTCGAGCAGCAGGCCAAGGCTGGCGCCGAAGATGGCGCTGGACAGTTTCAGCGTGGCGGTCAGCAGGGCGAAGGCGGCCATGTCGGTGCGCACGCCAGTCTGCTCGGCATGGTCGCGGATCGCCGCGCTCATGCCGCGCCAGAACAGTGTCATCACCCCGCCCAGGCCGACGCCATGCGCGCAGCAGGCGACCAGGGCGACCGGCCCCGACCAGGGATCGGCCAGAAAGACCGCGCCGGCGATCAGGGCCAGGGTGGTGAAGCCGAGCGCCTGGGGGCCGACATCGCCGCGGGACGGCCAGCGCGCCACGGCGATCGGGCCGATCAGGTTTCCGAGCACCAGGGCGAACAGCAGGGCCGCGCCGGTGTGGTCGTGGGGCCCGTCGCGCTCGACGAAGGTGACCATGCGCGCGGTCATGCTCAGCGGTCCCGCCTGGGCTGCCGCGGCCAGCAGCAGCCGGCCTATGCCCCGCGGCGTGGTCAGGCCCTTGAGGCGCGGCGGCGTCGCGACGACCGGCGCGGGCCCGGCCCAGCGCACGATCCATCCGGCCGTCAGCGCGATCAGGATCGCGATCGCCCCGACCACGACGATCTCGCGCCCTTCGCGCACGCCCTGCCCGACGACCAGGAAGGAGAGCGCCGCCACGCAGAGCCGGGCCAGGGCGCTCAGCGCCTGGCGCAAGACCACGTACCGCTCCGCGTCGGCCCCGTCGCTGGGCAGCAGCGACACCAGCGCGTTCTGGGCGACATCGTAGACCGCGTAGGCCGTGCGCAGCAGGCCTAGCGCGACGATGAGATAGGCGAACGGCGGCAAGGCGCCGTGAACCGGGCTGAAGACGATCATCAGCGTCGTCGCCGTCGCCAGGCCGGCGGCGAACTGGATCAGCAGGATCCGCCGGCGGCTGCCCTCGGCCCGTCGCAACAGGAAGGCAACGCCGATATCCAGCACCGCGCCATAGGCCATCGAGAAGAACAACAGCAGCCCGGTCT